>CAWBSI010000015.1:0-416706 GCA_963791375.1 uncultured Alphaproteobacteria bacterium
CGGCCGAACGAACGGGTCCAGGCGAGCGGCCAGCCATAGTCCTGGCGGTGCACGTTGTCGGCCTCCAGATCGACCGACCTGGGATCGAGCCGCAGCAGCACGCGCGACGCCTGCACGTCGAAGTCGCGTATCTGGTAGATCTCGTCGCTGATCGCGAACGAGGGTGCGAGAAAGCCGACCAGCGGGTTGCCGGGGTCGGCGACATCGACCGTCACCTTCTGATGCCAGGGATGCTGGTTGAAATAGCCGCCGATGAGTTTTCGATACTCCGGCCACTTGTAGAACGTGTCGGTTGCGGAGTGGACGCCGAGGAAGCCGCGGCCTGACCGTACGAAAGCGAGCAGGGCGGCCTTCTGGGCGTCGCTCAGGGGCAGTTCGCCTGTGGTGAAGAACATCACAGCGGCATAGTGCCGAAGGTTTTCGGTGGTGAACGCCGAGACGTCCTCCGTCGTCGTGACCTTGAACGCGCGGGAATTCTCGCCAAGCTGCTTGAGCACGGCCTGGGAAGTCGGAATGACCTCGTGCCGGTAGCCGGCCGAGTGGGTGAAATAGAGGATGCGGTTGGGCCAGTGCTCGGCCTGCGACGGCGACGCCGCCAACAACGCGGCGAGCACGACCCAAAAAGTCACTGGGATGAGCGCGTGCGCTGAGCGCGCAAGGAGGACGACAGCACCACTGAACGAAGCCTGGAGATGAATCTCAATGTTCGGGTTCATCACCCGTTCCCCCTCGCAGGCTACATTGGCGCCGAGTTGCTCGGCCAAGATAGTCGCGATGGCCAGCGAAAGCCAAACGATGTTCGCGGCAAGCACCGCTCCGACCGTCCCGCTTGCGACCTCATCTCCGGATGAGTCGCTCGATGATGCGTTAAGCTCTGACACCGGACCCGTTCGGCCGGAAATGCCCGCTTTCGCTGGCGGCGCCCGGCGTGATAGCGTTGCGCCGGAAGTGCCGCTGGGCCGTCGCCGAAATTCGCCGGTCGGCTTGCTGCACCGGAGACTTCGATGGCAAAGGCGCTCGCATATGCGATTGCCGTCGCTGGAGCCGGCCTGATGGCGGGCTCGGTGGCGGTATTCGGCGTGCGCGCCCCAGCCCCCGTCGATCCGAGCACCGCCGAGCCGGTGTGGAACGAGGTCAAATGGCCGTTCCTGCTGGATCAATGGGGCATCGGCAAAGCCTTCACCTGCCTGCCGGCGGATTGCGGCGTCAAGGTCGACGTCTATGTGCGGCCGAAGATCGGCTTCTGCAATTGCTCCACCGGAGTGTCCGATGACACCGAGCTCGAGCGCGTCGCCGATACCGACCTCGTGAGCCCCAAGACCCAGCCCTCCGGCGCGAGCCGGCCCGTGAAGATCGGCTGGATGAAAGGCTTGGCGCGGCCCTATTGGGTGTCCGACGGGGAAGCGAGCGAAACCCTGCTGTCGGTCGCCTTCAACGACGAGTGCGACGTGGTCGTTGCAGTCGCCGCACTCGGCGACGCCGATCCCGCCGTGATCGAGCCCAAGGTGATCGCCTTCCTCAACAGCAATCCCATGGTGCTGTGGGCGAAGAAAGAGCTCGGCCTGGAGTACGTCCGCCGGGAATGGTGAGGCGCCGGCCAGCTCCGCACCAAGACGTGGCGATATATTCGCGGCAGTCCTGCGCTCACGACGAGCCGGTCCCCTTGAATGGGCGGCTGAGGAACGGCGAGCCGGCCAAACCGTAGCGCCAGGGACGCTCCACCGCTTTGGTGATGCCGATTCGCGGGCCGGTCACGACCTCCACCGGCTCCGGCGCGCGCGATACAGCGCAAATGGCGGTCGGTCGAGTCGCAAACCGTTATGGGCGTGAGTCACGGCGAGCGCCTCGCACAGCCGGCCCGGGCCCGCAGCACAGCCGTCTTTCGTCGGACATGCCGCGCCGCCGCCGCATCGCCGCAAGCCCGCTGACCGGCTGCAGGGCGCGGATCAGCACGGCGCTGGCGCTGCCTTCGCCCTCGCAGACGAAGTTGAGGCACCAGTGGATACCGTAGGAGCGGTAGACATAGGCATATCCGGCCGGCCCGAACATGACGGCGTTGCGATCGGTGCGGCCGCGATAGCTGTGCGCGGCGGGATCGGTATGGTGATAGGCCTCTACTTCGACGATCACGCCGCCGACGCCGCCGACCAGCAATGTGGCGCCGATGAGCTCCGGTGCGACTTCATGGACACTGCGGTCGAAGAATGGCCGCGCCAGTGGTTCTGAGGGGCTGTGCATCGTGGTTACATCTGTTGCTTCGTAGCAACATATACACAACATTTGGCAGATTTTGTTGCGCAGGGGCAGGCCGCCCCTATTCCGCCACAGCGCTGCATGATCTCGATACCGCGTGTAGTGGCCACGGGCGCACACGGGCGGATTCGATGTTTGCCGGATCCGGAGTAAGGCACAGATTTTATGGACGCCAAGACCAGCCTCAAGAGCCAGACTTCCCAGCCGTCACGTGACCGAAGGCCCGGAGCGGGCGCCGCACCGATCCTACTATTACGCGATGGGGCTGACGACCGAGCAGATTCACCAGCCTTTCGTCGGCGTCGCGACCTGCTGGAACGAAGCTGCCCCTGCAACATCTCGCTGATGCGCCAGGCCCAGGCGGCAAAGAAGGGCGTCGCGGCGGCCGGCGGCACGCCGCGCGAATTCTGCACCATCACGGTGACCGACGGCATCGCCATGGGCCACGAGGGCATGAAGTCGTCATTGCCGTCGCGCGAGGTCATCGCCAATTCGGTCGAGCTGACCGTGCGCGGCCACGGCTATGACGCGCCTGGTCGGGCTCGCCGGCTGCGACAAGTCGCTGCCCGGCATGATGATGGCGATGTGCCGCCTCAACGTGCCGTCGATCTTCATCTACGGCGGCTCGATCCTGCCCGGCACCTTCAAGGGCAAGCCGGTCACCGTGCAGGACGTGTTCGAGGCGGTCGGCAAGCACTCGGTCGGCCAGATGTCCGACGACGACCTCGAGACCCTCGAGCAGAATGCCTGTCCGTCGGCGGGCGCCTGCGGCGCGCAGTTCACCGCCAACACCATGGCGACCGTGTCCGAGGCGATCGGGCTCGCGTTGCCCTATTCGGCCGGCGCGCCCGCGCCTTATGAGTTCCGCGACAAGTTCTGCATGGTCGCCGGCGAGCAGGTGATGGATCTCATCAAGCAGCAACCTGCGCCCGCGCGCCATCGTCACCCGCAAGGCGCTGGAAAACGCTGCGGCGGTGGTCGCCGCGTCCGGCGGATCGACCAATGCCGCGCTGCATTTGCCGGCCATCGCCCACGAATGCGGGATCACGTTTGATCTCTTCGATGTCGCGGAAGTGTTCAAACGAACGCCCTATATCGCAGATTTGAAACCGGGCGGCCGTTATGTCGCCAAAGATTTATTCGAGGCTGGCGGCGTTCCGTTGCTGATGAAGACCCTGTTGGACCACGGTTTTCTGCATGGCGAATGCATGACCGTGACGGGCCGTACCATGGCTGAAAACATGAAGCGCGTGGTGTGGAATGACGAACAGGACGTGGTCCGTCCGGCCGACCGGCCCCTGCTTGCCACCGGCGGCGTCGTCGGGCTCACCGGCAACCTCGCGCCCGAAGGCGCGATCGTCAAAGTCGCCGGCATGGACGGGATAACCTGAAATTTACCGGCCCGGCGCGCTGCTTCGACGGCGAGGAAGCCTGCTTCGACGCCGTGAAGAATCGCAAGTACAGGGAAGGCGAGGTCTTGGTGATCCGCTACGAGGGCCCCAAGGGCGGCCCCGGCATGCGGGAGATGCTCGCCACCACCGCGGCGCTGTACGGCCAGGGGATGGGCGACAAGGTGGCGCTCATCACCGATGGCCGGTTCTCCGGCGCCACCCGCGGCCTCTGCATCGGCCATGTCGGACCCGAGGCGGCGGTCGGCGGCCCGATCGCCCATCTGCGCGACGGCGACATCATCGCGATCGACGCCGACAAGGGCACGCTCGAAGTCAGGCTCGACCAGGCCGAGCTCGACCGGCGACGCGCGGCGTGGCGTCCGCGCGAGTCCGCTTTCGCCTCCGGTTACATCTGGAAATACGCTCAGCAGGTCGGGCCGGCGCGCCATGGCGCCGTCACTCATCCGGGCGGGGCAGCCGAGAAGACGTGCTATGCGGATATCTGATCACATCCTGCCGATTGTGTTGTTCGCAGCCGGGCTCGGGCTCGCGTCGGCCTTCGCCTTCGACGGCACCCGCACGCCGGGCGACGTCGCGCCGCCGGTGGGCATCGACGTGCTCCCGCGCACGGCGACGGGGCCTGCGGCGGGCGCCGGCGCGCTCAACGCGCCAACCCCGCAAGGTGGCCCGACCGAGGCGTTCCAGTCCGGGGCGCGAGGCGCTGCGCGCCGGCGACACCAAGACCGGCATCACCGCGCTCGAATATGCCGCCGCCAACGGCCATACCGATCGCGCAATGGAAGCTCGGCCGCATGTATGCCGACGGCGACGGCGTCAAGCAGGACGACCTGCGGGCGTTCGAATATTTTCGCGGCATCGCCGATGCCCATGCCGACGAGGCGCCCGGCACGCCGCAGGCGCGGTTCGTCGCCAACGCCTTCGTGGCGCTCGGCAACTACTATCTCGAAGGCATTCCCGATACGGCGATCAAGCCGGACCCCGATCGCGCCCGCGAGATGTTCGCCTATGCGGCCTCCTATTTCGGCGATCCCGATGCCCAGTACCGCCTCGGCCGCATGTATCTCGACGGCAATGGCGGACTGAAGGAACCCAAGCAGGCGGCGCGCTGGCTCTCGCTGGCGGCGCGCAAGGGGCAGTACCAGGCCCAGGCGGTGCTGGGCGCGATGCTGTTCAAGGGCGAATACACGCCGCGCCAGGCGGCCCGCGGACTGATGTGGCTGACGCTTGCCCGCGACGGCGCATCGGCCCAGGAGACCTGGATCGCCGATCTCTACGCCGCCGCCATGAAGCAGGCGACCGCCGAAGAGCAGCGTGGCCGCGCTCAACTTATCTGGAGCGCTGGCTCAAGGGTAACCGGGACTGACGGCTGATCCCGAAAAGCTGCAGACTTTTCGGACAAGATCATGCGCAAGCAGCGCTTCCTTCATTCGATTGCGAGTTCGACCCACACCGGCACGTGATCGGAGGGCTTCTCCCAGCCGCGCACGTGCTTGTCGATGCCGCTGGCGGCGAGCCGGTCGGCGGCCTGCGGCGACAGCATGACGTGGTCGATGCGGATGCCGCGGTTCTTCTGCCAGGCCCCGGCCTGATAGTCCCAGAACGAATAGACGCCGGCGGCGTCGGTGGTCGCCCGGACCGCATCGGTGAGCCCGAGATTGGCGAAGGCGTGGAAGCGTTCCCGGGTCTGCGGCAGGAACAGCGCGTCGCCCGCCCAGGCGGCGGGGTCGTAGGCGTCGGCGGGCGCCGGAATGACATTGTAGTCGCCCGCCAGGACGAGCGGCTCCTCGAGCCGCAGCCGTTCGTCCGCATAATGAGCGAGCCGGTCCATCCACCGGAGCTTGTAGGGATATTTGTCGGTCTGCGGCGGGTTGCCGTTGGGCAGGTAGATCGATGCGACCCGCACCACGCCCGACGCGCGTCGACACCACCGCTTCGATGAAGCGGGCGTGGTCGTCCTCGTCCTCGCCGGGCAGCCGCGGCGTCACCTCGTCGAACGGCAGCTTGGACAGGATTGCGACACCGTTGAAGGTCTTCTGGCCGTGCACGGCGACGTTGTACCCGAGCGCCTCGAACGGTTCGCGCGGGAAGGCCTCGTCGACGCATTTGGTCTCCTGCAGGCAGACGATGTCGGGCTCGCGTTCCCTGAGCCAGGCGACCGCATTGTCGACGCGCTGCTTGATCGAATTGACGTTCCAGGTCGCAATTCGCATGGGTCCGCCCAAAATCGGTGCATCCGCGGTGATTCCGGAGAGGGCGCGAGCATGCCGCTGTCAGGCCGGGTTAGAAAGTGTCGGCGCGGTTAATTTTCGACGGCAATCCGGTGACCAACCGGGCGGCCTGGGCGGCTGCCTGAAATCTTACGGAAATTTATGCTATGGTAATTTGGCAAAATTTGCGGCAACCGGTAAAGTGACGTGCCAGCCGACCAATTCGGCTCGCCCGCAGGCCCGGTCGGGCGATTGCAGCAACAAAGCCCAGGCGGGACGCAAAACCTGGGCGGGGCGGAATAATGACCAAAGGCAAGGCGGTAATCGGCTTGGTGGTGGTGCTTGCCCTCGCAGGCGGCGCAGCGCGCTCGGGGTTGCTCGGCAATCCGGACGAACTGGCCAAATGGTTCCCCCCACTCAAATGGTTCACGGGTGATCACGCGGCTGCCCAATCCCAGCAGGCCGGGCCCCCGTGCGGTCGCGGTCGAGGTCGCAACCGCGGTCAAGAAGAAGACGCCGGTCCTGCTGGAGGCGCTCGGCAACGTCACCACGATGGCGAGCGTCGCCGTCAAGGCGCGGATCGACAACGAAATCGTCGGCATCCACTTCACCGACGGCGCCTTCGTCAAGAAGGGCGATCTTCTGGTCACGCTTGGACCCGCGCTCGCTGCAGGCACAGATCGCCCAGGCCGAGGCCGCCATCGCCCGCGACCAGGCCCAGCTGGAAATGGCGGAGCGGGATTTGCGCCGCTACTCCGAACTGGTCGGCAAAGGGGCGACGCCGCAGCTCAATGTCGACAATTCGCAAGACCCAGGGCGACACCTTGCGCGCCGCCATCAGGGCCGACAATGCGGTGCTGGAAAACCTCAAGGTCCAGTTGAGCTTTTGCTTCATCCGCGCCGCCGATCAGCGGGCGGATCAGCCAGGCCTCCGTCAAGGTCGGCAATTTCGCCCGCTCGGCCGATACCGTTCCGATCGCCACCATCAACCAGATGGCGCCGGTCTACGTGACGTTCGTCGGTGCCGCAGCGCAGCCTGCCGGAGCTGCGGGTCGCGATGGCGGAGAACGATACCGTCCGTCGAAGCGATCATTCCCGGCGATACGCGCCGCGCCCGCGGCACGATCGCGATGGTCGAAAACGGCGTCGACCCCACCACCGGCATGGCGACGGTGCGCGCCAGCATGCCGAACGAGGACGAGCTGTTGTGGCCCGGCACGCTCGTCACCGCGCAGGTGACGCTGCGAACCGAGGATGCGGTCGTGGTGCCGTCGCTCGGCCGTGCAGGTCAGCCAGCAGGGCAACTTCGTGTTCGTGGTGAAGAACAACGTCGCCACCGTCACGCCGGTCAAGGTGGCGCGGCTGCTCGGCGCCGAGACGGTCATCGAATCCGGTCTCGACGACGGCGATGTCGTGGTCACCGACGGACACCTGTTGCTCACCAACGGGGCGCGGGTGACGGTGCGCGAGCGCAAGGCGGGGGCGTGACGTGAATATTTCCGAAACCTGCATTCGCCGCCCGGTGATGACGACGCTGATCACGGCGTCGCTGATCGTGTTCGGTATTTTCGGTTACCGGCTGCTCGCGGTCGCGGCGCTGCCGGCGGTCGATTTCCCCACCATCCAGATCACCGCCACCCTGCCGGGCGCGAGCCCGGAAACCATGGGCGCGTCGGTGGCCGGACCGATCGAGCGGCAGCTCTCGACCATCGCCGGCATCACGTCGATGACGTCGACGTCGTCGCTCGGGCTCGCCACCATCATCATCCAGTTCGACCTCAACCGGAACATCGACGGCGCCGCGCTCGACGTGCAGACGGCGCTCACCGTGGCGGCCCGCAGGCTGCCGATCGAAATGACGGTTCCGCCGTTCTTCCGCAAGGTCAATCCGGGCGATTCGCCGATCATCATGTTCAGCCTGGTGTCGTCGACGCTGCCGTTGTCGACGGTCGACGACTATGGCGAGATCACGCTGGCGCAGCAGATTTCGCAATTGCCCGGCATCGCCCAGGTTCTGGTGTTCGGCTCGCAGAAATTCGCCGTGCGGGTGCAGGTCGATCCGGTCGCCGCGGCGTCGCGCGGCATTTCGCTCGACGACGTCAAGCACCTTCATTGCCAAGACCAATTCCAATACGCCGGTCGGCACCATCGCGGGGGCGAGGCAGAACACGATCCTCACGGCGACCGCGGCGATGCGCAACGCCGGCGAATATCGCGATCTGGTCGTGGCCTATCGCAATGGCCAGCCGGTCAAGCTCAAGGAAATCGCGACCGTCGTCGATTCCGTCGAGAACGACAAGATCGCCAATTTCTACAATGACGAACGATCGATCGTGCTGGCGATCTTCAAGCAGCCGTCCGCCAACACGGTGGACATCATCGATTCCATCTACGAGCGGCTGCCGACCTACCGCGCCCAGATCCCGGCGTCGGTCAAGATGGAGCTGCTGGCCGACCGTTCGGTGTCGATCCGCGACTCCGTCGAGGACGTGAAGGTGACGCTCGCGATCGCCATCGGCCTCGTCGTGCTGGTGATTTTCCTGTTCCTGCGCTCGGCGGCGGCGACCGCAATTCCGGCGCTCGCGGTGCCGATCTCGCTCGATCGCGACCTGCGCCGCCATGTACCTGTTCGGGTACTCGATCAACAACATGACGTTGCTCGCGCTGACGCTGTCGGTCGGGTTCGTGGTCGACGACGCCATCGTGATGCTGGAAAACATCGTCCGCCATATCGAAGGCGGCATGCAGCCGTTCGAGGCGGCGCTCAAGGGCTCGCGCGAAATCGGCTTCACCATCATTTCGATCACCTTCGCGCTGATCGCGGTGTTCATCCCGGTGCTGTTGATGGGCGGCATGGTCGGGCGGGTGTTCCGCGAATTCGCCGTGACCATCACGGTCGCCATCATCCTGTCCGGCTTCGTGTCGCTGACGCTCACGCCGATGCTGTGCGCGCGGGTGCTCAAGAGCTCATCACGAGGGCGAAAACCAGAACATCGTCCTGCGTATCTTCGAGGCCATGTTCAAGTCGTGGCTGCGCGGCTACGAAGTGACCCTCGATCTGTTCCTCAAATACAAGTCCGTCGTCATCCTGGCGATGATCGGCACGCTGATCGGAACGGTGTGGCTCTACATCGTCATTCCGAAGGGCTTTTTCCCGGTCGAGGATACCGGCTTCATCAACGCCACGACCGAAGGTCCGTCGGACATTTCCTTCAAGGCGATGTTCGATCGCCAGCTGCAGATCGCCGAGATTCTGCGCCAGGATCCGGCGGTCGCCTATCATCAATTCCACCATCGGCGCCGGCGGCCCCAACCCGACCAACAATTATGGACGTTTCTTCATTGCTCTGAAGCCGCGCCACGAGCGTGCGGAAAACTCGACCGCCGTGATTCAGCGGCTGCGCGGCAAGACCAGTGCGCGTCACCGGCATGGCGACGTATTTCCAGAACGTCCAGAACATCAACATCACGGGCCGCATCTCGAAGAGCGAGTTCCAGTACACGCTGCAGTCCAGCGACACCGAGACGCTCTATCGCGTCGGGCCGGAAATGCTGGAAAAAATCTCCAAGCTGCCGGGGCTGCGCGACGTCACCGGCGATCTCTATATCAAGAATCCGCAGATGACGATGGAGATCGACCGCGAAGCCGCCGCGGTCTACGGCGTATCGCTCGATCAGGTGCGTCAGGAACTCTACAATTGCTTCGGCGCGAGGCAGGTGGGGACGATCTACACGGCCTCGAACGACTACCAGGTGATCCTGGAGTGCGACAAGAAAATCCAGGACGATCCGACCGGCCTCAGCAAGGTCTATCTGAAGACCAATCTCAACGGACAGGCGACCGGCGGCGGCATCGTCGCACCCGCCGCGGGCTCGGGGGTCAACGGCTCGACATCGCCGACCGGTCCGGTCGATCCCGCTGTCCGCGGTAACCAAGCTGGTGCCGACCGTCGGCGCGCTGCAGGTCAATCACCAGGGCCAGCAGCCCTCGATGACGATTTCGTTCAATCTGGCCCCCGGTTACGCCGCTCGGCGCCGCCGTCGACGCCATCCGGCAGATCGAGCAGGAGACGCACCTGCCGGCCTCGATCGTCTCCGGCTTCCAGGGCGCGGCGCAGGTGTTCCAGGATTCTCTGAAAGGGCAGGGCGTGCTGGTGCTGGCGGCGGTGTTCGCCTCCTTCGTGGTGCTCGGCATTCTCTATGAGAGCTTCATCCACCCGATCACCATCATCTCCGGCCTGCCGTCGGCGGGCGTCGGCGCGCTGATCGTGCTGATGATGTTCAACATGGACCTCACGGTCATCGCCATGATCGGCATCGTGATGCTGGTGGGCATCGTGAAGAAGAACGCCATCATGATGATCGACTTCGCGATCCAGCGCCGCACGGTCGGACTGTCGGCCGAGGAGGCGATCCGCGAGGCGTGCCTGCTGCGGTTCCGGCCGATCATGATGACGAGCCTGGCGGCGATCTTCGGTGCGCTGCCGATCGCGCTCGGCGCCGGCGCCGGCGCCGAGTTGCGCCAGCCGCTGGGCGTCGCGGTGGTCGGCGGCCTGCTGGTGTCGCAGTTGCTCACGCTCTACATCACGCCGGTCGTCTACATCTACCTCGACAAGGTCGACCGCATCCTCAAGCGCCGTCTCGATCCGCCGGTCGATCTGGAAGAGCCCCACGAGCCCACGGTGCCTCACGCGATTGCCGCGGAGTGATGCATTCGCGATTCACCTCGCCCAAGGGCGAGGTGAAGGCGACCGTAGCGCGGGAGCGATGCGGACATGCGGAGGGCGGTTCCGGATTCGTCAGAGCGCCGAAGGCGCGCGTAGGCGCGCTTGTGGCTCAATCCGGACTGCCGCCGGTCAGCGGTTCAAGGGCGCAGGCAGGTCACAGCGAAAAGCTGGTGCCGCAGCCGCAGGACGAGGTGGCCACCGGATTGTTGATCTTGAACGACGCCCCGATCAGGTCGTCGACGAAATCGATCTCGGCGCCCGCCATGTATTGCACCGAAACCGGATCGATCAGCACGGTGGCGCCGTCGCGGCTGAGCACGAGGTCGTCGTCGGTCCTGGCGTGATCGAAATCGAATTTGTATTGAAAGCCGGAGCAGCCGCCGCCCTCGACGCTCACCCGCAGCATCGCGCCGGCCGGCTCGCTCTTCAGGATCTCGCCGATCCGCCGCGCCGCCCGTTCCGTCAAAATGACCGAATTCGCCATGGACTCTCGTCCTCGTTGCAGTCACCCCACGGCCGGGAAAAGCCCCCGCCGCGCCCAACCGCCCACCGGCCCGATGGCGCGGCAGCCATTCGATAGTTATGTGCGATGCGCTATGAGGTCAACGGCAAGCGGGGTGACACCATGGCGGTAAGCGGCGGCCGCCCGCGCGCGCCCTATGCCGCGGATCCCGCGGCGAGCCGGGGCCGGCTCCATGCCGAGCCGCCGAGCGCCACCCGCAGCGATTTCCGTCGCGATTGCGATCGCATCATCCATTCCGCCGCGTTCCGCCGGCTCGCCCACAAGACGCAGGTGTTCGTCTACCACGAGGGCGACCACTATCGCACCCGGCTCACCCACACCCTCGAGGTGACCCAGATCGCGCGCTCGCTGGCGCGCGCGCTCGGCCTCGACGAGGACCTCGCGGAGGCCTGCGCGCTCGCCCACGACCTCGGCCATCCGCCCTTCGGCCATTCCGGCGAGCGTGCGCTCGATGCGTGCCTCGCCGCCCATGGCGGCTTCGACCACAACGCCCAGACGCTGTCGGTGGTGACTCGCCTGGAGCGCCGCTATGCCGGCTTCGACGGTCTCAACCTCACCTGGGAGACCCTGGAAGGCCTGGTCAAGCATAATGGCCCCTTGACCGATGCGGCGGGCGTGCCGCGGCCGGAAGGCTGCAGGTAACGCAGCAGCGCGCGGTTGCCCAGGAGATCACCGAATACTGCGCCCGCCAGGACCTCGCACTCGCCCAATTCCCGAGTGCGGAGGCCCAGGCCGGCGCGATCGCGGACGACATCGCCTATGACGCCCACGACATCGACGATGGGCTGCGGGCCGGCATGTTCTCCATCGACGACCTGCCGCGAAGTGCCGCTCATCCGCGACATCCTGGCGGAGATCGCGGCGCGCCACCCCCGCATCGAAACCGCGCGGCAGGTCCACGAACTGGTGCGACGGCTGATCACCCGCATGATCGAGGACGTGATCGCCCATTCCGAAGCGTCTCATCGCGGCCCGCCGCCCGGCCTGCTGCGACGACATCCGCCGCGCCGGCGCGCCGGTGGTGGCGTTCTCGCCGGCCATGGCGGCGGCGGACCGGACCATCAAGGAATTCCTGTTCCCCCGCATGTACCGCCATCCCCGCATCATGCGGATCATGGGCGAGGCCGAGGCGGTGGTGCGGGCTTGTTCGAGCGCTACCAGCGCGATCCCCGCGAGCTGCCGTGGCGTCGTCCGGCGCGCGGTGCCGGACCCGCCGGTGTCGGTCCGTCAGATCGCCGATTTCATCGCCGGGATGACCGACCGCTACGCGCTTTCCGAGCACATGCGGCTTTTTGACTCCACCCCGGAATTACGTTAGGCCGCGCCGCCGCCGAGCCCGAAAAATGTGTCACATGAACGTTTTCTCCGTCTTCACCGCGCATGTCCAATCGGCCGTGAAAGCCCTTGCGGCGGCGGGCGTTTTTGCCAATCCGCCAGATCTCACGCGGATCGTGGTGGAGCCGCCGCGGGAGGCCGAGCCATGGCGACCTCGCGACCAATGCCGCGATGGTCCTTGCCAAGGAGGCCGGCCTCAAGCCACGCGACCTCGCCGAGCGGCTCGCGGCCGAACTCGGCAAGCGCGCCGGAGATCACCGCGGTCGAAGTGGCCGGGCCCGGGCTTCATCAACCTGACCCTCGATCCCGGCGGTCTGGCGCGATGCGCTGCGGGCCGCGATCCTCGCCGGGCCCGACTTCGGCAAGAGCGACATCGGCAAGGCCGAGCCGGTCAATGTCGAATATGTCTCGGCCAATCCCACCGGGCCCATGCATGTCGGCCATTGCCGCGGCGCCGTGTTCGGCGATGCGCTCGCCAATCTGCTGGCGTTCAACGGCTACGCGGTGACCCGCGAATACTACATCAACGATGCCGGCGCCCAGGTCGACGTGCTCGCCCGCTCCGCCTACCTGCGCTACCGCGAGGCGCTCGGCGAGGACATCGGTCCGATCCCCGATGGATACTATCCCGGCGACTATCTCAAGCCGGTCGGCGCTGCGTTGGCCGCCGAGCACGGTCGCAGCCTCAACCAGATGCCGGAACAGGCTTGGCTGCCGATCGTGCGCGCCAAGGCGATCGACATGATGATGGCCGAGATCCGGCAGGACCTCGTCGCCCTCAACGTGCGACACGATGTTTTTTTCTCCGAGCGCTCGCTGATCGAGGGACCCGTGGACGAGGTCGCCGCGACAATCGCGGCGCTGCGCGCGGAGGGAAAGGTCTATGAGGGCCGCCTGCCGCCGCCCAAGGGGGCGCCGGTCGAGGACTGGGAGGATCGCGAGCAGACCCTGTTCCGCGCCACCGACTTCGGCGATGACGTCGACCGTCCCCTCATGAAGTCGGACGGCAGCTATACCTATTTCGCCTCCGACATCGCCTACCACAAGTCGAAGGTCGAGCGGGGCTTCCGCAATCTCATCGACGTCTGGGGCGCCGACCACGGCGGCTACATCAAGCGGATGAAGGCGGCGGTCGCGGCGGTGAGCGGCGGTACCGCCGAGCTGGACGTCAAGGTGATCCAGCTGGTGAAGCTGTTGCGGGCCGGCGAGCCGGTCAAAATGTCTAAGCGGTCCGGTGACTTCGTCACGTTACGTGAAGTAGTGGATGAAGTCGGCCGCGATGCCGTCCGGTTCATGATGCTGTACCGCAAGAACGACGCGGTGCTCGACTTCGACCTCGCCAAGGTCAAGGAGCAAGTCGCGCGACAATCCCGGTGTTCTACGTCCAGTACGGCCACGCCCGCGGGCAGTCGATCTTCCGCAATGCCCGCGAGGTCGTGCCGGACCTCTCCGGCGACGGCGCCGAACGGGCCCGCCAGCTCGCGGCTGCCCCCCTCGGCCGCCTCGATGACCCCGCCGAAATTGCCCTGATGCGCCGCATCGCCCTCTATCCCCGGCTCGTCGAGGCCGCGGCGAGCGCCCATGAACCGCATCGGGTCGCTTTCTATCTTTACGAATTGGCTAGCGAATTCCATGCTCTTTGGACCAAAGGAAAGGATTCGCCTCATTTACGCTTCATTATCCAGAATGATCCAGAAATGACCATGGCTCGTCTCGCGCTGGTGCAGGGCGTCGTCACGGTGCTTGCTTCCGGGCTCGGTTTGCTCGGGGTCGGCGCTCCCGATGAGATGAGGTGAGCCCGGCGTCGCCGGTCGCGATCAAGTCTGCGATTGACGGGGCGTCATCGCGCAGCCCATGGCTGGCGCCGAACGAGGTTGCGATAGCAGAATGTCCGACGGCCCCTTCCCTCGTCCCCCGCGCGCATATCCACCCCACGCGTCTGACGGATCGCGGATCGACGCGCCCCGTCGTCCGATCCGTTGTTGGAGCTTGCCCGCCTGATCGGCCAGAGCGATCCCGTTCGGCCCGCCCCCGGCGCGCGGCGGCGATTCGCCGCGCGCTCCCGATCTGCCGACGCGGGGTCCCATGGCAAGGCCCCCGTCGCGGGAGCTTTCGCCCGGGTTCGATCGTTACGAGGCGGACCGTCGTTACGAGGCAGACTCGGAGCGCGAGCAGCCGCAGCCGCGGCCCCATCCGTTCCCTGCGCTGCAGACCTTCCCGAGCCGATCCGCTCCCGCCCGAGCCCGAGGATCGCGGTGACGACCGCTATTCCGAGCCCACCCGGGACGATCCGCCTCCGGCTGCCCGCGAGCGGTTCGAATTTCCTTCGCTGGGCGGTTCGGAGCGACACGGCGGTTCCGATCGATTTGGCGGTTCGGACCACGATCGGGCGCCTCAGGGCCACTCCGCCTATGCGGATGAAACCTATCCGACCGTGCCCGATCAGCATTATCCGGCCGAGCCGGAGCCGGCCTATGCGGAAGGCGATCATTACCCGCATCCGGCGAGCACCCGGCCGGAGGCTTCGCACCAGCGATGCCGCCTACCCGCAGGAGGGCGAACAGGACGGGGAATATGAGGGCCAATATGCCGATGCCGAGGGCCATCGGTACGACGAATACGAATATGCCGACGACGGCGCCTATGAGGATGACGAACTCGGCGGCAAGCGGCGCAATTCGATCAAGTTCGCACTGGCGCTTCTGGGCGTCGTCGTGTTCGGGAGCGCCGCGGCATTCGGTTATCGCACCATATTCCGGGGCGGTACCGATGGGCCGCCGCCTCTGATCCGCGCGGATACTTCGCCCACCAAGATCGTGCCGACGTCGTCGACTGCCGACGCCAGCTCGAAGCCGATCAACGATCGGCTCGGCAACGGCTCGGGCGAACGCATGGTGTCGCGCGAGGAGCAGCCGGTCGACCTGAGGGATGCCGCCCGCAACGCCAATGGTGGCCTGGTCGCTCCGCTGTCGGGAGGCGCCGCCGTCGCCCCCTATCCGACCGCGCGACGGCGACTGGTGCCGCGCCGCCCGCCGCCGCGGCTACGACCGAGCCGAAGCGGGTCCGCACCGTCACCATCCACGCCGACCCCGCGGCACCGGCCGCACCGGCTGCGGCAGCACTGGCGGCACCGGCAGCACCGGCTCCGGCCCGCGCGGCGGCTCCCCGCCCGGCTGCCCAGGCGCCGCAGCCTGCTGCGCCAAGCCAGTCGGCTGCGCCGCTGGCGCTGACACCGCAATCGCCGCCGTCCGTGGCCGCCGTCGAAACGACGCGCCCGCCCGCGCCCGCCCGCGCGGCGCCCCGCGCCGGCGAAGGCGGAGGTTGGATGGTCCAGCTTTCGGCCCAGAAGACCGAGGCGGAGGCGCAGTCGGCGTTCCGCGCCGCGCAGACGAAATATTCTGTGCTCGGCGGCCATCAGCCTCTGATTCGCAAGAAGGACCAGGGAGATCGCGGCGTGTTCTACGCGGCCCAGGTCGGCCCGCTCGCGCGCGAGGAAGCCAACCAGTTGTGCGAAAGCCTCAAGAGCGCCGGCGGCAACTGCTTCGTCCAAAGGAATTGACGGCCGGCGCGCTTGCCCTTGGCCGAGGCGCGGGCTAAGCCGCGCCCATGGCGCCGCGGGCATTCATCACGGGATTGGCGGGCACGACGATGACGCCGGACGAGCGCGTCGTTCCTGCGTGCGGCCGAGCCGTGGGGCCTCATCCTGTTCAAGCGCAATATCGTCGATCCCGCGCAAGTGCGCGCGCTGACCGACGAATTTCGGTCGATCTGCGGGCGCGACGACGCCGGTCCTGGTCGACCAGGAGGGCGGCCGGGTGCAGCGGCTGGGCCCGCCCCATTGGCCTGCCTATCCGGCCGGCGCCGTCTACGGACGGCTCTACGCGCGCGATCCCGCCCTCGGCCTGCGGGCAGCGCGGCTCGGCGCCCGCCTCATCGCCGCCGATCTCGCCGCGGTCGGCATCACCGTCGATTGCCTGCCGCTCGCCGATGTGCCCGTCGCCGGCGCCGACCGGGTGATCGGCGATCGTGCCTACGGCGATACCCCGGACCAGGTGTCCGCCATCGCCGCGGCGGTCGCGGCGGGCCTCGCCGGCGGCGGCGTGCTCCCGGTCGTCAAGCACCTGCCCGGCCACGGCCGCGCCACCGCCGACAGCCACGAGCGGCCTGCCGGTCGTCGACCGCCGACCGCGCGACCCTCGAAGCGACGGATTTTGCCGCGTTCAGGCCGCTCGCCGCGCTGCCGCTCGGCATGACCGCCCATGTTGTATTCACAGCCCTCGATCCGGGCCTTCCGGCCACCACCTCGCCGGTTATCATCCACGAGGTGATTCGGTCCTGGATCGGATTCGCTGGAGCGTTGATGAGTGACGACGTGTCGATGGGCGCCTTGACGGGCTCGATTGCGGAACGGACCCGGCAATCGCTCGCCGCCGGCTGCGATCTCGTGCTCCATTGCAACGGGATCTTGAGCGAAATGGACGAGGTCGCGTCGCAATTGCCCGGAGCTCGGCGGCGAGGCGCTCGCGCGCACCGCGCGGGCGCTCGGCGTCGCGCCGGCCGCCGGACGACATCGATCTCGACGAGGCGCGGGCGGCATTTGCAGCAACTGCTGCCACGCAGGCAGGCGCGGTGACGGGATGACGAGCGACATGAACGCCGACGAAGCGCCCTTCGCCGAGGATGCCGCCGCCGATCGCGGCACCGACGAGCCGACCCTGATCGTCGACGTCGGCGGCTTCGAGGGCCCGCTCGATCTCCTGCTGACGCTGGCGCGCCAGCAGAAGGTCGATCTCGCGAAAATCTCCATCCTGGCGCTCGCCAACCAGTATCTCGCCTTCATCGAGCAGGCGCGACGCACGCGGCTCGAGCTCGCCGCCGACTATCTCGTGATGGCGGCGTGGCTCGCCTATCTCAAATCGCGCATGCTGCTGCCCGAGCCGGTGGCGCCGGAGGGCATGAGCGCCGCCGACATGGCGAAGGCGCTGGCGCTGCGGCTGCAAGCGCCTCGACGCGATCCGCGAAGCCGGCGTGCGGCTGTTCGAGCGGCCGCTGCTCGGCCGCGACGTGTTCGGGCGCGGCGATCCCCAGCCGATCGCCGAGATCAAGCGGCCGGAATGGTCGGCGACCCTTTACGATCTCTCGTCCGCCTATGCCGCGGAGCGGCAGCGCCGCGCGCTGGCGCGCGTGCGCTTCGCCAAGCGCACCGTGTGGTCGCTCGCCGAGGCCCGTGCCATGCTGGAGCGCATGGTCGGCGCGACCAGCGACTGGAGCCGCCTCGACGAATTTCTCATCGCCTATGCGGTGGAGCCGGCGATGCGCGCCACGGCGTTCGCCTCCTCGCTCGCGGCGACGCTCGAGCTGGTGCGCGAAGGCGCGATGGAAGTCCATCAGTCGGCCGCATTCGCCCCGATCTATCTGCGCAAGCGGGTCGGGGGAAACGACGGCGAGCCGGCACCGGTGGCAGCGCCGAGTGGTGCGGGGCAGGGGATGTGACGTGGTCATGATCGGGAGGGTGCGTTGATGGCGGTTTTGGCCGAGCTGCGGGTGGAGACCTTCGAAGAAGACAATTCCGAGGAGCCGGATATGGCTATCGAGGCGCGGCCCGAAGAGCTTCGGCTGCTCGAGGCGCTGCTGTTCGCCGCCGCCGAGCCGCTCGACGAAAAGACGCTCGCCAAGCGCCTGCCGGCCGGCGTCGACGTGCATGCGAGCCTGTTGCGGCTGCAGATCGAATACGCGCCGCGCGGGGTCAACCTCGTCCATGTCGGCAACAAATGGGCGTTCCGCACCGCCAACGACCTGTCCTGGCTCCTCACCCACGAGGCGATCGAGCCGAAGAAGCTGTCCCGCGCCGCGATCGAGACGCTCGCCATCATCGCCTACCACCAGCCGGTGACCCGTGCCGAGATCGAGGAGATCCGCGGCGTGTCCGCCGCCAAGGGCACCGTCGACGTCCTGCTCGAGACCGGATGGATCCGTCCGCGCGGCCGCCGCAAGGCGCCGGGCCGGCCGCTGACCTATGGCACGACCGCGGAATTCCTGTCGCATTTCGGCCTGGAAGCGGTCGGCGACCTGCCGGGCCTCGACGAGCTCAAGGGCTCCGGCCTGTTCGACGGCACGCTGCCGGCCGGGTTCGGCGTGCCCGAGCCGTCCGACGATCCGGCGCTGCGCGACAACGAGGATCCGCTGGAGCCCGGCGATCTCGATCTCGGCCTCGCCCCGCGTCCCGATACCACCGAGGAGTGAGGCCGGGGCCGGCGCGGTCGCGTCGGCGTTCGCCCATGGTGCGACCCGGACGGATGGTTCGTCGGAGGCGGACCATTGGCCATCGTGCTAACCATGGCGCGGCGCTTCGCGCATGCGGCGAAATCGAGCCGGCCGAAGTCCTTGTTTTTGCCGGCCGCGAGGCCTAGGTTCAGGGTCAAATCAAGAGGCGAGGCCCCGCCCGTGCGGCCCGTCGTTGCGGAGGGTTTACCCGATGGGTTCCATGAGTATGTGGCATTGGATCGTGGTGATCGGCGTCGTGCTTCTGCTGTTCGGCCGTGGCAAGATTTCCGAGCTGATGGGTGACGTCGCTCAGGGCATCAAGGCCTTCAAGAAGGGCATGTCCGAGGACGAAACCGCGAAGGTCGAGCCGCCGAAGACCGAGCCGGTCAAGACGCTCGATCATCAGCAGCCCGAAAGCGCCGCGGCCTCCGCCGCGAAGAGCCGGGCGCAAGTCTAAGCCTCGCCGCGGCCAGGCCCTGCGATCGGGTACTGCGATCGGGCGCGATCCGAGAATGGATGCATGGCAGGACGTTCGCCGGCAGCGGCGGGCGGCCTTCGGAGTTGAGGCGCGATGTTCGACATCGGTTGGAGTGAGTTCGTCGTCATCGGCGTGGTCGCGCTCATCGTGATCGGGCCGAAGGAACTGCCTGCCGTCCTGCGCGCGATCGGCCAGTGGACCACCAAGATCCGGCGCATGGCGGGGGAGTTCCAGAGCCAGTTCCAGGAAGCGATGCGCGAAGCCGAGATGGCCGACCTCAAGAAGCAGGTCGACGAGCTCAGCGATGCCGCCAAGGGGATCATCCGATTTCGATCCGCTCGATTTCAAGGAGGCGACCAAGTGGGAGCCGAAGACGGACCAACCGACGGATCGCCAAGCCGGAGCCCGCGTCGAGGACGCCGCCGGAATCCGCGCCGGCAGCCTGCGCTGTCCGAGACGCACGATGCCGGCGGCAGCCCGCCGAGTCCGCCGCGGCGAGTCGCGACCGGAACCCTCGTCCGGCCGAGAGTCCCGCCGCCGCACTGCCCGCGCCGGACGTCGGATCGACGACCGAGCCGCATCCTGCGACCGCTGGCCGAAGGGAGCGGCCGGGCATGACGCACGAGGACATCGAGGCGACCAAGGCGCCGCTGATGGAGCATCTGATCGAGCTGCGCTCGCGGCTCATCAAGGCGCTGGTCGCGTTCGCGGTGACGTTGTATCGTCTGCTTCTTCTTCGCCAAGCAGATCTACAACGTGCTGACGTGGCCCTACGTGTGGGTGGCGGGGCCGGAGAATTCCAAGTTCATCTATACCGGGCTGCTCGAATACTTCGTCGTCCAGCTCAAGATCGCGATGTTCGGCGCCGCGTTCCTGTCCTTTCCGATCGTCGCGGCCCAGCTCTATCATGTTCGTCGCGCCCGGGCTTTATCGCAACGAGCGCCAGGCGTTCCTTCCCTATCTCGTCGCGACGCCGTTCTTCTTCCTGCTCGGCTCGCTCGTCGTCTATTTCCTGGTCTGGCCGATGCTGGCGCGCTTCTCGATCGCGATGCAGCAGACGGGCGACGACGGCCAGGCGGCGATCGAGCTGCTTCCCAAGGTCGACGACTATCTCGGGCTGATGATGCGGCTCATCCTCGCCTTCGGCGTCGCGTTCCAGCTTCCGGTGATCCTGACGCTGCTCGGCCGGGTCGGCATCATCACCTCCGACCAGCTTCGCGCCAAGCGGCGCTACTTCATCGTCGTCGCCTTCATCATCGCGGCGGTGCTCACGCCACCCGACGTGCTCAGCCAAATGTCCCTTGCGATCCCCCTGCTGCTTCTCTACGAGGGGTCGGTGTGGTCGGTGCGTTTGGTCGAGGGCAAGGCGAAGGCGCAGGCCGCCGCCGCGGCGAAGCCGGCCGAGTAACCTTTGTTTCATCGGTTCGATGACGCATGTCATGCCCGGTCTGCCGGGCATCCCGCGATGGGCCCGCACCGGATCGGGGCAGTTCGGACGGCCGGCCGCGACGGGAGAAGACGGCTGTCATGCACGACATCAAATGGATTCGCGAAAATCCCGAAGCCTTCGATCGCGGCCTGAAGCGGCGCGGCCTTGCGCCCGAGGCCGCGCGCCTCATCGCCATCGACGAGCGCCGCCGCGCCAGCATCGCGCAAGCTCGAGCAGGCGCAGGCGCGCCGCAACGCGGCCTCGAAGGAAATCGCCGAAGCGAAACGGGCGAAGGACGACGCCGGCGCCCGGTCGCTGATGGCGGAGGTGGCCGAGCTCAAGAACACCATTCCGGCGCTGGAGGCGGACGAGAAGCAGGCATCCGCGGAGCTCGACGAAGCGCTGTCGAAAATCCCCAATCTGCCGGCCGACGACGTTCCCGACGGCGTCGACGAGCACGGCAATGTGGAGCACCACAAATTCGGGGCGAAGCGCGACTTACGCCTTCGCTCCCGAAGCAGCATTTCGAACTCGGCGAAGCGCTGGGACAGATGGACTTCGAGACCGCGGCGAAATTGTCCGGCTCGCGGTTCGTGGTTCTCAAGAAGGGCCTCGCCCGGCTCGAGCGCGCGCTCGGCCAGTTCATGCTCGACCTGCACACCAGCGAGCACGGCTATGTGGAAGTCGCGCCGCCGCTCCTGGTGCATGACGAGGTCATGTTCGGCACCGCGCAGCTTCCGAAGTTGGCTCTCGATCAGTTCATGACCGCGCGCAACCTGGTCCAGTACCTCGATGCGATCGAACGGGACGAGGAGCAGCTCACGTTGCAGCCGCGCGCGAACGCGGAGCTGACGCTGGCATCCGGTGACGCTCCCCCGACCCGACAACTCGACCGCAGCCTCTGGCTCATCCCCACCGCCGAGGTGCCGCTGACCAACCTGGTCCGCGAATCCATCGTCGAGGAGGCCGAGCTGCCGCTGCGGTTCACGGCCTGCACGCCGTGCTTCCGCGCCGAGGCGGGAGCCGCGGGCAAGGACACCCGCGGCATGATCCGCCAGCACCAGTTCAACAAGGTGGAGCTCGTCTCCATCACCACGCCCGAACAGAGCCGCGACGAGCACGAGCGCATGCTCTCCTGCGCCGAGGAGGTGCTGCGCCGGCTCGACCTGCACTACCGCGTCGTCACCTTGTGCGCCGGCGACATGGGTTTCGCCGCCAACAAGACCTACGACATCGAGGTCTGGCTGCCGGGCCAGAACATGTATCGCGAAATCTCGTCCTGCTCGGTGTGCGGCGACTTCCAGGCGCGCCGCATGAGCGCGCGCTACCGCACCAAGGAAGGCCGTCACGTCCGCTCCGTCCACACCCTCAACGGCTCCGGCGTCGCGGTCGGGCCGCGCGCTGATCGCCGTGATGGAGACCTATCAGCAGGCCGACGGCTCGATCGCGGTGCCCGACGCACTGCAGTCATATATGGGCGACATCAAGTCGATCGCGGCCAAATGAATCGCAGCATGTGAAATGCGGGCGCCGATGCGCATTCTCATCACCAATGACGACGGCGTGCATGCCCGCGGACTCGGAGTGGCTCGAGGAGATCGCCCGCGCCTTGTCCGACGACATCTGGGTGGTGGCGCCGGAGACCGACCAGTCCGGCGTATCGCATTCGCTTTCGCTCAACGATCCGCTGCGGCTGCGCGAGATCGGGCCGCGCCACTTCGCCGTCAAGGGAACGCCGACCGATTGCGTGATCATCGGCACCCGGCACGTCATTCCCGACGGCAAGCCCGACCTGGTGCTGTCCGGCGTCAATCGCGGCCGCAACGCCGCCGAGGACGTGACCTATTCCGGTACCGTCGCCGGCGCCATCGAGGGCACCGTGCTCGGCATTCCCTCCTTCGCGCTGTCCCAGGCCTACGCCGCCGCGACCCGCAAGGACCCGCATTGGGACACCGCGCTGAAATTCGCGCCCGACCTGATCCGCCGCGTGCTCGCCGACGGCATGCCGCGCGACGTCTTCGTCAACATCAATTTCCCGGACTGCCCGCCCGGAGAGGTCAGGGGCGTCGCCGTCACCAGCCAGGGCAAGCGCGACCAGGAGCTTTTGCGGATCGAGCCGCGCTATGATGGGCGCGGCAATCCGTATTACTGGATCGCCTTCGAGCGCAACCGGCCGCTGTCCGAGCGCAACGGCACCGACCTCTCGGCGCTCGCGGACAACCAGATCGCGGTGACGCCGCTGCGGCTCGACATGACCGACGAGCCGTTCATGACGCGGCTCGCGGAGATACTCTGTTAGGAGACAAACTCTTGGCTGCGCGCTCGACCGCCGAACCGCATGTGGGCCGGATGCAGTTCCTGCTCGACCTGCGCCGGCGCGGCATCATGAGCGCCGATGTGCTGCGTGCCATGGACGAGGTCCCGCGCGAGCAGTTCGTCATGCCGAACCAGGTCAAGTCGGCCTATTCCGATCGCGCGATGCCGATCGCCTGCGGCCAGACCATCAGCCAGCCCTACATCGTCGCCTACATGACGGAACAGCTCCGCCCCGAGCCCCAGCATCACGTTCTCGAGGTCGGAACCGGTTCGGGATATCAGGCGGCGGTGCTGTCGCGGCTGGTGAAGCAGGTCACCAGCATCGAGCGTTACCGCACCCTGGCGGAGACCGCCCGCGCCAAGCTCGCCGCCTTGGGCTACGACAATGTGGAGGTGATCGTCGGCGACGGCCTTGCCGGCGCGCCCGACCGCGCCCCGTTCGATCGCATCATCGTCACCGCCGCGGCGGAGCAGATTCCGGAAGCCCTGCTCCAGCAGCTCGCGGTCGGCGGCATCATGGTGTTGCCGCTGGGGCCGCACGGCGGCAGCCAGTCCCTGGTCAGGCTCACGCGCACCGATGGCGGCTTTGAGCGTCACGATCTGATCGGGGTGCGCTTCGTCCCGCTTCTGCCCGGGCAGGCGCGAGAACTTTAGAGCCTGATCCCGAAAAGTTGCAGACTTTTCGGACCGGCAGTCGATGCTGCACGAAATGCAAGCCGATCACTCACGATCGAGACTGCCGGATTTCTCGGACAAGATTCAGCTTAAAATCAAATAGTTTCAGCTACATCCCGATAACCTTAATCCGATCTCGACAATTTAAAGAGATGTTTACCTCGGCGGTGTTTAACTGCCGGGCAGTGTGGTGTGGCGTATGCGTATGGGTACGATTATGCGGTGGGAAACAGCAGGGTGGGGTGCGCGTCGTGCGATGCGTTGGGGGGCTTTGACCGCGGTAGCGATAGGCGCCGCGGCATGCAGCTCGGAGACCGCCCGTTTCAATGAAGGTTATGGCACTCCCTATGCGGGGGCGCCTGGCAACCAGACGCAGGGTGCGCCGGGGCAGCCGGCGCCGGCAGGGTACATCGAGCGCCAGCCGCTGCCGCAGTATCAATCGCCGCCACCTTCGCCTCCGCCCACCGCCGATGTGACCGGCACGGTCCCGTCCGCCGGCGGCGGCCATTGGGACTGGGAGGGCGGCACGCCTGTCGTGGTCGCCCAGGGCGAAACGATCAGCAGCATGTCGCACCGGTACAAAGTGCCGACCCAGGCCATCATGAAGGCGAACGGGATCACCAATCCCGCTTCGATCCAGCCGGGACAGCGGCTGGTGATCCCGCGCTATATCAATCACGGTGGGCCGGCCAAGCTCGCCCACGCCGCTCTCCCGCGCAATCCGTCGGCCCAGCCCGTCGCGGCGGCGCCGTCCGGTCCGGGCGAGTATGTGGTGGCCAACGGGGAGACGTTGACCTCGATCGCACATCGCCACCGGATACCGGTTCGCGAACTGATCTCTGCCAACAACATGACCGCCGAAACGCCGCTCAAGATCGGAATGAAGCTCACAATTCCGGCCAAGCAGGGTGTCCAAGTCGCCAAGAACGCGCCGGGCGTTCCGGCACCGGTGAAGCCGATTGTGGTCGCGCAGGCGAAGTCCGGGCCGATGCTGCAGTCTGTGAAGACCGTGGAGCCGCAGGCGGGCGCGCGAATTGCGACGCCCGCGCCCGATAACGAGGAGTCAGGGCCGGCCGGCACCGCCGGCATGCCGTCGTTCCGCTGGCCGCTGCGCGGCCGCGTCGTCACCAATTTCGGCGCCAAGACCGCCGGCGGCTCCAATGACGGCATCGATCTCGCGGTGCCCGAGGGCACGGCCATTCGCGCCGCCGATGACGGTGTCGTCGCCTATGCCGGCAACGAGCTCAAGGGCTACGGCAACCTCGTGCTGGTTCGCCACGCCAACGGCTTCGTCACCGCCTATGCAAACGCCAGCGAGCTGAACGTGAAGCGCAACGACCAGGTCCATCGCGGCCAGGTGATCGCGAAATCCGGACAGACCGGAACTGCGCCGAACCCGCAGCTCCATTTCGAGATTCGCAAGAACTCGGCGCCCGTCGACCCGATGCAATACCTGCCGTCGGACAAGACCGCATCGGCGCCGTTGTAACGTTCTGCGCGAAAACCCGCCGTCTTTTCCCTCCCCGGCTTCGGGGAGGGCAGGGTGGGGTCTTGCTTTCAGCGATCGATTGCGATCGCCGTTCCCCACCCGACCTCGCATTCCCTCGGCCACCCTCTCCGAAAACGGGGAGGGATAAAATCACTCCAGCGTTACGCCGAGGCGGCCGGCGAGGTCCTGCACATATTGCCAGGCGACGCGGCCGGAGCGTGAGCCGCGCGTCGTCGCCCATTCCAAGGCCTCGCGGCGCAGCGTCGCCGCGTCCGCAGGGACACGGAAATAGGCGACATAGCCGTCGACCATGGCGAGGAATTCGTCCTGGCTGCAGCGGTGGAAGCCGAGCCACAGGCCGAAGCGGTCCGACAGCGAGACCTTCTCCTCTACCGCTTCGCCGGGATTGATGGCGCTGGAGCGCTCGTTCTCGATCATGTCCCGCGACAGCAGGTGCCGCCGGTTGGACGTCGCGTAGAGAATGACATTGTCGGGCCGGCCTTCGATGCCGCCTTCCAGCACCGCCTTCAGCGATTTGTAGGACGTGTCCTGGGCATCGAAGGAGAGGTCGTCGCAGAACACCAGGAACCGGAACGGCGCCCCGCGCAGCAGCGCCATCAGGTCGGGCAGGCTCTCGATGTCCTCGCGGTGGATCTCGACGAGCTTCAGGAGCCCGGCATCCTTGCCCAGGCCCGCATTCACGGAAGCATGGGCGGCCTTCACCAGGGACGACTTTCCCATGCCGCGCGCGCCCCACAACAAGGCGTTGTTGGCCGGCAGCCCCTTGGCGAACCGCTCGGTGTTTTCCACCAGGATGTCGCGCATGCGGTCGATGCCCTTGAGAAGCGACATGTCGACGCGGTTGACGCGCGGAACCGGGGCCAGCCGGTGCGCATCGGGATACCAGATGAATGCATCGGCGATGCCGAAATCGGGCGCTTTGGGCGGCTGCGGGGCGAGCCGCTCCAGCGCCGCCGCAATGCGCAGGAGAACATCGGCATCGGGGAGGGCGGCGGGCGGCTTTTGGGGTGCGGACATGGAACTGCCTTTTTGGTCGCTCCCCATAGCGGGGCAGGGCGTCGACCGCAAGGCGCTCCCGCGCTGCAAAAATCGAGGCAAAACGCTCGATCATGCCCATTTTCCTGGAGCAGCCAGCCGACATTGCAATCGGACGGGCGGCCGGTATAGTCCGCGCGACTTCGGGGTTGGCAACGGTTTTGCGACCGTGCGGCGCGGCGGCCAGTCCGGCCGCAGCGCTGTCCGGGCAAGGAGAATTTTCACATGTTTGGGGCCGGCGGCAGCGACTTGATGACCAACCTGGGTGGCATCCTGCCTTTCATTCTGATTTTTGTCATTATGTACTTCCTGATCCTGCGCCCGCAGCAGAAGCGGGCGAAACAGCATCAGGAAATGGTGAAAAACCTGCGGCGCGGCGACAATGTCATCACTTCGGGCGGATTGGTCGGCAAGGTCACCAAGGTGGTGGATGACGATCAGGTCGAGATCGAGATCGCCGACGGGGTGAGGGTCCGGCAGGTCAAGAGCATGGTCGCGGATGTCCGCGCCAAGGGCGAGCCGGTGAAGGATGACAGCGCCGCGGGCTGAGCCCGCCGGCCGCGGAGTGGTTGGAACAGATGCTTTATTTCGCGCGATGGAAGGTAATGGCCATTCTGGTGACGGCGATCTTGGTGTGCGGCTTCACCGTGCCCAATTTCTTCCCCGAGCAGGTGGTCAAGGGCTGGCCGGCATGGGCGCAGCGGCGGCTGGTGCTCGGCCTCGATCTGCAGGGCGGCTCCCAGATTCTCCTCGAAGTCGACCTCAACGACGTGCGCAAGCAGCGCCTGGACACGCTGCGCGACGACGTGCGCCGCACGCTGCGCGATGCGCGCATCAGCTGGTCCAACCCGCCCGATCGTGCGCGGCAGCAGCGTCGAGGTCCGGCTGCGCGAGGGGACCGACTTTCAGAGCGCGCTCACCAAGCTCCGCGATCTGTCGCAGCCGCTCGGCGGCGTGCTGCAGGGCAATGGCCAACGCACCCTCGAGGTCACCGATGCCGGCGGCGGCCTGATCCGGCTGACGCCCACCGACGCCGCGGTGACCGAGCGCATTCGCCAGACCATCGAGCAATCCATCCCGATCGTCGAGAAGCGCATCAACGAGCTCGGCCTCGTCGAGCCGACGATCCAGCGCCAAGGCGCCGACCGCATCCTGGTGCAGGTGCCCGGCCTTGGCGATCCGCGGCGGCTGATCGACCTGCTCGGGCAGACCGCCAAGCTCGAATTCCGGATGGTCGACAATTCGGTCAGCCCCCAGGAGGCGCTGCAGGGACGCGCGCCGCCGGATTCGGAAGTCCTGTTTGAAACCCAAGGCGGCCAACAGGTTCCGGTCCTCGTCTACAAGCAGGCACTGGTGGAAGGCGGCGACCTCACCGACGCCCAGGCGGGCTTCGACCAGCGCACCAGCGAGCCGATCGTGTCGTTCCGCTTCAACACCAGCGGCGCCCGCAAGTTCGCCACGGCCACCCAGGAGAATGTCGGCCGCCCGTTCGCGATCGTGCTCGACAACAAGGTGATATCGGCGCCGGTCATCCGCGAGCCGATCCTCGGCGGCTCGGGCCAGATCTCCGGCAACTTCACGGTGGAATCCGCGAACAATCTCGCGATCCTGCTGCGCGGCGGCGCGCTGCCGGCCAAGCTCACGGTCATCGAGCAGCGGGTCGTGGGGCCCGGCCTCGGCGAGGATTCGATCAAGGCCGGCGTTCGCGCCTCCATCGCCGGCGCCATCCTGGTGGTGGTGTTCATGCTGGCGACCTACGGGCTGTTCGGCCTGTTCGCCAACATCGCGGTCGCCATCAATGTCGGGATGATCATCGGCATCCTGTCGTTCCTCAGCGCGACGCTGACGCTGCCCGGCATCGCCGGCATCGTGCTCACCGTCGGCATCGCGGTGGACTCCAACGTGCTGATCTACGAGCGCATCCGCGAGGAGGTGCGCAACGGCCGCACCCCCATCACCGCCATCGACGCCGGCTTCACCCGGGCGCTCGCGACCATTCTCGACTCCAACATCACGACCTTCATCGCCGCCGCGGTGCTGTTCTTCATCGGGACCGGCCCGGTGCGCGGCTTCGCCGTGACGCTCGGAATCGGCATCCTCACGACCCTGTTCACCGCCTTCACCCTCACGCGTCTGATCGTGGCGACGTGGGTGCGCATGCTGCGCCCGCAGACCGTGCCGATCTGATTGCGGCCCGGTTAGAGAAGCGAGACCAACGTGCATCTGCTTCGTATCGTACCCGACAATACCAAGTTCGACTTCATCCGCTTCCGGCGGATCAGCTTCCCCATCTCCGCGCTGCTGTCGCTCATCGCCATCACGCTGTATTTCACCCATGGCCTGAACTTCGGCATCGACTTTTCCGGCGGCACGCTGATCGAGGTGCAGAACAAGGCCGGCGCGGTCGACATCTCCAAGATGCGCACGACGATCTCGGGACTTGGTCTCGGCGAAGTCCAGCTCCAGGAATACGGCAGCCCGGACACCGTGCTGATCCGTGTCGCGCAGCAGCCCGGCGGCGAGCAGGCACAGCAGCAGGTCGAGGTGAAGGTGCGCGCCGCGCTCGGCGATGCCGTCGACTATCGCCGCATCGACGTGGTGGGTCCGCGCGTGTCGGGCGAGTTCCTGCACTGGGGCATCATCGGCATCATGGTCGCCATCGGCGCGATCCTGGTCTATTTGTGGTTCGGATTCGAGTGGCAGTTCGCGCTGGGCGCCATGATCGCCAACGTGCACGACATCGTGCTGACGCTCGGCTTCATGTCGATCACCCAGATCGACTTCGACCTCACCAGCATCGCCGCGCTGCTCACCATTCTCGGCTATTCGCTCAACGACACCGTCGTCATCTACGACCGTATCCGCGAGATGCTGCGGCGCTACAAGAAGATGCCGATGACCGATCTGCTCAACATTTCCATCAACTCGACGCTGTCGCGTTCGGTCATCACCCACGTGACGGTGTCGCTCGCGTTGCTGGCGCTGCTGCTGTTCGGCGGCCAGGCGATCCACAGCTTCACCGCGACGATGATGTTCGGCGTCGTGCTGGTCGGCACCTACACCTCGGTGTTCATCGCTTCGCCGATCCTGATCTATCTCGGCGTCGGCACCGGCCGCCAGAATGCCCCGGATACGCCCGAGGAGAAGGAGCCGGCCGCCGTCGAGCCGCCGCCGGCCCGCACAAGGGCGCTCCGGTGGCCGCGCGCGTGCGCCGCTGACGGCGCCGTCGCAACTGCCTCCGCATCTGCCGCGTCCCGCGCCGATCGAGGTTTACGGCCAGGGCGGATTTCGGTTTGCCGACATGTCCCACCGCGGCTCGATCCTGTGCCTGCCGCACGGCATCTGGGCGAGCGAGGTCAAGGCGGCGGGCGAGATCGATCTCGCGGCCGTGTCGCTCGCGCTCGCGGACGACGCCGGCGATCGATCACTTCCTGGTCGGGACCGGCAAGGAGATGGTCGCTGCTGCCGCCGGCTTTGCGCGACGCCTTCCGCGCACCGCCGCATCGTGCTCGAAGCCATGACCACCGGAGCGGCGGTGCGGACCTACAATATCCTGCTCGGCGAGCGGCGGCGGATCGGCGCGCTCCTGATTGCGGTAGATTAGAACGCAGCGCGTTGGGGGTAGCCCGCATGAGCGAAGCGACATGCGGGACAAAGCCGTGACAGACTGCACCAAACCAACCGTTGCTCCCGGATTTCGCTTCGCTCATCCGGGCTACGGGCTGTGAGGTCCGGGGTCGCCCATGCAGGATGCCTATGCCCATTGCGAAGCCGTGGTGCGGGCGACCGACAAGGACCGGTTCCTCGCCGCCTTGTTTGCTCCGGCTGAGCTGCGCCGGCATCTCCATGCGCTCTACGCCTTCAGCGGCGAGATCGCGCGTGTGCGCGAAGCGGCGCGCGAGGTATTGCCGGGCGAAATCCGCCTGCAATGGTGGCGCGACGCACTGGCCGGCGAGGGGCGCGGCGAGGTCAATGCCAATCCGATCGCCGCGGCGCTCCTCGATACCATCGCGCAATGCGGCCTGCCGCGCGAGCCGCTGCTCGGCCTGATCGATGCCCATGGCTTCGATCTCTATGACGAGCCGATGGCGACGGTTGCCGAACTCGACGCCTATGGACGCGACACCGAAGCTGCGTTGATGGCGCTGGGCGCGCGGATACTCGCAGGTGGCGCGGTGCCCGGCGCGGCCGCCGCCGCGTCCGCCGGCGTCGCCTGCGCGGTGGCGCATCGCCTGCGCAGCTTTCCAATCGACGTATCGCGGCGTCAGATGTTCGTGCCGATGGAATTGCTGGAACGTCATGGCGTCGCGCGCGCTGAGGTGGAAGCCCGCGCCAACTCGGAGGGGCTGCGGGCAGCGCTGGCCGAACTGCGCGCGCCATGCGCGGTCGGCGTTCGCGCAATTCCGGGGCGCCGCGGCCGAAGTTCCCGACCGCTGCGCCCCGGCCTTCCTCACGGCCGCCGCCGTGCCGCCCTTGCTCGCAAGGCTCGACCGCGCCGCGGGCGATCCGTTCGCGCTCGTCGATGTGCCGCAGTGGCGTCGCCAATGGGCGATCTGGCGCGCGGCGCGCCGGTGGCCGGCGGTGTGATCGCGCTCACATCACGAAGCGGTCGCGCATGTTGTGGCGCGCATTGAGGATTTCGTCGACGATGCGCCGCTCGGCCTCCGAGGTGATCAGGGGATCGATGCTGTCGACCTGGTTGGTGGCGACGAGCTGGAGGATGTCGGTGCGCACCTGGCCGCCGGCATGGCGGGGCAGGGTGGGGACGACCTGGATGAATTGCGGCGCGTTGTCCCGGCCGATGGCCGCGGCGATGAAATCCTGCAGCCTGTCCTCGCCCACCGCGGCCCTGGTCTCGACGAAAGCATAGAGCCCGGCGCCGGCGAGGCGGTCGGGATAGACCAGCACCGCGGCGTCGCGCACGTCGGGATGGGAGGCGAGCGCGGCGGCGATCGCCGGCGCGCCGAAGAGATTCTTGCGCCCCGCGACGATGCGCTCGACCAGCCGCGTCTCTTCCGGTGACGTCAGCAGCGCCTCGACCATGTCGACCTGGTTGGTGCTGACGAGCCGCAGCACGTCGCGCCGCACCGTGCCTTCCGGCCGGCGCGGCAGGGCTTCGACGACCTGGATGAATTCGGGCAGCTTGTCGGCGCCGATTTCGCCGGTGAGCGCATCGCGCAGCGCGTCCTCGGTCGTGCTGCCGTCGGTTTCGACGAAGGCATAAAGGCCGATGCCGCGCTTGCGGTCGGGAAAATCGAGCACGGCGGCGTCGCGCACGCCCGCCTGTGTCCTCAATGCGGTTTCGATCGCGGGCGCATCCTGGGCCATCCGCTTGCCGCCGCCTTCGGAATCGATGAAGCCGAGCAGGCCGCGGGTGACGAGGATGTAGATCTTCTTGCCCGTGGCCATCCATATCCGCGTGGGCAGGCTCTTGCGCGCCAGCACGCGCTTCTCCATCGCCGTCAGCGCATCCGGCACGTAGCGCCGCTTGTGCTTGAGGAAGTGACGCAGGTCTTCATAGGCGAGGATGCGGAACAGCCAGTTGCGGCTGCGAAATGCGGAGGCGAGCTGGAAGTCCAGCAGATAGGCGCGGCCGTCGGGACTGCGCAGCCAGTTCTGCTCTTTGGCGAGGTCGTTGTGGGTGATGCGCAGGCGGTGCACCGCGCGCAGCGCCGCCCGCGCGGAGCGGAAATAGGCGAGGTCGCCGAACGGACGCGCGATCTTCAGCGCGCTGCCGGGGATGTAGCCGCGCACCAGGCGCTTGTCGTCGTCATAGAGCAAGGGCGGCGCCACGCCGAGGCGATTGACGGCAGCGAGCGCGCGCCGCTCGCGATTGAAGAGATGGACGGCGAGCGGCCGCGACCACCACGGCACCTCGTCGAGCCGCCGCAGCACGCCGGGCACGTCGCCGGCGTCGCTGCGGAAGGTGCCGCGCTCCACCGTGGAGAAGACGTCGCGCTTGAGCACGACCGCGGTCTGCCAGCGGGCGGCGAAATCATCGGATCGCCCCGCGTTCCTCATCGCAGATGCGGCTCCGGCAGGCCGGCGGGCTCTCCTTCCGGCACCAGGCCGGCGGTCGCTTCGTCGGCCACGGGCATGCCGCGGTTCCAGCGGTCGAGATGCTCCAGCGCCCGCGTGGTCAGCGCGCGCCGCTTGGCCATGGTCTTCTCGGTGCCGCGCAGCCGCGCGCCGTCCGCGCCGCGGCTCGGCGAATGGGCGAGCGGCGGGAACAGCCCGAAATTGACGTTCATCGGCTGGAACGACCGCGGCCCGGCGTCGATCGTCTCCACATGCCCGCCGGTGATGTGGGCGAGGAGCGCGCCGTGCGCGGTGGTCGGCGGCGGCACCTCGAATGCCTCACCGCGCCGCTCGGCGGCGGCGAAGCGTCCCGCCAGCAGTCCGATGGCGGCGGATTCCACATAGCCTTCGCAGCCCGTGATCTGCCCGGCGAAGCGCAGGCGCGGCAGGTTCTTCAGGCGCAACGTGCCGTCGAGCAGCTTGGGTGAATTGAGGAACGTATTGCGGTGCAGCCCGCCGAGCCGCGCGAACTCCGCCTGCTCGAGACCGGGGATCATCCGGAACACCCGCGTCTGCTCGCCATGCTTCAGCTTGGTCTGGAATCCCACCATGTTGAACAATGTGCCGAGCCGGTTGTCCTGGCGCAACTGGACCACGGCATGAGGCTTCTGCGTGGGCTGGTGAGGGTTGGTCAATCCCACCGGCTTCATCGGGCCCCAGCGCAGGGTGTCGCGGCCGCGCTCCGCCATGATTTCGATCGGCAGGCAGCCGTCGAAATAGGGCGCGCTCTCCCAGTCATGGAACGAGACCCGGTCGCCGGCGAGGAGCGCGTCGAGGAAGCGGTCGTACTAGGTCGCGATCGAGCGGGCAATTGATGTAGTCGGCGCCGCTGCCGCCGGGACCGAGCCGGTCGTAGCGCGACTGGAACCACGCCACCGACATGTCGATCGAATCGCGGTGGACGATCGGGGCGATGGCGTCGAAGAAGGCGAGCGCGGTCTCCCCGGTCACGGCGCCGATGGCGGCGGCAAGGCCTGGCGAGGTCAGCGGCCCGGTCGCGACGATGACGCTGTCCCAATCGGGCGGCGGCAGGCCCGCGATCTCTTCGCGGGAGATTTGCACCAGCGGATGGCTCTCGAGCGCAGCGGTGACGGCCTGCGAAAAGCCGTCGCGATCGACCGCGAGCGCGCCCCCGGCGGGGACCTGGTTGGCGTCGCCCGCCCGCATCACCAGCGAGCCGAGCCGGCGCATCTCCTCGTGGAGCAGGCCGACCGCATTGTGATCGCGGTCGTCGGAGCGGAACGAGTTGGAGCACACCAGCTCGGCGAAGCCGCCGGTCTTGTGGACCGCGGTGGAGCGCACCGGGCGCATCTCGTGCAGCACCACGGCAACGCCGCGGGAGGCGATCTGCCAGGCAGCCTCGCTTCCAGCCAGTCCGCCGCCGATGATATGGACGGGTTGCATCGGACCCGTGGATATTGGAAAACCGTTTGGAGTCAACCGCCAAAGCCACCGCCGACATCACCGACACATTGGGCCACCCCGGAGGAACCGCCATGAGGACCACCCTGCTCATTCTCGCCGGCGCGATCGGCGCCGCCATGTCGTCGGCTCCCGCGCAGGCGCTGGAACTCAAGGTGCTCACCGCGGGGGCGTTCAGATCCAGCGTGCTTGCGCTCGGCCCCGAATACGAGAAGGCCAGCGGAAACAAGCTCATCATCGACAACGACACCGTCGGCGGTCTGGTCAAGAAGGTCGAGGCCGGGGAAACCTTCGACGTCATCTTCCTGACCCCGAAGGCCATCGATGAGCTGGCTGCCATGGGCAAGATCGCGCCGTTCAGCCGGACCAACTTGGCAAAGGTCGGCGTCGGCGTGATGGTGAAGGAGGGGGCGCCCAAGCCGGACGTTTCGACCGTCGAGGCCTTCAAGAAGGCGCTGCTCGACGCCAAGTCGGTCTCCTACATCGATCCCGCCAGTGGCGGCTCCAGCGGCATCTATGTGGGCAAGCTCCTGCAGCGTCTCGGCATCGCCGATCAGGTGAAGCCCAAGGAGAAGCTCAAGCATGGCGGCTATGTCGCCGACTTGATCTCCTCCGGCCAGTCGGAACTCGGCATCCATCAGATCAGCGAGATCGTGCCCGCCAAGGGCGTCACCTTCGTCGGGCCGCTGCCCAACGAGATCCAGAACTACACCGTCTATGCCGCCGGCATCGGCCCCAACACCAAATATCCGGATGAGGCGAAGAAGCTGATCGCGACGTTCACCAGCCCGTCCGCCCAGGCCCTGTTCAAGTCCAGGGGCATGGAGCCGGGCGGGCCTTAGACCGTTCATCGTTCAGGTTGACACACACTGTCTCTGTCATCGCCCGGCTTGACCGGGCGATCCAGTAAACACCGACCGTGCGTACTGGATTGCCCGGTCAAGCCGGGCAATGACACCAATAGGGTCAGCGCAATCGGTTAGCACTTCAATGGGCAGGGGAAATGTGCAGGCATTCCCGGCCGCACTGTCGCCATCAGTCTGTCGTCATTGCCCATTAGGGCCACGGCGAATTACGAACGGGAGATCAGGATGTCCGCGCTTACGCTTTATCATATTGCCCCCTCGCGCTCCTCCACCGTGCTGTGGATGCTGGAGGAGATCGGAGAGCCCTACGGCATCCATCTCCTGAGCATGAAGAAGGGGGACAATCGCGAGCACCCCTATCTCGACATCAATCCCATGGGCAAGGTGCCCGCCCTCAAGCATGGCGACGTGGTGATCACGGAATCCGCGGCGATCTGCTGCTACCTCGCCGATGCGTTTCCCCAGGCGGGGCTCAACATCCCCATCGGCGATCCCCGGCGCGGGCCCTATCTCAAATGGCTGTTCTTCGGGCCGAGCGTGGTCGAGCCCGCAATCATGGACCGCGCCTTCCCGCGTGTGGGCGAACCGCCGCGCGCGGCGCTCGGCTATGGCGATTTCGACACCGCAATGAACGTGCTCGCGGCTGCGGTGACGCCGGGGCCGTTCCTGATGGGGGACAAGTTCACAGCCGCGGATGTCGTCATCGGCGCCGGCGTGCGCTGGGGCACGGCGTTCAAGCTGATCCCCGAGCGCAAGGAATTCACCGACTACGTCGCCCGCTTCGCCGACCGCCCGGCCGCCAAGCGCGCCCAGGCGAAAGACGAGAAGCTCGCCAAGGCGTAGCAGCTTCGCGGCAATCCCCTCCTACAGCCATTGCGTGTATATTCGTCGGCCGAGGCCTCGCATGTCGAGGAACCGAGGCGAGCGATCGGGCATAGGCGCGTGGCGAACAAGCGCAAACGGGTCATCAATCTGCCGGCGCCGTATCTGCGGCGGGTCTGGCTCGAGCGCGCGCTGGTCAAGGACGCCGAGGCCTATCCGTTCTGCCTGCCGTTTCTGGCAAAGGACTTCGACCTCGGGTTCGACCGCGCCATCACCGTCATCGTGGGCGAGAACGGCACCGGCAAATCGACGTTGCTGGAGGGAATCGCCGCGCTCGCCGGCTATGACGAAGCCGGCGGCGGCAAGGGCTATCGCACGGTCGATCATTCCGCCGCGATCGAGGCCATGGGCGGGCGGCTGTCGCAGGCGCTGCGCGCGAGCTGGCTGCCGAAGGTCACCAACGGCTGGTTCTTCCGCGCGGAGAGCTTCTTCTCGGTGGCGCGCTATCTGGACGCGTCAGCATTCGACGAATTCGGCCAACCGGAGAAATTCGGCGGACCGCCGCCGGATTTCCTCTCCCACTCCCACGGCGAGGGCTTCCTGCGCTTCTTCGAGGAACGCTGCAGCCGCCAGGGCATCTTCATCTTCGACGAGCCGGAATCCGCCCTCTCGCCGTCGCGGCAGATCGAATTCCTCAAGCTCCTGCACCGCATGGACCGCTCCGGCATCTGCCAGGTCATCATGGCAACCCACGCGCCGCTGCTGATGGCCTATCCCGGTGCGCGGCTCCTGCAGCTGTCGAAATACGGGCTCGATCCGGTGGCGGTCGAGGACACCGATCACTACCGGCTGCTGCGGGAGTTCTGGAACGATCCCGCGGGGTTCGTCGAGACGATGCTGGAGGAGTGAGGGGTAGTTCGCGTAGAGTTTCGGAGTGCTGTATGAATCATCTTTGCGGCCTCATCCTGAGGAGCCGTGCGCAGCACGGCGTCTCGAAGGATGGAAGCGGGCACCGCGTGCACAGCTAGAGCGCTATCGTTTCAGATTGAATCGGACAGCCTCCTAAAGTCATTGATTTTGAGCATGACCTTGTCCGAAAAGTCTGCAACTTTTCGGGATCATGCTCTAAGTGCAACGCCAGTGCCTGGGCCATCCTTCGAGACGCGCCCGGTGGGCGCTCCTCAGGATGAGGTCACAAAGAAAATTGAAGTCACCACAAAGGATGAAGCCATGACCCCTGCCGTACATCCCGGGCGATTGCTCAGGCGCGAATTGCAGGCCCGTGGGCTGAGCGCAAACCGTGTTTCCCTCGATCTCGGCGTTCCGTCCGGCCGGATCACCGACATCCTCAATGGGCGTCGCGCCATTACGGCAGACACGGCGGTGCGGCTCGGTCGCTATTTCGGCAACAGTGCGCAGTTGTGGCTCGATCTGCAGGGCCAGTACGACACTGCCATTGTCCAGAGGGAGCGGGGCCCGGAGATTGCGCGGCGCGTGCGGCCCGCGGATGCGGCGTGAGGCCTATATAACGGGCGATGACAATCTACTCCGCCGCCACCACCCGCTTCCCCTTCGCCGGCGCGCCGCGCCAGCACCGGCGCCAGGAACGCCCCCGTATAGCTGCGCTTGGCCTTGGCGATATCCTCCGGCGTTCCCGTCGCGACGATTTCGCCGCCGCCGTCGCCGCCTTCGGGGCCGAGGTCGATGATCCAGTCGGCGGTCTTGATCACCTCGAGATTGTGCTCGATGACCACGACCGTGTTGCCCTGGTCGGTCAGCTCGTGGAGCACCTCCAGGAGCTTCGCCACGTCGTGGAAGTGCAGGCCCGGTGGTCGGCTCGTCGAGGATGTAGAGGGTGCGGCCGGTGGCGCGCTTGGAGAGTTCCTTGGCGAGCTTGACGCGCTGGGCCTCGCCGCCGGACAGCGTCGTCGCCTGCTGGCCCACATGGATGTAGTCGAGGCCGACCCGGTGCAGCAGCGCGAGCGGCTCGCGCACCCGCGGCACCGCCTTGAAGAAGTCGAGCGCCTCCTCGACCGTCATGTCGAGCACGTCGGCGATCGATTTGTTCTTGAACAGCACGTCCAGCGTTTCGCGGTTGTAGCGCTTGCCCTTGCAGACGTCGCAGGTGACGTAGACATCGGGGAGAAAGTGCATCTCGATCTTGATGACGCCGTCGCCCTGGCAGGCCTCGCAGCGGCCGCCCTTGACGTTGAACGAGAACCGCCCGGGCTCGTAGCCGCGCGCCTTCGACTCCGGCAGGCCGGCGAACCATTCGCGGATCGGCGTGAACGCGCCGGTATAGGTCGCGGGGTTGGAGCGCGGCGTGCGGCCGATCGGCGACTGGTCGATGTCGATGATCTTGTCGATGTGCTCCAGGCCCTCGATGCGGTCGTGCGGGGCAGGGCCCTCGCTCGCATTGTTGAGTTTGCGCGCCACCGCCTTGTAGAGGGTGTCGATCAGGAGCGTCGACTTGCCGCCGCCTGACACGCCGGTGATGCAGGTGAACAGGCCGAGCGGCAGCTCGGCGGTGACGTTCTTGAGATTGTTGCCGCGCGCATTCACGACCTTGATGGTGCGGCGCGGATTGGGCGCGCGGCGCTCCGGCACGGGAATGTTGCGCACGCCCATGAGATACTGGCCGGTGAGCGACTTCTTGTTCGCCATGATGTCGGCGGGCGTGCCGGCGGCGACGATCTCGCCGCCATGGATGCCGGCGCCGGGGCCGACATCGACCACGTGGTCGGCGATGCGGATGGCGTCCTCGTCATGCTCGACCACGATCACGGTATTGCCGAGGTCGCGCAGGCGCTTGAGGGTCTCCAGCAGCCGCGCATTGTCGCGCTGGTGCAGCCCGATGGACGGCTCGTCGAGCACGTAGAGCACGCCGGTGAGGCCGGAGCCGATCTGCGACGCGAGGCGTATGCGCTGGCTCTCGCCGCCCGACAGTGTGCCGGAGGCGCGCGCAAGGGTGAGATATTCGAGCCCGACATCGATCAGGAATTTGAGCCGCTCGCGGATTTCCTTGAGCACCCGCCCGGCGATCTCGTTGTGCTTGGCGCTGAGCTCGCCCGGCAGCGCCGCGAACCACTCGGCGGCGCGCTTGACGCTCATCTCCGCGGCGGCGCCGATGTCGCGCCCGGCGACCTTGACCGCCAGCGCCTCCGGCTTGAGCCGGCGGCCGTTGCAGGCGCTGCAGGGGATGTCGGTGAAATATTTCTGCAGCTCTTCGCGCGCCCATTCGCTTTCGCTCTCGCGGAACCGGCGCTCGAGATTGGTGATGACGCCCTCGAACGGCTTCTTGGTCTCGTAGGCGCGCAGGCCGTCGTCGTAGACGAAGCGGATGGCGTCCTCGCCGGAGCCGTAGAGGATGGCGTCCTGCACCTTCTTGGGCAGGTCCTTCCATTTGGTGTCGAGGGTGAACTTGTAGAACTTGGCGAGCGCTTCCAGCGTCTGGGTGTAATAGGGCGAGGTCGAGCGCGACCACGGCGCGATGGCGCCCTTGCGCAGTGTCGCGTTGCGATCGGAAATGACGAGATCGGCGTCGATCTTCTGCTCGAGGCCGAGCCCGCCGCAGGCCGGGCAGGCGCCGAACGGGTTGTTGAAGGAGAACAGCCGCGGCTCGATCTCCGAAATGGTGAAGCCGGACACCGGGCAGGCGAATTTCTCCGAGAACATGATGCGGTTGGCGTCGGAAGCGGCCGCGGTCGCGAGCTTGGTCTCCTTGGCCGCAGCCTTCACCTCTCCCCGCGTGCGGGGAGAGGTCGGATCGCTGCGCGATCCGGGTGAGGGGGCCTCTCCGCGAGTCTGAGCCTGATCCGCAAATTCCACCACCGCGATGCCGTCGGCGAGCTTGAGCGCGGTCTCGAAACTCTCCGCCAGCCGCTGGGCGATATCCGGGCGCACCACCACGCGGTCCACCACGACGTCGATGTCGTGGTTGAACTTCTTGTCGAGGGCCGGCGCGGCGGCGATCTCATGGAACTTGCCGTCGATCTTGACGCGCTGGAAGCCCTTCTTGAGGTACTCCGCGAGTTCCTTGCGGTATTCGCCCTTGCGCCCGCGCACCACCGGCGCCAGCAGGTAGAGCCGCGTGCCCTCCGGCAGCGCCATCACCCGGTCGACCATCTGCGAGATGGTCTGGCTCTCGATCGGCAGGCCGGTGGCCGGCGAATAGGCGATGCCGATGCGCGCCCACAACAGGCGCATGTAGTCGTAGATCTCGGTGACGGTGCCGACGGTGGAGCGCGGGTTCTTGGAGGTGGTCTTCTGCTCGATGGAGATCGCCGGCGACAGCCCGTCGATCTGGTCGACATCGGGCTTCTGCATCATCTCCAGGAACTGGCGCGCATAGGCCGACAGGCTCTCCACATAGCGGCGCTGACCCTCCGCATAGATGGTGTCGAAGGCGAGCGAGGACTTGCCGGAGCCCGACAGGCCCGTGAACACCACGAGGCGGTCGCGCGGGATCTCCAGGTCGACATTCTTGAGGTTGTGCTCGCGGGCGCCGCGGATCGCGATGACCCGGCCGCCGTCGAGGTTGCGGCGAGGACGGTTGTCGAACAGGTCATTCATGCCCGGCTTCCGGCTGATCTCTGTGCTTCATCGCGAGCAAATCGTTCCGCGCCGCTGCGGGCCGCGAAAACGACCCGGGGAAGGCGAGACATGCGCCTACACCCGGCCGGCGCCCCAACGGCGAAGGTAGTGGCTATGGACGTGGTTCGCCAGTGTCCGGCACGCGCTGCCGAGTTGTTGCACCGGGGATGTGGACAAGTGGTGGCGTTCGAGCCGGCTTTCGTCGCGATGAGGCCTTGGCCAAAATGACGGGCAAGATGGCGGACGCCAAAAAAGTTAGGGCCGGCAACCGCCGGCCCCGAGCTTCAATCGCATCCAAGGCCCCCGCCCCCCGACTGAAACTCCTGATCCTTTTTAGCCGTTTGCGCGCGCGGCGGCTGTCACATCCGTGCAACACGCCGCCGGATTCCATTCGGGTAGTGGGTGGCCGTCATGCTGCGGTAAAAACAACTTGCAGGCGATGCCGCGGCCTGATAGGAACAAATAGAGAACCATCAGAGGGGCGCCGGAGGACAAGGGCCAATTCTGTCGCCTTTGGCTTGTCTGTGGGTAAGCCTGCGATCCGGCCATCGAGGGCTCGCCCTCAATCCGGCTTTGGCGCAGGGTGGTCCTCGAAACGGAAATTTTGCAAACGGAAGATGTGCGGAGAGCGGTCATGGCAGGCAGCGTCAACAAAGTCATCCTCGTCGGCAATCTCGGTGCGGATCCCGAAATCCGGCGCACCCAGGATGGCCGGCCGATCGCCAATCTCAGGCTCGCGACAACGGATTCCTGGCGCGACAAGGCGACCGGGGAGCGCAAGGAACGCACGGAGTGGCACCGCGTCGTCATCTTCAGCGAGGGCCTGTGCAAAGTCGCCGAGCAATACCTGAAGAAGGGGTCGAGAATTTACGTGGAAGGCTCATTGCAAACGCGCAAATGGCAGGACCCGCAGGGCCAGGACCGCTACTCCACCGAGGTCGTTTTGCAGAACTTCAACGGTACGCTCGTCATGCTCGACCGCGTCGGCGGCAGCGGCGGCGGTTTCGGGCCGGATGAGGGCGGTGGATCCGATTTCGGTTCGAGCTCAGGGGGCGGCCGGACTGCGCCCGCGCGCCAGCCCGCCATGGCCGGCGCCGGCCGGCGCGAAGACATGGACGACGAAATCCCGTTCTGATCAGTATTACGGACCTCATCCTGAGGAGCGCCTGAAAGGCGCGTCTCGAAGGATGGCCACAGACACGTGCGCCGCATGGAGTTGCGTATGCCGTGCTCGTTGCCATCCTTCGAGATGCGCGCATCGAAATCGGCTGTTGCCGATTTCGACACCATTGGTTGCCGAAGTCAGGCAGGCCTGACTTCGGTGCGCGCTCCTCAGGATGAGGTCGTAAAAGTGATAGCCACTCCATCGGGAGACACCGCATGAAAGCTGCGATTCTCGGCAACGCCGGCATCGAGATCGGCGATGTGCCGAAGCCCGTGCCCAAGCCGAACGAAGTACTGGTCCGCGTCCGCGCCACCACGCTCAATCGCGCCGATCTGCTGGTCGCCTCCGGGCACCAGCACGGTTCGGTCGGCGGAAAGGGCGCCCGGATCGGGCTTGACTGTGCCGGCGAGGTCGAGGCGGTCGGCAGCGAAGTCGAGGGCATCAAGCCCGGCGACCGCGTGATGGGTTCGGCGCCGGGCGCGCATGCGGAATACGTGGTCACCGATTTCGTGCGGATGCACCGCATTCCCGCCAACAACATGACGTTCGCGCAGGCGGCCTGCTTTCCCGTGCCGTTGCAGACCATGCACAACGCGATCGTGACCGCAGGCCGGCTCAAGCGCGGCGAGACGTTGCTGATCCAGGGCGCCAGCACCGGCGTCGGCCTGATGGGCCTGCAGATCGGCAAGCTGATGGGCGCCTCACTGGTGATGGGCACCTCCACCAATCCGGAGCGGCGCGCGCGGCTCACGGAATTCGGCTGCGATCTCGCGCTGGACTCGCGCGATCCCAATTGGCCGCAGCAGGTCAAGCAGGCGACCGGCGGCAAGGGGGTCGACCTGATCGTCGATCAGGTGTCCGCCAGCGTCGCCAACCAGAACCTGGACGCGGCGAAAATACTCGGCCGCATCGTCAATGTCGGCCGGCTCGGCGGCATGACCGGCGAGTTCAACTTCGACATGCATGCGGCCAAGCGCATCGACTATATCGGCGTCACCTTCCGCACCCGCAGCCTGGAGGAGGTGCGCGAGGTCGTCCGCCTGATGCGCGCGGACCTGTGGCCGGCGGTCGAAGCCGGCAAGCTGTCGATGCCGATCGACAAGACCTTTGCGTTCGACGACATCGCGGAAGCCCTGGAGATGATGCGCGCCAACCGTCACTTCGGGAAAATCGTCATCGCGACGTGACGCCGCAACCCATCTTGCCGGGACAGCGGGAACAGCGCATTGTGCCGCCCGGTTCGGCGCATGATCCCGAAAAGTTGCAGACTTTTCGGACAAGATCATGCGCAAGTGGTTGGACGCCGCATGATCCCGAAAAGTTGCAGACTTTTCGGACAAGATCATGTGCAAGTGATCGGACGTCGCATGCCTCACGAAAAGCGGATGACTTTTCGGATGAGATCATGCGAAAAATTCAAGAGGTCAGGGCGCCGCCAATTCAGCTTTGAGACGGTGGCGCTCAAAAAATGCGTGGGAGGACAGGCATGGCAGAGCAGGGTTTCGGCCGGCGTGATTTTCTGAAAGGCGCGGTCGTCGGCGGCGCAGCCGCAGCGACGAGCCTGGACATCCAGGGCGCGCAGGCGCAACAGACGGCGGCATCGCCGCCGCCCGCCGCAGCGGGCTATGCCCTCCTCAATCTCGACGAGGCGGCTTTCGTGGAGACGCTGGTCGATCACATGATCCCCGCCGACGAATTCACGCCCAAGGGCACCGACCTGGGCATCAACATCTTCATCGACCGCGCGCTCGCCGGCGGCTGGGGCAAGGGCGAGCGCCTGTACATGCAGGGTCCCTGGAAGAAAGGCGCGCCGAGCCAGGGCTATCAGCTTCCCCTCGTGCCCGCCGATCTCTATCGCGCCGGCATCGAGGCGACCAACGTCCATTGCCGCAAGACCTATGGCAAGAGCTTCGACCGGCTCGATGCCAAGCAGCGCGAGGAGGTGCTGGTCGGCCTGTCCACCGGCAAGATCACCTTCGAGGACGGCTTGCCGGTGCGCGACTTCTGGACGGTGCTCTACCAGACGGTGATGGAAGGCATGTTCTCCGATCCGATCTATGGCGGCAACCGCAACAAGGCGGGGTGGCGCCTGATCGGATTTCCCGGCGCCATCGCGGTCAACCGGGAAAACGTCGCCAAGTTTCGCGACAAGCCGTTTCCGACCGATCCGGCCGGCATTGCAGATCTGAGCTGAGGGGGACGGCATGGCCACGAAACTGAAGGAAGTCGATGTCGTCATCGTCGGGCTCGGCTGGACCGGCGGCATTCTCGGCAAGGAACTGGCAGCGGCCGGACTGAAGGTGGTGGCGCTCGAGCGCGGCACCATGCGCACCACCAGCGACGACTATTCGCTGCCCAACATCCGCGACGAGCTGCGCTATGTGGTCCGGCAGGACCTCATGATGAACACCGCGCGCGACACCCTCACGGTCCGCAACAATCCGTCCCAGGAAGCGCTGCCGATGCGCCGGCTCGGCTCGTTCCTGCCCGGCGAAGGCGTCGGCGGTTCCGGCGTGCATTGGAGCGGCCACACCTGGCGCTGGACCGACATGGAATTCAAGGTGCGCTCGATGTACGAGGAGCGCTACGGCAAGAGCTTCATCCCGGCCGACATGACGATCCAGGACTGGGGCATCACCTATGACGAGCTCGAGCCCTATTACGACCGGTTCGAATACACCGCGGCCATTTCCGGCAAGGCCGGCAATCTGCGCGGCGAGATCCAGCCCGGCGGCAACCCGTTCGAGGCGCCACGCGCCCGTGAATATCCGCTGCCGCCGCTGACGGGGATCCTCGCCAGCGAAATGTTCAGCGAGGCGGCGCGCAACAACGGCTATCATCCGTTCCCGCGGCCGTCGGCGAACGCCTCCCAGGCCTATACCAATCCGGACGGCGCGAAGTTCGGCGCCTGCCAGTATTGCGGCTATTGCCAGCGCTTCGGCTGCGAGGCCAACGCGAAGGGCAGTCCGCACGTGGCGGTGATCCCGACTGCGATGCGCAATCCCAATTTCGAGCTGCGCACCCATTCCTGGGTGCTGAAGGTGAACAAGGATTCCGACGGCAAAAAGGTCACCGGGGTCACCTACACCAACGTGCTCAACGGCGAGGAGTTCGAGCAGCCAGCCGGCATGGTGCTGCTGTGCGCCTATGCCATCAACAACGTTCACCTGATGCTGCTGTCGGGCGTTGGCGAGCCCTACGATCCGGTCGCGCAAAAGGGTGTGATCGGCAAGAACTACTGCTACCAGACCGGCGCCGGCGCGACGCTGTTCTTCGAAGGCCGCCACTTCAACCCCTTCATGAATGCCGGCGGCTCCAACACCACGATCGACGACTTCAACATCAACTGGAAGTTCGATCGCGGCCCGCTCGGCTTCGTCGGCGGCTACAGTGTCGCGGGCGGCTTCAACACCGTGCTGCCGATCGGCTACCGCCCGGTGCCGAGCGGCACGCCGCAATGGGGCACGGCGTGGAAGGCGGCGACCTCGAAGTGGTACCAGACGGCGATGCAGATCGGCGCCAGCGGCAGCGTCATGGCCAACCGCTACAACTGCTTCGATCTGGATCCGACCTATCGCAACGCGTTCGGCCAGCCGCTGATGCGCATGACGTTCGACTACAAGGAGAACGAGCACAAGATGGGGCAGCACGCCGCCGAACTGATCAACACGATTGCCCGTTCCATGAACCCGACCCGGATCAACCCGGCCGTCGCCCGCACCAATCCCTGGACGGTGGTGCCGTATCAGAGCACGCACAACACCGGCGGCACCATCATGGGGACCAACCCGAAAGCGAGCGCCTTGAACAAGTATCTGCAGAGCTGGGATTGCCACAACCTGTTCGTTGTCGGCGCCAACGTGTTCCCGCACAACGCCTCCTACAATCCGACCGGCCCGGTGGGCGCGCTCGCCTATTGGACCGCGGACGCGATCAAAAACCGCTATCTCAAGAACCCCGGCCCGCTGGTGTCGGCATGAGGGCGGCAGCGATGGGCAGGATGATGGGACACATGATCGCAGCAATGGCGCTGCTGCTGGCGGCGACCCTCGGGGCGCGCGCCGACGGCGACGCCGCGAAGGGCGAGAAGCGCTTCGAGGAATGCGCGACCTGCCATTCCACTCAGGCGGGCGTCAACGGCGTCGGGCCGAGCCTGCACGACGTGTTCGGGCGCAAGGCGGCCTCGCTCGACGACTTCCGCTATTCACCGGCGATGAAGCGCAGCGGCATCACCTGGTCGGCGCAGACGCTCGGCAACTTCGTCGCCGATCCGCAAAAGGCGGTGCCCAATAACCGCATGCCGTTCGCCGGCATGCCCGACGCCGCCGAACGCGCCGACCTGATCGCCTATTTGGAGAAGGCGTCGAAGTAGGCGGTTCCTTTCCCTCCCCGTCTTCGGGGAGGGCAGGGGTGGGGTTCTCTCTTCTTCTGTACCCCACCCGACTCGCTATCGCTCGGCCACCCCCCGAAAACGGGGAGGGAAAGAATTGTCTCCCTCAGTTCGTGACCGGAACCAGTTCGAATACGCGGCCGTACTTGGCGGCTGCGGCAATATCGCCGTGACGTAGCGCGTCGCGAACGGTATCGAGTTTGGTGGCGTCCTCGATCGACAGATAGGGCGACCAGCCGCTGTCGTCCTCGATCAGTTCGACTGGGACTTCAGCCGCGTACCGGCCTTCGTGAATGAGCTTTGTTTTCCGACTCATGGCGTTTTCCGTTTCGTAAAATCACTCGACCATCGTGCTGGATCGGGACGATAGGCGGTCACCACGACGGCCGGCTCCGTGCGGCCTCTTGGAATTCCCCATAACACGTGTATGGGCCTGCCAGAGGTGTCCCTTTGCAAAACCAGGACACACGGTCCTTTCGCAAACTGCGGATAGTCCTCGAACCGCAACGGCGGTATCGACACCACTAAGGACATCGATGGCGAATATACTATCGTCGGCCAGCTCATCATAGCCATGTTCGGAAATGCGAACTTTGCCCTCGGCTACCAGTACTTGCACTGCAATCAGGGTATCGCTCACGCTCGCTCCCCTATCCCGCCAGCACCGCCCGCAGGCCGTCGATGACGTATTGCACGGCCAGCGCCGCCAGCAGCACGCCGAGCAGGCGCGACAGCAGCACGTTGCCGGTGGTGCCCAGCGCGCGGTCGAGGCGGGAGGCAAACAGGAAGACGATGACGCAGACGGCCATCACCGCTGTGATCACCAGGATCAGGATGGCGAGGTAGGCCGGCCGCAGCGCCGCCTGGCCCGACAACAGACGGTCGCGGTAATGGCGCCGGGCCCCGCCATCAGCGGGGTGGCGAGGGGAAACGCCGCGATGTTGCGCACGTGCTCCTCGATCGCCTGTTCGGCGGTTCTGGACTGGCGTTCCATGCGCACGCCCAAGACCATTTCCGAGGCGATCGAGAACAGCAGCAGGCCGCCGGCGATCCGGAATGCCGGTAGCGAGATGCCGAGCTGGCGCAGCAGCCAGTCGCCGATCAGCGCGGTGCCGGCGAGGATCGCGCCGGCGACGATGGCCGCGCGTACCGCCACGTGGCGCCGCGGCGCGGCGGGGAGGCCGCTCGTCACCGCAAGGAAGGTCGGCGCGAGCCCGAGGGGGTCGACCACCACCACGAGGGTCACGACCGCGGAGATGAGGTATTCGAGCGGCATGGATGGGGCTTAGCGCATGATCTCAAAAAGTTGCAGACTTTTCGAACAGGATCATGCCCAAAATCATAGTGCCTCAGAGGCGTCCGGACGGCGCGGCGGCCCTGTTTGTGCGGCGCCGGCCGCCTGCAGCCGGCCCGGCCCCCGACAATCCGTCAAGTTACTGATCTTTTTAACATAAATTTGGCTCCCGCAGCGCCGCTTTGGGTGGCAATCCGGCACCGGAAGGGCTATCTAGAATGCAGACAGATTCACATGAGCTCTTCCAGGCGGTTTTTCACTTTTGGCCGATAACGATCAAACACCCGGGGACCCCGGTTCGGGCCCCTCCGATACGCGCCCTGTCTCCATCGTCGAGGAGATGAAGCGGTCCTATCTCGATTACGCCATGAGCGTGATCGTGGCCCGCGCGCTGCCCGATGTGCGCGACGGCCTCAAGCCGGTGCACCGGCGCATCCTCTATTCGATGCACGAGGCCGGCTACGAATGGAACAAGCCGTATCGCAAGTCCGCCCGCGTGGTCGGCGACGTCATCGGTAAATACCATCCCCACGGCGACCAGGCGGTCTATGACGCGCTGGTGCGCATGGCGCAGGATTTCTCCATGCGCCTGCCGCTGGTCGACGGCCAGGGCAATTTCGGCTCGGTCGACGGCGATCCGCCCGCGGCGATGCGCTACACCGAGGTGCGGCTCGCCAAGGTCGCGAATTCGCTGCTCGAGGACATCGACAAGGACACCGTCGATTTCCAGGCGAACTACGACAATTCCGAGCGCGAGCCGGTGGTGCTGCCGGCACGGTTCCCGAACCTGCTCGTCAATGGCGCCGGCGGCATCGCGGTCGGCATGGCGACCAACATCCCGCCGCACAATCTCGGCGAGGTCATCGACGCCGCCTCGCGCTGATCGACGATCCGGCGCTCGGCATCGAGGAACTCATCAAGATCATACCTGGCCCGGATTTCCCGACCGGTGCGCATCATTCTCGGCCGCGCCGGCATCCGTGCAGCCTATCACCTCGGCCGCGGCTCCATCGTCATGCGCGGCAAGGCCGAGATCGAGACGCTGCGCAAGGAGCGCGAAGCCATCATCATCACCGAGATTCCCTATCAGGTGAACAAGGCGACGATGGTGGAGAAGATCGCCGAGCTGGTGAAGGAGAAAAAGATCGACGGCATCTCCGATCTGCGCGACGAGTCCGACCGCGACGGCTATCGCGTCGTGATCGAGCTGCGGCGCGATGCGGTGCCCGACGTGGTGCTCAACCAGCTCTACCGCTTCACCCCGCTGCAGTCGACCTTCGGCGCCAACATGGTGGCGCTCGACGGCGGCCGCCCGAAGGTGATGAACCTGAAGGACATGCTCACCGCCTTTATCGCGTTCCGCGAAGAGGTGGTGTCGCGCCGCACCAAGTTCCTGCTCAACAAGGCGCGCGACCGTGCCCACATCCTCGTCGGCCTCGCCATCGCGGTGGCCAATATCGACGAGGTGATAAGGCTGATCCGCTCCGCGCCCGATCCGAACGCGGCCCGCGAGGCCCTGATGGAGCGCGAATGGCCGGCGACCACGGCGGTCGCGCTGATCGAGCTGATCGACGACCCGCGCCACCGCGTGTCGTCGGCGGGCACCGCGCGGCTCACCGCCGAGCAGGCCCGCGCCATCCTCGATCTGCGGCTCCAGCGGCTCACGGCGCTCGGGCGCGACGAGATCAAGGAGGAGCTCGACAAGCTCGCCGCCGAGATCGCCGACTATCTCGACATCCTGCGCTCCCGCGCCCGCATCCAGTCGATCGTCAAGACCGAGATGATCGAGGTCAAGGACGAGTTCGCCACCCCGCGCCGCACCGTGATCGTCGATCAGGAAGGCGAGATGGAGGACGAGGACCTGATCCAGCGCGAGGACATGGTCGTCACCGTCTCCCACCACGGCTACGTCAAGCGCGTGCCGCTGTCGACCTACCGGGCGCAGCGCCGCGGCGGCAAGGGCCGCGCCGGCATGCAGACCCGCGAGGAGGATTTCGTCGCGCGGCTGTTCGTCGCCAATACCCATACGCCGGTGCTGTTCTTCTCCTCGCGCGGCCAAGTCTACAAGGAAAAGGTGTGGCGGCTGCCGCTGGCGGCGCCCCAGGCGCGCGGCAAGGCGCTCATCAACATCCTGCCGCTGGAGCAGGACGAGCGCATTACCACCATCATGCCGCTGCCCGAGGACGAGGCGAGCTGGGCCAATCTCGACGTCATGTTCGCCACCACCGGCGGCACGGTACGGCGCAACAAGCTGTCGGATTTCGTCGACGTGCGGCGCTCCGGCATGATCGCCATGAAGCTCGACGAGGGCGAGGCGATCGTCGACGTGCAGATCGCCACCGAACACGACGACGTGCTGCTGACGACCGCGAACGGCCAGTGCATCCGCTTCGCGGTCCCCGACGTGCGGGTGTTCACGGGCCGCACCTCCATGGGCGTGCGCGGCATCGCGCTGGAGGAGGGCGACGAACTGATCTCGCTCTCGATCCTGCGCCATGTGGACGCCACCGGCGAGGAGCGCGCCGCCTACCTCCGGCGCGCCAGCGCGGTGCGGCGCGGCCTCAACGAGGAGGCCGAGGAGGCGGTCGACGCCGAGCCCGATATGGAAGAGGCGACGGCGCCATCGAGCTCGGCGAGCAGCGTTATGTCGACCTGTCGACGGCCGAGCAGTTCGTGCTGACGATCTCCGAGCGCGGCTACGGCAAGCGCACCTCGTCGTTCGAGTACCGCACCACCGGCCGCGGCGGCAAAGGCATCGTCGCCATGGACAACCGCGAGCGCGACGGCACGCTGCGCGCCAAGATCGGCCGCCTGGTCGGCGTCGTTCCCGGTGGAGGAGCAGGACCAGCTCGTGCTGGTCACCGACGGCGGCCAGCTGATCCGCTGCGGCGTCTCCGAGATCGGCATCAAGGGCCGCAAGACCCGCGGCGTGATCGTGTTCAACACCGCCGACGCCGAGCGCGTGGTCTCGGTGGAGCGGCTGAGCGAAGAGGGCGAGGAGAACGGGGAGTAGGGCCCCGGCTCCAACACATCACAAATCCATCGTGGCCGGGGCGAACAGCTCTTCGAGCTTGACGCGCCGGTCCGTCAGCCCCTGGGCGTGGACGTAGTCCGCGATCGTCTCCAGCACCTTTCGCGTCGCCTTCACGCCATAGGCCATGGGGTCGGTGGCGAGCGCGCGCCGGACGTCGTCGCCGATGACGCCGGTTTCGAAATGGGAGGCGAGCGCCGCGTTGCCGGCGCGCAGCACGGCGGCGCGGGCGGCGGCGAAGGCGGAATAGAGATTGAGCGCGATCCAGGGATGCTGTTCCACCAGCGCGCGACGGACCACCACGGCGTGGTTGATCGGATAGAGGCCGGTCTTGGCGTAGTAGCGGCGGCCCTCGGCGGCGCGGTCGGGGAACAGCGAGCGCACGCGCTTGTCGGCGGCAAGGTCGATGCGGCTGCGGTCGACCAAATTGGGATTGGTGAGATAGAGCAGGGTCGCGTCGAGCTCGCCGCGCGTGAGCATCTCGCCGATATTGGTGTTGGCGGGAATCTGGTGGACGGTCACGCCGGCCGGCGGCTGAAAGCCGGTGGCGCCGCCGTGACTCTTGTCGCCGCGCTCCATGAAGAACTCCATGTCGCGGGGGCGCACGCCGAATTCGTTCTCCAGCGCGCCGCGACCCCAGATCGCCGCGGTCTGCTGATATTCCGGCACGCCGACCCGCTTGCCCCTGAGGTCGGCGGGCGCGGCGATCCCGGCATCGGCGCGCACCAGGATGCGGGTGTGGAAGAACTCCCGCGTGGTGAACACCGGCAGCGCCACCCACGGCGTGGGCCCCCGCGCCGTCGAGATGACCAGCGACGACATCGACATTTCGGAAACATCGAACTCGGCAAATTTGAGCTGCCGCCAGAACATTTCGCTGGGGTGAACGACGGTCGGCGTGAGGGAGATGCCCTCCGGCACCACGGCGCCGTCGATCAGCGGCCGCGTGTTCGGATTGTCGGAGAGCGCGATGCTCAGCGCGACGCGGGCGCGGGACATGCCGTCAGTCTTCCTTCAGGCCGAGCTTGGCGACGATGGGGGCCCATTTTTCATGCTCGGACTTCATGTGCTTCGCGAGGTCCTCCGGCGTGCCGCCGCGCGGCTGGGCGGAGAGCCTTGTGAGCGCGTCCTTCATGGATTGCGAGTGCAGCGCCTCGTTGGCGGCGCGGTTGAGCCGCGCGATGATCGCCGGCGGCAGGCCGAGCGGGCGCCAGCAACGCCACCCAGGCGCCGCTGTTGATGGCACCGTAGCCGAGTTCCGGCATGGTCGGCACATCGGGCAATTCGGCGAGGCGCGTCGGGTTCGACACCGCGAGCGCCTTGAGCCGGCCGTCGCGGATGAATTGCAGCGAGGTGCCGACCGTGTCGAACGTCATCTGCACCTGTCCCGCGACCACGTCGGTAAGCGCGGGCCCGCCGCCCTTGTAGGGGACGTGGACGATGTCGGTGCCGGAGAGCTGCTTGAACAGCTCGGCGGTGAGATGGGGCAGGGTGCCGGCGCCGCCGGTGGAATAATTGAGCTTGCCGGGATTGGCCTTGGCATAGGCGACGAGCGCGGCGACCGAATTGAACGGCGTCGCGGGATAGGCGACCAGCACCTGCGGGGTCTCGGCGATGAGCGCGATCGGGCGCGAAGCTGTTCTCGTCATAGCCGGCGGACTTGTAGACCATCGGGCTCATGATCAGGCCGCTCGCGGCGCTCACCAGCAGCGTGTAGCCGTCGGGATCGGCGGCGGCCGCCGCCTTGGAGCCGAGCGTATTGCCGGCGCCGGCGCGGTTCTCCACGATCACGTTCTGGCCGAGGGCGGCCGGGAGTGCATTGGCGAGGAGCCGCGCCATCACGTCGACCGGGCCGCCTGCAGGCGTCGGCACGATGATCTTGACGGGACGATTGGGATAAGGCTGGGCCGCGGCGGGCGCAGCCACGGCGATGCCGAGTGCCGCCAGCGCGGCAAGCATGGTGGTGCGGATCATGGTCCTCCCCGGTTCGTTTTGGCGGCGCAATCTGCGCAGCGCGTTCACGGTGCAACCCAAACCACCTAAGTCGTACCGACGGCAAGTGGTCAAGCCGTCGCGCTTTGTCGCTCGAGCGTTAATTTTGGCGCGGCCTCGATCCATGCCGACCTGCCGGCTGATGGTCGGATTGGCCTCGGTGTGTGTCGGCGCAGCGACTGCCACCTGCTGCAAATCCGCGCCTACCACGCCGCGAGCTTCATGCGCAGTTCCTCCCAGGCGCCGAGGAACGGGTGGAACACGAAGCGAACGCGGTGCCGCCCGGGCTCGACCTGCACCGCGCGGAACAGCACATCCGCTTTCAGGATGGGAGCAGGCGCGCCGTCTACTTCCGCGCGCCACCACGGATGCCAGGCATCGTTGAGCAGAAGAAAGCCGCCGGACGCGGACTCAGTGTCAACCGTCACTTCCGTGTTGGCATATTTCACGATGCGCGCGGTGCCGTCGCCGGCGGCGCCGCCCGGCGGGTGCGCCGGCGCATGCTCGAGCAGCAGCGTGTGCCGGGGATCGACCGCCGTGGGCCAGCCGGACCGGATGATCGTTTCGAAATCGACCACGCGATAGTCGTGCACGAACATGACCCGCGGCAGCGCCCGCGGATTTTCGTAGACGTAGGCATCCGTGGTGCGCGCGATCATGTCGAGGTCGCCCGGCCGCAACTTGGGATCGATGCGCTCCACCGGCACGCCGGTCAGGATGAAGTGGACACCGAAGAGGTCCGCGAGCGCCGAGCGATAGGATGGAAACAGCGGCGTGAAGGGGCGCTGCTCGGGATCGGCGACGGTATCTTTGACGCCGGTCGTGAGCGCGAAGTCGCGCAGCCGCAGCGGGTTCTGGCCGAACAGATGATCGAAGCCGCGGGCAAGCCCCAGGTTCGGCCAATGGTAGGCGATCGCGATCAGCTCGACCCGGTCGCGCCGGTCCGGCGCGGCGGTCTCCGCGAGCTTTTTCTCGAGAAGGGCCACGGTTTCGTCGTGCGTTTGCGGCAGCAGCGCGTCGTAGCGCGACGGCGGCAGGCCGGTCGACTCGTCAGGCGCCTTGTTCCAGGCGAGGTCACCTGCCGTGAAGGCGAGCACCAGCACGGCGGCGAGCATCGGATATGCCGGCACGAGGCGCGGGACGACTGCGATCAGCGCGATCCCCGCCGCAGCAAATGCGATGCCGGTCGCAATCGGCACCACGGCGACGCCGAGCCGGCCGGCCGCGGTCGAAATCACCAGCGCCGCGACGACCAGGCATGCGAAGAACGCGATTTCGATCAGGAGGGAATGCCGCTCCTCCGGCACCGTGCCCGAGAGCAAGCGATGCACCAGATACCCCGTATTGATTGCGATCATCAGCCCAACCACGAAGGTTGCGTCCGCAGGCCGCCGGAACAGCTCAACGCCGGGCAGCACGTCGTACATCAGATGGAAGATGGGGGTGTACCAGCCGAGCGCGTAGACGAGGCAGGCGATGAGGGCGATGAAGAAGAATTGGATTTCGCGCGCCCACAACAACCCGCGCGCGATGCCGAAGCCGAAGATCAGGAGGACCGCGAGAATGCCGCAATAGATCTGGCCCATATTCTGCGCCAGGAACAAGCCTCTGCCGCCAAAGGTGTCGCTCCAGACCGGACTCGGCGGTCCCCAGAACACGACGGCCGGATCGGCAGCGCCGTAGAGGTCGGCGAACACGAGCATCAGCAGGTGTGCGGGGTGCAGGGACCCGAGCCCCGCATAGTCGAAGCCGATCTCCGGGCGGTTGGAATCCGAGGCAAGCAGCGCCGACATCACGACGGGGACGATGGCGATCGCGATGGCGATCACGCCGCTCACGACGATCGGCAGAAACGTCGCCTTCACCCGCGCGAAGCGACCGGGGCCGCCGAGCCAGAACGCGATCACATAGCCCGCGACTACATAAAGCCCGAGCATCGCGACCTGGTCGCGATCGACCGCCAGCAGGCCGATGAAAATGCCGGCCATAAGCCCATAGGCCCATGACGCGCGCTCCAGCATGCGCGCGATGAGCCACAGCGCGATCGGCAGATAGGCGAGGCTCATGATCTGGCCGGTGTGCTGCAGGCGCGACGCAGCCGAGCCGCCGAACGCGAAGATGAGCGCCGCCACCATGGCGCCGCCCGGGTGCCAGCCGCGATCGCGGAAGTACATTATCAGCGCGAGGCTTCCGGCCAGGAGATAGGCGAAGGTGACGAGATCGGCTTGCCGGAAACTCGGCGTCGGCGTGAGCGCGGCGAGCGCGAGGTGCAGCGGCGAAAAGATCAGCGACTGCGGATCGGCGATCTGCGGCCAGCCCGCATAAATGTTGGGAGTCCAGAACGGCGATTCCCCGCGCGCCAGCGACGTCGCGAGAAATTGCAGCTCCGGCTGAAATTGCGATTTGGCGTCCCACGGGATGGTGACGGTGCCCGACAACCACGGCCACGCCAGCATTACGAATGCCAGACCATAGAGGCCGAGCAGAACCGCGAAAGGCCCTGGCTTTGGAGTGCCGGCCGCGACCCCGTCCACGCGCGCCGGCATCGGATCAGTCGAGCCGCACGCCGGCGGCACGCACGGTTTCCGCCCATTTCGGGATCTCGGCGACGATCATCGCGCCGAAGCTTCCGGGCGTGCCGAGATTCGGCTCGGCGCCGAGACGCGCGAGGCCTTCCCTCGCTTCCTTGGAGCTGAAGCTGTCGATGACGGCGCGATTGAGCTTCACCACCACCTCCGGCGGCGTGCCGGCCGGCGCGACGATGCCGGTCCACGACATCGACACGAAGCCGGGATAGCCGCTCTCGATCATGGTCGGGACATCGGGCAGTTCCAGGCTGCGGGTGGCACCGGTGACGGCGAGGGGGATCACCTTGCCCTCGCGCACATGGCCGACCATCACCGAGATCGGCTCGAACGCCATGTCCATCTGGCCGGACAGCACGTCGGTGATCGCGGTCGCCGCGCCCTTGTAGGGGATGTGAACGATATCGATGCCGGCGCGCATCTTGAGCATCTCGCCGGTGAGATGCGGCAGCGTGCCGGTGGGGGCGCCGAAGTTCACCTTTCCCGGATTGGCCTTGGCGTAGGCGACGAGCTCAGCGAGCGTCCGCGCCGGAACATGCGGGGCGACCGCAAGCACAAATGGGACGCTGGAGATCATGCCGACCGGCTCGAAGCTCTTCACGGGGTCGTAGCCGGGATTGCGGTAGAGCGACGGCGCCGCGGCGAGCGTGGTCGAACTGCCGAACAACAGGGTGTAGCCGTCCGGCTCGGCCATCGCCGCAGCGCGTGAACCCAGCGTGCCCCCGGCGCCGGGGCGGTTGTCGATAATCACCTGCCCGAGCCCTACCGAGAGCCGCTGGACCACGACGCGCGCCATCACGTCGACCGGTCCGCCCGGCGGAAACGGCACGATCAGCTTGATCGGACGGGAGGGATAGGGCTGCGCCTGCGCCGCCGCAGCGGAAATGCCCAGTGCGGAAATGCCCAGCGCGACGAGGGCGGAAAGCAGATGACGGAATCGAGCCATGGTATTGCTCACATCAATCGCCGTGGACGCCCGACGCCCGGATGATTCCGGCGAGGCGCTGCTGTTCCTCGGCGATGAACGCGCCGAACTCCTGGGGCGAGAGAAATTTCGCCTCGGCGCCCAGCCTTCCGAACCGCTCCACCATATCGGGTGATTTCAGCGCTGCGATGATTTCGGCGCGCAGCTTGTCGATGATCGGCCGCGGCGTGCCGAGCGGCGCCAGCACGCCGGTCCATGACGACCCCCTGAGATCGGGTACGCCGCTCTCGATCATGGTGCGCGTATTCGGAAGGTCGGGCAGGCGCCTGGGACGGACCACGGCGATTGCCTTGACGCTGTGCTCATGGACATGGCCGAGGATCACCGAGGTGGTCTCGAAGCCGCCGTCGATCTGGCCGCCGATCATGTCGGTGATCAGGGTCGACGCGCCCTTGTACGGCACCACGACGATGTCGGCACCGGTCAGCGCCTTGAACGACAGCGCCAGCATGTGGGGCGGCGCGCCGTTGGGCACGCCGAAATTGAGCTTGCCCGGGTTCTTCCTGGCATAGGCGAGCAGCCCCGGCACGTCGTCATAAGGCACGTGGTTCGCCGCAATCATGACGTAGGAGACGTCCGACAGCATCGCGATCGGAATGAAGCTCTTCACGGGGTCATAGCCGATATTGCTGTAGAGCGCCGGGCCGATGCCCAGCGTCGCGCCGCTGCCGAGCAGCAACGTGTAGCCGTCTGGCTCGGCGGTGGCGGCGACCCGGCCCGCGAGGGTGCCGCCCGCGCCCGGGCGGTTGTCGACGATGACCTGCTGGCCGAGCGTGGTGGACAGCCGCTGCGCGATCAGCCGCCCCATCACGTCGACCGGCCCGCCCGGCGGAAACGCCACGATCAGCTTGATGATGCGATTGGGATAGCCCTGCGCCGCAGCCGGAAGTGCGGTCGCCGCGGCAACCAGCAATGCAACGAGCGCAGCCCAAATCTTCATCGCGAACTCGTCCGGCGCGGGGATCGCGGGCGGCAGCCTAGCCCATCCGGCCCCCGGCTGCGAAGCCACCCTGGCGTGACAATTTCCCGCGTTGCAGTTCTGCGGAATCCGCGTCGAAAAAACAAACGCATCTCACGCGCCGAATGCCGCGGAAGCAAGCCGCTTGGCGTGGGTCCGAATATCCTCCGGCCACGCTCCGATGCATTCTTCGAATCGGCGAGCGTCCGCTGCAAACAAGGCCCGCGTCGCTTCCTCGAATCCGGGACGATCGCCCGCCATCGCGAACATGAATTGATAGGCGCAATCCTGAGCCTGGCGGACGCGATCGCACCCGAGGTTGGCGCGCTTTGCCTGCTCGACGAGCTTTCTCAGCGCAACCGAAGCGCCGCCGGGCTGCGCGCTCAGCCATTCCCAATGCCGCGGCAGCAGCGTCACTTCGCGGGCTACGACGCCGAGCTTCGGGCGGCCCGGGCCGCGCGGCGCGACGTCTCCTGAAGCTTCACGAGCCGCGCGCGGTGTGTCGCCCTCGGTGAGTCTCGCGGCAACCTGCTCGCTGGTTCCGCGCAGGTCAATTTCGATCTGGCGGCTGGTGGCATCGTCGAAAACGAGGATCGGCGCGTGTTCGCCGCGATCGAAGGATCGCCTTCACCTTCATCGCGACATGGAGAACGGTGCCCGAGGCGATGCGTCGGTCGCCTTGGAAAGCGGTGCAGGAGGTATGCGCGGTCTCGTCCATGCGTAGGTTTTACCCGGGTAAAAATTGCATGTCAATATTATCCGGGTAAAAACTGAGGCTTGTAGCCCGGATGAGCGAAGAGACATACGGGAGCGGCGGCCGGCTTGTTGTTTCCATGCTTCAATCCCGCATGTCGCTTCGCTCATGCGGCTACTTGGGCGCGTAGACCCACAATCGCCCCCAACCGCCCGCCTTGCGGGACACCGGCCCACAGGCTAGATCGAGCGCATGCAACCCATCGCCCTTTATGTCGGCTCGTTCGATCCTGTCACCAATGGGCACATCGACGTGGTGCGCCATGCCGCCAAGCTGGCGAGCCGGCTGGTGATCGCGATCGGCGTTCATCCCGGCAAGGCGCCGCTGTTTTCCGCCGACGAGCGCCTGGCGATGCTCACAGAGACCTGCGCCGACATGGTGCGCGGCCTCGGCTGTGCGTTCGACTGCATGACCTTCGACGATCTCGCAGTCACGACCGCGCGGCGGGTAGGCGCCACCCTGATGATTCGCGGGTTGCGCGACGGCACCGATCTCGACTACGAAATGCAACTCGCCGGGATGAACGCGGCGATGGCGCCCGAGGTGCAGACGGTGTTCCTGCCCGCTTCACCCCTGGTCCGTCCCATCACCGCCACCCTGGTCCGGCAGATTGCCGCCATGGGCGGCGATATTTCGGCCTTCGTGCCGGCCGCAGTGGCCGGCCGTCTCAAGAAGAAATTTGCGGCCAAAGCACATACCTGAGAGGAAGCCCCCGATGACGCGCCTGCTCGCTCTGTTTGCGTTTCTCTTCGCCGTTGCCCCGGCTCTTGCCCAGCCGGTCGCACTGCCGCCCGGCACCGACCCTCAGAACACCCTCATCATCGATACGTCTCAGGGCCGCATCGTGGTGAAGCTGCGCAACGACCTCGCGCCCAAGCATGTGGCGCAGATCAAGAAGCTCGCGCAGGACAAATACTACGACAACGTTCCGTTCCACCGGGTCATCCAGGGCTTCATGGCCCAGACCGGCGACGGCCAGAACGGCAACGGCACCGGCGGCTCGAAATATCCGAACATTCCGGCGGAATTCTCCAACGTGCCGTTCTCGCGCGGCATCGTCGGCATGGCGCGGGCGAACGACCCCAATTCAGCCAACAGCCAATTCTTCATCATGTTCGGCGACGCCGCCTTCCTGAACGGCAAGTACACCGTGGTCGGTCAGGTGCTGTCCGGAATGGACGTCGTCGACAAGCTCAAGAAGGGCGACCCCAACGCCAACGGGACCGTGACCGGCCCCGACAAGATGGTCACCGTGCGGGTCGCGTCGGATGTCAAATGACGCGGCCCCGACGCGGTCGGGGGGTATTGGCGCTGGCAGGGCTGGCGGCGCTGGCGATCGGCGTCGCTGCGATGCCGCGGCAAGGCAAGGCGGTGTGCAGCGTGCTCGACCACCATCCCTGCACGCCGTATTTCTGCGGCATCCATTCAGGGCCCGGCTGTACGCCGGACATCTTCTATCCGCTGGGGCAGGACGTGCGCATCAAGCTCGACGTGCGAAACGATGCGCCTCAGCCCCCCGACCGTGACAAGCCGCTCGACCGGCTGAATGAGATCGCCCCGGTGCTGTCGAAATGCCTGCAGCTGCCGCCGCAGGATGTCGCCCGGCCGGGCATGCAGGTCACCATGCGGCTCGGCTTTTCCAAGGCCGGCACGGTGCTCGGCCCGCCGCGTTTTACCTACATCACCCACGAGGCGCCGCAGGGAGTCCGCACCGCCTATCGCAGCGCCGCGACCGACATGCTGGATCGCTGCCAGCCGCTGCCGCTGACCGCCGGGCTCGGCGGCGCCATCGCCGGACGGCCCTTCATCATCTCGATCGTCGACGATCGCGAGAGCGCAAAAGACGACACGAAAGACAACACGAAAGACGACACCCATGAGCACCACTGAAAACACATTGATCCTCGAGACGTCGAAGGGCCCCGTGACCATCGAGATGCGGCCCGACCTCGCCCCGGGGCACGTGTCGCGCATCAAGGAACTGGTGCGCGAGGGCTTCTATGACGGCATCGTGTTCCACCGCGTCATCGACGGCTTCATGGCGCAGACCGGCTGCCCGCACGGCACCGGCACCGGCGGCTCCGGCAAGAAGCTCAAGGCGGAGTTCACCAAGGAGAAGCACGTGCGTGGAACCGTCTCCATGGCGCGCGCCCAGAGCCCGGATTCCGGCGACAGCCAGTTCTTCATCTGCTTCGCCGATGCGCCCTTTCTCAACGGGCAATATTCCGTGTGGGGAAAGGTGACGGAAGGCATGGAGAACGTCGACAAGATCAAGCGCGGCGAGCCGGTGGCCAATCCCGACCGCATCGTCAAGGCGCGCATGGCCGCCGACGCCTGAGGGTTTCTTCTTTCCCTCCCCGTCTTCGGGGAGGGCAGGGTGGGGTTCTTGCTTTCTAGTCGGCCGTGCCCGCAGCCCCCACCCGACCTCGCTTTGCTCGGCCACCCTCCCCGAAAACGGGGAGGGAAAGTGCGAGAAATATGCGCACCGACCTGTTCGACTTCGACCTGCCGTCCGACCGCATTGCGTTGCGGCCGGCGAGCCCGCGCGATGCGGCGCGGCTGCTGGTGGTGCGACCGGGCGCGCCGGCCGAGTTGGAAGACCGCGTCGTGCGCGATCTGCCGGACCTGCTGCGCCCCGGCGACCAGCTCGTCGTCAACGACACCAAGGTCATCCCGGCGCAGCTCCGAGGCCGGCGCATCGGCCGCGGGCCCGACGCAAGGGTCGATGCGACCCTGATCAAGCGGCTCGACGGCGCGCGCTGGCAGGCGCTGGTCAAGCCCGCCCGCAAGCTCGAGCCGGGCGACGTCGTGCGGTTCGGCGAAGAGGGCAAAGTGTGCTTTCTCGCCCAGCTCGACGCCACCGTCGAAGCCAAGGGCGAGGCCGGCGAGGTGACGTTCGGCTTCGCTTTCACGGGCCGGCGCTCGATGCCGCCATCGCCGAGCGCGGCGAGGTGCCGCTGCCGCCCTATATCGCCGCGCGCCGCGCCGCCGACGACCGCGACCGCGCCGACTACCAGACCTTGTTCGCGCGCGAGGAGGGCGCGGTGGCGGCGCCGACCGCCGGCCTGCATTTCACCGAAAGTCTCACCGCGCGGCCTCGCCGCGCGCGGGATCGCCGTGCACACCGTGACCTTGCATGTCGGCGCCGGCACCTTCCTGCCGGTCAAGGCCGAGGAGTCGCCGGGCACAAGATGCACGCCGAATGGGGCGCAGGTGAGCGCCGAGACCGCCGCCGCGCTCAACGCGGCGCGCGCCGCGGGCGGGCGCATCGTCGCCGTCGGCACCACGTCGCTGCGGCTCCTCGAAAGCGCGGCCGGCGACGATCGGCACCATCGCGCCGTTCTGCAGGCGACACCGCGATCTTCATCACGCCGGGCTACCGCTTCCGCGCCGTCGACGTGCTGCTGACCAATTTCCACCTGCCGCGCTCGACCCTGTTCATGCTGGTGGCGGCGTTCTCCGGCCTCGACGTGATGAAGCGCGCCTATGCCCATGCGATCGCCGCGGGCTATCGCTTCTATTCCTATGGCGACGCCTGCCTGCTATTCCCCGGACATGGATGACCCGCGTGACCGCGTTCTCCTTCCGCATCGCCGCGACCGACGGCGCGGCGCGCAGCGGCGTGATCGAGACGCCGCACGGCGCGGTGCGCACGCCGGCCTTCATGCCGGTGGGCACCCAGGGGGCGATGAAAGGCGTGCACTGGCGCGACGTGAAGGCGTCCGGCGCCGACATCGTGCTCGGCAACACCTATCACCTGATGCTGCGGCCGGGCGCCGAGCGGATCGCGGCGCTCGGCGGGCTGCACAAGTTCATCGAACTGGCCGCATCCGATCCTGACCGATTCCGGCGGCTTCCAGGTGATGTCGCTCGCCGAGCTGCGCAAGCTCGACGAGAACGGCGTGGTGTTCCGCTCCCATCTCGACGGCGCCACGCGTGGCGCTGACGCCGGAGCGCGCGATCGAGATCCAGACGCTGCTCGGCTCCGACATCGTGATGCAGCTCGACGAATGCATCCGCCTGCCGCAGCCGCGCGCCGAGCTCGAGCGCGCCATGAAGCTCTCGCTCGCCTGGGCGGAACGCTGCAAGCGCGCCTTCGCGGCGGGGACGACAGGGCGCGCGCTGTTCGGCATCGTCCAGGGCGGCGACGACCGCGAGCTGCGCGCCGCCATCGGCCCGCGCGCTCGGCGACATCGGCTTCGACGGCTATGCCATCGGCGGGCTCGCGGTCGGCGAGCCGCAGGCGGTGATGCTCGACATGATCGAGACGGTCGCGCCGCTGCTGCCGGCCGACCGGCCGCGCTACCTGATGGGCGTCGGCACGCCCGACGACCTCCTCGAAGCGGTCGCGCGCGGCATCGACATGTTCGACTGCGTGCTGCCGACCCGCAACGGCCGCCACGGCCTCGTCTATTCCCGCTTCGGCCCGATCAACCTGCGCAACGCCCGCCACGCCGCCGATCCGCGCCCGCTCGACGCCGACAGCCGCTGCCCCGCCGCGCGCGACTATTCGCGCGCCTATCTGCATCACCTCGTCAAGGCCAACGAGATCGCTCGGCGCCATGCTGCTGAGCGAGATCAACCTCTACTATTACCAGGACCTGATGGCAGGGCATCCGCGCGGCGATCGCGGCCGGGGACCTCGCGGCGTTTCGCGCGGCGGCGAAGGAAGGGTGGGCGAGGGGGGATATTGCGGCGGTGTGATGGAGACGCTGACTTCAGCATTGCGTCCCCGCTCTCCATAAGGATGGTGCCCGCCTTATCGCACTTTTTCCTGCTGGACGTCGCGGGTCATCGCCTCGAAGGCGGAACGGTCGATGACCTTTACATGTCGTCGGTTCCGGACTTTCAGTATGCCCCGCGCCGTAAGGGTGCGGAAGGCCCTGCTTATGGCCGAAAGCGATGTGCCCACGTATTCGGAAATGTCGGAGCGGTCCATCGGAAGGTATATCTCGTTTAACGGCTCGTCTCTGGCGGCTTGGAGATGCTCCAACATCTGGAGGAACAGTGTCAGCTTCGAAACCGTGTGCTTGCTGGCGAGTACGAACGCATGGCGCTGGGCCTGGCGGAGTCCATGACACAGCTTGGCAATGACGTGGAACTCCAGGGCAGCGTCCGTGGAAAATTGCTTTCGCAGTGAGGCGACCGGGATGCGATATGCAGTCACCGGCGTCACCGCCTTCATCGAACTTACATAACTGCCTTCTTGCGCCAGCCCGAACAGGTCCTCGTGAAAAAGGAATGACCCGATGAGTTCGTTCCTGCCCGGACCGTGCGTGTAGGCCTTCACGACCCCGCTGATGATGTTGAAAACCGCATGGGCAGGTTCTCCCTCATGGTATATTTCGGCGCCTTTCTTGAACCGTACGATGGACGCGATAACGGCCAACCGGGCACGTTCCTCGTCGCTGAGCAACTGATGCATTTTGCCTTGTGAGGGCTTCCCCGACGTCCACGGATCGGGGGCGCGAATGGCTGGACCATGAACGTTGTTCGGGGACATAACCACCATCATGCACGCCTCTCAGGCCAATGGCATCCAGATGGATGAGACTATGCGTCAAAAAACGATATTAAGTTTGATCACGATCAAACTTTCGCGACGGTGGTGATCTGGCCCATCCCGGGCATAACGCTTAAATAAGGTTCGGGAGGAGGACACCCCTTCCAATATACCTGTCCCACAACCTGAAAGGTCAACAAATGAAATCGCTTGCCATTCACTCCGGGTTGCTGACCGCTCTTGGCGCCCTTGCGTTCATGGGCACTGTGGCGACCACCACCGTACCGGCCAATGCCCGGTGCATGATCGACGAAGGCAATGGCCGCCAAACTCCTTGCGAAGCGCTCTACAAGAGCAGCAAGTGCGTGATCGACGAGGGCAACGGCCGCTTTACGCCGTGTGAGGCGCTGCTGAAGCAGAAGAAGACGCAGGCGGCCAAGACGAAGAAGTAAGCGCCCAAATTCTAAAGAGGGCGGAGTCCCTCAAGCGCTTCGTTTGTTCTCCTTTGTGCGGAACCGATCCTCGGTTCCGTGCATTTTTTTTGCGCCTTGAGAACGCGCTCGGCAAGACAGTGCGCGTTCTCACGGCGCCGCGCGTTGAGGAAGCTCGTTGTTGGTTTGAAATCGTGCGACGACCAGGTGCAGCAGACGAAATCCGAACTGAGGGTTCTGGAAGTACAACTCCTTGAATTGGTCATAGTCGATCACAGCCGTCTGCACGTCGGTCTTGCAGCGGACCGTCTTGGTCCGCCTGCCGTCCGGAGTGAACAGGCCGATTTCGCCGACCAAGGTTCCTTTCCCGAAGGTCTGGTTGATGTCCATGACCTCGACCTCGCCGGAGACGATATAATATGCCGCGGTGGCGTATTCGCCGCGCTCCATGATGATGGCGCCCGCCTTGAAATTCTTTGGACGCGTATAGGGCAGCAGCCACTCGGCGTTCATGTCGCTCTTGGCGGCGGCGTCGGTGTCGCGGATCAGCCGGATCATCGACCGCAGCCGCCATGCATTCAGCGGCAGCATGACCGCGTTGAGCACGAAAGTCGGATAAATTTCGTGCATCAGGAAGTAGATCATGGCGAGGAAATTCGCCGCGATGGCGGCCGCGCGGAGCGGGATGATCGTCTTCGATTGGGCCGCATAGAGGCTCGCCGCCGCTGCCGCGACGCCGAAAAATTCAACCAAATGAGGTGGCATCGGAGCGTGACCCCTCTGTTTCGAGCTTCACAGCGTATCATCGGTTCCCGTGAAGTTGGGGCCGACAGCAGGCGAGCGGACAGCGGCCCACCAAAAGCAGCCCCGGCTGGCCATTTCTAGCACAAGCCTGCCATCGTCCCGCACCGGCGGTGACGGCCGCAACCTGCTCGGAAGCGCTTCCGGGCGTGCCGATCGTCTCCGCGTCGAAGACGGGTTCAATCGCCATGCGACGCGGATTCGCGTCCGGCGCCAGACCGGCGAAGTCGTGTCCCTAGGGACGAGCACCCAGTGGCATGACCCTAAGCGTCGGTCCGGATTGCCGTCCCGATACGGAAAATCTAGCTCTGGACCGTCAGTCCTGGTTTCGAAGTTACACGGAGCGTGATGGTGAAGTCGGTCGTCGCAAGAGAACGTGTACCGGATGTATCCCCCGACCAGCAGACGCTGGATCGGACGCGCAAGCTGCTGCGAAAACTGCGCTGGATCGGACGAGAGGAAGATGCCGAACGAATTATCAAGAGATTGGATGACGCCGGGCTGCGATCATCGACTCCAGGTGATCGACGTTGTCGTCTGTAGCGAGGCGGACGAACGAATACTTCGATCTCGCGGCAGACACGTTCTGAAAATGCACTCGTTCGCAGGAGCTGGCGACGGTGGATAGCCCCGTCGTCGCTCGGGAGCTAGAAAAATGTCGGTTCGGCTCAAGACGGTTCTCATGAACTTCGGGGCGATAGTCGCGCTTTGGGCGCCCGTCTGTCTGGTGCTGCTCGACTATTTCGGCCCAGCATCTGCCGCGCGTTCCGAACCGCTGCAATGGACGTTGGTCGTCATCGGAATCCTGGGCCTGGGAAGCGTCCTCTACATGGCCTGGAAGGATACCTGCGATCCCGTATGGCGCGCGTCGCATGGGCTGCCGCTGCGGCACACTCGCGTGATGGCCGGACACCGCGTTTCACCGGCACAATAATCAATTCGGAATTGGGGAATGACGGACATTTTGAGCGGCCTTTTCGGCAACGCCCAGCCCCAGTTCTGGATGTCGGTCGTCGAAATCATCTGGATCAACGTCCTGCTTTCGGGCGACAACGCGATCGTCATTGCGCTCGCGTGCCGCAGCCTGGCGCCGAGGCAGCGGCTCGTGGGTCTGGTTCTGGGCACCATTGCCGCGCTGGCAATGCGGTTAGCCTTCGCCAGCATCGTCTCGACGCTGATGTTGATCCCTTACCTCAAGATAGCAGGCGGCCTGGCGTTGCTGTGGATCTCGACCAAGCTGGTGGCACCCGCCAATGAGATCGGCGGCGACCTGCCGGCGCCGACCGACAGTGTATTTCGCGCGGTGAAGATCATCGCGGTCGCCGACGTTGTCATGAGCCTCGACAATGTGATCGCGGTGGTGGCCGCGGCGGACGGCAACTTTGCCCTGCTGGTGTTCGGACTCGGCATCAGCATACCGGCGATCGTGGCGGGTGCCTCGGCGATCATGGCGATCCTCACCTATTTTCCCATCGTCGCATGGGGCGGCGCTGCGTTGCTGGGCTGGATCGCCGGCGACGTCATCGCGACCGATCCGGTCGTCGTCGAACATGCTGCGTCGTTCGGCCCTGCTGCTCATGATCACATCAGGTGGACCTGCGCGGTCCTGGGAGCGGCAGGCACGCTGCTCACGGGGGTTATCCTGCGCGCGAATCTGGCCCGCCAGGCCGTCGGCGAACACCTGCAGCCTTGATTGCCGCAGGCGGGCTCACTCGAGCGCCTTATCCGCAGCGTCCACGGCGTAAAGGCGTCGACGCGCGACGATCCACCGCCGATCATGCCTGCGAACAATTGCCGCAAGCCGGTGCGCGCCCGCATTTGGTCCGAGTAGGTATTTACCCTTGGGGGATCAACCGGAAATCATCAGGCTGCGAAGCATGGTACGTATCTAGGTGGACGACCCCAGGCGGCTGCGATCTGATGGAAGCCCATTGAACGGATGGAGGTCGTCGCTCGGGCGATGACATGACCTCGAAAATCGGCGACGCCCCCCTGGATCACGCTTTCTGGTCGGATCCGCTGGAAAGCGGGGTGCGATCCGCACCGGATGGTCGAAAAATGATGATGATTGAGGGTGTGTCGGGCCCACGATCGCACGAGATCGCCGTGGAACGCGCATTCGCGCTGCCGGGAGTCGCGGTCGGCGTCATCTATCTCGCAGCCTATGTCCTGCTCGATTGGGTGAGCTTCATTCATCCGTTTACGCCGCTCGGCATCACGCCGTGGAATCCCGGCACCGGTTTGAGCTTCGTCGTCATTCTCTTGTTCGGGCCGCGGATGATTCCGTACCTGTTCCTCGCCCCGATGCTCGCCGATCTCGTCAATCTGCAGATGCAGTCGCCATGGGGCGCCGCGCTGCTTTCCGCGGCGGTGATCGGTGGAGGATACGCGGCGGCCTGCATGTTCCTGCGGCGTCCGGCCGCGCATTTCGATCCGGCATTGCCGTCGCTGCGCGATCTCGCGCTCCTGATGGTAGTAGCGGTGGTCAGCGCGGCGTTCGTGGCGTCGAGCTATGTGGGTGTGATGATAGCGGCGGGTTTGCTGCCGATCACGGACATCGCTGCGGCGACGTTTCGCTACTGGATCGGCGACCTCATCGGCATCACGGTCTTCACTCCGTTCGGGCTGATCGCGTTGACGCGGCGGCGGGTGCTCCGCACGTCGGTCGAAACGGCGCTTCAGATTGGCGCCATCATCGCCGCACTGGCTCTCATCTTCGGTTTTCCGCAGGAGCAACAGTTCCAGCTGTTCTACGTGCTGTTCCTGCCGATCGTGTGGATCGCGGTGCGGGCCGGATTCGAGGGTGTTTGCGTCGGCATCCTGATCGCCCAGCTCGGTCTCATTGCCGGGGTCGAGCTGTTGCGCAGCGACGCGCACGACCTGATGGCATTTCAGGCGCTGATGCTCATTCTCTCGATGACGGGCCTCGTCGCCGGCGAGCTCGTGTCGCAGGGTCGCCGAGCCGAATCCCAGCTCCGCCTGCATCGGGAATCGCTGGCGCAGGTGGCACGGCTCGGCAACCTCGGCGAGCTCGCCGCCGCGGTCGCGCATGAAATCAACCAGCCGCTGGCGGCCGCCGGCACCTATACGAGGCTCGTCAACGACGCCTTGCACGAAGGCGGCGCCGATCCCGCGGTGGTGGCGGAGACGGCGAACAAGGCCGTCGTGCAGATCGAACGCGCAGCCGAAGTGGTGCGGCGGCTGCGCGCTCTTGTTCGCCTCGATCGCAGCGGGCGCGCGCCGTGCGGCGTCGAACGGATCATCAAGGAGACCATCGCGTTGTGCCAGCCCGCGCTCGACCGCAGCCATATCGCCGTTCGCTGGAGTGTCGACACCGAACTTCCGCTGGTCATGGTCGATATGCTGCAGATCGGGCAGACCCTGCTCAATCTCATGCGGAATTCGATCGAAGCGATCACGGAGGCCGGGCACGTGGAGGGCCTGATCAGCATCGAGGCCGCGCGCCGCGAGGGCGATCGCGTCGAGATCCGCGTCGCCGACAACGGCCCGGGATTTCCGCCGGGCTTCATGGACAACCCGTTCCTGCCGCTCGCCTCCCACAAGGCCGAGGGCCTCGGAGTCGGGCTGCCGCTGTGCCGATCGATCGTCGAATCCCATGGCGGCCAGCTTTGGCTGAACCGGGACGCCGGGGGCGCCGACGTCCATTTCACGCTTCCCGTCGCAAAGGATTGACTGCCATGTCCGATCCGATCCACCTCGCGCTGATCGACGACGACCCTGCGGTGCGCGACTCCCTGCAGCTCTATTTCGCACGCCAGCGGGTCAGCGCGACCTGCTTCGAAGCGGCGGAGGAATTCCTCAAGGTCGTGAACGGCTGCGAGCTGTTTGATTGCGTCGTGACCGATGTCCGCATGCCCGGCATGTCGGGTCTCGACCTCGTGCGCCATCTGATCAACCGTGGGTCGGTTCGTCCTATCATCCTGATCACCGGACACGGCGACATCGACATGGCGGTTTCGGCCGTCAAGTCCGGCGCGTTCGACTTCATCGAAAAGCCGTTCGACGAACGCCGCCTGCTCGCGAGTGTCCGCGAAGCGGTGGAGAAGGGACGCCAGCGCGCGAACGACGCCGCGGAACAGGAAGGGATCCAGGCCCGCTTCCGGTTGCTGTCGGCGCGGCAGCGTCAAGTCATGGAATTGGCCGCGGCAGGGCTCTCGAACAAGGAGATCGGCGCCAAGCTCAACATCAGTCCGAAAACCGTCGAGAACCATCGCGCTTGGGTCATGGAGCGAATTGGCGCGCGCAACATCGCCGAGCTCGTGCGCATCGCCATGCAAGTCCGCACCCTCGAGTAGACACGACGCCGCCACGGCCGACCTTCTCGGGAACTGCCGCCCCACTCAATCCAGCGTCTCGCGGTAGCACCACACCGCGATCCCGATCACCAGCAGCGCGAACAGCGCCAGCGGCCACAGCTCGGGCAGGATGTCGTCGAGGCCGTTGCCCTTGAGCAGCATGCCGCGCACGATCCGCATGGCGTGGGTGGTCGGAAACAGCTCGCCGACATATTGCGCCCATACCGGCATGCCGCGGAACGGAAACATGAAGCCGGACAGCAAGAACGACGGCATCAGCGTGAGCTGAGCGAACTGCATCGCCTGCATCTGGTTCGCCGACACGGTCGAGAAGGTGATTCCCAGCGCCAGGTTGCCGGCGATGAAGAAGCCGAGCGCGACCAGGAGCAGCGGCAGCGAGCCGCGCATGGGAAGCTGGAAGAACAGCGCCGAGGACGCGAGGATGATCAGCACCTGGATGTATCCGATGGCGACGAACGGCATGATCTTGGCGAGCATCACTTCCAGCGGACGCACCGGCATCGCCAGCAGGTTTTCCATGGTGCCGCGCTCGCGCTCCTTGGTGATCGAGAGCGTGGTCATGAACAGCGTCGACATCATCAGCACGATGCACATCAGGCCCGGCACGATGTTGAGCACGGTGAGCTGCTCGGGATTGTAGCGGGCGTGGATCACGAACTGGAATGCCGGGTTGGCGGGCTGGCTGCGCATCACTGGCGGCAGGTCGCGGTTGAGCACCGTCGAGATCGTCGCCAGCGCGGCGGTGGCGTTGCCGACCGCGGAGGGATCGCTGGCGTCGGCGTCGATCAGGACCGAGGGAATATCGCCGCGGTCCACCGAGCGGTCGAAATTGGGCGGCAGCTCGATGACGAAGATGACTTCGCCCTGGGCCAGCGCGCGTTCTGCCTCCGCTTCGGAGGTAAGCGTGCGGACGTCGTAATAGCCGCTGTTCTGCATTGCCGCGATGATGGTGCGCTCGTATTTCGAGTGATCTGCCGACAGCAGGCCGGTGGGCAGGTTCTTGGGGTTGGTGTTGATGGCGAAGCCGAACAGGAAAAGCTGCAGCACCGGCACCAGGATGATGAAGCGCAGCGTCAGCGCGTCGCGCGTGACCTGGATCCACTCCTTGCGGAAGAGGGCGCGCATGCGCCTGAGCGAGAGCGCCATCATGGCGACGGCCCCCGGTTCTGGTCCATGCTCAGCATGTGGATGAAGACGTCCTCGAGGCGCGGCTCGACCTCGTGCCAAGCGAGTTTTTCACCGTTGAGCGCTTCGCCGTCGGCCGCCCGTATCGCGCTCTCGAGCGCGGTGCGGTCGGTGCCGGCGACATGGAGCGCGCGCCCGAACACCGCGGCGGCCTCGACGCCGGGCATCCGGCGCAATCGTCGTGCGGCTTCGTCGATGTCCCCGCCCGTCACCTCGTAGGTGATGAGGCCGGAATGCCGCGACACGTCGCCGGCGTCGCCATGGACCACGATGTGCCCGTTGGCGAGATAGACGATGCGATGGCAGCGCTCGGCTTCGTCCATGTAATGGGTCGAGACCAGCACGGTGAGGCCTTCGCCGGCGAGGTCGTGAATCATGTCCCAGAACTCGCGGCGCGCCTTGGCGTCGACGCCGGCGGTCGGCTCGTCCAGGAGCAGCAGCTTGGGCTCGTGCAGGATGCAGGCGGCGAGCGCGAGACGCTGCTTCCAGCCGCCGGAGAGCTGCCCGGCGAGCTGGCCGCGGCGGTCGGCGAGCCCCATGCGCTCGGTGATGTCGGCGACCGCCTGGCGTGCGTTCGTCATCTCGTAGACGTCGGCGACGAGATCGAGGTTTTCCTGCACTGTGAGGTCTTCGTAGAGGCTGAACTTCTGCGTCATGTATCCGACCTGGCGGCGGATCAGCGACGCCTCGCGGATGATGTCGAGGCCGAGGCAGGTGCCATGGCCGGCGTCGGGGACCAGCAGCCCGCACAGCATGCGGATGGTGGTGGTCTTGCCGCTGCCGTTGGCGCCGAGAAAGCCGCAGATCTGGCCGGCCGCGACCTCGAGGTCGAGCCCGTCGACCACCTTGCGCGCGCCGAAGCTCTTGCGCAGCGCATGGACGTCGATGACGAGGTCGGTCATCGCGCCGCCTGCGCCGGTTGCGGCGTGGCGCGCGCCGGGCGCACCGCGACGGGTTGGCCGGGGTTGATCATCGCCGCCTGCTCCGGCGGCGGCCGCGCCTCGACCATGTAGACGAGCTTGGCGCGGATCGACTCGCTGTAGATCACCGGAGGCGTGTATTCCGCCTGCGGTGCGATGAACGAGATGGTCGCGGCGAGGTCGGCGGGGCAGTTGTCGCAGATGAGCGCGACCCGATCGCCGATATGGACCTCGGCGAGCCTCGCCTCGGGGACGAAGAACCGCACGAAAATGTTTTCAGGCGGCAGCAGCGACACCACCGGCGCGCCGGCGGGGATGGTCTCGCCGGGGCGGGCGAGCACGTCGGCGACGACGCCGCCGACCGGCGCGGTGACGTGGCGCTGATCGAGCCGCCACTGCACCATGTCGACCGCCGCGCGTGCGGCCTCGGTGGCCGCCTGCTGCGCCTTGATCTCGCGCTCGCGGCCGAGCGGCGCCCGCATCTGCGCCAGCGCCGCTTCGAGGCCCTGCACCTTGGCATTTGCCGAGCGCAGATCGGCGCGCTGCTGGTCGACGATCTGGGCCGACACCGCGTTCGATTTGACCAGGGCCTCGTTGCGCTTGAGGTCGGACTGGATCTTGTCGCGCGCCGCCTGGGCGTCCGCTAGATTGGCTTCGGCGAGCTGGATTTCGGTCGGCTTGCCGCTGGCCTGGAGATTGGCGAGCTGTTCCTCGGCCTGGCGAAGCTGCCGCGCGGCCTGCTCCTTGGCAGCGTGATCGGCGGTGTCGTCCTGCTCAAACAGCGCTGCGCCGGGCGTGACCTTCGATCCGCGCCGGACCGCAAGGGTGGTGAGGAGCCCCTGCTGGGTCGGGCCTACCTTGACGTAATCGGCTTCGGCATAGCCCTGCCACTGGACCGGAGGCGGCTCGCGATGCTGCCACCACCAGCCGGCGCCAGCCGCGGCCAGGACGAGCAATAGAATGATAACCATTCCTCGACGAGGCACGGGACTTGACCTAATGTAACCGGACTGTATCGTTGCATTAGCACCATTGATATGGTGCCACAAGGCGGTCGGAGGGCGCGCAGGCCTGGGGTGCACAGGCCGCGGGGCGTGCTGGGCTCCAGCACTCGTGCAGGGGCGGGCCTCCGGACTTGATGCCCCGCCGAGATTGTTCGGCGGCAGGAGGAAGAGATCGGATGTCCGACCGGACGCTCGAAGTAGGCGAATTCAAGCGTGGCCCCGGCGGCCGGCCGACCCGGCAGGAGGCAGAGCGCCGGCATCGCGGCCTTATCGAGGCGGCCTTCCGGCTGTTTCTCGAAAAGGGTTGGGAAGGCGCCTCCATCGACGAGATATCGCGCCGGGCCGGGGTGGCGAAGGGCTTCATCTACGCCCGCTATCCCGACAAGGCGGCGCTTTTCGTAGGCGCGATCGAACGGTTGATGGAAGATGCCATGGGCACCCTCGCGGTCAGCGAACCGCTGCCGGACGATGTCGAGGAAGGGCTCTGCGTGTTCGGCCAGCGGCTGCTCGACCTCGTGCTCAAGCCGGAGGCGCTGGCCTTCCATCGCCTGTTCATCGCGGAAGCGCCGAAATTCCCCGAACTCGCCAGGCACTTCATCGCCCGCAATCGCCTGCTCGACCTCATCGACGGCGTGCTCGCGAGCTATGACGATCTCGGCACGCCGACGCCGGAGGATGCCCGCAGCCGCGCGGAACATTTCGCAATCCTGGTCATTGGCATTCCCAGGACGCTGGCGCTCCTGGTCGGGCGCGGACCGCCGGAGCAAGAAAAACGCCGCCTGCGCGCCGCGGTACGCCTGTTTCTCAACGGCTGCCGCGCCTATTGACCGCAGGGCCTCGACGCCGCTATCTCGGCAGCGCAAAATGGCGGTCTGGTGCCGGCCCGGGAGCCGGAATAATCCAAGAGGACAAGCATGGCCGTCAGCCTGAAAGTGAATGGCGCAACGCGTTCGGTGCCGGCCGAGCCGGACACGCCGCTGCTCTATGTCCTGCGCAACGACCTCGCCTTGAACGCCGCGAAATTCGGCTGCGGGCTCGCCCAGTGCGGCGCCTGCACCGTGCTGGTGGACGGCAAGCCCGTGCGCTCCTGCGTCACCGAGCTCGGCTCGGTCGGCCAGTCCGAGATCACGACGCTCGAAGGCCTCGGCACGGTGGACAAGCCGCATCCGCTGCAGAAGGCCTTCATCGAGGAGCAGGCCGCGCAGTGCGGCTACTGCATCGGCGGCATGCTCATGTCGGCCAAGGCCCTGCTCGACGTCAATCCGCATCCCAGCGAAGCCGACGTGCGGCAGGGCTTGGCCGATAATCTCTGCCGTTGCGGCACCCACAACCGCATCATCCGCGCCGTGCTTAAGGCGTCCCAAGCCATGGGGAGGACCTGACATGAACGTGGTGGTCACACGTCGCGAATTCGCCGCCGGCCTAGGCGGAATCGTCGTCGCTTTCACTTTGGCGCCGCGGCTGGTCCTGGAGTTGGCGCTCGCGCAGCAACCGGCGCCGCTGCCCGGAAGCCTCGCCGGCAACCGCATGCTCGATGCCTGGATCCGCATCAATGCGGACGGCACCGCGACGGTCTGCACCGGCAAGGTCGAACTGGGGCAGGGCATCGCCACCGCCTTGGCGCAGATCGCGGCGGAAGAACTCGACCTGCCGCTCGCGCGCCTGCACATGATTTCCGGCGATACCGAGAAAGCCCCCAATGAAGGCGTGACCGCCGGCAGCCAGTCGATCGAAAACAGCGGCGTTGCGCTGCGCCTCGCTGGCGCGCAGGTGCGCGAGATTCTCGTCGAACTCGCGGCCAAGCGCCTCGGCGTCGATGCCGCGACGCTTTCGGTGACGGATGGTGTCATCGGCGCGCCGGACGGCCGCAAGGTGAGCTATGGCGATCTGGCCCGCGACGCCGATCTCCATCGCGAGGTCACGGGAAAGGCAAAGCCGAAGCCGCCGTCCGCCCACAAGATCGTCGGCAAGCCGATCGAGCGTTTCGACATTCCCGGCAAGGTCACCGGCGGCGTCGCCTATGTGCAGGACCTGCGGCTGCCCGGCATGGCCCATGGCCGCGTGGTGCGTCCGCCCCAGTATGGCGCGAAGCTGCAGACCATCGACGAAGCGGCGGTCAAGGCGATGCCCGGCGTCATCGCCGTGGTGCGCGACGGCAGCTTTCTCGGCGTTATCGCCGAGCGCGAGGAGCAGGCGATCAAGGCGAGCGTGGCGCTCGCAAGAAGCGCGAAATGGGCGGCCGGCCCGGCGCTGCCGGACCAGGCCGGCATCTACGACCATCTGCTGTCGCTGCCTTCCGAGGACAAGGTGGTGAACGAAAAGCAGGGCGTGCTGCCCGACGGCGTCAAGGTCATCGAGGCCACCTACCGCAAGCCCTACATGGCCCATGCCTCGATCGGGCCGTCCTGCGCGGTGGCCGAGTTCAAGGACGGCAAGATGACCGTCTGGACCCACACCCAGGGCGTTTTCCCGCTGCGCGGCAACCTCGCCATGGGCCTCAAGCTGCCCGCCGACAAGATCCACTGCATTCATACGGAAGGCTCCGGCTGCTACGGCCACAACGCCGCCGACGACGTCGCGCTCGACGCCGCGCTGCTCGCGCGCGCTGCGCCGAGCGGGCGCCCGGTGCGGCTGCAATGGATGCGCGGCGACGAGTTCGGCTGGGAGCCGTTCGGCCCCGCCATGGTGATGAAGACCAAGGCCGCGCTGTCGCCCGAGGGCCGCATCGTCGACTGGAACTACGACGTCTGGACCAACACCCACTCGACGCGGCCGAGCGAGCCGGGCGGCAATAATCTGCTGGCGAGCTGGTATCTCGCCGAGCCGCAGAACCCCGGCGCCGCCGCGAACGATTCCGCAGCCGGCCGGCGGCGGCGACCGCAACGCCGTGCCGCTTTACGACTTCCCGCGCCAGCGGGTGACCCAGCACTTCATCAAGGAGATGCCGCTGCGGGTGTCGGCGCTGCGCACGCTCGGCGCCTATGCCAACGTGTTCGCGACGGAGTCGTTCTTCGACGAGATCGCGCTCGCCGCCAATGCCGATCCGGTGGCGTTCCGCCTCGCCCATCTCAAGGACCCGCGCGCCCGCGCGGTGATCGAAGCGGTGGCCAAGAAGGCGAACTGGAAGCCGGGCGAAAAGGGCGACGGCCGCAAAGGCCGCGGCATCGGCTTTGCCAAGTACAAGAACCTCGCCACCTATGTGGCCGTCATTGCCGAGGTCGAGGTCGACCGCTCGACCGGCAAGGTGTCGGTGCCGCGCGCCTGGGCGGCGGTGGATTCCGGCCAGATCATCAATCCCAACGGCCTCGCCAACCAGATGGAAGGCGGCATCGTCCAGTCGGCCTCTTGGACCCTCAAGGAAGAGGTCAAGTTCGACCGTGACGGGATCAAGTCGCGCGACTGGTTCGGCTATCCGATCCTGACCATGCCGGAGGCGCCCACCGTCGAGGTCGTGCTGATCGACCGGCCCGACGAAAAGCCGCTCGGCTCCGGCGAGGGTGCGCAAGGCCCGACGGTGGCGGCGATCGCCAACGCCTTCGCCGCCGCCACCGGCAAGCGGTTGCGCGACCTGCCGCTGTCGCCCGAGCGGGTCAAGGCGGCGCTGGGATAGTCGAACGCATTATTCCGGGGCCGGCCGGGGGCCGGATCCCGGAATCCGGCTTCGGGGTAGGCTACTCCCCATCTCCGCCATCACTCATGATGGTTTCATAGTCCTGTCCGCCGTAAAATATGCGGACGACTTCGAGGGCATCGCCGGCGATGTGGTAGGCGATGACGACGCTCCGCCCATAAGGCACGATCCGCAGGTCGGGTCTGAGGTCGGGACGTGCTCTGCCTTGCTCCGGCGAATCACGGAGCAGATCGCACCGCTTTTGGATTCGCTCGATGAAATCGAGCGCTCGTGCCGGACTGTCCTGCGCGATGAATCGGTAGATAGCCTCGAGGTCTTCTTCCGCTCGCGGCCGCCAGGTGAGCCTATGCGCCACGACGGCGGGCTTTTACCGTCTTCTGGTGGAGCTTGTTGATTCGCCGTTTGACTTCATTGTCGGTGAGTGAAGCTCGCGGGTCGTTGACGGACTCGGCGATCTTCGCCCGAATCTCTTCCAGCTGGTGCGCCTTCATGGTCTCGCGCTCCTGCCAGGCCCGCAGGGCCTCGCGGATGACTTCGCTGTTCGACGCATAGGCGCCGCCTTGGACCTTGTCGCGCACCATGCGGGCCATGTCGGCCGGGAGTGTGATGCTGAGCTTCTCCGCTGGGCGCATGATTTACATCTCCCCGATGTCCTATAAAATACTACCAAATGCTCCTCGACACCAGCCCTCTCTGCGGGGCTGGTCTCAGGGCGGATGCGTTGAATCGGATAGCGCTCTCGTGTCATTGCTTGTGCCGGCGATCCGAAAAGCCTGCAATTTTCCGGGATCATGCGCTAGAACCGGGCCAACCGCTGCACGACGGTGGAGATCGTTCAGGCTTCAACGGGCTGTAAGGGAGGCGCCTTGCCCATGAACAAGACCAACAGACTGCGGGCGCTTTTGTGCGTCCTCGCCGCGTCGTTCGCATTCGCCGCAACATCGGCGCGTGCCCAGACCTATCCGACCCGGCCCGTGCGGGTGATCCTGCCGTTCGCGGCCGGCGGCATTGCCGACATCACGACGCGGCTGATCGCGGAAAAGATGGGCGACAAGCTCGGGCAACGCATCATCGTCGACAATCAGCCCGGCGCCGGCGGAATTTCGGCCGCGCGCTCGGTGCTGGCTGCGCCGGCGGACGGCTACACGCTGGCGCTCGTCACCAACGGTACCGCGATCAGCGTGCCGTTGTTCAAGACCCTGCCGTTCGACCCGGTCAAGGATTTCGTGCCGATTTCCGGTTTCGGCACTTTCGACCTCGCGATGACGGCGAACGCCGCTTCGCCGTACCACACGCTCGGCGACTTCCTCAAGGAGGCGAAGGCCAATCCGGGCAAGCTGAACGTGGGAACCATCAGCGTCGGCAGCACCCAGAATCTCGGCGCGGAGCTGCTGCGCGCGTCGTCCGGCGACAGCTTCACCATCATCACCTACCGCACCGCGCCGGAAGCCCTGATCGCGCTGCTGCGCAACGACATCCAGCTGCTCTCGGAATATTACGCGACGGTGAAATCCGGCCTCGACGACGGCAAGCTGCGCGTGCTCGCAATGTCCGGACCAAAACGCTCGCCGGTTCTGCCGGACGTCCCGACCGTGGCCGAGGCCGGCGTGCCCGGCTATGTCGTGACATCCTGGAACGCGTTGTTCGCGCGAGCGGGCACGCCGGCCGAAATCATCACCAAGCTCAACACGACGGTGCGCGAAGTGATGGCGCAGCCCGAAATCAAGAAGCGACTGCTCGAGCTAGGCATCGAAGCCCAGGCCGGTACGCCGGAGGAGATCGAAGCGCGGCTCAAGGCGGACATCGTGAAGTGGACCAAGGTGATCGACGACGCCAAGATTCCCAAGCTGTGAGCCGGGTCACTGCCGCGGCGGCGCCGGCGGCAGGCCGATGCCCGTGAGCCATTGGACCGTCTTGTCTGTCACAACCTTTTCGTTGTGCACGAAGGAATGCGCCTGCAGCGGCGAATTGCCCTCGACCGAGGGAATGACCGCGATGTCGGCCTTCGCTGCAGTCGCGCCGGCGGCGATCTGGCGGGCGATCGTTTCGCGCTTGATCAGCGCGCCCAGGCCCTGAATGTTGTCGGCGGGATCGTAGACGATGAGCATGGGCACCTTGATCTGCCTGATCGCGCTTTCGACCGCCGCGTGGCTGGTTTCGACGTCCCGGTAGCTCACGAACGTCTTTGCCGAGGTGATGATCACGCGGCCGTTGCGGTAGGGCAGCAGCTTGATCTCGTCGCCCTTGCCCTTGGCGACGAGGTCGCGCGATTCCATGAGGAATTTCTCATAGAGCGCGGGACCGAGCAGGGCATCCCTGGTGACGGCGGGAATGTCGATGTGGGGACCATAGAGCCCGATGGCGATGACGGCGGGGTCCGGCGTGACGCCCTGGAAATACTCCACGATCGGCGTGCCGAGGCTGTGGCCGACGAGGAAGATCCGGTTGAGGCCGCGGCTCTTCATGAAGGCGATGGCGTCGCCGACTTCTTTCACCGCGGTGTCGAATTCGGAGGTCCGGAAGCTTTCGCCGGCGTGGACGCCGTCATAGGCGAGGGTGGCGTAGCCGCGCTCCGCCAGATAGGCGCCGAGAAACATCGGCGGGCCGGAGTACCAGTGGGACTCGACGCCGTGCACGAGGACGACGCCGGTGATGGGCTGGCCGAACCGGCTCGGGTCGGGACTGAACGCGGCGCCCTGGACCGTGCGCGCACCGCTCTTGAATTCCACCAGCTCGACCGCGACGCCCTTGGCCGGAAGGTAGGCCAGCGCCGCGCTGCCAGTCAGCGCCGCCAGGAGAAGTGCTCCGCAAATCGCGATTACTCGTGTCATGAGAAGCCTCCCGCGGGTGGCACAAAATGCGCGGGCGAAGCGCACAGAAGGCGCTTCGCCCGGACCCGATCTTGATTTGTTGAGCGGAGTTCTCAGCCCCCGCCGCCCTGGGCCGGCTGCTTCGCCGCCACGGGTCCGACGATCCGCTCGAAATCGGCGTTCGGGCCGGGATTGCCATGGATCGGCACGTGCTGTGCAACATCGAGCTTGAGCCGCTTCACGTTGTTGAACAGCGCGACGGCGTTGGCGTTCACCGTCGCGGGAGCCGGCGCGCCCTGGGGCGGCGGCGAGTAGAGATCCGCATTGATGAGGATCTTCTCCTGCGGCAGGTAAACGATCGTCATGTCGTCGGCGTGATTGAGACCATCGACATGGTGCAAAAAGATGGTCCTTTGTCCATCGCTGATCGTGTACCGGTCGTTGTACGTCTCCATTTGGAGCGGACCGGGACCCGTGGGAGCGAACGGGAACTGGGACAGCCGGTCGGGGCTCAGCGTCCGCTGCTGCGGAGCGAAGACGACCTTTTGATAGAAGTCCTTGTTCCGCTCGTCCGTGACGACCGTGGCGCCTTCTGCCACATAGGTTCGCGTGCCGCCCAGATGATCGAAATGGTGGTGCGTATTGACCAGATACCGGATCGGCTTGTTGGGGATGGTCTTCTTGACCTCCGCAATGACGGCGTTCGAGCGCGCTTCGTCCAGCGGGGCCTCGATGACCGTGACGAAGTCCTTGAACTCGACGGCCACGCTGTTGTGCGGGCCGCCGCCCATGAGCCATACGCCGTCCGCGAGGCGCTGCGCCGCCACGCGCTGCTGTGGTGCGGGAGCATTGCGCACGTTGTCGGGCACCGCCAACGCATCCGCGGCATTCACCTTCGCGTCGCTGACCTTCACGTCCAACCAGTTATGGCCTCCAGGCAACAACGGATGGTCGCCCTGGTGCGCGTGAATGTGGAACGGGAACTTCGCGCCGTTGCCCACATCGCGATAGTCGCTGTAACGGATTTCGACCATCATGTCTCCCATGACGGGGTCGGGAATCCACGTGATCACTCGCTCCAGCAGGTTGTCGTTATTGAACTCGCCTGTCACCCGGTACTTGCCCATGGTCGTAAAGCCCACGACCTTGAGCGTCCGGTTTTGCCGAACGTAATACCGGTCCTCGATCGTCGCATTGCCCGCCTGTTGGGCAGCCTTGATGAAGCCGTGTGGGCTGGTCCAGATCATGAATTGCCGAATCTCGGCAGCGCCCGGCTGCGGATTGGGCTGGCCTTGCGGGTTCAAGTTCCAGGCGTAGTTGCCGCTGACGAAGTTTGCGTTCCGCTGCTCGCCGACGATCGGAACGAAGCCGCCGCCGCGCGACGGGTTGTTACCCTGAACGCGCACGAAATCCTCTTTCGCGGATTTGTTGCCGTAGTCGATGGTTGCGGTATAACTCTTCAAGTCTGTTCGCGGCCAATCCGTACCGGTTCCGCTCTCGGCAAAAGCCTGACCCACGGCGCCGTGCGTGCCGGTGCCGGCATACACGACGGAATTGACGGCGCTCGCGCCGATCGCCCGGTCGGCCGCCTGCAACAGGCTTGCGGCATCCTGCGCCGTCGCCGGCCCGACCATCAGAGCCGTTGTCGTCAGCAACATCCCCAGTCTGTGTTTCATGTCGCGTCCTCCCTTTTGAATTGGCCCCGGGAGGCGTGCGAATTGAACCGGCGAGTGCGTGGCATCGGAAGTCCGATCCATCGGACACTCCCAGCCTGCCCAGGGCATCGGCAGGGTATCCAAACCAGCGTCGACTGTAAATCGGCCGGTCGTGGCGCAATCTGAAAATCGCGGCGCCTTGGCGGCGATGACGCATGATATCCTGAAGTCGGCTATACCGGTGAAATGAGCTTTTTCGCGCCGTGGGCGATCGCAGATGGATTATCGTCAGGAGCACGTCATCACAGAGCGCCCAGGTCTCAATCGTTTCGATCATTTCCCCGATACGCTGCTCGATGTCGCGGCCTCCGATCTTTGGCGGCATCTCGCCGGCCCTTCTCTTTTTCATCTTCCCGGCCGGCAAGCGCAGCCCCTGTTCGTCAGTGTCCTGCTGCACGGCAATGAGGATACCGGCTGGCGCGCCGTGCAATCAGTGCTGCGGCGGCATCGCGGGACGCTGCTGCCACGCGCGCTCATGCTCTTCGTCGGCAACATAGAAGCGGCGAAGGCACGTGTACGCACGCTGCCCACACAGACTGACTACAACCGCTGCTGGCCCGGCACGCGGCAACCGGCCGCTCCGGAAGCGCAGCTGATGCGCGAAGTGATCGAATTGGTCACGCAGCACGCCCCCTTTGCGAGCATCGATATCCACAACAACACCGGAAACAATCCGCACTATGCCTGCATCAACAGCCTCGCCGATCACCATCTTCATTTGGCGCGACTGTTCGGCCGCACCGTGGTCTATTTCAAGGAGCCGACCGGCGTGCAATCGGCTGCGCTCGCGGACTTCTGCCCGGCCGTTACGGTCGAATGCGGGCGCGTCGGCGGGCTGGCTGGCGTGGAGCAGGCGGCCGATTTCGTCTGGTCGGCTCTCGCCATCTCGCATTTCCCGTCCCATCCGGTTCCCGAGGTCGATCTCGATTTGCTGCGAACCTTCGCAATCGTCAAGGTCCCGCCTGACGCGAGCTTGTCCTACGATGGCACGGATGCCGATTTCCGCTTGCGCCGCGACCTCGATCATCTGAACTTCTCCGAGCTCGAGCCTGGAACATCGTTTGGACGCCTGGGTGGCAGCAGGAAGCGGCATCTCGAGATCCTGGCCGGCGGCGAGTTCGCCACAGCCGGGCGCTATTTCGACTATGCCGCGCACGAGATCCGATTGTCGCAGCGTGCGATCCCGGCCATGCTGACGGTCGACGCGCAAGCCGTACGCCTCGATTGCCTGGGCTACCTGATGCACCGGATTGGACGCGACGGCCGGCGGATCATCGAGTGACGGGGCTGGAGCAAGGGTCGGTTCAGCAACCGGGCTTTCGGGAGAGAAGAACGACAGCGTGACAGCGCCCGACCACAACTTGCCCACCGGCGACCTCGATGCGCCTGCGACCGCCGAGGCGGTTGCAAGGTTCGCTGCGCTGCAGCGACAGCTGACCCGATCCTTTAAGGAGATCTTCGAAAGCCCGTCAGCGCCACGGACCGTGCTCATCGTCCCCAGCTTGAGCGTTGATCAACAGGTCATGGCGAAGGTTTCGGGCGCTCATCACTACGAGGAGCGCATGCTCTGCCTGCTCATGCTCCTCCGCATGCCGCGAACTCAGGTGATTTATGTCACCAGCACACCGATCCCCCAGGCCATCATCGACTATTACCTCCACCTTCTGCCCGGCATTCCGGGCCAGCATGCGCGCCGCCGGCTCACGCTTGTGTCGTGCGACGATGCCTCGCCGGTAGCGCTGACGCGCAAGATCCTCGAACGGCCGCGCGTTCTCGAGCGGCTGAGGCAGGCGATCCCGGATCCGGCCTCGGCGCACATGACGTGCTTCACGGTGACTGAGCTCGAGCGAAAGCTCGCCTTGCGCCTCAATCTACCGATCTATGGCTGCGATCCGTCGCTGCTGCACTGGGGATCGAAGAGCGGTTCGCGCAAGATCTTCCGCGAGGCGGGGATCGACCTGCCGCTCGGCTTCGAGGATATCTCCGATACCGGAGACGTTGCCCGCGCTATCGCCGAGCTCAAGGCGATGAAGCCCGATTTGCGCAAGGCCGTCGTCAAGATCAATGAAGGATTCTCCGGCGAGGGTAATGCGGTCTTCGACCTCACGGAAGGACCTGCGGGTGCGGCGCTCCTGCCATGGGTCCAGGCGCGTTTGCCCCACTTGGCATTCGAGGCGCGCGACATGACCTGGGACCTCTATCAGGAGAAGCTGCGCGGTATGGGCGGTATCGTCGAGGAGTTCATCGCCGGCGGCGTCAAGCGATCGCCGTCGGTCCAAATCCGCGTCGATCCAACCGGGCGAATCGAGCCTATCTCCACGCACGATCAGGTGCTTGGCGGCAGAAACGGCCAGATTTTTCTTGGTTGCCGTTTTCCCGCCAATGAAGAGTATCGCCTGGACATCCAGGCGAGCGGCATGAAGGCGGCGCGGACATTGGCCGACAAGGGGGTTCTCGGTCGCTTCGGCATCGATTTCATTTCGGTGAAGCAGAAGGATGCATGGCGGCACCTGGCAATCGAGATCAACCTCCGCAAGGGGGGAACCACACATCCGTTCCTCATGCTTCAGTTCCTCACCGATGGCCGGTACGATCCCGACACGGGTCAGTTCGTGACCTCGACGGGACGCCCACGATGCTACTACGCCTCTGACAACCTCGAATCGGATCGATACCGAGGCCTGACCCCTGACGACTTAATCGACATTGCCGTCATGAACGGGCTGCACTTTCACGCCGCAACGGGCGAGGGTGTTGCCTTTCACCTTATTGGGGCGCTGTCGGAGTTTGGGAAGGTAGGCGTCGTCTGTATCGGCGAGACACAGGAGCGCGCGGATGCACTCTATCGCCGGACCGTGGACGTTCTCGACGCCGAAGCAGGCTCGGCATCTTGATCCAGGATTTGTCGGGGCCGCGGCGGCTCGTGCAACGAAGCTGAACAAACCATGGACTGGTCCACGCCGCTCGATCTCTATTGCGAACGCACCGACGCAGTGTTCTGGTCGGAGCCGGTCAACGCCGTGTCCAACTTGGCCTTTCTGATCGCGGCCGCGCTCGCGTTCCACCGGTGGCGCCGCGAGGGTCGCGAGGACTGGCCGGCGCTGGCGCTGATTGCGGTGGTTGCCGCGGTGGGGGTGGGCTCCTTCGTGTTCCACACCGTCGCGACCCGGGCCGCGGTCCTCGCTGACGTCATTCCCATCGCGATCTTCATCTACGGCTATCTGCTGCTCGCGCTCGTCCGCTTCCTGCACTTGCGAGTCATCGTTGCCGCTGCCGTGGTGATCGCCTTCGCCGTCTGTGCGCAGGGCCTGTCGGCGCTGGCGCCGCCGCGGTTTCTCAACGGCTCCGTCGGCTACCTGCCGGCGCTGGCCGCCCTGATTGCCGTCGCCGTCGCCGCGAGAGAGCAGGGGACGCGGCGCAGCCTGGGGCTGGCGGCGCTGGTGTTCGCGATCTCATTGGGCTTTCGCACCGCCGACATGGCGATATGCCCGGAGGTTCCGCTCGGCAGTCATTTCGTCTGGCACGTCCTCAACGCGGTGGTGCTCTATGTGTTGCTGCGCACCGCCATCGCAGCGCGAGGCGCGTAGCGTGGGTTAGCCGAAGGCGTAACCCACCATCTTCACAACCTCATCCTGAGGAGCGCCCGCAGGGCGCGTCTCGAAGGATGGCCGCAGGCCGCAGCGTGCGTGGCCATCCTTCGAGACGCCGTGCTGCGCACGGCTCCTCAGGATGAGGTCGAAAAAATACGGGCTCTCGGATGACGTCGTGCTGCTGGCCCCTAGGCCACCAGGTTCTCCACCGTGCCGTCGGCGAGCCGGCCCTGGGCCCGGTACTGGCCGACCTTCTCCATCAGCGGCGCGTCGGAGACCGAGTAGAGCACCGCGTCGCCCGCGCCGGTGTTGAAGTGGCGGCGCCACAGGAAATTCGGCACCACGAAGATGTCGTTCTTCTCCCATTCGAAGCGGCGGCCGGCGATCTCGGTCGCGCCTGAGCCTTCGATCACCGTGTACATGGTGCTCGCGGTCTCGCGCTTGCCGCGCGTCTCTTCGCCCGGCCGCAACAACTGCGCGGCATAGGCGAGCGTCGGGAACACCGATGCGCCGTTGGCGGGATTGACGAAGCGCAGCGTGATGCCCTCGTAAGCGTCGCCGGCCTCGTCGGCGAGGCCGGCCAGCGCCTTGCGGACATCGGCGCCGCGGTAGTGGATCATCGGCGTCGCGCCGGCGCCGATGCCGCGCTGGTGCGACACGAAGCCCGGCAGCATGCCGCCGGAGCCGTAGAGCTTGTGCGAATAGCCGTTGGGGTGCTGCGCCGCCTGGGCGCGGCTGTTGCCGTCGCGCTCGCCGTGGAATTCGTCGTCGAGCCAGACGCAGTCGAGGAATTCCATCAGCGGAAAATCGAGCACGTCGATCCACACCACGGGAGTCTCGCCGTCATTGCCGTGGTCGTGCCAGGTGCCGTGGGGCGTGAGAATGAGGTCGCCGCGCTCGGCCGCACAGCGCTCGCCCTCGACCACGGTGTAGCCGCCATTGTCGGAGAGGATGGTGCGGCTCGCATTGGGGGTGTGGATGTGGACCGGCGCGACGTCGCCGGGATTGTAGATCGAGACCGCGCAGCGGATCGTATTGGTGACCTGCAGCCGGCCGCCGAGCCCGGGATTGGTCAAGAGGAACTGCTGGCGCTCCGCGAACTCGATGGGCGACACGTCGGAGTTCTTCGCGATCTCGGCGATGCGATCGAGATAGGGGCCGATCTCGCGCCAGCGCCAGCGGTGCGGCGCCGTCTTGATCTGGTTGGCGCCGACGCGCCCGGCCGCGACCGTGCCGCTGGTCTCGACGCCGGTGTCGCGGAACCAGGGCCGCTGCGCCGGCGCATTGGCCTGGGTGCGCAGCCAGATGTTGAACTTGCCGGCCTCGGCATTGAGGCTTTCCATGGCCTCGCGGGCATTCACGCGCGGCCTGGCAGGTTTGTTGGCAGCCGTGCTTGCAGGCGACTTGGCGGCGGTCTGCGGGCTCGTTATGGACACGGGACGTCCTCCCATCGGGCATTGCGTATTGCGCTTATATAGGGCCAGTGTGCGCCGATTTGGCGGAAATTCAACCGGCGGCGTCCGGTCGCCGGCACGCGTCATTAACGGAGAACATCATGATCATCCGCACCCAGGAGGATGTGACCAAGGCGGTCCTGGCCGAAATCGCCCGCGCGCCCGATCCGCGCTTCCGCGAGGTGATGTCCGCCTTCGTGCGCCACCTCCATGCCTTCGCGCGCGAGGTGAGGCTCACCGAGGCGGAGTTCCAGCGCGCCTGCGCCTACATCGTCGCGCTGGGACAGCGCACCACGGAGAGCCACAACGAGGCCGTGCTGATGTCGGGCTCGCTGGGCTTCTCGACCCTGATCTGCCTTCTCAACAACGGCGACAACGGCCAGACCGAGACCACCGCGAACCTTCTGGGGCCGTTCTGGCGGCTCGATTCGCCGCGCACCGAAAACGGCGGCTCGATCGTGCGGTCGCCGACGCCGGGCGTCCCGATCTTCGTCGATGCCTGGATCAAGGACATGGCCGGAAAGCCGGTCGCCGGCGCCGAGGTCGACGTCTGGCACTCCTCCACCGAGGGCTACTACGAGAACCAGGACCCCGAGCAGGCCGATATGAACCTGCGCGGCAAGTTCACCTCCGACGCCGATGGCCGCATCAGCTTCCGCAGCATCAAGCCGTCGGGTTATCCGATCCCCGTCGACGGTCCGGTGGGCGATCTCCTGCGCGCCCAGGGCCGCGCCAACATGCGCCCGGCCCATCTGCACTTGCTGATCCACAAACCCGGCTTCAAGACCCACATTTCCCAGGTCTACAGCGATGACGATCCGATCCTGGAATCCGATTCCCAGTTCGGCGTGACGCAGGCCCTGATCGGACACTATGTCCGCCACGATGGGCCGGCGCCGGCCGCGGACGTGAAGGGTCCTTGGTATTCGTTGGAATACACCTTCAAGATCGAGCCCGGCATCGCCAAGCTGCCGCGGCCGCCGATCACCGACAAGCTGCGCGGCGAGCGCCCTGCAATCGAGCGGCTGAAGCGGGCCTGAAGATGCGAAAGCTCGGATGCCTGCTTGCATTTGTGGCGTTCGTATCGACCGCCGCGGCGCAGCCGGTCAATCCGCATGCGAGCGAACCGATCGGAACCGTGCAGCAGGTCTATGACGGCACCCTGGCTCCGGCGATTGCGGTCAACACGTTCCGCAACATCGACCGATTGTTTCCGACCCGGACGGTCAAGCGCGGGACCAAGGTCTACGCTCTCCCCGCCGGCAAGCCGCTGCAGGATTTCAGGTTCGTCTCGGGCGGCAAGGATTACGACATCGACGACTATGTCTCGTTGAATCGAGTCAGCGGACTGCTGGTCATCAAGGACGGCAGGATCGCGCTCGAACGCTACGAGTTGGGCAACACCGAGAAGACCCGCTGGATGTCGATGTCGGTGATCAAGTCGTTCACCGCGAGCCTGGTGGGCGCGGCGATCAAAGACGGGCACATCGGGAGTCTCAACGATCAGGTGACGAGTTACCTGCCGCAGCTCAATGGCAGCGCCTATGAGGGCGTCACCATCCGCAACCTCCTGCAGATGGCATCGGGCGTGAAATGGGACGAGACCTACACCGATCCGGCCTCGGACCGCCGTCGCATGCTCGACGTGCAGATCAGTCAGAAGCCGGGAGGCGTGCTGGAGCTGATGGCGAAATTGCCGCGCGCCGCGGCGCCCGGCAGCCGCTGGAACTACAGCACCGGCGAAACCCATGTGGTCGGCGCGCTGGTGCGCGCCGCCGTCGGCAAGCCGGTGGCGCAATATCTGTCGGAGCGGATTTGGGCGAAGTTCGGCATGGAGTCCGACGCCACCTGGTGGCTCGAGTCTCCCAACGGGCTGGAGGTGGGCGGCAGCGGCCTGTCCGCCACGCTGCGGGATTATGGACGCCTCGGATTGTTCCTCCTGGGCGGCGGCAAGGCCGGCGGCGAACAGGTTCTTCCCGAGGACTGGGTTCGAGAGGCCGGAAGCCCGAAGCTGATCGGCGGCAGGATGGTGGACTACGGCTATATGCTGTGGCCCATTCCCTATTCGACAGGAACGATCCACGAAGGCGCTTTCGAAGCGTTCGGTATTTTTGGGCAGTACATCTACGTCAACCCCCGGGAGAATGTGGTGATCGTGGTCTGGGGCGCGTTGCCAAAGCCGACCGGCAGCGCGGCGATCAACGACAACGACTTCTTTGCCGCTGCCAGCCGTGAGCTGCGTACAGAGGAGAAGTCTCGGTAGCAGTACAATTCGCGATTGAGCCGCTCAGGACTTGTCCGCCAACAATCGATTGAGTTTTCGTCCCCTCTCCCGCTTGCGGGGGAGGGAGCAAAAAGGGCTGATCCGTCACATTCTCAGTCCCTTCAGCAGCCGCGGCAGGTTGATGAGGTCAAGCAAAGCCCCCGCCACATAGGTATAGGCCGCCGCTGAGAGGATGTGACGCGCCGCACCCATCTCCTCCTCGGGAATGAAGCGTCCGTGCTTGAGCAGCCCGAGGGCGCGGTTGAAGCTCGCGTCGAATTCGCAGGGCAGCGTGACCGCATGCATGGCGACGGCGGTCAGATTCATGAGCACCGCGGCGACGAGGCCGATGAGCATCCCGCCGGGGTGGCGCAGGAGCGCGGCGAGCGCCGGCGACGCGATGATGAGGATCGTGCCGGCCTTCTGGACGAAGTCCGCAGCGCCCGCGACCCGCGTCCGGGTCTGCAGCGGGGTGTAGCCGGTGGCGTCCTGCATGGCATGGCCGACTTCGTGCGCCGCGACAACCACGGCGGTCAGGGACCGGCCATGGAAATTCTCGGCCGACAGCCGAACCGACTTGGCGAGCGGATGATAGTGGTCGCCGCGCTCGGTTTCCTCGACCTTGACCTTGGTGAGCTTCATGCGGTCGAGCAGGTGTCGAGCGAACTCCCCGCCGGTCCAGGGGATCTCCGACCGGCTGCCGGCATGACGGCGCATCACGCTCAAGACCCAGAGGCGCGGCAACACCACGAGCGCCAGCAGGAGAAGGGCGGCCGGGATCGCGAGCATCATCGTCACACCGCGATATTGTCGATCAGCCGAGTCTTGCCCAGGCGCGCGGCGACAAGAAGGCGGAGCGGGCCGTCCGCCAAGGTCTCGGCGCGGGCGAGGCTCTCGGCGTGGCGCGCTTCGAGATAGTCGATGGAGAATCCGGCTTCCTCGATCTCGATGCCGCCTTCGCTCACGATTCTGGCGATGGGTTCGCCCGCGGCGATGCGCGCCGCGCCCTCCCGCAGCACCCGATAGAGCGTCGGCGCCACCTTGCGCTCGAGGGGATCGAGATATGCGTTGCGCGAGGACATGGCGAGGCCGTCGATTTCCCGCACGGTGGGGACGCCGACCACCTCGACCTTGAGATCGAGATCCGCGGACATGCGGGTCACCGTCTTGAGCTGCTGGTAGTCCTTCTCGCCGAACATGGCGTAGTCCGGCCGGCACTGGGTGAACAGCTTGGCGACCACGGTGGCAACGCCGCCGAAGAAATGCGGCCGGAAGCGGTCCTCGAGGTCGGCCGCCGCGGGCCCTTTCACGGTGACGTGGGTGGCGAAGCCCTCGGGATACATGACATCGGGCGAGGGCGCCCAGACGAGATCGACTTCGAGGTCGCGCAGCACCGCGACGTCGGTCTCGAACGGACGCGGATAGCTCGTGAAATCCTCATGGGGCGCGAACTGTGCCGGATTGACGAAGATCGAGACCACCACGCGGTCGGCCTTGCGCAGCGCGCGGCGCACCAGCGCGATGTGCCCGGCGTGCAGCGCGCCCATGGTCGGCACCAGCGCGAGGGATTCGCCCGCGCTGCGGAATTTCCCGATCGCACGGTCGAGGGTTGCAATCGTGCGTGCAATGGCCGGTCCGCGCGCCATATCGTCCTCTCATGGTTTGGGCGCGAACCTAACAAAGCGGCTGCAGTCTCGCCATCCCGTGCGCTCGTACCGTGCCAGAATGTGCGTGGTATAATGTTGAGGCTCGATCAGGCTGGCCGGCTGATCGGGGAGGCACGCGCAGCCCATTGCGCGAAGCCTCGGCGACGGCCACCTTATGCAGGCCGAGATAAATCGGCCAACAACAGAGGTCGCCAAATGGCGAAGTCCCCGGAGGATCGCACCCCGGCGCCGGTCGGGCAGGGCGGTGAGCCGGCTCCAGCGGCCTCACGCGCCGAGATCGACGCCTTTCTCGCCAAGGTCCGCTCGTTCGAGCGCGGTCCGGCGACCGGGCGCCGTGGCCGGCTGATCTTTGCGCTGGACGCCACCATGAGCCGGCAGCCGACCTGGGACACCGCCTGCCGCTTGCAGGCGGACATGTTCCTGGAAGCGCAGGCGATCGGCGGGCTCGACGTCCAGCTCCTCTATTTTCGTGGCTACGAACGAGTGCCGGGCGTCGCGCTGGGTGTCGGAGCCGGCTGCGCTGGCGGCCTTGATGGAAAAGATCGAGTGCCACGGCGGCCTTACCCAGATACGCAAGGTGCTGACCCACGCGCGCGCCGAGACCGAAAAGACGAAGGTGCAGGCGCTGGTCTATGTGGGCGATGCCATGGAAGAGAAGATCGACTATCTCTGCGCCAAGGCCGGCGAACTCGGCCTGCTCGGCGTTCCCGCCTTCGTGTTCCAGGAAGGCGATGACCCCGGCGCCGAGAAGGGCGTTTCGCGAGATCGCGCGGCTGTCGCACGGGGCCTATTGTCGCTTCAATGCGGGAGCGGCGCACGAACTGCGGGAATTGCTGCGCGCCGTCGCCGCCTATGCGGCCGGCGGCATGAAGGCGCTCGACGATCTCTCGGCGCGGCGCAATGCCGGCGCGATCAGGCTGCTGGAGCAGATGAGATAGCAATGCCGACGATTTTCATCGGTCTCTGGCGCTCGCCCTGGTGCTGTGGCTCGCGAAGTCGTTCGCCAAGACCGATCCGAAATACGTGATCAGGGTCGGGACGCACGGCGGGCGGGATCGTTGCGCTCGCCGGCGCGGCCTTCCTCGGGGTGAGGGGGCAGCTCGCCGTCGCCGTGCCGCTCGGCGTCACCGGGCTCGGTCTGTTGGGCTGGGTGCCCCACGACTGGCTGCCGGCTCTGGTGTACCCGATCCTGCAAGGGAGCGTCCGGCCAAGGTCTCGCAGGTCCGCTCCAATTTCCTCGTCGTCGAGCTCGATCACGACACCGGCGCCATGACCGGCGAGATCATCGCCGGACGCCTCGCGGGCACCAAGCTCGATCAGCTCGAGCTCAGCACGCTGGTCGGGCTTCTCGGCGAGTTCGACGCGGAAAGCCGGGATCTACTGGCAGCGTATCTTGACCGCCGGCATCCCCGATGGCGTGAAGACGCGCAGGGCGATGCGGCAGCGGGGAGCGGCGCGGCGCGATCCGGAAAAATGACCAAGGAGGAGGCCTATCAGATCCTTGGCCTTGAGCCGGGTGCGAGCGCGGAGGAGATCGGTCGCGCCCACCGCGGGCTCATGAAGAAATTGCACCCCGACCAGGGGGGCTCTACGTACCTCGCCGCCCGCGTCAATGAGGCGAAGGATGTGTTGCTTCGACGCCATCGATAACTCCCGCACGCATTACTGCACGCAGACGAGGAGTTGCCTCCTCGGTTACAAAACCGCTCTGCTCCTGTTGTTTCGCCTCGATGTCGTCGATGTCTGACGTCTGCGGTCAGTTCTTGATAGTCATACAATCAATATCGTTACGTTTTAGTTGCTTGCAGACCGCGTCGGCCTCGTCTTTCTGCGGGAAGCCGGCGAAGCGGGCGCGATAGAGCGTCTTGTCGCCCTTCACGACCGGCTCGGTGAAGGGATCGGCACGGTCGAGCACGTGGCCGATCTTGGCTTGGGCGTTGCTGAGCCGCTGCTGGGCGTCGCGCTCGACGTCGAAGGCGCCGACCTGAACGATCCAGCCGGTGTGGTCACGCTTCGTCTCCGGTGCGAATGCTTCGGGAGCCCGCTGCGCGGGGGCCACGGCGACCTGTACGGGGGCAACCGGCGCGGCGGCGGCGGCCGGGGCAGCGGCCACCGGGGCAGCAGCCACCGGGGCAGCAGCCACCGGGGCAGCGACTGGAGCGGCGGCGGCTGGAGCCATCGCGATGGCCTTGGGCGCCAGGGCGACAACGGCCTTAGTTGCCGGAGCCGGCTCGAAAGCCGGCACAGCGACGACCGGGGCGACGGCCGGAGCCATCGGTGCGGTCTTGGGCGCGGTGGCAACAACGGCCCTGGGTGCCGGAGCCTGCTCGAACACCGGCGCGGCGACAACCGGCGCAGCGGTAACGGGTGCGGCGATAGCGGGCGCGACAACGGCCGGAACAACGGCAACGGCCTTGGGCGCGGGGGCAGGGGCCTTGGGCGCCGGCGCCGCGACGCGAGCCGGCGCGGCGACCGCCTCGGCGGATTCTTCCCGGGCCGGGGCAGCGATCGGGCCGAGCCCGGCCGTCTGGGTCTGGCGTCAGCTTCACCTTGATGGTCTTCACCTGGATCGGCCTGATGGTGTCGTTGACCTCGACCGGCGGGGCCGGCTTGGCGACCGCAGCCGGCTTGATCGCATCGTTGACGGGCGCCGCGGCGGCCACTTTGGCAGCCGGCGGCGCAACCGTGGCAGTCGGCGCGTTATCCGGCTGTGCCACCGGCACGAACTTGGAGGCCGGCCACGCCGACGGCGGCGTGAACGAGGCGACCGAATAGGTGGCCGGAGCCGCCTTGGCCGGACGGGCCTCGGTCCTTGCTTCCGCGGTCCGCGTTTCGACCTTTGCGCCGGCCGCTTCGGCAACCGCCGTCGCAGTGTGCTGGGTTGCCGCGGAGGCGATGTGCTCTTCGATCAGGCCGCGCATCCGCGCGTCGCGGGCGCCGGCCGACGATCCGCCCAGCACCACCGCCACGATATGGCGGTTGTTGCGGTGCACCGAGGTCACCAGGTTGAACCCGGATGCCTGGGTGTAGCCGGTCTTGATGCCGTCGACGCCTTCGACACGGCCGAGCAGCTGGTTGTGATTGCGCATCGACTCGCCGTGATAGGTGAAGGATGGCGTGGAGAAGTAGCGGTATTGCCGCGGGAACCGCTCCTGGATGGCGCGGCCGAGCAGGGCCTGGTCGCGCGCCGTCGTCACCTGCTCGTCATTGGGCAGGCCGGAGGCGTTGCGGTAGACGGTGCGGCTCATGCCGAGCGCGTGGGCCTTCTTCGTCATCATGTCCGCGAATTCGGATTCGCTGCCGCCGATCGCCTCGCCGACGACCACGGCCGCGTCATTGGCCGACTTGGTCACCAGTCCCTTGATGGCATCCTCGACTGCGATGGTCTGCCCGGGCTTGAGCCCCAGCTTGGTGGGGGCCTGCACCGACGCGTGCTCGGACACCGGGAGCTGCGAATCGAGCTTGAGCTTGCCGGCTTCCAGGCGCTCGAACAGCAGGTAGAGCGTCATGATCTTGGTGAGCGAAGCCGGGTGGCGCAGTTCATCGGCGCTGGCGGCGTGAAGCACCTTGCCGGAATTGGCATCCACGACGATGGCCGCATAGGGAGGCGAATAATCGTGGCCGTGCGTCACCACCCGCGCGCGGAAATGGTGCGCTTCGCCCGAGCGCCGGGCTTCGGCAGGGTGCAATGTGATGGTGGTTACTGCGATTACGCTGACAAGACCGAGAACGACGCGGCCGGAGCCACGCAAATTCGGAGATTTCTGCGTCAATTTAGTCCCCCATTCCCCCGTCCGGTCGTTGCCGGACATTTCGCCTTCAAGGCACCTCGTCCCGGAGGTCCTCGTATCGATCGGCAGACAACGCGGCACTGCCGGTGGCGTCTACCCTTCCACCCCAGCGATTCCTGCCTGCGAAAACGGGCGGCACCATGGCACAACGAGGCAGAATAGGGTTTCAAAGTTGCCATCGCGTTAAGCAATCCACAGGCGTGCCCAACGATATTGCGGCGCAAAAAGATTGTTGACTTTTTGTGCAGTGCGGCATAAATAATTTGCCGACGGCCTTGGGGCCGCGCCAATGCTAGCGGCCGGGATGCCGGTTTGGGAGAATTGACCATGCTGAAAAATTTCGACGACGTGCAGAAGTACGGCAAGGACAACATGGACGCGACCATGAAGGCATGGGGACATGTGTCCAAGAGCGTTCAGGCGATCGCCGCCGAGGCCGCCGATTATTCCAAGAAGTCCTTCGAGGAAGGCTCGGCCGCGATGGAAAAGCTGCTCGGCGCCAAGTCGCTCGACAAGGCGATGGAAATCCAGACTGCCTATGCCAAGTCGGCCTATGAGGGTTTCGTTGCCCAGGCGACCAAGATCGGCGAACTCTATGCAGACCTCGCCAAGGAAACCTACAAGCCCTTCGAGAATTTCGCCGCCAAGTCTGTCGTTGCGAAATAGGCGCTGTCGTTGCGAAATAAGCGCTGTCGTCGCGAATAGGTTCTGTCGTCGCGAAATAGCTCGGGCTGCTGCTTGCCTGCAATTGGTGACACGAGCCCGGCCGGATTCCGGCCGGGGTCTGTTTTTGCATCCGCGCGCCCGCGTTTCCTGAGGTTGCAGCGCCGAGATGGCGAGATGCGCGGTTTCACCGTCGCGTCGAAAGGAAGTCGCGGCCGGGCGAACGGTGAGCCAGGTGCTCCGCCGTGACGCCGACGCTTCGCACCCGCGCCCGATAGCCAGACCAGCGATATCGGATTCACGACACCGCGCACGATGCCCATTACACGCGAGACTATGAACAGAGCGGTGCAATGTTGCCGTCCGGTCGCGAAGCGCTGTGCCGCGACATCAATCGATGGGGTGCGGGGTAGGTTGTAACTCCGTCTCGCTCATCCGAGATCGAACCGCCGTCAAAAAGCTGATTTGCACGCAATCGGGCGCTGCCAGCGCGCCTGCAGACCGATTCCAGACCACGCGCTTGGAAATTTCAACGGGAGCCGGAACTCATCGGCGCCGCCCGGGGTTCGCGCTCGGCGACCACCTGCCCGGCACCGGCTTCGCCGCGGCATTGCGCAAGGTGGCATTGCATTTGCCAGTCGGCTGCCGCGCGGTCTTGCCGCCGGGAGCGGGCGGAGCGCGTGAGGATGTCGGGAGACGCGAGCCGCCGGCAGGCGGAGCGGTGGCGAATTCGAATGTGCTGCCTATTTATAACACTGCGACCAGACTTTAAACTTAGCACTACACGGCCGCACGGCTTTGCGGCATGCTTGACCGGACTGGACGTCGAAGGCCTCTGCCATCCATGACCACCGCCACTGACATCCCCGGCATTCCCGGCATTGCGTCGCAACCGGCGCGCCGCGCGCCGCGCGCCGCGGACGATGACCGCAAGAAGAGCAAGGAGCCCGGGGGCCCGGGCACGGCGGTCATCACCAAGACCAAGACGCAGACCAAGAAGCCGAACCTCTACCGCGTGCTGCTGCTCAATGACGACTACACGCCCATGGAGTTCGTGGTTCACGTGCTGGAACGATTCTTCAACAAGGACCGCGAAAGCGCGACTCGCATCATGCTCCACGTCCATCATCACGGAATCGGCGAATGCGGCGTTTATACGTACGAGGTGGCCGAGACAAAAGTGACGCAAGTGATGGACTTTGCCCGAAAACACCAGCATCCTCTGCAATGCGTGATGGAAAAGAAATGACGACCAACAAAATGACGACCGAGGGAGCGCCGAAAAAAAGTCATCTGGGGGGATTGAACTGTCGATGGCAACCAACGAGATGAGAAACTGATGCCCACTTTTTCGCGCAGCCTCGAGCAATCGCTCCATCGGGCGTTGGCGTTGGCCAATGAACGGCACCATGAGTACGCCACGCTGGAGCACCTGCTGCTGGCGCTGGTCGACGATCAGGATGCGGCCGCCGTCATGCGGGCTTGCAATGTCGATCTCGACAAGCTGCGGCGCAATCTCGTTGCCTATGTGGAATCCGAGCTCGAAAACCTCGTGACCGACGGCGGCGAGGATTCCAAGCCCACCGCCGGGTTCCAGCGGGTGATCCAGCGCGCCGTGATCCACGTCCAGTCTTCCGGGCGCGAGGAGGTGACGGGCGCGAACGTCCTGGTCGCGATCTTCGCCGAGCGCGAGAGCCATGCCGCGTATTTCCTGCAGGAGCAGGAAATGACGCGTTACGACGCGGTCAATTACATCAGCCATGGGATCGCCAAGCGCCCCGGCCTGACCGAGGCGCGCCCGACCCGCGGCGTCGACGAGGAGTCCGAGCAGAAATCCGGCGAGGAGCCCAAGAAGAAGGGCGACGCGCTGGAAAATTATTGCGTCAACCTCAACAAGAAGGCCCGCGACGGCAAGATCGACCCCTTGATCGGCCGTGACCCCGAGATCAACCGCACCATCCAGGTGCTGTGCCGCCGCCAGAAGAACAATCCGCTGTTCGTCGGCGACCCCGGCGTCGGCAAGACCGCCATCGCGGAAGGCCTGGCGCGGCGTATCGTCCACGGCGAAGTGCCCGACGTGCTCAAGAACGCCACGGTGTTCGCCCTCGACATGGGCACGCTGCTTGCCGGCACCCGTTACCGCGGCGATTTCGAGGAACGCCTCAAGCAGGTGATCAAGGAGATCGAGGCTTATCCCGGCGCGATCATGTTCATCGACGAGATCCACACCGTGATCGGCGCGGGGGCGACCTCGGGCGGCGCGATGGATGCCTCGAACCTGCTCAAGCCGGCGCTGGCCGCCGGCACGGTGCGTTGCATCGGCTCCACCACCTACAAGGAATACCGCCAGTATTTCGAGAAGGACCGCGCGCTGGTGCGGCGATTCCAGAAGATCGACGTCAACGAGCCGAGCGTGCTGGACGCCATCGAGATCATGAAGGGCCTCAAGCCCTATTTCGAGGACTACCACAAGCTCAAATACACCAGCGAAGCGATCAAGGCGGCGGTCGAACTGTCGGCGCGCTACATCCACGATCGCAAGCTGCCGGACAAGGCGATCGACGTGATCGACGAGTCGGGCGCGGCGCAGATGTTGCTGCCGGAAAGCAAGCGCAAGAAGACGATCGGCCTCAAGGAGATCGAGACCACCATCGCCACCATGGCGCGGATTCCGCCCAAGACGGTGTCGAAGGACGACGCCGCGGTGCTCGCCCATCTCGAGGATACCCTCAAGCGCGTGGTGTACGGCCAGGACAAGCCGATCGAGGCGCTGGCGGCGTCGATCAAGCTCGCCCGCGCCGGCCTGCGCGAACCGGAAAAGCCGATCGGCTGCTACCTGTTCTCCGGCCCCACCGGGGTCGGCAAAACCGAGGTGGCAAAGCAGCTCGCGGCGTCGCTCGGCGTCCAGCTGATCCGCTTCGACATGTCCGAATACATGGAGCGTCACACGGTGTCGCGCCTGATCGGCGCGCCGCCCGGCTATGTCGGCTTCGACCAGGGCGGGCTGTTGACCGACGGGGTCGACCAGCATCCCCATTGCGTGCTGCTGCTCGACGAGATCGAGAAGGCCCATCCCGACCTCTTCAACGTGCTCCTGCAGATCATGGATCACGGCAAGCTCACCGACCACAACGGCAAGCAGGTCGACTTCCGCAACGTGATCCTCATCATGACCACCAATGCGGGCGCCTCCGATCTCGCCAAGGCCGCCTACGGCTTCACCCGCAACAAGCGCGAGGGCGACGACCTCGAGGCGATCAACCGCCTGTTCGCGCCGGAGTTCCGCAACCGGCTCGATTCCATCATCACCTTCAGCCATCTCACCGCCGAGATCATCGCCAAGGTGGTGGAGAAGTTCGTGCTGCAGCTCGAGGCCCAGCTCGCCGACCGCGACGTCACCATCGAGCTGTCCGACGAGGCCGCCAAATGGCTGATCGACCGCGGCTATGACGAGCAGATGGGCGCGCGGCCGATGGCCCGCGTGATCCAGGAGCACATCAAGAAGCCGCTCGCGGACGAGGTCCTGTTCGGCAAGCTCAAGGACGGCGGCCATGTCCGGGTGATCGTCACCAAGGACGAGACGGAAGGCGACAAGCTCGGCTTCGAGTACCTCGACGGCCCGATCACGCCGAAGCCGGAGAAGGTCCCGCCGGTCCGCACCCGCGGCAAGCGCCGCAGCGGCGGTGGTGGCGGGGGCGGCGTGCGTCGCGCCAAGCCGCCGGGCCCGAAGGGCGACGGCCCGCCGCCGAACCGCGGCTCGGTGCCGAAGATCCCGCTGGTCAAGGTGTGAGGGTAGGCAGGGATCAGTAATCAGTGATCAGACAGGGACGCCCCCTGGTCACTGGGGCTTGGTTACTGATGCCTGCCGCCGATTTCGATGTTTTGACTGACCGAGGTCGGCAACAGCCGGCTTCGGTGCGCCGCGCGGATCGGTCGGCCGTCGAATACAGCTCCAGTTAATATTGTCGTGCGAAGCTGCCTTGACCGCACCGAGGCTTCGCCGGATGTCAAATCTCGTCTCCAATGAGCAGACCAAGCTGTTTGCCACCGGGCTCGATCGGGTCTCGACCGCGTGCTTCACGGTCGGCGTTCTCGCCCCGGTGGCCGGGGCGTATTTCAATGTGACGGCCTCCGGTCCGGTCGGCGTCGGCTGGTGCTGCCTGGCCTACTTCGTTGCCGGCGGCTTGATCCACATGCTGGCAATGCGCGTGCTCCGGGGACTGCGAGAATGACCGGTCTCGAGTTCTTCGCCTCCATTGGCCTGCCGGCGTTGCTGGTCGCCGCCGCCTATGTGTCGGTCCTCGTGTACGAACGCACGAGTTGACCCGGCTCCGCTGCTTCCGATAAAGGTGGCGACAAGCCCGACGTAAAACCGGTGTGAGGTCGTTAGCTACGTCTTCTTCGTCCTGTGCAGCACGGCCATGGTCAGGACCTCGCCGAGGCGGGCATAGGTCGGGCCGCTGAGGCGCGCGATCGGGTCGAGGTCGCCGGTCGCGACCTTGCCGTCCCTGACGAGGCCGTCGCGCAAGTGGAACACCACGACTTCGCCGACGATAAGCCGGTTCCTGGTGTCGCCGAACTCGATGCAGTTGTGGAACCGGCATTCCATCGCGACCGGCGCGTCGCGCAGCCGTGGCACCTCGACCTCGTCGCTCGGCAATGTGGCGAGCCCCGCCGCCTCGACCTCGCTGATATCAGGCGGATATTCGGTCGAGGTGTGATGCAGCGCTTCGAGATGCGAGAAGTCGGCTATATGAATGACGTATTCCTCGCGGGCGAGGATGTTGCGCGCGGTATCCTTGTAGACGCCGGCCTTGTGGCCGACACTGATCGCCAGCAGCGGCGGCTTGGGCGAGACGCAGGTGAAGAAGCTGAACGGCGCGAGGTTGACGGTGCCGCTCGGCGACAGGGTGGTGACCCAGGCGATGGGACGCGGCACCACGATGCCGGTGATCAGCTTGTAGGTCGCCTCGGTCTCGAGATCTTTCGCCGCGATGCGCATCGGATGGTCCATATTTTTTGAGCTGCCTGATTGGCACGGAAGGGTGGGGGGATCAACCGGCTGCGTCGACGGCGGCCCCTGAGCATGGCTGCGACGCGCCCGCTCCGATTGCGCTTGTCCGTATCCTGTGGGAAAGACGCGAATGTCCGCCCTGCCTGCCGCCCCGCCTCCGAAAGCCTCCGATCTTCCCGACAGCCGCGCCGCCTTCGTCGGCGGGCTGAAGGCGGCGTCGACCTCGGTGTTCCTGCTGGTGCTGACCGGCACCTATATCAGCATCGGCGCGCTCGCCCACGGGCTCGGCTTTCCGCTGTTGTGGGTGGTGCTCTCGACGGTGCTGATCTGGGCGGCGCCCGCTCAGGTGATCCTGATCACCACGCTCGGCGCCGGCGCGCCGCCGCTCGAGGCGGCCGTCGCGGTCGGGCTCAGCGCCATCCGGCTGTTGCCCATGGTGGTCGCGCTGCTGCCGGTGCTCCAATCGCGCAAGACCCGCGCCGCCGAGCTGATCCTGCCCGCGCATTTCACGGCGGTGAGCATGTGGATCGAGACGCTGCGGCTCGCCCCCGGGCTGCCGCGCGAGCACCGCGTCGCCTTCGCCAACGGCCTCGGCGCCGGCCTCGTCATCGCCGCGGTCATTTCCACCATCGCCGGCTACTACCTCGCGGGCGTTCTGCCCAACACGCTCGTCGCCGCGATGCTGTTCCTCACCCCGATGTCGTTTCTGACCTCGGCGTTCCGCAATGCGCGGCTGCTGTCGGACCACGCCGCGTTCGTCATCGGCGTCGTGATGGGGCCGCTGCTCGCCTATGAGAAGGTCGGTCTCGACCTGTTGTGGACCGGTGTCGTCGGCGGCAGTGCCGCCTATGGCCTCTATCGATTGCAGCAGGCCCTGCGATGAACGTGCTGGTCGATCTCTGGCCTTACCTCGCCCTCGTCATGGTCGGATTCCTGCCCAACGAGATCTGGCGCATGCTCGGCGTCGTGGTTTCGCACGGCATCGACGAGGGCTCCGAGCTGATCGTGTGGGTGCGCGCAGTCGCGACCGCGATCCTCACCGGCGTCGTCGCCAAGATCATCGTGTTCGCGCCCGGCGCGCTCGCGGACGTGTCGCTGACCATACGACTGACGGCGGCCGCTGCGGGAATGGCGGCATTCTTCCTGCTCAAGCGCTCGGTGCTGGCCGGCGTCGTCGTCGGCACGCTCGGGATTCTCGTCGGCGTCTGGGTGGTCGGTTAGCAAAATCTGAGTTCACGCCTCCCGCAGAGCGGCGGCAAGCTTGAGCGCCTGATCCGACAGCACCGCCGGCTCCTCCTTGAAGCTCGCCGGGGGCTTGAGCGCGATGCCGTTCTGCCGGGGAATCACGTGGACGTGCAGGTGGAACACCACCTGGCCGCCGGCCGCCTCGCTGAACTGATGCACGGTCACGCCGTCCGCATTGAACACCTTCACCCCGGCCTTGGCGACTTTCTGCACGATCCCCGCGAGATGGGCGAGATCATCGGGATCGACGTCGAGGAGGTTGCGCGCGGGCGCCTTGGGAATGACGAGGCTGTGCCCCGGCGCGCGCGGCATGATGTCGAGAAAGGCGAAGGAGCGGTCGTCCTCGTAGATCTTGTGGCTCGGCAATTCGCCGCGCAGGATCTTCGCAAACACGTTGTTGGGATCGTAGCTCGCCATCGCGGTCTCCTTGCCCGCCCAATGTCGAGGGCATCCCGCGATCCGTCAAGACTGATAAAAAAGGCGCATCCTCCAGAGCGGAGGATGCGCTGCGCATTACGGCCGGGTTCGCGAGACAAACTCCCGGCCGGGAAAGCAGTGGGTCAGTCCAGGCCCGGAAGCGCGGTCGTTCCCTCCATTCGCACTGCATCGAGCGCAGTCGGATCGAGACCGAGGGCTTCGAGAATGGTCGGCGCAATCTGCGTCGTCGCCACTGCCGCGGTGACGACGGACGGCGTGAGCCCGGCGTTCGCCACGATGAGCGCGACATGGGTATCGTCTTCGTTGAAGCCGCCATGCTCGGCGATCTTCGATCCGCCGGTATAGATCACGCCAACTCGGGCAATGCCGATGATGTCGGGCGTGCGCGAATCGGTGGCGGGGTTCTGGAAGGGCAGGCTCAGCAGCGGGCCGGCCAGCCATTCGACGATGCCGGTATCGCCCTCGAACGCGTTGAGCGCAGCCACCGCCGCCGCGACGTTTGCGGCGCTGTAGGGCGGCTTGAGCCAGATCAGGACGCCGTCGTCGCCGATGTCGAAGGCGAAGTTGGAGCCGATTGGTGTGGCGATCACCGCGCCGTCGTCCAGCGCCGTCCGCTTGCTGCGATCGATGGGCGACTGGCCATGCTTGGCGCTGATGATGACCAGGGTTTTCCGGCCGAGGCCGTTCTTGTTGAGCGCTGCCACCATCTGTCCGATCGAGGCGTCGACGAACGCGATGGTGTTGGCGAGATTTGCACTCGGCGTGCCGAACGGATCGGTGTAGCCGCCGATCGCGAGCTTCTGTCCGACGCTGACGGATTGGAAGTTCATGCCGAACAGCGCCGGGGTGGTCATATGGCGTGTCCCGGTATGGTCGAACCCGGCGATCTCGTTGAGAACGGCTTGAACCTTGATGCCGTCATACCATTCGACGCCGGCAATCGTCCCGGTGAAGTCCTTGCCCGCCACCGGGGTCGGAGCCGGCGCCGTCGAGTGGAGGCCGAGCTGCGCGATCAGGCTGATATTCGCCTGGCTCAGATCGGAATTGATCTCCGGCGCGAAGAAGTCGTCCACATTGGTGCCGGGCCCATTGGTAGGCTGGGTCGCGGGGGAGTTGCCGTTGATGAGGTCGTAGGCCGGGTGCTTGTCCGCCCATGCCGTCCGCATCCGGTGTGCGTGGAGCACGCCGAACACGGTGTTGGTGCGCACGAGGTTATGCGGCCATACCGGAGCGCAGGCACCGTGGGCATTCGATCCCGGCAGGTTGTTCGGATTGATCGCGACGGCGCTGTTGAGCCCGGTCAGGCTGGCATTGACGCCGCCATCGATCGAAAGCGGATTTTGGTCGAGCGGCTCGGCGATGTTCATCTCGGTGCCCGGCCCGATCGTGCAATTGCTGCCCGGAGCGAATAGCGTGCGGTCATAGCTATCGTCGTAGAAGATGCCGGTCGACTTCGGCGTGCCGCCGGTGAGCTGTGCCAGCAATCCCGGAAACGAATCCGACGGCTTGGTTGTCGACGCATTGGTGTAGGTCACGCCGGTCTTGGTCAGGCTGGCGAGATTGGGGCATGTCCCCGCAGCCACGCAAACCTCGAGATCGACCGCATGGAAGCCGTCGATGCTGATGAGCAGCACGTGCTGCGCCCGCAGGCTTCCGGCCAGTCCCGTCGTCGGCACAATGACCGCGGAAAGCAGCGCCGCGGCAAGCGCCATCCCGGTCAATCCTCGTGTCAGCGTTCTCATGCAATGTCCCTTCGGCTGCAGTTGCGAAGCCGGAGTTATGCAGCGCCAGATGACGGCGGGACGTAGGTTTCATGACACCGCGGCCAGGGCTGGTCGCGGACGAAAACTCTTTTCAATTGTTGCGGCGGAGCAACAAAAAAGCGACGCTTGAAGAACTGGAAGAGCTAAAATCCCGCGTCTTCGCGCGCGGCGTCCTTGCGGAACGGGCTCGCTTCGCGCAGCTCGCGGCCGGCGGCTTCCACATAGGCGCGCTCGCGCGCGAGATAGTCGTCGATGGCGCGACGAAGCCCGGGGTCGGCGATGTAGTGGGCCGAATAGGTGGTCGTCGGCAGATAGCCGCGGGCGAGCTTGTGCTCGCCCTGGGCGCCGGCCTCGACGCGGGCGAGCTTGTGGGCGATGGCATATTCGATCGCCTGGTAGTAGCAGATCTCGAAATGCAGGAACGGGTGGTGCTCGATCGCGCCCCAGTGGCGGCCGAACAGAGTACCGGCGCCGACGAAGTTGATCGCGCCGGCGATGAAGCGGCCGGCGCGCTTGGCCATGATCAGCACGGTCTGGTCCGCCATGGTCTCGCCGATCCGGGAATAGAACGCGCGGGTGAGATAGGGCCGGCCCCATTTGCGCGAGCCAGTCTCCATGTAGAAGGCGAAGAAGGCGTCCCAGGCCGCCTCCGTGAGATCGCTTCCGGTGAGCCACACCACCTCGATGCCGTCGGCGAGGCCCTCGCGCCGCTCGCGCCTGATCGTCTTGCGCTTGCGCGAGGCGAGCGCGGCGAGGAAATCGTCGAAGCAGGAAAAGCCGCCGTTCTCCCAGTGGAACTGCTGGTCGTTGCGCAGCAAAAAGCCGCGCTTGCCGAGCAGCTCCCATTCCGCCTGCGTCATGAAGGTGACGTGCGCCGAGGAGGCTTCTCGCAGCTTGCACAGCTCGACCAGCCCTTGCGCCAGCGCCGTCTCCGCGACTTCCGCATGCGGACCGGGCGCGACCAGCAGGCGGCGGCCGGTCGCCGGCGTGAACGGCACCGACACCTGGAGCTTTGGATAATAGCTGCCGCCGGCGCGCTCATAGGCGTCGGCCCAGCCGGCATCGAAGACGTATTCGCCGCGCGAATGGGATTTCAGATAGCACGGCGCAACGCCGATGACGGCGCCGCCGCTGCTCTCGGCAACGAGATGCTGCGGCTGCCAGCCGGTCCGCGCGGTCGCCGATTTGGAAGCCTCCAGCGCCGCCAGGAAGGCGTGGCGGGTGAAGGGATTGGGGCCGCCGGCCGCATCGAGGCCGCCGGCGCAGCGGTCCCAGTCCGCGGCCGCGATCTCGGAGATCGCGGGGAGAACGCGAACGCGCAAGTCGGGGGTCTCAGGGGAGGCGGCCGGCTTACGGGACATTGTCAGGGGCGAAATCCCTCGAAGATGATCTGGTCGGCGCAACGGGCGGCGATGGCGCGGTCCTTGTCGCTGCGCACCGTCCAGGTCAGGAGCGGCAAGCCGAACATATGTCGCGCCACACGCGGCGCAACCGCGGTGAGATCGCCGACCCGGTAGGCGACGAAATCGGGGCGGCTCTTCCAGCCATGCATGAGAAATGCCAGTTCCAGCCTGCGGGCGGCGCTGAGAAACCGCCACTCGGGGTGGTCATAGTGACGCTCCGCAATGATGCCACGGGCAAGCTGTGGCGCAATCCGCCGCACTTCGCAGACGAGCGCCGGGTCGAACGAGCCGATCGCGACCGGCCCGCCATAGGAGGCGAGCACCGCCACGGCGCGGGCGGCAATGCGGAGGTCGCCGTCGAAACGGCTCTTGAGCTCCAGCACAAGGGTCGCGCGGGCGGCGACGAGGTCGCAGAGCTCGCCGAGCGTCATCATGCGCTCGGCGGTCGCCTTGAACGGGACCTGCTTCAGGCGGGCGGCGGTGAGGTCGCGTAGCGCACCGTCGCCCTCGGCGAGGCGGCCGAGCGCGTCGTCGTGATGCACCATGGCCTCGCCGTCGGCGCTGATCTGCAGGTCTACCTCGATGCCGTAATTGCCGGCAATGGCCGCGGCGGCCGCCGCCGGCATGTTCTCGATGATGCCGCGGGCGGCGTCATGCAGCCCGCGATGGGCGATCGGCCGGGCGGTGAGCCAGGCGAGGTCGCGCGCTGCGGAACCGGGGATCACGACACGGGCATCATGACATTTGGCAGGGCTCACGAAACTTCGAAGGTGCCCTCGACCTCGACGGCGGCGTCGGCCGGGAGCACGGCCACGCCCACGGTGGTGCGGGCATGCCGGCCTTTGTCGCCGAACACGGCCACCATGAGGTCCGAGGCGCCGTTCATCACCTTTGGCCCGTCGAGGAACTCCGGCTGCGAATTGATGAAGCCGCCGAGCCGCACCACCCGCACGACCTTGTCGAGATCGCCGAGCGCGGCCTTGAGTTGCGCCAGCAGATTGACCGCGCAGGCGCGCGCCGCGGCCTGGCCCTGCTCGACGGTGACACCGACGCCGAGCTTGCCTTTGGCCACCAGGGTACCATCCTGCAGGCAGAGCTGGCCCGACACGAACAGCAGGCGTCCGGACCGCACGAAGCCCACATAATTGGCGACCGGCGCCGCCGGGGTCGGCAGCGTGATGCCGAGCTCTTCGAGTTTCTTGTCGATCAATCCGGACATTGGGCCCCTCCTGCCGCGATACTTCACGATACTTCGCCGATCGGCCGGTTTCTTGCAAGCACGCTCGGAGCGGGGAAATTCGCCGCGATCGGGCCCAAAAAGACCGGCAGTCAAACAAACACCATGATTCACATATCTTCCCGGGCCGAGGCCAGTCCCGCTGTTGCGGCTGTTTCCCATGACTTCTATGGTTGCGATCGGGCGCGCGCCCCGAATCGCCCGGCATCATGCCGGAAGGAGGTTCGATGAAGCATATTCATATCGCCGTGCCGACAGCCACCGTGTTGATTGCGGCCGCGCTGGCCGGTCTGCCCGGGGTTGCGCCAGCGCAAGGCGCGACGGTGCTTGCGCCCCACCGCGCGGTCTACGACCTCACCCTCACGCGCAGCCGCGGCAAGCGTCCGATCCAGTCGGTGCGCGGCCGGATTCTCTATGATTTCAACGGCAGCGCCTGCGAAGGCTATGCCCTGCAGTTCCGCCAGGTGTCCGAGATCGACAGCGGCGAGGGCAAGGTGGCGCTGAGCGACCTCCAGGCCACCACGTGGGAGGAGGGGGAAGCCAAGACCTTCCGCTTCAATTCTCAGAATACCGTCAATGACCGCGTCGTCGATTCAGTCAACGGCAATGCCGAGCGCAGCAGCTCGGAGGTCGAGGTAAAGCTGACGAAGCCGAAATCCAAGACCGTCGATCTCGCCGCCAAAATCGTGTTCCCGACCGAGCACATGCGTCGCATCATCGATGCCGCCAAGGAGGGCAAGACGCTGCTCGAGCTGCCGGTCTATGACGGCTCGGAGAACGGCGAAAAGACCTACTCGACGCTCACCGTGATCGGCCGCGAAATTGCGCCCAACGAGAAGAAGCCCGACGACGCCGCGGCCGGCAAGCCGATGCTGGCGAACCTCAAGCGCTGGCCGGTGACCATCAGCTATTTCGAGCAGGGCAGCGCAAGCGGCGAGCAGCTTCCGGTCTACGCCATCGGCTTCGAGCTCTTCGAGAACGGCATCTCCCGCGCGCTCTCCCTCGACTACGGCGATTTCGTTGTCTCCGGCGTGATGTCCCAGCTCGAAGTCAAGGACGTGCCCGCCTGCAAGTGAGGTGGCAGCTCGATTTGACGCGAACTGCTAATGCGGCGCTTGCGGCTCTACGAGGGGCATATCTGGCTGGACGTGCGGGCCGCAGAGCGCCAACAGCCTCCGCGGCGACCGGCCCCCAAAAGCCGTGGCGTCCGGTTTTGAGGGTGATGCCGCCACGCTGGCTGCCGTTCGGCATGGCTGAATCTGACCCACAAGCGGACATGAGGCCAAATTGAAATCCCGCAGCGCAGCAGTGCGTGCTATGCTTTCGGTCGGAAGCACGGCGGCACAGCGCCAAGCGCAGGCGATTCCCAGTGGGTCGAGGCACGAGGGGGCACAACAGAAGGACTTCTCGTCATGACCAGCGAGCTCCCCGAGATCGAGGACAAGATTAATCGCACCAAGCTCTCGAAGGAGGCACGCGAGAAGGCGCAGCGGGAGCTCAAGAAGCTTCGGCAGATGTCACCGATGTCGGCCGAGGCTACAGTCGTGCGCAATTATCTCGACTGGCTGCTCTCGATTCCCTGGAACAAGAAAACCAAGGTGAAGAGGGATCTGGCGCTCGCGCAGGAGATCCTCGAGCAACGACCATTACGGCCTTGAGAAGGTCAAGGAGCGCATCGTCGAGTCCCTTGCGGTCCAGCAGCGCACCAACAAGCTGACCGGACCGATCCTGTGCCTAGTCGGTGCGCCCGGCGTGGGCAAGACCTCGCTTGGAAAATCGATCGCCCGTGCCACGGGACGCGACTTTGTGCGCGTGTCGCTGGGCGGCGTGAGCGACGAGGCGGAAATCCGTGGGCACCCGCGCATCTATATCGGCTCGATGCCGGGCCAAATCATCCAGTCGATGCGCAAGGTGAAGTCGTCGGACCCGCTGTTCCTGTTGGACGGGGTGGACAAGATGGGCGCGGACTTCCGCGGCGACCCGTCTACGGCCTTGCTCGAAGCGCTCGACCCCGAGCAGAACCACACCTTCAACGACCATTATCTCGAGGTCGACTACGATCTCTCCGACGTGATGTTCATCGCCACGGCGAACACGCTCAACATCCCGCCGCCCTTGATGGACTGCATGGAGATCATGCGCATCGCTGGCTACACCGAAGACGAGAAGGTCGAGATCGCGCGCAAGCACCTGATCCCGCACGCGATTGCCAAGCACGGCCTCAAAGAAGAGGAATGGTCGATCAACGACGAGGCCCTGCTGCTGCTCATTCGCCGCTACACGCGCGAGGCGGGCGTGCGCAATCTTGAGCGCGAGCTCTCAAGCCTCATCCGTAAGGCGGTGAAAGAACTGACCCTGCACAACAAGCAGTCGATCACGGTCGAGGCGAACACGGTCGCCGACTATCTCGGCGTTCCCAAATTCCGCTCTCTGGGGAGACCGGAAGATAGCGACCTTCAGAGCCGGGCTGCGCGCATCCTTCGCTGCGCTGCGTAAGTCGGCTTCTGGCCCGACTCTGCCGCGACGGCTGCCGGCCGGCGGGTCAGCTTTCGGGGGTGCTCCTGCCGCGTCATCCCCTTGGCCGGCAGGGCCGTGTTTGACCCAGGCTGTGTGAAAACGCTCTGTCTGGATTGATTTGGGCGCTATGATTCCTGGCGACATGCGGGGCATCGGATGAAGCGCTTTGTTGAGGGGACGGATCGCGGGCAGAGCACGCTGTTTCCGGGCGCTTCTGCCTCAAGCCGGCACGATGTACTATCCGCGCCACGGTCAAAGTGGGAGGAACTCCATGAGGCATGTCATTTCAGCGTCGTTATTCGTGCTCTCCTGCGCGCTGGCGCAGCCGGCGTCCGCCCAGCTCGAGGACAAGCCGGTGCCCATGGACAAGGCTCCGTTCCACATCCCGGTCTTTTCCAACGACTACCTCATCTTGCTGAACGTCAATATTCCACCCGGGCGCAACACCGGTTATCACATCCATTATGCCGACTCCGTGTCGGTGAACCTGACGCCGGCCTCGCAGACGAACCAGAATTACGGCTCGTCCGAAGTGAGCGCGCCGGGTACCGGCGGCGAAGGTGCACCGGGCCGTACGACGTTTACGAATGTGACCAAGGACGGCCCGCGTACGCACAAGGCGACCAATGTCGGGCCGACGCCGTTCCACAACATCTCCTTCATTCTGAAAGATCGCGGGCCGGCCGGAACCACGGTGTCGAACCGCTCGGGCGTCGCTGGCTACACCCAGATCATGGATAACGCGCGCATACGGGCTTGGCGTGTCGTCCTGAAACCGGGAGAGGCTACCGGGCAGATCACGCAAACGGCACCGGGACTCAGGGTCTACGTCCACGGCGGCGTACTGGCCGAAATGGTGCCCGGATCGGCCGATCGTGGCATGGCTCCGTACGAAGGCGATTTCATCTGGCAGGATGCCGGGCAGACGAGGGCGGTCAAGAACACCGGTACGACCCTCATCGAATTCGTCGAATTCGAGCTGAAATAGGGCGCTCGCACCACCGGCAGGCGAACGTCCTATCGAGCCGTAATAACCGGAGGAAACGGCAGTGCTGAAACCGACCATAGGACTGGTTGTCGTGCTCCTGTGTTGCGCTTCTGCGTACTCGCAGCAGGCGCAGCGCGGCCAGACCAGCAGCATACGCGAGATCATTCCCGGCCATTACGTGTTCAGTTCCGGCGATTTGAACAGCGGGATCATCGCGACCAGCGAGGGAGTGGTTGTATTCGATGCCCTGGATTCCGAGGCCGTAGCGCGGGCCGAACGAGAAGCGATTGCCAATACGATTCGACAGCCAGTTCGTTTCTTGGTCTCTTCGCCCTACCATAACCCATATTCAAAGGGGAACGCTGCCTACGCGGACGTATGGAAGATTGGACACGAGCTCTATCGAACCGATCTCGTTCGACAAATGGAGAGGGACAAGGTACCGCCAGAGGAGCAGAAAGCGAGACTTCCCAATCAGACTTTCCGGGATCGGATCACGCTCTACCTCGGTGGCAAGGAAATCCAGGTTCTCTATCTGGGCCGTGCTCACACACGGGGCGACAGCATCATCTATGTTCCGCAGGACCGGATTGTTTATTTGAGTGAGATCTTTTCCGCGGGCCAATTTCTGTTCATGAACGATGGCTACGGCCTTGACTGGCTGAAGACCGTGGAGACGGCCGCAGGCCTCGATGCAGATATCTTCGTGCCGGGACATAGTTCCCTTCCCGCCGACCCCAAGCAAACCCGGGAAGAGTTTCTCCGTTATCGACAGATGCTGGTGGATGTCCGTGACTCCGTTCAGCAAGCGATTGCACGCGGCATAACGGAGGACCAGGCTGTCGCTACGATCCAATGGCCGCAGTATGAAAAGCTGCGCGGCTATGACACCCAAAGGCCAACGGTCATTCGGCGACTTTATCGGCAACTGACTGGCGCTCTCCCGTAACGTGGCGTTCGAAACTTGGTTGACCTTGCACCGGGAACAGGTTGCACCGGGAACAGGTTGCACCGGGAACAGGTTGCACCGGGAACAGGTTGGTCGTCGAGCCGATCAGCGAGATCAGCGTGATATAGGCAAATTGTCGGTCGAAGGAGACAAGAAAATGATCTGGCTTCGGTCGCCCAAGGCGGCGGCTTACTGGAGTGAACCTGCCGCGTAGCGCCAACGGACCGGGCCCGGCGATCCGCTCCCATGAGCCGCCGCGGCGCGAGGCGGGCGATTGGTCCCGATAACGCCTATTCCAGATAACGTCTCTGAAGCCACGCCCAACGTCCCAGGGTTGGTAGTCCCGTCGCGTCGATCTGTGGAGGGCGGCCAATGAGCGCGCTCGTCGGGAAGGCTCGCCCCGGGCGTGCGACTTGTGGCGAGTCAGCGCAGACGCGGGGCAGCCGGCGAAAAGCGATCAAGCCAACACGCCGACCTCACTCCGGCTTGTCGTCTTCCAGCGCGATCCCCCTGATCACGGCGTCGCGGCCGAACTTCTCGCGCAGCCGGTCGACGGCGTGCTCGGCGGCGGCGCTGCGGGCGCCGCTGTGATCGACGAGATCGGCGGGGTCGGCGTCGGCGGCGTCGGCGAGCGCGCTGACGCCGATGCCGATCAGGCGGAACTTGGTGCCGTCGGTCTCGCGCGCCAGCAGCTCGCGCCCGGCCGCGAAAATCCTTCCTGCCAGCTGGGTCGGCGCGGCGAGCGAGCGGGCGCGTGTGCGCAGGCGGAAATCGGCGGTCTTGAGTTTGAGCGTCACCGTCGCTCCGGCGAGTTCCTTGGCCTTGAGCCGCGCTGAGACCTTCTCGGTCAGCTCCCACAACAGCCGTTCCAGCGGCCGCAATGCGGCGAGGTCCTCGTTGAGCGTCGTCTCCGCGGAAATGCTCTTGGTCTCGCGCTCCGGATTGACGCTGCGCGCATCGATGCCGCGGCAGAGCCGCGCGAGCCGCAGCCCTTCGGTTCCGAACTGGCGCATCAAGGTGGTCTCGTCGGCGCGCTGCAGATCCGCGATGGTGCGGAAACCCTCGCGCGCGAGGCTCGCCCCCATGGCCTTGCCGACGCCCCAGATGAAGGTCACCGGCTTGGGCGCGAGAAACGCCGCCGCCTCGCCGGCGCCGAGCACCGAGAAGCCGCGCGGCTTGTCGAGATCGGACGCGATCTTGGCGAGAAACTTGTTCTGCGACAGCCCGATCGAGACGGTGATGCCGATTTTCCGCTCGACCATGCCGGCAAACCGCGCCAGCGCCTTTGCCGGCGGCATGCCGTGCAGGCGCTCGGTGCCGGAAAGATCGAGAAACGCCTCGTCGATGGATAAAGGCTCCACCAGCGGCGTGAGGTCGAGCATCATGGCGCGCACCTCGCGGCCGGCGCGGGCATATTTCGCCATGTCCGGGCGGACCACCTCGGCATGGGGGCACAGCCGCCGCGCCTCGAACATCGGCATCGCCGAGCGCACTCCGAAGGTGCGCGCGATGTAGCAGGCGGTGGCGACGACGCCGCGATGGCCGCCGCCGACGATGACAGGCTTGTCGCGCAGCGAGGGATCGTCGCGCTTCTCGATCGCCGCATAGAAGGCGTCGCAGTCCACATGCGCGATGGCGAGCCGGTCGAGCTCGGGATGGCGGGCAAGCCGCGGCGAGCCGCAGACAGCGCAGCGCGCGCCGCCTGCGGGGACATCGGCAAGACAGTCGCGGCAGAAGCTGCCCATCGGTTCGCCGGCCGGAGTGACGTTCGGGCATCTTAGCCTGAGTCTGCGGCCTGGGTGCCGGCCGGGACGACCCCTTTTGGGGCCGATCGAGGCCCTTCTTTTCCGAGCGGACATGCGGCTATAATTGCTGCAACCGGGCCAACCCCGAAAGGATCAATGCGGTGAACGCGTTACGGCTACTCATGTGCCTCGCGCTCGCCGCCTGTGCGGACCTCGAGACGAAACCGTGGTTCAAGGTGGATGGCTCACAGGCCTCGGCCGACCAGCTCGAGGTCGACAAGACGGCCTGCCGCGAAGAAATGCAGAAATCCGTGCGGTCGACGAACCAGGCCGCCGCGCTCGACCGTGGCGTCGTCAATATGGGCGTCTATGACGGCTGCATGGCGCGACTCGGCTACTCGGAGAAAAACAAAGGCTTCAGCGCGCCACCGAGCGCTCAAGGCGGAGTTCCGCCGCCGACCGCTCAGGGCGGACTGCCGCCACCAGGCGTTCAGGGCGCCGCCGCGCCGCCGGGCGTTGCGAGCGTTCCTTCGCCGCCAAACGATCAGGACTGCCGAAGGCCCTCGGATCTTCGCATGTGGTTGCCGCTCTGCCCGTGACGCCGGCGGCGCATGTGAGAGAATCTGCCGCGGCCGACCAAAGTGATCCGTGAGATCGCGGCCAAGTTGGCTACCGAAGGCCATCTCACGCCCATTTCAAAATCTTCGCGATCCCGAGATCTCGGACTGAGTCCCCAACGTTTTCAGTCTTCCAGCTTTTCCGGGGTCGCGCTTGCGTGACCGCCGAATGACGGCCGGCCATTAACCGCCAATACAGCTTTAACGTGTGTATTTCGAGGGTTCGCATAGGGTGGGGCCATGAGGTTCGTCGACGTCATGAACCGGTCAAGCGTCTCCCGCTACCAATCATAACACCTCGCGCATGCGCCTATGGGGAAACGGGATGAATCCAGAGCCTGGACTTAGCGTCAACTTGATTGCGGCCGAGCGCATGATTGAAGCGGAGGCCGCACCCCATCGACCGGCGCGGGGAGGTGTGGGCGTCACGCTTTTGCTCGTCGCATTCGGCTTAGTGGCAGTTGGCGTCCAGGGGCTTTGGATCGCTTTCTTGAGCTGGCTGGTAATCCGAGCCATTTTTTGAGAGGAACGCCAGTTCACCTGTTCGGACGCAACCCACCTTCGTCGGATTTGAGCAGGGGTGCCCGCCAGAGTTGGTAGGCCAAATACACGAGACTAGGCGTCCACGACACCATTCCACCGAGCAAAAACGCTTGAAGCGTACTCATTCCCGAGCCTCCCTGGCAGCACGAGCGCTTCAACGGTTGCTTCGGAACTCGCGACGGTAGCCAATCACACGAATTGTTTGTCAAAAGTTTGGGCACTTTCCAGAAAAATAGTTGGGAATTTTTTCATGCTCCCTACCCTGGCAGGGGTGCCACGCCCTCCTTCATTTGAAGGCCCACCTCCGATCAATTCGAGGCCGATCGGCGCCAGAATGACTTGGGACTTGTGTAGGAAGGCGCTGGATTCGCCGGGACGCGCTCCTTCGCCACACCCCGGTGACGGCAGAGGAGTTGAACAGCGCCAATTACATGCTGCCCGGTTGCAAAGCCTGCGCGGATCGCGGACCATCCGGCTTTGCATAAAACCGTCGGTCAAATCCTGATGCTATCAGCGTCCCTTGCGCGCGCAGCATGGCAGCGCTGTCCGGGGTTAACGCGAGCGCGCGTCCGCAGGAGCCCCCGGCAGTCGGGCGAAGTTTGCGGCCATCAGGGCCAGGTGTCGCTACCATCTCAGCGAAAGCGCTGGGGCCCCTCTGGCAGCCGCTGTTTATCGAACGATCCTGGGGCCTGATGTTTGGTGCTCGGCTTCCACGGGGTTCGATGGTGGAACCAGCGCAATCGATTCGGCATTGGACTTGCCCCCTTGGATCATCGCCGTCATGAAAAGGCGGTTGTATAAGATGTGAAACTCATTGAGCTCCTTCTGCATCTTTCTTAGTCGCGCATCCGTGAAATGCAGCTTTATCGAGAGCAGGATTACCACGATCAGGAATGCGCCGATCGCAAGCGCCGCGTGCTCAATTGTCATCGCTCTTTCCTCCCGCAGTCACTAGGCAGGCGAAGGCTCGGTCAGGATAGCACATAAGGCGCAGTCATGGCGCTGCGTCGTTGTGCGCGGTCGCGTGGTCGCCGGCCTTCGACAACAGCTGCCCGTAGGATAAGGTGTTCAGTCACGCGACGACGGGTTCGAGAGTCATGTTCAATTGAAAATCAGTCGCCTGCTGTGTTGGGGGCGCTGTTCTTCTGTCTCAGCGGCGTTGTTTCGGTCCCTCGCGTTTCACCACCGCCGCCCCTCGCGCGCGCCCGCGCCATGGCCTTTGACCCTGAGCCAGTCGGGTCGTTGAGCCAGTTCCGTTGAACCATGCAGAACTCCCCGGACGACTGCAAGCGCGTGCACAGCGATTCGGCGGCCTGGCGCGTATCCGCGACGATCCGGACCCGATTCCAGGCGGTCGCCAAGTTGAACCCGGTGTGCGAGACGATAGGCTCGACGCCGCCCAGAATGTCAGGGTGTTTCTTTTTGAGCTGCGCGTATCGCGTAAGCGCCCGGTTCTCTGATTCGTCTCCGATGAGTTGGACAACCCACTCCGGCATTGGGCTCTTTGGGTTAAGCTCGGTGGCCGGCGAAACTCCATTCTCCCGGTAAGCAATCGAAGGGGCCCGAGGATTTTCAATGCACGAAACGTCCTTCGTCCTCACATCCGTCATTTGCATCGGTTCCGACCTTACCCACTGCTCAGCATTGCGCCCCGTCACGATCTGCACGTAGGCCTGGGTCTGACTCGGCAAGTTGCGCTTTCCGGCAAGCCAGTCGCGCACGCGTTGTGGACCCGCATTGTAGGCGGCGGCAGCCAGTCCAATGTTACCAAATTCGGCGCGCAGTTCGCGGAGGAATTCCGCCGCTTTCGGCAAAGCCTGCGCCGGATCGAATGGACTGGTCAATTCGCGTTCGGCCGCCGTTGCCGGCATAAACTGGGCGATCCCCGATGCTCGCGCACCACTGCGCGTCACCGGGCCGATCGCATCTGATTTGAACCGGCTCTCCTGCCAGATGACACGCAAGAAAAAATCCGGCGGTAGGTCGTTCGCCGATGCGGCAGACCTGATCATCTGACAGACGGATGCAATTCGATCAACTCCTTGCGGGGCGTCATCCGGCGACCGAATGTCATCACCCACCGTCGATGAGGGGGCGAAATCCTGGCCAAGCGCAGGTGCGGCGAGTACGGACCAGGATAGTACGAGGAAAAAAGCACCTCGTTGCATCATGGTTTACCTCTTGGCCCGATTTGCCTGTTGCAACGCACGGCCCGTCGATCGGCCGGCGCCTGCCTGGTTATCTCATGCCTGCACTCAGCATCCAACCGCTGTAAGCGCAAAGCCCGGCGAGTTCGGTGGTCCTGCCGTCGTCCACCAGGCCAAAAGTCCGAACACGGCGGTGTGCCCTCGCTCGACCGCCGCTCGCCATCACAATGCCGCGGAAGCCCCAGTCTTCAAGACCACGGTGTCGTGGCCGGGAGCCAGGTCGCCGAGAAGCGCTGGCAACCGGTCGACGGGCGAATGTGACGGCCAGGGCTCCATGCAAACGAGCTGTCCTCGCATCGACAATTGACTGACGATTAACCGTGATAATTCGGAGAAATGTCGTCCAACTTTATTCAATCGCGTTAACACGACGGCAATTACCGCCATCTAGCGTTGTGTCGGGTTCAGTGACCGGGCGACGCACAAGCTCCGGCAAGAACCGGGCGTAAAACCGAAATGCTATCAGGAGCAACCAATGACCAATCTCATCAAACGTTTTGCCGACGACGAATCCGGCGCGACCGCGATCGAATATGGCCTGATCGCAGCCGGCATTTCTGTTGCTATCATTACGGTCGTCAACACGCTCGGTTCGCAGTTACAGTCCACGTTTTCGAACGTTTCATCGCAGCTCGCGACCGCTGGCAAGTAGAGCAAACGAGGCCCAACAATGAGCATTATGGTCGCATGGCTGGTTAAACCTGCCCATTGCTTTGCCGGTTATTTGAATCGTCATCTAAGACAATGGTCGGAATGCCGATAGGCGCTCGCCCCAGCGCGTGGGCGCTGCATCCCCCGCGCTTTTTTTTCTGATGAGGCTTTCGGCCCCATGTGATCGTGGCCGGGCGCGCCTGTGTCGGGCGGCATGCAAATGAGGTGCCTGATGAGCGACATGAAATGTTCCGCTTGCGGCAGCCCCGCTTTTGTCTACCCGAGAGAGTTGGAAGACGGAAATGCGGTGGTATGCGCCAGCTGTGGAGAGTTTGTCTCGACTTACGGTGAACTGAAACAACGTTCCGAACGGGCGCTGATTTCAAATCCGAGCCGCGCTCCCGTATCCGGCTGTTGATGCTCGAAGGCCCTCACTAGAGCGGCTCCGAGAAGTAGCAGGAGTTGCAATTGCTGCGACGGCGCGGTCACCGAGGTGTCCGCCCGTTTGTCGCGGTCGTCACGCCCGTGGCGCCGAGCAAAAACGCTTGGATGCTCCCACCAACTCGACCCCTCGGACCTGTCCATGGGGCCCCCTCACCAAGTCAGCAGCAGAATCGGCCAATTGGAAGATTTGACTGAAAGTCGGAAAATCCTTTAGCAGCTGACGGCTGGTAGCAGATCGTTGCGACCGTGTTGCCGATCGGGATGGACGTGCACCGCGCCCTACGCCAACTTGCCGCCATGGGTGCTCAGGGCGCGTGCTGGCGTGGGAACTCTCAGGTGTGCGGGCTTGCTGATCTCAGCAGCGTAGCAGTGCAGTTTGCAGGCAGTGCGGCCACTCCCAGCCCCAGCTGGGGCGGTAATAGTCGTACGGATAGGCATAGTACGGCGACGGGCGATAGTAAGCATAATAGCGACTTCGGCATCCGCGCCAACCGCACCAGCGGACCTGCTCAGGCTGCGCAACGTCGACGGCCCCCGTAGCACTCAGCACGCCCGAGGAGGTGCTGAACGTCATTGCACCGACCCGGTTGGGCAAAGCCATGGCGGTTGCGAAAACAGCACCGACCAATGTCGCCAGAAAATATTTGCGCATGATCTCCTCCTTATCCCCCAATGCAGGGAACGAATCTCCCGTGACGCGGTAGAATACACCCATGGCCCGCCCTCGCTCCAGCGACCCGATCGAGCCGATGACGCTGGGCAACATGCTGTTGGCAGTGTCACTACCGGGCCATCCTGAGCGCCTGGCCGGGATGACGTGCCGGTGCCCAGTTTCGGGCCGCTCATGGTATGCACGAAATGTGGGCTCATCCGCACCGACGCCCGGCCGAACCGGCGAGAGTGCGCGTGAGGAAGGAATAACCGACGGTCATTTCGATTGTGATTGTTCCGATCAGGGCGATATCAGATCGCATTGGCAGTGTTCTCGTGCGCCCCCCTCAAATGGGGGGATGACAATGTTGCAGACCAACTGGATATTGAACCAGCTCCTAGAACGCTATCGTTTCAGGTTGAATCGGATAGCGCTCTAAAGTCTTTGATTTTGAGCATCGTCTTGTCCGAAAAGTCTGCAACTTTTCGGGATCATGCTCTAGCACGCGCAGGATTGGTCGTTGTTATGGATACCATTTTGTTTCTGCTGGCGGCGGGCGCAATCGTGGGGTTTGCACTCGGACTTTGTTTCTCGTGGGTCGCAATTCTGGCCTCGGGGTTTGCACTTGCGAGTTTTGCTTCGATCCTGCTGTACGGCGAGGGGGTCGGCCCGCTTGCGGGGGTTGGAACCATCGTGGTTTGCCTCACGGTAAACCAACTCGCCTATCTGGCTGGGGTAATGGTGAAGGTTGGAGGTGGACGGAAGCCGCCTTCGAACGTTTCGCGATCCGTTTGGGTCGGATGACCGCCTGAGCCCACGTTTTGCTGCGCCACACGCGCCTGCGTCGTCCCAGGCGCCAATCTGCGAGGAAAATGCCAATGATCCGAGCCTTATGCGACGCCATTGCGATAAGGCACCTGCTTGCCTACAGCACCAAGGCGGGGTGCGAGCACATCGTGGAGCCCTACGCCTATGGCGTCACCCAGGCAGGCGACCACGCATTGCTCTGTTGGCGATGCGGGGTTTCAGCAAGCGATCCGGGCGGATGGGAACTCGTTCGCACGGACGAAATGCGCGGATTGAGAATCGTGGACGACCATTTCGATTCACCGCGCTTGGGCTACGCTCGCAACGACAAGCGACTGAGCTCGATACACTCCCAATTGTAGGCGATGAGCTGCTTCTCCGGCGCTTCCCTGAACCGGGAATTGGGAAGCGATGGCGATGGGGACCAGTCATAACTGTTTGATGTTGTTAGACTGATCCCCTCAAATTGGCCTCCAGATGATCAGTTCGGCAGGCTGAAGGCGATGTATTCGCCGGAATAGCTGCCGCCGCTGACGGCCACCACGATGTATTGCTTGCCGTCCACCATGTAGGTCATGGGATTGCCGCTCTGCGGGGCCGGGATGAACACCGCGCCGACCTCACGCCCGCTCGCCTTGTCATAGGCCCGCAGCATGGCGCCGCGGGGATGCTCCGGCGTGGTGGTCGCCACGGGATCGCCCATGATCACCAGGGTCTTGGTGATGGCGAGACCGACGCCCGAGGTTTGCGCCTGGCCGGTCTTGGGGATGTCGAGCCCCTTGAGCGCGGGATGATTGCGCACCTGGTCGGGCGTGTCGCCGTGGGGCGTCTGCCATTTCAATTGCCCCTTGTCGAGGTCGACGGCGGCGAGGACGCCGTAGGGCGGCTTGGAGATCGGCAGACCCTGCACGTTCAGGCCGCCGAAACCGCCCGGGGGCGGACTCGCATTGGCCGTCGCGGGATTGCGTGCCGCACGCGCCCGTTCCGCGGTGCGGGGCTGGCCGGCGGCGCAGCAATCGCCGGGTCCGAGGATTTCGCGGAACTGCTGCCCGGCGATCCCCTGAACGTATCGGATGTCGGAGAACTCCCCGGGCGGGGCGACGAGCGAGCGTACGCCCGGCGTATTTCCCGCCGGCATGAAGGCGGTGTGGGTGTCGGGGTCGTAGCCGAAGCCCGGCCAGTTGGTGGCGGTGCCGGCCACGATGGCGCCGAGGATGCCCTTGCTGTCGCCCAGCACGGCCGGCGCGAACGGCGAGGGCACCACCTTATAGCGCTTGAGATAATCGAGGGCCGCCTGGCGCAGCTCCGGCGTGAAGTCGATGAGGTCGTCGGGCAACTTGATGAAGTTGCGCGCGTATTGCAACGCGTCCGGCGGGAACGGCTGGGTCGCCGCGGTCTTCTCGCCCGGCACGTCCGACTGCGGCACCGGCCTTTCTTCGATCGGCCACACCGGCTGGCCGGTCACGCGGTCGAACACGTAGAGCCAGCCCTGCTTGGAGGCGACGCTGACCGCCTTGACGGGCCGGCCGTTGACGGTGATGTCGGCGAGGATCGGCGCCGACGTCATGTCCCAATTCCAGATGGGATGATGGACGAACTGGAAGTGCCACTTGCGCTCGCCGGTCTTGAGATCGACCGCCACCAGGCTCTCGGCAAACAGGTTGGCGCCGGGCCGGTGTCCGCCGTAATAGTCCGACGACGGCGTTTCCACGGGGATGTAGACGAGGCCGAGGTCTTCATCGACGGTGATGTGCGCCCACACGCCGGTGTTGCCGTTGATCGCCCAGGAATTGTCCTCCCAGGTCTCGTTGCCGAACTCGCCGGGGCGCGGAATGGTGTTGAAGCGCCACAGCTGCTTGCCGCTGCGCACGTCGAACGCGCGCACCACGCCCTTGGTGTTGTTGTGGGTCGGCACCGTCGCGCCCTCGCGCATGGAGGAGCCAACGATGACGACGTCGCCGGTCACGGTCGGCGCCGCATGGATGCCGATCTCGCCGCGCTCGAGGTCGATCTGCTCGTTGTTTCCCTTCACCACGCCGACCTTGAGGTCGAGGACGCCGTCGTTGGCGAAGGCGGGGATCACCGCTCCGGTCCTCGCGTTGAGCTCGACGAGGCGGAAGCCGGTCGTCACGTAGATGATGCGGTCGTCGCCGCGGCCGTCGGTCCAGTAGGAGACCCCGCGCCCCGACAATTGGCGCGCGGAATTCGCGGCGCGTTCCCCTTCGCGCAGCGAGTGCGACCAGATCAGCTCGCCGGTCTTGGCATCGATGGCGACCACCGAGCGCCGCGTGCCCGCTGTCGTGTAGAGCACGCCCTTGACCATGATCGGCGTGCCCTCGAGCTTGTATTCGGGGTAGGGGCCGAACGCGTCGGTCTTGAAGCGCCACGCCACTTCGAGCTTGTTGAAATTCGATGCGTTGATCTGATCGAGCGGCGAATAGCGTGTGAACTTCACGTCGGCGCCGTTGGTCGGCCACTCGCCGTTCGCGGTCGAGGGCTTGCCCTGGGCCGCGAATTGCTGCGGGGCAGGAGTGCCGACGAACACCTGGCCCACGGCTTGCGGGGCAGAGCCCAAAAGGCCGGCGCCCACAAGCCCGCCTGTGGCCAGCACCAGCATCGATACGGATAGGAGGAATTTTCGTGACATCGTTTCGCTCCCCAGTTTGCGTTATTTTATTTATTTAATTTGACGCGCGGAGGATCACCGGAATTCACCGGGCGACTTCCGAGCCGACACGATAGCAATTTTCGGGCCCGCTCGGAAGACGCGAGAGCGGCCGAAGCGGCCGGGCGTTCGTCGGCGCTGGGGCTCACTCCCGCGGCAGCCGGCCGCCGCTGAAGCGCGGCAGGATGGGTGCCAGCGCCGCTTCGAGCTCCGCGAGGGACCGCCCGGACCGCAGCGACAGCGCGGTCACCCGGCCGTGCCGGCTGAGCTCGGCAACGGCTTCGAGCTGCCGAAGATCGAGAGCCTCAACGAAAGACTCGTCGAGCCACAGCCGCGTGGCCACGAAGCGCAGCCACGGCATCCGCGGCGCGCGATCCGCGCGGTGCCAGTCCGGCGCCACGGCACTCTCGTATACCGTCTGCACGAATTCGTCGTAGGTGTTGAACTCGGGGATCCAGGCGGCGCGGGCAATCCAGGCCTGGATGGGCTCGACCGTCCCGATCCATCCTTCGAACACCTCCCCAGCAGCCTCCGCCGAGCTGCCGATCTCGCGGCGGACCTGCTCATGATCGATCAGCCAGATGGCGCAGGAGAGCGTGCCGCTGCCGAAAATGCCGGCGAAGCCGCGCAACGACGCCTGGATGGTCACGCCGGCATGGGCGTGCGGCGCCTCCGGGCGGGCGAGGCCAATGGTGATCGTCTGGTAGTCGGTCTCCTCGTCGAAGAGACGCGGCCACAGCTTGTCGCGGGTGAGTTCGGCGAGGGGCAGCGTCCTGGTCGTCTTCGAGATGTTGAAGCTCGGACTCATGTGCTTCTGGGTATGAACCACGGCCATCGTCCCGGCCTCGGGCGAGAGCGATGCCAGCCACCCCTCGGCCAGCGACCGCGCCCGCTCGCGCGCGTCGCCGCCGTCGGCCGGAAGGACGGCCACGCCGGACCATACCGAGGGGGTGTTGAGACGCAGCACTTGCTCGTGCCGCGTCGGCTTGGGCGAATTGGACCGGCTGACCAGCGGAACCCAGGCCGGCTGGAGGGCGCGGAGCCGCAGCGGCGGCAAAGCAGGGGACGGTCGAATCCCGGCCGCAGTCTCGACCGAAGGGGTGAGCGTCGCCTCGCCCTCCTGGGGCAGCGTCGCCTGAACGATCAGGATGAGGATGACCAGCCTGCGGCTCTGCGGATCGGCCGCCGGCACCACGAAGCCGGGAATCTCGATGGCGAGCTCCGCCGGGCAGGCAGCGCCGGGATCGGGCGCCGTCCATTCGTGCTCCGCGATCGAGGTCAGCGATGTCAGCTGCCCATTGTAGAAAGGCAGCGCACGCACGTAGACGCGCTCCAGCTGGACCGGCGCCGGGCCCTCGACGGAGAGGCGGAGCCGCAGGCCCGAGATGCCCCCGCCGCTGCACAGGATCGCCCATTGTTCCTTGTCCGACACGCCGGGATGCCGCGGCCATGGCGCCGGAAAGAACCTGAGGTAGGGGCAGTCGTCGTCCGACCGGTAGTAGGCGAGGGTCGTGCCGGTCGGCGCCGCTGTCGCCTTGCGCTGCTTTGGGGCGGTGCGCGCGAGCACAAGCGTCGTGAGTCCGGTCCGGTCCTCGCGTGCGGCCAGCTCCTCGAAGACCGTCGTTGCATTTTCGGGCGACAGGCCGGCGAGGGTGCACCAGGCGCCCAGCTCGTCCTCCGCGAAAGGGGTCGTCGAACTGGGCAGCACCTTCAGGCGCTCCTCCCAGCCCTCCAGCAGTTTTCCCTGGCGGCCGGCTTGCACCGCACGGCGGAAATCGCGTCCGATGAACATCGAGTACCACGCCTGCGCCCGGCGCTTGCCCTTGAGCATCTTGAGGCCGCCGGCATGGCCTTCCGGATCGCTCACCGCGGCGTCGACTTGCTTGCCGTTGTGGAACATGACGAACTCGAAGCTGTCGCTGTCGTAGACGCTGGTCAGCAGCGCGACCGTGCCGAGCTTCTTGGTGAGCTCGACCGCGAGCTGCTTCAGCTCGCCGGTGTCGATCCGGTCGTTCTCCGTATCATAGATCGAGAGCCAGTCGCCGGAGGCGTCCGGGGCGAGGATCACGCGCTTCGCGGCGTCCCCGCCGGCCTTCTTGGGACGCGCGTAGCCGAGCTTGCGGTAGGCCTTCTCGATGTACTCCGGGAGACGAGACCCGGCGCCGACCACGGCTGAAAGAACGTGCAGGCTGGTCGCTGTCGTGCCCATCGTCGATCCGAGCTAGAAGGGTGCGCCGGACCCGCCTACGGCGGGATCGCGATCAGGTTGAATGACCCAAAGCCGCACGGCGCGAGCCGCTACCCGATCACCTCGTCGGCGGTGGCCAACAGCGTTTCCGGGAAGGTTACGCCGAGCGCCTCGGCGGTTTTCCTGTGACGCGCGGAGGATCACCGGAATTCAGAACCGGCACGATAGCAATTTTCGGGCCCGCCCGGAAGACGCGAGAGCGGCCGCGAGGACATCCGCGGGCGCTCGCGGGCAGCCGCGATCATGTCCGAAGTTGCCCGCCAACCGGACTCGCCACGAACGTCGCAAAACCGACGCAAATGACCCTGAGCGGTCATTGCGACCCATCACTGGATCACTTCGTCGGCGGTGGCCAACAGCGTTTCCGGGATGGTGAGGCCGAGCGCCTTGGCGGTCTTGAGGTTGATCACCAACTCGAATTTTGTCGGCTGCTGCACTGGCAGGTCGGCAGGCTTCTCGCCCTTGAGGATGCGGCCGGTGTAGATGCCACCTTGGCGGTAGGATTCCAGGCGATCGGTCCCGTAGCTCATCAGGCCGCCAGCAGCCGGGAACTCAGGCCGATCGTACATCGTGGGAATCGCGTAGCGAAGCGCCAGTTTGGCGATCTGTTCACGATGCCCCAACAAGAAATTCGCGTCGATCCCGACCAACAGCGCACCAACTCTTTGCTGAACGATGGCCATGAAGGCCAACTCCAAGTCACGTTCGGTACTGGCTGTCAGCACTATTAGCTGTCGCCCGATCGTGTCCGCGGCGGCTTGGACGTCCTTTCTATCGGCCTCGGCATTGGGATTGTTCGGGTTGATGAGAAAGGCAAACGCTGCTGCCTTAGGCACGATATCGCGGAGCAGTCCAAGCCGTTTCCCGGCCAATTGGTTGGCGAAATGGCTGAAGCCCGTGATGTTGCCGCCAGGCCGGTTCAGGCTTGCGACGAAACCCTCCTTGACCGGGTCCTCGCCCATGCTGAAGACAATAGGGATGGTCGCGCTCGCTGCTTTTGCGGCAAGGATTGCCGGGGGGCTGCCCGCGAAAATCACAGCGACCTTACGGTGGACGAGATCAGCCGCCAGCGCCGGCAGTCGATCGTAATGACCCTCAGCCCAGCGATATTCGATTGCTACGTTGCGACCCTCGGCATAGCCGCTCTCGTTCAGACCTTTGCGCCACGCGGCCGCCAGCGGCGCCCACTCGTGGGATGGGGCATTATTGAGAAACCCCACCACCGGCATTTCCGGCTGCTGCGCCCGCGTCGCGAGCGGCCACGCCGCCGCCGCGCCGCCGAGGAGGGTGATGAACTCGCGTCGCCTGATGTGATTCCTCATCGAGCCCTTCCCGCGAACGGTGCCCGTATCGCGAGGAACGATATCACGCCTCGCCCGACGATCTGCGACCTAATTCACCCAAAACGAGGCCGCACACTGAGGCGTCCAGCGCTTGGATTTGCTGCAGATGCGTGCGGCAGCAATTGGCCCAACTCGATCGCCAAGGTCAAAGGTTATGGCGGCGGCTTTCTGAGGTGAACCCGCCGCGCAGAGCCGACAGCCTCCCGGGCATCGCACCACTATTGGATCACCTCGTCGGCGGTGGCGAGTAGTGTTTCGGGGATGGTGAGGCCGAGCGCGTTGGCGGTCTTGAGATTGATGACCAGCTTTAGCTTCGTGGCCTGCTGCACAGGCAATTCAGGCGGCTTCTCGCCTCTAAGAATGCGGCCTGTGTAAATGCCGATTTCATGATGGCCCCAGAAAACGTCTGCTCCATAACTAATGAGACCGCCAGCCACTACGTTTTGATCGACTGCATACATAACCGGCACGGTGTGGCGGGCGGCTAGTGCCGCGATCATGAACACTCTGATTCCTGAAGTAGTTGTCGCTACCCATCAGAATTGCGTTGGCCCGCTTGCGAACGAGGGTCTCAAATGCCTCATTGATGTCCCTTGAATTGACTGCATTGAGGACCAGCAGAGAGATGCCAAGGATGCGCGCCGCCTCTTGAGCTTCCCCTGTATCGGCTTCGGCAACTAGCGCTGTTATTCGGATTGACCAGAAGAGCGATCAGTTTTGCCGTGGGAACGAACTCGTGCAGCATCGCGAGACGCTTGCCAATCACGGCGGTCTGAAGCTCTGTTACGCCAGTCAGGTTACCACCGGGGCGGTTGAGGCTTGCCACAAGGCCGTTTTCGACCGGATCGGACCCCACATGGAATACGATCGGTATCGTTTGCGTCACCGCTTTTGCCGCGAGCGCAGCTGCGGTGGTGTTCGCTGTGACGATCACGTCGACGCGACGCATAACCACGTCGGCGACGAGTGCTGGAAATCTGTCAAATTGGGCCTCGGCAAAGCGGTACTCAATCGACAGATTCCTGCCCTCGATATAGCCGGTTTCGCCCAAGCCCTGATGGAAAGCCGCGAGGTGATCGGCTGCGTCTGGGCGCGACCAGCCGTGTATATACCCGATCACCGGAACCGAACGCTGCTGCGCGCCCGCCACCAGCGGCAATACCGCCGCGCTTCCGAGCCCTGCGATGAACTCTCGCCGTCGCATCCGTCACCTCTTAAGCCTATCGCGATCGAGGCTGCATGTCTGGCCTTGAGGCGAAGGTCTCCCGATCTTTTTTTGCAGCGCGAGAGGCGGCTCGTGGCCCGACCCAGACAAGCAAATCGGTGTCCGATTGGTCCGGTGCTAGGGGATAACCGGACTCACTCACCACGCTCGCGAAATGACGTTGATGACCCTTCAGCGTCCAGGGTGAAAGACGCTGATGCTGCGCGCTGATGCCGCGCTGATGCTGCCCCGATGCTGCCCCTATTGCGCAATCGTGAGATCGTGTAGACTGTGAGAAGCTGCCTTTTACGCGAGACGTGCCGAGATCGTCGTTTGGGGCGAACAGGCAGTAAGTGCCGTCGGCGGGCAACACACTCTTCAATCGACCGACAGTCCTTCTTTGCCGGTGTGCGCGCGGGCTGCCGCGTGTCGTCCTATGCAATCAGGGGAGGAACATCAATGAGTTAACGTGCGTCACGCATTGCATCCACTTTGTCGCTGCTGGTTCTGGGACTCGCGCTGCCGGCGAGCAATGCAGTCGGCCAGACTGCCAAAGATCTTGTAGGAGTTTGGACGCCAGTCTCAGTGGACGAAGTGCGCTCCGATGGTAGCAGAGTTCCATCGTTTGGGCCCAATCCGAAAGGCATCCTCATCTTCGACGGCGGTGGCCGCTTTGCTTATGTAGTCTCGGGCTCTGGTCGTCCCAAATTTGCGTCCAACAATCGCATGCAGGGTACCCCGGAGGAAAACAAGGCTGTGTCACAGGGAACCCTTGCCTATGCAGGCAGATACTCTGTCGAGGCCGGTAAGACTCTCATCTTTCAAGTTGAGGCCAGTACGTTCCCGAACGCGGAGGGCGCCGAACAGAAGCGATTCTTCACTCTGACCGCGGACGAACTGCGATATGAAAATCCCGCCTCGACAGCCGGAAGCAAAGCTGAGGCGGTGTGGAGACGAGCCAAGTAGGCGCCGCTCAAACACAAGTCGGCCCGTCAGACACGCCAGCGAGTCGCTGAAAGGCGATCCGGCGGGCCGCTGATCCATGAGCCCGTGTTGTTGGGTCCACAAGAAGCCTGCTCGGCAGTAACAGAGCCCGGCACCAGGAGCATCGCGGCATTCAGAACGAGGGCAAACACCTCAACTACCGCTTCGGATGAACGACATTGGGCACCGTCGCGATTTCGGTCGTCTGTCCGTTGAAGGTCCAAGTACCGGACTCCCAGGCCCAGACAGTGTCGCCGTCGATCGTGCACCGCACGCGGAAGACGCCATGGCCCTTCTCGCCCACCACATCGAGCGTGAAGTTCATGCCGACGCCATCCATATCCCAGCCGACAATGTGTGCGTCGCCTGCGGTCGGCGCGATCCCGACGATGCGGCCGACGTCCTCCGCGACGACAGGAACGCTACCCACAATGCGCGTCAGCGACCCATACTGCGGCACGTGCTGTCTGGCCCATGCCTCGCGTTCCGCCAGGGGCGCATTCTTGGGAAACGCACGGAATTGCGGGATCAAAAGCCAGACGATCGCGAGGCATACGGCGGTCGGTTGGAGCCATTGAAAACGCCTGTGACCGGCGGCTTCGGTCGCCTTGAAAAGAGCGATACCGCCCAACCACGCTCCGGCGACCGGGACAATCACGGCGCCGAAGAAAACGCCTGGGTAAATCCAACTGGGCTGAAGCGAGGAAAACGTTGCGAAAGCCGCCGCCACAAGGCCAAGGCCGCCGCCAAGCAGGCATCCTGTCGCGAGTCTCGCGACGGAATAATGAGTCTGCGGGTCGAACAACCGGTAGACCCTCGCACCCAGCCATGCCCCGAGCATCCCCGCGAGCGCATAATTGAGGGCTGCAAAGAAAGGGAGGTATTCGTAGAAAGCGATCCGCTCGGACGGGCCATAGATGTTGAGCATCAGATAGGCGACCGGGAGCAGAAGCATTCCGGCGGTCGCCGCAAGGGATGCCAGCGCCTTTTTTCGAAAGCTCACGTGCTCCCTGTCGCTCAAGCTCGTCGGCTTTCCTTCGATCGCTTCTAAACCATCGCCAATTATCGGGCCGGAACGCCCTTGCCGCAATGGTCCAACGGAAAGCGATCGGATGCGAACCGGACACGCTGTCGAGACAATTAATCCGCAGCAAATGACCCGGGCTGTGTAAAGACGTCCCACGCGAGACATGCGTCCCTCCCGTCGCCACTGAGCGACGATCCTTGATAACCAGTGCTGGCTGAGACAGGATGTTTCGGATGCTCGCGGAGCCGCACCGTAAATGGCGGTGTCGCCGCGGCCTTGCTGCAATTGCTGGCAGCCGACGCTGTTGGCTGATGTTACGGAGAATTCCCATGCGTTATCCGGCCTCGATGTTTGCAGTTGCGCTGGCAACCGGACTGCTGGCGACATCGGCGATCGCGCAGGTGGTCGATTTCGGCAAGTATCCTGACTTCAGAGGTCAATGGGATCGCACCGGCCCCCCGAATAACTGGGTCCCGCTTGCAGGCCCGCCTCCGCTGACGCCCGAATACCAAAAAGTGTTCGATGCGAGTCGGGCTGAGCAGCGCGCCGGCCGGCCCGGCAATTGGCCATCGACCTTCTGCATTCCGGAGGGCATGCCGGCGATGATGAACCTTTATAATCCAATGGAGATCATCATCACGCCGGAGACGACCTACATCCTGATGAGCCACAACAACGATGTGTATCGGCGGATCTATACCGACGGCCGCGATTGGCCCGCGGATGCCGAGCGCACGCTCGTGGGCTACTCGATCGGCAAGTGGATCGACGAGAACGGCGACGGCAAGTACACCGCGCTCGAAGTCGAGACCCGATACCTGCGGGGGCCGCGCGCTTATGAAGCTTCAGGCATTCCATTTCACGAGGACAACCAGACCGTCATCAAGGAGCGGTTCTATCTCGACAAGGCCGACCGCAACACGATCTACGACGAGATCACCGTGATAGATCACGCCATGACGCGGCCCTACACCAAAGTCCAGAAGGCGGTCCGCAAGCAGGATCCTCGCCCGCTGTGGCGGTTGGAGACCTGCCCGCTGGACAACGTTTGGATCAAGATCGGTGACGAGGCCTATGTCGTCAACTCGGACAATGGCAAGCTGATGCCGGCCTGGAAGGGTCAACCGCCGCCGGATTTAAGTTATTTCGAGCGGTCGCGGAAGTAACGGCGTCGCAGGCTCGCCGCTGCCGAGGTGGGCTCGCGCATGACTGGTTATGCGCAGGCCCCATCTGGGGGCTTGTCCGGACTTGGCGAAAGCTGACGTTGCATCCGCGGCGCGCCCATGCATTCGAGCAGCAACCGGTGGCCCGGGTCACCGTGACGGCGCGCCTCGGTCAACCAGCTCATACAAAAGTCGACATTGGGTGGAGCGGCACTACGCGCTTATCCCTGCTATTTTGTGCGATCCGCCCACCGAAAATTAACTGATTCAACGTGTGATCGCTTCGCAGAGCGCGCCGGCCGCAGTTACACTCACCGTCGGAGACGACCCCATGTGGAAAAAGCCGCTACTCGTATTCTACATTGTCCAAGCCGCAATCGGCGCCGCGGTCGGTTGGACAATTCCCTGGATCATGTGGCTTCACTCGTAAGCCCGCACATGACCGGGCATTCTCGTTCCGGCCGCCAGTGATGACCACTCACGAGACGCTTCCAGCATGGGCGCGCGCGCTTCCCGACTGCGTCAGCTTATCCAGATCGGCAACACAATCGATTTGAAGCTTGTCGCCCGTTCATGGCGGCCAGGCCACCGAGGTGGATGGCGACGATGTCGGTGACACGCCTGATGTCGGAGACTTTGGCGCATCTTCTCGTGCCCGAGGCGGGAGCCGTGGTGCACGTTTGAATCGCCGCAATAGAGAACCGGGCGCACCGTAGCGCCGCCCGCCGCCGTGTTGCTCAAGGAGCAGACCGGGGCCGTGAACTTCGCAGGTTCGCTGCTCGACAAGGCCGATCGCGACTGAGGACGGGCCGCTCAAAGGAGGCCCTCCGATCGCTGGGGTGGGGGGTGGGGGGACGCGATCGGAGAGCCTCTGGACGCGGTCGGATTTCCAACCACGGTCATCCGGGCGGCTGGGGGTAAGCCGTCACGCGGACGGGGCATTTGAAGACGCGGTTACCGTTTAGACTATGAACCGCTTCACACTGAGCATTCAGTGTGAAGTTGCCGGCTCAGCCCGGTTTCCGGATCTGCATGGGAAGACCGATCCGTGCAGAGAAAGGCCCCGCGGGTAGCGGGGCAGTCGTGGTTATCACCTCCGCAGCGGATCGCCCGGGCGACTGCCGTCTACACGGGCAGGCTTAGAAGATTACTTGCCGGCGGTGGCGAGTTGCGAGGAAATGTTCGAGAAGGTGGTCTGCAACTGCGACCCGAGCGTCATGACGACGGTGACGATTGCGACAGAAATGCCGGCTGCGATCAGGCCATATTCGATGGCGGTTGCGCCGGTTTCGTCATTGGCAAAGCGCTTCACGAGATTTGTCATTGTTAGCACCTGTTTCGATTGCTGTTTCCGCTCGGCCCCTGCCGGCGCTGGTTTCGTCCGCCGGTTATTGACCTCGTGCGAACCATGCAAAGAAAAGCCCCGATTCCGCAGGGCAGTCGGATCATCAGCCATCCAAACCGATTACTTTCCGGCGGTGGCGAGCTGTGAGGAGATGTTGGAGAAGGTGCTCTTGAGCTGTGAACCGAGCGTGTTGACGACCGTGATGATGGTGACCGAAATTCCGGCCGCAATCAGTCCGTATTCGATCGCGGTGGCTCCAGATTCGTCGTGGGCAAAACGCTTGATGAGATTGTTCATTGTAGCTCCTGTTGGATTGCTGTTTTCGCTAGGTCCCTGCCCGAGCTCCATCGTGATCCGGTCAATTGGACCTGACGCCTTCTTAAGGGCATGGCCATTGCAGCGGCATTAACAATTTCGCTGCATTAAGTTGAATGCTTTTCGACAAATTTGGTGTCGCAGAATTCGTAGTTGCTGAAGCTGCATTCGGTCGGGCAAAGAGGCGACTCCTGGCCGATAGTAGAAGCCACGGCCAATGGCCGCGGCGTCCACTTACAGGGACGAAGCGTGACATGGGCCATCAGAAATTCTTACCGCAGCAATCACTAAAGTCAACTTTACCTGATGGGATGCGTTGCCTAGATTGCACGCGGAACCGGGCTGGAAATCATGCAAACCGGGACAGGAGGCCAATATGGATGACACGACCAAGTGCCCGTTTTCGGGCGGGCAACACCCACACATGTCGAACCAGGACTGGTGGCCGAATCAGTTGAACCTGCAGTGTTCTCCACCAGAACTCTCCCCTGTCCAATCCGATGGGCAAGGCGTTCAACTACGCCGAGGAGTTCAAGAGCCTCGACCTGGATGCCGTGATCAAGGATCTCCATGCGTTGATGACGGCGTCGCAGGACTGGTGGCCGGCGGACTATGGCCACTATGGGCCGTTCTTCATTCGCATGGCGTGGCACAGCGCAGGCACGTACCGCATCGGCGACGGCCGCGGCGGTGCATCCTCCGGCACGCAACGCTTTGCGCCCCTCAATAGCTGGCCGGACAACGTGAGCCTCGACAAGGCGCGCCGGTTGCTGTGGCCGATCAAGCAGAAGTACGGCCGGAAAATCTCCTGGGCCGACCTGATGATTCTCACCGGTAACGTCGCCTTGGAGTCGATGGGGTTCAAGACCTTCGGCTTCGCCGGCGGGCGCGAGGACGTCTGGGAGCCCGAAGAGGACATCTACTGGGGGACTGAGGACACGTGGCTCGGAGACAAGCGCTACAGCGGCGACCGGCAGCTCGAAAATCCTCTCGCCGCCGTTCAGATGGGCCTGATCTACGTCAATCCGGAAGGGCCGAACGGCAAGCCGGATCCGGTCGCTGCGGCCCGGGATATCCGAGAGACGTTCGCCCGCATGGCGATGAATGACGAGGAGACGGTTGCGCTCATTGCCGGCGGCCACACGTTCGGCAAATGCCATGGCGCTGCCGATCCGGGCAAGTATGTCGGCCCCCAACCCGAGGGCGCCGACATCGAGGAACAAGGCCTCGGCTGGAAGAACACCTATGGCAGCGGCAAAGGTGTCGATACGATCAGCAGCGGGCTGGAAGGCGCATGGACCCCCAACCCGGTGAAGTGGGACAACGGCTACTTCGACACCCTGTTCGGCTATGAGTGGGAGCTGACGAAGAGCCCTGCCGGCGCGCACCAGTGGACGCCCAAGGACGGCGCCGGCGCGGGCACCGTGCCGGATGCTCACGACCCGTCGAAGCGGCATGCCCCGATGATGCTCACGACGGACCTCGCACTGAGGATGGACCCGATCTACGCGCCGATTTCGAAGCGCTTCCACGAGAACCCGGAGCAGTTCGCAGACGCGTTCGCCAGGGCTTGGTACAAGCTGACGCACCGCGACATGGGGCCCTGCTCGCGGTATCTCGGCCCGCTCGTTCCGCAGGAGGAGCTGCTGTGGCAAGACCCCGTCCCCGCAGTCGATCATAAGCTGATCGATGAGCAGGACATCGCCGCCCTCAAGGCCAAGATCCTCGCCTCCGGACTGTCCATCTCCCAACTGGTCACGACGGCCTGGGCGTCGGCGGCAACGTTCCGCGGCTCCGACAAGCGCGGTGGGGCGAACGGGGCGCGCATTCGCCTCGCGCCGCAGAAGGATTGGGAAGTCAACCAGCCGGCCGAACTGGCGAAGGTCCTGCAGACGCTGGAGGCGATCCAGAAGGCTTTCAACAGCGCGCAGTCCGGCGGCAAGAAGGTCTCGCTCGCCGACCTGATCGTTCTGGGCGGCTGCGCAGCCGTCGAGGCAGCTGCGAAGAAGGCCGGGCACGACGTGAAGGTTCCCTTCTCGCCGGGACGCACGGATGCTTCGCAGGAGCAGACCGACGTGGACTCGTTCGCCGTGCTGGAGCCGACCGCGGACGGGTTCCGCAACTACCTCCGGAAGGGACACGCCGAGACCTGCGGAGGAGGTGCTGGTGGATCGGGCGCAGTTGATGACGCTGACCGCTCCCGAGATGACGGTTCTGGTCGGAGGCATGCGTGTCCTGAATGCAAACTTCGGAGGGACACAACACGGCGTCTTCACCAAGCGGCCGGAGACGCTCACCAATGACTTCTTCGTGAACCTGCTCGACATGAGCACGACGTGGAAGGCGTCCTCCACATCCGAAGGCGTGTTCGAGGGGCGCGATCGCGGGACCGGCGAGCTCAAGTGGACCGGCACCCGTGTGGATCTCGTCTTCGGTTCAAACTCCCAGCTCCGCGCCCTCGCGGAAGTCTACGCATGCGCGGACGCGAAGGAGCGGTTCGTCCATGACTTTGTGGCTGCGTGGAACAAGGTGATGAACCTCGATCGCTTCGACCTCGCCTGATCTCAGCGGAGGCCATGGACGAGAATTCAGGGCGGCGTTTCAAAGCAACTTGAAAGGCCGCCCTGACGCCACGGCCTCGTCATCTGCTGGTTCCCGGTTCGAGTCCCGGTGGACCCATTCTCTCAAATCGTTCTGGCCAGGACACTTCGGGACGAGGGGTTGAATTACCCCAGGTTCGCCGGAGGCTCCAACTCTTGAAACGTCCGCAATCGGCCCTTCGCTCTGCACCTCGGCGCCACTGGACCGTCGAAAAACCGCTTTGATCATCTCGTCGGCGGTCGCGAGGCGCTGTATAGTCTCGGCAGCCGAAAGGCCAAAGAGTCAATTCCGGCCAAGGGAGGAGAAAAGCGATGGTTAGCCATGGAAGTCGGATCCTAGCTGTAATCGCGGCTGTGAGTGCTGTTTGTCAGCGTCCACTCGATTCGAGCGGCAGACTTTGACGGCAGCGTTCAGGGAGTGGTCAAGAGTGCATCCGGGCAAGCGCTTCCCGGAGCGTATGTCAAATTGATCAATCCGGAGAGACGTCTGACGTTCATGGTCGTCAGCCAGGCGCAAGGCCGTTACACCCTGAACAACCTGCCCCCGGGGGATTACACGGTGCAGGGTATTGGGAACGGCTTCCAGAGCAAGCCCACGCCGGTGGCCTTGACGGCCGACAAGCCGGCGACGGCCGATGTGTCGCTGACGGACAAGCAAGGCGATGTGGTGCCGAATGGATGGATTCGGAGGCCCGGGCGCGTCGCCGGCAACGAACTGGATCACGAGTTGGCACCGCCGAATCTGCCGGAAGGGGAAGGCAAGGCGATTGTGGAAGCGAAGTGCGGCCAATGCCATTTCCTGCACCGGCTGACGCAAATGAGATGGACCCGCAACAATTGGGAGCAAAAGATCGCCTGGATGCGAGAACGCATCCATGAAAAACCCGGGGCCCAGGATCTGACCGATCAGGAACAAAAGACGGTGGTGGATTATCTGGCGAAGAATTTTTCGGACACCACCCCGAAGCCCGATCCCAACGGCCGCTTGTCGAGAACGGTGCTGCAGGGCGCCGCCGCCCGGTATATCGCGGTGGATTTTGCGGTACCGAATTCCGATGCGGCCCTTCACGACATCGCGGTGGATCCGCGCGGAATTGCCTGGGTGAACGAGCTCAACCAATACAAGCTCGGAAGATTCGATCCGAAGACCTATGAGTTCACCGAGATCAGTCCGCCCCCCGGCTCAACGAAGGTCGGCATTCTCAATCACATGGGTCCGCCGGTGCGAGGCGTCGGCGACTCGATCTGGATGTCCGAGGTCGGCGCCAACCGCCGCTGGCTGCAGTTCGACACCAAGTACCAGGAGTTCACCTCGTTTCAGGCGCCGCGCGACTTCAACGGTCCCGATCACCGGCAACTCCATGCGAGCCGACCCGAATGGGAAGATGGTCTGGTCGACAACCCGCAATCGGATCGTGGGATTGAACATCGAAACCAAGCAGTTCGTCGCCTATGACATGCCTCACTGGATCGCGACCAAGGAGAACCCGGGCGGTTACGGACTAGACGTCGCCGGGGATGGAAAGGTCTGGTTTGCCGAGCGCGAAGCAAACAAACTGGGCCGGCTCGACCCCGAGACCGGAAAGATCGACGAGTTCCCGACCCCCGGGACGGACGTTCCGCGCCGGATGGGAGCGGATTGGGAGGGCAATCTCTGGGTCGGCTTCCATGAGACCGGGAAGCTCGTGAAGGTCGATCACAAGACCGGCAAGATGACCTACTACGAGCCTCCGACCCCGAACAACGGCGCCTATCACGCGGTCGCCGATGCAAAGCACAAGGTGATCTGGGTGACCTTGCAGACGGCGGACAAGATCGCCCGCTTCGATCCCAAGACGGAAACGTGGACGGAGTTCGCGCTGCCGATCGTGGAGTCGGATGCGAGAAGGATCGAAATCGATCCCACCAATCCGAACCGCATCTGGTGGTCGGGCGACACCTCGAGCCATTTGGGCTACATCGAGGTGCTCGACCAGTAGGAAGCGAAAAAGGCAGTGGCGGAGGGCAAAGAGTCGTCCGCCACGCTTTGATCCAGGAGCCGTATGCGCACGATGTAACCCTGGTAATCCACTTACCAGACGGAAGTCGGGTCCGTGGAATCATCAATCAAGGTTCTTCGATCGGCGCATGCGGTTCCGGCATTCCGTATTCGATCACCGGAATTCACCAAGCGACTTCCGAACCGGCACGAAAGTAATTTCGGGCCCGCTCGGAAGATGCGAGCGCGGGGCATCCGCCGACGCTCGCGGGCGGCCGCGATCATGTCCGAAGTTACCTATCGGTATCCGAGGCGCCGGAAACAGCAGTGCTGCTCGGCCTCATCGGGCACAAATTGGTTGGTTCTTTTGACACCACCGCGTTTGAACCTCGCGGTCGTACCTTGCGCCGCATTGAATGCAATCGGCTATTGAACGTCGCATCGCACAGCACTTCTCCCCCCATTGTGCGCACGCTTGGCAGATGGGGCGCGCCTGAGCCAATCGAATCGCGTTTTGAGCAACTGCCTCATGAGTTATGCCGCCGATGGCAGCAGATACCGCGATTGCAATAGAAGAGACAAACAAGAACCTGTGCATCTTCTCCTCCTCGGGGAACCTCAATACGCGTTGTCGTGCACGTCGCCGACTGCAGCGTATCCGCGCGTATCGCGTTACTGCGCCCGTGACAGCGGACGAATCCACGCCTGTCGTCCAGCCAGGCGCGCTAACCCTTCGTGGCGACCACGATGCAGGGCCAACGGGTAGCAGCGAGTTAGGCCTTCCCGCGGACCGAACATGAGGGATTGACTCGCGCGCTCGGATCGTTGCAACGGCCCCCGCACTTGATCACCCAATCGGCGCAGGAAATCGTGCCGCTAGCCTTGACGCCCTTCTTCGCGACCTGGGTACAGGTCGCGTAAGAGGGACCACACGCCAGGCCAGCATGTGTGGTCATTGGCACCAATGATACCGTTGCGAATGTTGCGATCATAAACGCAATGGGCCATTTCACGTTTCTGCTCCCTCAAAACAACGTACGTCGATGAGCGGGATGCCAACGGCTCCCGGAACGACGAACTTAAATTTTCTGGATTGCTTTTGCCCGCCGTGGGCACCTTCCTGCCGGCTAGCCCTGGGAGTTCGGCACGTCCCGGTGGCAGCTCTTTAATCAGACTACCAGTCCGCCAGGGCGTTTGGAAGCGCGGGCGGAGTCCGGTCCTGGCCGATTCTGTTGCAAAAGTCTGCCGGCTCGGTTCGTTCAAATTTCCCAGGGCCGGGGGGGTGGCCATCGAAAAATCGCGTAGGGGACCACCCAAATTATAGCTCACTCGACGAGCGGCCTCCGCAACCGCGCTACGATAGCTTTGATCCGCACTTTCTCATCACAGCGGGAGCGGACTCGGCAGGCGAACCACAATCATGTTTGTGGGTTTACGCCCTGAATTTTGCGAACGACGTTGCGCCACGTGCCGGAACGCTACGGCACGTCGCGCTGCCAGTCGCCGCCCGACAGCGCCTGCCGCGCCCGGTCGAGCTCTTCCGGAGCGACGCCCGCATGGGCGGCGACGGCGCGCAGCAAGGCCTCGTCGCCGGCGACGTAGTCGAGCACGCCGGCGAGGAAATCCGGCGCGCGGGCGGCGGTGCGAATGTCAACGGGTGCGATGCCGGTGAGCGCGAGGAAGCGCTCGAGATGCTCGGGATCGCCGGCGAGATAGCCGAGCGCCTCGATGGCGAGCGCCATGGCCGCGTCCTGCCGCGCCTGCCGGTCGACCTTGCCGGGCTGCCGTCCGCGTTCCCGGATCATCGAATTTCGGTGCCCGACGTCGTCGGCCGGGCCGGCGGCGTTTCGACCAGGATCTCGCGGGCGAGCTTGAGGACGTCCGGCGGCGAGGCATGGATTTCGCGCATCAGCCTCTGCACCTCGGCGCCGCCGACCGGCCGCACCTCGAGGCCGAGGTTGTGCATCTCCGAAAGAAACTCGGTATCGCGCATGGTGGCGTCGAAGGCGACGCGCAGCGCCTCGATGCGCTCGGGCGCGACGCCCGGCGGCGCCGCGAACGGCCGCGCAATCGCCTGACGCGACACGATCAGCCTGAGCGCGGCATCGCGGCGCGGATCGCCCGGCAATTCCATGATCGTGGGGACGTCGGCGAGATCCTCGTGCCGCTGCAGCGCGATCTGCAGCGGCACCGTGATGCGCTTGGCGGTCAGCATGTCGCGGTTGCGCGCGAGCAGGCTCGTCCACGACCAGCCGCAACGGCCGTCGATCTCGCCGCGCTCCATCGCGAGCACGAGGTCGGCGCCGCCGGGATAGCCGGTGACGATACGCATGGGCAGCGCGAACAGGTTGCGCAGTACGGTGGGGAACACGTCGCTGTCGGCGCCGGTCCCCGATGCGCCGATCAGCGTTTTCTTCGTCGTCATGTCCTGCCAAGTCGCGATGCCGCGCGGCGCGTTGAAGGCGCACACGCTCACCTCGTTGGCGATGCTGCCGATCCAGTTGAACTTCGGCGCCTCGAATTGCGCGCCCTCGGGATGTCCGAGGATCGGCTCGTACACGATGCCGCGCGCGAAGGTCGCAAGCGTGGTGCCGTCCCGCGGCGCCGCATTGAAGAGGTAGTTCACCACCTTGAGGCTGCCTGCGCCCGGCATGTTCTGCACGACGATCGCGGGCTCGCCGGGGATATGGCGGCCGAGAAAGCGGCCAAGCGTGCGGGCATAGAGGTCATAGCCGCCGCCGGGAGCGAAGCCGACCAGCACGCGGATGGTCTTGCCGGCATAAAACGCATCGGTCGTCTCGGCGGCGCCCGCCGGCGCGGCGAGCGCGACGAAAGCAGCCGCGGCGATCGCGAACGCCATCGCCCGGGGCCGTGGTCGGTGGATCGTGCCCGTGCGCGGGGGCGCCATGGGCGGCGTTGCTCTATTCGGCGGCGACGTGGGCGCGCTGCTGCACGTCCATGTTGACGAGCGCCAGCGGCGACGACGTCTTGCCCAGCATGCCCCAGCCCTTGACCCACTCGTAGGTGCGTTGCAGCTCTTCGTCGGGGATCGGCGCGGGATCGCAGACGACGAGGCGGCTCTCGCGGAGGTCGTTGATGGTGAGCGTGCCGATCTCGGGGTCCTTGGCCTTGTGATAGTCGATGAAGTACTGGAGGTATTTGCGCTTGTCGGCGGCGATGCGGCGCACCGCCTCGCGCACCGCGCGGTTGAAGGCGCCGTAGGTCTCCGCATCGACCTTGTCGGAGGCGACTTCGGTGCCGTGATAGAAGGCCGAGCAGATGACACGGCAGCCCTTCTTCTCGGCGAGGGTGAGATAGGGCTCGGTCAGGGTGGTCGCCTCGACTTCGCCGGACATCATGGCGGCAAATCGCTTGCGCGAGCCGTTGGGGACGCTGCACAGCCTGATGCGGTCGCGCGGCAGGAAGCCTTCCAGCAGATGGAGCGCGAGATAGTGGGTGCCGAAGTAGAACGGCACGCCGATCTTGCGGTCGGCGAGCTGCTGGGCGGTGTAGACCGGCGAATCCGGACGCACCACGATCCCTGCGAAGGATACGATGCCGCGGCGGCCGATCTGCCGGCTGCCCACGGCGGTGTCCTGAACCCGGCAGTAATTGCCCCATTCGCAGGCGTTGTACATGTCCGCCTTGCCTTGCTCGAGCAGCCTGCCATGGCTGGCGAACGGGTCGACGTCCGCCGGATTGGTGATCTTGCTGTCCGCGGTCTTGATCTCGACCTCTTCGCGGTCGGCCCACTTGACCTCGAGGCCCTCCCGGGCAAACAGGCCCTCGTCGTAGGCGACGAGCTCGGGCAGGCCCTGGAACGGCGCAGTCGACTCCAATACCAAAGTCTTCATGGAGCAGCTCTCCCTTCGGCAGAATTTCTCGGCGTATCGCGCAGCATCCGGTCGCGGCGCCAAGACGCGAGTTTCCCTCGCGATTCCGATCTCGTGTGCGTGGCCGGTGATCGAAAGGTAACCACTTCGGCAAGGAAAATTCCAGGGGCCTCGCGCCAGTGGGACCCCAAAACTGATGGAATTCCCATCTGTTTGGACGAGTCGCCCCACGACTTCAACGAGTTAGTGGGCTGGCTGATCCTGACTTCCGGGGACCAAATGTCGGGGGCTGTCGACCGGGTATGGAAACGCGAGTTAATTTGCTGTGCAATCGATGAAAAGCCCTAGAATTCCCCCGTTCGTGTTTGATTGTATTTGCGTTTCTGTAAGGATTGCCAACTACCGTCCAGGTGATGTGGACGGACGGACCCGCCCATTCGCCTCGCGCGCAAAGGGCTGGCGATGTTGCGAAATGGGGATATGGGGATGGCCAAGACCGTCCTGATCGTGGAGGACAACGAGCTCAACATGAAGCTCTTCCACGACCTGTTGGAGGCCCACGGCTACAACACCGTGGGGACGCGCAATGGTGTCGAAGCCATCGATCTCGCCCGCAAGCACCGCCCGGACCTGATCCTGATGGACATCCAGCTTCCCGAAGTCTCCGGCCTCGAGGTCACCAAGTGGATCAAGGACGACCCGGAGCTCCATCCGATTCCGGTCATCGCCATCACCGCCTTCGCCATGAAGGGCGATGAGGAGCGCATCCGCCAGGGCGGCTGCGAGGCCTACCTGTCGAAACCGATTTCCGTCGCGAAGTTCATCGAAACGATCCGCCAGTTTCTTGGCGTCCCCGAGGGAGAACGCCGATGACTGCCCGGATTCTCGTGGTCGACGACGTGCCGGCCAACCTGCGGCTGCTGGAGGCGCGGCTGTCCGCCGAATATTTCGACGTGGTGACCGCGGAGAACGGCGCCGAGGCGCTCGCCATCTGCGAGCGCGCCGAATGCGATCTCGTGCTGCTCGACGTGATGATGCCGGACATGGACGGCTTCGAGGTGTGCCGCCGCCTCAAGTCCAACCCGGCCACCCACCACATCCCCGTGGTGATGGTGACCGCCCTCGACCAGGCCACCGATCGCGTGACCGGCCTCGACGCCGGCGCCGACGATTTCCTCACCAAGCCGGCATCGGAACTGGTGCTGATCGCGCGCGTCCGCTCGCTGGTGCGGCTCAAGATGATGACCGACGAGCTGCGCATGCGCGCGGTCACATCGAAGGAGATCGGGCTCGAGAATCCCGCCCGCGAAGCGGTCGCCGACACCGGGCGCGGCGCCCACGTCCTGATCGTCGACGATCGCGAGACGTCGTGGGAGCGCATCGCCCAGACGCTCGCGCCGGAGCACACGGTGGACGTCGAGACCGATCCGCGCCGGGCGGTGTTCCAGGCGGCGGAGACGCCGTTCGACCTCGCCATCGTGTCGCTCGGGCTGGAAAACTATGACGGCCTGCGGCTGTGCAGCCACATCCGCTCGCTCGACCGCACCCGCAATCTGCCGCTGCTCGCCATCACCGAAGCCGACGACAATTCGCGGCTGATGCGCGGCCTCGAGATCGGCGTCAACGATTACCTGATCCGCCCGATCGACCCCAACGAGCTGCTGGCGCGGGTGCGCACCCAGGTCAAGAAGAAGCGCTACGCCGAGAAGCTGCGCGACAACGTCCAGATGTCCATCGAGGCGGCGATCACCGACGCGCTGACCGGCCTGCATAACCGGCGCTACATGGAAAGCCACCTCGGCACGCTGGTGGAGCAGGCGGCGGCGCGCAGCCGCCCGCTGAGCATCCTCATTCTCGACATCGACTTCTTCAAGGCCGTCAACGACACCCATGGCCATTCCGCCGGCGACGAGGTGCTCAAGGAGTTCTCCCGGCGGCTGAAGAAGGCGGTGCGCGGCATCGACCTCGCGTGCCGCTATGGCGGCGAGGAGTTCGTCGTGGTGATGCCGGACACCGATATCAACATGGCGACCATGGTGGCGGAGCGGCTGCGCCGCCGCATCGCCGCCGAGCCGTTCTCGATCAACCAGAACACGCGCACGGTGCAGGCGACCATATCGATCGGCATCGCCGCGATGCGTTCGACCGAGGACAAGCCGTCCGATATCATCAAGCGCGCCGACAAGGCGCTCTACCGCGCCAAGCGCGAAGGCCGCAACCGGGTCGCCGCCGACGCCGCGTGAGCGCTCTTCGGTAACCGCACTCACATGGCCCCAGCCTTCACCATCCCTCGCGTGCGCTCGGTCGACCTCTCCCCGCACGCGGGGAGAGGTGCTCGCACAACCGGTACGGCGATGTGTGAAACGAAGCCGCACGCGGGGCGAGGGAGCAGACGGGCTGCGCGCAAAATTCGGTTCAATAACCATTAAACTTTATGCTGAATTGAAAATGTATGGTTAATCAGCGTCTTAGCCGTTGATCTGCAGCTTCCACGCGATACCGTCGCGGCGGGAAGTGCGCGCCACGGCCACACTCCAAGCCGTGTCCGCCGACGCGTCCAACCCACCCACGTTGCCCAGGTTCGCCCGCATCGACTGGGCTCGTGGGGCCGGCCGGTTGGGGGTGGTGGGGCGAGTGGCCTCCTCAAACACCATTCCCGGCCGGCCACTTCCGCGCGCCGTGGCGCGGCACCGGGCCGCGCGGTTCAACCGCAAACAAAACGGGCGCCTTGCGGCGCCCTGGGGAGTCGACACAGCGCGAGGTTACTTGATCTTGGTCTCGCGGAACTCGACGTGCTTCTTGGCGATCGGGTCGTATTTCTTCTTCACCAGCTTGTCGGTCTTGGTGCGGGAGTTCTTCTTGGTGACGTAGAAATAGCCGGTGTCGGCGCTCGACAGCAGCTTGATCTTGATCATGTTCGCCTTGGCCATGGCGGCATTCCTCGGTAATGGCGCGGCAATGCCGCAGGTTGCGGGGAAACTAGCCTCCGCCGACGAAAAGTCAAGAAAATGGGGCCTCGGCTGATGATCAGTTGTAATGACCGCCGCCGCCTTCGCCGAAATTCGAGAGACCGATAGATCCGGCGATGCCGGGGTTGTGCGGCTGGCCTGAGGGCTTGGCCAGCCACGATTTTCGCGGGGTCAGGCCCATCTCCGGCCGCGCTGCGACATACACCGCGCCGGCGATGGCGAGCAGACCGCCAATGATGCCGATAAACGTCAAAATGAACTCGGGCATGATGCCTCTCCAGTCGGCCGAATGCACTTCGCTATTCCGCCCTCGGCGCCGGCTTTTCGAAAGCTGCGGGCGGCTTTTTGATGCACACGGGATCGCCCTTGCCCACCGACGTGCAATCCCAATCGGTACCAAAGCCGTTGTTCCACTTCTGGGCCAAATTTGGGAAGAGAGTCCCGAAGACGAAGAAGATCACGGCAAACCCAACGGCGAGGATGACCGCGATGAGGTCCCCCTTTCGGGGACCCAGCCATGGCCATTGCATCTGCTCGTGCTCCGGTTTCGCCGCCAGTGGTCTGAACCCAACATTGGTGGTCTGACCCCCGATTTTGGTTCACGAGGGCGCCGGAATCATCACTCCAGGAACTCCCGTAAGCGCTTGCCGTGCTGCATCCGGTAGTACGGCACCGGAAGGTCATGGGTGAAGCCGGCGGCGGTGCGGATCTTGAGCTCTTCCAGCACCGCCATGGTGATGCCCGGGCATGTCGAGCTTGCATGGTCTCCTCGATCGGCAGCCAGACCAGCTCGACCAGTTCGGTGTCGGCGGTGACGACGCCCTCGATGCGCACCGCGATGGCGTCGGCGTCGACCGCGAAGAAGCGGGTGTCGAAGCGCCGCGGCCGGCCCGGCGGGGTGATGGCGCGGGCGATGAAATGCACCTCGGCGAGATCGGGATGAACGCCGCTCTTGGCGAAGTCCGCCCAGGCCTCGTTGGGGACGCGCATCGGCGCCTCGCGCTTGACGCCGAGCAGGAGGCCGGTCTCCTCGAACACTTCGCGGATGGCGGCGAGCGGAAAGCCGCGCGACTTCTGCGGGCTCGGATAGCGCACCTCGCGCATCAGCCGCGCCTCGACCCTGGGGTCGAGCGCACGTCGCCGCGCTCATGCGCCGGTCGTCCAGCTCGACCCGGCCGCCGGGGAACACGTATTTGCCCGGCATGAATTTGTGGCCGTGATGGCGGCGTCCGAGCAGCACCTTGGGCACCGCGACCGCTGCGGTCGATCACCAGCATGGTGGCGGCGTCGCGGATCCGCACACCGGGCAGGTTCTGGCGGGTGTCTCCGATGGTGAGGAATTCGGCGAGGCGGGCGGTCGGATCGGAGTTCATTCAAGGAAACAAGGCCTTCACATGCGATCACGGCGTCGGTGTCCGACGCGACATCGGTTTCGGCGCTGGGATCGAAGCCGTGCATGTAGTTCGCCCATTGCCAGCCGACGATGGCGCCCTTGATGGGCTGCAAGAGCCCGATCGCAAGCCCGATCGTGAGCGTCCCCCACAGCAGCGCATGCAGCCAGTAGGGCGGCGCAAACTCGACCTCGACGACGAGCGCCAGCGGCACCACCACATGGCCGACGATCAGGATCACGAAATAGGCCGGCGCGTCGTCGGCGCGGTGGTGGTGGAAGTCGGTGCCGCATTCCGGGCAGCGGTCGGCCACCTTGAGGAAGGCGCGGAACAGCTTGCCGTGGCCGCAATTGGGGCAGCGGCCGATGAAGCCGCGCCGCAGCGCGGTCCAGGCGCTGGCGCTTGGGCAGCGCTTCTGCTTCGACGGTCTGGTCCTGCCAGGTCATCGGCGCTTTCCGTGCGGGGCGGCGCGGCGCGTCGCCATCGCCGCCGTGAGAATGGGTGTCGTTGCGGCGCGGCTTGCCGCGCCGCATCGGGTGGGACGGCCGCGTCCGGTCCGCCTGCCGCGCCTGCGGCGCCGCCCGACAGCAGCTCGAAGCGCAGCGCGCCGGCGACCGGCGCGGCTTCGACGAGGCGCACCGTGACGGGATCGCCGAGCCGGTGGGTCTCTCCGCTGGCATCGCCGACCAGCGCATGGGCGCGCTCGTTGTAGCGGAAATATTCGTTGCCGATGGTGGCCGCCGGAATGAACCCGTCGGCGCCGGTGTCGTCGAGCTTGACGAACAGGCCGGAGCGGGTGACGCCGCCGATGTGGCCCGTGAAGGTCGCGCCGATGCGGTCGGCGAGGTGATGGGCGATCAGGCGGTCGACGGTCTCGCGCTCGGCCGCCATGGCGCGCCGCTCGGCGGCGGAGATGCTTGCGCCGCGGTTTCGCCGAGCGAGCGGGCAGTCTCGGCAGTCGGGAAGGCCGTCGTCGCCGAGCTTGAGGGCGCGGATCAGGGCGCGGTGCACGATCAGGTCGGCATAGCGCCGGATCGGCGAGGTGAAGTGGGCGTAGCGGCGCAGGTTGAGGCCGAAATGGCCGTAGTTCTCCGCGGCATATTCGGCCTGGGCCTGGCTGCGCAGCACGATCTCGTTGACGAGCTTTTCGGTGTCGCGTCCCTTGACGCGGTCGAGGATGCGGTTGAAGCCCTCCGGCCGCAGCGCGCCGCTCTTGGGCAGCGAGATGTCGAGGGTCGCCAGGAACTCGCGCAGCGCGTGGAGCTTCTCCACCGCCGGCTCGTCATGGACGCGATAGATCAGCGGCGTGTGGGCGCGCTCCAGCGTCTCGGCGGCCGCGACATTGGCGAGGATCATGAACTCCTCGATCAGCCGGTGGGCGTCGAGCCGCGGCGGCGAGATCACCCGGTCGATGGTGTTGTCGGGCTTGAGCAGGATCTTGCGCTCGGGCAGATCGAGATCGAGCGGGCCGCGCTCGTCGCGGGCGCGCTTGAGCGCCGCGATAGGCGTCGTAGAGCGGCGCGATGACGAGCGCCAGCAGCGGCTCGGTGGTGTCGTCGGGCTGGCCGTCGATGGCGGCCTGCGCCTGGGCGTAATGGAGCTTGGCGAAGCGAGCGGATCAGCACGCGATGGAAGCGATGCTCGCGCTTGCGGCCGTCGGCGCCGATCACCATGCGCACCGCGATCGCCGCGCGGTCGACGCCCGGCTTGAGCGAGCACAGGTCGTTGGAGATGCGCTCCGGCAGCATCGGCACGACGCGGTCGGGGAAGTAGACCGAATTGCCGCGCAGCCAGCGCCTCGCGGTCGAGCGCCGAGCCCGGCGTGACGTAATGGGCGACATCGGCGATGGCGACGTCGATGATGAAGCCGCCGGGATTCTTCGGATCGGTGTCGGGCCGCGCAAAGACCGCGTCGTCATGGTCCTTGGCGTCGACCGGATCGATGGTGACGAAGGGAACCTCGCGCCAGTCCTCGCGGTGCGTCGAGGCCGGCGGGGCGCGCCGCCTCTGCCTCGTCGAGGGCCTCGCGGCGGAACTGGTGGGGGATGCCGTGGGCGTGGATGGCGATGAGGCTCACCGCCTTTTCGCTGGCGAGCGAGCCGAGCCGTTCCACCACCCGCGCGGTCGGCAGGCCGAGCCGGCCGCTGCGGCGCGACTTCGACGGCGACGAGGTCGCCTTCCTCCGCGCCGTTGACCGCGCCGGCCGGGATCGACGAGCTCGCGGCCGAGACTCTTCTTGTCGATCGGGACCAGCCGGCCGCCGTCGCGCGAACTTGCGGAACACGCCGAGCACGCGGTGCTTGGCGCGGTCGATGATCTTGATGGCGCGGCCCTGGTAGGCGACGGCGTCGTCGCCGTCGGTCGATCTTTTCGATCCGCAGCAGCGCCTTGTCGCCGACCCCCGGCACCTCGACCGGGCGGGCGCGGCGCGGCACGTGGAGGCGGATCTTCGGCGGCTCGCCATGGGCCTCGGCGTCCCATTCGGTCGGGAACCGCGATCAGTTCGCCGTCGCGCGTCGCGTCCGGTGATGTCGGCGAGGACGACGCTGGGCAGCACGCCGGCATGGTGGAGCTTCTTGCGATGCTTCTCGATATGGCCTTCGTCGGCGAGGTCGCGCAGCATCTGCTTGAGCGCGGCGCGGTCGGCATTCTTGAGGCCGAAGGCGCGGGCGATTTCGCGGGTGCCGACCTTGCCGGCTTCCTTGCCGATGAAGGCAAGCAGGTCTTCCTTGGAGGGGAGGGTGTTCTTATGGGGTTGGGAAATCAAACATTCATCCGGGAAAAACAGGAGTGCGGGCTCAGGGCCCGCACCGCATAGATAAGCATCGCCCTCGGCGAATTGCCAGCGGCTTCCACTCCCTCTCCCGCTTGCGGGCCGTGGAGATGCGAGCAGCGACTCCCTCTCCCGCTTGCGGGGGAGGGTTGGGGAGGGGGCACTCTGGGCCAAGAAGGTGCGCTTCGCGCGGATACCTGATGCTTCCGCTCGACAATCCCGGCAATCCCGGAGCGGTGAAATCGATTGACGCAGCAAGTGGAAGGAGGCCCCCTCCCTAACCCTCCCCCGCAAGCGGGAGAGGGGACAGGGGCGCGGCCGGCCTTACTTGCCGGCCTTGGCGCGCTTGGGCGCCGGCTCCGGGGCGGGCTTGGCAGCCGGCTTGGGCGCGGCCGGCTTCTTGGCGGCCTTGGCGCGCGCGGTGGGCGTCGGCTTCTTCGGCTTTGCCGGTGCGGCGGCAACGGGCGCGGCGGCGTGCCGTCGGCACGCGGCGCTTCGGCGGCCTTGCGCCTTGGCCGCGGGCTTTTTCGGCTTTGCCGCCTCGGCCTTATCCGCGGCCCCGGCCTTTGGCAGCCTTCTTCGCCCCCTTGCGCCTGCGCCGCGACGGGCTTCGCCGCCGGTGCGCTCCGCGCGCGCGGCGATCAGCGCGAGCGCCTCCTCGAGCGTGATCGTCTCCGGCGTCTTGTCGCTCGGCAGCGTGGCGTTGACGCCGTCATGGGTGACATAGGGCCCGTAGCGGCCGTTCTTCACCAGCACCGCGCCGCCCTTGTCGGGATGATCGCCGAGCGAGCGGCCGGGATCGCCGCCGAAGCGGCTGCGCGGACCCTTGGCGATCTTTTCCGCGATCAGCGTCACCGCGCGGTTGAGCCCGATGTTGAAGACATCGTCGCCGGCCTCGAGATTGGCGTAGGTCTTGCCGTGCTGGACATAGGGGCCGAAACGGCCGACGCCGGCGATGATCGGCTCGCCGCTCTCGGGATGGCGGCCGACTTCGCGCGGCAGCGACAGCAGCTTGAGCGCCATTTCGAGATCGACGTCGGCGGGATCGGTGCCGCGCAGGAGGCTCGGCGCGCTTGGGCTTCTCGCCCTCCACCGCCTCGCCGAGCTGCACATAGGGGCCGAACCGGCCGCTGCGCAGCGTGACCTCGACGCCGTCGGGGATCGCGCCCGAGCGGCCGCGTTCGCGGTCTCCTCGACGCCGTCGGCGCCGGGGACCGAGAACGGCCGCGTGAACCGGCATTCCGGATAGTTCGAGCAGCCGATGAAGGCGCCGAACTTGCCGAGCTTGAGCGACAGCCGCCCGGTGCCGCAGGTCGTGCAGACGCGCGGATCGACGCCGTCGGCGCGCGGCGGAAACATGTGCGGCGCCAGCATCTCGTCGAGCGCGTCGATCACCTGGCTGATCTTCAGGTCCTTGATCTCGCCGACCGCGCCGGTGAAGTCGCTCCAGAACTCGCGCAGCAATTCGCGCCATTCGACCTCGTTGTTGGAGACGCGGTCGAGCTGCTCCTCGAGATCGGCGGTGAAGTCGTATTCGACATAGCGGGCGAAGAAGCTTTCCAGGAACGCGATGACGATGCGGCCGCGGTCCTCCGGCACCAGCCGGCGCTTGTCGATGCGGACGTAGTTGCGGTCCTTGAGCACCTGCAGGATCGACGCATAGGTCGAGGGCCGGCCGATGCCGAGCTCCTCCATGCGCTTGACCAGGGAGGCCTCCGAATAGCGCGGCGGCGGCTCGGTGAAATGCTGGGTGGCGGCGATCGTCCTTCTTGGTCAGCGGCTCGCCCGCGCTCATGGCGGGCAGGCGGCGCGACTCCTCGTCCTCCGGGTCGTCGTCGCGGCCTTCCTGATAGAGCCTGAGGAAGCCGTCGAACTTGATGACGGTGCCGGTGGCGCGCAGGTCGAGCAGGCGGGCGGCGACCTTGGCCGCGATGTCGACGGTGGTGCGCTCGAGCTCGGCCGATTCCATCTGGCTCGCCACCGCGCGCTTCCAGATCAGCTCGTAGAGCTTGGCCTGGTCGGCATCGAGCTTGCGCGCGCACGTCGCGCGGGCGCCGCGACGACGTCGGTCGGGCGGATCGCCTCGTGCGCTTCCTGGGCGTTCTTCGCCTTGGTCTGGTAGCGGCGCGGCGCCATCGGGCACATAGGGCTTGCCGTATTCGGCGCCGATCAGCGCTGCGGATGGCGGCGATCGCCTCGTCGGCGATCTGCACGCCGTCGGTGCGCATATAGGTGATGAGGCCGACGGTCTCGCCGCCGATGTCGATGCCCTCGTAGAGGCGCTGCGCGATCCGCATGGTGTGGGCGGGCGCGAAGCCGAGCTTGCGGCTCGCCTCCTGCTGCAGGGTCGAGGTGGTGAAGGGCGGGTAGGGATTGCGCTTGGCCGGCTTCGCCTCGACGTTGGCGACGGTGAAGGCCGCGGTCTCGAGCGCCTGCTTGAAGGCTTCCGCCTCGGCGCCGGAGCCGATGTCGAGCCGCTGGATCTTCTGGCCGTCGGCGCCGACCAGGCGCGCCTCGAAGGTCTCCGCCGCGCGGCGTCGCCAGCGTCGCGACCAGCGACCAGTATTCCCGCGCGACGAATTTCTCGATCTCGAGCTCGCGGTCGCAGACGAGCCGCAGCGCCACCGACTGCACGCGGCCGGCCGAGCGCGCGCCCGGCAGCTTGCGCCACAGCACCGGCGACAGGGTGAAGCCGACGAGATAGTCGAGCGCGCGGCGGGCGAGATAGGCGTCGACCAGCGCCTGGTCGATCTGGCGCGGGATGCTTCATCGCCTCGGTCACCGCCTGCTTGGTGATGGCGTTGAAGACGACGCGCTCGATCTGCTGGTCCTTGATGGCGCGCTTCTGCTTGAGCGCCTCCAGCACGTGCCAGGAGATCGCCTCGCCCTCGCGGTCGGGGTCGGTGGCGAGGATCAGCTTGTCGGCGCCCTTCACGGCGGTGGCGATGTTGTTCAGCCGCTGCTGCGCCTTGGGATCGACTTCCCAGATCATGTGGAAATCGTGCCTCGGGATCGACCGATCCGTCCTTGGCCGGCAGGTCGCGCACATGGCCGAACGAGGCCAGAACCTCGTAGCCGCGGCCGAGATATTTGTTGATCGTCTTGGCCTTGGCGGGGGATTCGACAACGACTATGTTCATGTAATACCGCGATTATTTGTTATATTTGTGCAGATTTCGCGCACCGTGCGGCGAGCCTCGTCGCGGGGAAAATGGGTAAATGCACCCCGCCTGTCAAACGGCAAGACGGCGCATGGCTCCGCGGCGAGCGATCAATTCCTTGTTGTATACAACCTAAAGAGCTTGTAATAAATAAATACAACCTGAGTGCGCGACGATTTGCAGTGAGGTCATGAGCGCCAACTTGTCACCTCAATCTCGCGCGCGCGAGGCGGCGGCCTACATCGCCGAGCTCACGTCCGACCTTGCGCGTCTTGCCCGCGAGAACGGCCTTTCCGAACTCGCCTATCTGCTCGACCTCGCCCGCCTGGAGGCCGAAATGAACGCCGGCCGCTCGGTGGCGTCCCGGTCCGACCGCGCGGAGTAGAGGGCGCCCGTTACACCAGCGCCACCAGGCCGCCGCGCTGGCGGTCGAGGCGGCCGGCGAGTTCGAGTTCGAGCAGGGTGGTCTGCACGACGGCGGGCGAGCACGCCCGACAGGCGGATGAGGTCGTCGATGGCGACCGGGGTCGGTCCGAGCAGCGCGATGATGCGCGCGCGTGCGCTCGGCGCCCGGCTCGCCGGACGCCGCCGGTGGCCCCGGTTCCTCGATCGGCTGCTCCGGCGGATGCCCGATGATCGGGCGCAGCACGGCGACCACGTCGTCGACCTCGGTGACGAGGACGGCGCCCTGCTTGAGGAGCGCCGTTGGTGCCCTCGGCGCGCGGATCGAGCGGCGAGCCCGGCACCGCGAACACCTCGCGGTTCTGCTCCAGCGCCATGCGCGCGGTGATCAGCGAGCCGGATTGCTTCGCCGCCTCGATCACGACGACGCCGAGCGCCACGCCCGGAGATCAGCCGGTTGCGGCGCGGGAAGTCGCGGGCCGCGCGGCTCCCAGCCGAACGGCATTTCCGAGATCGCCGCGCCGTTGTCGACGAGCGCGTCGACCAGGGCGCCATGCTCCGGCGGATAGACGCGGTCCTGGCCGCCGGCGAGCACCGCGACGGTGCCGGTGGCGAGGCTCGCCCGATGGGCGGCGGCGTCGATGCCGCGCGCCAGCCCCGACACGACGACGAAGCCGGCCTCGCCGAGTTCGCGCGCCAGCCGCTCGGCGCATCTTGACGCCGGCCGCCGAGGCGTTGCGCGAGCCGACCATGGCGATGAGCGGGCGAACGCAGCACGTCGGCATTGCCGCGCACCGCCAGCAGCGGCGGGGCATCGTCGATCGGTCTGCGAGATGGGCCGGATAGTCCGCCTCGCCGAGCGCGACGAAGCGCGACGCCGAGGCGCTGCGCCGCCGCCATCTCGCGCTCGGCGTCCTCGCGCGCGCACACCCGCAGCGGCCGCGCGCGCCGCCGCGCCGGGCGAGATCGGGCAGCGCGGCCAGCGCCGCGCCGGCGCCGCCGCAATGATTGACGAGAGAGCGGAACGTGCGCGGCCCGACATTCTCGCTGCGGATCAGGCGCAGCCAGTCGAGCCGCTGGCTGTCGCTCAGACGAACGTGTGCAGTATCCGCCAATGAAATGATTCCCGGCCCGGCATCGCCACATTATGGCCGGTCGCCGCGCGCGGGGCTACGGGGATGGGAATCCCGTTCTCCCTCCCCCTGAAAGGGGGAGGGTCGGGGAGGGGGTCGCGGGCGCTGCAGGTACCGAGTTCAGCGGACCCTCCCCCTTTCAGGGGGAGGGGACCGCGAAACCCGCGCTGGTGACATAAGTAGTGCTTCGCGCGAACCCGGAATGACCGCGTAAGTCACTTGCGCATCGAACCTGTCACCCGTGGCGTACCGCCGGTCGTCCGCCCGTCATTGCGCGCACGCTTTCGGCCACCGTCATGCTGAACGGGATGTAGGTGTTCGTGCTGTGGTGGGAGAACGGCCGGAATTCCGGCGAATGTCCTTCCGAGTTCAAATACCCGAGCCCGTCGATCACGCCGAGATACTGCGCATAATTCTTGTGGCGGGTTTCCGAGATCACGCAGCCGAAGGTGAGCACCGAAATCTCCGCCACGCGCGCCTCGTCGAGGTCGCGCAGTGCGTTCTCGATGGCGAGCGCGCCCTTGCTGTGGCCGACCACGCGGGTGATTCCAGGCACTGCAGCGAGGATGGCGTGAACGTCGTCGGACGCCGCGCTGCCGTGGAGGAACACCGGCGCCCCGGTCGAGGCCCTCACGCGTCCGGGTGTGGTGCGCGCGAGGTCCTTGCCGATCAACGCGAGGGACGGGGCGGCATGGGCGAGGAAATTCTGCGTCGCCGTCTGCAGCACGCCGTAGAACTCGAACCCGAACCAGCCGCCGAGCGCCTGCGGCACCACATCGGCGAGGCCATAGCCGGGAACGATGGCCGCGACCGGCTCGCCGAGCGCCGCAGATACGTCCCACGCGAACGCCACCGAGCCGTAGGCGGAGCTGCCGACACCGGTGACCGCCAAGGTGTGGAGCTTCTCCCCATCCGGCCCGTTGGCATGGGCGAAGAACGCGCCCATGTCGAGGAAGGGAGCGCGGACATAGGGCGCGGCATTGGCATTGACGACGATGATGGAGCCGCTCGGGTTCGTCGCCGCCGTGAGGTCGAGCGTCTGCAGCGGGTGCGCGCTCGACGCTGATCCGGCCGCAGCGCCGGTGTCGATGGCCGTGCCCTTCGCCCACAGCGCCTGCGTCAGCACTCCGACGTCGTAGAAGACGACATCGAGCGCGGTGTTGGTGAGCCGGAACATGCGCAGCATCGGCTCGACGAACGGCTTTTGCAGCTCGTAAAGCGCGCGGGTTTCGTCCGAAAGGCTTGCGGTGGGATCGGCGACCTGGTTGGGAGATGGATCGGGCATGGGCCTCGCCTTTCATCCAAACAGCCGGCGAGGGCAGTGTAGCGTGGCGGAGGATCAAGTTCGAGTGGCCCCAGCCCCGATCTTCGTCTCCGTGCCCGCCAGCAGCCGCGCGATGTTCGCGCGGTGCGTGATCCACACCAGCACCGCGAGCACCGCGAACAGCGCTGCCGGCTCGCCATAGCCGAAGTACCACAGCAGCAGCGGCGTCGCGGCGCAGGCGAGCGAGGGCGGCGAGCGACGAGTAGCGGGTGAGATAGGCGACCGCCAGCCACACCGCGCCGAAGCCGAGGACGACCGGCCAGGCGAAGGCGAGCAGGAGGCCGATGAAGGTGGCGACGCCCTTGCCGCCGTGGAACTTCAGCCAGACCGGAAACAGGTGGCCCGAGGAAGGCGCCGAAGCCGGCGACGATGGCGAGCTCCGGGCCGCCGAAATGGCGGGTCGCGAGCACGGCCAGCGTGCCCTTGAGGGCGTCGCAGACGAGCGTCGCCGCGGCGAGCTCCTTGCGGCCGGTGCGCAGCACATTGGTGGCGCCGATATTGCCGGAGCCGATGGCGCGGATGTCGTCCATCCCCGCGAGCCGCGTGATGATCGAGGCCGAACGGGATCGAGCCCGCGAGATAGCCGAAGCCGAGCGCCGCCAGGCCGGCGGGCAGGGCGCTCCAGAGCTGTCCGGGATCGGCCATGGTGATTCCCCTGCGTCGACCACGCATCAACTGTTCGGGTTCTCTGAGACAGACACGGTCGACATCCTAAAGTCGCGGCGAATCTTTGCAGAGGTTGTGAAATGAAATCCGCGCGGAGGCGCTTCTCCCTCTCCCGCTTGCGGGGGAGGGTCGGGGAGGGCGCCACGCGCGCTGACAGCTGATCCCGAGCGCACGATCTGAGCAACCTGCCGAGTGCCGATCCGAAACTCGCAGCTGCCTTGGAAAGAGCCCTCCCCAGCCCTCCCCCGCAAGCGGGAGAGGGCACAGGGCCTCACACGAATTCGTAGACCGTGCGGCCGGCGACGATGGTGCGGACCACGCGGCCCTGCAGCCGCGCCTCGTCGAACGGGGTGTTCTTGCACTTCGACTTGAGCTCGGCGCGGATCGAGCACCCACGGCGCGTCGGGGTCGAACACCACGACGTCGGCCGGGCTGCCGGGCCGCAGCGTGCCGCCCGGCGAGGCCGAGCAGTTCGGCCGGCCGCGTCGACATCGCCTTGAGCAGCACCGGCAGCGCGATGTCGCCGCTGTGGACGAGGCGCAGGCTGGCCGCCAGCATGGTCTCGATGCCGATCGCGCCGGGCGCGGCTTCGGCGAAGGGCAGGCGCTTGGTCTCGACGTCCTGGGGATCGTGGTCGGACATCACGACGTCGATCAGGCCGGAGGCGAGCGCCGTCGACGAGCGCGTTGCGGTCGGCCTCGCGGCGCAGCGGCGGCGTCAGCTTGCAGAAGGTGCGGTAGGAGCCGACGTCGATCTCGTTCAGGGTGAGATGGTTGATCGAGGCCGCGGCGGTGACCGGCAGGCCCGGCATCCTTGGCGCGGCGCAGCACCTCGAGCGAATCCGCGCAGGTGATCGAGGCCGCGTGGTAGCGCGACTGCGCGAGCGCGACGAGCCGCATGTCGCGCTCCAGCATCACGGTCTCGGCCGCCTTGGGCACGCCGATCGAGGCCGAGCCGGGCCGCGAACTCGCCCTCGTTCATCACGCCTTCGCCGACGAGATCGGGGTCCTCGGTGTGATGCACGATGAGGGCGTCGAAATCGCGGGCATAGATGAGCGCGCGGCGCATCACCTGGGCGTTGGTGACGCTCTTCGCCCCGTCGGTGAAGGCGACGGCGCCGGCGGCCTTCGAGCAGGCCGATCTCGGTCATCTCCTGCGCCCTTGATGCCCTTGGTCAGCGCCGCCATCGGATGGACATGGACGATCGCGGTGTCGCGGGCGCGGCGCAGCACGAAGTCGACCATGGCGGGCTCGTCGATCGCCGGGCTGGTGTCGGGCTGCGACACGATGGTGGTGACGCCGCCGGCGGCCGCGGCCTGGCTCGCCGAGGCGAAGGTCTCGCGGTATTCGGCGCCGGGCTCGCCGACGAAGGCGCGCATGTCGATGAGGCCGGGCGCCACGACCTTGCCGCGGCAGTCGACGATCTCGGTGCCTTCCGGCACGCCGGCGGCGCCGATGCCGCGCTTGGCGTCGCGGATCGACGCCGTCGGCGATCAGGAGGTCGCCGTCGATATCGAGGTCGCGCGAGGGATCGACGATCCGCGCATTGGTGAGCAGGATCGGGCGGCGGTCGGAGAGCATGTTGTTACTCCGGCGCGGGCAGCGCCCGGTCACACGTTCGGCAGGTTGCGCGACAGCGCTTCGAGCACCGCCATGCGCACCGCGACGCCCATCTCGACCTGCTCGCGGATCAGCGACTGGGCGCCGTCGGCGACGCTGGAATCGATCTCGACGCCGCGGTTCATCGGGCCCGGATGCATCACCAGCGCGTCGGGCTTGGCATAGGCGAGCTTCTTCTCGTCGAGGCCGAAATAGGCGAAGTATTCCTGGGTCGAGGGCACGAACGAGCCGTTCATGCGCTCGCGCTGCAGGCGCAGCATCATCACGATGTCGGCGTCGCGCAGGCCCTCGCGCATGTCGCGGCAGACCTCGACGCCGAAGTTCTCGATGCCGGGCGGCAGCAGGGTCGAGGGCGCGACGACGCGCACCCGCGCGCCCAGCGTGTTGAGCAGGATGATGTTGGAGCGCGCCACCCGCGAATGCAGGATGTCGCCGCAGATCGCGACGGTGAGCGCCTCGATCGGCCCCTTGTTGCGGCGGATGGTGAGCGCGTCGAGCAGCGCCTGGGTCGGGTGCTCGTGGGCGCCGTCGCCGGCATTGATCACCGAGCAGTCGACCTTGCGGGCCAGCAGTTCCACCGCGCCGGAGGCGTGGTGGCGCACCACCAGGATGTCGGGATGCATGGCGTTGAGCGTGATCGCGGTGTCGATCAGCGTCTCGCCCTTGCGCATCGAGGACGAGCGCGACCGACATGTTCATGACATCGGCGCCGAGCCGCTTGCCGGCGAGCTCGAACGAGGACTGGGTGCGGGTCGAGGCCTCGAAGAACAGGTTGACCTGGGTGCGGCCGCGCAGCGACGCCCGCTTCTTCTCGATCTGGCGGTTGAGGTCGACGAATTCCTCCGCGAGATCGAGCAGTCCCGATGATCTCGTCGCGCGAAAGCCCTTCGATCCCCAACAGGTGGCGCTGGTGGAGAACGAACGATGTTTTCGGGGCGATGTTCATTAAAGCGGCACTAATAGGCGGAGTCGGCCGCCCCGGCAAGGGCAGGCCGGCATCGGTCCCCAGCCTTCGCGCGCAACTTTTCGCGATCTTAATCGTCCGTACCAGGCGCTGCTTCATCCTCCCCTTGAAAGGGGAAGGTTGCGGAGGCGATCGCGGGCAACAGGCGCGGCGGCTTGTGAGAGTCAGCGGACCCCCGCGCCAACCCTGCCCCTGAAGAAGGCGGAGGCAGAAAGGCGAGTCACAGCGCTACGGCATGACCCGCCGCAGGCGGTCGAGCGCACCCTGCAGGATGTAGATCGCGGCGTGCTGGTCGATCACCGCCTTGCGCTTGGCGCGGCTGGCGTCGGCGGCGATCAGCTCGCGCTCGACCGCGGCGGTGGAGAGGCGCTCGTCCCACAGCGCGATGGGAAGTTCCGTGAGCCTCGCCATGTTGCGGGCGAAGGCGCGGGTCGATTGCGCGCGCGGGCCCTCGCTGCCGTCCATGTTGATGGGCAGCCCGAGCACGAAGCCGGCGGCCTTGCGCTCCGCGGCGAGCGCCAGGAGCCGTCCGGCATCGGCGGGGAAGCGGGTGCGCGCAACGGTCTCGACGCCGGCCGCGACCCGCCGGTCGGGGTCGCTCGCGGCGACGCCGATGGTCTTGGTGCCGAGGTCGAGCCCGATCAGCGCGCCGCGGGCGGGCAGATGCGGGGCAAGCTCGGCGACGGGGACGATGGCGGCGGTCATGGCGGCGTGCCTAGCACGGCCGCGCGGCGCCGCCCAAACGGTGATGCGTTGATCTCGTCGTTCGTCGTTCCCCGCGTTGATCATTCCCTCGCTGATCCGCTCGTTGATCTCCGCGAGCGGCGAGCGCGGCCCGATCGCAAGCCTTAGGCCGGGGTTTGTCACGTAGAAGTCCGCCACGCAGAGGTACCGTCATGCAGATCACCTGGTTCGGCCATTCCGCGTTCCGGCTCGATTTCGCCGGCCACGCCGTGCTGATCGATCCGTTCTTCACCGGCAATCCCGCCTTCGTCTCGGACAAGGCGGCGGCGATCAAGGGCGTCACCCACATCGTGCTGACCCACGGCCATGGCGATCATGTCGGCGACGCCCTCGACATCTCCGCGGCGACCGGCGCGCCGGTGGTGACCAATTACGATCTCTGCATGTGGCTCGCCGGCAAGGGGCTGAAGAAGTTCGATCCCATGAACACCGGCGGCACCACCGACCAGGGCGGCTTCACCGTGACCCTGGTGCGCGCCGACCATTCCTCCGGCGACATCGCGGACGGGATGCCGATCTATCTCGGCAATCCCTGCGGCGTCATCGTCAAGGCGGCGGGCGAGCCGACCGTCTATCACATGGGCGATACCGACATCTTTTCCGACATGGGCCTGATCGCGGAAATCCATGCGCCCAAGGTCGCGATGGTGCCGATCGGCGACCGCTTCACCATGAGCCCGAAGACGGCGGCGCTCGCGGTCAAGCGGTTCTTCAAGCTCGACAAGGTGATCCCCTGCCACTACGGCTCGTTCCCGATCATCGAGCCGAACGCGGACAAGTTCGTCGCCGAGATGAAGGGCCACGCCACCACGGTCGTCGTGCCGGAAAAGGGCAAGCCGGTCAGCGTGTAGGGGGCATTTGTTAAGACGCGAAATCGCATTTCCGCGCGCAAGATCTCAGGGCAGGGACGCGCGGCTAGGTCCGCCCTCCCAGTATTCCGCTGGCCACCAGGCGGTTCCAGATGAACAGCACGATGACCGCGCCGACGACGCCCCGACCCATCTCGCCCCCTGATCTGGCCCGTACCAGCCTATCGCTTGGCCGATGAAAGTGGCGAGGGCCGCACCGACGATGCCGAGCGCGGTTGTCAGGATGAATCCGGACGGATTGTTCGGGCCCGGGGACAGCCACTTGGCGATGATGCCGCCGACGAAACCGACGATAATGATCATAATAATGCTGCCCACTTGCGCCTCCTTGGCCGAATGGTGAAACGAACGCAGGTCGCGACCGTGCGGCTCTCGCACCGACGGACATAAGATCCGGTTGCTTATTTCAACTGCTTTTCGATCGCCGCGATGACGCGCGCGTCGGTCGGCTCGATCTCCGAGGGAAAGCTCGCGGCGATCAGGCCGTCGCGGCCGATCAGGTACTTGTGGAAATTCCACCGCGGCGGGTCGAGCGGCCGCTGGCCGGTCGCCCATTTGTAGAACGGATGGGAATTGGGGCCGCGGACCTCGGCCTTCGCCGTGATCGGGAAGCTCGCGCCATATTGGTGCTGCGCGGTCTCGGCGATGTCGGCGGCGTCGCCGGGCTCCTGGCCGCCGAAGTCGTTGGAGGGGACGCCGACGATCAGCAGGCCGCGGTCGCGGTAGCGCGTCCACAGCTCCTGCAGCCCGGCATATTGCGGGGTGTAGCCGCATTGCGAGGCGGTGTTGACGACGAGGATCGGCTTGCCGGCATATTCGGCCAGCTGGATGTCGCCGCCGGAGAGGCCGGCGAAGTGGAAGGCGAAGGCGGTGATCCGGCTCATCCCCGACGCTTGCGCCGAGGCTTGCGCCCGGCCGACGCAGGGACCGGCGCTCGCCACGGCGCCTGCCAGCAGGAGTGAGGAAAATGCGACGATCTCTGAGCATGCTGAGCCTCCATCATTCAGTAGGCCACTATAGCCGGAATGCGGCACCGCTTCCACTTGTGAGATTGCGGCGGCGCGGCTAAGGAACATTGATGCGTCATGGTCCGGCAGCCGGAAACGGCAGCGCCAAGGGGGCCCTCCGGTGATCAGGTTGGTGTTTGCGGCGACGGTTTGCTTCGGCATCTGGCATTCGGCCGGCGTGGCGGTCGCGGCCGGCGCCAGGGACTGCATCGCCTTCGAGGACTCCGACGCGGAGGACGCGCTCACCTACCGCAACGACTGCAACCGCTCGGTCATCTTTTACTACTGCGTGATCGACCCGCAGCGCTCCGAGGTCGCGCCCTGCCGCCGCATCATCACCGGCACCAAGCGAGTCGTCGTGCAAGCGCTCCAAGGGGCAGATGTTCCTCACCAAGGAAATGGAACCGCGCACGTCCTACGACATCAAGCTGTGGGGCGGCACCCGAATCAAATGGGCCGCGTGCGACGCCGAACTCGGCGGCCTCGAAACGTTCCAGCCCAAGGGCAATGCCGCGCTCGATTTTTCCTACGACTGCACCGAGTGACGGTGATCGCCGCCGGATTCGTCCGCGGCGTTCTCGCGATGCGCCGTCAAAAATCGTCCCTATCTATTCGGATAGGTCATCCTACTACTTCGGATAAGTCGGCGCGAAGCTCGAACAAGCTAGTGGGCTGACTTGTCTCAGCATTCCTTGAAGAATTGTTAGCTACGCGGAAGATCAGGTCGAGTTTCTGACAGTTTTTTTAGTGGAAAATTATACTAGTAATGGTGCATATTGCGGCCGCGGGGAGCCGGGAGCCAACGGCGCCCTTGTTGTGTTGCGTGTTCTCGTGGGGTGGGGCGTCAGGAGTATCGATGCGCCCGAAATTTTCCATGTGGTCGGACTACGGGGCTCCAGCGCAAAGGCAATGGGTGTCCGCCTCCAAGCGAGGCACCGGAGCTTCGATCGGTCCCAAAATCCTGCTTGTCGCCGTCGTCTTTGTCGCCGGCGTAATCGGCATCAGCGGAATTTATCCGCAAGTCATCGATGCGGAGTGGGTGCCGGATACAACGGGCACGCGCCTGCCAGTCGTGTCCTTATCCAAATCCAATCCCGTTGCGAGAACGCGGCTCGGCACTGCTGCCGCTATCCCGTTACCGCCTACTCGCGTAGCCACCACGGGCCAGGGCACGGTGTCATCGCCGCGCCCCACGCCGATCCCTGATCTGTCGCCTCTGCGTGCCGCGATTGCGGCCGTCGAGACGCCGCCGGAAACCGCAACTCCGGCGGCCGTCGGCGAGATTGCCGACGCGGAGGCCAAGGCCGATGCGTTGCCGCCGGAAGCTGCCGCGGCCAAGCCGGTCGAAAAGCCGAAGGTCGTGAAGAAGAAGGTCGTCGTGCACCACCAGCGCAACTTCAACGGCGCCTACGCCCAGTATAACGGCTGGGGTGGTTGGCCCGGTGGCGGCTGGGGCGGCGGCTACGGCGGCGGTGGTGGTTACCGCCGGTTCTGAGCACCGTCGCTTCGAGTTGGATTGAATTGTGTCGAATTGGATTGAGTGCGCGGCGCTCTCACGAGCGCCGCGCTTTTTTGTGCGTTCAGGACAGCACGTTGTACTTCTTGAACCAGTCGGTCATCTGCTTCCAGCCGTCTTCGGCCGCTTCCTTGCGGTAGCTCGGCCGGTAGTCGGCATGAAAGCCGTGCGGCGCGCCCGGATAGATCTTGAACTCGGCGGTCTTGCCGGCCTTCTGCAGGGCGGCCTTCATCGGTTGACCTGATCGACCGGGATGCCCTGGTCCTCGGCGCCGTAGAGGCCGAGCACCGGCTCCTTGACCTGCGCCGCGGAGTCGATGGCATTCACCGGCATCGCTTCGGAGTGCGGATCGGCGAGGCTGCCGTAGAAGGCGACGCCCGCCTTCAGGTTCGGATTGTGGGTGGAATAGCGCCACACCGTGCGCCCGCCGCGGCAGAAGCCCATGATGCCGAGCCGGTCGGTGTTGCCGCCCTGGGACTTCGCCCAGGCGACGGTGGCGTCGAGATCGGCGAACAGCTCGTCGTCGGTCTTGGCGTTCACGATCGGGAACAGCGCCGGCATTTCGCTGATCTTGGTGAGGTCGCCCTTGCGGAAATAGTAGTCCGGCGCGACCGCGAAGGCGCCGAGCTTGGCGAGGCGGCGCGTCACGTCCTTGATGTATTCGTGCAGCCCGAAGATCTCCATGGCGACCAGGATCACCGGCGGATTGGCGACGTTGGCGGGCTTGGCGAAATAGACCGGCATCTCGCCGCCCGGCACTTTCACCTTGGCCTCGCCGACGGTGAGCGCCGGTGGTGTCGGTCTTGATCGCGTCGGCGCGCACCGGGCCGGCGGCGAGCGTGTAGCCCGCGGCGGTGGCTGCGGACGCCGTCATGAAGAGCCGGCGCGACACCGGCGCGACCTTGGTCAGGCCCTGGATATCGGACATTCTCGAATGCACGTTCATTGAGCAAACCTCCCTGTTGGAACTCTCCCGCGGAGCGCATCGCCCGGGACGCGCCGCGAGTGTGGCGGCAGAATATGCCAGAACGCGTCGCGCGCTGTCGCAGCAAAAAATTGCATGCGCGCGTCGCTCGTCGCGCGCAGCGTCCCGCCCGAAAAATCTGCAATTTCTTGCGAGCATGCGCTAGCATGCGGCCGGTCAATCACAGGAGGATTTGATGCCGGAAGTCGTGTTCTATGCGCTTGGCGGTCGCTCGGTCGAGCAGAAGCGCGCGCTGATCAAGGATTTCACCGACGCCGTGGTGAAGAACTACAAGGTCGATGCGAGCGCGGTGACGATCACCATCGTGGAGTCCCCGAAGGAGGACAAGGCCAAGGGCGGCGTGCTGTTCAGCGACATGGGCCCACCGAAGAGTTGAGAGCCGGTCGTCGATCCCGCATCACGCGGTGCGATGCCGACCCGGTTCCCGGATGTCGGTACAAGTCAGCCCACTGACTTTTGAGGCATTGGAGACAACGCGGCCATCGCGGCGCAGCACGCGCGGATGGCCGCGTCGCCTTTGGCGATCTCATTAGAACATTTCCAGAATGAGCGGGCGATTTCAGCATTGCGACGCCGCCGATTCGGTATTTAGCTCAACCGACCAAATACATTCCGGGAATGTCACATGAACGCCTTGTCCGAAGCCCTGCAATCGGGCTCGATCCTTCTGCGCGAGGGACTGGAAGCCCTTCTCGTCATCGCGGCGCTCGCCGCGTTCCTCAACCGCGCGGGCGTGCCCGGAGAAGGTGAGATCGCTCTACGTCGGCGCCGGCCTCGCCATTCTCGCGAGCTTCGGCGCGGCGGTGGTGTTCGAGCTGTTCTTCGGCGGCGAGCACAACGACTTCATGGAAGCCGGCGTGATGGTGATCGCGGCCGTGCTGATGCTCTACATGAGCGGCTGGATGTATCTCAAGCAGGACCCCAAGGCCTGGATGGGCGAGCTGCGGCGCTCGGCCGAGCGGGCGCTCGATTCCGGCGCCACCATATCGCTGGGTCTCATCGCCTTTCTGGCGGTGTTCCGCGAAGGCGGCGAGACCGTGCTGTTCCTCCATGCGCTCGCCAAGACCAGCGGCGGCTGGAGCTTCGGCCTGATCGCCGGCCTCGTCGTCGCGGCGCGTGTGCCTGGTCGCGATCTTCTACGCGATGCAGAAGCTCGCGCTGATGCTGCCGCTGCGCCCGGTGTTCCTGGTCACCTCGGCGTTCCTGTTCATCATGGGGCTGCGCTTCGTCGGCGGCGCGATCCAGGAGTTGCAGGAGCAGACGGTGGTGCCTTACACCGCCGCGCCGATCCCGCATTGGCTCGAGCAGCTCGGCGTCAATCCCACCTGGGAGGCGATCGGCGCGCAGCTCGTGATCGCGGCAATCGCGGTGGCCAGCACGCTGGCGTTACGAATGCGCCGGCCGCAGCCAGCGCACCGCGCCGGCGGAGTAGGGCGCCCGATCACGGCGCGACCGCGAATTCGCAGCACCGCGAACAGGATGAGCAGCGGCCCGATGCAGCGCTCGGGCCGGCCGAGGGTTTCCATGCCAGGGGTCGCCGCTCCCGCGCGGCACCACGCCACATGGGTCGCCCAGATGCCGGCGACGAGGGTGCCGATGGCGTCGAGGTTGTGCAGCAAGAACCGCACGGCGGTCTCCGGGCAATGTTGCGGCTTTTTTGTGCCGCCGATGGTCTGCCCCTGCACTTGGTTGGCCGGGGCGGATGCCGGGTTCAAGCGGCAAGCGTCTGCGGCCTCTGCGCTTTCTCCAGTGGTTAATGGTTGTCGACAAATTGTCCGCGTTTTTCGCGGCATTCCGCGGCGGAGCCTGGATAGCGTGCACGAGCTCTGCGTGGCGACCAGACAACACCGGGCAAAAGTCCGGGCATCGACACCAATTTGCCCGAAACCAATGGTGGAAGCAGTGCTAGGGTCGCAGCGGGTGGGTGCGCGATGAAGCAGGCTGTTCCATATCTCGGACGTTTCCTCTCGAAGTTCGTTTTCGAGATCATTCCGGGCGCGATCGTGAGCGTGCTCGCGGCGTATTTCCTGAGCATGCTGCATATCGCGCGTGGGGCCGAGCCGGGGGGGCGGCGGACCCGCCGAGCGTCACCGTCACTGCAGAGCGACGGGCTGTCGGCCGATCAGCGCCGCGAACTGACGCGCCAGATGCTCAAGGAGCGGCGCGAGAATCCCGAAGAGCCCGCCGAGGTGAAGCCGATCCCGTCGCTGCGGCCGACCGCGCCGCCGCCGGAGACCGCCGATCTCGCCCCGCGCACGCTCGCGCAGATCGCGCCCCGCAGATCGCAGCCCCTCCTGCGGCTGCTCCCCAGATTGCCGCCCCGGAAGTGAAGCCGGCCGAGGTTAAGCCCGCTGAGGCCAAGCCGGCAGAAGCCAAGCCGCGGCCCGAGGTCGTCCGCCCCGCCGTGGCGACCGCCACGCCGGTAACGCCGCTGCCCCGCGCGCCGGCTCCGCGCGTGCGGACCGAGCCCGCTCCGATCGTCGCCGCGCCTTCGGCCGGCCCGTCGGTGACCGCGTCCTTGCCGCCCGCGCCCGGCGCCGCGCCGCCGCCGTCGGCGCAACGCCGCTCCCGCCCGTGACCGTCAACACCACGCCGCCGGACGCCCCGGCGGAGCCGCCGCGCCGCGGCATCGTCGGCAACGTGTTCTCCGGCATCTCGACCATTGCGGGCGGCGCCGCCAACGTCACCGGCAATACCGTCAACTGGGTGATCGATCTGCCCGGCAAGGCGATCTCGGCCGGCGGCAGGCTGCTCAGCGGCGGCATTCCACTCCGGCCGCGGCCCCGGCGCCCGACAGCGGCTCCAGCGGCCGGCCCCGGCCCCAGCGGCCGCTCCCGCGGTGGACCCGCAGCGGCGGAATTATCTGTAGGCGTAGCGCAGGCGCACAACGTCGCAGAGCGATTTGAGTCGCCCGCGCTGGTTTCGGGCGGAGTCAGTTCCCAGATTCGGTGTAACGGCTCTGCGCGCTCCTCTCGGCTCCGCAGAGCAGCCATTCGATTCCGCGTGCGTCGCACAATTTAATTGCTGCGGCGCAATACTGTCTCGTGGTATACCAGCGCCGCAATCGACGCACGCAGCGAAGGCCATTATGAGCGAAGTTTGGAAGACGAAATACGGACCGCGCCGGGTGAGGAAGGATCCTCCGACCCTCCAGGAGGCGATCGCCGCCGCCCGCGGGCTGACCGACGACATCCAGGAGCAGGTGGAGATCGCGGCATCCCTGATGGAGGTGCCGCAGGAGCAGGTGAAGGCCGAGCTGCTGAAATCCGGCGGCCAGCGCAAGGACATCAGGACGGTCGGCGTCACCGCCGCACCGGGCGGCCGGGCGCGATGCGCACGGTCGTGGTCGAGCACAAGGTTTCGCGGCGTCCAATCGCCGGAAAGGGGATCGCTGGGCAATCGGAGTTCGTGAGTCCGGCTTCCGCTTTCGCCCGCAGTGCCTACATGCGGGCGAAAGCTGGAGGTCTCTCCCATGACAGATCGCAGAGTCCCGTTGGCGCGCGGCAGCTCTCGTTGCCGCGCTTTTGTTGGCCGGCCTCGCCGCGGCTCGCCCGGCCGCGCCGCCGACGAGCCCGACCTCATCTTCAAGCGCTCCACCGTGTTCAAGTGGCTCACCCCCAACGACAAGCTCGCGACCTACGGGCTCGACGATCCCGAGGTCGACGGCGTCGCCTGCCACTTCACGGTGCCGGAGAAGGGCGGCCTCAAGGGCTGGATCGGGGTCGCCGAGGAGGTCTCCGACATCTCGCTCGCCTGCCGCCAGATCGGGCCGATCCGCTTCAAGAAGAAGTTCGCCCAGGGCGAGGACGTGTTCCGCGCCCGCCGCTCGCTGTTCTTCAAGAAGATGCAGATCGTGCGCGGCTGCGACACCAAGCGCAACGTGCTGGTCTACATGGTCTATTCCGACCGCCTCATCGAGGGCTCGCCGAAGAACTCGACCTCCTCCGTGCCGATGATGCCGTGGGGCGGCAGCGACGAAGTGCAGAAATGCGCGGATTGGGTGGAGTAGGTTAGGGCTGAGCCGAGCGGCGGCAGAGGCGCTGAAAATTCGTCGGCGAGTTATCGCTTCAATTCGCGCGATCGAACGGCCTTTTTGCTCCCTCCCCCGCTTGCGGGGGAGGGGACCAAAACTGAATTGATTGTTGGCGGACGAGTCCTAAGCGATGGCAGTCTATGTCGACGACGCCTTCTGGCCCTGGCAGGGCCTCAAATGGTGTCACCTGCTCGCCGACGACCTCGACGAATTGCACCGGTTCGCTGCAAGCCTCGGCATCCACCGCGCGTCCTACCAGGGGCCGCCCCGGACAAGCGCGCCGCATTACGATCTGACTGCATTCGAACGCAAGCGGGCGATAGCGCTCGGCGCCAGGGCCTGCAGCCGCGAGGAGATCGTCGCGGTGGTTCGCCTGGTTCGGGTGAGGCGGGGCGGGGAGCGTTAGCGCCCTGTCTGCAATGCTTGAATCCCTTTGTTGTCATCGCCCAGTGACCGCTCGGATGTAGGCGACGGCCCTGTCCGCAACCGCCAAGTCCATCCTGCTGGATCGTATGCGCCTCTCTATGATGTCGGGATCGAGCGGCCGCACCGCATGGAAGGCGAGGATGAACTTCTTGTCCTTCTCGTCAAGCCGGGCGAGCTTGGAAACGATGATGTCCTCTGGACAGGGCGCGATCGCCGTCACGAGGCGATCACCGACCGCGACGGGCCGCCGGATGGCCCGCGTCTGCCAATCCGCCGGCAGCGTGGCAGTGGCCTCGTCGACGCCATCGATGTAGAACCCGTGCGTTCGGTGGAACTGCGATCCTTCGCCGAAAAGGGCGTTGATGTGCTCCGAAGCCTCCGGATTCTCGCCCGGATGCTTGGCCTTCTCCTGGGTCTCCCACAACTTGGCGTTGGCGGGAAACGCGTCGATTTCCGGCGAGGCAGTCATCGTCGGCGGTGCCTCCGGCCACCCGGCGAGGATAGCTTGGCTGCCGATAATGAAGACCGTGTCCGACTTGAATTCGGTGGCGATTGCGCGGACGGTGCGTTCCAGATCGTCGAGGGTCCGGGCCAACCGATCCGCTGGCATCAGGCGACCGTTCGCCGAGCCCCGGCGATCTCGGCGACGGGGGCCCCGCGCGCAACGAGGCGTTTCGCCGCCTGTCCGATCCGGCGCCGCAGCACTTCGTCCGTGAAATCTATGCCCTCCGCGAGGACGAACGGCGAGGATAGCCGCAGCCGCCTCGCCTCCTGGTCGCGGCCGACGAGAATTGCGACGATCTCGTTCACCGGGCGCCGAAGCACGGCATCCCATTCCGCCACGAAGGACCGGTCCGGAAAACGGCCTGCCATCTTATCGAGAGAGACCCTGGCCCGCCCGACCAACGACGGATCGCGCATGAGTGTGCGTGCGATGAGCCGATGCATGATCAGCTTCGCGGTGTCATTTACGCTCTCTCGGTTGAGCGTCGCGCTCATCGGCAGGGCGCTCCTTCGGCCGATATATTACCTCGCGCTCGCAAATTCTCAATTATTGAACGTATTCGGGTTCATTGCGGATGACGAGCAGACTGCACCACGGCCGCGGACGTCGCACGCCTGACGCGCCGCCGCGTCACCGCCGGCTTCCGCTCCGAAAGCATGGTCCACAAGCTCCCGCCCTTCGCCCTGACCCGCCCGGCCTTCACCATGCGCGACGCGCTCGACGCCATCGGCGGGACGTTCGCGAGCGTGAACACCGCCGCCGCGCGGCTGGTCGAGGCCGGCGTGCTGACGATCGCCAATGGCGCGCGGCGGGATCGGTTGTATCGGGCAGGGGCGGTGTTGGAGATATTCGATCGGTTTCGGGTGGGGAGGGGGAAGGGTGGTTGAGGCAGCGCGGCCGTCGGAACGAACATGCGGAGCAAACTTCGGTCGCCAATGCCCTCATTGATTTCACATGAGAGTAGGTGTATGTGTGTGTTACATTGTGAGTGGAGATATCCATGGGAAAGTATCAGCCACTGGGCGATTATCTGCGGCGGCAGGTACGGAACTGGTTGCGATGAGGTTTGAGGATATCGAACGCATCGTCGGATCGAAGTTGCCCGAGAAATCGCAGCTCCATCGGCCGTGGTGGAGCAACAATCCGAACAACAACGTGATGACCAAGGTGTGGCTGGATGCCGGCTACCGGACCGAGCAGGTCGATATGGCGAGTCGCCGGCTGGTGTTTCGCCGTGTCCACGCCGGCAAGCCCAACGAACCCACATCGCCCGCGCCCGCTGCGCCGCCGGAAGGAGGCCGACGCGCCCCCTCCCGGCGCCATCCGTTGTTCGGTGCGCTCAAGGGCCTCTTGCGCGTGATGCCCGGGACTGATCTCACCAAGCCCGCGGATCCGACCTGGGGCGAGAAGTGATGCAGCCGTTGCTGCTCGACACCTGCGCGGTGATCTGGATCGCGGAAAACGAGAAGCTCGCACCTGACGCCATCGAGGCCTTGGATGACGCGAATGAGGCGGGTGTGGCGACCTACATCTCGCCGATCACCGCTTGGGAAATCGGCATGCTGGTCTCCCGCAACCGGCTCAAGCTGCTGATTACGCCGCAGCGCTGGTTCGCGCGGCTGTTTGAAACTCAGGGCGTAGGGCTCGCAAACATGTCGCCCGACCTGTTGATCGCGGCGTCATTCTTGCCCGGCAGTCCGCCGCGCGATCCCGCCGACCGCATCATCGCCGCCACCGCTCGCGATTACGGTTGCACGCTGATCACGCGCGACCGTCTGTTGCTCGACTATGGGGAGCAGGGGCATGTGCGCGTCTTGGCGTGCTGAGGGGCAGGCGAAGCAGCTTGCAATAACCTCACTGACAGCCCGCGGCAGACAACCAAGCTGATAAAGCGCCTTCATTCGTAGACTGTCCGCCTGCCCCTAGAATGTATACGTTGTTGGCATCCGTAGCGGGCGTGTTGCCGGAAGCCGGATTACCGGAGGAAATTCCGATGTACGTCTGAATATTGGGACCGTAACGATAGGTATAAGGCCAACTATATTTCGTAACCTGTAAGACATTCGGTGGGGATCCAAAATTAGCGTTAGCCCAACCGAAAAAACACTGAAAAACGCCGTCAACCGCCAAACCCGAAGGTGTACTGGCAGCATATTGAGCAGGCGTGTTACCCGTGGTTTTCAGGCCAATGAAACCATTGGCCGCATCGTAAATGTAATTGAACGCCTGCAAGAAACGAACGGTAGTGTTCAAAAACGGCGCGCTATTTTGCTCGACCGACACGGCATACGGCGAAACCGGATTTCCGATTTGCGACCCATTATTGGCGCCCACGGTATAGTTCAACGAAGCAACCGGATTAATTTGATTTGAAAAAGAAATCCGAACTGTGGTTCCACTTACGGCGCAGCTCGGCGGGTTCGATCCGTTGCACTCGGCATTGACAGGATTGACAGGCCCCATTCCGGTCTTCGGCGTTACCCCTATGGGCGGTGTTAAAAAACCTGTCGTCACGCCGGTATCGAACAATATGCCGCCGCTTCCCGATCTTCCATTCACCGTGATCGTTGCCCGCGCATGTTGCCAATCGGTCAGCACATCTGCAGATGCAGGGGCAGTTTGCCATTGGGTCAAATTCGGCGCCAACAGCGGCTCCAGTTTGATCAGGGCAAAACCTTGAGTATTGCTTGATGTCAAGCCAATCTGCACGCCTTGCGTCGATAAAATATAGCCTGGCGAAGGCAGTAAGCCGCTCCCTGATATGCTCGTGACATTCAAAAAAGCGTTCTTATCGGGCGTTCCCTGAGGTTGGCCCGCCCCCCCTGCGAAACCGATACCGAAATAATGCGTATCGGGTGCAGTACTGGCTATGGTATTTGGGTTGCAAGCTCTGGCATTCAGGTTCGCAAGAAACATTGGTTACAGCCATGACAGGCACTGTCGAACTTGCGACCACCGTATTGCCGTTGTACAAGTTCACAGTGGTTTTATACCAATCGCCGGTAAATATAATACCGCTGCTGGTAAGCGTTTCGCCTCCTGGACCGATAAAACTCGGATCCAATCTCCCATTTGCCGGTGGGCTGAAATAAGAACTGCCTACAATAATTCCTACCGAACCGGTGTCCATGGTGACACTGAACACCGGGTGAGCGTTGGTAGCATTGGGACTGTTGAACCCCACGCTGATTTGAGGGCTGACATATTGAAGCGGATCGCTAACCTGGATTGCGTTAACAAACGGAATAAAAACACTCGGACCGCTATAAGGCGGACCGGCGTCCGCTTTCGCAGTCAATGAATAAACCGAGCTAACCAACAAAATAACGGCATAAACAACGGAGCGTAAGATAATGATCATTTTATCATCCGAAATGGCGTCTAGTGAATTCCAAAGACGAGCCTCGCGAGTTGCGAAGGGTAGGGTAGGGTAGGGTAGGGTAGGGTAGGGTAGGGGTAGGGTAGGGTAGGGTAGGGTAGGGTAGGGTAGGGTAGGGTAGGGTAGGGTTGGGTAGGTTGGGTATGGTTCTTTCCGGCACGCGAGCTCTGAGTGCCCCACCCGACCTCGCTTCGCTCGGGCACTCTTCCCGAAGACGGCTATCGGATTCACACTATGCACATATCTCGGGGGTTGATCGACGGAACGGAGTGCCTGAAACCCGCATGAATGCTGTGTTTTTGACAGGTCTCGCAAGTCTTGTCGCGCCACACTGTGCGGTTCAGGCAAGTCATTGGTTCGAACTCATCTTTCCGGAGGTGTGTGCATTCGATAGCCGAAAACGGGGAGGGATAGCTAGCGCTGACGCCTCACGAGCACCCCGTCGTCCCCCCGCACGTATTGCACTTCAAGCACGTGCCGTTCCGCACCAGCGTGAAATTCCCGCACTCCCCGCAGGCCTCGCCCTCGTAGCCCTGCGCCTTCGCCTCGGCGCGCTTCTCCGCGGCGTAGGCCTTGGCGTCGGCGCGGGCCTCGGTCTTGGCGGGCGACCACGGCAGGTTCTCCAGCGCTTCGGTGGGGGAGGGCGCGCGCTCGGGCTTGAGCGCGGTCGCGCCTTCGACGGCGCCGGAATGGGCGCGCGCGCCGGCGCCGGCGATCGAGGTCACGTTGGAGCGTGTCGCGCCGCCCGTTCCGCCGCCCCGCGCCTCGCCCGGTCGGGAGCGGCCGCCGCCCGGCATCACCACGAGCTTGTCGGTGCGCGAGCGGGTGAGCCCGCGCGAGACGAAGCGCGCGTTGCCCTGCGGCGGCGCCTTGCCTTCCTCGACGCCCTTGCCGAGCGCGTCGAAGCTGGTCTCGCTCGGCTCCACATGGGCGAGGTCGAAGCGCGACAGGTAGGACACCGCGAGCTCGCGGAAGAGGTAGTCGAGGATCGAGGTCGCGTACTTGATGGAGTCGTTGCCCTGCACCGGGCCGGACGGCTCGAAGCGGGTGAAGGTGAAGGCGTCGACATACTCCTCGAGCGGCACGCCGTATTGCAGGCCGAGCGACACCGCGATGGCGAAGTTGTTGATGATGGAGCGCAGCGCCGCGCCCTCCTTGTGCATGTCGATGAAGATCTCGCCGAGCCGGCCGTCGTCGTATTCGCCGGTGCGCAGATAGACCTTGTGGCCGCCGACCACCGCCTTCTGGGTGTAGCCCTTGCGGCGGTCGGGCATGCGCTCGCGCTCGCGGATCACGGTGATGCGCTCGACCACCTTCTCGACGATGCGCTCGGCGAGCGCCGCGGTGCGCGCCGCCGCCGGCTTCTCGATGAAGGCCGACACGGTCTCCTGCTCGTCCTCCTCGTCCTCCTGGGCGATGAGCTGGCTTTGCAGCGGCTGCGACAGCTTGGAGCCGTCGCGGTAGAGCGCGTTCGCCTTGAGCGCGAGCTTCCACGACAGCAGATAGGCCTCCTTGCAGTCCTCGACGGTCGCCTCGTTCGGCATGTTGATGGTCTTGGAGATGGCGCCGGAGATGAACGGCTGCGCCGCCGCCATCATGCGGATGTGGCTCTCCACCGAGAGGAAGCGCCGGCCGGTGCGGCCGCACGGATTGGCGCAGTCGAACACCGCATAGTGCTCGGGCCGCAGGTGCGGCGCGCCTTCGACCGTCATCGCGCCGCAGACATGGATGTTGGCGGCGTCGATCTCGCGCCTGGTGAAGCCGAGCGCGGTGAGCATGTCGAAATTCGGCCGCGCCAGCTCCTCGGCGGTGAAGCCGAGCTCGGTGCGGCAGAACTCTTCGCCCAAGCGTCCACTTGTTGAAGGCGAACTTGATGTCGAAGGCGGTCGGCAGCGCCTTCTCGACCTTCTCGATCGCCTCCGGCGTGAAGCCCTTGACCTTGAGGGTGGTGTGGTTGATCGCCGGCGCGTTCGACAGGTGCCGTGGCCGACCGCATAGGCCTCGATCTCGGCGATGTCGGCGACCGCTGTAGCCGAGCACGCGCAGCGCTTCCGGCACCGCGCGGTTGATGATCTTGAAGTAGCCGCCGCCGGCGAGCTTCTTGAACTTGACCAGCGCGAAGTCGGGCTCGATGCCGGTGGTGTCGCAGTCCATCACGAGGCCGATGGTGCCGGTCGGCGCGATCACGGTCGCCTGCGCGTTGCGGAAGCCGTGCTCGGTGCCGAGCGTCAGCGCGCGGTCCCAGGCGCGCTTGGCGTGCTCGACAGGCGCGGCTCCGGGCAGGCGGCATGGTCGAGCCGCACCGGCGGGGTCGCGAGCTTCTCGTAGCCGGTCTTCTCGCCATGGGCGGCGCGGCGGTGGTTGCGGATCACGCGCAGCATGTGCTCGCGGTTCTTCTTGTAGCCGGGGAAGGCGCCGAGGATCGCCGCCATCTCCGCCGAGGTCGCATAGGCGACGCCGGTCATGATGGCGGTGAGCGCGCCGCAGATGGCGCGGCCGGCGTCGGAATCATAGGAGATGCCGGACGACATCAGGAGGCCGCCGAGATTGGCGTAGCCGAGCCCCAGCGTGCGGTACTCGTAGGAGAGCTGCGCGATCTCCTTGCGACGGGAACTGCGCCATCAGCACGGAGATTTCGAGCACGACGGTCCACAGCCGCACCGCATGCTCGTAGCCCTCGACGTCGAACTGCCGCGTGTCGGCGTTGCGGAACGCGAGCAGGTTCAGCGAGGCGAGATTGCAGGCGGTGTCGTCGAGGAACATGTATTCCGAGCACGGGTTCGACGCCTTGATCGGTCCCGAGGCCGGGCAGGTGTGCCAGTCGTTGATGGTCGAGTGGTACTGCAGGCCGGGATCGGCCGACGCCCAGGCGGCATAGGCGATCTTCTCCCAGAGGTCGCGCGGCCTTCACGGTCTTGGCGAGCTTGCCGGGCTTGGTGCGCCAGGTCAGGTCCCAGTCGCCGTCGGCCTCCACCGCCTTGAGGAACTCGTCGGTGACCCGCACGGTGTTGTTGGAGTTCTGGCCGGACACCGTGAGATAGGCTTCCGAATCCCAGTCGGTGTCGTAGATCGGGAAATCGATGTCCTTGTAGCCCTGGCGGGCGAACTGGATCACGCGCTTGATCATGCCGTCGGGCACGTAGCTGCGGCGCGCCGCCTTGATCTCGCGGCGGAGCACCGGGTTCTTCTCGGGATCGAAGCAGTCGTCGCCGGAGCCTTCGCAGTTGACGCAGGCCTTGAGGACGGCCTTGAGGTGCTTCTGGTTGATGCGCGAGCCGGTGACGAGGGCCGCGACCTTCTGCTCCTCGACCACCTTCCAGTCGATGAACTGCTCGATGTCGGGATGGTCGGTGTCGACGATCACCATCTTGGCGGCGCGGCGCGTGGTGCCGCCCGACTTGATGGCGCCGGCGGCGCGGTCGCCGATCTTGAGGAAGCTCATCAGGCCGGACGACTTGCCGCCGCCGGACAGCCGCTCGCCCTCGCCGCGCAGGCGCGAGAAGTTCGAGCCGGTGCCGGAGCCGTATTTGAACAGGCGCGCCTCGCGCACCCACAGGTCCATGATCCCGCCCTCGTTGACGAGGTCGTCGGCGATCGACTGGATGAAGCAGGCATGCGGCTGCGGATGCTCGTAGGCGGTCTTCGACTTGGTGAGCTTGCCGGTGGCGAAATCGACGTAGAAATGGCCCTGGCTCGGGCCGTCGATGCCATAGGCCCAGTGCAGGCCGGTGTTGAACCATTGCGGCGAGTTCGGCGCCACCATCTGCATGGCGAGCATGTAGCGCTGCTCGTCGAAGAAGGCGTGGGCGTCGTCCTCGGAGTCGAAATAGCCGCCCTTCCAGCCCCAATAGGTCCAGGTGCCGGCGAGGCGGTCGAACACCTGCTTGGACGAATGCTCGCCGACCATGCGTTCCTTCTCGGGCAGCTCCTTGAGCGCGGCCTCGTCGGCGACCGAGCGCCACAGCCAGGACGGAACGGTCTCCTCCTCGACCTTCTTCAGGCGCGCGGGCACGCCCGGCCTTGCGGAAATACTTCTGCGCCAGCACGTCGGAGGCGACCTGCGACCACGCGGTGGGCACCTCGACGTCATCGGCATGAAACACCACCGAGCCGTCGGGGTTGCGGATCTCGCTCGTGGTCAGGCGGAACTCGATCTCCGCATAGGGTGACTGGCCGTCCTTGGTATAGCGCCGCTCGATTCGCATCGTCCTGCCCCTTTTGTCCGGCGGCCTCTCCGTGACGGAGATGGCCCCGGCCCCTTCCACCGCGGTGCGCGTCTGTCCCCTGCGCACCCGTCCCGCTCGTTCTCTCGATTTTACGCCTGGCTACTCCTGCTACGCCGGCTGCTCGCCGGTCGGCTCTTGCAACTGCGCGATGCCGGTCACTCCCGTAGCTATCGCTCACTGCGCTCACTTGAACCCGACCAGGCCGGCGTCGGGCAGCACACGACCGTCCCTCCAAGCCATCTGGCCATGGCGGGCAAGTCTCTCAAGCCTTCTCGGGGATCGCCCGGCAGGAACTGCGTACTTGCCCGCCGCACCCCTGAACGCTAGGACAACTCCGGCGCGCCTCGTCAAGCTTTAGTGAGCGAGTCTGAATCAAATACTAAATATGGTGTGACGCCTGGGAATTATGGGGATGGATTTTCGGGAGCGCGCGCAAGTATCGGGAATCCGAAGGAGATTCGGAAGGGGGTGCGATGGCGTTTTCGCCATGAAAAATTCATGTGGATGTCATCAGGCGGGAAAACCGGGCATTCGGTACCATGGTAGGGCGAGAATCGCGGGGACAACTGGCCCTGGCGGGGCCTGCGGGAGGATGCCGGCCGATGCTGCCGGCCGGGCGCGACCTCGCCGCCCGGGCATCGAGTTCCCGAATCGACGGCTGCATCCGGTGCGCGGTCGCCGCGAATCGCGTCCGGCGACGCGCCTATGGACATCGCCGGCAGCGATGGCATCAACGCCGCGACGGCTTCGGCCGGCAAGCCGTCATCTGCGGGCTCCGCAACACTGGATCGAGCGCGATGACGCCGAAGGAATTCCTCGCTCCGTATCTTCACCTGGTGGAACGGGGCGACGCTCGGGACCCTGCTGTGGACCGCGCGTTTCGGCGAGCTCGTCGGCACCGACGAGTACGGCAACCGCTACTACCGCACCAAGGACGGCCGGATCGATCCGACGCTCGGCTTCGAGCGGCGCTGGGTGATCTACAAGGGGCTCGCCGAGGCCTCGACCATCGGGCCGGCGTGGCACGGCTGGATGCACCACACCGTCGATACGCCGCCGACCGTGGAGAAGGTCACGCCCAGCCGTGGTGGAAGCCGCACCGGCCCAATCTCACCGGCACGCCCGCCGCCTATCGCCCGACCGGCTCGACGCTCGCGCAGAATCGCCGGCCCAAGGCGACCGGGGATTACAAGCCGTGGGTCCCCGGCCGCTGAGTCGAGACGGCGGTCGCAGCCGGCAGGCGTTTGCGGGGCGTTGCCGTGCGCGCCCTTTCAGCGCCGCAATCCCCGTGTTAACCGGCGGGATGGGGGCGCAGGCAATGGCGCCGGTTCTCGAGGCTTCCGACCGATGATCGCTTGCCGGGTACCCGTCGCGATGCCGCGTGCCGTGAAGATCGGCGCGGTGAAGACTGGTGCGCTCATGCTCGGCGCCGCTGTCGTTGCCGCCGTGCAGCTCTCGGGCAGCCCTGCCGCGGCCCAGTTCGGCGGGATCTTCGGCGGCGATCAGCCGCCGCGCCCGCCCGGCGCCGTGCCGAGCCGCCCGGCAGGCGCCGCCGCAACCCGCCGCCTCAGGCCGCAGCCGACGCGCCGTTCAATCAGGGCACGCTGCTGCCGCCGGGCCCGCCGCCGGGCCGGCCGGGCGAATCCAGAGCGAGGATTTGCCGCCGCCGCCGGGCGCCACGCTCGCGCCGCCCGGGGCCGCAGCCTGCGGCCTTGCCGCGGCCCGCCGGTGCGCCGCCGCCCGGCCAGGCCCTGCCGTCGGGGCCGGGCCAGCGCCCGCAGCCGCGCCGGCCCAACCAGCCCGGCGCTGCCGCGTCGCCGCCCGAAGATGTCGTCACCCAGCCGCCGACCCAGAAGATCGTCAATCCCAAGGCCGTGTTCTCCGGCCTCGACAAGATCACCGGCCGCATCACCACCTTCGACGCGGCGATCGGGGAGACCGTGCAGTTCGGCGCCCTCCAGGTGACGCCGCGCGCCTGCTACACACGGCCGCCGACCGAGACCCCGCTCACCGACGGCTTCGTCGAGGTCGACGAGGTCACGCTGCAGGGCGAGGTGCGGCGCATCTTCACCGGCTGGATGTTCGCGGCGAGCCCCGGCCTGCACGCGGTCGAGCATGCGATCTACGACGTCTGGCTCACCGACTGCAAAGGCGGCGCCCAGGCCGTCGCCGAGGCGCCGCCGCCGGCACCACCTCCGGTCGCCGCGCCTGCCGCGCGGCCGCCGGCCCAGCCGCGCGCGCAGGCACCGGCGCCACCGCGCACGACCCCGCCGCCGCGGCAGCCGCCGACCGGCGCCGTGCTCCAGCCGCCGCTGATCCGCTAAGATTCAGCAACCAGCCGCTGACCCCCATTCGTGTCATTGCCCGGCTTGACCGGGCAATCCAGTACTCACGGTCGGCGCTTACTGGGTCGCCCGGTCAAGCCGGGAGATGACAGCAAAGTGTGTGTCAATCTGAGCGAAGAACGTTCTAACCCGGCGGCGCGGTCGCCTGCGCCAGCGCGGTGGTCGCCGGGGATCGGCTCGCCAAGCGGAAACACCGCGAAATCCGCTTCGCCCACGAGGGCGTCGGCGAGCAGCTTGTGGTACTGGCGGCGCGGCACCTCGGTGGCGCCGAAGGTCTTGAGGTGGTCGGTGACGAACTGGGTGTCGAGCAGGCGAAATCCGCCGGCCCGCAGTCGCGCGACCAGGTGCACCAGCGCCACCTTGGAGGCGTCGCGGGCGCGATGGAACATGCTTTCGCCGAAGAAGGTGCGGCCGAGGCTCACGCCGTAGAGCCCGCCGACGAGTTCCGCGCCGTCATAGACCTCGACGGTGTGGCAATGGCCGATGTCGTAGAGCTTGCGGTAGAGATTGCGGATGCGTCCGTTGATCCAGGTCCGGGTGCGGCCGGGCCCGGGCTCGGCGCAGCCGTCGAGCACCGCCTCGAAATCGCGGTTGCACACCACGATGAACGGCTCCGCGCGCACGGTGCGCGCCAGCCGCGATGGCACATGGAAGGTGTCGAGCGGAATGATGCCGCGCAGCTCCGGCTCGATCCAGTACAGCGCGGGATCGTCGGCATTCTCCGCCATGGGGAAAATCCCGCAGGCATAGGCCTTCAGCAGCACCTCGGGAGTGATCTCGACCTGGGCGTTATCGCGGCTGGCCATGCTGTCTGCGTCGTGGCGGAGTTTTGAAAACTTGACCTTTTCGCGCGCGATCCGCAAGGGATTTGGCGGCGGCAGGACGATGGCTCTGTGCATAGCAGGCCGCGTGCCCGAGCCGCTTTCCTCCGCGCGACCGCCGAGTTGACGCTTCAAAGCATGGGCGCACCCTATCCGCCGTCCCAGGTCACCCGCGAGCCCAAGCTGACGGCGGAAGAGAAAGCCGAAGTGCAGGCGCGGCACGACGTCTGGGAAGCCACGTGCAAGCCCCGCGACTGTACGGACGCGACGGGCAACACGCGGGTCGTCTACGCAAAACCCGGTTGCGGCTTTCGCGCATCCCGCTGAGGGCGCAAGATCGTCCCCGGCCGCGACTTCTCCCGAATGCCCCCCTAAAGAGCCGAATGGATAACGCTGGTCGCTCCGGCGTTAACTGAAAATTAATCAATGTCTCTCTAGATTTTAATCGGATTTGCAAACAACCCGGCGCGCCGCGTTAAGGCTGTGACGGTTTGCAAAGGAGAGACACCAATGGGCGAGGCTATGCCGGCATCGTCGCCGGAAGTGCTCCTGGTCGAGGACGAGGCGCTGATCAGTCTGATGATCGAGGACGCGCTCACCGAGGCGGGCTTTTCGGTCCACACCTTCAGCAATGGCCGCGATGCGCTCGCCTATCTCGCGGCCGGCGGCCGTGCCGATGTCCTGTTCACCGACATCGACATCGCCGACGACATCGATGGTGTCGAACTGGCCCGCCGCATCCGCGCGCTGCGCGCCGGCATTGCCGTGGTCTATTCCTCCGGGCGCCACAGAGGGGTCGAGAACGCCATCGCGGGCTCGACGTTTCTGCCCAAGCCCTTCATCCTCGCCCAGGCCTGCGCCGCGGTGAAACGGATCGTCGCGCGCCGCCACGCCGCTTGAGACAACGCTGCGATCTCTTTGATTTGGCGAAGAAAGACCACTTTGATTTTGCGCGTGACCTTAGTCCGAAAAGTCTGCGACATTTCGGGATCGTGCGCTACGGCAGCGTCGCGCCGTTGGCCAGGAACTGCTCCAGCCAGTGGATGTGATAGTCGCCGTTGACGATGTCGGTTTCGCGCACCAGTGCGCGGAACAGCGGCAACGTGGTCTCGACGCCGTCGAGGACGAATTCGTCGAGCGCGCGGCGTAGCCGCATCAGGCATTCCCCGCGCGTCTTGCCGTGCACGATCAGCTTGCCGAGCAGGCGAGTCGTAGTGCGGCGGGATCACGTAGCCCTGATAGACCGCCGAATTGATCCGCACCCCCATGCCGCCGGGCGGATGGTAATGCACGATCTTGCCGGGCGAGGGACGAAACGACACCGGGCTCTCCGCATTGATGCGGCACTCGATGGCGTGGCCGTGGAATTTCACGTCCTTCTGCTCGATGGTCAGGGGATCGCCGTTGGCGATGCGGATCTGCTCCAGGATGAGGTCGATGTCGGTGATCATCTCGGTGACGGGATGCTCGACCTGGATCCGCGTGTTCATCTCGATGAAATAGAACCGGCCGTCCTCGTACAGGAACTCGACCGTGCCGACGCCGAGATATTTCAGCTCGCGCATGGCCGCGGCGACGGTCTCGCCGATGGCCTCGCGCTCCGGACCGTTGAGCGCGGGGCAGGGGCTCTCCTCGAGCAGCTTCTGGTGGCGGCGCTGCAGCGAGCAGTCGCGCTCGCCGAGATGGATGGCGCGGCCCGCTGCCGTCGCCCAGCACCTGGATCTCGATGTGGCGGGGACGCTCGAGATACTTCTCGAAATAGACGGCGTCGTCGCCGAAGGCGGCCTTGGCCTCGGCGCGCGCGGTGGCGAGTGCGACCGCGAGATCGGCTTCGCGGTGGGCGACCTTCATGCCGCGGCCGCCGCCGCCGGCCGCCGCCTTCACCAGCACGGGAAAGCCGATCTGGCGGGCGATCGTGAGCGCCTCGGCCTCGGACGCGATGCCGCCCTCCGATCCCGGCACCACCGGGATGCCGAGCCGCTGCGCGGTGCGCTTGGCCTCGATCTTGTCGCCCATCAGGCGGATGTGCTGGGGCTTCGGCCCGATGAAATGGACGTCGTGCTCGATCAGGATCTCGGCGAAGCGGGCGTTCTCGGAGAGAAAGCCGTAGCCGGGATGCACGGCGTCGGCGCCGGTGATCTCGCAGGCCGTGAGCAGGGCGGGAACGTTGAGGTAGCTGTCGCGCGCCGGCGGCGGCCCGATGCACACGCTCTCGTCGGCGAGACGCACATGCATGGCATCGGCGTCGGCGGTGGAGTGCACGGCGACCGTCGGAATGCCGAGCTCCTTGCAGGCGCGCAGGATGCGCAGCGCGATCTCGCCGCGATTGGCGATCAGGATTTTCTCGAACATGGCGGCTTTGATGTCGAAGCGCGATCCCGAAAAGTTGCAGACTTTTTGGACAAGATCACGCGACAAACGAAAGAGACGTAATTCCGGAAGTGTCCGGACTTTTGAGACGGGATCGGGTGCGAAACGAAGGGCGCGCTCACTCGATGACCATCAGCGGTTCGCCGAATTCCACCGGCTGGGCGTCCTCGAACAGGATCTGGATGACGGTGCCCGCCCTGGGCGCGGGAATCTGGTTCATCGTCTTCATCGCTTCGATGATGAGGAGCGTGTCGCCGGCCTTGACGACCGCGCCGACCTCGCAGAACGCCTTGGCGCCCGGCTCGGGCGCGCGATAGGCGGTGCCGACCATCGGCGAGGTCACGACGCCGGGATGGTCGGCCGGATCGGCGACGGCGGAATGCGCGTTGACCCCCGGCAGACGCCCGCGCGCTCTCGGTCGCGGCGTAGGCGACTGTGGCCGGCGCGGCCTGACGGGCGACGCGCACGCGCAGGCCGCCCTGCTCGATCTCGATCTCGGTCAGCCTGGTTTCGTCGAGGAGGCGCGCCAGCGAGCGCACCATCTCCTCGTCGACGGTGGCGCGCGGCGGAAGCTTATCGGGTTCGCCCGTCACCGGTCAGCTCCGCCCGGCATTGACGAGGGCGGCAAGGCCGTCGATGGCGAGGGCATAGCCAGCGATGCCGAAGCCGCAGACGAGCGCCCTTGGCCGCCATCGAGACATAGGACGTGTGGCGAAACGCCTCGCGGGCGTGGATGTTGGTGATGTGAACCTCGATGGTCGGCACCGCGACGGCGGCGATGGCGTCGAAGATCGCGACCGACGTGTGGGTATAGGCGGCGGCGTTGAGCACGATGCCGGCGGCGCGCTTGTGCCCGGCCTCCTGGATCCAGTCGACAAGCTCGCCCTCGTGGTTCGATCTGCCGGAACTCGACCGCATAGCCGTGACGCTTGGCGGCGTCGCGGCACAGCGCCTCGACGTCGGCGAGCGTCGAGCGGCCGTATTTTTCCGGCTCGCGGGTGCCGAGCAGGTTCAGGTTCGGTCCATTGATGACGTAAAGCGTGTCCGGCATCGCGCCCCATCTTCGCACGGCCCGGGATGGCGGGACGCGCGATCACACCCAATCGAGGGCCGGGAAAGACGTCTCCCGGCGCCTGTTCGCGCATGATCCCGAAAAGTCGCAGACTTTATCGGACGAGATCATGCGCCACTTCAAATCAACGCTCGGCTCGCGCAGCCGCGCCGATCAACAGGATTCCTTGCCGCAACGGGCGCTGCTGATCTTGCCGCGCAGCGCATCGAGACCGACCGCGCCGACCACGACGTCGTTGCCCACCACGTAGCTCGGCGTGCCGTTGAGGCCGAGCGTCTCGGCGAGCTTGAGGCTCTCCTCCAGCGAGAGGCGGACCTCGTCGCTCGCCATGTCCTTTTCGAGCCGGGCCATGTCCATCCCGACCTCCTTGGCGACGGCGAGCGCGCGCGCCTTGTCGGCCTGGCCGCGGCCGCCGAGCAGCTTTTGATGGAAGTCGAGGTACTTCTTGCCGGTCTTGTCCTGCATGCGCACGGCGACCGCGACCTTCGCCGCATCCACCGAGCCGGGACCGAGCACCGGGAATTCCTTGAGCACGACCTTGAGCTTGGCGTCGTCCTTCAGCAGGTCCATCATCGCCGGCAGCGCGCCTTTGCAGAAGCCGCAATTGTAGTCGAAGAACTCGACCAGGGTGACGTCGCCCTTGGCGTTGCCGAGCACGACCTGGCGGCTCGAATTGAACAGGGTCTCGGCATTGGCGGCGACCGCGGCCTTGGCCTTCTCGGTGTCGGCTGCGGCCTGGCGCTTGTCGAGCTCGGCCATCGCCTCCTGCAGCACCTCGGGATGGCTGACGAGGTAGTCGCGGATGATCTTCTCGATCTCGGTCTTCTGCGGCTCGGAGAAACTCGGCTCCGCGGCCGGCGCCGCGGCGACCAGCATCAGGGAAGCGACGCACGGACGCTCCGGCCAAGCGAATCATCTTCGGGATCATATCTTACGAGTCCTTGTTGCAAGGTATTTGAAGCAAATCACATTGGACCACGGGCCTGCTGCGCCGGCTTGAAGGTCGCGATGTCGTCGGCTTTGACCCAGCCCGGCGATCCTATCGGAAAACGCCCCTTGGCGCGACTGGCAAGTTGGCGCGCGGTCGGCAGCTGCCCGCGGGCGAGCGCCGCCTGGGCCGAGGCGAGATCGGCGTCGGCGAGATTGTTCTTGCGGCCATAGGCCATGGCGAGCTGCTCGTAGGCGTCGGCGATATCGGGATCGGTCGCCACGGCGTGGCGCAGCGTCGCGATCGCCTCGTCGAGAAGGCGGGGATCGTTGGTCTCGACCAGCGCCTGGCCGAGCATGACGCGCATGAGCGTCGGGTCGGGCGCCAGCGAGATCGCCCGCCGCAGCAGCGGAATGGCTTCCTGGGCGTGGCCGGATTCGACCAGCGCCTGGCCCTTGAGCTCGTAGAAATAGGGATTGTTGGGCTGCGCCTGGATCAATGCGTCCATCTGGGCGAGCGCGGTGCGCAGATCGGCATGGCGGTAGGTCGAGACCGCGCGCGCATAGCGCGCCGCGAGGCTGGTGTCGCTCGGCGGATAGCGCCGCAGCAGGGTGTCGGGCCGCTCCATGTAGCCGAACAGCTTGGCCCGCATGAGATCGTGCCGCAACTGCAGCTCGGGCGAATCCTTCTTTTCCCAGTTGGGACTGGTCTTCGCGATTTCCGCCAGCGCGGCGATGCGTTCGGTCGGCATCGGATGCGACTGCAGGTACGGGTCGGCCCGGCTCGACGCGAACAGCATCTGGTCGGCGAACCGCTTGAAGGTGTCGTACATGCCCTTGGCGGACTGGCCGGTCGAGTTGAGGAAGCCCACGCCGGCACGGTCGGCCTGCTCCTCCTGCTGGCGCTGGTAGGCGAGGAGCGAGCGCTGGATCACGCCCTGGGCGCCGATCATCGCCGACGGCAGGATTGCCGCCGACCTGATTGCTGCGCGAGGTCGCCGCGGCGGCCATGGCGCCGATGCCGAGCAGCATCGTGATGATGGCCGCGGTCTGCGCATTGGCGAGTTCGGCGCGCAGCTTGCTGAGATGGCCGCCGGAGATATGGCCGGTTTCGTGGGCGAGCACGCCGATGATCTGGTTCGGCGTCTGCGCATCCATCAGCGCGCCGGCATTGACGAAGATGCGCTTGGCGTCGATCACGAAGGCGTTGAAGCCGCGGTCGTTGATGATGACGACGCGAATGTTGCGCTGGCCGAGGCCGGCCGCCCGGAGAATCGGCGTCGAATAATCGCGCAGCAGCTGTTCGACCTCGGCGTCGCGGATGATCGGCAGGCCGCCGCCTTCCTTCTCGGCGCGCACCGGAACGCTCGCGGTCGCGACCGCACAGGCCGTCACGACTGCGACGAAGCGCGACGGTCGCATCCGAATTCGCGACCTATGAGGAAAATAGTCTGGTGTCATCTGGAATTGCTATTGCTCGACCCCGCTGCGCCAAGCTACGGACGCGTCCATGTAGCGTCAACATGCGCCAACACGTCCGTCAACACGAGTATCCCGCCGGCCGGTACCAATCCGGCAAATGCGGCGGGAGAGGGGCGGGGCAAGGCGCGGAGGTGCTTGGAGGCAGGATGCTTGATCTCGCGAGCCGGTCTGGTGACGCCGTCGCTGCGCAGCGACGTGCAGCCGTTCATGGTCATGGACGTGATGGCGGCGGCGGCGCGGCTCGAGGCGGCGGGCCGGCGAATCATCCACATGGAAGTCGGCCAGCCGGCGGCGGCGGCGCCCTCGACCGCGCGGGCGGCGGCCCAGGCGGCGCTGGCGGCGGGGCGGATCGGCTATACCGAATCGCTGGGCATCCCGCCGCTGCGGCGGCGCATCGCCGCGCATTACCGCGAGAGCTACGGCATCGACCTCGATCCCGGCCGCGTCGTGGTGACGACCGGTTCCTCGGCCGGCTTCATGCTCGCCTTCCTCGCCATGTTCGAGCCGGGCGACCGGGTCGCCATCGCCTGTCCGGGCTATCCGCCGTATCGCAACATCCTCGCCGCGCTCGGCTGCGAGCCGGTGCCGATCGAGATTTCGGCGCAGAACCGGTGGGCGCTCACGCCGGACGCGCTGCTCGCCGCCCATCGCGCGCGCCCGCTCGCCGGGCTCCTGTTCGCGAGCCCCGCCAATCCGACCGGCACCATGATGACCGCCGAGGCGCTCGGCGCGCTGATCGCGGCGGCGGAAGGCGAGGGCATCCGCTGCATCTCCGACGAAATCTACCACCGCCTCGACTACGCGTTCCCGGCGCAGACCGCGCTCGCGTTCTCCGCCAACACGATGGTCATCAATTCGTTCTCGAAATATTTCTGCATGACCGGCTGGCGGGTCGGCTGGATGGTGGCGCCGGAGGCGCTGGTGCGCCCGATCGAGCGGCTGCAGCAGAGCTTCGCGATCTCGGTGCCGACGCTGTCGCAGGTCGCGGCGCTGGCGGCGTTCGACGGCGCCGGCGAGATGGAGGCGGTCAAGCACGGCTACGAGGACAACCGCCGCGTTCTCGTCGACGGCCTGCCGCGCGCCGGGCTCGACGAGCTTCCTGCCGGTCGACGGCGCGTTCTACCTCTATGCCGACGTCTCGCGCTTCTGCGACGACAGCCTCGGCTTCGCCGGCCGCATGCTGGAGGAAGCCGGCGTCGCCGCCACCCCCGGCATCGATTTCGATCCCGTGCACGGAAGGCAGTACGTCCGGTTCAGCTATGCGGGCTCGACCGATGACATGCGCGAGGGGGTGGAGCGGATCGCGGGGTGGCTGAGGCGGGGGTGAGGCCAGACCGGCGGACTCGAAAATTCACCGCCACCGCGCGCGCAGTCGCGCCGCGATGTCGACCCGCGCCTCCGGCCGCCCGCCGGCAAGCGCCCGGCTCCTGCGTCCGCACCGGCCAGGTGCGCTGCTCGAACAACGCCAGCAGCGCGTCCGGCAGGAAGCGCGTGCGCGAGGCGTAGAGGTGCCGGTCGCCGCTTCGCGATTGCTGGTGGACGTAGAAGCGCTGCGGCACCATGAGGTCGAGCTCGTTCTTCGCCCGCGTCATCGCGACATAGAGCAGGCGGCGTTCCTCTTCGATTTCCTCGGTTTCGCCGGCGGCGAGATCGGAGGGGATGCAGCCGTCGACGACGTTGAGCACGAACACCGACGACCACTCCTGTCCCTTGGCCGAATGGATGGTCGAGAGGATGAGATAGTCCTCGTCGAGGTGCGGCGGGCCGGCCTCGTCGCTGGTGGCGTCGGGCGGGTCGAGGGTGAGCTCGGTGAGGAAGCGTTCCCGGCTCGGATAGCTCGCGGCGATCTGCTCGAGCTGCACCAGGTCGGCCTTGCGGGCCGGCGCGTCGTCGTGGATGCGTTCGAGGTGGGGCTCGTACCAGCGCCGCACCGCCTCGACCTCCGCGGGCCAGCCGGCGAGGCGCAGCGACAGGCGCGCGGATCATGTCCGCGAACGCGGACCATTCGGCCCTGGCGCCGCCGGGCGCGCGCAGATCGGCGAGCGCCGCGACGGCGCCGGCGCTCCCGGTCTGGTCCAGGATCTGGCCGGCCTTGACGGGGCCGATGCCCGGCAAGAGCTGGAGCACGCGGAACCCGGCGACGCGGTCGCGCGGATTTTCCGCCCAGCGCAGGCAGGCGAGCAGGTCCTTCACATGGGCGCTGTCGAGGAACTTCAAGCCGCCGAACTTGACGAACGGAATGCCGCGCACCGCAAGCTCGATCTCGAGCGCGGCGCTGTGATGGGAGGCGCGGAACAGCACCGCCTGCGCCTTCAATGCGCGTGCCGCCCTCGCGGTTTTCCAGAACGCGCCCGGCGACGTAGCGCGCCTGGTCGATCTCGTCGGCGACGGTGACGAGCCGCGGACGTTCGCTCGACGCGCGCCCCGACCACAGGTTCTTGGTGAAGCGTTCCGCCGCGAGCGAGATCACCGCATTGGACGCCGCCAGGATCGGTTCGCTCGACCGGTAATTGCGCTCCAGCGTCACCACCGCCGCCGGCACGCGGAACTGCTCGGGGAATTCGAGGATGTTGCGCACCGTGGCGGCCCGGAACGAATAGATCGATTGCGCGTCGTCGCCGACCACGGTCAGCCCGCGCCCGTCCGGCTTGAGCTTGAGCAGGATCGAGGCCTGGAGCCGGTTGGTGTCCTGATACTCGTCGACCAGCACGTGATCGAACCGGGCGGCGACGTCGGCCGCGATCGACGGCTCGCACATCATCTGCGCCCAGTAGAGCAGGAGGTCGTCGTAGTCGAGCACGTGCTGGCGCTGCTTGGCGTCGAGATAGGCGGCGAACAGCGCCCGCAGCTCGTCTTCCCAGGGGCAGCACCACGGGTAGGCTTTCACCAGCACCGCCGTCGAGCTCCTGCTCGGCATTGACGGCGCGGGAGTAGATGGCGAGGCAGGTCGCCTTGGTGGGAAACCGGCTCTCCTTGGTGGAGAAGCCGAGGTCGTGCCGGACCAGGTTCATCAGGTCGGCGGAATCCTCGCGGTCATGGATGGTGAATGCCGGCTCCAGTCCGATCTGCGGGGCGTATTCGCGCAGCAGCCGCGCGCCGATGGCGTGGAAGGTGCCGGCCCAGCTCAGCGTTCCCGTCAGCGCTCCGGCGAGTGCTCCGCCTGCGGACCGGTTCGCGCCAAACGCCTCATTGCCGATCCGCTGCACCCGCCGCGTCATCTCGACGGCGGCGCGACGCGAGAACGTCATCAGCAGAATGCGGCGGGGATCGACGCCGTTGGCGGCGAGATGCACCACGCGGTGGGCGAGCGTGCTGGTCTTGCCCGATCCCGCCCCCGCGATCACCAGGAGGGCAGGCGCGGCCTCGGTCGCCGGCTCGCCGACGCCGTGCTCGCAAATACCATGCTCGACAGCGCGCCGCTGGTCGGGGTTGAGCTTCTCGAGATAGGCCGCGGACATCGGCGAATCGCTTTGCTGGAGGCAAAGCAAGACGAACCATGTTCAGTCTTCGTTCGCAACAGCGCCCTCTCAGCGTGGCAGCGCCCAGCTGGGTTTCGCAAGAAACTCAGAACTCCACGTCGAGTTCCAGCACCTCGTCCGGCTCGGTCTTCGCGGCGGCGATCCATTCCTTCATCTCGGGCATCGCCATGATGGTCGCGCAATAGGCCGAGCATTCGCTGTCGAGCTTCACGTCATAGGTGAGGAAACGGGTGCACACCGGCGCATACATGGCGTCCGCCATGGAGGGCGACGCGCCGAACAGGAACGGGCCGCCGGAGGCGGCGAGGCATTCCCGCCAGATCGTGGTGATGCGGTCGATGTCGGCCTGCGCCCCGGCCCAGACCTTGAAGCCGGGATAGTGGCCCTTGATGTTCATGGGCAGCGCCGAGCGCAGATTGGAAAAGCCGGAATGCATCTCGCCGGACACCGAGCGGCAGCGGGCGCGGTCGGCGGTGTCCCGCGGCAGCAGGCCCGACTGCGGATAAAGCTCGTTGAGATATTCGGCGATCGCGAGCGTGTCCCACACCTTGATCGCCCCGGTGGTCAGGCGCGGCACCAGGAACGAGGGCGACAGCAGCAGCAGCTCGGCCCGGGTCGAGGGATCGTCGGCCCCCGCCATCTGCTCGTCGAACTCCAGGCCGGCGATCTTGCACAGCAGCCAGCCGCGCAGGGACCATGAGCCGTAATTCTTGCTCGCTATCGTCAGCTTGGCCTCGGCCATCGTATCCCCCTCGGCCCGGCGCCGATCGTCCGCCGAGCTGCATTACCATATAGATATCAGCTAGCTTACGCAACGCTTTTGCGCTCGCCCCGCGTGCTATCCGGCGGCCGTGGCGGCTTTCATACCGCCACTGTGACAACGATGTGCAAATTTTTGTCGCACTGCAACAAAAATTACACTAGCCTTGGTTGCGGGCAATCGGATGCGGTGGCTGCCGGACCAACCCCATCCAAGGGGCAGCAGTGAATGCTTTATCTCGCCTATCAGGCACATTCCGATTTCATGGTTCCGGTGCGGACATTGGCGGACCTCGCCATCAAGGCGATGACGCCGGCGAGCCCGGTCGGCGCGGTCGCGTTCACCCGCAATCTCACCGCCGCCTATGAGCTGATCGCGCGCGCCGGGTCTCACCCACGACCGGCCGCCCTTCGGCATCGACAGCGTGATGGTCGGCAACGAGGAGGTCGCGGTGCACGAGGAGGCAACGCGCGTCACCCCGTTCGGAACGCTGCTGCATTTCAAGAAGAACATCGATACCGCGCAGCCGCGGGTGCTGCTGGTGGCGCCGCTGTCGGGACATTTCGCGACGCTGCTGCGCGCCACCGTGAAGACGCTGCTCTCCGATCACGACGTCTACATCACCGACTGGCACAATGTGCGCGACGTTCCGCGCTCCAAGGGCCGGTTCGGCTTCGACGAATACATCCAGCACATCGTCGAATTTCTCGAGACCATCGGGCCGGGCGCCCATGTGGTCGCGGTGTGCCAGCCCTGCGTCGCCGTCCTCGTCGCCGCCGCGGTGATGGCGCAGGACAACAATCCGGCCCAGCCGCGCAGCATGACCCTGATGGCCGGGCCGATCGACACCCGGGTCAATCCCACCAAGGTCAACGAGCTCGCCAATTCGAAGCCGATCGAATGGTTCGAGCAGAACCTGATCGCCACCGTGCCGATGCGCTATCCCGGCGCGTTCCGGCGGGTCTATCCCGGCTTCGTCCAGCTCGCCGCCTTCATGGCGATGAACATCGAGCGGCACATCAAGGCCCACCGCGACCTCTACGATCATCTCGCCAATGGCGACCTCGAGAAGGCGAAGGTCACCAAGGCGTTCTACGACGAATATTTCGCGGTGCTCGATCTGTCCGCGGAGTTCTATCTCGAAACGGTGCGGCTGGTGTTCCAGGAGTGCGCGCTGCCGCACGGCAAGCTGACCTGGAACGGCGTGCCGGTGGAGCCGCGCGCCATCCGCCGCACCATGCTGCTCACCGTCGAGGGCGAGCGCGACGACATCTGCGCGGTCGGCCAGACGCTGGCCGCCCACGATCTCTGCACCGGCCTGCGGCCCTATCTCAAGCGCCACCACATGCAGGCGGGCGTCGGCCATTACGGCGTGTTCAGCGGCAACCGCTGGACCAACCAGATCTATCCCATCCTCAAGAACGTCATCCTCTCCAGCGAGTGATTCTTGCCCGCGGCCTGCGTTGCTGGTCGCGCTGAACGGCTCCCTCCCCTTGAAAAGGGGAGGGTTGGGGAGAGGATCGCGGGCCGCAGGCGCGGTGGTTGCGGAGAGTCCTCTGAACCAACCCTCCCCCTGAAGAAGGGGGAGGGAGCAGACCAGAAATGCGATAAACCGGTCCGCATGATCGCCTTGCGGACCGCGGAACTGGACCGGCCGACGTTGCGCCGCACGGCGCTGTTCGCCGTCAATATCGGCTTTGCCGTCATCGCCGCCGCCGTGCTTGCGGAATGGCGCATGGCGCTGGTCGGCGCCATGATCGCCATGGTGCTGTCGTTTGCCGACGATGACGGGGCGCTGTCCGGGCGGCTCGCCATGCTCGCGCTGGTCATCGCCGGCATGGCGGCCGGCGGCATCGCGGGGCTTCTGCTGGGGATATCCTCGAAGCTGTTCTGGCCGCTGTTCCTCGCCGCCGCCTTCGCCGCCGGCTGGCTCTACCGCGCGCAGCGCGGGCCGCAACTCGCGGCGCGGGTGTTCGCGATCGCCTTTTCGATCATCGCGGGGCTGCCGACCGTCACGGGCTCGGAGACTCGAATTGATGGGCGGCGTGGTCGCGGTCTGCGTCGCTGTCGCGCGCGGTCGATCATCTCCTGTTCGGGCCGCTGCCGCGGGACGCCGGCGCGCCGCCCGCCGGGCCGGCGACCACCGCGCAGTGGTTGCGGTTCGCGCTCGTCTACGCGGCCGCCGCCGGATTGGGCCTGTGGATCGGCATGACCCTCGATCCGACCCGCGCCATCTGGGTCTCGACCACGACGCTGGTCGTGATGCAGGCCGATGCCGGCGCCAATTACCGGCGCATCGTCGGCCGCATCGTCGGCACGTTTGCCGGCGTGATCGCGGCGCTGGTGCTGACCATGGTGCTGCGAACGCCGGCCGAGCTGTGCGCGGCCATGGTGTTGGTCGCGGCGTTCCTCCCGCATTATCTGCGCACGCGATACTGGCTTCACTCCGCGTTGATCGCGCTTTTGGTCCTGCTCGCCTACGATCTCGCCACGGCGGCCGGCAGCGGCACCGAGAACATGTCGATGCTGTTCATCGAAAGGCTGGCCGACGTTTCGCTCGGCGCGATCCTCGCCCTGATCGGCACGGCGGTCGCGTTCCCGCACCGGGCCGACGCCATCGACGGTGGTGCTGACGGCGGCGAAAAGGAATCCCCGCCATGAAATGGTCCGCCAGCGTTGCCCAGATCGATCCGCCGCGGCCGGTCGCGATCCTGCTCGCCATCGTTGCCGGCTTCGTCGATGCCTGCACCTTCCTCGGCCTGTTCGGACTGTTCGTGGCGCAACTGACCGGGAGCTACGTCATTGCCGGCTCGTCGCTCATGACGCCCGGCTGGCCCGAAGCGACGATCTTGCTCGCCGTTCCCGTGTTCTTCGCAGCCGGTGTGCTGGCGACGCTCGTCGCGACGACCGCAGCGGCGAATGGCCTTCCGGCGCTCGCCTGCGCGCTGGGGCTCGAAACTGCGCTGATCGCGGGATTCACGGCATTGATGGTGTTCGGTGCGCCGTTCCCCGATCCGCCGCCGGCCACGGCGTTCGCGGCCGCGCTGTTCGGCCTTGCCGCCATGGGCGTGCAGAGCGCGCTGGTGCGCCTGCTGATGCGAGGCGTGGCCTCCACCAATGTCATGACCACCAACACCACCCAGATCGCGATCGAAGCGACGCAGGCCGCACTGACCTGGGGGCTCCGCCGCGGCGGCGACCCGGAAATGGCGCGCCAGCACGAGGCCGCGTGTCGTCGCCTCGCGGCGACCGTGCCGCTGCCGCTCGCCTTCTTCGCGGGCACGGCGACCGGCGCGCTCGCCTATGCCGCCGCCGGCCCATGGGTGCTGGCGGTGCCGACCGCGGTCGCCGCGGCGCTGACGCTGTGGGCGGTGCGGGTGGGGTAGGGCGGAACGCTACCCCCGCCGCTGCAGCCGCGCGAACGCCTCGTCCTCATCGAACAGGGTCGGCTCGCGGCCGAGACGCGCGCGCTCGATTTCGAGCAGGCGGAGCTTGGTGGTGACGCCGCCATTGGCGGAGAAGCCGCCGGTCTTGCCGCCGGCGGCGATGACGCGGTGGCACGGCACGATGACGGCGAACGGGTTTCGCCCCAGCGCCTGGCCGACCTCGCGCGCCGCGCCGGGGTCGCCGAGCCGGGCCGCGATGTCGCCATAGGTGAGCGTCTCGCCGGGTCCAATGGTGCGCGCCACCTCGTAGACCCGCCGGTCGAACGTCGGCACACGCTCCATGTCGAGCGCGACCGCGGAGAGGTCGGTGGCATCTCCCGCCAGCAACGCGACGATGCCGTCGATCGCGTGCTGCACGGCGGGAGGCGGCGGCTCCTCCTGGGCGTGCGGCCATCGCCGCAGGACCCTCGCGCGGGTGCGTTCGTCGTTCGCCTCGGGAAGTTGCAGGGCGACGATGCCCGCGCCGCTCCACGCGATGGCGCAGCCGCCGATCGCCGTCTCGAAGAGTGCAAATCCGATTGCGGTCATGGCGCCTCGATAAAGGTGGGGCCGGCCGTGAATGCCCGTTCCCACCGACCGGAGCTATGACTGCATCGGCGGGCCGTCAACCCGATGTCCGCCGGTTAGATAGGCGAAGTACGCCTTCGAAAATCTTGCTGTCCGGGCCGTTTAGGTGTACGCCTATTTGACGTACGTTGAAGGTGGACCTTAAAATGCCCAGCACCGCCAGCCGCCCCGATCGTATCAGTCTCCGCTTGAGCCGCGATGCCAAGCGAAAGCTTGAACGCGCCGCCGCTTATTCCGAGATGACTTTGACTGATTTCGTCATTGACGTCGCTTTGCAGAAGGCCAACTCGATCGTCCGCAAGCAGGAAGTCATCACGCTCACGCCAGCGGAGTGGGATCGGTTCCAGGCCGCGCTCCTAGACCCGCCGGAACCGAACGCGCGCCTGAGGCGGGCCTTCGCGGAGCACGCGCGAGTGGTGCGCCGGTGAAGCTTGCAAACGGCTCGGTTCGCATCGAGCCGCTCGGCCCCGGTCACGATCGAGCCGCCTTTTCGTGCGGAAACGCCATCCTCGATCGATACCTGCGCGAGCAAGCAACCCAGGATTCGCGGAGAAACGTGGCACGCGTGTTCGTGGCCGTCACGCCTGACCGGCCCGAACGGATTACGGGGTATTTCACCCTGAGCGCCACGTCAGTCGCCGCATCGGACCTCGCGCCCGAACTGACCAAGCGATTGCCCCGGTATCCCATCCCCGCCGCCTTGATCGGACGACTTGCGGTCGATCGCTCCTTTGCGCGCCGGGGCCTCGGTTCCATTCTCGTCGCCGACGCCATCGGGAAAGCTATGGCGGCAATGGAAACCTTGGCGATAACCGTAATCGTCGTCGACCCGATCGACGAAGACGCCCGGGCATTCTACGCCGCGTTTGGATTTCGTGAGCTGGAGGGTCAGCAGCGTCGCATGTTTTCGATGCTGCCAGCCGTACGCTGATAGCGCATGATCCCGAAAAGCTCGGACAAGATCATGTGCAAAATCGAGGCGATTGAAGCGCGATCCGAGTCGACCTGACAGGATCGCGTTCCCTCACCCCTTCTCGCCGAAAATGCGCTTGGCCCACCATCCGGCGCGGCGCGGCGCGGCGGAATCCGTCGCGGCCTCTGCGGGCGCCGGCATCGGCTGGTGCGCGGCCGGTTCGGCTGCAACCGGAGCCGGTGCTGCGGGCGCCGGCGCAGCACCGCCGATCACGAACGGCGCAGGCTCGCGCACGGTCGAACGACGGCGCGGCGGCCCCTTGGCAGGCGGCTCGGCGGCGGCCGGGGCGGGAGCGGGAGCTGCAGCCGGGGGTGCCGGCGGCGGGGCTTCGGCGTGCACCGGCGCGGGGGCATGCGCGCGGGCATGAGGCCGCGCATGTGGCGCTTCCGCGTGCGCCGGCGAATAGTCGCCGACCTCATGGGGAATCTGTTCGACGGGCGGACCGCCGAAATCGGCGACCGCGGCCATCACTTCCTCGTCGATGGGAGTGACGCCGTATTCGGGCGGCGTGATCCCGCCTTCGCCCTCCTCGCGGCGATTGCGCCGGCCGCCGCGGCGGCCGCGCCGCCGCCGTCGCCGCTCGCCGTCACCATTGCCGTTGCCGTTTCCTTGGCCGGGAACGGCGTGGGGCGCGCCCTCCGCCGCCGCACGGTTTCCTCTTCGTCGGCCTCGCCGGACTCGTCCTCGTCGCCCGGCTCCGGCGCCATCTCCGACGGCGCCCCCGATCGCGCCCGAATTGGCCCCGGGGATGGCGCCTTCCGGTCTCGGCTGACCGTCGCGGCGGCCGCCACGCCGACGGCGTCGGCGCCGGCGCCGTCCGCCTTCGCCGTTTTCACCACGCTCGGCCTGTTCGCCGGCTTCGGCGCGCTCGCCGGCCTCGGCGCCTTCCTCGTCGAAGTTCTCGGCCTCCTCGTCGGTCTCCACCGTCTCGACCTCGCCTCAGCCTCCTCCTCGATCGGCTCCTCGAAGAAGTCCTCCTCGGGGGGCTCGACGGCGGCGACGCTGGTCGATTGCGCGGCAAGCGCGCGCGCCTGCTCCAGGCTGTGCACCTGCTCGCCCTTCTCGACCACGAACGGCTGCTGCCCGCTGATCCCGGGATCGGCGCTCACGGTGATGGTGATCTGGTAGCGCTTTTCGAGCTCGTAGCAGATGGGTGCGCTTGTGGTTGAGGACGTAGAGCGCGATGTCGGAGCGGGTGCGCACGGTGAGATTATGCGTTGCGCCGCGCTGCAGCGATTCCTCGATCATGCGCAGGCATTGCAGCGCCACCGACGACACCGAGCGCACGTGGCCGGTGCCGCCGCAATGGGGGCACTTGTCGGTCGAGCTTTCCAGCACGCTGGTGCGGATGCGCTGCCGCGACATTTCCAGCAGGCCGAAATGGGAGATGCGGCCGACCTGGATGCGGGCGCGGTCGTTCTTGAGGCACTCCTTGAGCCGCCGCTCCACCGACCGGTTGTTGCGCTTCTCGTCCATGTCGATGAAGTCGATGACGATCAGCCCGGCGAGGTCGCGCAGCCGCAACTGGCGGGCGATTTCCTCGGAGGCTTCGAGGTTGGTCTTGAGGGCGGTGTCCTCGATGTGGTGCTCGCGGGTGGCGCGCCCGGAATTGACGTCGATCGCGACCAGCGCCTCGGTCTGGTTGAGCACGATGTAGCCGCCGGAGCGCAACTGCACCACCGGCGAGAACATGGCGTCGAGCTGGCTCTCGATGCCGTAGCGGGCGAGGACCGGCTGGTTGTCGCGGTACGGCTTCACGTTCTTGGCATGGCTCGGCATGAGCATGCGCATGAAGTCGCGGGCGTCGCGATAGGCCGCGTCGCCGGCCACGATCACCTCGTCGATGTCCTTGTTGTAGAGGTCGCGGATCGAGCGTTTGACCAGCGAGCCCTCCTCGTAGACGAGGGTCGGCGCGGTCGACTTCAAGGTGAGGTCGCGCACCGTTCTCCCAGGCCCGCAGCAGATACTCGAAATCGCGCTTGATCTCGGTCTTGGTGCGCGCGGCGCCGGCGGTGCGCAGGATGACGCCCATGCCTTCCGGCACTTCCAGGTCCTGGGCGATCTCCTTGAGGCGCTTGCGGTCCTGGACGTTGGTGATCTTGCGGCTGATGCCGCCGCCGCGGGCGGTGTTGGGCATCAGCACGGAGTAGCGGCCGGCGAGCGAAAGATAGGTGGTGAGCGCCGCGCCCTTGGTGCCGCGCTCCTCCTTGACCACCTGGACCAGCATGATCTGGCGGCGCTTGATCACTTCCTGGATCTTGTACTGGCGGCGGTGGCGCGGCGCGCGGTCCGGAACCTCCTCCATCGCGTCGGCGCCGCCGACGGACTCGACGATTTCCTCTTCCTCGCCTTCGCCGTCGCCGTTCTCGGCGCCGCCGTCGTCGCGCGAGCGCGCCTCGTCGCGTCGGTTCGGCGCGAGACTCGTCCTCGCCCTCATCGCCGTCTGTCGCCATCGGCCGGCCTCACCGTCGCACTCCGGCAGCGGCCGCGGCCGTCGGTCTCGCGCCGCTTGGCGTCTCCGCGGGGCCTCGTGCTCGGTCGCTGCTCGTGCGGCGTGCGCCTCGCGGCTCGGCTGTTCGTCCGGCCCGTGAGGCTCCGTGCGTCGGCGGCTCGCGGCGTGCGTGCGCCTCGCCGGCCTCGACCGGCGTCGAACTTCGGCACCGGCGTGCCGGCGTCGGCCTCAGCCGGCGCGGCGTCTCGGCATCCGCGATGAGCTTCGGGCTCGATCGCTCGGTGGCGGCCGCTTCGACCGGTTCGCTCGAGACAGTCTCGGGCGGCTCGCCGCCATGGCGCGGCGGACGGTGGCGCGGGCGCGCGCCGGCGCATGCCGGCGCGGCGGTCGGCCTCCGCCTCGGCGTCGCGGTGGGCCCGCTCTTCCTCGTCGATCAGCGCCTGCCGGTCGGCGACCGGGATCTGGTAGTAGTCCGGGATGGATTTCGCTGAAGGCCAGGAAGCCGTGGCGGTTGCCGCCATAGTCGACGAAGGCGGCCTGGAGCGACGGTTCGACCCGCGTGACCTTGGCGAGATAGATATTGCCGCGAAGCTGGCGGCGGCTGGCGGACTCGAAATCGAATTCCTCGACCCGATTGCCGCGAAGCACGACCACCCGGGTCTCTTCCGGATGGGTCGCGTCGATAAGCATCTTGTTTGGCATTGTTGCGTCTCGTGGAGGCGCGCGCGGATGCGCTGCTGCGGCGCAAGGCGCGGCGCCCTCGGTAAGGGGTGGGAAGGAAAAGGGTGGGAAAGGGTCGAGACCGGAGACAGCATGGCCCCGCGAGACAGGGCGGCGTCCGCTCGCGGCCTTGCGGCCGGGAAGCGGGCGTACCTTGTCTGTTATCGCCAGCATCGGCGGATCGACCCTTAAATTGGATCGGCAACGCATAGGCGCGTCGCCTTGATTCTGCTGAGAAATTCGTGCGGACGGCCAAAGTGGCCGCCAATCGCCTTCCGGTCATCCTTCAAGCGGGGCGGCAACCGACCTATCGCCTGATCCGCTTCGGATGGGTCGATGGAAGTCGCCGCTCGGACGGGTCGCTTGCCCGTACGCGGCAGAACCGGAAACTTCGAACCTTCAGCGACTCCTTATCTACGGTGTGTCGCCCCGCATGGCAAGTCGCAACTTCCGGGCGCACTCGGGGATCGGGACGAGTGACTTTCCACGATATGCTTCGTGTAAGGATCGCTGATCACTTTTCCACCGTGGGCGCCAGCGGAAAGGCCGCCTCGGCCGGCGAAGCCGCGGGGAAGAAAATGGTGGTCGCGGTAGCCTTCAAGATCGATTAACCATGGGTGCCCTAGTAGGAGTACAAGGCTCCAGGAGGGGATGGCTGGAGAATTGGTGGTGAGACCGCGGGCTCGGCATCGCTGCGGGATTGCTGCCGCCGTTTTTGCCGGCTTCGCCATGCTTTGGCCGGCAACCCGCGCCGTGGCGCAGATGCCGCTGCCGGTCGATCGGCGACGCGCTCCCGGTCGCAACCGACGCCCGCCTTGCCGGCGACGACAAGCAGACCCGGCTCGTCATCGATCTCACCCAGCAAGATCGACGTGCGCGCCTTCACCATCGCCGATCCCTATCGCGTGGTGATCGACATTCCCCAGGTCAATTTCCAGTTCCCGCCCAAGACCGGCGAGCACGGCCGCGGCGTCGTCAAGGCGTTCCGCTTCGGTCTGGTGATGAAGGGCCGGTCGCGCATCGTGATCGACGTCACCGGTCCGGTGCGGGTCACACGGGCGTTCGTGGTCGATCCCGCCGAGGGCCAGCCGGCCCGCCTCGTGGTCGATCGTCGCCCCGGTCGACCGCGAGACCTTCCTGCGCGCGGCGGCGATCGACAACCGCCTGCCGCGGCTCGTCGAGCCGCCGGCTCCGCACGACGATCGCCGCCAAAGCCGCCGGCGACACCGCGGCCGGTCATCGTTCTCGATCCCGGCCATGGCGGCATCGACACCGGCACCCATGCGCCGAGCGGCGAGCAGGAAAAGAACCTGGTGCTGCGGATTCGCCCCGATGCTGCGCGACAAGCTGGAGAAGACCGGCAAGTACCGGGTGGTGATGACGCGGCCGACGACACCTTCGTGCCGCTGGCGGACCGGGTGCGGTTCGCCCGCGGCCGCGGCAGGCGCAGCTGTTCATCTCGATCCACTGCGACGCGCTGGCGCGCGGCGAGCGGCGGCCGCCGATGGGGCGACCATCTATACGCTGTCCGACCAGGCCTCCGACGCCGAGGCGCAGCGCCTCGCCGACGCGGAAAATCGCGCCGACATCATCGCCGGCGTCAATCTCGCCGCCGAACCCGATGATATCGCTGACATTCTCATCGATCTCGCGCAGCGCGAGACGAAGATCCTTTTCGGCCGCTTTCGCCCGCTCGGTGGCGACCGAGCTCAAGTCTGCGGCGCGCCTGCACAAGAATCCGCTGCGGTCGGCCGGCTTCCGCGTCCTCAAGGCGCCGGACGTACCCTCGGTGCTGATCGAGCTCGGCTACGTCTCCAATGCGGCCGACCTCAAGCAGCTCATTTCGGATCAATGGCGGTCGCGGACGAGCGACGCCGTCACCCAGGCGGTCCACACCTATTTCACCACCCGATTCGCCGGCGGCGCCGGACGCCCGCCCACAATGAGGCGGTACGGCAAGGAGAAGCCGCAAAGAACGGAATTGATGCGCTTGCGGGGTCGCTCGGACAAAGTTTGACCATAAAACCGGGCGACGAAATGCATGATCACGCGTAGGATTGGTGTTTCTGGGGGTGGCCGTCGCAGGAGCGGCCGCCGGGATGGGGAGACCGGCTCGGCCGGCGTCTCTCGAACGGCCGGGGGTTCAACCGTCGATGAGACTGCTGTTTAGATTTTTCGGCTTCCTGTTCGCGGTGGGGACGCTGGTCTTCATCGTCGGCGATAGGGGCGATTTCCGGCCTGATCTACCATTTCTCCAAGGACTTGCCGGACTATTCCCAGCTCCAGGATTACGAGCCGCCGGTGATGACGCGGGTGCACGCCGCCGACGGCGAGCTGCTCGCCGAATACGCCAAGCAGCGGCGCCTCTATCTGCCGATCCAGGCGGTGCCCAAGCTCGTCATCAACGCCTTCATCTCGGCCGAGGACAAGAACTTCTACGAGCATCCCGGGCTCGATTTCAGCGGCATTGCGCGCGCCGGCATGGCTCTATCTGCAGAACCTCGGGAAGAGCCGGCGGCCGCAGGGCGCCTCCACCATCACCCAGCAGGTGGCGAAGAACTTCCTTCTGACCAACGAGGTGTCGTTCGACCGCAAGATCAAGGAGGCGCTGCTCGCGCTCAAGATCGAGCGCACCTACAGCAAGGAAAAGATCCTCGAGCTCTACCTCAACGAAATCTATCTCGGCTTCTGCGCCTACGGCGTCGCCGCCGCCTCGCTGCTCTATTTCGACAAGTCGGTGAATGAACTGACCATCGCGGAGGCCGCCTATCTGGCCGCGCTGCCCAAGGCGCCCACCGACCTGCATCCGTTCCGCAACCGCGAGCGCGCGATCGAGCGGCGCAACTACGTCATCGAGCGCCTGGTCGAGAACGGCTACATCACCGCCGATGCCGGCGAGAAGGCGAAGAAGGAACCGCTCACCGTCACCCAGCGCTCGACCGGCGCGCATATCTTCGCCGCCGACTATTTCGCCGAGGACGTGCGGCGCGAGATTCTCGAGAAATACGGCGAGAAGCGGCTCTACGAGGGCGGGCTGTCGGTGCGCACCACCCTCGATCCCAAGATGCAGGTGATCGCGCACAAGGCGCTGGCCGACGGCCTCGTGCGCTACGACGAGGGCGCAGGGCTATCGCGGCCCGGTCACCAAGATCGACATCAGCGGCGACTGGGGCGTCAAGCTCGCCGACGTGCGGGCCTTCGCCGATATCGGCTGGCGGCTCGCGGTCGTGCTCGAGACCAGCGATCAGTCGGCCCGCATCGGCCTGCAGCCGGCGCGCGAGCCGGGCGGCGCGGTGGTCCGCGACCGCCAGATCGGCATCATTCCCGTCGAGGGCGCCAAATGGGCGAAGCCGTCGAGCGCCGAAGAATCCGCTGCGGCTGCTCAGGTGCTCACGCCCGGCGACGTGATCTATGTCGAGCCGCTCGGCGCCGGCAAGGAAGGCCAGTACAAGCTGCACCAGATTCCCGAGGTGTCCGGCGGCATGGTGGTGATGGATCCGCTGACCGGCCGCGTGCTCGCGCTGGTCGGCGGCTTCTCGTTCGACCAGAGCCAGTTCGACCGCGCCACCCAGGCGATGCGCCAGCCCGGCTCCGTCGTTCAAGCCGTTCGTCTATTCGGCCGCGCTCGACAACGGCTACACGCCGTCGACGCATCGTGGTCGACGCCCCGATCGAGATCGACCAGGGCCCCGGCATCGGCATCTGGCGTCCGGAGAACTACTCGACCGGCAAGTATTACGGGCCGCAGACGCTGCGCTTCGGCATCGAGCAGTCGCGCAACGTGATGACGGTGCGGCTCGCCCAGGACATCGGCATGCCGCTGATCGGCGAATATGCCAAGCGCTTCGGCGTCTACGACAGCCTGCCGAACTATCTCTCCTATGCGCTCGGCGCCGGCGAGACGACGGTGCTGCGCATGGTCACGGCCTATTCGATGTTCGCCAATGGCGGCCGCCGGGTCACCGCGACCTTGATCGACCGCATCCAGGACCGCTACGGCCACACCATCTACAAGCACGACCAGCGCGAATGCCGCGCCTGCGACGCGACCAAGTGGGAGAACCAGCCGGAGCCCGGCCTGATCGACCGCCGCGAGCAGGTGCTCGATCCCGATGACCGCCTACCAGATCACCTCGATCATGGAAGGCGTGGTCCAGCGCGGCACCGCGACGGTGGTGCAAGGAGGTCGGCAAGCCGGTCGCCGGCAAGACCGGCACCACCAACGACGAGAAGGACGCCTGGTTCGTCGGCTTCACGCCCGATCTCGCGGTCGGCGTCTACATGGGCTACGACAAGCCGCGCCATCTCGGCCGCGGCGCCACCGGCGGCCATCTCTCGGCGCCGATCGCCAAGGACTTCCTCAAGACCGCGCTCGCCGACAAGCCGGCGATGCCGTTCCGCGTGCCGCCCGGCATCAAGCTGATCCGGGTCGACGTCAAGACCGGCCAGCGCGCCACGCCGGGAACCCAGAGCGCGATCCTCGAGGCCTTCAAGCCCGGCACCGCGCCGCCCGACACCGGCACGCTAGCGCACGGCGGCTTCGAGAGCGCCGCGCAGCCCCGACACCGAGCGCGCGGTCCGCGCCGGCGTCACCGGCGGATTGTATTGAGGCGCTCGCCCCGACAGGCATGAACGCGGCCGCAGGCGAGGCGGCATCGCTGCCGCACCGGTTGCGCATTGCCGGCAAGCTCGCTACATCCCACTCCAGACAGTTCGGTTCCGCATCTGCTTGGATCAAGTCGCCCCACAGCATTCAGAAATGCTCTGGCGGTTTGCATGCACCCGGTGAGAACAATGCGCGCTGAAATCGAGACGCTCGTCGAGGAGATCAAGCAGTCGGTCGGGCTGCTGAGGAGGCATCTTTGACTTCGACAAGGCGCGCGCCCGCCTCGCCGAGCTGAACCACCTCGCCGAAGACCCCAATCTGTGGAACGACCCCCAGCGCGCCAGCCGGCTGATGCAGGAGCGCACCTCGCTCGAGGACAGCCTCACCGCCATCGGCCGCATCGAGCGTGAGGTCGACGACCAGGTCGACCATGATCGAGCTCGGCGACGCCGAGAACGACGCTGCCGTGGTCGCCGACGCCGAGGCGGCGCTCAAGCGCCTCAAGACCGAGGTGGCGCGGCGCGAGCTCGAGGCGCTGCTTGTCCGGCGAGGCCGACGGCTTCGACACCTTCCTCGAGGTCCATGCCGGCGCCGGCGGCACCGAGAGCCAGGACTGGGCCAACATGCTGCTGCGCATGTACACGCGCTGGGCCGAGCAGCACGGCTACAAGGTCGAATACCTCGAAGAGACCGCGGGCGAGGAGGCCGGCCTCAAGTCGGCGACGGTCCAGATCAAGGGCCACAACGCCTATGGCTGGCTCAAGAGCGAGAACGGCGTGCACCGGCTGGTGCGCATCTCGCCGTTCGACTCCAACGCGCGCCGCCACACCTCGTTCGCGAGCGTCAACGTCTATCCGGTGGTCGACGACCGCATCGTCATCGACATCAACGAGGCCGACGTGCGCACCGACACCATGCGTTCCGGCGGCGCCGGCGGCCAGCACGTCAACAAGACCGAGTCGGCGGTGCGCCTGACCCACATCCCGACCGGCATCGCGGTGGTGTGCCAGGCCGAGCGCTCCCAGCACAAGAACCGCGCGACGGCCTGGACGATGCTGCGGGCGCGCCTCTACGAGCGCGAATTGAAGCGGCGCGAGGCCATGGCCGCAGCCGAGCAGGCGGCCAAGACCGATATCGGCTGGGGCCACCAGATCCGCTCCTACGTGCTGCAGCCCTACCAGATGGTGAAGGACCTGCGCACCGGCGTCTCGACCTCCAACACCGGCGCCGTGCTCGACGGCGACCTCGACGAGTTCATGGCGGCGTGCCTGGCGCAGAAGGCGTTCGGGGAAGACGCCGAAGCAGATCGAGGACGTGGACTAGGCGGGCCTATCTTTCGATTTGGTAGCAGCCTAGTCTTACGGTTCAATCAGCAGCTTGTGCGGGAGCTGGCAAGAAATGGCGACGTGCTGAATTCGCCAATCAGCAGCGCCAATACCGCCGGCAGGCACGTAACAAAATCCAGAAAGTCGCGGAGTGAGCTTATGTCGGGCGACGAGGTGGTGGACGCCAAGGCGCCGCCGCAGGAAACCGTGAAGGACGGCGCCGGGGCCATCGGCGGGGGCGGCTGGTTTCTGACCGCGCCGATGTACATCATCGCCTGGACGATCGCGCTCTACGTCGCCAAGTGCATCCTGTTCGACAAGGTGATCGGCGGCCTGGCGCTCGCCTTGTGCTTAGGAGACGCGCCTAAGCGGCCCAAGGATGTGCCTTACACGAAGTGTGTGGAACTCGACCGGCTGTTCACTACGGACGATCTCGGGCACAATCTTACGATCGTATTTGTATCCGTCGTCGGCTTCTACTTCGGCCAGGCCGCCATCAAGGAAATCATCAGCGGTCTCGGCAATCGGTCGCGCAAGCCGCCAAGTTGAGGCCCGGCGAGCCCGGGCTCGTGGCCCCGCCGGTGCAGCCAAATGTCCGCAGATTCGGATGCGTCCAGGGTGCTACTCTCCCTTGAGGCGGCGGTGAAAGAAAGCCCGCCAGATTGCAGGGAGCGAACCGATGCGCGCTGCGCGGACGGCGTTTCTGATCTTCGGCTTGGCTTCCGCGCTCGTCGCGCCCGGCTCGCCGCCGACAAATATCCGAGCCGGCCGGTCCGGTTCGTCGCCGGCTTTCCGGCGGGCGGGGCGGTCGACATCACCGCGCGCGTGATCGCGGACTGGATGTCGAGCGATCTCGGCCAGCAGGTCTTCGTCGAGAACCGCGGCGGTTCCGGCGGCAATATCGGCGCCGCAGGCGGCGATCACTCGCCGCCCGACGGCTACACGCTCCTGTTCGTCGCGGCGAACAATGCGATCAGCACGTCGCTCTACAAGAAGCTGCCGTTCGACTTCATCCGCGACACCGTGCCGGTCGCGGGCATCATGCGGCTCACCAACATCATGGTGATCCCGCCGTCGATGCCGTGCAAGACGGTTGCGCGATTTCATCGCCTATGGCAAGGCCAACCCCGGCAAGCTCAGCTTCGCGTCATCGGGTAACGGCACCTCCGTCCACCTGTCGGGGGAACTGTTCAAGTCGATGACCGGGATCGACATGGTCCACGTGCCCTACCGCGGCTCCGCGGGCGCCTACCCGGACCTCATGACCGCAAAGGTCCATGTCCTGTTCGACAATTTGCCGGGATCGATCGAATTCATTCGCAGCGGTCAATTGCGCGCGCTCGGGGTGACGGTCGCAAAGCGCTGGCCCACGCTGCCGGACATACCGGCGATCGCCGAGACAGTTCCCGGCTATGAGGCGAGCATTTTGTACGGTATCTCGGCGCCCAGGGACACGCCGCCGGAGATCGTGACGATCCTGAACAAGTCGGTCACCGCCGCGCTCACCGACCCGAAGATGAAAGCAAAGCTCGCCGAGCTCGGCGGCATTCCGATGCCGATGACACCCGCCGAATTCGGCAAGCTCGTCGCCGATGAAACCGAGAAATGGGCGAAGGTGGTGAAATTCGCGAATATCTCGGTGGAATGAAGACGGACGACAGAAGGGGAGAAGAGGACGGCGCGTCGTCCGTCCCCGTCAATTCGCCGCTGTCAGATCAACCCGAACTTCGCGCCGGCGTGGAGAAACTTCTGCGGGTTGACCGCTTCGCCGTCGATGCGGGTTTCGTAGTGCAGATGCGGCCCGGTGGAGCGTCCGGTCGAGCCCATGCGGCCGACGGTCTGGCCGGCCTTCACGGTCTGGCCCGACCTTGACCTCGATTTCCGAGAGATGGCCGTAGCGGGTCGACAGTCCGTTGCCGTGATCGACCTCGACCATGCGGCCGTAGCCGCCGCTCCAGCCGGCCGACACGACGGTGCCCGCCGGCGGTGACGCGGATCGCTTCGCCGGTGTCGCCGCGGAAGTCCAGTGCCGGTGTGCATCGCCGGACGGCCGAGGAACGGATCGATCCGCACGCCGAAGCCCGATGATGTGTCGATCTCGCCTTCGCACCGGCTTGCGCAGCGGCACCGCGACGACGGTCGAGGTGAGGCGCTCGACCTGGGCGCGCGCCACGTTGATGCGATAGACCTGCTTTTCGAACGGGCCCGCATTGGGCGACAGGCGGTAGGAGACGAACGGGCCGCCGGTCGCAGCGTTGACGTGCTTGGCGGCGTCGAGGCCGACGTCGGCGAGCACGGCGCGCATCCGCCGCGCCTTGGAATCGTAGCTCTCTTCGAGCGAGGCGAGCGTGTTGACCTGGCGGCCTTCGACCCGATCGAGCGATTCCTGGAGCCGCGCGAGCACGGATTCGACATTGCCTTGCGCGGCACCGGCCGCGAGGAGGTCGATGCCAGGGTGAACCCGCCGGCCGAAGACTCGCCGAGCTGGGCTCGCACGTCGCGGGCGGCGGGCGCGCCGAACAGGGCCGGCCCGGAGATCGGTGACGCCTTGGGCACGCCTGAGGCGGGCTGGCCGCCAGCGCGCGAGGGACGGAGCGAGCCGGTGGTCGCGGGATCGGCGACCGCTGCCCAGCGTCGTGGCGCGCTGCTCGAGCAGCGACTGCCGGCGCACGATCTGGTCGAGCTTCTGCTCGAGTTGTTCCTGGTCGAGCAACTGGCGGCTCGTCACCCGGTCCACCTGGGCGCGCATCTCGGCGATGCGGTCCTCATAGGCGAACTGCATTTCGGCCTCGCGCGCGATCATGCGGGCGAGCACGTCGTCCTGGAATGCGAAATAGGTCGCGGTGACCACGCTCCAGCCGGCCATGATCACGAGGGTTCCGACCACGGTCCAGAATGCCACCGGGCCGATGCGGACCTGACGGCCGCCATGCCCGAGCGTGAAGACTCGCTTGTCGCGCCGCCGGTGACTGCCCGCCCGGGGATGGGCGGCTTCCGGGTCGCGCGGCCGTTCGGCCGCGCCGGAATGCTCGGCGCGACGGGGATGGTGATGGACTTGGCGGCGCCCGTGACGGTGATGATCCTCTTGGACGGGATCATGGCGGTCATCGCCGGCGTGAGAATGAGCAGACCCAGATGACATGTACGCTCCGGCACCGGTTCTGTTGCGCCGAACCGGCGATAGGGCGTCAGTGCATCATGTCGTGGTTAATTTTCCGAAAACGGTAAGGGGATCGTTGCCAAGTCACGGAAAAACCTCGGTTCTTCGTTAAGCCTTTGCTGATGAAAACACGGTCACGGCGTCCGGCTGCAGGGCCTCTTGTTACCGGGCCGCGGAGTCAGGGATCATGGTCACAGGGCCTTGGCTGCTGCCAGCACCTCTTCCGCATGGCCCTCGATCTTGACCTTCGGCCAGATCCGGGCGATCCGGCCGTCGGCGCCGATCAGCACCGTGGTCCGCTGGATGCCCATATACTTCTTTCCATACATGGATTTTTCGCCCCAGACCCCATAGGCTTGCAGCATCTCGTGGGTCTCGTCGGAGGCGAGCGGGGTGGTGAGTCGATGCTTGGTCTTGAACGCGTCCTGCTTCTTGACGGGATCGGCGGACACTCCGACCACGGCCACCCCGGCCTTGGCGAAGGCGGAGCTCAGGCGGGAAAAATCCTTGGCTTCGATGGTGCAGCCGGGCGTGTCGGCCTTGGGATAGAAATAAAGCACCAGCTTCCTGTGCTTGAAATCGGCGAGCGAAACAGCGCCGCCGCCGTCCCGCGTGAGGTGGAAATCCGGGGCCGGGGCGCCCTCGGCCAATGGTGCAGCCATATGCCTTCCTTTCGTCGCTTTCGATCGGTTTGGTCGCTGTTTCCATGCTATGCTGACAGCAGTTGCAGTTGCGAGTTAATGCGTTGCACAGAACCTTGGTATTCGGGGGCGATTCGCTTTGATGGGCAGATGGTGACTCGGCGCGGCGGGTCAGGGGACGTCCGATAGGGCATGGTGGCGGAGACGAAAAGACCCAAGCTCGGAGCCTTGCACAGCGTGGAGGCGGGCCTCCACATGCATCAGCGTGCGCAGGCCAAGCGCGCCGCTGCGTCCGGTGAGCGCAATCCCGATGCCCTCCGCGCTCCAGGATGTGCTCCCGTTTACGTTCCCCGCTCGAATCGCGGGGGGACGGCACCGTGGTGGTTCTGCCTCCCCGGGCGGATCGCCGGCCCGGTTTCCCGCTTCACGCGGCGGCGCTGGGTGCGGCGCGCCGGGCTTGGCACGGCGGGCGCTCTCGGCGTGTTCCTGCTGGTGGGCGCAACGCTGTGGTGGCGCCTGTCGAGCGGTCCGATTTCCCTCGATATCATCACGCCATGGCTGACTGCGGCGATTGCCGAAAATGTCGGCAACCAGTTCCGCGTCGAGGTCGGCGGCACGGTGCTGGAGCGCGATGAGCACGGCCGCGCCGCCATGCGCATCCGCGACATCAAGGTGCGCGACCGCGACGGGACGGTGATCGCCAGCGCGCCCAAGGCCGAGGTCGGCTTGTCGAGCGCGAGCCTGTTCAGCGGCAGCCCCCGCGCCGAGCGGCTCAACCTCGTCGGCGCCGAGCTCGCCATCCGGGTCGAATCCGACGGCAGGGTTTCGGTGTCGACCGGCTCCGGACAGCGGCCGCTGGCGACGACCGCTCGCTTCGGTAGCGGCGCGCCCGCCGGCGGTGCCGGCCGCGGGCCCGCGCGCGCGGCGCCGACAAGCGCAGCATGCAGGAGGGTTTCGCCGCCTTTCTCGCCTGGCTCGACAGCCTCGGCGCGCTCGGTCTCGACGGCGGCGATCTCACCGAAGTCGGTCTCAAGAGCGGCAACCTGGTGGTCGACGATCGTGCGCAACGGCCACCAGTCGAAATTCGAGAATATCCATCTGAGCCTCACCCGCCCGCATGCCGGCGAGCTCGATTTCAAGCTCGGCTCGGAGGATGCGTCGCGGCCGTGGCTGGTCCAGGCCTCGGTGAAACCCGCAGGCCACGGCGCCCGCGAGGTGAGCCTCGACGCGCGCAGCATTTCGCTGCGCGACCTGCTGCTGGCGCTGCGCGTCGACGGCGGGCAGATGGAAGCCGACGGGTCGATCTCGGCGACCTTGCGGGGCGAATTCGCCGCCGACGGAACCCCGCAGATCGCCGGCGGACGGCTGCTGATGGTGAAGGGCGAGATCACCGATCCCAACAGCCCGGAATCGCGGATCCCGATCGATCGTGCGGAGATGACGCTCGACTGGAACAACGCCCAGCATGCGCTCGCGATGCCGTTCCAGCTCGTTTCCGGCGGCGCGCGCTTCACCCTCATTGCCCACGCCGAGGCGCCGCGCGATCCGGCCGGCAGCTGGGCGCTCGGCCTGACCGGCGGCTCGGTCGTGCTGTCGCCGGCGACGCCCGACGAGGAGCCGGTGCTGCTCAATCGCATCATCGTGCGCGGCCGCCTCGATCCGGTGGCGCAGCGGCTCAACATCGAGCAGGCCGAGGCCTCGGGCAAGGGCATCGGAATCGCCATGTCGGGCAATCTCGATTTTTCCACGCCGGACCCGCGGCTCGCCATCGGCTTGGCGACGCGCAACATTTCGCTCGCCGCGTTCAAGCAGATGTGGCCGCCCTTCATCAATCCGCCGGTGCGCAAATGGGTGATGGAGCGCGTCTCCGGCGGCGTCGTCGAGCAGGGCGAGATCGCGACCAATGCGCCGATCTCGACGCTGCGCAACGGCGGCCCGCCGGTGCCCGACGACGGACTGTCGATCCAGATCGTCACCAACGGAACCACGGTGCATCCGTTCGACGACCTGCCGGAAATCCGCGACGCCGATCTCGTCACCCGCATCAAGGGCCGCAGCGCCACCGTCACGCTCGGTCGCGGCAATGTCGAGATGCCGTCGGGCCGGCGCCTGACCATGGCGAACGGCGTGTTCGAGGTTCCGGAAACCTTGGGCGTGCATCCGCCTGCGAAGGTGCGGGCGCGGATCGAGGGGCCGGTCGCGGCCGGCGTCGATCTCCTCAGCATGGACCGGCTCAAGGATACGGTCGGCGTCCAGCTCGACCCCGCCACCAGCCGCGGCAATATTCTCGCGACGCTCAACATGTCGCTGCCGCTCGGCGCGGAGATCAAGAACGGCACCATCACCTATGCGATCAACGCCGATATCGTGAACTTTTCCGCCGACCGCTTCCTGATGTCGCAAAAGGTCGAGGCGCAGACGCTGCGCGCCTTCGCCAACAACCAGGGCTACCAGATCAGGGGCGACATGCGCATCGGCGGCGTGCCCGCGACCGCCGAGATGCGCCGCAACAGCGGCGACGCTGACGCCGAGGTCAAGCTGCAGGCGACGCTCGACGATGCGGCGCGCAACCGCCTCGGCTGGGAGACCGCCGGCAGCCTGGTCGGCCCGGTGACGGTCAAGGTCGGCGGGCGCGTCGACCTCGGCGGCGATCAGGAGAACCGGCTCGCGGTCGAGGCGGACTTCACCCAGGCCAAGATCGAAAATCTGTCTCCCGGGCTGGATCAAAATGCCGAACCGGCCGGCGCGCGCGACCTTCACCTACGCCGGAAAGGGAAAGGCGGGCCGCTTCGAGGACGTGACCTTCGACGGCGGCGGCGCCTCGATCAGGGGCAGCGCCGAGACCGATACCAATGGCGATCTCCTCACCGCCAATTTCCCGGTGTTCGGGATGTCCGACGGCGACAAGGCGACGCTCGGGTCGAGCGCACGCCGGACAACCTCTACAAGGCGGTCATGCGCGGCGACGTCTATGACGGCCGCGGCTTCGTCAAGACGTCGATGTCCGGGTCCAGCACCGATTCCAAGCAGCGCCGGCCGGGGATCGACTTCGACCTCGACGCCAAGATCGGGGCGATCGTCGGCCTCAAGGGCGAGGCGCTGCGCAACGTCGATCTGCACCTGTTGCGGCGCGGCGGCACGCTGCGCAGCCTGGCGCTCAACGCCAAGATCGGAGGCGACGGCAATCTCACCGGCGAGATGCGCGGGCGCCCGGGCGAGCGGCAGGTGGTCTATCATCGAATCGACCGACGCCGGCGCGCTGTTCCGTTTCACCGACACCTATTCGCGCATGATCGGCGGGCAGATGTGGATCGCGATGGACCCGCCGAATTCGGACGGCACCGCGCAGGACGGGCTCCTCAATGTCAGCGATTTCACCGTGCGGGGGGAGGCCGCGCTCGATCGCATCGTCGCCGGCGCGCCGAACGGCCCCGAACAACGGCGTGCAGTTCTCGCGCATGCGGGTGGGCTTCAACCGCTCCCCCGGCAAGATGTCGATCCGCGAGGGCCTGGTCAGCGGTCCCATGATCGGCGCGACCATCGACGGCCTGATGGACTACGCCAACAACGACTTGCACATGCGCGGCACCTTCGTGCCGCTGTACGGGCTCAACAGCGCGTTCGGCGAGATCCCCGATCGTCGGCTTCCTGCTCGGCGGCAAGGAGGGGCTGATCGGCAGCATGACCTACGAGGTGGTCGGCTCGCCCGGCGCGCCGGTGCTGCGCGTCAATCCGATCTCGATGGTGGCGCCGGGCTTCGTGCGCAAGTTCCTGGAATTCCCGAGCACCGTGCCCGGCGAACGGTTCCCCGATCCGTGGCAAACTTCGCGGCCCGATCCGCGCAATTGAGGGGGCGCGGCGGCGACTGGCGCCCCAGAGTCTTCAATTTCGAACTCTACACCGGCCTCAGCAGCACGTGGCGCTTCTTGCCGAGCGACAGCTTGATCACGCCCTCCGCGGTCACGTCGCGCGGCGTCAGCACCGCCTTCTCGTCGGTCACGGTCGCGTCGTTGACCTTGAGGCCGCCGGCCTTGATCTGGCGGCGCGCTTCGCCGTTGGAGGCGACGAGCCGCGCCTTCTCGGCGAAGGCGACGAGCACGCCGAGGCCCGCTTCGAGTTCGCCGCGCGCGATCTCGACGGTCGGCAGGCTCGCGGCGAGGGTGCCTTCCTCGAAGGTCTGGCGCGCGGTGCCGGCGGCCGCCTCCGCGGCGGCGCGGCCGTGGACCAGCGCGGTCGCCTCGGTGGCGAGCACCTTCTTGGCCTCGTTGATCTCCGCGCCGCGCAGCGTCGCGAGCCGCTCGATCTCGTCGAGCGGCAGCACCGTGAACAGCTTGAGGAAGCGCACGACGTCGCCGTCCTCGGTGTTGCGCCAGTACTGCCAGTAGTCGTACGGGCTCACCATGTCGGGGTTGAGCCACACCGCGCCGGCGGCGGTCTTGCCCATCTTGGCGCCCGACGACGTCGTGAGCAGCGGCGTGGTGAGCGCGAACAGCTGCGCATTCGCCATGCGGCGGCCGAGGTCGATGCCGCTGACGATGTTGCCCCACTGGTCGGAGCCGCCCATCTGCAGCACGCAGCCCTCGCGCTTGTACAGCTCGACGAAGTCGTAGGCCTGGAGGATCATGTAGTTGAACTCCAGGAACGACAGCTCCTGCTGGCGATCGAGCCGCAGCTTGACGGAATCGAAGGCGAGCATGCGGTTGACCGAGAAGTGGCGGCCGACGTCGCGCAGGAAATCGATGTAGTTGAGCGTGTTGAGCCAGTCGGCGTTGTTCGCCATCACGGCGTCGCCGGGCGCCGTCGCCGAAGCGCAGGAACTTCGCGAACACGGCGCGGATGCCGTCGAGGTTCTTGGCGATGTCGTCGTCGGTCAGGAGCCGCCGGCTCTCGTCCTTGCCGGAGGGATCGCCGACCCGGGTGGTGCCGCCGCCCATCAGCGCGATCGGCCGGCCGCCGGTCTGCTGCAGCCAGTACAGCATCATGATCTGGATCAGCGAGCCGACATGGAGCGAAGGCGCGGTGCAGTCGAAGCCGATATAGGCGGTGAGCCGCCGGGCGCTGCGCCAAGGCGTCGAGGGCGTCCGGCTCCGAAATCTGGTGGACGAAGCCGCGGCTCGACAGCACATTGAGAAAATCGGACTTGAACGTCGTCATCCGGCGGCTCGCTCGCCCCGGCACAGGCGGGACGTTCTCGTTTCAGGCCGGGTGGTTTATCAGGTCCGGCGTCGGATTCAACCGGTGGCTGACCCAACATTCGACTTCCAAATGTTGGGATAAGTCAGCCCACCGGAGGCGTCGTGATGCAGGCGATCGGGCTGATGAGCGGAACCTCGCTCGACGGCGTCGACATCGCCGCGATCTCCACCGACGGCGAGCGCATCACGGCGCTCGGGCCGCGCGGCTACCGGCCCTATGCCGAGCAGCGAGCGCGCGCTGCTGCGCCAGGCGCTGTCCGATGCGGCGCTCCTGAGCGACCGCGCCGCCCGGCCGGGCGCGCTCGCCGCCGCCGAGCGTCTCGTCACCGCGGCCCATCGGCGAGGCGATTGCCGGCTTTCTCGCCGAGCACCGCATCGCGGCCGACATCATCGGATTTCACGGCCAGACCGTGCTGCACCGGCCGGAGCGCGGGCTCACCGTGCAGATCGGCGCCGGCGACGCGCTGGCGCGCCTGACCGGAATACCGGTCGCCTATGATTTCCGCGCCGCCGATGTGGCGGCGGGCGGGCAGGGGGCGCCGCTGGTGCCGGTGTTCCACCGCGCGCTGGCGGCGGGCCTCGACCGGCCGCGGCCGCTGATGGTGCTCAACATCGGCGGGGTCGCCAACATCACCTGGCTCGGCGCGGAGGAGCGACGACCCGATCGCCTGCGACACCGGGCCGGGCAACGCCCTGATCGACGATTTCATGCGCGCGCGCACCGGCGCGGCCTTCGACGCCGGCGGCGAGACGGCGGCGCGGCGGGACCGTCGATCGAAGCCTGGCTGGCGCGCGCCCTGGCCGATCCGTTCTTTGCGATGCCGCCGCCGAAATCGCTCGATCGCAATGCCTTCGCGCAATCTGTTCAGAGCTTTGGATGAGCTCTCGCTCGAAGACGGCGCGGCGACGCTCGACGGCCTTCACCGCCGCCGCCGATCGCGCGGATCGTGCCGCATCTGCCGCAACCGCCGCGGAGCGTCATCGTCGCCGGCGGCGGCGCGCACAACCGCACCCTGATGCGCATGCTCGGCCGAACGGCTCGCGCCGGCGACTGTCGAGACCGCCGAAGCGGTGGGTTGGTCGGCGGATGCGCTGGAGGCCCAGGCCTTCGCGTTTCTCGCCGCGCGCCACGTGCGCGGCCTGCCCATCACCTTTCCCGGCACCACCGGCGTGGCGCGCGCCATGACCGGCGGCGTGATCGCGCAAGCCCGCGGCGGCCTGATGCTGCATTTCGCCTACGGCTCCAACATGGATCGCCGGCTGATGTGGCGGCGCTGTCCGGGCGCCCGGCTGCTCGGCGGCGCGGTGCTGCGGGATTACCGTTTCATCATCACGAAGGACGGCTACGCCTCCGTCGTGGCGGCGCGCGGCGGCGTGGTGCATGGCCTGTTGTGGCGTCTGACCCCGCGCGACCTCGCCGCGCTCAATGCCTATGAGAACATCGATGCGGGGCTCTACCGCGCCGCCAGCCTGACGGTGCAGGCGCGGCGGCCGCGCAGTGAGGGCGCTGGTCTATCTCGGCCGCAGCGGCGTTCCCGGCCGGCCGCGGCTCGGCTATATCGAACTCGTCGCGGCGGCGGCGCGCGATGGCGGATTGCCGGCAGACTATGTCGCAAGCCTGGAACGTATTTCGGATATGCCGTCGCGGCCCGCCGTCGCACCGAACGGAGAAGCCTATGGCCAGCGAAGAGCGTGAAGTCAAACGCCTGAGGATCCGAGGTACCGTCCAGAGGATCGGGTTTCGCGTCTGGGTCGAGCGCGAGGCGCTGGCGCTCGGGCTCAGGGGCTGGGTGCGCAACCGCCGCGACGGCTCCGTCGAAGTGCTGGTCGGCGGGCCGCCGCAAGAGGTGGCCGCCCTGATCGACCGCTGCTGGAAGGGGCCGCCGCTCTCCAAGGTGGAATCGATCGAGGTTGAAGACGCCGAGCGTGCTCGACCTCGGCTATCGCCGGCCGCTCGAGAAATTCTCCCTGCTGGCGACGGAGTAGGTCAGGCCGGATTCTTTTTCCCCCTGAACCACATCCAGAGGAGCCGTGCGCAGCACGGCGTCTCGAAGGATGGCCGCACACGCCGCGGCCTGTGGCCGTCCTTCGAGACGCGCCAATCGAAATCGGCTGTTGCCGATTTCGACACCCTGGTTGCCGAGGTCAGGCAGGCCTGACTTCGGTGCGCGCTCCTCAGGACGAGGTTGGCAAAGATTCACACGCTCCAGGATTAGGTCCCAAGATCGATTCACAAGAGGTCAGGCAGACGCGCCGGCGAACAGGCTCTTCTTGACGATGGCGTGGATGCCCCAATTGCCGTCGACCACTTGGGTGACGCCGAAGTCGACGGCGATCGAGATCAGCGAGATCGCCTCGTCCTCGGACAGCCCCTTCGTGTTCATCAGGAACGCCCGCATCTTGCGGAATGCGTCCTTGAGCGCGAGGTCGATGGAGGATTTGGTGTAGATGTCCTGCTGGGCCGTGGGCCCGAGCTCGGCGAGGTAGTTGGCGAAGCTGAAGCCGTGCAGCACCCACTCGTCCTGGGTTTCCAGGAGCGGATAATTGAGCTCGGCCAGCGAGGAACCGCCAAGCGAATTCTTCTTGTGCAGGACGAGCTGGAAAGTGCCCGTCAGCGAGCACTCGATGGCGGTGCCGCACAGTTCGGAATCGCCTTGCGACGCGTGGGAATCCCCGATCGAGAACAGGCCGCCGGGAACCGCCACGGGATAATACATCGTGGCGCCCTTGCCGATGCGCCAGTTGTCCATGTTGCCGCCGAAATATCCGGGCGGGATCGAATCGACGACGTCGGCCTCCTTGGGCGCGAGGCCCATCACGCCGAAATGCGGCCGGATCGGAATCCGCACGTTCTTGAGGATGCCGTGGTTCTCCTGGACCGTCTTGTGGTCGACGGGCACGCCGGGATAGTCGATGGTCTTGTGCACGACGCCGAACGGATCGGTCTGCGGCGTCCAGCGGAAATTGTAGACGGCTTGGGCCCAGTTGCGCTGCCCGGTCGCGTCGATCTCGTAGATGGTGCAGACCTCACGCGGCTTCGGCTCGGTGATCAGCTCCTTGTAGTGGAAGCCCCACCATGCCGCCGCGTTGCTGCCGAACGCCTTGCCGGCATAGGCGGGGTTCGCGCATGGCCGCGGCTTCACGTCGATGATGCGGACCTCGAGGATGTCGCCGGGTTCGGCGCCGCGGACATAGACCGGCCCGGTGCAGATGTGCACACCGAAGCCCTCGCCGGACCCGCGGCCCAAGAGCTTGCCGTCGACCGGTCCGGCGCCGCGGCGATTGACGCCTTTCTTTTCCCTGGTCCACAGGAAGACGCTTTCGGCGCCGGGATCGCCCTTGATCATGCGTTCGGCGTCGTCATTGGCATGATGCGTCAGCGCCTCGATGGTGACGTAGTCGCCGGAATCGACCTCGAGCTGGGGCTTGAGCAGCTTGCTGAAATAGCCCCAGTGCACGGTGTCCGCCGTCGCCGGCAGATAGTGGTAGGTCGGCTGGCCCGGCCGCGGCGCGCTTTGCGCGGCGGCGGGAGAGATCAGCGTGCCGCTGGTCGCCGCCCACGCGGCGGCAGCGCCGCCGCCGGCCACGAAGGCGCTCTTGAGGAAGCTGCGCCGTTCGGCGTCGAGCTCGTCGAGCAGCTTCTGGCGATGCAGCTCGAATTGCGGACAATTGTGATCGTCGCCTGCGCACATGGGAGCAACTCCTGTTTGCGGTCCTGGAAGAAAAGTGGTCGCGATGTCAGCGGCAAAAATGCGGTCGGCCGACGTCATGGACCGCTCGCCTCAATCAGCCGATGAAGATGCAATCTGCAGGCCAGTCGTTCGCTTCCAAAGCTATGCCGCGCATGCAGCGCGATTTGGACAGGCATGCTGACGAATTGGCCGTGGCGAAGGCTGGCTTGGCCCGGCTATTTCGCCGTCGCTCCCGCATCGAGCCATGCCGCGAGCGTGGCGCGCTCGCCGGGAGTCATTTCCGTGATGTTGCCGGGCGGCATGGCATTGGACCAGGCGGAGTTGCGTCCGATCAGGCGGGCGTTGCGCCTGATGTGCTCGGCGTCGTCCAGCAGGATGCCGCGCGGGGCAGTGGGGATCGAGGCCCATACCGGTTCGGCTGCATGGCACGGGCTGCACCGAGACGAGATGATGTTCTCGACCGCCTTGAAGTTCGGCGTTGCCGCTCCGGTTACGGCATCGCGCGGTCCTGCGGCCGAAAGGAAACCGATGGCGACCATGCCGGCGGCGGCGACGCCCCAGGTCCACCACGGCGATCCCTTGCCGGCGTGCCGGCTGTTGTAGAAATGGCGGATGATGGGCCCGAGCGCGAGCACGATGGCGACGATCACCCAGTTGTAGCGGGTCGCATACAGCAGCGGATAGTGATTGCTGATCATCAGCAGGATCACCGGCAAGGTGAGATAGTTGTTGTGCACCGAGCGCTGCTTGCCCTGGATGCCCAGCGCCGGGTCGGGCTTCTGGCCCGCGATCAGCGCCGCGACGGTCTTCCTCTGGTTGGGAATGATGTTGAGGAAGACGTTGGCGACCATGATGGTGCCGATGATCGCGCCGATCTGGTTGAAGGCGCCGCGGCCGCTCAGCACATGGGTGAACGCGAAGGTGAGCGCGACCAGGAAAACATATCCGGTGATCACGAAGGCGAGTTCGTGCTTGGCGAAGGCCGAGCGGCATGCCGCCTCGTAGAGTCCCCAGGCGAGCGCGAGGCTCACCAGGGAGAACAGCCCGGCCTGGAGCGGCGTGAGGTCCAAGACCGATCTGTCGACCAGGAACAGGTCGGCATCGAGATAATAGACGATGACGACGAGGGCGAAGCCGGACAGCCACGTCGCATAGGCTTCCCAATAGAACCAGGTGAGATGGTCGGGCATCCTGGCCGGCGCCACCAGGTATTTGAGGATGTGATAGAAGCCGCCGCCGTGGACCTGCCACGCCTCGCCATAGACCCCGTCGGGCAGCTCCTTGCGCGGCTGCAGGCTCAAATCCAGGTGGATGAAATAGAACGAGCTGCCGATCCATCCGATCGCGGCGACGACGTGGAGCCAGCGAAAGATCAGGCTGGCCCATTCGGTGAGGATCGAATTCAGCATGGTGCGATGACCCGATGGCGAGGGGACGGAAGCCGGGACCGGGCGCGGGAGTGCGTCCGGCCGCAACGCTGCGGATCAGACGTGCTCGGACGCTGCCGCGGCCATCTTGGCTTCCGACTGCGCGCCGGCGGCGCTGCCGACCCCGTTGAAGAACGCGTTGAGCAGGACCGAGGAGATGGCGGCGAGCAGGATGCCGGACTCCAGCAGCGGATGCAGCTCGTCCGGCGTGTTCTTGAAGAAGTTCGGCGCCACCAGCGGGATCATGCCGAAACCGACCGCGATCGCGACCACGAACAGGTTGAAGCGATTGGTCTTGAAGTCGACGGCGGTGAGGATGCGCGCGCCGGTGGCGGCCACCATGCCGAACATGACGAGGCCGGCGCCGCCGAGCACGACCTGCGGCACCGCCTCGACCAGGGCCGCCATCTTCGGCAGGAAGCCGAGCGCCAGCATGATGCAGCCGCCGGCTGCGGTCACCCAGCGCGAGCGAATGCCGGTGACGCCGACGAGGCCGACATTCTGCGAAAACGACGTGTACGGGAAGGTGTTGAAGATGCCGCCGATCATGGTGCCGATGCCGTCGGCGCGCAGGCCGCGGGCGAGGTCGTTCCCGTCGATCTTGCGCCCGGTCATTTCGCCGAGCGCCAGGAACATGCCGACCGACTCGATCATCACCACGATCATCACGATGCACATGGTGATGATGGGCACCACGTGGAATGTCGGCATGCCGAACCGCAGCGGCGTCACGACGTCGACCCAGGCCGCGGCGCCCACCTTGGTGAAACTCATCACCCCGAGAGCCGCCGCCAGTATCGCGCCCGCGACGATGCCGAGCAGCACCGAGACGTTGGCGAGGAAGCCCGAGCCCCACCGGATCAGCGCGAGGATCACCACCAGCACGAACAGCGCGATGCCGAGCCCCTGAAGCTGTCCGTAGCCGGGATTGGGGAACGCGCCGGGGACGCCGTCGACCACCTTGGTGAGGGTCGGCAGGCCGCCGCCCGCCCAGTTGATGCCGACCCGCATCAACGAGATGCCGATGACCATGATGATGGTGCCGGTAACCACTGGCGGAAAAAGCGGCAAAAGTCTGCTTATGAAGGGGGCAACGAGAAATGCGAACAGGCCGGCCGCGATCACCGAGCCATAGATCCCGAGCAAGCCGACATCGGGGGCGGCCGCCATGGACAGCATGGGCCCGACCGAGGCGAAGGTGACACCCATCATGACTGGCAGCCGGATGCCGACACCGGGAAATCCGACGCATTGCACCAGGGTGGCGATACCGCAGGCGAACAGGTCGGCGCTGATCAGGAACGCCACGTCCTCGGGCGACATCTTGAGGGCGCGGCCGAGAATGAGCGGCACCGCAACTGCCCCCGCGTACATCACCAGCACATGCTGAAGCCCCAAGGTCAGCAGTTTCGGTACCGGAAGGAATTCGTCGACGGGGTGGGTATCGCTGCTCATCAAATTATGTCCCCTACGAGCATGATCTCGAAAAGTTTCAGGCTTTTCAGACTAAGATCATGCTCAAGATCAAGCGCAAGGCATTGGCGCGATCACTCAAGAACTATGCCAGTTTCCCCGCGGCTCTCGCATCGGGCATCCCCGAAAAACGCGTCATCATCGATCCGCGCTGATTATTAGGCAAGCCTGTGGATGACGACAGGGATAAATCCAAAAAGTCAAAGTCCGGCCAAGAGCCTGGAATGATCTGCTCAACCGAAGAGGATGCCGGGGACAATGTGGACGATGCCACAAAGACAGAGCCCGGCGTCGAAACCGTCGCCGGGCCGATTGAGCGGAACTGCAGTCGTCGCGTCGCGGCCCCGATCGGAGCCGCGCGGCCATGTCCGCTCCAATTGCCGGCTCTAATTGGCGCCGCCGGCATAGCCGGCGATCTTCCAGCCTGCCGCATCCTTGATGTAGCAGAGCTGGTCCACGTCCAATGAGCCCAGCGCGTCGTCGGCGACATAGCCGACCTTGCCGGACGGGGTCACCACCCGCACGAAAGTCGAACCGGGCGGTGGCGGCGCATTGCCTTGCGCGCCCGGCGGCGGCTCTTCCGGCATCACCCGCACCAGGATCGATCCGATCTTCTCGATGACCGGAGCGCTGGCCTGAGCCGCGGAGTGCACGTCGGCGCCGCCCTTGATCGGAAATCCCCAGTCGCCGAAATCCGTGCCGGTCGCCTTGGCGGTCTGCGCTGCGGCCTTCTGGTCGTAGGATGGGCCGGCCGGGCTGCACATGACGCCCTTGCGGTCCGGGACCGGCTCGAGGGTCGTCTCGTTGGCAGCCTCAGCGAGGACGTCCCAACCCCCACCATCCTTGTTGTCGAGGTCGATCGCGGCAGCGAGATTGTCGATGGCGGACTTGCGCTTGTTCGCCCTGTCGCCCTTTTCGCCCATCCAGAAGAAAGTGTTGGCGATCAGCTTGGCGAGCCCGGCGCGGTCCTTGCGGCTCGCGACGTCGGCGATCTGCTTGCGGAAGGCATCGAAACTCGGGTCGCTGTAAGGCGGCGCCAACGTCACCGCGACCGGCTTGTAGGGCTTGGGCGGCGCGACCTGCGGCGCCTGCTGGCCGCCGGGCGGTCCGGCACCCGGACCCCGTGGCCCGGGCGCGCCCTGGCCGGGACCGGGCGAAAGCTGCGGCCGCTGCGCCTGCGCTGAGGCGCAAGCGCCGGCAAGCGCGAAAACAAGCGCGGCCCAAAACACGGTTTGGCTGCGGAGATGGAAGTTTGGCATCGCAATGGCTCCGGGGGTTCGCGATTGAATGCAGGGGAATCAGGCCGTCAGGCTAGCATCGAATTACGACGAGGGAAGGGCTTGGCAGGCCCTTGCCGCCCAGTCCCAACGCGCCACGGGGGCTTTGATCCGTGGCGCTGGGCTGCGCGGCATGTTAGGTTTTCGGCGGCTGGCGTCGTCGCCGGCCAAACCCTAACAAGGTGTGCAAAGCACCGGACATATTGGGCGGGAACCGTCGACGCGCGCCTTTCCGTTCAACGGCGCTGGGAGGATCAAAATGTCATTTCGAGGTTCGATTGCCGCGATGGCTTTGGCGGCGGCGGTGAGCACGACATGGGTTTCTGCGCAAGCTTACGACACCAAGCCCTATCCCGATCTGAGCGGTCAATGGCGCCGCGTTCCGGTTCCCGGCGTGACCGGCCAGCCCGGTTATGACCAGACCAAGATCCAGGGCCGTGCCCAGGAAGCCCCGCTCACTCCCGAATACCAGGCGATCTTCGAGGCGAGCCTGAAGGATCTGGCCGAGGGCGGGCAGGGCAACGACCCGACCTACAACTGCTCGTCGCCGGGCATGCCGCGCATCATGACGGTGTACGATCCGATGGAAATCGTCGTGACGCCGCAAACCACCCACATCCTGATCGAGCACATCCACGATTCCCGCCGCATCTACACCGACGGGCGTCCCTGGCCGTCGTTCTTCGAACCGAGCTATGCGGGGCTCTCGATCGGGAAGTGGAGCGATACCGACGGGGACGGGCTCTACGATCTGCTCGAGGTGGAAACCCGCGGGTTCAAGGGGCCGCGCTCCTTCGATGCGACCGGCCTGCCGCTGCATTTCGACAACGAGAGCATCATCAAGGAGAGGATCTATCTCGACAAGAACGATCCGAACCTCCTCTATGACGAGATCACGACCATCGACCATGCGCTGACGCGGCCGTGGACCGTGCTCAAGAAATATCATCGCGAACGGCCGCAATATGGGATCTTCAGCGAGGCGATCTGCGAGGAAGGCAACTCCCATGTCGGCATCGGAAATGAGGTCTACTACCTCAGCGCCGAGGGTCTCTTGATGCCGGCCAAGAAGGGCCAGGCCCCGCCGGACCTGCGGTATTTCAAGACAGATCAGAAGAACGCGAAGTCGCAATAGGCGAGGGATCGGGCGCCTATCAATCCACTCGACGTGTCATGCCCGCGAAAGCGGGCATCCAGTATCCGCCGGACGATTGACGGGACTGCTGGCGTGCCCATGTCGAAATTCCGTGGCTACTGGATCTCGCCCGGTCAAGCCGGGCGATGACAAGGGTTCATTTCAAATTTGCGCAGCACCGCGCAGCGTAACGGGAGACTGAAGATGATGAAACACACGGTCATGAAGGCGATGGCGGTCGCCGCCACACTTCTCGGCGCGGCCGGTTGGGCCGGCGCGCAGGACGCCAACTATCCGAGCAAGCCGATCCGCCTCATCGCTCCGGAAGTGGTGGGGTCGGCGACCGACCTGTTGTCGCGGATCGTCGCGCAGCGGCTGGGCGAGGCGCTCGGCCAGCCGGTGAACGTGGTCAACAAGTTCGGCGAAGCCGGCCTCATGGAGGGGCTGAAATCTCCGCCCGACGGCTACACCATCATCTACGGCTCGGCCGGGACGCTGGCGCTGTTGCCGCACATCAAGAAGGTGCCGTTCGATCCGCTCAAGGACTTCACGCCGGTGGCGCGATTTGCGATCAGCCCGACCCTGCTCGCGGTCAATCCCTCGCTGCCGGTGAACACCACGAGGGAACTGATCGACCTCTTGAAGGCGAACCCGAACAAGTACCGTATGTCGACGGCCGGCGCCGGCACCGCCGGCCACTTCGCCGGCGAGATGTTCATCGCCATGGCGGGGGTGAAGAGCCAGGTCGTGCACTATGATGGCGGCGGCCCGGCGATCGCCGCGATCGTCGACGGTGATGCGCAATGGACCTTCGCGCCCATCGCCGGGCGGCTGCCCCATGTGCGCACCGGCAAGCTCAAGGCGATTGCGACCGGCGGGACCGAGCGTCTCTCGGTGCTGCCGGATGTGCCGACCGTCGCGGAGTCGGGCTTGCCCGGATACAACGCGGTCGGCTGGGGCGGCATCTTCGTGCCCAACGGCACGCCGCAGCCGATCATCGACAAGCTCAATGCGACCATCGTCGCGTTCCTGGTAAGGCCCGAGGTCAAGGAGCAGTTCGCGGTGCAGGGCTCGCAGGCCGCCGGCAGCACACCTGCCGAACTCGCCGCTCTGCTCAAGCAGGAGTACGCCCATCTCGGCGAGGTCGCAAAGTCGATCGGCCTCCGCGTCGATTGAGGCCTTGGCGGCCCGGCTCGCGCGACACGCGAGCCGTCGCCGCCTACCCCGCGCGAAAGCCGCCTTCGCGTTGCGCCCGCGCATAAGTCGGCGCCAGCCGGGAATGGAGGAACTCGCCGGCGGAAACCGGGGCATATTTCGCGGGGCGGCCGGGTTCGATGCAGGTCGGCAGGCATGCGACATTCGCTTCCGGATTGGGATCGAGGAAGAAGGCGACCGAATAGCGGTGGCGGCCCGGCGGGCTCTCGACCTTGTGCGGGGTCGAGACGTAGACGTCATTGGTCCAGCGCATCAGGCAATCGCCGATGTTGCACACGAACGCGTTGGCCACCACCGGCGCCTTGATCCATTGCCCGGAGCGGTGCCGCACCATGAGCCCGCCAGCCTCGTCGGTCGCGAGCAAAGTGAGGTTGCCGTAATCGGTGTGCACGCCGGCGCCGAGCTGGCCGTCCATCACCGCCGCAGGCGGCGGCGGATAGTGGAGGAGGCGCAAGGTCGCCATTGGCCGGTCGAATACGCCCTCGAAGAAATCCGGCCTCAGGCCGAGGTCGATGGCAAAGGCGCGGTGCAGCGTACGCCCGAGGCTCCAGCAGGCGTCGAAATAGGAGAGCGCAGTGGACCGGAAGCCGGCCATGTCGGGCCAGCAATTGAGCCCGCGAAAGGGCTTTCCGGCCACCACTTCGGGGTCGTCGGGCGCGAGCTCGAGGCCGATATTGAACGCCTCCTTCAAATCATGGGGCTTGCCGGGATCGAGGGCCTCATTGCCGAGCTTGATCCAGCCGCGATTGCCCGACGGGCCGGAAAACGCCGCCCGTTGCTTTATGGCGAGGGGCTGGCCGAAGAAGTCCCGCGACATCGCAAATACCGCGTCAACCAGCGCGGGCGCGATGCCGTGCCCGACGACGTAGAAGAACCCGGTCTCCCGGCAGGCCGTGCCGATCGCTCCCGCAACGTCCGCCGCGCCGGCGGACCGGTCGACGAGCGGACCGATATCGATGATGGGAATTTCGGCCATCAGATCTCCTGAGCTTTGCATCGCCTTTTGCGGCCGCCCTTGCGGCGACAACTAGGCCGCAAATGCCGTGCCATGGCGCTCGATCGGGCGGGCGGCGACAGCCAAAACGAATGGCATGGGCCTTGCTCTCCCCTGGCTGACGCAAAAGTAGTCGCGCCATTGACCTGCCAAGGGAGAACGACCTTATGAAGCATCTGACATTGTCGCGCCGCCGGTTCCTGAAGGGAACCGCGGCGGGTTTAGTCGCGGCCGGATCGGGGGCGCGGATGGCCGAGGCCGCCGGCGTCACGATCGGCATCGTCTACGTCGGGCCGCGCGATGATTTCGGGTGGAATCAAGCACATGCGGTGGCCATCAAGGCGCTGAAGACGCTTCCGGGCGTGAAGGCCGTGGAAGAGGAAAACGTTCCCGAGACCGATGCCTGCGCCAAGTCGATGGAGTCGATGGTCAACCTCGACAACGCCAACATCGTGCTGGGGACCTCGTTCGGCTATTTTGACCCGTTCATGGTCGACCTGGCTAAAAAATATGCAAAAGTCGAGTTCCGGCATGCCGCGCCCCTGTGGAATGCCTCGAAGCACCCCAAAAACCTCGGCAGCTATTTCGGCTATCTCAATCAGGCCCATTATGTGGACGGGGTGGCCGCCGGCCTCTCGACCAGGTCCAACAAGCTCGGCTTCGTGGCCGCCAAGCCGATCGCCTCGGTGCTGAGCAACATCAACTCCTTCATGCTCGGGGCCAAGAAGACCAACCCCAATGCAACCGTGCAGGTGATCTTCACCGGCGACTGGTCGCTGCCGGTGCGCGAGGCCGAAGCGGTCAACGCCCTGATCGATGCCGGCTGCGACGTCATCACCTGCCACGTGGACGGACCCAAGGTCGTGGTCGAGACCGCCGAGAAGCGCGGCGTCAAGACCTGCGGCCACAACTCCAACCAGGCGCCGCTCGCTCCCAAGGGCTTCATCACCGGGGCCGAGTACAAGTGGGAGACGATCTACAAGGGCTACGCCACCAACCTCGCGGCCGGCAAGCCGCTGCCGAACATGGTCGCCGGCGGCTACGAGGGCGACATGGTGCAGAACTCGCCGTTCGGCGCCGGCGCCAGCGATGCCGCGCGCAAGGCCGCGACCGCCGCCATCGCCGACCTGCGGGCGAAGAAGCCGATCTATGTCGGCCCGCTCAAGGACAACAAGACCGGGAAGGTCGTCATCGACAAGACCTATGACAACCTCGATCCCTATCTCGACCAGATGAACTATCTGCTCGAAGGCGTCTCCGGTTCCATCACCTGAGCCTTGCGAGGCGTCTCGCCTGCGGGCGAGACGCTTCCCGGCCAAACTTCTCCCGGAAAATGGCAAACATATCGGAACCGCTCAGCGCGGGGCTCATCAGCCCCGCGAAGGAACCCAGCGACCTCTCGGTCCGCATCCGGCGGGGGGCGGAATACATCGCGATTCCGCTGTTCGCACTGGTGGTGTCGGCGGCGTTGTTCTCACTGTTCCTGCTGGCGCTTGGCAAGTCGCCGATCGAATTCTTCGAACTGGTCGAGCGTGGCGGATTCGGCACCGCGTTCTCGCTGCAGAACACGCTGCAGCGCTCGGCGCCGCTGATCCTGACCGCGCTCGCCGTCGCGGTGCCGGCGCGGATCGGGCTGATCATGATCGGCGGAGAGGGCGCTCTGGTGATGGGCGGTTTCGCCGCCGCGGTGGTCGCCATCCCGCTCGTGCTCAATCAGGCGCCGCCGATGGTCGCGCTGATTGTGATGGCGATCGCGGGAATGATCGTAGGAGCGATCTGGGTCGGCATTGCCGGCTATCTGCGCTATGCCCGCGGCGTCAACGAGACGATCTCGTCGTTGTTGCTGACCTATATCGGCATCGCGGTGATGAACTTCTTCGTCGAAGGCTCGCTGCGCGACCTCACCAATCCCAACAAGCCCTCGACGATGCCGATCGGGGATGCCTACATGGTCGGCAAGATCCCGGGCACCGACGTCCATTGGGGGCTCGCCGCCGGTATCATCCTCGCGATCGTGCTCTACGTGCTGCTGTCGCGCACGACCTTCGGCTTTGCCGTGCGCGTCACCGGCGGCAATCCGCGTGCGGCCCAGGCCCAGGGCCTGCCGGTCGGGTACCTCATCGTGGTCTGCTCGATGCTTGCGGGCGCCTGCGCGGGTCTCGCCGGCTTCTTCGAGGTGGCGGCGATCCAGGGCCGCGCCAATGCGTCGCTGGTCGCCGGCTACGGCTTCACCGGCATTCTCGTCGCCTTCCTCGCCCGTCAGAATCCGCTGGCGATCATTCCGGTTGCGATCATGTTCGGCGGCCTCGTCGCCTCCGGCGGCCTCGTGCAGCGCCGCATGGACTTGCCCGACGCCACCGTGCTGGTGCTGCAGGGCCTGGTGTTCGTGGTGCTGCTGGTCTCGGAGACGCTGTATGGGCGTTTCAAGATATTCCAGGTTCCGACCCCGGCAGACCGCACATGAGCGACAATCCCTATCTCATCGTTCTCTTCGCCATCGTCGGCGGCGCGTTGCGGGTGTCGACGCCGTTCATGTTCGTGGCGCTGGGCGAATGCCTGACCGAGAAGTCGGGGCGGGTCAATCTCGGGCTCGAAGGCACGCTGGTGCTTGGCGCGATGTGCGCCTACGCCACCTCCTACCACACCGGCTCTCCCGTGCTCGGCGTGCTCGCCGCCGGCTGCTCCGGCGCGGTGCTCGGCGGGATTTACGGCTATGTCTGCAAGCTGCCGAAGGTCAACGACATCGCCATCGGCATCGCCATGATGCTGTTCGGCACCGGCTTGGCCTTCTTCTTCGGCAAGGCCTACATCCAGCCCTCGGCGCCGCGGCTGGGGTCGTTCTCGCTGGGCGCGTGGACCGGCAACCCGCAGATCGAAACGGCGCTGCAGATCAATCCGCTGCTGATCGTCGGCGTGCTCGTCGCCATCATCATGGCATGGGCCTTCGCCAATACGCGCTGGGGCCTGATCGTGCGCATGACCGGCGACAGCGCGGCCTCGGCTCGCGCGATGGGCGTGTCGGTCGATCTCGTACGCTTCCTTTCGACCACGATCGGCGGTTTTCTCGCCGGCGTCGGCGGCGCGTTCCTCTCGCTCTACTATCCCGGTTCCTGGAACCAGGGCCTGTCGTCCGGCCAGGGCTTGATGGCGGTCGCGCTCGTCATCTTCGCGCGCTGGAAGCCGCTGATGTGCGTGGTGGCCGCGCTCCTGTTCGGTGCCGCCGGCGCCATCGGGCCGGCGCTGCAGTCGGTCGGCATCACCCAGGGCTATTATTTCTTCAATGCCGCGCCCTACATCCTCACGCTCGTGATCATGATTGTCTCAGCCGGATCGAAGCAGGCCGCGCGCGATGTGCCCGGCGAGTTGAGCATCACGAAGTGACCGGGCAGGTGGTGGCGTCGACGTGAAGCGCCGCCGTTCGATGCATCGATGCTTTGGATCGCTGTGCTGACATGAAAGGACGCCTGACATGAACGGACTCCTGACATGAACGGGCTTGGCGGCCTCAACAAGACGCCCAACGGGGTCGTGATCGGGGTTGTGCAGCTCCAATTGCCGGTGGTCGCGACGCCGGCCGAGCTTTCGGCCCAGACCGCTCGCATCGTCGCCATGGTCGGCAAGGCAAGGCGCAACCTTCCCACCATGGACCTTGTGGTGTTTCCCGAATACGCGCTCCATGGGCTCTCCATGGACACCAACCCCGCGATCATGTGCTCGCTCGGCGGGCCTGAAGTGGCTGCGTTCAAGCAGGCGTGCGTCGACAACAAGATCTGGGGCTGCTTTTCCATCATGGAAAGCAATCCCGGCGGCAACCCCTACAATTCCGGCATCATCATCGACGACAAGGGCGCGCTGCAACTCTATTACCGCAAGATGCATCCGTGGGTGCCGGTGGAGCCCTGGGAGCCCGGCAACATGGGCATACCGGTCATCACCGGGCCGAATGGCGCCAAGATCGCGCTGATCATCTGTCACGACGGCATGTTTCCGGAGATGGCGCGGGAATGCGCCTACAAGGGCGCGGAGATCATGATCCGTACGGCGGGCTATACCGCGCCGATCCGCGACGCCTGGCGCTTTACCAACCAGTCCAACTCCTTCTGCAATCTGATGGTCACCGCCAATGTCTGCATGTGCGGCTCTGACGGCAGCTTCGATTCCATGGGTGAGGGCATGATCGTCAATTTCGACGGCACCGTGCTCGCCCACGGAACCAGCGGCCGCGCCGACGAGATCATCACCGCGGAAGTGCGTCCCGATCTCGTGCGTGAGGCCCGCGCGCATTGGTCGGTCGAGAACAACATCTATCAGCTGGGACACCGCGGGTTTACCGCCGTCGACGGCGGCGCGCAGGATTGCCCCTATACCTTCATGCAGGACCTCGTCGCTGGCCGCTACCGCCTGCCGTGGGAAGACGAGGTGCGCCATGTCGACGGCACCTCCTGCGGCTTCCCCAAGCCGCGGCGCCGCTATGGCGAGCGGCTCGACCGTGCCGCGGAGTGAGCCATGCCGACGATCCCGTCCACTCCCTATGCCTGGCCGTTCGACGGCGACGTGACGCCGCAGAACACTGCTCTCATCATCATCGACATGCAGACCGACTTCTGCGGCAAGGGCGGCTATGTCGACGCCATGGGCTATGACCTGTCGCTGACGCGGGCGCCCATCGAGCCGATCCGCGGCGTTCTCGCGGCGCTGCGTGAGAAGGGCTACCACATCATCCATACCCGCGAGGGCCATCGTCCCGATTTGAGCGACCTGCCCGCCAACAAGCGCTGGCGCTCGCGCCAGATCGGCGCCGGCATCGGCGATCCCGGACCGTGCGGCCGCATCCTCGTGCGCGGCGAGCCGGGCTGGGAGATCATCCCGGAGCTCGCGCCCAAGCCCGGCGAACCCATCATCGACAAGCCCGGCAAGGGCTCGTTCTGCGCCACCGACCTCGAGCTGATGCTGCGCACCAGCGGCATCCGCAACATCATCCTGTCCGGCATCACCACCGACGTGTGCGTCCACACCACCATGCGCGAGGCCAATGACCGCGGCTTCGAATGCCTGCTGCTGGAGGATTGCTGCGGCGCCACCGACCCCAACAATCACCTCGCCGCCGTCCACATGGTCAAGATGCAGGGCGGCGTGTTCGGCGCGGTGTCCGATTCCAAGACATTTCTGGAGCATTTGCCGTGAGCGTCGCCGAACTCTCCACCGCGCCTTCGCCGCCGCCGGACCAGGTGCGGGCCCTCTCCATCGAAACGGTGGGCATGACCAAGATCTTCGGGCCGCTGGTGGCGCTCGGCGACGTCTCGATCAAGGTCGAGCCCGGCGAATTTCACGCCCTGCTGGGCGAGAACGGCGCCGGCAAGTCCACCCTCGTCAAATGCATCATGGGATTCTACTCCCCCGATCGCGGCACGGTGCTGCTCAACGGCGAGGAGGTTACGATCCGCAATCCCCGCGACGCCCGCGCGCTGGGGATCGGCATGGTCTATCAGCACTTCACGCTGGTTCCTTCGCTGACGGGGGCGGAGAACCTCGTCATCAGCCGCGCCGACGCACCGGCGGTGATCGACTGGAAAAAGGAGATGCGCTCGCTGGAGGCATTTCTCCAGCGCATGCCGTTCCGCGTGCCGCTCGACGTGCCGGTGTCGACGCTCGCCGCCGGCGAGAAGCAGAAGCTCGAAATCCTCAAGCTGCTCTATCTCGACCAGCGTCTGCTCATCCTCGACGAGCCGACCTCGGTGCTCACCCCGGCCGAAGCCGACGAGATACTCGGCCTGCTTCGCGGCATGGCGGCGCGCAAGGAAATCACGGTCATCATGATCACGCACAAGTTCCGCGAGGTTCGTGCGTTCGCGGACAGCGTGACGGTGCTGCGCCGCGGCAAGAAGGTAGGCGGCGGCAAGGTGTCCGAGCTCACCACTGACGACATGGCGCGCATGATGATCGGCGACACCCAGATCCGCGAGCGCGCGGTGCGCACGGATCGCGCACCGGGCGAGACCGTGCTCGAGCTCGCCGCGCTGTTCGCCGACGATGACGACGGGCTGCCGGCGCTGGAAAAAGTGAATCTCAAGGTCCATGCCGGCGAGATCGTCGGCATCGCAGGGGTGTCCGGCAACGGCCAGTCGCAGCTCGTCGAAGTGCTGTCCGGCCAGCGCCCGCTGACCGATGGGCGCATCATCATCAAGAACGAGCCGTTCGAGCCGACCCGCGAACGCTTCTACCGGCTCAGGGTGTTCGGGCTTCCCGAGGAACCGCTCAAGAACGCCACGGTGCCGCGCATGACCATCACCGAGAACATGGCGTTCCGCACCTTCGACCGACCGCCCAATGCAAAGCTCGGCTGGTGGCTCTCGCCCGGCCCGATGCGCGCCAAGGCGCGCGAGCTGATCGCCCGCTATCGGGTGAAGACGACGTCGCCGGAGGCGGCCATCCAGGATCTTTCCGGCGGCAACGTGCAGCGCGCGGTGCTGGCGCGAGAGCTGTCGGGCGAAGTCGACGTGCTCATCGTCGCCAATCCCTGCTTCGGACTAGACTTCGCCTCGGTCGCCGAAATCCGTTCCCAGATCATGGAGCAGCGTAATCACGGCGCGGCGGTGCTGCTGGTTTCGGAGGATCTCGACGAGATCCTCGAGCTCGCCGATCGAGTCGCGGTGATGTCGGAAGGCACCATCAATTACGTGTCGCCGGTGGGCGAGACCGACCGCTCCACCATCGGCAAATACATGGCGGGGCATTGAGCGGCTTCGATTTCCCGGCCCCGAGTGATATCCTGACGCCTTCGCCACCGCACGCGATCCAACACGAGCCGACCCGAACATGAGTCACGAGCATTTCATGCAGCGCGCCCTCGACATCGCGCTCGAGCGCATGCGCGCCAACAAGGGTGGCCCGTTCGGCGCGGTGATCGTGCGCAACGGCGAGATCGTGGCCGAGGGCTGGAACGAGGTCACCTCGACCAACGATCCGACCGCCCACGCCGAAGTGGTCGCGATCCGCCGCGCCTGCGCGGCGCTCAACACCTTCAACCTGTCCGATTGCGACATCTATGCGAGCTGCGAGCCGTGCCCGATGTGCCTCGGGGCGATCTACTGGGGACGCTTTCGCACGCTCTATTTCGCCAATACCAGGGGCGAGGCCGCGGAGATCGGCTTCGACGACGAGTTCATCTACAGGGAGGTCCCGCTGGCCCCGGAGGCCCGCAGCATTCCAGGGCTGCGCCTGCAGACCCCGCACTCGCATGTGCCGTTCGCGGAATGGGCGGCCAAGCCCGACAAGATCCGGTATTGAATTTTTCCGCGACCTCGTCCTGAGGAGCGCGCACCGAAGTCAGGCCTGCCTGACTTCGGCAACCGAACGGTGTCGAAATCGGCAACAGCCGATTTCGATCACGCGCGTCTCGAAGGACGGCCACAGGCCGCAGCGTGTGCGGCCATCCTTCGAGACGCCGTGCTGCGCACGGCTCCTCAGGATGAGGTCCTAAGAAAGATTCACACGCTCTTAGGATGAGGTCGGGGTTCCACGATCGGCTCCCCAAAAACGAACATGCCCGGCGCGAAGCCGGGCATGCCGTAGTCAAGCCGTTTGATGGAGCGGCTCAGTTGAAGTGGTAGGAGATGCCGGTGTAGACCGTGCTTTCGATCGAGGTTCCGGGCGCCGCTATCGAGAACACCGGTGCGTTGTGATCGGTGCCGAACTTGTTGTACCAGTAGCGGTAGCCGACATAGAGGGAGACGACGTTGGCCTTGTTCCAGAAATACTTCGAGTAGTCGAAGTTTATGCGGTTGTCCGAGAAGACCTCAACCTTCGTGAAGGAACTCGCATTGTCCGACGTGAACGGGCCCGAAGCCGGTCCAAGCGTGCCACCCATGGCAATCAGGTTGGCGGTCGAGATGCCGGTGCCCTTGGGGAAGTTGATGGCGGTGATGCTCTGCCAAGTCAGCGGGAGCCACGGAATGAACGTCAAGGGCTCGATGATGCCCAGTTCGATTCTGGGAATCCACTGGAAGGTGCGGTCGCCGGTGAAGCAGCAGCCAACGAAGGTGAACGGTCCGGGCTGAACCGGAGGGATTGCGCCGTTGACGAAGCCGGTTTGATCCGACGCCATGAACTGGTTGTGGTTCCACTCCTTGTACGCCATCACGGCGAGGTTGACCGTGCCCGGCACGTTCAAAGTGAACTGGGCGCCGAGAACGATGTCCTTTTTCGACGGCGCCAGGAAGTTGTTTTCCGTATTGGCGTCGCCGCCCCACTCGAAGGACACGTCCTTCGTCAGGAAGGTGCTGAACATCTTGGTGCCGAAGATTTCGTTGAGGCCGAGGGTGCTGCGCGCAAACCCATAGACCTCGACCGCGCCGTGTGCGTTCGGAACGAAGGTATTCTGAACCGGGTCGGCGCTGGAGGACTGGAGGAAGTCGAGGTTGAAGAAGTTGGTGCCGTAGGCCCACACATCGAAGTGCGAGACGGTGCCGACATACTTGCTGAAGGCGTTCGGAACTCCGATCAAGTTGTTGCCGGACACGCCCGGATCGGTCGCTTTCGGATACCAGGTAAAGCTCACCCAGGTATCGTTCACGAGGAAGAACGGCGCCGGCGCCGCTGCCTTGACAGGCATCATGTCCGCTGCGGACGCCGCCCCCACGGCGGAAACCGCAAGCGCGGCGGCGAGCGCCACGGGCTTTAGAGAAGCTGCATAATTTCTGATCGACATTAGGTCCCCCCAGGGCCTGAGTGAGCGAACTGATCTCACATGGGAACACCATAAATCCGGCGGCCCGGGAGTGAAGCCTGAAAATTCCACAGTTCTTGACACATCTTTCACCATGATCGCGGAATTTCAGGCCCAAATCGCGCTCCCGGAAGGCTTTGGAGCGCCGCCTTAGGCCTCTATTAACAATTTGATCTAAAAGCGTTTTTTGAAACGGTCCGAGCCTGCTGCACAGCCGGAATTGGGGGGCAGTGCCCGCCAAAAAAGCGCGCCCAAGCGGTGCCCATCGTCCCTTTCCCGCCAACACTTTCCCGCCATTTGTGACAAAATCGCAACGCTTTTTGCCTTGAGAAACACACAGGTAGCCGGAGAGACCAGCGCGCCGCGACTGATATCGCCACGATTCGATTGTTGGATTCGCTATGGGAATAGTGCTCCGGGCCGACTAACTTGTGGGCAAAAGCTGCTCTTTTTACCTTCTTCCGCCGCTGCGAAAATTGGCGGATGGTTTCGGCCTTGCCGGAGGCGCCAGTCGATCATGCGTCGTCACATTCAGTTCCTGCGCCGGGGTGCAATCGTGCGTCTCGGCGATGTCGCCCCCACCTTGACTCTGCTCGATTATCTCCGGCTGACCGAACGCGCCATGGGCACCAAAGAAGGGTGCGCCGAAGGCGATTGCGGGGCCTGCACGGTGGTGCTGAGGCGGCGGGTCGGCGGCCGGCTGGTCTATAGCCCCGTCAATGCCTGCATCGTCCTGGCAGGGCAGGCCGATGGCAGCGAAGTCATCAGCGTCGACGACCTCGCCATCGACGGCCTGCACCCGGTGCAGCAGGCGATGGTCGACCTGCATGGGTCGCAATGCGGCTTCTGCACGCCCGGCTTCGTGATGTCGCTGTTTGCGCTGTTTCATGATCGCGATCGCGGCGCCGTCACCCGCGACGAGGTGAATGACTGGATCGCCGGGAATCTGTGCCGCTGCACCGGCTACCGCCCGATCGTCGACGCCGGGATTGCGTCCTGCACCGGGGCGACGCGCGACCGCTTCACCGACCAGGAACCCGAGGTCGCCCGTACGCTCGCCCGCCTCGACGACGGCGTCGACCTGTTCGCGGGCTCCGCGGAGCGCTTCTTCGCCGCGCCCGCCAGCATCGAGGCGCTGGCAAAGCTATATATGGAGCATCCCGACGCCGTGCTGGTCGCCGGCGCGACCGATGTCGGGCTGTGGGTCACCAAGCAGATGCGCGATCTGCCCAAGATCATCTGGTTGGGACGGGCCAAGGGCCTCGACGCCATCGAGGCTGGCGCGCGGGCCGTGACATTGGGCGCCACCGTCACTCACGCCGATGCGGCGCCGCATCTGGCCGCGATCGATCCCGATCTCGGCGAATTGCTGCGCCGCTTCGCCAGCAAGCAGGTGCGCAATGTCGGCACGCTCGGCGGCAACATCGCCAACGGCTCGCCGATCGGCGACACGCCGCCCGCATTGATCGCCCTCGGCGCGACGCTCATCCTCCAGCGCGGCGCGGCGACCCGCGAACTGGCGCTGGAAGACTTCTTCATCGCCTATGGCCGCCAGCAGCGCGAGGCCGGCGAATTCGTCCGGGCCGTTCGTGTGCCGAGCCTCGCGCCCGGCGAAGCGTTCCGCTGCTACAAGATTTCCAAGCGCTTCGACCAGGACATCTCGGCGGTGATGGGGGCTTTCAAGCTGCGCCTCGACGGCTCCCGCATCGCCGCCGCGCGCATCGCCTTCGGCGGCATGGCAGCAACGCCCAAGCGCGCGAAAGCGACCGAAAACGCGCTGATCGGCGCCGATCTCGCCGATCCCCGGGCCGCAGATGCGGCCTGCGAAAAGCTTGGCGCCGACTTCACCCCGATCACCGATCAGCGTGCCAGCGCGTCCTACCGCATGCAGGTCGCCAAGGGCCTGCTGCGCAAGGCTCTCATCGAGATCGGCGGGGCGGCGTCGCGGACCACCCGCGTGGTCGGATGGCGGGAGGGCGCCCATGAAGCCACTGCGTGATTTTCCGCCGGGCGACCCGTCGCTGCGGGTGGTCGGCGTTCCCACCAGGCACGATTCCGCCGTGCGTCATGTCTGCGGCACCGCCGTCTATATCGATGACCTTCGCGAGCCGGAAGGAACGCTGCACCTCGCCGCCGGCGGGGCCCAGGCGGCGCGCGGCCGTATCCTGCGCATCGATCTCGACGCGGTGCGTAGCGCGCCCGGCGTGGTCGCGGTACTGACCGCCGCCGATATCCCCGGCAAGAACGACGTCAGCCCGGTCATGGGCGACGATCCCATGTTCGCCGCCGACTCCGTCGAATTTTATGGCCAGGTGGTGTTCGCGGTGGTCGCCGAGACCCGCGATCTCGCCCGCCGCGCTGCGCGGCTCGGCAAGATCGAGGTGGCCGCGGAGACGCCGCTAGTGGATGTGGATGATGCGCTCAAGGCCGACGCCCACGTCCTTCCCGATTACACCTTCAACAAGGGCGACTGCGCCGCCGCGCTGGGGGCGAGCCCGCGGCGGATCGCCGGCACCTTCCGGATGGGCGGACAGGAGCACTTCTATCTCGAAGGCCAGGTGTCGCTCGCCATTCCCGGCGAGGACGACATGACCGTGCATGCCTCGACCCAGCACCCGAGCGAACTGCAGCACATCGTCGCCCACGTCCTCGGGCTGCCCAATGCCGCGGTGACCGTGGAGGTCCGCCGCATGGGCGGCGCCTTCGGCGGCAAGGAAAGCCAGGCGGCGCAATGGGCTGCGATTGCCGCGCTCGCCGCGCGCATCACCGGGCGGCCCTGCAAGTTCCGCCTCGACCGCGACGACGACATGAGCCTGACCGGCAAGCGCCACGACTTCCGTGTCGATTACCAGGCCGGGTTCGGCGATGACGGCCGGCTCGCGGCGGTGGACATCACTCTCGCGTCGCGCTGCGGCTATTCCGCCGACCTGTCCGGCGCGATCAACGACCGCGCCATGTTCCACGCCGACAACGCCTATTATCTTCCCGCCGCTCACATCGTCACCAAGCGGATGAAGACCAACACGGTGTCGAATACCGCATTCCGCGGCTTCGGCGGCCCGCAGGGAATGCTGGCGATCGAGCGGGTGCTGGACGAGATCGCCTGGACGCTCGGTGTCGACCCGCTCGACCTGCGCAAGGCCAATCTCTACGGCCCCGGCCGCGACATGACGCCTTACGGCATGCAGATCACCGACAACATCATGCCCGAGCTGATCGAGGCGCTGGAGCTTTCGTCGGACTACCGCGCCCGCCGCGCCGCCGTCGCGGATTTCAACGCGAGGAGCCCGGTCCTCAAGCGCGGCCTCGCGCTCACGCCGATCAAGTTCGGCATATCCTTCACGACCAGCTTCCTCAACCAGGCGGGCGCGCTGGTGCACGTCTATCAGGACGGCTCGGTTCATCTCAATCACGGCGGCACCGAGATGGGGCAGGGGCTGTTCGTCAAGGTCGCCCAGGTCGTGGCCGAGGAGTTCGGCATCGATCTCGATCACGTCAGGATCACGCCGACCACCACCGCCAAGGTGCCCAACACGTCGGCGACGGCGGCGTCGTCGGGCTCCGATCTCAACGGCATGGCGGCACGGGCGGCGGCGGCGGCGATCAAGGCGCGGCTGACCGCATTCGCCGCGGAGACCTTCGAGGTGCCGGCCGACCGGATCAAGTTCCTCGACAATCAGGTGCTGATCGGCAACCGCGCGATCCCGTTTCCCGACCTGGTCAAGCAGGCCTATCTCGGGCGCATTTCGCTGTCCTCGACCGGGTTCTACCGCACCCCCGATATCCATTGGGACGCCAAGAAGGCGACCGGCCGGCCGTTCTATTACTTCTCCTATGGCGCGGCTTGCGCCGAGGTGACGATCGACACGCTGACCGGCGAGATGAAGGTCGAGCGCGTCGATATTCTCCACGACGTCGGCCGCTCGCTCAATCCGTCGATCGACATCGGCCAGATCGAAGGCGGCTTCGTCCAGGGCATGGGTTGGCTCACCAGCGAGGAACTGGTGTTCGACGACAAGGGCCGGCTTTTGACCCACGCGCCCTCGACCTATAAGATTCCTTGCGCGTCGGACGTGCCGGCGGACTTTCGCGTGGCATTGTTCGAAGGCGCCAATCGCGAAGAGACCATCTACCGTTCCAAGGCGGTCGGCGAGCCGCCGCTGATGCTCGCGATATCAGTCTTTGCGGCCGTCGCCGATGCTATCCACAGCCTGGCGCCGGGCCGGCCGGTGCGGCTCGATGCGCCGGCAACACCGGAATCGATCTTGCATGCCATAGGGGCTATGGCGCAGCATTGAGCCCGCGATGATCCAAGTCTGGCCCACGATCGAACGCTTCCTCACCGAGCACGGTGCGGCGGTGCTCGTGACCCTTGCCCAAGCCCAGGGTTCCAGCCCTCGCGAGGTCGGCGCGCGCATGATGGTGCGGCCGGACGGCCGCTTTTCCGGCACCATCGGCGGCGGCGCGCTCGAATGGCTGGCGCTGGCCGAAGCCCAGTCGATGATGGCCGGGCCGGGCGCTTCATACCGGCGGCTCAACAAGGCATTGGGCCCCGAGCTCGGCCAATGCTGCGGCGGCCGCGTGGTGGTCACCCTGGAGCGGTTCGGCGCGCCCGATCTCGACCGGGTGAGCCGGCTGGCGGCGGCGGAACGCGCAGGCGGTTTCGCCACGGTCGCCGAGCCCGGCCGCCCAATGGCCCGCGTGCTCGCCCCCGCGGATCTGGTGCCGCCGGGTCCCGCCTATGCAAACCTTCCGGACGGCCGCATCGCCGAGCGCTTCGGCTCGGATGCGACGCCGCTCCATCTGTTCGGCGCCGGCCATGTCGGGCAGTGCCTCGTGCTGGCGCTGGCGCCGCTCGCCTTCGCGGTGACCTGGATCGATCCCCGCGCCGGCGCATTTCCGGCCCACGTGCCTGCCAATGTGACCTGCCGCGGCGGCAACGAGCCGGTGCGCCTGCTCGAACAGGCGCGCGATGGGACCTTCGTCGCCATCATGACCCATAGCCACGCTCTCGACCTCGATGTCGCGGCGGGAGCGCTGAAGGCGCGCCGGTTCCCCTATGTCGGCCTGATCGGCAGCGCCACCAAGCGGGCCCGCTTCGCGAGCACGCTCCGCCAGATCGGCATCACGAGCGAGGACATCGATCGCCTGATCTGTCCGATCGGCCTCACCGATATCCGCGACAAGGCGCCGGCCGCGATTGCCGCCGCCGTCGCCGCCCAACTCCTGATCCGTCGCGAGGCCGTGGCCGAGGCGGCGAAGGCGGTGCCGGGGCGTGTCGCAGCCGCAGGGGCGTCGCATGCTTGACCCGACACCGCAACATCAGCCGGCGGCGCGCGAGCCGCTGCTGTCGGCCATCCACATCACCAAGCGGTTCGGCACTTTTGCCGCCAACGATTCCATCGATCTCGACCTTTATCCCGCAGAGACCCACGCCCTGCTCGGCGAGAACGGCGCCGGGAAATCGACCCTGGTCAAGATCATCTACGGTCTCCTGAAGCCGACCGCGGGCGAACTGCGGTGGATGGGCAAGAAGGTCGAGCTGGCCGGGCCGTCCGAAGCGCGCACGCTCGGCATCGGCATGGTGTTTCAGCACTTCTCGCTGTTCGACAACCTGACGGTCGCCGAGAACGTCGCGCTCGGCCTTTCCACCGGAGAGCCGTTCGCCGCGATGTCGAACCGGCTCGCCGCGCTGTCGCGCGACTACGGGCTGCCGCTCGAGCCCGACCGCGAGGTGTGGCGGCTCTCGGTGGGCGAGCGCCAGCGCATCGAGATCGTGCGGGCGCTGATGCAGAACCCCAAGCTCCTCATCCTCGATGAGCCGACCTCGGTGCTGACGCCCCAGGAGACCGACCAGCTCTTCATCACTTTGGCGCGGCTCAAGAGCGAGGGGAGGGCCCTTCTCTACATCTCCCACAAACTCGAAGAGGTGAAGGCGCTGTGCGACACCGCAACCATCCTGCGCGGCGGCAAGAAGGTCGCGACCTGCGACCCGCGCCGGGAGACCGCAGGGTCGCTCGCCCGCATGATGGTCGGCGGCGAGATCGGCGAGGTGAAGGCGGCGGCCGGGCGCGCGGCCGGTGTACCGCGGATGGTGGTCAGCAACCTCAACCTCGAGCCGGACGATCCGCACGGCGTTCACCTGAAGGGGGTCTCGCTCGAAGTGCGGGCCGGGGAGATCGTCGGCATCGCCGGCGTCTCCGGCAACGGCCAGGATGAGTTTTTCGCCGCGCTGTCGGGCGAGCGGCTCTCCCCGGAAGCCGGCAACGTGGTGATCGACGGCACCGGGGTCGGTACCATGTCGATCAACGAGCGGCGTCGCCTCGGCGTCGCCTTCGTCCCGGAGGAGCGGCTCGGCCACGGCACCGCACCGCGCATGAAACTGTCCGACAACGCGCTCCTCACCGGCCATGCGGCGAGCGGAATGGTCAAGCGCGGCTTCGTCAATCGCGGCGCCATGCTCAATACCGTCGACCGCACCACCGAGGTGTTCGACGTGCGCAAGGCCAAGCGCGACCCGGAGGCGGTGAGCCTGTCCGGCGGAAATCTGCAGAAATTCGTGGTCGGCCGCGAAATCCTGCGCGAGCCGGGCGTGCTGGTGGTGGCGCAGCCGACCTGGGGCGTCGATGCCGGCGCAGCCGCGGTGATCCGTCAGGCGCTGATCGATCTCGCCGGGCGTGGCGCTGCGGTGCTGGTGATCAGCCAGGACCTCGACGAGCTCGAGGAGATCGCCGACCGCATCGCCGTCATCTTCCACGGCCGTCTGTCGCCGCCGGTCGACGCGGCACAGTCGACCCGCGAATCGCTGGGCCTCCTGATGGGCGGCGCCAAGGCGGGCAGCGAGGAGGTCGGTCATGCACTTGGCTCTTGAGCGCCGCGCGGAGCGCTCGGCGACCATCGCCATCACCTCGCCGCTGATCGCGATCGCGCTCACCCTCGTGACCATGGCGGTGCTGTTCGCCATCCTGGGCAAGAACCCCATCACAGCGCTCGGCGTCTATTTTCTCGATCCCCTGACCGACAGCTATTCCCTGATCGAGATCGCGGTGAAGGCGACGCCGCTGGTCATGATCGGCGTCGGCCTGTCGCTGTGCTACATCGCCAATGTCTGGAACATCGGCGCGGAGGGCCAGTTCCTCATCGGCGCCGTGTGCGGATCGTGGATCGCGGTGAAAACCCAGGGCACCGACGCGGGCATTTGGGTGTTGCCGGCGATGCTGGTGGCGGGCGCGGTGGGCGGCGCGCTTTATGCGCTCATCCCCGCGATCTGCAAGGTGCGGTTCGGCGCCAGCGAGATCCTCACCAGCCTGATGCTCGTCTATGTGGCCGAGCTCTTCCTCGACTATCTCGTGCGCGGGCCGTGGCGCGATCCCAACGGATTCAACTTCCCGACCACGGCGGAATTCGATCCGGTGGCGACGGTGCCCTTGCTGCTGGAAGGCAGCCGGCTGCACCTCGGCGCCGTCATCGCACTCATCGTCGTCATGATCGCGACGGTCATGCTCGGCCGTACCATCATGGGGTTCGAGATCCGGGTGGTCGGCGCGGCGCCGCGTGCCGCGCGCTTCTCCGGCTTCAGCTCCAACCGCCTGGTGATCCTGACCTTCCTGATCTCGGGCGCGCTGGCCGGGCTTGCCGGCATCATCGAAGTGGCAGGGCCGGTCGGGCATCTCCAGCCCGGCATCTCGCCGGGCTACGGCTTCACCGCCATCATCGTCGCCTTTCTCGGCCGGCTCAATCCGGTGGGGATTTTGGTCGCGGGCCTGTTCCTCGCCCTGACCTTCATCGGCGGCGAGCAGGCGCAGATCACGATGAAGGTGCCGCTCGATCTCACCAAGGTGTTCCAGGGCATCCTGCTGTTCTACGTGCTCGCCTGCGACTCGCTCATTCTCTACCGGATTCGACTGGTGTCGTCCCGCCCCGGAGCTGCCGATGGGATTGCTTGAAGCCATCATCATTTCGGTGATCGCGGCGTCGACCCCGCTGTTGCTGGCGGCGGCGGGCGAACTGGTCGTCGAGCGTGCCGGCGTGCTCAACCTCGGCATCGAGGGCATGATGATCATGGGCGCCGCCTGCGGTTTCGCGGCCGCCTATCTCACGGGATCGGTGTTCATCGGCGCAATCTGCGGCACGCTCGCCGGCGTCGGCATGTCGGCGATCTTCGCCGGGCTGACGCTGGGGCTTGCGGTCAACCAGGTCGCGGCCGGCCTCGCGCTGACCATTTTCGGCATCGGCCTGTCGGGACTGATCGGGGCGGGATTCGTCGGCGAGCGCATCGACGCGGCGCCGCATCTCTACATTCCCTTCCTGACCGACATTCCCGTGATCGGCAAGATCCTGTTCGGCGAGGATGCATTCGTCTACGGATCGATCGCGCTGGTGGTCGGCATCTGGTGGTTCCTGTACCGCACCCGTTCCGGCCTGGTGCTGCGGGCGGTCGGCGACAGCCATGCCTCCGCCCATGCGCTCGGTTATCCCGTGCTGAAAATTCGCGCCCTTGCGGTGCTGTTCGGCGGCGCCTGCGCGGGCCTCGCGGGCGCGTACCTGCCGCTCGCCTACACCCCGTTCTTCGTGCCCGGCATGACCGCCGGGCGCGGCTGGATCGCGCTCGCCCTCGTGGTCTTTTCTTCATGGAAGCCGGGGCGTATCGTCATCGGCGCTTATCTGTTCGGCGCCGTTACCATCCTTCAGCTTCACGCCCAGGGACTGGGGCTCGGGATACCCTCCCAGCTGATGTCGTCCTTGCCCTACCTCGCGACGGTGATCGTGCTGGTGCTGATTTCGCGGGGTCGCAGCAGCAGCGCCGGGTCAGCCGCCCCTGCGTCGCTCGGTCTGGTGTTCGTGCCGGACCGCTGAACTTTCCCCCGGCAGCGCGCGGACGGGCGCCGCATCCGGGAACACAAAACCACCCGTCGAGAACCCCGGAGTCCTACATGCGATCATCCGTCTATGTTGTTGGTGTCGCCGCCGCCGCCGTCGCTGCGGTCGCGGTGGCATCGAGCATTCCCGTTGCCAAGGGCGCCGACAAGCTCAAGGTCGGCTTCATCTATCTCGGCCCGGTCGGCGATTTCGGCTGGACCTACCAGCATGAAGTCGGACGTCAGGGCCTGGTCAAGGATCTCGGCGACAAGATCGAGACGACCTACCTGGAGAACGTCAGCGAAGGTCCCGACGCCGAGCGCTCCATCGAGCAACTCGCGCGCTCCGGCCACAAGCTGATCTTCACGACCTCGTTCGGCTACATGGATCCGACGCTGAAGGTCGCCAAGAAGTATCCCAAGGTCAATTTCGAGCACGCGACCGGCTACAAGCGCGACAAGAACATGTCGACCTATTCCGGCCGCTTCTATGAAGGCCGCTACATCCAGGGCCAGATCGCCGCCAAGATGTCGAAGTCCGGCGTGCTCGGCTATATCGGCTCGTTCCCGATCCCGGAGGTGGTCTCCGGCATCAACTCCACAATGCTCGGCGCGCAGTCGATCAATCCCAACATCAAGGTGAAGATCATCTGGGTGAACACCTGGTTCGATCCAGGCAAGGAAGCGGACGCGGCGAAGGCCCTGCTCGATCAGGGCGCCGACGTGATCATGCAGCACACCGACAGCCCGGCCGCGATGCAGGCGGCGGCAAAGGCCAATGCCTATGCGTTCGGCCAGGATTCCGACATGATCAAGTTCGGACCCAAGACCCAACTCACCTCGATCATCGACAACTGGGCGCCCTATTACGATGACCGCGTGAAGGCCGAGCTCGCGGGCAAGTGGACGTCGACCGACACCTGGGGCGGACTCAAGTCGAAGCTGGTAGTGATGGCGCCCTACACCAACATGCCCGACGACGTGAAGGCCATGGCGCAGAAGACCGAGGCCGCCATCGTCGCCGGCACCCTGCATCCGTTCGCCTGTCCGGTGGTCGGGCAGGATGGCAAGACCGTCGAGTGCAAGGGCGGCAAGAACCTCGACGACGGCCAGATCCTCGGCATGAACTTCTACGTCAAGGGCATCGACGACAAGCTTCCCGGCAAATAACGAGGGCGCTTTCGCGTTCCAATCGGATCGATAGCCCTCGCGAAAAACAACTCCCGGCCGGTTCTCCGGCCGGGAGTTTTGCTGAGACAGGGAGACACTGGCGCGCGCGGCGTCAGCGGACCTCGTCGATCGGCTCGACTGCGCTCAGCGGTGCGCGATGTCGAGCGCGCGGGGCCTGCACGCGGCCCTGGTAGTAGCCGTAGTCGGCCGGACCGAAGGCCGGCGCGGCCGGACGGGTGTCCTGGTATCCCTGCGGATAGGGGTAGGTCGGACCGGACGTCGTCGCCTGCGCAAAGGCCGAGGTCGCTCCGATGAGGCCGACGGCGAGCGTCGACAGCAATAGGGTCGTCTTCATCTTGTACTCCATCATTCCAATTGAGGCGGATCGCGAATGGTGCGGCCCGTCTCGCGGATGGCGTGGAAGTGCCCGGCACGTCGTCACGCCGATCCGCCGGCCACACATGGGACGCAGACGCGCCAGCGCCACTGCGGTCTGCGCGGTGGAGGCTCAACGCTGATATGCGGAGATCGTCGGTTGAACTATCGAGGGGCGGCAGTATTCGGGCGCTTAGTCACTGCTTCACCTGAACAATTTGAAAATCCGCCGGCCATTATCCAAACATAGTCCGGTGCCGCTGCTCAAAAGAGACGCGTGGCTACAAAATGCACAAGACTGGTTTGCGTATTCTTTACCTCCCCGACTTCGGGGAGGGGAGGGTGGGGTTCTTGCTTTCTTCGATCGCGCCTGTGGCCCACACCCGACCCCGCGGAGTCTGTCATCGGGCCGGCCGAAGGCCGGACCCGTTGGCTTGGCCGCCTCCCCGAATATCCAGACTGGCTGATTCTGGTTATCTGCACGGCAGGCAATAGGGGTCCCGATTCTCGGGACATCAAACGTCATCTTGGACGGCCGCCCGGGACACTGGCCCCATGACAGGGCCTGCACTTCAACAGCATACTCCTTCGACGCGAACCGACTGCAACAGCATCTCGGTCAATCGGAGGACACAATCCATGAATCCGCAGATTCATTCATCACTGATGACCTGTCTCTGCACCGCGGCTTGTCTCGCCGTCGCGACAGCGAGACCGGCTGCGGCCGAGGACTATCCAAATCGCACGATCAAAATCGTCGTGCCTGTTCCGCCGGGGCCGCTGCTGGATGTTGTGCCCCGGATCATCGGAGAGAAGCTCTCGTCCAAATGGGGCGTCCCTGTCATTATCGAGAACCGGCCTGGGGCAGCACAAAACCTGGGTGCCGAGGTCGTAGCAAAATCAGCTCCCGATGGGTACACGTTGCTTGCCTCGCCGCCGGGCCCGCTCGCCGTCAGTCAGCACCTTCGGAGCAAGCTGAACTTTGACTCCGACGCCTTTGTTCCGGTGAGCGTGATGGTCAGACTTCCCACCGTGCTTGTTGTTAATCCCAAACTGCCGGTCTCGAATCTCCAGGACTTCCTCACTTACGCAAAAGCAAATCCAGGCAAGCTCACCTACGGATCGCCCGGGGTCGGCAGCACACCGCATCTCGCCACCGAGCTATTGATGAAGTCGGCTGGTATTCGCCTCGTCCATGTGCCTTACCAGGGCATGGCGCCAGCAATGAATGACCTTATCGGCGGACATATCGACGTGATGATCGACCTGTTCGGCAATACCTGGCCGAACGTCAAGGAAGGCAAGCTCAAGCTGCTCGCGGTAACGACGCAGGCGCGGCTCCCCGAAGCGCCCGACGTGCCGACGATTTCCGAGGCAGTGCCAGGATTCGCTCACGCGGAGTGGTTTGCAATGGTCGCTCCGCCAAAAACGCCGGCCGACATCACTTCGCGGCTTTCGATGGAGATCGCGGAGACTTTGAAGCAGCCTGATATTCGCAAGCGATTGGCTGATTTCTCGGCCATCCCGATCGGCGCCACACCCGATGAAACTGCGGCGCTCATCAAGGCCGAAAGCAACCGTTGGCGCGAGCTGATCGACGCGACCGGTCTCAACATCAATTAAACACGAAGATCGCTGCGGCCCATCGGGAGGAGGTTACTTGAACCGGCCGCGTGCGCTGGTGATCGGCGGCTCGCTGAGCGGGCTGTTCACCGCAAACCTTCTGCACTCCATCGGATGGGACGTCGAGGTGTTTGAACGCGCATGCGGCGACCTGAATGGGCGTGGCGCCGTCCTTGGCGCGCAGGCCGACCTCTTCGCAGTGATGCGCCGAATTGGCATTCCAATCGACCAATCGATGTGGACGGTGGTGCGCTCGCATACCTGCCTCGACCAGAGCGGCAAGGTTATTTGCGAAGTGCCCGTGCATGAGGTGACCACAGCCTGGGATCGCGTGTACCAAGCCCTGCGACATGCCTTCCCAACGGGGCGCTACCACGGAGGCATGACGCTCGCGCGATGTGAGCAGGATGAACATCGGGTTCTTGCAGTGTTTGCAAATGGTGTGTGCGCGCAAGCGGATTTGCTGATAGCTGCCGACGGCATGCGCTCCACCGTGCGCCGCCAGCTCATGCCTGAGATCGCGCCACGCTATGCCGGTTATGTGGCATGGCGCGGGGTGGTGGCGGAAAGCCACATGCCGCTCCGTTGGCGGAGCAGAACACTCCATGAAATGGTCTTCTGCCTGCCCAATGGCGAGCTCGCATTCTCCATCCCGATGGCAGCCCAGGACGATATGGGAGAAATTCGGCGGTGCGCGTTCGTATGGTTCCGTCCGGCCGAGTACGGTTCCACCTTGCGGCGGTGGTGTACAGACGCGACCGGTCGCTGCCACGGCGATTCGATACCGCCCCCCCTGATTCGGCAGGAGGTGATCACCGAACTCAAGCAGGCGGCTCTTACGCTCCTGGCCCCTCAACTCTCCGAACTGGTCGGTTGCGCGCGCGAGCCGATCCTTTCTGCGATTTTTGACCTCGAAACGCCGCGCATGACATTTGGTCGTATCGTGCTGGTCGGTGACGCGGCTTTCGTTGCTCGGCCGCACGTCGGCACCGGCGTCACCAAGGCTGCGCTGGATGCCCAGGCGCTTGTCGATGTGCTCGCCGGCTCTGAAGGGAATCTCGCAGCTGCACTGGCGAGCTACGAGCGCGGCCGAAAGCATGCAGGCAGCCATCTCGTCGCTCGCGGACGCCGTTTGGGGGCCCATCTGGAGCCAATGCAGTTAGACTGTGACAAATATCGCGAACCCGTCCGGCCCCCAACCGAGAACCTGCTACGTGAATATGGTCCTGGTAGCATCGCCGACTGGCCTTCATGAGGTGCAGCCCTCTCACGCAGTGGCTCTATCACACGCTTCACTTGATGCCACTCGTCACGCTATGATGCCACGCATCGCGGTGCGTGGCCCATGTTGCCTTCAACTCAGCAGATTCGCTTTTGTACCAGCCGCGACGGCACGCGCATCGCATATGCGGTCTGCGGCTCCGGCCCGATGCTGATGCGAGCGCCACATTGGATGTCCAGCATCAATTTGGAATGGGATAGTCCGGTCTGGCGTCACTGGCTCACTCTGCTGGCTCGACATCACACGCTGATCCGATTCGACCAACGCGGGTGTGGTTTGTCGGATCGCGACGGTGTCGAATTCTCCTTCGAGAGATTCGTCGAGGACTTCGAGGCCGTCGTCGAGGCCGCCAGTCTCGACCGCTTCGATCTCTTTGGCTTTTCAGGCGGCGCAACGACTGGAATCTCATATGCTGCGCGCCATCCGCACCGGGTCAATCGATTCGTTATCTGTAGCAGTACTGCCTATGGCCCGCTTTCAGCGGCGGCGAGTGCGAAATTTCGGCAAACGGCGGTAATGCAGCTCGAAGCGATCGAACTCGGCTGGCCCAACGAAAATCCGGCATTTCGTCAACTCTTTACGTCGATGCTCATCCCCGACGGCACCGCCGATCAGTTTCGCTTGTTCAATGAACATGTCCGCCTGACTACGCCGCCAGCCAATGGGAAGAGAATTATTGAAGCCATCTGGAAGGCCGATATCCGCATCGAGGCTGGCAAATTGCGGTGCCCTACGCTCGTTTTTCACTCACGTCAGGACGGGAGAATCCCGTTCGAGCAGGGCCGGGAGCTCGCCGGCTTGATTCCAGGAGCGAGATTTGTTCCGCTCGAAAGCCGAAATCATCTGATCTTCGAAACCGAACCGGCCTGGAATCAAGTGGTCGAGGCGATCAACGAGTTCCTAGCTGTTTCTCCAGACCGCAGCGCGGCTTTGTTGTTTGATGGACTGACCTCGCGCGAACGCGAGGTTCTGGAGCTTGTTTCCCGAGGGTTGACGAACATGGAGATCTCGACACGGTTGAAGATTTCCGACAAGACCGTTCGTAATCAGGTATCGATCATCTTAAGCAAGCTCGGCGTAGGCAGCCGCGCGCAGGCCGTTGCGGTCGCGCGCGACGCGGGCTTTGGCCGGAGAGCGGCGCCGTAAACGGAAGGATTTTCGGCAGCCGAGCGGCCGTACAGAAGGCGCCCCGTACCCGAGTGCATCGCGCGATGGAAGCGCACCGTTGGATAAGGTTACGCACCTCGAGGCACCTCGGCCTCGCCGTGCTCGGCGAGCAGCGCCATCAGGCGCTTGCGCATGATCAGCCCGGGACGATCCGACGGCATGTGCATCTCGATCTTGCGCTCGACGTCGACGATGGCGTCGGGATCGGTCGACTCCAAAATCTCGCGGTCCTCGGCGATGATGGCGGCGTCCCAGTCGATCAGCTCCTTGGTCGAGCAGTCCTCTTCGCGATCGTTGCGGAGCAGGATCTGGACGAGCTGGATGCTGCCGTCGTCGATGGGCGTCGCCGAGTTGAAGATGATGTGGCGCAGCCCCGACGGATATTCGATGTCGAGGGTGCGGCAGAACGGCATGAACCAGGCGTTGCGCATGTGCCGCGTGGTGATCGAGTCCGCCGTGCCGGTGACGCGGTGGGCCTCCGGCGGGTTCTTGATCGGGACGATGGTCTCGGCGCGGAAGCCGTAGTCGGTCTCGATCAGCTCGTACTTCTCCGGCTTCGGCTGGTCCTGCTGGCCGAAGGTGGCGCGGTGCACGAAGGAGAAGTGCGAATTGTCGAACGAGTTTTCCATCATGCGCAGCGCGCCGGTGTTCCAGCGGTCGTCGAACTGATGGATGCGGCGAAAGCCGGGCATCCGGTCCTCCACGACGTCGGGGATCGGCAGCAGCGGATCGTCGAGGGCGACCCAGGCATAGCCGTAGCGCTCCTCGCAATGGAACGATTGCACGGAAACGTTGGGGAGCGGCTGGTCCGCCGCGAACTGCGGAATCTTCACCAGCTTGCCGGTGCGGTCGTATTCCCAGCCGTGGTAGCCGCAGATGATGTGGCCGTCCCTGCACCAGCCTTTCGACAGCTTGGCGGTGCGGTGGCGGCAGCGGTCGCGCAGCGCCGCCGGCTGGCCGTTCTCGTCGAGGAACAGCATGATGTTCTCGCCGAGCAGGGTGAAGGGCTTCGGCGCGGCCCCGAGCTTGCCGATCGGCAGGGTCGCGTACCAGAACCGCCGCAGGACTTTTTGTTTCGTGCACAGCATGGCCGTCGCTCCCGGAGTTGTTCAGTTGGCCAGGCGCGTCACCACGCGCGCCGCGTCGTGCCGCAATTGTTCGAGATCGAATCCGGGGATCGCGCCGTCCTCGACCACCACCTTGCCGCCGACCATGAGCATCTTGAGGTCGGCTGCCCCGGCGCCCGCCACCGGCCCGATCAGGGGATCGTGGAGGCCGAAATAGCGCGGGCTCGAGAGATCGAAGATGGCGAGGTCGGCGAGCTTGCCCGGTGCCAGCACGCCGATGTCGTCGAAGCCGAGGATGCGGGCGCCGTTGACGGTCGCCCACCGCACCACGTCCTCCACCGTCGTCGCCCCCGGGCCCTTGGCGGCGCGGTGGGTGTGCCAGGCGCTGTTCATCTCGCTGATCATGTCGGCGGATTCGTTCGATGCCGCGCCGTCGACCGCGAGCGACACCGCGCCGCCGGCCGCCGCCATCACGTCGGCCGGCGCGATGCCGGAGCCGAGCCGGCAATTCGACTGCGGGCAGTGCGCCATCCCGGTGCCGGTGTCGATGAGGAGGCGCATTTCCTCGGCATCGATGTGGACGAGGTGGGCGAACCACACGTCCGGGCCGAGCCAGTCGTGCTCGGCGATCCAGTGGATCGGGCGCTTGTTATAGGTCGCAAGGCAGTAGTCTACATAGTCCCTGGTTTCCGACATGTGGCTGTGCAGGCGCAGGCCGAGGCCGCGGGCGGTGGCGGCGATGACCTTCAATTCGTGCGGATGGACTGCCCAGGGCGGCGTGGTCGGCGCGAAGGCGACCCGGCGCATGCTCGCAGGGGAGGGGTCGTGGTAGCGCTGCGCGCAGGCCTCCACCGACTTGATCATGGCGTCGAGCGGCTCGGTCGGCATGGGCTTGAAACCGGGCGTGTCGAAGGTGCGGAACACCGTCGCGCCGCCGCGGCAGAACACCAGGCGCAGCCCGAGATCGCGCGCCGCCTCGAAGATCACGTCGGCGGGATCGAACCGGTAGGTGTCGGAAAACATGTAGTGGTGATCGGCCGCCGTGGTCGTGCCGGACAGCAGCAACTCGACCAATCCAACCCTCGCCGCGACGTAGAGCTCCTCCTCGCCGATCTTGCTCCAATAAGCGTGGGGCACCGAGCGCAGCCACCCCATAAGAGGCAGGTTGATGCCGCTGCGCACGCCCTTGAGGATGCTCTGGAACAGGTGGTGATGGGTCGAGACGAGGCCGGGATAGATCACGCATCCGGTCGCATCGATGACCCGCTCGCCCGGCCCCGCGCTCAATTCGCCGATGGCCGTGATCCGCCCGTCGGCGATCCGGATCGAGCCCTGCGCCCGCATGGCCTCGCCGGGGAGGCCGGTGAAAATTCCATCCGCTCCGCGGATCAGCGTCGAGGTCATGAGTCCGCTCCGATTTCGCTCTCGTGCCATTGCCCGAGTGCGAGCTTGGACAGCGCGACCATGAATACGAACAGCGCGACCCCCGCAAGGGTGATGAGGAACAGCGCCGCGAACATGCGGGGAATATCGAGCTGGAAACCGCTCTGGAGAATTTCGTAGGCGAGGCCGGAGCTGCGGCCGCCGGTGCCGGCGACGAATTCGCCGACCACAGCGCCGATCAGGGCGAGCCCGCTCGAAATCCTCAAGCCCCCGAAGAAATAGGGCAGCGCGCTCGGTATGCGCAGCCGGAACAGCGTCTGCAGTCGTCCGGCGCGGTTCATGCGGAACAGGTTGACCAGCCCGGGATCGACGCTGCGTAGCCCGAGCGTGGTGTTGGAGATGATCGGGAATATGGCGACCACCGTCGCGCACAGGGTCAGCGCGACCTGGGTGTTCTTGACGAGGATGACGATCAGCGGCGCGATGGCGACGATCGGCGTCACCTGCAGCAGCACCGCGTAGGGAAACAGGCTTTTCTCGACGATGCGGCTCTGCACGAACAGGAAGGCGATCAGGGTGCCGAGCACCACCGCTGCAATGAAGGCCTGCACCGCCACGCGCAACGTCATTCCCAGAGCGCCGAGAAGGGCGGGCCCGTCGGTTACGAATTTCGCCGCGATGTCGCTCGGCTTCGGCAACAGGTAGATCGGCACCTGCCCGACCCGGCACGCGATCTCCCATACGGCGATCAGCGCGATGCCGACGAGGGCAGGGGCGAGGATCGATGTCGCGGTCTCGGATTGGATCAACGGTCGCATGGCTCTCCAGGTCTTGCAGCACTAATCCATTGTTGTCATCGCCCGGCCTTGACCGGGCGATCCAGTGACCACCAAACCACGATTTGGGCACGGCACGAGTTCCATCGATGGCACAGGGGTTACTGGATGCCCCGCTTTCGAGCCTGTGAACGCTTTTGGAGCCTCATCCTGAGGAGCGCCCGCAGGGCGCGTCTCGAAGGATAGCCGCGAGTCTGGGCCGCGCGGCCATCCTTCGAGACGCCGGCTGCGCCGGCTCCTCAGGATGAGGTCGAAAGAAAGATTCACATCCTCATGCGCGGAGCATGACACCGAAGCTGAATGAACCGTCAGAGTCATAGCGCTAGCTCACTGTAGCCGTCGCCGCCTGGGCCAGCAGTGCCGACAGCGTGCGGCAGTGCTCGGCGAAACGCGCGGAGTTGCGGAAGCTTTCGGGGCGCGGCTGCGGTTCGTCGATCGCCATGGTGGCGAAGATGCGACCGGGGCCGCCGGCCATGACGACGACGCGGGACGACAGGAACACCGCCTCGTAGATCGAATGGGTGACGAACACCGTGGTCAGCTTGCGCTCGAAGCACAGGCGGACGAGATCGTCGTCGAGCCGGTTGCGGGTGAATTCGTCGAGCGCGCCGAACGGCTCGTCCATCAAGAGGAGGTCGGGATCGGTGACGAGGCTGCGGGCGATCGAGACCCGCATCTTCATGCCGCCCGACAATTGGCGGGGGTAGTGGCGCGCAAAATCGGAAAGCCCGACCCGGCCGAGCGCGGCGGCTACCCGCGCGCGGCTTTTGGCTTTCGGCACGCGCGCGAGGTCGAGCGGCAGGCGCACATTCGCCGCGACCCGTGCCCATGGCATCAGCGTCGGGTCCTGGAACACGAAGCCGACCTGGCGGCCGGCGCCGACCAGCGCATCATAGTCGGCCCGCCACCACTCGAGGCGGCCATCCGACGGCGCGATCAGGTTCGCCATCAGCTTGAGGAGCGTGCTCTTGCCGCAGCCGGACGGCCCGATCAGGGTCACGAACTCACCCGCCGCGATGGCGAGATCGACCGCCGCGAGCGCGCGCGTGCCGTCGGGATAGACCTTTTCCGCCGACAGCACCGAAATGGCGGGGATGTCCGCCCCGGCGTCCGGCAACGCCTCGGTCCGCGCCAGCACCACCGCCTCACATCGCGAGCTTGAGGTCCTTCACGAACCGGTCGGTGTAGCCCGCCTTCCAATCCACGCTCGGCTTGAGGAGGCCGGCGGCGACGGCGAAATCATAGGTCGCCTTCCAGCGCTCGGCCGTCATGATGCCGATGCCGAGCGTGGCGGCGTCGCCGCCGTCGACCACCTTGAGCGCCTTGAGCTGCTCGACCGCGAAGGCGATCTGCTCGTCACTCATGTTGGGGTTGTCCGCCTTGATGAGCACATTCGCCGGCGCGGGATCGTGGAGATAGCTCTTCCAGCCCTCGAGCGACGCCTTGACGAAGCGGGCGATCACGTCGGGCCTCTTCTCGACGATGCCGCGCGTCGCCACCATGGTGGTGCCGTAGGGCGGATAGCCGTCGCGGGCGAACAGGAAGAACTTCGCCGGCATGCCTTTCTGCAGGGCCTGGTACGGCTCGGAGGTCGGATAGGCCTGCTGCACCATGTTGGGATCGGCGAAGAACGGCTGCAGATTGAAGGTGTAGGGGCGGGTCTGCTCTTCGGTGTACTTGTATTTGGCCTTCAGCCACGGCCACCAGGTGGAGCGGCCGGACGTCGCAACCAGGATGGTCTTGTCCTTGAGGCCGCCGAGCCCGGCCACGTCGTCATGGGTCATCATGCCCTGAAGGTCGTATTGAAACGAGGTGGCGACGGTGATGACGGGAAATCCCTGCTCCAGCGCCTTGAGCACCTGGAGGTCGTAGCCCATCATGACGTCGGCCTCGCCGGCGAGCAGGAGCTGCATGCCGTTCACCTGGGGACCGCCCATCTTCAGGGTGACGTCGAGGCCGGCCTTCTCGTAAATGCCGGTCGCCTTGGCCTGGTAGAACCCGCCATGCTCGGCCTGGGCGAACCAGCTCGTCAGGAAGGTAATCTTTTCCGCAGCGACGCCCGCTCCGGGGCAGGCGAAGAGGCCGGCAACGGCACATAAGATCAGGCGAAGCCATTGGGAATTGGCGGGCGAGTTGGCACGCATCGGGCACCTCCGATCGGATGTGACGATCGTTGAGCAAGTGCGATGCCAACCGGTGCGGAGGCATCACCGCGCAGGATGCATAACCCTCTCCCCGCGTGCGCGGAGAGGTCGGCGCGCTTGCGCGCCGGGTGAGGGGGCCTTTCCGCGAGTCTGAGCGGTAATTTGTAAGCTCAGAATCGTGGAAAGGCCCCCTCACCCCGACCCTCTCCCCGCACGCGGGGAGAGGGAGAAGGGCGCCCTGCCTAATTCCCAGGCATCCGCTCGGTCCAGCGGCAAATGAAAATGGCCGGAATCGGTCCGGCCATTCCCAGATCCAAGGTTCAGGCGCGGGCCGAAACCCGGGCCTCACTCCGCCGGCTGCGCATGCATGGCCTTCGGCGCCGGCATCTCGATCGAGATCATTTGCGGATATCGGCTGAGGCCGTAGATGAACGCCGCGACGATCAGGTAGGCAATCGCCACCGTCGGCGTGACCGCGAGCCCGATCGCCTCGCCGTGCATGAACCCGAAGAAGGTCAGCACGGCGCCCGAGAGCGCGAAGGCCGAAGCCGCCATGAACTTGCGGTCGATCACGAGCGAGCCGATCGCACCGAGCACGAGGCCGGTGAGGATCGAGCCGCCGCCCATCACCGAGAGGCCCTGGTACAGCACGCCGTTGCCGATGAGCTTGTCGAAACCGACGGCAGCCGCGCTGGTTCCGGCGGCGCCCAGCGCGCCGTCCATCAGCGTCTTGCACCACGCCGCGAGATGCGGAGTGAGGGCAAGGATGATCGCCGGCGCATGGGACGTGGGCGTGGTCTGGAACGCCTGGGCGCCGATGAGCATGCCGATGTAGAGCAGGATCGGCGAGATCGCGACCACCGGCACCAGGGCCAGCAGCACCGCGATGATGCCGAACCAGGCCAGGACGATCACCATCAGGCCGGTGGCGGCTGAATAGCCGATGCGCCCACCCATCGCCTTCCAGCCGGGATGGCCGATATAGACAGCGTTGATGAAGGGGTTGCCCATCAGGCAGCCGATCAGGCTGACGACGCCGTCGGCGGTGAGCACGCGGGTGGTCGGATAGGCATCGCCTGCCGCTTCCGCGCTCTCGACGTTGTCCATGGCTTCGACGAGATCGTAGATGCCGAACGGTATCGCCGTCACCAGGATGACGCCCAGGAACTCGAAGCCTGAGAACACCATGTCGAAGGCCGGCAGCGGCACCGAGAAGCCGAAGCCCGAGACGGCCTTACCGAGCCCGTCGAGGCTCAGCCCGCCGTAGTTGAGGCCGAACAGGTTCGAGCCCCAGGCGATCGCCATGCCGACGATGATGGCGACGAGACCGGCGGGGATGCCCTTGGGATATTTTACGCCGCCGAACCAGCTCACCATGATGATGGCGAAGCAGGTGAGGCCGATGACCGGCGTCATGAACATATCGAGCGCCGGCCGCATCGAGATGAAGGTTATGGAGACGCCGGCGAGCGTGCCGAGCAGGGCGGCCCGCGGCGTGACCCTGCGGATGATGGGCGCGATGAAGCCGCCGATCATCAGGATGAAGCTCTGGAAGAACACCCACACCAGTCCGGCCTGCCATCCCTTCACGGGATCGCCGGTGGAGAGCGCGATCGGCAGCATGATCACGAAGGTGACGATGAACATGTGCGGGACGCTGATGCCCGACGGCAGCGCGCATACGTCGCTGCGGCCGGTCGACTTGGCGAGACGGTAGGCGAGCCATGCGTAATACATCGTGCTGAGAAACATCATCAGCCCGACCGCGGGGAGAATGCGCCCGAACACCAGTGAGTCCGGCATTTTCAGAACGAAGCGCAGCAACGCCGTCAGCGTGAGCATGTTGACGAGGATGTTGGTGCCGAAACCGAAGAAAGCGTTCCAATCGCCGGGCGTCCAAATTGCCGGGCGATAAGTCGAATCCGCCATTGCGTCCTCCTGTGACGACTTAGATCCACAAGCTTCCCGGCCCGGACGCGAATGACGGGTCATCGCACGAGGACACGACTTCCGCTTTCAGGCAGGGCGGTTCGAGCGGGCGAGGGATTCCGGCAGGGCCGACGAATGTATTCCATCAGGCAGCCGCCGAACGATCTCTCGTCCGGCCGGTATTCCCCGACACCGATGAGGTCTCCTTTTCGGCCCCGCTGATCACCACGTCGGGCTGCGGCCGGTGCGATCGATCCGGGGGTTTCGAAGGATCGCGGCAACGTGATGGAACAAAGTCGTCGCAAAGAGCGTGCCATTTCCACGGCGCGCTTCATCCGAACGGTGGAAAACGCCTTTGCGCGGGAAAACCGCGGCGATGACGAAATTCAGGCAATCCACGCGGCATCGATCCGCGACGAATATGTGACGAGGCGATCAAATCGCGATCAGGCAATGTTTGATTTCTGTGCAGGGGCGCAGGTGCCTTCGCGGTCGCCCCCTACGCCGCCGCCACCGCCAGGGCGGACAACAGCGACTGCGAGGACGCCACCGATCCGAAGATGCCGCCCTGCGCCTTGATCATCGCCAATCCCATTTCGTGGAATTGGGGGAAATACGAGGCGCAGCAGTCCGACATCACGATGCAGCGATAGCCGCGGTCATTGGCTTCGCGCACGGTGGTATTTACGCATACCTCGGTGGTGACACCGCACACCAGCATGGTGTCGATGCCGCAATTGCGCAGCATGAGGTCGAGATCGGTTTGATAGAACGCGCCCTTGCCGGGCTTGTCGATCACCGGCTCGCTCGCGGTGGGATAAAGCTCCGGGATGATGTCGTGACCGGGCTCGCCGCGCACCAGGATGCGCCCCATCGGGCCCGGAGCGCCGATCCGCGTCGCGGGGTCACCGCGTTCGACCTTGTGCGGGGGCGCGTCGGTGAGGTCGGGCCGATGACCTTCCCTGGTATGAATGACGAGCATGCCGAGACGGCGTGCCGCCGCAAGGACCTGTTTGCAGGGTCCGACGGCGGCCTTGAGCTTTGAAACATCGTTGCCGAGCGCGGCGCCAAATCCGCCGGGCTCGAGGAAGTCGCGCTGCATGTCGATGATGACGAGCGCGGTGCGATCGAGGTCGACATCGAGGGCAGCGGGTTCGGCAACCAAATTGATCCGCGACATGCAGCACTCCTTTGTGCAGGCCTAGTATGTGCAGGTCTAAGCCGTGGTTCCGCAAGAACCGCAAGAACCATGCCACGCAACCATATCGTTCAGCGTCGCATGGGCAAGTGCCCAACGAGGCACCCCGCCGGCCCTTGCCAGGGGGCCGGGAAAGCCGCATCTTCGCCGCCGCAACGGCCGGCCGCCGCAGTAAAAGCGGGCCGGGCGTCGACCACGATCGCCCGCAAGATGGCGACGAAAGGCAAGATGGCGAAGGGAGGACATTCATGCGGTATTTGCTCACGGCGTCGGTCATGGTGTGGGCATGCGCGCTCGGCCAGCCGGCGGCGGCCGAGGAGGACGGCCCGCCGGTGCCGGTCCAGAACGCCTCGTACCATTTGCCGGTGTTCGGCAATGATCACGTCATGGTGCTCAACGTCTACATTCCGCCGGGACGCTCGTCGAACTACCACACCCATTCGCTCGACCAGATCGGCGTGCTGGTGGAGGACGCAGACCAGACCGGCCAGGTTTGGGGCGGGCCGGTCACCGGGCCACGGCACGGCACCCGGGGGAACGTGAACTATTCCGCGGACTCCCAGCACAGTGTCAGCCATCGCGGATCCAATGTCGGCCCGACGCCGTTCCACAACATCGTCGTCGCCCTGAAGAAGCCGGGGCCGGAAGGCCTCGCGGCGGGCACAAGGGACGTGCCGGGCTATACCCAGGTGGTCGACAATGAGCGGCTGCGGGCGTGGCGGCTGATCCTCGAGCCCGGCCAGTCGGTGCGGCGCCATCACCCAGAAGTCGCCGGGCATGCGGATCGTGGTCGACGGCGGCGAGATCGTCGAAAGCGCGCCCGGCGCGCGCGATCGCGCCAAGGCGGTCAAGCTGGGCGAATTCTTCTGGCAGGATGGCGGCGACACCCGCGCCGTCCGCAATGTCGGCTCGACCCGCGTGCAACTGGTGGAGTTCGAGCTTAAATAGGGCGCCACACCTCGTACGATCCTTTGCAGCCGGCGCCGAGGCGGACAGGGCGATGACATCCGGGTCGGCCGTGCCGGCCTGCCGTCGCCGCTTCCCCGTCGCGCCGCGAGAGAGTTCCGCAATGACCCTGCACCAGCTACGAATTTTCATGGCGGTGGCGCAATCCTCGACGCTGACGCGGGCGAGCAAGCAGCTCGGTCTCGCCCAGCCTTCGCTGTCCCAGCAGTTGGCGAAGCTCGAGGAAAGCGTCGGCACCAGGCTGTTCGACCGCAGCCACAATCGCATGGTCCTGACCGACGCCGGCCAAGTGCTGGTCCGCCACGCCCAGGCCGTGCTCAAGGAGATCGACGAGGCGGAGGCGAGCCTACGCCAATTCGGGTCGGGCAAGCGCTCCATCATCCGCATTGCCGGCCTCAATTCGGTGGTCAAGGCGGTGCTGCCCGACGCGCTCAACCGCTGCGCTGCGGCCGGCTCCGAAATCGAGATCGACATCCACGAGGCAGCGCCGGCCGAGGTGCTGGAGATGCTGTACTCGCGGCAGGCCAATATCGGGCTGATCGCGGCGGAGACGGTCGCCCAGTCCAGCGTCGGCTTCCGCCAGGTGCCGATCGTCGACGATCCCTATGTGTTCGCGGTTCCCAGCTCCCTCGGCCTCGGCCAGGTCCGCGATCTCGATGCCATGCCGGACGAGGCGCGCCGCATTCTCAACAGCTGCATCCAGTTCCATTTCGGCACCCCGCACACGCTGCGCATCCAGCAATGGTACCAGCGCGTGCTGCCGTCGCACCGCACCGTCGCCCATTGCCGCACCTATGAGGTGGCGCTGGGGCTGGTGCATGCCGGCTTCGGCGTCTGCCTGCTCCCGGCGCTCACCGCGTTCCTGGTGGAAGGCGCGCTGGACGGCATCGATTTCTTCGCCACCGACCACGGCACCAGGCATACCGTCGCCATGGTGGCCGACCAGTACCTGCGGCTCGCCCCGTTCAAGGGTTTCATCGAGGCGCTCCAGGCGGCCGGACGCAATATCGTGCTGCCGCCGATCCAGCCTTGGCCGGAGGTAGTCTACAACGCCAGTGATGAGACCAAGACGGATGCGTCCAATCTGGTTGGATAGGTCGCAACTCCATTGCGTCGCGAGCTATCGGAAAACTCAATCGGCGCCATAGCTTGATTGCCCGCAGCCAGCGCGGGAAAGCAGTGCCATAGCTGCCTTCCATCGCCGTGCCGGGGTTCTCATGGACAGCAAATCCGATCTGACGAGCGCTTCCCTCGTTCACGGCTATCAGAACGTGCTGCGCAGCCCTCCCGGGCCGGCGCGATGGGCCGACGACCTCACGCCGATCGGGGTCACGGACTGGAGCTACGATTTCGCCGCGCAACTGCTCGAACGCGCCGGCTTCGGCGGTACGCCCGAGGAGATTGCGCGCCTGGCGGCGATGACGCCGGTCGAGGCGGTGGCGTATCTCGTGGACTACAAGGCGATCCCCAACGACCATCTCGAGCCGTTCGATCCGTCCGGCGTGTGGGACCCGGGCCTGCGCGATTTCCCGCCCAGCCGGGTCGCGGCGACGCGGCGCGCCGAGCGCACCGGCGAGGCGCTGGGCGTGCAGGTCAAGCCCGAGGGCGAGCGCCGGCTGCAGCCGGTGGTCGATCGCTTCTTCTACTGGCTGCGCGCCACGCTTCTGGAGACGCGCCGGCTCGCCAATTGGTGGGCCGACCGCATGGTCGCGACCGCGCATCCGCTGGAAGAGAAGATGGCGCTGTTCTGGCACGGCCATTTCGCCACCGGCGAGGAGAAGGTCCGCGACTACCGCAAGATGGAGCAGCAGCTCGCGCTCCTCCACGCCCAGGCGACCGGGAATTTCCGCGATCTGCTGATCGCGGTGGCGCGCGGACCCGCCATGCTCGTCTATCTCGATGCCGCCGAGAACGTGAAGGGCGCGCCCAACGAGAACTTCGCCCGCGAGGTGATGGAGCTCTTCACCATGGGCGTCGGCAATTATTCGGAGCAGGACATCCGCGAGGCCGCCCGCGCCTTCACCGGCTGGATCGACGACGATCTCGCCTTCAAGGTCGATCCGGCAAAGCACGACGACGGCCCCAAGACCTTCCTCGGCCGCACCGGCAATTTCGACGGCGTCGACATCCTGCGCATCATCCTGGAGCAGAAGGTCACGGCCGAATACATCTCCGGCAAGCTCTACCGCTATTTCGTGCGCGAGGACATTTCGCCGGCCATGCAGGCGAGGCTCGGCGCGGTGCTGCGCGACAACGATTACGAGATCGCGCCGCTGCTGCGCACCATCTTCCTGTCGCGGGACTTCTACAGCGAGCCGTCGTCGGGGACCCGCATCAAGGGGCCGGTGGAGCTCGTGGTCTCGACCTATCGCAAGCTCGGCGCCAAGCGCCTTCCGGGTATTCCCGATCTCTATGTGGTGAGCCGGGAGCTCGGACAGATCCTGCTCAATCCGCCGACGGTGGCCGGCTGGGCCCAGGGCCGCGCCTGGATCACGCCGGGGCTCTTGCTGGCGCGCGGCAATTTCGCCCGCGACGTGCTGTTTCCCGACATCCTGAATTTCACCGACCCGAATTTCAATCCGGGCGCCGAGGTCAAGCGCGTCAACGACCGCATCCTCGCCGGCATGGACATCCGCGAGGCGACCATCGAGCGCGGCCCCGGCGCGGGCGGCGGCATGGAAGGCGGCGAAATGACGATGGCGAACGTCATCGCCAGCGCCGAGGATTTCAACACCCGCTACGGCAGCCTGGTCGGCTTCCAGGAGGCGGTGCGCAAGATCAAGCCGATCCCGCGGGCGGCGGCGCAATTCGACCTGTCGCTCGCCGTGGTTTCCTCCGGGGCGAAGACCGCGGCCGACGCGGTCGATCATCTCTCGATGCGGCTGCTGCGGGTGCCGGTCGACGCCGAGGTGCGCGCGGCCTTGATCGCGTTCCTGGAGCGTCAGCTCGGCACCGGCGATCTCGACCGCGCCGCCAGCTATTCGGAACGGCCGCTGCGTCTGGTGACGCATCTGATCATGAGCACACCCGAATTCCAGCTCTGCTGAGGGCGGGCGACGCAGACACGGCAGGCAGAAACGGCCGGACATTGGACGCGAACTAGGGAGGCGAACATGGCGATTTTTTCTCGCATCGGCGGCGTGGCGCGGCGCGATCTGCTGCGGGCCGGTTTCGGCAGCGTCATCCTGGGCGCTACCGGCCTGGGGCGTTCGCCGTTCTTTTCGCAAGCCGCCGCGGCGCCCGCGCCGAAGCCCGGTCGCATCCTCGTCGTCGTCGAACTCTCCGGCGGCAATGACGGGCTCAATACGGTGGTGCCCTATGGCGACGACGCCTACTACAAGGCGCGTCCCAAGATCGGCATCCGGCCCGACAAGCTGCGCAAGCTCGACGATCATTTCGGGTTCCAGAACACCATGGCCGGCATGGAGCGCCTCTACAAGGACGGCCACCTCGCCATCGTGCACGGCGTCGGCTACGACCAGCCGTCATTCTCGCATTTCGCCTCAATGGCCTATTGGCAGACCGCGGCGCCGAACCGCGGCGAGCTCTATGGCTGGGTGGGCCGCATGGCCGACGCCATGGATCCCGAGGGCCACAACAACTACGTCGTCAACATCGACACCCAGCAGTCGCTCGCGGTGCGCTCGCGCGGCCACGTGCCGCTGGTGTTCGACGATCCCGCGAAGTTCGTGCGCTCGGGCTTCGCCGACGAGGCCTCGCCGCTCAAGCTCCTCGCCGCGCGCGGCCGCGGCGCCAACGAGGCGCAGGAATTCATGTATGGCGTGTCGCGCAGCGCGCTGCAGGCGGAGCAACTCGTGCGCGATGCCTGGGCCCAGTACCGCACCCCCGTCGACTACGGTCTCGTGCGTTTCGGGCTGGAGCGGGTCGCGGCGCTGATCGCCGCCGATTTCCCCACCAAGATCTACTACGTCGCCTACCGCAACAACGCCTTCGATACCCACGTCTATCAGGGCGACGTCCACGCCCGGCTGTGGACCTACACCTCCGACCACATCGCCGCCTTCATGAAGGACGTGGCGCGGCTCGGCCGCGCCGACGACGTCGTCCTGATGGCGTTCAGCGAATTCGGCCGGCGCGTCCAGGAAAACACCAGCCAGGGCACCGATCACGGCACCGCCGGCCCCGCCTTCGTCATCGGCGCCCCGGTGAAGGGCGGCCAATACGGCAACGTGCCGAGCCTCACCGAGCTCAAGCAGGGCAACCTCGTCTACACCACGGATTTCCGCCGCATCTACGCGACCGCAATCAACAAGTGGATGGGCTACGACGACCCCGCCACGATCCTCAAGGGCGAGTTCGACCCGCTGCCGATCGTGTAGCCTTACGGCGCGCGGGGCGAATTCGACAAGCGAGGCGCTAGCGACTTGAACCCTACTGCGGGGGCAGCGAGCCGAGATACGAGGAAATCGCGATGATGTCGTCTTCCGACAGATTGGCGACGACAGGCTTCATCAACGCCGCAGCTTTCCCCGCGCTCGAGCCATGCTGCATATCGAAGAGCTGTCGTGCGACATACAGCGGTTGCAGTCCCGCGAGCCGCGGGACTTCGCCCAGGCCTTTGAGCCCCTCGCCGTGACAGAGCGCGCATTGCACCGTCTTCCCGGACTCTCCGCCTTTGACCAACGCTTCGCCTCTGGCGATGCTGCCGGGCGGCACGTAGGCGATGAAACCGGAATGCGGGTCCCGGATTTCCGTGCGGAACGGATCCGCGGGGATTTCAAGGATACGGCGTCCAATCGGCTCGGTGCCTCCGTCGGGATGGAGCTGACGATGACGGCCGGCGGTGGCGATGAACGTCTTCGGCGGCGTGGCGGTCTCGATGACCTTCACCCATACGGCCGGCTTCAAAGCGGCGAAGTATTCGGCGGCCTGGCGAACGTCCTCGTCCGACGTGATCTTCGCGATGGGACCCATGCGCGCGTCGTCCTTGCGCGTGCCCGCCTTGTAGTACGCCATCTGCCGGATCAGGTACTCGGCGGGCATGCCGGCGAGGTCGGCGGATTCCGGATGGCCCTGGCCGGACATCAGATGGCACGCGCCGCACGCAAATCTCGCCCCCGGGGCGCCTGCTACCGACCGCGGCGCGGGAGGATGTTCATCAGGAAACCAGTCCGGCGGAGTCGCGTTCCCGGCGACCTTGGCCCACTCGTACTCCTTCGCGCTGCCGGGCGCCCTCACGATGCCTTGCGGCCGCACGGCGCTCGGCTGGACCTTGTCGGGGATGTTGAATGCCCAGTCGGGGAGTCCCGCGGGGACTGTGAGCGCTTCCTGCGCGTTGAGCCCCCGCATCATGAGGGGCGGAGCGAGGGCGCACACGAGGACGGCGATACCGGCGGACAGGTTTGTTCGGAGGATTTGGCGGATCACGGCGGGTCTCCTCTCCCATTCTCGACGAAGGTCGGCTGCAAGTTATCCCGGCGAGGGTAACGACGTCTGCGAAGGCCGGGATAGTGAATGAATGGTCGCACGCGACGTCGCCGCTCAGTTCCACGGCTCCATGGCGCTCTTGCGGATCAGCGGCGCGGCTTCCGGCGATGCGATGAACTTCAGGAACGCCTTGGCGACCTCCGGCTCCTTGGAGACCGTCAGTACGCCGCCGGCGAACTTGACGGTGTCCTGCAGTTCCTTCGGCAGCGGCCCGACGTAGTCGGCGCCTTCGACGGGGATGATGACGTTGATCTGCTGCAGCCCGATCTCGACCGTCGCCCTTTGCGACGTCCGCAGCGACCGGGCGGCCGTCGATGAACTGGGTCCTCGCCTTCAACTGGTCGGCGATGCCGAGTTTCTCCATCACGCGCGCGGCGATGGTGCCGCTGCCGCCGCGCGAATAGCCGATCGACTTGGCGGCGAGCATCGCGGCCTTGAAAGCCTCGACGGTGCTGATGTCGGGCTTGGGCGCTCCCGCCTTCACGGCGACGCCCACTCCGGCCTGGGCGAAGTTGGTATGCGTGCCCGCTACCATCTTGCCCTGCTTGATGAGTTCGTCCACCTGTCCGGGCTGCACGGCGGCGATGTCTGCGGGCTCGCCGGCATTGATCTTCTGGTTCATGAGAGGCGTCGGGTCGAAGACGACGATGACCTTGTGCCCCGTCATCTTCTCGAAGGCGGGCGCGAGATCGCGCACGCTCGACACCACCCCCATGCCCGCCCGCACGGTGATTTCCGCGGCCTGCGCCGGCCGCTCGCCGGACAGGCCCAGCGTCGCAACTGCAACGACCGCGGCAAATGCAGTTCTTCTCATGGCATGCTCCTACGCTCCCGGCGGCGTTGCCGCGGATTGCGGGCTGGGCGGATCTACGTCGTGCCGTCCAACGCCGTCACATCGGCGCGTTGATCTCGTCCGGCGCGCCTTTCGGCACGGGGTAGCGGTCGACGACGAACAGCATGGTGAGGCCGGTGAAGTGGCCGATGGAGCCGACCGTCTCGACGATGCCGCGCTCGCCGAAGCGATCGGCCATCGCCTTGAAGTTGGCGTCGCTCACCTGACGGGTCGACAACAGCTGGGACGTGAAGTCGTAAACGGTCGCCTCGTCGGCGGTCATGTTGGCGGGCCGCTCGCCGGCCGCCATGGCGGCGATGAAGGCGGGGCTCAGGCCGGCGTCGAGCGCCTGCTGGCGATGCGAATACCAGACATACTGGCCGCCCCAATAGCGCGCGGTGAGCATGTTCGCGATTTCCTTGAGCTTGCGCGGCATCGGCGACTTGAAGCGCAGGTAGTCGGCGAGCGGGCGCGACAGCTCGGCATATTCGGGGCTGCGGAGGTAGATGTTGAAGGGGCCGGTGGAAGGCTTGCGGCCGCCCGCAAGCTCCTTGTCGGCGAAGACCTTTTGCTCGGGCGTGAGGTCGGTATATGCGAGCGGCTTGAAGCGGTTGCCGCGGGTGTCGAACTCCGGCGCCGCGGTCGCGACCACCATGGCCCCGACCAGGCCTGCACCGATGAGCGCGCCGACGGCGCCTGCAATCACGATTTTTCCGATCATGTCGTTCCTCCCTGATATCGCCTGATTTGTCAGCCGGCATATTTTTGCAAAGCTTATTCGAAGTCGGTCGGTCCCGCCAGAACGTAAATCGGGCAGGCGTTGACGCCGCGCCGGATCGGCATAGCATGCCGTCGCCACGCGGAATGAAGAACGGTCGAAACGACCGAAACAGGGAGGCGACGATGTCAACGAGGCGGTATTGGAATTCGACGGCGCTCGGGCTGGTGTCACTGCTGCTCGCCGGCGCTGCGGCGGTGGCGCAGCAGCCCCAGGCAGCCGATCCGACCAAGAACCTTACGCCGGTCACCGACGCGATGCTGCACAATCCGTCGCCGGCGGACTGGCTGATGTGGCGCCGCACCTATGACGGCTATGGCTTCAGTCCGCTCGATCAGATCAACAAGGACAACGTGAAGAATCTTCAGGTCGCGTGGACCTGGTCGCTGACCAGCGGCGCCACCGAGACGACGCCCATCGTCCATGACGGCGTGCTCTTCGTTTTCAACTACGGCGCCAGGATCCAGGCGCTCAACGCGGCGACCGGCGACCTGATCTGGGAATACAAGCGCGATCTGCCGGCCAAGCTGATCGCCGACACGCCCAACCTCTCCGCGCGCAACATGGCGATCTATCAGGGCACACTCATCGCTTCGACGCCGGACGCCCATCTGGTGGCGCTCGATGCCAAGACCGGAAAGGTGGTCTGGGATCATGCGACCGCCGAATGGGCCAAGGGCTGGCGCTACACCGGCGGTCCCTTCATCATCAACGGCAAGGTGATCCAGGGCATGACCGGCTGCGGCAACGCCGAGCCCGGTGGCTGCTTCATCACCGGTCACGACGCCAAGACCGGCGAGGAACTGTGGCGCGTCAACACCATCGCGCATCCCGGCGATCCCAATTACGACACCTGGAACGGACTGCCGCTGGAAAGCCGCTTCGGCGCCTCGGCCTGGATTTCCGGCAGCTACGATCCCGACCAGAATCTCGTGTTCTACGGGACCGGCCAGCCCTATCCGTGGATCGCCGAGATGCGCGGCACCATGCCCAAGAAGCCCGGCGCCAAGGTGACGTCGCTCTACTCGGACTCGACGCTCGCCATCGATCCCGACACCGGCAGGATGAAATGGTATCACCAGCATCTCGAGGACGACACCTGGGATCTCGACTACGTCTACGAGCGGATGCTGGTCGATCTTCCCGTCAACGGCGAGACCCGCAAGGCGGTGGTCACGACCGGCAAGCTCGGCATCATCGAGGCGCTCGACCGCACCAACGGCCAGTGGCTGTGGCACAAGGAAACGGTGCCGCAGAACGTGGTGGCTTCGATCGATCCTAAAACCGGCGAGAAGACCATCAACCCTGCCGCGATCCCGCATATCGGCCAGACCACGGTGAATTGTCCGGCCGATCCCGGCGGCCGCGGCTGGCCGGCGACTGCGTACAATCCGAAGACCGGCACGCTCTACATGCCGCTCAACGAGTATTGCTCGAACACCACGCCGACGCCGCTCGATCCCGGTCAATCCTACACCGGCGGCGGCCGCGCCGTGTTCGCGCGCACCGCAGTGCCCAACAGCGACGGCAATTTCGGCCGGATCGACGCCATCAAGCTGGCCGATCGCTCGACCGCGTGGACCTATCGGCAACGCGCACCGCATACGAGCGCGGTGCTGCCCACGGCCGGCGGCCTGGTGTTCTCCGGCGACATCGATCGCACCTTCAAGGCGCTCGACGATTCCACCGGCAAGGTGCTGTGGCGCATCCGCACCAACAACGTGGTCAACGCGTTTCCCATCAGCTACAGCGTCAACGGCAAGCAATATGTCGCGGTCGCGACCGGCAACGGATCGGGCCTGGTGAGGTCGCTGGGCACGCTGACGCCGGAGATCAAGAGCCCCGACGGCGGCTCCATGCTGTGGGTGTTCGCACTGCCGGAGAAGTAGCCTTCTCCCTCCCCGTCTTCGGGGAGGGCAGGGGTGGGGTCTGTTCCAAGGCACAGCGTGCGATGAAGCAGACCCCACCCTGACCCTCCCCGAAAGCGGGGAGGGAAAGAGAGAACTACTCACAATTCCAGCATGCCGATATCGCGCACGTTCTCGATGTCGAGCAGGGCCTCGACCAGCCCATCCATGCGCGGCCGAGGCCGGGTCAGCCGGCGGAATTTCGCGGCGATTTCATCGAGCGACATCGGCGTCTCCGGACAGCCGCGGAACGTCTTGATGCTGCCCGCGAGCTTGCGCCCGTCGCGCAGCGTGATCGTGAGGCTGGCGCCCCAGCCGGCATCGCCGGGCACGATCGCGATCCGCGCCGCGAGATCGAGAATGCCGGCGTCGTGGATGGGGTCGTCAGCGAAGGCGGAAGGATCGGCCGGATCGCGCCAGGCGGCGACGGCAAGCGAGAACGGCACGCTGTACTGGCCGAGCATGAGGTCGGCCGGCTTCTGCTCGCCGTGATGGGACGCCACCTTCGCTGAGGCGGCGACTTCGATCCCGGCGATGTCGGGGGCGGCGAAGCCATGGGTCGCCATCAGGCTGCGGAGAAGCTCGATGGGCGCCTGTGCGGTGACGTGACACGCATAGGGCTTGATGCAGAGCCGGCTGGTCTCGAAGAACGTGCCGAGCTTTGCAGTCAGGAGGGCCGGTTCGGCGCGCGAGCAGAAACTCTGCAACACGCCGAATTCGCCCTCCAGGATGGTGCGCGGCCCATCGTAGCCGTGCGCCGCGAGCTCCGCCGCGAGCACCCCGCTCTCTGCCGCGCGTCCGAGATGCAGCCGCTTGACCATGCCGCCCTGTCCGCTCCGGGCGAATGCGAGAAGTCCCCCGGTGCAGGAGCCGGCGATGCCGAGCGCGAAGGCGAGCGCCTCGGGTGTGAGCCGGAGCAGGCGACCGCTCGCGACCGCTGCGCCGAACGGCCCGACGATGCCGGGCGCGTGGAAGCCCTGGAGCTCCGGCGTGTGCAGCGTCGCCGCGCCGATGCGGAAGCTCGCCTCGCAGCCCGCGACGATCGCCGTGATCAGGTCGCGGCCGCTCGCCGCCTGTGCCTGCGCCATGGCGAAGGCGGGCAGGGCGACGGTGGCGCCTGGATGCGCGCCGGCGCCGGGCTTGCGCAGGCTGTCGAGCTCGAAGGCGTGGGCGAATGCGCCAAGCGCCAGAGCCGCCTGGCGGGGATCGAGCCGCCGTTCGAAGCCGGGCACGGAGCACGCGCCCGACGCGCCGGACGCGTCGATGACGCCGGCGATGGCGCGCGACCATGGGAAGCCGGCGCCGAAGATGGCGCAAGCCACCGCATCGATCAGGCACGTTTTGGCGGTGCCGACGATGTTCGCCGGCAAATCCTCATAGCGCAGGCCGGCCGCGTAGGCGGCCAGCCGGTCGGCGGCATTGGGGGCGGCGGCCATAGCGATTGCGCTGCTCATGGGGAAAGCCCGAATGCGAAGGGCGCCATGAGAGCGGATCGCCGTCCGGCGTCAAGAGGGAGCTTGGCGGGTCGGTAATATGATCTAATCTGCGCCCGCCTCGAATGCCCTGATGGAGCCCAGATGCCAGCTAAGATGATTCTCACCGGCGACGTGAATCTGATGAACGTCAGCGATACCAGCGTTCCCTTCGCCCAGGTGGCCGACGAATTCCACAATGCGGACGTGGTGTTCAGCAACCTCGAATGCTGCCTCGTCATCCCCGCCGGGCACTCCGTCAGCAATGAAGGCTTCTTCGCCGACCCGCGCGCCGGCGAGGCGTTGCGGCGCGCCGGCATCCATGCGGTGGGCATCGCCAACAACGTGCATTACGGCGAGAGCAACATTCTCTCCTCGATCGCGCGGCTCGACGAATACGGCGTGCTCCACGCCGGCGCCGGCAAAGACCTTGCCGCGGCGCGGGCGCCGGTGATCGTGGAACGCAACGGCATGCGATTCGGCTTTCTGCAGCGCAGCTCCGTGTATTGGCCGACCGATCACGAAGCGCGCAAGGATGCGCCGGGGATCGCCGTCATCCGCGGCCACACCGCCTATCATGTGCCGGTGTTCAAGACGCGGGTCGGCGTGCCGCCGCCCAACCGTCCCGGCGTCGCGCCCGAGATCATCACCTGGGCCGATGCGGATTATCTCGGCTGGTTCCGCGACGACATCGCGGCGTTGCGGCCCAACGTGGACGTTCTCGTCGCGTCCTGTCACTGGGGGCTGGGCAGGGAAGTCCTCAAATACATGACCGACATCGCCCATGCAGCCATCGATGCCGGCGCCGACCTCGTCATCGGACACGGCCCGCATTATTGTTTGCCGATCGAAGTCTACAAGGGGCGGCCGATCTATTACGGGCTCGGCAGCTTCTCCTTCCACACCGGCCATGGCGGCCGGCGCCATGCCGAATGGGTCGGCATGATGGCGCGAGTGGAGGCCGGCCGCGGCGGCGTCGAAGCGGCGCGCTTTGTGTTCGTCAGGCACAATGACCGTAACGAAACCTATCTGTGCCGGCTCGCGGACGAGGCCGCGGAGTTGGCCCACCTCACCAAATACAGCGGCCAGTTCGGTGCCCGGCTGACGCCGGAGGGCGATCAGGTCCGTATCGAGTTGAAGGGTTGATCGGCGCCGCCCAACCGCTGTCATTAATCCCGTCTGCAAACATTCGTTGAATCATGGCATGATGCACGGGCCGCTCCATGCGACGGGGCGGCGCCGGGCGGCGCGGCTGATGGCATCGGCTGCCGGTCCGGCCCTGTTTCGTGGAACCGCCCATCGCCAATTTGGCCTTGCCAATCAGCCGGTTGAGCGCTGATATAGCCTGTTAATTCCTCTCAATCGGCACCCAAGCCGGGGCCCGTGGCTGCATGTCTGCAACTCAGGACGCCAAGAATTGGTTCGTGTTGCTCAAGGGCAAGCGATACGGGCCTTATACCTTTGCGGCGCTGGCCCACGCAGCCGAGAAGGGCGTCGTCGATCCGGAAGCCGGCGTGTGGTGCCTCGGCTGGGCCGAATGGCGAATCGCACGCAACGTTCCCGGGCTGTTCAAGCCGGAGCCCGACGACCTCGAGGAGGATGCCGACGAGGCCGAAGAGTATGCCGACGATCAGGAGGATGCCGACCACGCGGAGGCGGATGATCGCGACGAGGAGCATCGCGAAGACGAGGACGATCGCGACGAGACCGAAGACCGCCACGAGACCGAAGACCGCGACGACACGGACGATCGCGCTAAAGAGGGCGATCTCGGCAAGCTCGCCGCCGCGAGGCTGACGCCCGACGTTTTCACCGCTGGAAAGCCGTTGGTTGCGCTTGGGCGCATGTCCGAGCCCATCGCCGACCCTCGCAGCCGCGACGCGGACGAAACAGCGGTCAATCCGGACGAGGCGCCGTCCGTCGATCTTTCCGCAGGCCCGCGGCTGACGGAGTCGGCCCCGACCGTCGAGCCCGAACCGGCCGGAAAAGGCGGGGGCGTGCGGCTCGCAGTCCTCTCCGTCCTCTCCGTTCTGGTGATCCTGTTCGGCGCGGCCTGGGCCGCGATTTCGCTCGGCCTCATGCGGGTGGAATTCATGCCGGCGCAGACAGCGGCCAAGTTGCCGGACAAGGCGCCTTCCGCATCTTCCGCATCCGCCCCGGCTCCCGCCGCCGCGCCGCAAACCAGCGCGACTGCGGTGGCGCCGGCCCGCAGCGCGATCGAGGGCGTGCCCGATATCGTCGCGGACATGCCCGCGGTCGCCGCCCTCAAGACCGTCGATCCCGACGCCTACGCCAAGTTCGTGAAACGATTTGCCGCCAACTACAAAGCGAATGCCGCCGACGACGAGACCCTGACCCGGGCGCGTACTGCGCTGCGCAAGAGCATGAAGCATATGCTGGCGAAGGCATCCACCGAATCGCTTCTGGAGATAACCGAGGTCAACCTCGCTTACATGCGGGCGCTCCAGCCAAACAATCCCGGCAGTTGCGTCGCCTTGAGCGACGAAAGCAAGGGCGCCACCCTGGACAGCAATCTGGCACGAGATTACGTGCCACTGTTCCAGCGCGAGATGGCGGTGCTCGAGCGCATCATCAAAAGCACCGCCAGCACCGACGCCTCGCCCAGCGAGGCGGAGGTGCGGCCTTATCTGGAAGCGGTGTTTGCCGAGCTCAAGAAGCAGCCGGTGCAGACGCAGCTCTTGGGCCGAGACAAGCTCACGGCGGCGGAGTACGCGCCGTATTGCGAACTCGTCATCGCCTTCTACGAGGCAGTGCGCGCGCTGCCCTTTGCGGACGCGGTCAAATTGCTGCGCAATCTCTACGCCACCGCTGCGGTGGACCCGGACCCCGAAAAGCCGTGAGGCGGCGGGTCCCGAGGCGCGGATTGGGCCCGCGCCTCGGGCTTCAAATGCGGGCTGCCTACTCCCCGCGCTTGAACGGGATGAAGCCTTCGCGGTTCGGCATCTTCACGTTGGGCAGGGTCTGCGCATTGATGGTGTCGGTGTCGCCGATGACGCCGTTGAGGTTGAGGATGTAGGCGGCGACCGCATAGACCTCGTCGTTGCTGAGCGACTTCGACTTGTTATAGGGCATGGCGCGGCGCACGTAGTCGAACACCGTTGTCGCGTAAGGCCAGTAGCTTCCCACCGTCTTGACGGCGGGCTTGTCGCCTCCCAGCGTGCCCTGGCCGCCCACCAGCCGGTCGTTCGGGCGGCCGGCGCCCTTTTCGCCGTGACAGGCTTGGCATTTGGCGGTGAACACCGCCTCGCCCTGCTTGGCGGTGCCGCTGCCCGGCGGCAGCCCGGCGCCGTCGGGGCCGATGCTGATGTCCCAGGAGGCGAGATCCTCGGGCGCGATCGGCTTTCCGAGGTTGGGCGATTCCGCGAACGCCGCCGAACACAGCGCGAGCAGCGCACCGGCCGCAATGAGCTTACGCATAGACATGCTTCACCTCGCCCTTGTCGGAAACGTTCCAGCTCGTGATCATGTTGTTGTGGTAGTTGCCGCGGTCGCCGCGCAGCGCGATGAGCTGGGCACGGTTGGGCTGGACATAGCCGGATTCGTCGGTGGAGCGGCTTTGCAGCGTGACGGGCGCGCCGTCCCACCGCCATGGCATCCGGAACCGCGTCAGCGCCTTCGACAGCACCGGCTCCTGCAGGGCGGCCACGCCCCAGCTCTTGCCGCCGTCCGCCGACACTTCGACCTTGGCGATCTTGCCGTAGCCGGACCAGGCGAGGCCTGAGATCTCGTAGAGGCCGGCTCCGCGCATGGTGAGGCCGGGCGAGGGGTGGGTGATCACCGATTTCGCCTCCAGCGGGAACACGAATTGCAGGGATTTCCCACTCGGCAGGGTGATCGTGTATTTCGAGGTCTCGTCCTTGGTCATGGTCGGTCCCGCCGTGAGTTTGATCCGGCGGAGCCACTTGACGTTCATGTTGCCTTCGAAGCCGGGCAGCAGCAGCCGCACCGGATAACCATTGGCGGGGCGCACGCGCTCGCCGTTCTGGTAGAGCGCGACCATGGCGTCGTCCATCGCCTTCTCGATCGGGAAGCTGCGGCTCATGCCGGACGCATCGGCGCCTTCCGCGAGCACCCATTTCGCGCTCGGATCGACGCCGGCTTCCTCCAGCAGCACCGAGAGCTTCACCCCCGTCCATTCCGAGCACGACAACAGGCCGTGGATCGCCTGGATGTTGACCGGCGCCGGCTCCTTCTGGAACAGGATGCCGCTGTTGCCCGCGCATTCGACGAAGGCAATGCGCGACTCCAGCGGATAGCGCGAAAGATCGTCGAGGGTGAACACCAGCGGTCGCTTCACGAGGCCGTGGACGACGACGCGATGAGCGTCGGGATTGATGTCGGGAATGCCGCTGTGAGAGCGCTCGTAATGCAGCCCGCTCGGCGTGATCATGCCGTTGAGCTGCTGGTGCGGTGTGCGCGAGGATCCCGTCCCCGTCGTTCCCGGCGCGGACGCCCAGGTGCGCGCGACCTTCTCCTCGTACTTTGACGGTTGGCCGTAGCCGTTGAACCCCGCGCCGGGGACTTTCATCCAGGGCTCGACCGGCAGCGGCGCGGCGCTGACCCCCGACGGCGCGACGCTCGCACTCATCGCGGCCGCACCTGCCGCGAGGAACATGCGGCGGTGAAGCAGCCCGTTGCCTGCCACCTGCTCGTGGTTTTCCGGCGAATCTTCCATGATGCCTTCCTCCCTGACGTTTTGACGTTGAGTCCATTCTAGTCGCTTTCCTGCGGCAGGGAACCGGGGAAATGCGATGCCGCTATGCTCGAGCGGGCCGTGGCCCACGTGTAAGCAGGCACATTTTTTGCGAAGCTGCGCCCCACGACGCGGGTATCGTTGCACGGAGGAGAGGGTCCCATGGACCAGGCAGGGCTTCATCGCTTCATTTCGGCCATGCCGAAGGCGGAGCTGCACCTCCACATCGAAGGGACGCTGGAGCCCGAGATGATGATGGAGCTGGCCCGGCGTAACGGCATGACGCTGCCTTATCCCGATGTCGACGCGATCAGGGCGGCCTACCGTTTCAACTCGCTCCAGGACTTTCTCGATCTCTATTACGCCGGCATGTCGGTGCTGCGGACCCGGCAGGATTTCTTCGATCTCGCCTTCGCCTATCTCACCAAGATGGCGGCGCAGAACGTGAAGCACGTCGAGATTTTCTTCGATCCGCAGGGGCACACCGCGCGCGGCATATCCTTCGACACGGTGCTGTCCGGGCTGACCGACGCGCTCGATCAGGCGCGGCGCGAGTTCGGGATCACCTCAAAGCTGATCATGTGCTTTCTGCGGCATCTGTCCGAGGAACAGGCGTTCGACACGCTCAAGCACGCCTGCCGGTGCAAGCAGCACATCTTCGGCGTCGGGCTCGATTCCTCGGAGAAGGGAAATCCGCCGTCGAAATTCGAACGCGTCTACGCGCAAGCGCGCAAGGAGGGGTTCGTGCCGGTGGCTCACGCCGGCGAGGAGGGGCCGCCCGCCTATGTGTGCGAGGCGATCGATCTCCTGCAGGTCAGGCGCATCGACCACGGCAACCGGGCGCTCGAAGACCCCGCGCTCACCGCCCGCATCGCGCGCGAGCAGATTCCCATGACGGTCTGCCCGTTGTCCAACAAGCGCCTTCAGGTATGCCCGGACCTGCGGCGGCATCCGCTGCGGCGGATGCTCGAGGCGGGGCTCCTGGTGACGGTCAATTCCGACGATCCCTCCTATTTCGGCGGCTACGTGAACGAGAATTACATTGCGGTCCAGGAGGCGCTCGCGCTGACCGAGGCGGAGATCGCGACGCTCGGCCGGAACTCCTTCATCTCATCCTTCATGACGGACGCTGAAAAGGCGGCCGCTGTGGCCGCCTTCGACGCGTTTCATGCCAAGTGGTGAAACGATGTCGTTGCGGGGCTCCGCGTCAGCGGGTCCCGCAACGACGATCGAGGGTTACGGCAGATAGACGGGCTTCGGCCGCTCGTTGATTTCGATGTAGGTGCCCCAGGGATCGGTGATGAACGCCAGTCCGGTGCCATTTGGATTCTTCGTGTAGGGCCGATCGAGCTTGATGCCGGAGGCTTCGAGCTTCTTCACGAAGGCCTGCAGGTCGACCACGTCGAAGCCGATATGATCGAGCACCCGCCCTTTGGTCGGGGCCTGGGCAGCTTCGGCCTTGTTGAACCGCAATTGAACGCCGGGGACGTCGTCGACCGGGGCGTTGTTGCGCGTGCTCGCCTTCGCGCCGAAGATCTTGGAGTACCAGGCCTGGATCAACGGGATCTGGTCTTGCGGCACGAAGAAGTGGACATGCTCGTGGCGGATTGGTTCGCTCTGGTTCTTGTTTTCCAGGATTTCTATCCTCAAGCCGTCGGGCGTCACGACGTAGGCCTGATCAAGCCGGTTGTTGTTTCCGGGCAGCACCGGCACGCCGGCCGCCTTCCATTTGGCGACGGACTCCGGCACGTTCTTGACGATGAATCCGACGTGGTTCACCACCGATCCGACGGTACCGGCGGTCGGGGGCGGTCCGGCCGCGCCGAGATTGAGGTTCACGAGGACCCCCGGGAACGTCACGCGCTGAAAACGGTCGTCGCTCGTGTCGACGCCGCCCATGCCGACGAATATCTTCTTATTGGCCACCGGGTCGACCGAATTGAGATGCCAATGTCCCATAGTCACGCCCGCTTCGTTGGGCGTGTAGGGTTGTGCCCACGCCGTCCCCACCGTCAGGCTCGACACCACCCATAAAGCTGAGATCAATTTCTTCATCGCTGCCTCCTCCCATTCGATCCTGCATGCGTCGGTGCGGATCGGTGGGAATATTACCACCCGGTCAGGCTGTGCGTAAGTGCGCCGGCAATCGTTTTGCGATGCCGGCTCGATAACGACCATTCGGCTGGATCAGTCGCGCCGGCCTTGCTCCGGCTCGAGCAGCGCCGCCGCGGCAAGCCGCCCGATCCCGAGTTCCACGTGCCGAGCTACCGAGGTTGCCAGGGCGTCGCCGGCGATGGGCTGTTTCGACGTCTCATCCTGCATCCTGATACGGCCGGCCCTGATCGCGTCCATCAGCCGCTCGCCCAGCATCGGATGCGTGTAACTTCCGTCGAGATGCGGCAGCAGCTCGAGGGTTATGATATCGAGCGGGACGGTCTCGTGCCGCAGGTTCGTCGTCCATTTCCATCCGGCGGCGGCGTCGGCGCGCGCGATCGACCAGGCGACGGGACGCTCGGCGGTCGCCCTGCCAGTTCGAACCGGAATGCTCGACGGCAAGGCGAGGCCGTAAACGATCAGTTGGAACAGGACGTTCAGGATGTCGGCGCGCGCTGCCGCACCGACGTCGGGATCCGAAACCGACAGCTCCGCGCAAATCTCATCCAAACCGCGCGTCGCCGGAAACGCCGCCGAGACGATTTCGATGGCGCGGCGCGCGGCGTGGCTCGTCGCCGTCACGGCACGGCCGTTGAGCGCCCTGAACAGCCAGCGGCCATTGGAACTGGCGCCGGGATCCAGGACAAGCTGGCCGGAGATATGGAGCGATCGCGCCATCTCGTTTCGCAGCATGCGCTGGATGCGTTCCGCCTGGTCGCGGCGCACCAGCAGCGTCTGCCGGAACGTGCGCCCCACCAGGAAATCGATGTACTGCTCCATCAGCATGAGTTGTCCGGCGGACATTTCGCGCACGAGCTTGGCGACCTCGGGTCCGTGGTTCTCCGGCAGACACATTTCGACTTCGGATTCGCAGAGGTAGACGAGTCCCTCGCGCTCGGCGGCGGCGACGAAGTCGCGGAAATAACAAGGGGCGTTGTCGGGCACCAGGAACTCGCTCAGGATGTAAGCATCGTTTTGCGCCGCCAGCCCCTTGGCTTCCTCCTGCAGCTTGGCGCCGTAGGGGGTGCCTGGGTTCGCTATTTTGGCGACGTTGTCGAGCACCCAGCGCGCCATGGCGATGCGACGGTCGGGCGGTCCTTCGCGGCCGGCGTGGAACAGCATCAGGTCGCGGATGATGCCGCGCATTTGCCAGCCCGGGAAAACGTTGTAGCTGACATAGGATATTCCATCGGGCTTCAGGTTGCGGGCGGCGATGCGCAAAATGGCGTCGCGCGCGGCGGGCGGGACCCAGCTATAGAGCCCGTGGGCGATGACGCAGTCGTAGCTTTCGGGGAGATCGAGCGTGGTGACGTCGCCCTGCCGGATTTCGATATTGGCGAGGCCGAGCGCGCGGATGCGCGCCCGGCCTTCGTCGATATGGCGCTGCGTCAAATCGATTCCGAGAAATCGGGCCCGCGGAAAACGCGCAGCGAGCGGGATGATGTTGCCGCCCGACGCGCAGCCGAGCTCGAGGATCGAGGCGGTCTCCATCGCCGGAGGCGTCAGTCCGAACAGCATGGCGAGGGCGAACAGCCGCGCCGGTTGCGACGGCACGATGGCATTCGAAACATAGGGAATGGCGTTGAAGTCGCCGCCCGGCGGCGTCGCGGGGTTGGGCGAGGCAATCTGTTGCATCTACACCATACTCCATCAACGGCGGGGATCGACGCCCCGAGCAGCCATCCCGACGGGAAAGCGGCCGGATGAATGCGCGCCGGGACAGTTCGAGGCGGAAGGCTCAAAGGAGCATAACATGTAGTCGGAGGGATGCGGAAACAGGCCGGTCCCCGCGGCCATATTATTCCGAATTGGACGATTCAACCTGTCAACGCCGAGTGATACGCCGTGGACTCCGCTTTTCGCGTGAGAGACACTATAAGAGAACCGAGCCGTTTGCGTCCACACCAGCGATCCAGCCCGTGCTTGCAGCCTGATCGGCGGCGGACAAGTCACACTGGAGACGAAGAAGATGATTAGCGGCAGCTTGCGACGCGCGACCAATCTGGTCGTCGCCGGAACGGCATTGGTATTGGTCGGCCTGCTTGGACCGACTGCGGACCTTCCGTCGGTTGGCACGCTCGGTGCGGCGCGGGCGCAGGTGCCAACTCAACCGCAGACGCAGACCGTGCCGGCCGGCAGCTACACAATGCCACCGGGCGCGGTACCGCCGCTCAGTACGAGCCCGCCGGTGGTGATACCCCGTCCTGGGGGACCTCTGAGCCAGTCCGAGGTGGACCGGCTCAAGAGTTTGCCGGGCGGCGCTCCCACACCGGGCGCAACGCCTATACCGCCGGCTGCACAGCAGACGATACAGCCGCAGGTCCAGATCACTGGCTGTCCGACCAACTCTGCAAACGGCCACACACCATCCGACATCAGCGGAGCGGCCGGTCCCTCCACCCTCGTCGTGATCACGAACTCGTTGATCAACGTCTACGACAAGACCACTTGCCGCCAAAGCAGCACGGCCTCTCTAAGCGCATTCTTTGCTTCCGTCGGTACTGATACGAATCTGTTCGACGTCCGAGTCATTTATGATCCGGTCGTCCGGCGCTTCTTTGTCACATCGGAGTCGTGCACCGGCGCGTGCAACGGAAACCCCGAACCCCAGGGCCAATACTTTGCTGTCTCCAAGGACGAGACGGGCTCAGACTGGTGGCTGTACCGAGTGGCAATGAATGACGGTACCAATAAATTTTGCATGGGCAGCGGTAGCTTCTGGGATCATCCCAATGCTGGTTCGATGAACGGGACCAACCCGCGCTGGTTCATCGTCGGCAATGTCATCGGCGCCACCGGTTCGCTCTTGACGATCCCCAAAGGGCCAACGCTGAACGGCCAGTCCGTAACCGTCGGTTGCTTGCGGCAGGCAACGGATGATTCCGGTCTTCCCGGATTCATGGCGCCTCCCATCGTTCAGGATACGAGCGACACTGCCTACTTCCTCTTTCCACTGGCGGGGGAGGTTTCGCGTTTCGCATTCGATTCCGTCAACAATAAGATCGTCCGGACGACCCCCATTTCGATTTCGGCTTTTGTGAACTCTCCGCCGGCCCCGCAACCTAACAAAAATATTCTCGATACTCTCGATGGTGCCTTTTATTCTGCGACGATTCAGAACGGAGCCAACCTGTGGAACGTCCACAGCATCAAGGTCGGCGGGTCCGCCCGCGGTCGGCTCTACCTGTTCTCGACCACTGGCACCAAGCCCGTGTTCACGAAGGACCTGTTTACTGCCACCAACGATTACATATTCAATCTGTCCGTCGCGACCAACACGACGCAGGCGTTCGTGACGGCCACACGCACTATCCCTCAGGAAAACGACGGCAACGCGGCGATGCTGATGTTTCATGGAGCGAATTCGTTCGACAGCGGCTGGACCTTCGATGTAAGCCGCACGTCGCTGGACCAGTATGAGGGCTGCCTGACAACGCCATGTCGCTGGGGCGACAATTCGGCAGCCGAGATCGACCCGTCGGACAACACGAAGGCGTGGGGCTTCAACCAGCTCATCAAGGGCTCCGGCCAGCTCGACTGGACCACGCGCGCGGCGGAGGTCAGCGCGCCCCCGATCGCTTGCGCCGTGGTGGTCGACAGCCACGATTTCGATGGCGACTGCAGGAGCGATATTGCCTGGCGTGACACGAGCGGCAACACGGCGATTTGGCTGATGAACGGCGCCAGCGTGTTGTCGACGGGCGGGATTGGCATGGTGCCGCTGGACTGGTCGATCATCGCGCAGCGCGACTTCGACGGCGACGGCAAGGCCGACTTGCTGTGGCGCGACTCCAGCGGCAACACGGCCATTTGGTTCATGAACGGCACGACGGTCTCGTCGTCCGCGAGTCTCGGCAACATACCGACCTACTGGTCGGTCATCGCGGTCGCGGATTTCGACGGTGACGGCAAGGCCGACATTCTCTGGCGCGATACCAGGCCCGAGACCAGCGGCAATCTGTCGATGTGGTTCATGAATGGCGCCAGCGTCTCATCGTCATCGGGCGCAGGCAACGTTCCCTTGGTTTCGTCGGTGGTCGGAACCGGCGACTACAATGGCGACGGCAAGGCCGACATTCTGTGGCGCGATGGCGCCGGCAACCTGTCGATGTGGCTCATGAACGGCGCCAGCGCGTTGTCCTCGGGCGGGCTTCCCACGATGCCCCAAACTTCGTCAGTGGTCGGCACCGGAGACTTTGATGGCGACGGCAAGAGCGACATCCTCTGGCACGACACCAGTGGCGAAACTTCGATATGGTTCATGAGTGGGATGACGGTGTTGTCGATGCGTGATGTCGGCAACGTGACCACCACGTGGTCGGTCGCGCAAGTCGGCGACTACAACGGCGACAAGAAGAGCGACATTCTCTGGCGCGACAACAGCGGTAACACGGCGATCTGGTTCATGAACGGCGCGGCGGTCTCCTTTACCGGGAGCCTCGGCAACACACCCACCGTTTGGACGGTCCAATCCGGAAACGCCGAGTGATGCGGCGGAGAGCCCCCGGATCAATTCCGGGGGCGACGTTCGTGACGGCGCCCCGCCGCTCACCCGCCGCGCGGCGCGGTGATCAGCTGCGTCTGGGTGACGATGGCCGCGAGCCGGCCGTCGCCGCGGATGATGCGGGTCTGCCAGACCATCGTGGTACGGCCGCGGTGCAGCGGCGTGCATTCGGCGCGGATGGTGTCGCCCGCGGGCACGGCGGCGAAGAAATTGGTCTTGCTCTCGATGGTCGTGGTGCCGGCTCCCTGCGGCATGTTGAGGAAGGTGGCGGTGCCGCCCATGTTGTCGGCGATCCCCATCACTGCGCCGCCATGCAGGCCGCCATTGCGATTGGTCAGCTCCTCGCGCACCACCACTTCCGCCACCACCCGGTCGCGCGTGGCCTCGACGATCTTGAGCCCCATCAGCCGGGCGAAGGGCGGTTGTTCCGCGGCGATCGCCTGGATGCGGCGATCGGCATTGGGGTCGTCTTCAGCCTTCTCTTCAGCTTTCATGGGGATCGGTTCCGAATGTCATGGGGCAGGGGATGCAAGGGGACACAAAGCATGGGGCCGCATGCAAAAGGCGCGGCCGCCGGCCGCGCCTTTCTCGATGGAGCTGAGCAGTCCCCGTCAGCGCGGCTGCGGCACGATCCGCAGATAGGGACGCGGCGCCTTCCAGCCCTGCGGATAGATCTTCTTGGCATCGTCGTCGCTGACCGAGCCGGCGATGATGACATCCTCGCCCTGCTTCCAGTTGGCGGGCGTCGCGACCTTGTGCTTGGCGGTCAGCTGGAGCGAGTCGATGACGCGCAGCACCTCGTCGAAATTGCGTCCGGTGGTCATGGGATAGACCAGGATCAGCTTGATCTTCTTGTCCGGCCCGATGATGAAGACGTTGCGCACGGTCTGGTTATCGGCTGCGGTGCGCTGGCCGGCGTCGCCGGACGCGGCCGCGGGCAGCATGCCCCAGGCCTTGGCGATCTTGAGATCGGTGTCGCCGATCATCGGGTAGTTGGGCGCCATGCCCTGGGTCTCCTTGATGTCGACCGACCATTTGGTGTGGTTGGCGACGGGATCGACCGAGAGCCCGACGATCTTGACATTGCGCTTGTCGAATTCGGGCTTGAGGCGGGCCATGGTGCCGAGTTCGGTGGTGCACACCGGGGTAAAGTCCTTGGGATGGGAGAACAGCACCACCCAGGAATTGCCGATCCAGTCATGGAAACGGATGTGGCCTTCCGTCGTGTCCGCCTCGAAGTCCGGTGCGGTGTCGCCGATCTGCAGTGTCATGTCATGTTCCTCCGTCTTTGCATCCCTGCGGCCACGGCCCCACTGCCGAGCGGCCCTCATATAGAGAGTTCCGCCGGCCGGCGAAATATCCATCTAAGGATAAAAAAATATTGCCGCCGGGCGCGACCTGTAGGGAACGGATGTATCTACTCGTCGTTGAAATACAACAAGTTTTTCGCTGAGGCGCGGATGCACCCCTAAGTGCGCGGCCGCGATTGAACCTTTTTGGGCCACGGCCAGACAGATAGGGGTGGACGCCGTTAGCGAGCGGGTAAGGCATCACCGCTAAGCATGGGTCCCGACAGGGGTAGGGTCATGGACGATCACCGGCACAGCGTTCCCGCAGCCTCGCCTGATTGCACGGGCGGTTCGAACAGCCATTACAGGACCTTGATGAGCGCCATCGCGCGTTCCGGGATTACCGATTCCGCCGTCATCGCCGCCGACGAGGACCGCTTCGATCGGCTGTTCACCGCGTCGGCGCCGGGCCAGATTGCACTCGCCCCCACCACATGGTTTTCGTCCTGGGCGCCGCGTTGCGCCGAGGCCGATGTCGATACCGAGATCTTGAACTGGATCGTTTCCCACGTCCCCAGCCGGAAGCGGTCGCAAGCCCACTGACAGCCAGGCGGCCTTCGTCGCCCGGCCGGCGCTCGCCGGCGCCGCGCGATCGGTCCGCCCCCATCATCACCGATTTCGCGCTTGAGGCCCTCGTTGGAAAGCGAAAGCAATCCAAGGTCGCATTGACAATTGCGTGCCGACGCCGCAAAGCCCAATATGCCGGCGTTTCGGGGTAATTGGACCGCATGTTCAAGCGCATTCTGATCGCCAATCGCGGCGAAATCGCCTGTCGCATCATCAAGTCCGCGCGCCGCATGGGGATTGAGACCGTCGCGGTCTATTCCGACGCCGACAAGGATGCCCTCCATGTGGAAATGGCCGACAGCGCCATCCACATCGGGCCGCCGCAGGCCGCCGAGAGCTATCTCGTCATCGACAAGATCGTCGCGGCCTGCCGGGCGAGCGGGGCCGAGGCGGTGCATCCCGGCTACGGCTTCCTGTCCGAGCGCGAGGCGTTTCCGGTGGCGCTGGCCAAGGCGGGGATCGTCTTCATCGGCCCCAATCCCAAGGCGATCGCCGCCATGGGCGACAAGATCGAAAGCAAGAAGGCGGCGGCCGCCGCCAAGGTCTCGACCGTTCCCGGCCATCTCGGGGTCATCGAGGACGAATTGCACGCGGTCAAGATCGCCGACGAGATCGGCTACCCCGTGATGATCAAGGCCTCCGCCGGCGGCGGCGGCAAGGGCATGCGGATTGCCCGTTCCAGCAACGAAGTCGCGGAAGGCTTCGCCCGGGCGCGCTCGGAGGCGAAGTCCTCGTTCGGGGACGACCGCATCTTCATCGAGAAGTTCATCGTCGACCCCCGCCACATCGAAATCCAGGTGCTCGGCGACAAGCACGGCAACGTCATCTACCTCGGCGAGCGGGAATGCTCGATCCAGCGCCGCAACCAGAAGGTGATCGAGGAGTCGCCGAGCCCGCTGCTCGACGCTGCAACCCGCGAGCGGATGGGCTCGCAGGCGGTCGCGCTCGCCAAGGCGGTCGGTTACGACTCCGCCGGCACCGTGGAGTTCGTGGCCGGCCAGGACAAGAGCTTCTATTTCCTCGAAATGAACACGCAGGCTGCAGGTCGAGCATCCCGTGACCGAGCTCGTCACCGGCATCGATCTCGTCGAGCAGATGATCCGGGTCGCCGCCGGCGAGCCGCTCGCCATCAAGCAAGGCGACATCAAGCTGACGGGATCGGCGGTGGAATCGCGCATCTATGCGGAAGATCCCTATCGCAATTTCCTGCCCTCGACCGGGCGCCTGGTGAAGTATCGCCCGCCGGCCGAAGGGGTCGAGGGCGGCATCACCGTGCGCAACGACACCGGCGTCTATGAGGGCGGCGAAATCTCGATCTACTACGATCCCATGATCGCAAAGCTCGTGACCCATGCCGACACCCGCGCCAAGGCGATCGCGGCGCAGGCGGTCGCGCTCGACGCCTTCTACATCGACGGCATCCGGCACAACATCCCGTTCCTGTCGGCGCTGATGCAGAACCCGCGCTGGCAGGAGGGCAGGCTGTCGACCGGGTTCATCGCCGAGGAGTTTCCCGACGGCTTTGCGGCGACCGCGCCGGCAGGCACGATCGCCCGGCGCATCGCCGCCGTCGCTGCCGCCGTCGACCACGTGCTGGGCGAGCGCAAGCGCCGGATTTCCGGGCAGATGGTCGGCCGGCCGGTGGTGCGCGAGCGCCAGCGCTCGGTCTGGCTCGGCGGCGACGAGATCCGCCTCACGGTCGCCCGCGAGACCCGCGGCATCGGCGTGCGCTTCGTCGGCGAGGCCGGCGAGGAGACGCCGCATATCCTGAGCTCCACCTGGAAGCCCGGCGATCCCGTGTGGCACGGCACCGTCGACGGCGAGCCGGTCGCGGTGCAGGTGCGCGCCATTCCCAACGGCTTCCTGCTGGCACATCGCGGCGTCGAGGCGAAGGCGTTCGTCTATACCGAGAGCGAATCGGCGGCGGCGCGGCTGATGCCGATCAAGGTCGCCGCCGACATGGGCAAGAAGCTGCTGTGCCCGATGCCGGGCCTCGTGGTCTCGATCGCGGTGGCGCCGGGCCAGGAGGTCAAGGCCGGCGAGACGCTCGCCGTCGTCGAGGCCATGAAGATGGAGAACGTGCTGCGCGCCGAACGCGACGGCACCGTCAAGACGGTGTTCGCCAAGCAGGGCGACAGCCTCGCGGTCGACGCGGTGATATTGGAGTTTGCGTAGCTATCCCGCGCCGGTGCGGCGGCCGCGGGGCTCGGGCTTGGCTTCGCCGCCGCCTTCGAGCCGCTTGTCGAGATAGGCCATCACCGAATTCATCAGCACGTCGATCTTGCCGTCGAAGAAGTGGTTGGCCGCCGGCACGATCTTTTGCTCGATGACGATGCCCTTCTGGGTCTTGAGCTTCTCCACCAGCCCGGTGACGTCCTTGTGCGGCACCACGGCGTCTTTTTCGCCGTGGATGATGAGGCCGGAGGACGGGCAGGGGGCGAGGAACGAGAAGTCGTAGAGATTGGCCGGCGGTGCGATCGAGATGAACCCCTCGATTTCCGGCCGTCGCATCAGGAGCTGCATGCCGATCCAGGCCCCGAACGAGAAGCCCGCGATCCAGCAGTTGCGGGCCTCCGGATTGATCGATTGCGCCCAGTCGAGCGCCGAGGCGGCGTCTGCCAGTTCGCCCTGGCCATGGTCGAACGAGCCCTGGCTGCGCCCGACGCCGCGAAAGTTGAACCGCAACACGGAGAAGTTGCGGTGCGCGAAGGCATAGTACAGCTGGTAGACGATGGGATGGTTCATCGTGCCGCCAAACTGCGGATGCGGATGCAGGATGATCGCGATCGGTGCGTTCCTGACCCGCGCCGGATGGTAGCGGCCTTCTATCCGGCCGGCGGAGCCGGTGAAGATGATCTCGGGCATTGTTTGGACCTCAATCGCGGCGCTTGCATACCGTCGGATGGGCCTCCGACGGCTCTCCCGGTGCGCTTGACGCCCTTGGCGCGCGCGCGTAACTATTTAAAACCATTCTATTTTATCGGACGATGCCGGGCCAAGCAGCCGGTGCGGGGGCTTCGAGCTGGTGTGGCGGATATTCTCTTGCACGATCAGGAGGATAAAAAGCAAGACTTTCGTGCTTCTGCCGGCGGGAATGGCTACAAATACCAAATGCAGCAATTTGGGCCTATGGGGAAATGATCGAGCGAACCTATCTGGACTGGAACGCCACCGCGCCGTTGCGCCCGGAGGCGCGGGCCGCAGTCATTGCCGCGCTGGACGAACTCGGCAACCCGTCATCGGTGCATCGCGAAGGGCGGGGCGTCCGGCGCCTGATCGAGCAGGCCCGCGAACGGGTGGCCTCGCTGGTCGGGGCGGAACCCCGCAACGTCGTCTTCACCTCCGGCGCGACCGAAGCCAACATGCTGGCGCTGACGCCGGCCTACGAGTCCGCGAAGGACAAGCCGCGCCGCTGCGAGCGCCTGGTGGTATCCGCGATCGAGCACCCGTCGGTGCGCAGCGGCGGCCGTTTTCCCGCGGCCCAGGTCGATGAATTCGCGGTAACCGCCGCTGGGGTGGTCGATCTTTCCGACCTGGAGCGGCGGCTCACCGAGCTGAAATGGCGGGGTGCGCCGTCGCCCCTGGTCTCGGTCATGGCCGCCAACAACGAGACCGGGGTGGTGCAGCCGATCCCTGAGATTGCGGCCATGGTGCACGCCGTCGGCGGGCTGCTGCACGTCGACGCGGTTCAGGTTTCCGGTCGTATTCCGTTCGATATCAATAAGATGCAAGCCGATCTTATATCGATTTCTGCACATAAGATGGGCGGCCCCATGGGCGTCGGCGCCCTGGTGAGGCGCGCATCCACGCCGAACATCGTCGACCCCCACATCAAGGGCGGCGGCCAGGAGCGCGGCGCCCGCGCCGGCACCGAAAACGTTGCGGGGATTATCGGCTTCGGCGTCGCGGCAGCGGCGGCCAAGGAGGCGATGGCCTCCGATGCCGAGCGCATGCGGCCGCTGCGGGACCGCCTGGAGGCCGGCCTGAAGCGCGGGCCTGCGGTCATCTTCGGTGAAACCGCGGAACGGCTGCCCAATACGACCCTGTTTGCAGTACCTGGCCTCAAGGCGGAGACCGCCCTGATCAACCTCGACCTCGGCGGCTTTGCGGTGTCTTCTGGGTCGGCCTGCTCGTCGGGCAAGGTCACGGCCTCCCATGTTCTCACGGCGATGGGGGTGGCCCCGGACCTCATTTCCGGGGCGATCCGGGTGAGTCTCGGGCCGACCACCAGCGAAAACGAGATCGATTTGTTCCTGGAGGCTTGGAGGAAGCTCGTTGCTGGCTTATCTAGGGATAAAGGCGGTCTTGCCGCTTAACCTCAATCCGATAAAGGTGATCTCCGGAACCGGAAAGAGCACACGATATCGCGCTACATCCAACCCGCGGACCTTGAATCCGCAGTGGAGGGAATGAAATGGCGGCCGTACAAGAGACCGTCGAGAAGGTCCGCCTGATCGACGTCGACCAGTACAAGTATGGATTTGAAACGCTGATCGAATCGGACAAGGCGCCCAAGGGCCTGTCCGAGGACACCGTCCGGTTCATCTCGAACAAGAAGAACGAGCCCGCCTGGATGCTGGAATGGCGTCTGGACGCCTACCGCCGCTGGCTGACCATGCGCGAGCCCGACTGGGCCCGGGTCGAATATCCCAAGATCGACTACCAGGACGCCTATTATTACTCGGCGCCCGTGCAGAAAGTGGCGCCGAAGTCGCTCGACGAGATCGATCCCGAAATTCTGCGGACCTATGAGAAGCTCGGCATTCCCTTGCGCGAGCAGGAGATGCTGGCCGGCGTTGTGCGCGAGGACGGCGGCACCGATCCGGCCCGGCGGGTCGCGGTCGATGCCGTGTTCGATTCCGTCTCGGTCGCGACCACCTTCAAGGAAGAGCTCAAGAAGGCCGGCGTCATCTTCATGCCGATCTCGGAGGCGATCCGCGAGCATCCCGACCTCGTGAAGAAGTATCTCGGCTCGGTGGTCCCGGTTTCCGACAACTTCTTCGCCACCCTCAACTCGGCGGTGTTCTCCGACGGCTCGTTCGTCTATGTGCCGCCGGGCGTGCGCTGCCCGATGGAGCTGTCGACCTATTTCCGCATCAACGAGCGTAATTCCGGCCAGTTCGAGCGCACCCTCATCATTGCCGACAAGGGCTCCTATGTGAGCTATCTCGAAGGCTGCACCGCGCCGCGCCGCGACGAGAACCAGCTTCATGCGGCGGTGGTCGAGTTGGTCGCCTTCGACGATGCCGAGATCAAATATTCCACCGTCCAGAACTGGTATCCGGGCGATAGCGAGGGCCGCGGCGGCATCTTCAACTTCGTGACCAAGCGCGGCGATTGCCGCGGCCGCAACTCCAAGATCTCCTGGACCCAGGTGGAAACCGGCTCGGCGATCACCTGGAAGTACCCGAGCTGCATCCTGCGCGGCGACAATTCCCGCGGCGAGTTCTACTCCATCGCGATTTCCAACGGCCGCCAGCAGGTCGATTCCGGCACCAAGATGATCCATCTCGGCCGCAACACCACGAGCCGGATCATCTCCAAGGGCATCGCCGCCGGGCGCTCCAACAACACCTATCGCGGGCTCGTCTCGGCCCATCGCCGCGCCGTGGGCGCGCGCAACTTCACCAATTGCGACTCGCTCCTGATCGGCGACAAGTGCGGCGCCCACACCGTGCCCTATATCGAGGCCAAGACCCCGACGGCAGTGTTCGAGCACGAGGCGACGACCTCCAAGATTTCCGAGGAGACGCTGTTCTACTGCATGCAGCGCGGCCTCTCCCAGGAGGAGGCGGTGGCGCTTGTGGTGAACGGCTTCGTGCGCGACGTGCTGCAGCAGCTGCCGATGGAATTCGCGGTCGAGGCGCAGAAGCTGATCTCGATCAGCCTCGAAGGGTCGGTGGGCTAGTGACCGTTCGCGCCATAAGGAGTTCATCGATGACGCGTTACTGGTTCAAGCCCAAGCGCTACGGCTACGGCGCCACTCCCGTGACGTGGGAGGGCTGGGCCTTCACGGGCGTCGTCGTGGCGATCCTCCTCGGCTCCGGCTGGCTGTTGCTCGGGACCGGCCGGACGCCTGACTGGACGATGCTGCTGGTTTGGTGGGCGATCGTGGCTGTTGTCCTCGCCGTATCGGTGGTGGTGTCGAAATCCAGGACCGAGGGGTCCTGGCGGTGGCGGTGGGGGCGCGACGCCTAGATCGCCTGATCGACACGAATTGAACAATGCGACTTGCCGGACCGACGCGGCGCGAGGCGCCGCCGGGGTCAATGGCTGACGAAGGAACACAGAAGTGAGTTTGCTCGAAATCAAGAATCTTCAGGTCAAGGTCGACGACCGTGAAATCCTCAAAGGCCTCGACCTCACCGTGAACAAGGGCGAGGTCCACGCCATCATGGGCCCGAACGGCTCGGGCAAGTCGACGCTCGCCCATGTGCTGTCCGGCAAGCCCGGCTACGAGGTGACCGGCGGCTCCGTGACCTTCGAAGGCATCGACCTGCTCGAACTCAGCCCCGACCAGCGTGCGGCGCGTGGCATCTTCCTCGCCTTCCAGTATCCGCTGGAGATTCCCGGCGTCGCCACCATGACCTTCCTGCGCACCGCGCTCAACGCCCAGCGCAAGACGCGCGGAGAGCCTGAGCTGTCGACGCCGGAATTCCTCAAGCGGGTGCGCGAGGTGTCGGCCAAGCTTTCGATCAATCAGGAAATGCTGCGGCGTCCCGTCAATGTCGGATTTTCCGGCGGCGAGAAGAAGCGCAACGAGATCCTGCAGATGGCGCTGCTCGAGCCGACGCTGGCGGTGCTCGACGAGACCGATTCCGGCCTCGACATCGATGCGCTCAAGGTGGTCGCCGAGGGCGTCAACCGGCTGCGCTCGCCGGACCGGGCGATGATCGTCATCACCCATTACCAGCGGCTCCTCGACTACATCGTGCCCGACATCGTGCACGTGCTGTCGCAAGGGCCGCATCGTGCGCACCGGCGGCAAGGAGCTCGCCCATGAGCTCGAAGCCAACGGCTATGCCCAGTACCAGGACGAGGCGGCGTGACGCCATGACGGCGGAGATCAAGCCCATCAAGACCGCGGCGGAAATCGGCCTTACCGAGGCCTTCGCGGCGCTGCGCCCGCAGCTTGCCGGCACCGCCGTCGCGTCTCGCCGCGAGGCGGCGTTCCGCCGCTTCGAGGCGTCGGGGCTGCCGCATCGCCGCATCGAGGACTGGAAGTACACCGATCTGCGCGCGCTGATGCGCGATGCCAAGCCGCTGGCCGCGCCGCCCGATGCCGCCGCGAAGGCGCGGGCCCGCTCGGCCGGCGCGGTTCTCTCAGGGATCGATGCCCGCCGCATCGTGTTCGTCGACGGCATGCTCGTGCCCGAGCTCTCCGATCTCGCGCCGGAGCCGGGCCTGAAGATTTCCTCGCTCGCCGCCGCGCTCGGCCGCGGCGACGCCGACATCATCGCGCGCCTCGGCGTCGGCCCGGCCGAGGGCGATATCGCCTATGCCCTCAACACCGCCTTCATGGGCGACGGCGCCGTCATCGAGGTGGCGCCGGGCGCGCGCCTGGCGCGGCCGGTGCATCTCGTCTTCGCCTATGGGGCGGATCGCGCGGCGGCGGTGTACACGCGCTCCCTCGTGACGATCGGCGCCGGCGCCGGCCTCACCTTGTTCGAGACCCATGACGGACCCGACGGTGTCGACTACCAGGTCAACGCCGCCGTCGATCTCGTGCTCGGCGACCGGGCCGAATTCGATCACGTCAAGATCGGCTCCGAAGGCCGCGAAGCGCTGCATCTCTCGACCCTGAGCGCGACCATCGGCGCCAATGCGCGGTTCGGCGACATGACCTTCACCACCGGCGGCAAGGTGGTGCGCAACCAGTTGTTCGTGCGCTGCGACGGCGCCGGGTCGAACCTCGCCATCAACGGCGCAAGCCTTCTCAACGGGCGCCAGCATGCCGATACCACGATGCTGGTCGATCACGCGGCCGGCCACTGCTATGGCCGCGAGGTCTTCAAATCGGTGCTGGACGATGCGAGCCGCGGCGTGTTCCAGGGCAAGATCATCGTGCGCCGCGGCGCCCAGAAGACCGATGCGCGCATGATGTCGCGGGCGCTGCTGCTCTCGGACGAGGCGGAGTCCGACAACAAGCCGGAGCTGGAGATTTTCGCCGACGACGTGCAGTGCGGCCACGGCGCCACGTCCGGCGCGCTCGACGACAATCTCAAGTTCTACCTGATGGCGCGCGGCATTCCCGAGCGCGAAGCCGAGGCGCTGCTGATCCAGTCGTTTGTCGCCGAGGCGATCGAAGGCGTGGGGCACGAGGGCGTGCGCGACGCGCTGATCGAGGCGACGCGCGCCTGGCTGGCCGCCCGGCCGTAGGCAGGAGAAACCGAGACACCCATGCACCCCGCACTGACCAACGGCAGCTATGACGTCGCCCGCGTGCGCGAGGACTTTCCGATCCTCGCCATGCAGGTCTACGGCAAGCCGCTCGTCTATCTCGACAACGCGGCTTCGGCGCAGAAGCCGAACCTGGTGCTCGACCGCATCCTTAAGGCCTACACGTCGGAATACGCCAACGTGCATCGCGGCCTGCACTTTCTCGCCAATGCCGCGACCGAGGCCTATGAGGGCGCGCGCGAGAAGGTGAGGGCGCTTCCTCAATGCGGGACGGCCTGAGGAGATCATCTTCACCCGCAATGCCACCGAGGCGATCAACCTCGTCGCCTACACATTCGGGCGCGAGCGCGTGAAGGCGGGCGACGAGATCGTGCTCTCCATCATGGAGCACCACTCCAACATCGTGCCCTGGCATTTCCTGCGCGAGCGCTACGGTGCGGTGATCAAATGGGCGCCGGTCGACGACGACGGCAATTTCCTCATCGACGAATTCGAGAAGCTTCTGACCGACCGCACCAAGATGGTCGCGATCACGCAGATGTCGAACATGCTCGGCACCGTCGTCCCGGTGAAGGAGGTGGTGCGGCTCGCCCACGCCCGCGGTATTCCGGTGCTGATCGACGGCGCGCAGGGCGCGGTCCATCTCGACGTTGACGTCACCGACATCGATTGCGATTTCTACGTCCTCACCGGCCACAAGCTCTATGGCCCGACCGGCATCGGCGTGCTCTACGGCAAGTACGCCCATCTCGCGGCGATGCCGCCGTTCAACGGCGGCGGCGAGATGATCCGCGAGGTGTTCCAGGATCGCGTCACCTACGGCGACCCGCCCCACAAGTTCGAGGCCGGCACGCCGTCGATCGTCCAGGCGATCGGCCTCGGCGCGGCGATCGACTACGTCAACTCCATCGGCCGCGGTCCGATCCGGGCCCATGAGCGAGGGCTGCTCGCCTACGCGACCGACCGCCTGCGCGAGATCAATTCGCTGAAGATCCTGGGCACCGCGCGCGACAAGGGCGCGATCATCTCGTTCGAGATGAAAGGCGCGCATCCCCACGATGTCGCGACCATCATCGATCGCTCCGGCGTCGCGGTGCGGGCTGGAACTCACTGCGTCATGCCGCTGCTCGCCCGCTTCGGCGCGACGGCAAGCTGCCGGGCCTCGTTCGCGCTCTACAACACGCGCGAGGAGGTCGACACCCTTGCCATCGCACTGAGGAAAGCACAGGATTTCTTCACATGAGAGACGATGCAGGGGACACTGCGCCGACCCCCGCGGCGCCGGTCGCTTCCGAGATGACGGCAACCCAGCCGGGTGACGCATCCCAAGGTGCGGCATCGGAAGACGTCGCGCGCCTCACCGACGAGATCGTGACCGCGATCAAGACCGTCTACGACCCCGAGATTCCCGCCGACGTCTACGAGCTCGGCCTGATCTACCGGATCGACATCGCCGACGATCGCTCGGTCAGTGTCGACATGACCCTGACGACGCCGAACTGCCCGTCCGCCCAGGAATTGCCGACCATGGTGGAGAATGCCGTGGCGAGCGTTCCCGGCGTCGGCCCGGTCGCGGTCAAGGTGGTGTGGGATCCGCCCTGGGAGCCGAGCCGGATGTCCGACGAGGCGCGGGTGGTGTTGAATATGTGGTGAGTCGCGGCGCGCATGATCCCGAAAAGTTGCAGACTTTTCGGACAAGATCATGCGCAAATCTAAAAGCCGCGCTGCAGAGTACCTATATTTGAGTTGCTGCTTCGGCCCTTGAAGCCGATGGAGAAGGAGATGCAAATGGCCACCCCTCGGCCGAGACCTCAGGTGATGCGGCTGTCCGAAGCCGCGGCGCGGCGCATTCAGGATGTCATCGGCAGGGCTGACCGGCCCATCGCCGGCGTACGCGTCGGCGTGAAGAACGGCGGCTGCGCCGGCATGTCCTACACCATGGAATACGCCGAGAGCGTGAACCCGCTCGACGAGGTGGTCGAGGACAGGGGCGTGCGGTTGCTGATCGACCCCAAGGCCGTGATGTTCCTGCTCGGCACCGAGATGGATTTCAAGGTCGACAAGCTCTCGTCCGGATTCGTCTTCAAAAACCCGAACCAGACCTCGGCCTGCGGCTGCGGGGAATCGGTCGCGATCACTCCGGCGAGCCCGGAGGGAGAATCCGCGCAAGCCAATTGACGCGGCAGGTGTCCCAGCAAAAGTAGCCCGCATGAGCGAAGCGACATGCGGGATCGCGGCCGTGAAATACGACGTCAAAGCAGCCGTTGCTCCCGGATTTCGCTTCGCTCATCCGGGCTATTGTGCGGCGTGATCCGAGGGCCATAGCCCGACGGTGTGCGCCGCGAGGCGCCGGCATGCAGTGTGGCAGCGTTTTTGCTCCGTGATCGGGGAGACGCGCGACCTGCAAGCAAGGTGTGCCAAGATGAGCCAATCAACGAATAGCCAATCTCAATTCTGTATCACGGCGGTGCTCGAGGGCTCTCCTGTGCCGGACAAAGGCGTCGGCCAGGACCGAAGGGCCGTCGAGAGACTCAATCGCGCGCGGCAGCAGGGGATCGAAATCACGCGCCAGCGGATCGCGCAGATGGAAGCGACAATGGCCAGTTTCGATCGTACGGCGAAAGAACTCGAAGGCTGGATCGAGGTCGAGCAGAATCGAACCGGAATCCATGACCCCGCCAATTTCGCTTATTCTTCGTCGGCGGCCGCGATGATCCAGCGACGGGACGCATTGAAGCGTTCTCGCGATACGTTGAAGCGGTCCATCGAGGAACTGAAGAGCAAACTCGCCGACGCCAGCGTTTTGGTCGAATAGTCGAACGCAGGCGCCCTCTGCGGCGATTCAAGGAATCGGATCGCCGCCGTCAGGCTTTGATGCTGCGCACCGGGCGGAACAGGAAGGCCGGCAGGTGCGTCACGTCGGGCTCGTCGTCGCGGGGCCGGGCCGGAGGGGCTTGACGCCGCGGGCGGGCGTTTTCGATCGAAGCCACCTTGGCCGGGCGTTCTTGGGCCGGGCGTTCTTGGGCCGGACGTTCTTGGGCCGGACGTTCTTGGGCAGGGCGCTCCTGTGCAGCGCGTTCAGGGGCCGGCCGCTCGTGATGCGGGCGCTCCTGCGCGGACCTCTCCTGAGACGGCCGCTTGTGTGAGCGCTTCTGGGCGGGCCGTCCCTGCGAATGGCGGTCGTGATGATCGCCGCGGCGGCGCGGCGTGCGCGCTGTCTCTCCCTCGGCAAACGCGGTTTCGTCCGCGCCTCCCTCAGGGGCTGCGGCCCATGGAATGGGCTGGCCGATCAGCTTTTCGATCGCCGCCACCGACTTCTGTTCGGCCGGCGACACGATGGTGATGGCGACGCCGCTGCGCCCGGCGCGGCCGGTGCGGCCGATCCGATGCACGTAGTCGTCGGCATGGTGGGGAACGTCGAAATTGTAGACGTGGCTGACGTCGGGAATGTCGAGGCCGCGCGCCGCCACGTCGGAGGCGACGAGCAGCGTGACTTCGTTCTTGCGGAACTGCTCCAGCGCCGCGGTGCGGGCCGACTGGTCCATGTCGCCGTGGAGCGCGACGGCGGAAAATCCGTGGCGGACCAGCGACCGATGCAGCGTCGCGACCTCGCGCTTGCGGTTGCAGAAGATGATCGCGTTCTTCATGCCGACGGAGGCGCGAATGAGGCGGCGCAGCGTGTCCCGCTTGTCGTGCGGTTCGCGCCCGGTCTTGACCAGGCTCTGGGCGGTGGTGGATACGGTGGACGCCGGACGCGAGACTTCGACGCGCACCGGGTTATGGAGGAATTGCTCGGTGATGCGCCGGATTTCCGGCGGCATCGTCGCGGTGAAGAACAGGGTCTGCCGGGTGAACGGCACCAGCTTGCAGATGCGCTCGATGTCGGGGATGAAGCCCATGTCGAGCATGCGGTCGGCTTCGTCGATGACGAGAAGCTCGACGCCCGACATCAGCAGCCGTCCGCGCTCGTGGTGATCGAGCAGGCGGCCCGGGGGTCGCGATCAGCACGTCGACGCCGCGCACCAGCTTGGTGTCCTGGTCGTCGAACGAGACGCCGCCGATCAGCAGGGCGACGTTGAGCTTGTGATTGACGCCGTACTTGACGAAGCTCTCCTCGACCTGGGCGGCGAGTTCGCGGGTCGGCTCGATGATGAGCGTTCGCGGCATGCGCGCCCGTGCACGGCCCTGCTCGAGCTTGGTCAGCATCGGCAGCACGAAGGCTGCCGTCTTTCCGGTGCCGGTCTGGGCGATGCCGAGCACGTCGCGCCGCGCGAGCACGTGCGGGATGGCCTGTTCCTGAATCGGAGTCGGATTGGTGTAGCCGGCCGCGGTCACGGCCGCGAGGACCTTATCGGACAGGCCGAGATGTGAAAACGTCATGAACCCTCATAGCACAACCGCCCCGGAGCTCAGGCCGCGCCGGACATGAAGAGGTGCGATGTGCGCGGGTTGCGGGCGGTCCGTTGATGTTATCGGACCGAACGCGGCGAACATATGCGCGAGGCGCTGAAAGTCAATGGGAGGCGGCCCAATAAGTTAATTATATCGCCATGCGGCAGGCGCCAATTGGCCTTGATTGCACAATCGGCAGGCGCTTCGACCCTTTCTGGCGCGTTCGTGGCGACACCGTGGCGGCGCGGCACTCCGCGCAGGTTGATCGGCCCTGCAAAGCCTGCGACAAGACCCCGCTTTTCTAAGGACTCAGGCCGGCGAATCATGACCGCGTTTCTTCTTCTCTGGCTCGGGGCGCAGGCGGTGTCGGTGGTCGCCGTGTTCGGTTTCTGCGTTGGTCTCGGCCGGCGGATACCGCTCTCGCGCGAGCCCGCGGTCGCAGTCATGGTCGCGGTCAAGGGACGCGACATCCAGCTCGATCCCTTCATCGAATCTCTATTCGATCAGGACTACGCGAATTACCGCGTCATCTTCGCGGTGGAATCGGAGCATGATCCGGCGGTCCCGGCGATCGAGGACTGGCGGCGCCGGCGCGGCGATCGCCTCGCGCTGGTCGTCGCCGGGCTCTCCGCCGACGAAGGACAAAAGACCACGAATCTGCGCGCGGCGGTGTCCCAACTGACGCCGCAGGACGAGGTGCTCGTCCTGGCCGATGCCGACATCGTGGCGGACCGCAGCTGGATCAGGAATCTCGTCGCGCCGCTGGTGGCGGGCGAGGCCGATATCGTCTCGGGCTTCACCTGGGTGGTGGTCGGCGACGGCCGTCTCTCCACCTTCGTGCTGGCTTCGATGTCGGCCGGCGCTTTCGACGTTTCCCCGATTGCCGTTCCTCAACGCGGCCTGGGGCGGCTCGACGGCGCTGTTTCGCCGGACGTTCGAGGAGCTCGACATCGCGCAGGCCTGGCGCGGCACGCTCAGCGACGACTTGCAGCTCACCGCGATCGCCCAGCGCGCCGGCTGCCGCATCGCGGCGCCGCGCGAAGTGCTGCCGCGTACCATCGGCCACACCAAGGGATTTGCGGCGGTCGGCGCCCAGGTGCGGCGCTGGTACATGCTGGTGCGCGTCTATGTGCCGGTGACGTACCTGCTCATGCTGGCGGGCACGACCTTGCTCGCCGCCGGCTGGCTCGCCGCCATTGCCGGCGCGGTGACGGCCAATCCGGTGGCGCTCGCGGTTCTGGCGGCGGCATTGGGCTGCGCGGTGTTGCGCGACTTCGGCCGCGGCTTGATCGTCTCGCGGATCTGGGGCCGCGCCGGCGTCGCGGAAAACCTGGCATTCCTGATCGTGAACCCGCTGATCACGCCGTTCGCCGCCATCACCAATGCCGGCTTTGCATGGTCGGCGCTGCTGATGCGCCGCACCACCTGGGCCGGCATCACCTACGAGCTGCACGCGCCGCAGCAGGTGAAGGTCCTGTCGCGGCGGTCGTAGGCCTTGCCCAACAAAAAGCCCTCCCCGGCGAAAGGGGAGGGCGAGGGGTATTCTGCGGCCTCTCAATTTCCCTCCCCGTCTTCGGGGAGGGGAAGGGTGGGGTTCTTCAAGCGCGGTGCCTTGGAACAGGCCCCACCCCGGCCCTCCCCGGAGACGGGGAGGGAGAAGCGCTCAATCCAGCGGCTCGACCTTGACGATCGAGGCGCCGTGATTGTTGCCGACCCAGAGCGTGCCCGGGCTCTTCGAATCGTCGATATGGACACGCCGGATGTTGGTCGGGTGCGGCAACTGATATTCCGTGTACTGGCCGCTCTTGATGTCGAGGCGCGCCACGCGATCGGTCAGCATGGAACCGGTCCATGCCTCGCCGTTGCGGCCGGCCTCGGCGTCATAGGGCGCGCTCCACGGCGTCGGCACCTTCCACTCCGAAATCTTTTCGGTCTTCGGGTCGAACATGCCGATGGCGTTGCCGTTGTATTCCGCAAACCACAACCGGCCTTCGGCGTCGACGCGCCCGCGCCGCGGACGCGAGTTCGGGGTCGGCGTCACGTAGATGGTCGGCGACTTGGTCTTGGCGTCGACCTTGACGATGTTGCCGGCCGCGAAGTCGAGCAGATAGATGTTGTTCTGGGCGTCGGAATGGAGGCCGTAGGTGCCGATGCGCCGGAGGTGCGAGGATCCTTGAAGGCGCCCAGATTCTCCATCTTGTTGGAGCCGAGATCGAGCCGGTAGATGTTGCCGCCGTCCGAATTCTTGATCCACACCTTGTTGTCGACCGGCGTGCCTTCGAGCGCGAGATGCCCGAGCTGGCCGGCGTCCGTGTCCCATTCCTTCGGGGTCGACCAGGTCTGGAAGGTCTCGGTCTTCTTGTCGAACTTGGCGATGGCGCTTTGATACATCACGCCGACCCAGGGATTGTCGTCCTTGTCGAATTCAAGATTGAGCGTGCCGACCGGGTAGCCCTTCTTGACTTCCGGAATCGGATATTGCGTCACCTTGCCGGTCTTCGCATCCATCTTGCCGAGGAACATCTGACCGAAATCGGAGTACCAGACGGTGCCCTGGCGATCGAGCATCACGTCGTGCGGCTGGATCAGCGGGTTCGGCAGATCGTATTCGGTGATGATGACGTGAGTGGACTTGCCGGTGAGCCGCGGCAGGGTCTTGAGCGGATAGCTCCAGGTCTCCTGCTGGCTCAGGTTGATGGAGGCGAGGTATTCGGCGTTCTTCCTGGCATTGTCGCCGCCGCGGCCGACCTCACGAAGCACGTCGCCCACGAGCCGTTGCGGCTTTGCGGCGTGCTGCCCGGATAATAGCCGCCCATCCGCTGAAAGATCTGCAGGAATTCGTCGGCATCGTGCACCGACTTCACGATGCGCTCGATGGTGTGGCAGCCGTTGCAGCCGAGCAGGAACGCCTTCTGCTCGTCCGAACCCGGCATGCTCAACATCCATTCGGCGTTGGTGAGCTGCCCGGGCAGGTTGCGGGTGGGCTTGAGCTTGATGTCGGCGGTGGCCGCCTGCCCGGCCGCCACGTCGGCGGCCTTGGGGCCGTCGAGGTCATAGCCGGCCGCGCGGGCGCCGAGCGTGTAATGCCCGGGCTCGAGCCGCGCCGCCGGGAAGTTGTACCGACCCTTTTCGTCGGAGACGACGCTCACCGTGATCGTGCCGCCGGCCTTCTTGGCGCTGACGACGACGCCTTCCATCGCGCCCTCCTTGGCGGAGGACACCTGGCCTGTGAGCGCGGCGGGTGCCTGCGCCCGTGCGGCGTGGGGCAGTACCAGCAGTGCCGTCGCGGCCGCGGCGGTGATGTTCGACCAGCCTATGCGCATCGTTGCCTCCTCAGTGGAGTTGGGCGTCGGAAATTCGGGTTCACGCGGTGCGCGGGATCGGGGTCCCGCTTTCTACGAACGCCCGCGAACTCGATTCGCGGGCGCATCGTGTCGGCAATGGAAGGATCGGCCGTCGCGGCCGATCCCGCAAGATTGCTCAGTTGAGCGGTTCGACCTTGACGATCGAGCCCTGGTGGTTGTTGCCGACCCAGAACGTGACCGGCGTTGTCGAATTGTCCACGAACACGCGGCGGATGTTGGTCTCCCGCGGCAGCAGATATTCGACGAACTTGCCGGTGTTGGGATCGAGCCGGGAGACGCGGTCGTTGAGCATCGAGCCGGTCCAGACATTGCCGTTCTTGTCGATCGTCACGTCATAGGGCGACGACCAGGCGCGTCGGCATTTCCCATTCCTTGAACGTCTGCTCCTTGGTGTCGAACATGGCGATCTTGTTGGCGCGATAGAGGCCGAACCAGATGCGGTCCTTGTCGTCCATCATGCCGCGGCGCGGCGCCGAGGCCTTGGTACGGCAACTCGAACAGCGTGGTCTGGCCGGTCTTGGCGTCGACCCGGCCGATGTGCTGCTGGGCGAAGTCGGTGAAGTAGATGTTGTTCTGCGAGTCCGGGATGATGTCGTAGATGTTGTGGGACACCTCGGACTTGGCTGCCGTGCCCTTGAACGGCTCGATCGTCTCGATCGCACCGGTCTTGAGGTCGAGGCGGTGCAGCGCGGCGAAGCCGTTGTTCTGCGACCACACCTTGCCGTCGACGGCGGTCGACTCCGGCCGCACCATGTTGACCTGCGTCATCGCCTTGTTCATCTCGGGCGGCAGGCTGAAGGTCTCGACCTTCTGGGTGGCGACGTCGAACTTGCCGATGGCGCCCTGATACATCATGCCGAACCAGACATTGCCGTCCTTGTCCGAGTGCAGGCTGAGCGAACCCTGCGGCCAGCCCTTCTTGAGCTCGGGCAGCGCGATCTCGGTGACCTTGCCGGTCTTCGGGTCCATCCTGCCGATGTTCTGCTCGCCGAAGTTGGTGTACCAGACGGTGCCGTCCTTGCCGACGATCACGTCGTGCGGCTCGATCAAGTCGCGCGGCAGATCGTACTCCGTGATGATCACCTCGGTGGCCCGTCCGCTCGGGCGCGGCAGCGTCTTGAGCGGATAATCCCAGGTCGTGTGTTCGCTCAGGTTGATCGAGGCCAGGAATTCGGCGCGATCGTGCTGGGCCTTGTTGCGGGTATCGCCGCGCTCTTCCAGCAGCCGCTCCGCCTTGCGCAGCTGCGGCCGCGTCGGCACGCTCTGATTGGCGTAGGTTCCCATGCGCTTCTGGACCTGCACGAATTCGTCGACGTCGTGCGTCGACCTGCACGATGCGCTCGACGGTGTGGCAGCTCACGCAACCGAGCAGCAGATCCTTTTGCTTCGGCGTGCCCGGCATGCTCTGCATCCACTCCGCGGTGGTGAGCTGGCCGGCCAGATTGTGGGTCTTCTTGAGCTTGAGGTCGGCGGTCGCCGGCTTGTCGGCGGCGACTTCGCGCGGCGCCCTTGCCGTCGAGGTCATAGCCGGCGGCGCGGATCTTGATGTCGTACTGGCCGGGTTCGAGGCGCGAGGCCGGGAAGCTGTAGACGCCGTCCTTGTTGGTGACGACCGTGGTGGCGATGGTCGAGCCCGGCTTCTTGGCGGTGACGAGGACGCCTTCCATGGCGCCCTCTTCGGCCGAGGTGACCTTGCCGGTCAGCGCCGCGGCGCTCTGGGCCAGCGACAGAGTCGACATGGGCGGCCATTACGAAGGTGAGACAGACGCTCGCGAGCAGCGCATTGCGCATCCGCATTTTAAAAATCCTCCCACGGAGATGCTATCGGGGGTCCCCATTGTGCTGGGAAAGTCGGCCGGCGAACCATCTCCGGGAAAGCTCGCGGCCGCTGGACTGGTCGTCCCTTTGGAGGCCTGCGACAATAAGGCAGGGCGGCCGGCGTCGCAATCCCGATCGGGCTGCTTCGACAGGCCAAATCCGCGTCAATGGCGAAGTGCCGCACGCAAGGGCCGGTTGAACGCGTAGATCACGACGTCCGGCTGCGAACGGCGATCGCGGCGATCATCACGAAGAAGGCCGGCTTCTCCATCGACGACCAGAAGCTGCCGAGATAGCCGGCCAGGAAATTCCCGGTGAAGCTGGTCCCCAGCCACACCCCCATCATCATGGCGAGATGGCTCGAGCCGGGGCCACCTTGGAGACAAGGGAAAGCCCGATCGGCGAGATGTAGAGCTCGCCGATGGTGATGATCACGAAATAGGCAGCAGCCACAGCCAGCTCGCCTTGTCGGGCCCGGCATGAAGGGCGGCAACCGCCATGATCAGGTTGGCCGCCGCGCAGCCGAAGCAGCCGAGCGCCATCTTGGTGAGCGTGGAAGGCTCGGCGCCGCGCCGGGACTGGCGCGCCCAGAACGCCACCACGAAGGGGGTGAAGGCGAAGATCATGAAGCGGGTTGAAGGACTGGAACCAGGTGGTGGGGATTTCCGCGCTCCAGAACAGGAGATTCGACGGTGCGGTCGGTATGCTGGTCCGCCCACAGCGCGATGGTATTGCCCTGCTGCTCGTAGGTCGCCCAGAACAGGCTCATCGGCACGAACAGGATCAGCAGGGCAACGACAGCGCGCCGTTCGTCGGGGCCGAGCGGCGGCTTGCTTTGCCGTGTCAAGAACCGGTCCGGCGGCAACTGCGGGTAGGCATAGAGATAGATCGCAAGCCCGATCAGCATGCCGACGCCGGCGGCGGCGAAGCCGTAATGCCAGCCGACGCGCTCGCCGAGCGTGCCGCAGACGAGCGGCGCAAGGAACGCGCCGAGATTGATGCCGACGTAGAAGATCAGAGTAGGCGCGGTCGCGGCGGGGATCGCCGGGCGGGTAGAGCCCGCCGACCTGGGCGGACATGTTGGGCTTGAAGGCGCCATTGCCGAGAATGAGCAAGGTGAGCGCGAACAGCAGCAGCGGCTCGAACGCCATCATGAAATGGCCGATCGCCATCAGCGAGGCGCCGATGATCACGGTGCGGCGTTGGCCGAGCACGCGGTCGGCGAGATAGCCGCCGAGCACCGGGGTGAGATAGACGAGGCCGGTATAGAGCCCGTAGATCTGGGAGGCGAAGGGCTGGATGTCGAGCGGGCCGAACAGCGCCTTCGAGTCCGTGCTTGAGCGCGGCGAGGCCGATCACCGTGCCGGCCGTCTCCGGCTGGAACACGTATTTCACCATGTAGAGCACGAGCAGCGCCCGCATCCCGTAATAGGAGAAGCGCTCCCACATTTCGGTCGCGAACAGGTAGGGAAGCGCGGGCGGGTGGCCGAGAAAGTCGGCCTGGACAGGCGCGGGCGGCGCTTTCGAATCGCGAACGATAGATATCTCACTCATGGGCGATCCGGAATTCCTATACGGGTATTGAATAGACCTCTAGGCAACGCGTGGAACAATCTCAATGCCGATGACACTGAACCTCGATCATCTCGTCGTTGTCGCACCGTCCCTCGAGGCAGGTGCGGCTCACGTTCGAGAGCAGATCGGCATCGACATGCCGGCCGGTGGGAAGCACCCCGAAATGGGCACCCACAATCTGCTCCTGCGCCTGGGCGATGCGGTGTTCCTGGAGGTGATCGCCGTCGATCCCGCCGCCGGGGCTCCGGCGGGTCCGCGCTGGTTCGGCCTTGACGATGCTGGTGCCGTCCTCTCGGCCTGGAACGAGGGCCGCAGGCTGCGCGGATGGGTGGCGCGAACCGACGATCTCGATGGCGTTCTCGCCCATCACGGCGCCTTGCTGGGCCGCAAGACGCCGGTGTCCCGCGGCGACCGACGCTGGTTCTTTGCCGTGCGTCCCGACGGTATGTTCCCTGCCGCAGGCGCTGCCCCGCCGGTCATCAACTGGGGCCAGCGGGGATGCCCGGCGCCTGAAATGCCCGACCTCGGCGCGAAATTGGTGTCGTTTGAGATCGAGCACCCCGATCCCGCTTGGGTTACTGAAATCTACGAGCGGCTGAACATCGTGAATCCGCCGCAGGTGCGCAAGGGCGCCAAAATGCGGTATCGGGCAATGATCGAAACGCCCCGCGGAATCAAAGAGCTTCGTTGACAGTCCGGCGCGGCGAACGCCCGCGCCCCCCTCACACGTCCAGCATCTCCGTGCTCGCGAACTCCGCGCGCTCCTGGATGAAGTCGAAGCGCGCTTCTGCCTTGGTGCCCATCAGGCGCTCCACCGATCTCTGAGTGTCGGCGCGATCGTCGGGGACGAGCATCACCTTGAGCAGGGTGCGCTTCTTCGGGTCCATGGTGGTTTCCTTGAGCTGCGCCGGCATCATCTCGCCGAGGCCCTTGAAGCGGCCGATCTCGACATTGGCGTTGGCGCGGAATTCGCGCGCCATGATCTCGGCCTTGTGGGCGTCGTTGCGGGCGTAGAACACCTTGCCGCCATGGGCGAGCCGGTAGAGCGGGGGCACCGCGAGATAGAGATGGCCTGAGTCGATGAGCTGGGGCATCTGGCGGTAGAAGAAGGTGATCAGCAGCGAGGCGATGTGGGCGCCGTCGACGTCGGCGTCGGTCATGATGATGACCTTCTCGTAGCGCAGGTCCTCGTGGCGATAATGGGCGCCGGTGCCGCAGCCGAGCGCCTGGACGAGATCCGAGAGCTGCTGGTTCTGGGCGAGCTTGTCCTTGCCGGCGCTGGCGACGTTGAGAATCTTGCCGCGCAGCGGCATGATCGCCTGGCTCGCCCGGTTGCGGGCCTGCTTGGCGGAGCCGCCGGCGGAATCGCCTTCGACGATGAAGATTTCCGAGCCCTCCGCGGCGGTGTCGGTGCAGTCGGAGAGCTTGCCGGGCAGACGCGACTTGCGGCCGGCGGACTTGCGCGCAACCTCCTTTTCCTGGCGGCGGCGGATGCGTTCCTCGGCGCGGTCGACCACCCAGTCGAGCAGCCGGTTCGCCTGGGTCGGGTTGCCGGCGAGCCAGTGGTCGAACTGGTCCTTGACCGCGCTCTCGACGATGCGCGCGGCTTCCGCGGTGGCGAGCCGGTCCTTGGTCTGGCCCTGGAATTCCGGCTCGCGGATGAACACCGAGAGCATCGCGGCCGCCCCGGTCATGACGTCCTCGCTCGTCACCGGCGACGCGCGCTTGCCCTGGCCGACGCGCTCGCCATGGTCCTTGAGCGCGCGCAGGAGCGCGGTGCGGAAGCCCGATTCATGGGTGCCGCCGTCCGCGGTCGGGATGGTGTTGCAGTAGGAGGACATGAAGCCGTCGGCGTCGGCGCTCCAGGCGACCGCCCATTCCACCGCGCCATTGGCGCCGGGCCGGCCCGACTTGCCCGTGAAGATGTCGGGATGGACCAGCGTCTGCCCCGCCACCGCGGCGGCGAGATAGTCCTTGAGGCCGTCGGGGAAGTGGAACGTCTCGTCCTCCGGCACGCCCTCGATGCCGTGCAGCAGCGCCTTGTCGCAATGCCAGCGGATCTCGACGCCGCCGAACAGATAGGCCTTGGCGCGCGCCATCTTGAACAGGCGCTGCGGATTGAATTTCGCCTTGTCGCCGAAAATCTTGTGGTCCGGCTTGAAGCGCACCTTGGTGCCGCGCCGGTTCGGCGTGCGCCCGAGCTTTTCGAGGCCGCTCTTGGGGATGCCGCGCTCGAACACCTGGCGGTAGAGCTGGCCGCCCAGCGCCACCTCGACTTCGAGCCGTTCCGACAGCGCATTGACCACCGAGACGCCGACGCCGTGCAGGCCGCCCGAGGTCTCGTAGACATTGGAGTCGAACTTGCCGCCGGCGTGCAGCGTGCACATCACCACTTCGAGGGCGGACTTCTTGGGAAATTTCGGGTGCGGATCGACCGGAATGCCGCGGCCATTGTCGGTGACGGCGAGGGTGCCGTCGGCGGCGACGTCCACCTCGATGAAGGTGGCGTGCCCGGCGAGCGCCTCGTCCATGGCGTTGTCGATCACCTCGGCGAACAGGTGATGCAGCGCCTTCTCGTCGGTTCCGCCGATATACATGCCGGGCCGCCGGCGTACCGGCTCGAGGCCTTCGAGCACCTCGATGTCGTGGGCGGTGTAGGAATTGCCGTTGCCGTTGCGCGGAGATTCCGCACGCTTCGGCGCCGGGCGCGGGGCGGCGGCTTCGGCGAACAGGTCCCGGCTCGCCGGTTGTTTCTTCGGGGTTGCGGACTTGGCCATGCGGTTCCGTACGGTTGATGCCGGCGGCTTTCGCGGTCGGCGCACGGCCGCGGAAAGCGCCTCTGAAAACAATGAGTTGCGGCGATGTCCTGACAGCCCGTGCAAAGCACCGTCCGCGAATCACCGCTACCAGTATGCCATGGCCTTGGTGCAATCATGACCAATAATCGCGGCGGCAAATGTCCGGGGGCTGCGGTACCCCGCAAACGGCGATACGGCCGCGCGGGCGATTGACCGGTTCCCGCAACCGGGCAATCATCCCCGGGCTCGATGCGAATTCAATATTGTCGCACAGCCTTGGGAGGAAACCATGCGGCGAGTTCTGTATCTGCTGGCGATCGGCGTCTGCGCCAACGCCTTGATGACTGCTTCGGCCTCGGCGCAGGCGGCGCCCGAGGTGAGCCTCACGCGCCTGGACTGCGGCACCAATGCCGCGCCGACCGATGTCGGCATCCGCTTCACCGATACCTATGCCTACAACGGCGTCAAGATTCAGCTCGTATTCAGCTGCTACCTCATCAAGCACGGCGACGACTACATGGTGTGGGACAGCGGCCAACCGATGACGGCAGGCCCTGTCGCGCCGAAAACGCCCCTGGTAGCCCTGTTGGGGCAGTTGGAGTTGAAGCCCGAGCAGATCAAGTTCGTCGGCATCAGCCACTATCACGGCGATCACATCGGCCAGGTGGCCTCGCTCCCGAAATCGACGCTGCTGATCGGCAAGGGCGACTGGGACGCTCTGACCGACCCGAAGGGCGCCGTGCCGAATTCCGCGAATTTTGCGAATTGGATCAGCGGCGGCGGCAAGGTCGAAGCCCTGCCAGGGGACAAGGACGTGTTCGGCGACGGCACCGTCGTCATGCTGAACACCCCGGGGCATACGCCGGGCCATCACAGCCTGCTGGTGAGGTTGAAAGGGATGGGTCCCGTGCTGCTCACCGGCGATGTCGCGCACTTCCGTGAAAACTCTGGAAAGCAACGGGGTGCCCAACTTCAATACCGATCGTGCCGCGAGTGTCGCCTCGATGGACCGCTTCAAGCAGATCGCCGCGAATGTGAAGGGCACCGTGATCGTCCAGCACGATGCGCGCGACGTGAGCAAGCTGCCGGCATTCCCGGCCGCCGCGAAGTAAGGCGCCGGAGACCCACAGCGATCCCAACATTTGGTTCCCAAATGTTGGGATTCAGCGGGGTGACGCGCCGCTATTCAGTCTCTCGTCCAGATCAAGATGCCGCGCATCACCTTGCCGTCAAAATTGGCATGGGGCTGCGGCGCAGCCTCGATGTGTAGCAGGTCACCCTCAATCCGGTAATACCGGACCTGTTCCGTGCCATTCCACGATTCGTCCCAAGCAATGTCAACTTTGATGACGATCTTGTTTCCCTCGGTGCGGAATTTTCCAGAATAAGCGAGCATCGAGCGGAAGGCGGCCGTCCGGTCATCGTCGGTCTGCGGCACTTTGCGGCCTTCTGCAGTTTGAACGACAATCCAACGACCTCCAGGGGTTAAAACGATATATCCGTTCGGATGCTCACCCCACACGGGTTTCCGCTCTTTGGTGTCGACGTCCTCCATAAAGCAAGAAACCAGCTTCCACGCACCAACAAGTGCTTTCATGTCGCTGCCCTTTGCTCTGCGAGTTCTGGACCGCTCGACTGCCGGCTTTCGTAAGTCGCATTTCTCTGCAAGCCATGGGCACCATGACGGCCAAATTGTCCGGCCCGGTTGTTGCCGCGCCGCGCCAAAATGGGCTTGATCGCGGGCGGAGCGCCGCCGCCCGCAATTCACGGCATCGGCTTAAGTCCGATCAACTTCGCAAGCGAAGCCAGTTGGACGCGTTGCTTCTCGATCGCGGAGGCGAAGTCGGAGGGCGTGCTGGCGCGGGGCAAATATCCAACCGCGGTGAGCGGTTCGACAACGGCCGGATCGGCTGCGACCGCTTGGACATCGGCGGCGATGCGATCGCGCCTCTCGATAGGCATGTCCCGCGGGCCAAAGAAGCCCTGTAATCCGTCAAATGCAAGCTGGGGATATCCTGCCTCGATGGCCGTTGGGACATCAGGTGCTATTGCGGACCGGTTGCCATTTGTAACGGCGAGCAATCGCACCTTGCCCGAGCGTGCCAGCGGCAGCGACACCAGCAGGCTGGCCATCATGACGTGAACACGTCCCGCCACAAGATCCTGGACCCCGAGACTGGTCTCGCGATAGCTGACCTGCACCATATCGAGGCCCTCGCTTTTCACGAATCCGGGCAGCAAGATTGCAAAGGAACCGCCGTTGTTTGGGTAATAGTTTAGCTTGCCAGGCTGCGCGCGCGCCAACGTCACGAGCTCGGCCAGCGAATTGACCTTCAAGGATTCCGATACCGCAATCGAAACAGAAGCATCTACGACCGACGATATCGGCACGAGGTCGCGCGCTGGATCGTAGGGCAGCTTCTCGTGCGTCACCGGAAAGGTCGTAATCGCCGCGGCCGAATAGAACAAAAGGGTATGATCGTCCCGCGTGCTGGTGAATGCCGCGACGCCGATCATTCCCTCAGCGCCGGGGCGATTCTCAATGACCACTGGCTGCTTCCAACGCTTGGCCAGCGGCTCGGTGAAGGCACGCACCGCAGCGTCACCACCGCCGGCGGCAAACGGTACGATCACGCGGACCGTTCGCTGCGGCCAAGGCTGTGCAACCGCAAATGACGAAGCAATGCCTAGAGTCGCAAACAAGCCAGCCGCAAGGGTACAACCCCAACGCCATGTCCTCATTGCTGCCTCCTCATGAATTGTCGGATAATGTCCGTCGCAAACCCCGCCTACGTCGGCCCGCGCCGGGCCGGGCATGGATCGCGTTTGCTTGGACCACGCGAACCAGAAGATCGAGCAGAAGTTCCCGCTCTCGGGGCTGAAGCGGCGAAAGAATGCGGTCGTTGGCCGCGAGATTGTTTGGACGCAGACGCTGAAACAGTTTCTCGCCCTGCGGCGTGAGATAGAGGTGCCGGGCACGCTGATCGGCATCGTCCACCCGACGCTCAATCAGCCCCTTTTTTTCGAGCTGTCCGACGATGACACTGGCATTGTTGCGATCGATACCAAGGCGCGCGGCGAGCCCACTCTGATCTATCCCAGGCTCGCCGGTCTCCTTGTTGAGATAGGGCAGCACGCCGTACTGCAGCGGAGTAAGGTCGGCCTCAGCCACCGAGTCCGCAACCATCGCCATGCAGATTTGGTAGAACCGTCGCGCCAAAGGCGTTGCGGTCCGTCGGACCGGAATGGCCTGCTCGACCGGTGTCGCCGGAAGCATGAAGGTCGGGGGTGGGCGCAGGCGTGCTGACATTTATTTGATCACTTTTATGATCTTAATTATGATCATAATAATGAATATATGTCAAGTACTCTTTCATCAATTCCACGCCTGTGTACGGAGAAACGGCGTGGTTTGCCGTGATGGGCAACATTGCGACGAGACGCGCACTGGCGCAGATGCTGGGCGAACGGTACAGCCGAGCGCTTCAGCCTTAGAGTGAGGCCATGTCGCTCGAAGACTATACGCAGGCGGTGGTCGACTTCGTCCGCGCCCATGAGGTGTGGGCGGCGCCCATCGTCGGGGCGCTGGCGTTCGGGGAATCGCTCGCCTTCATATCGCTGCTGCTGCCGGCCTGGGCGATGCTGGTCGCCATCGGCACCGTGATCAGCAGCAGCGGCATCAGCTTCTGGCCGATCCTCACCGCCGCCGCGATCGGGGCGGCGCTGGGCGACTGGCTGTCCTACTGGATCGGCCTCAAGATCGGGCCGGCGGTGGCGCACATGTGGCCGCTGTCGCGCCACCCCGAGCTGATCCCGCGCGGCGAGCGCTTCGTGAAGCTGTGGGGGCCGCTGGCGATCATGATCGGCCGGTTCTTCGGGCCGCTGCGCGCCTCGGTGCCGCTGGTGGCCGGCATATTCGAGATGCCGTTCTGGGAGTTCCAGGCCGCGAACTTCGTCTCGGCCTTCATCTGGGCGGCGATGCTGCTCACCCTGGGCGACGGCATCTCCAAGATTTTCAAGTTCATCTGGACGTGATTTTGCTATTCTGAGCCAAGAAACGACCAGGGAGGAAACCATGACCATACTGTCGCGACGTTCGATCCTTGCCGGCGCTGCCGCCGGCGCCGCCGTCACCGCATTCAAGTGGAACACGCCGCCGGCCTTCGCTCTGGCGCCCCCCGCCGGCAAGCAGGCCGCGAGCTTCTATCGCTACAAGCTCGGGTCGATGGAGATCACGGTGCTCAGCGACGGCGTCGCCAAGGTTCCCGTGACCGAGGCCTTCGTGCCCAACGTCAAGACCGAAGAGGTGAAGGCCGCGCTCGCCCAAAGCTTCATGGACCCGAACGTCTTCATCGGCCCCTACAATCCGATCGTGATCAACACGGGCTCGCGGCTCGTCGTGGTCGACATGGGCACCGGCGAGGCGAACTACCAGAAGACCAACGGCGTCGCCGGCCAGTTGCTCGCCAACATGGCCGCAGCGGGCATCGACCCCAAGGCGATCGACACCGTGCTGATCTCCCACTACCACGGCGACCACATCAATGGGCTGCTGCGGGCCGACAATTCGCTGGCCTTCCCCAATGCCGAAGTGCTGGTGCCGGCGCCCGAGCACAAATACTGGATGGACGACGGCGAGATGAGCCGGTCGCCGACCCCGCGCATCGCCGAGAACTTCAAGAACGTGCGCCGGGTCATGAGCGGCGAGGTGCTCAAGCGCCTGCGCACCTACGAGTGGGACAAGGAAGTGCTGCCCGGGCGTCACCGCGGTCGGCACGCCCGGCCATACCCCCGGCCACACCTCCCACATCGTCTCGTCCGGCCCGAACACGGTCTATGTGCAGGCCGACGTCACCCATGCGCCGTTCCTGTTCGCCCGCCATCCCGGCTGGCACGCCTTCTACGATCACGAGCCGGTGCAGGCCGAGGCGACCCGGCGCAAAGTCTACGACATGCTGGCCGCCGAAAAGATGACGGTTCAGGGCTTCCACTACCCGTTCCCGTCGGTCGCCCATGTGGAAAAGACCGCGAGCGGCTACCAGGAAATCCCGATCCTGTGGAATCCGATCCTGTAAGGCGGGCAATGCGCAAAAACGTTGTCATTCCGGGGCCGGCCGCAAGGCCGGAACCCAGTTTCTTTTGCGTCCGCTGCTGGGTCTTCTTAAAGAGATATATTAAAATCAAATACTTAGGCTGATGTGTCCGGCCGGATCAGATCAGCAGCGCAATCAGCGTGACGAGCACGGAACCGCCGATCATCATCGACCAGTCGCCCATGTCGAGACCAAAAACCCGGCCCTCGGCTGCTGAAACTGCGAATTCGGACATTGTCGGTCCCCTTATTCTTGAGCCTACCCTGTCGTCGTTAGTCTTGGCTCGACGGGGAAAGGTTCAAACAGGGGCGGATTTGGGCGGGCGACGGAGCCGGCGGGGAACAGGTTGAGCGAAAGCCAAAATCCGAGGCCAGCGGCTGCTACTTTGGGGTTGTTTTGCAGAAAAACAAACCTCGCCCCGGGCTCTTCCCAACGGGGGGAGACGGCCGCTTCCGACGCGGACGCTCAAGTCGGGTGTTCGGCCTGCTCGCATCCCTGCGGCTTGAAAATGCGCCGCGTCGACGGCGGGTTGTTCGCGAGCTTTGCGGCAGGCCGGATCGGGCGGGGCACAAGATTCCCGCCGCAGTTCGGGCAGCGTCCGCCGAGCCTGGTGTCCGCGCAGTCCCGACAGAAGGTGCACTCGAACGAACAGATCACGGCATCGGTCGCCGCCGGCGGCAAGTCCTTGTCGCAGCATTCGCAATTGGGGCGCAGTTCAAGCATTTGTCACCTCGCTCGGCTAACCGTCGGTCCCACCGTTCCTCCCAGCGATCATACCAGCGGATTCGATGCAGCCCCACATGCGCAACATTGACGAAATCGCCGCGCGCCGCTACATGCGTCGCCATGATCGCGACGCGCATTCCCACACCGCGCCGCCGTGGCCGCTTGCAGGCCGCGGTGGGCGAGCGCGTTTGATCGTCGCGTTTGATCGTCACCTGCGGCCGCGGATCACGCGGCGCATTTCCCCCGAAATTCGACGCGGTATCCGGTTTTCCCGGCGGCACCTGCTGCGGAGAGGATTAGGACATGTCCAAGACGGCGAAAATCGGCGTGCTCGGCGCTTCCGGCTACACCGGATCGGAATGCGTGCGCCTGCTGCTGCGCCATCCGCAGGTCGAAATCGCGCTGCTCACCGCCGACCGCAAGGCCGGGCAGGAGATGCGCGAGGTGTTCGCGCAATTCTCGCCGTTCAAGCTGCCCAAGCTCGTTCCGCTCGACGGCCTCGACTGGCCGGCGCTCGGCCTCGACCTCGTGTTCTGCGCGCTGCCCCATGCCACCACCCAGAAGGTGATCAAGGAGCTGTTTGCGAAGGCGCCGGGCATGAAGGTGGTGGACCTCTCCGCCGACTTCCGCCTCGCCGACACCGCCGCCTATGCGCGCTGGTACGGCGACGCCCATCACGCACCGGAGCTTCAGGGCGAAGCGGTCTATGGCCTCGTCGAGATCCACCGTGAGCGCATCAAGAACTGCGCGGCTCGTCGCCAATCCCGGCTGCTATACCACCTGCGCGCAACTGCCCCTGTTGCCCCTGATCAAGGCCAAGGCCATCGATGTCGACGAGATCGTGGTCGACGCCAAGTCGGGAATGACCGGAGCGGGCAGGGCGGCGCGGGAGAACATGCTGTTCTCGGAAGTGTCGGAAGGCTTCCACGCCTATGGCGTCGGCCACCACCGCCACATGGCCGAGCTCGACCAGGAATTCTCCGCCGCCGCCGGGCGCGAGGTGATCGTCAGCTTCACCCCGCACCTCGTGCCGATGAATCGCGGGATCCTCTCGACCATCTATGTGCGCGGGCTCGACGGCCGTTCGCCGCAGGATCTCCATGCCATCCTTTCGAAGGCCTATGGCGGCGAGCCCTTCGTGCACGTGCTGCCGTTCGGCGAGATGCCGCAGACGCGGCACGTGCGCGGCTCCAACATGACCTTCATCGGCGTCGCCGCCGACCGCATCGCGTCCCGCGCCATCATCGGCTCGGCGCTCGACAACCTCGTCAAGGGCGCCGCCGGCCAGGCCGTGCAGAACATGAACCTGGTGCTGGGATTTCCCGGAGACGATGGGGCTGGAGCAGGTCGCGCTGTTCCCGTGAGCTCGGCCGGTCTCCGCTGTTCCCTCTCCCGCTTGCGGGGGAGGGTCAGGGAGGGGGCTCTTTCCAACCGGCACCCGCGATCGATTGGAGGACGCCAAACTTTCATCGCGTCGAGAGGTCTGCGCGAGCCGGAAGTGCCCCCTCCCCGACCCTCCCCCGCAAGCGGGAGAGGGAGCCAGCGCAGAGGCGCCGACTGCCTCAGCTCCGCACCTTCACGTAGCTCCCCGGCGCGTCCTCGATCGGCTTGACCACGCCGCCGCCGGGCTCGCGCGCCGGGACTTCCGTGCTGTCCTGCGCCTTGATCCAGGCGAGCCAGTCGGGCCACCACGAGCCGGGATGCTCGGTCGCGGTCTTCAGCCAGGCGTCGACGTCGTCGCCGTGCGGCGTGTCGCCGGTCCAGTATTGATACTTCACCTTGCTCGGCGGGTTGACCACGCCGGCGATGTGGCCGGAGCCCGACAGCACGTACCGCATCGGCCCGCCGAAGAAGGACGAGCCGAGATAGATCGATCTCGCCGGCGCGATGTGGTCCTCGCGGGTGGCGAGATTGTAGATCGGCGTCTTGACCTTGCCGAGGTCGATGCGGGACGCCGTCGATGGTCGTTTTCCCCTTGGTGAGGTTGTTCTCGAGGTAGCAGTTGCGCAGGTAGTAGGAGTGGTTGGCCGCCGGCATGCGGGTCGCGTCCGAATTCCAGTACAACAGGTCGAACGGGAACGGCGCTTCGCCCTTGATGTAGTTGTTGACCACGTAGGGCCAGATCAGGTCGTTGGAGCGCAGCAGGTTGAAGGCGGTCGCCATCTTCTCGCCTTCGAGATAGCCACGCTCGGCCATCTCCCGCTCCACCGACTGGATCTGCTCCTCCGTGGTCGCGAATACCTTGAGGTCGCCCGCATAGGTGAAGTCGACCTGGGTGGTGAGCATGGTGGCCGACGCGATGCGGTGGTCGTTCTTGGCCGCCATGTAGGCGAGCGTCATCGCGAGCAGGGTGCCGCCGACGCAATAGCCGACCGCATTGACCTCGGTCTCGCCGGTGATCTTCGCCGACGACGTCGAGCGCCTCCAGCGGGCCCTCGCGCATGTAGTCGGCGAAGTCCTTCTGGGCGAGATGCTCGTCCGGATTGACCCAGGAGATGCAGAACACCGTGAGCCCCTGATCGACGCACCATTTGATCAGCGACTTCTCCGGCGCGAGGTCGAGCACGTAGAACTTGTTGATCCAGGGCGGCACGAACAGCACCGGCCGCCGCAGCACCTTCGCGGTGGTCGGCGCATATTGGATGAGCTGCATCAGTTCGTTCTGATGGATCACCTTGCCGGGTGTCACCGCGAGATTGCGGCCGACCTCGAATTTCGACGCGTCGGACTGGCGGATCTTGAGCTCACCGCCGCCGGCCTCGATATCTTCGGCGAGCATGTGGGTGCCGCGGACGAGGTTCCCCGCATTCTCGTTGAGCGTGGCGCGCAGCAGTACCGGGTTGGTGAAGATGAAATTGGACGGCGACGCCGCGTTGACGAGCTGGCGCATGTAGAATTCCGCCTTCTGGCGGGTCTTGGGGTCGAGCTCGTTTGCATCGTCGACGAGGTGCTTCGCCCAGTCGGAGGTGACGAGATAGGCCTGCTTGAGGAAGTCGAAATACTGGTTCGAGGACCACTCCGGATCGTTGAAGCGCTTGTCGCGCGGATCGGGCGTGGCGACCGGCGCCGTCGGCTCGCCGGCGAGGCGGTGCGCCGCGCTCGCCCATAGGTCGAGCCAGCCTTTGCCGAGCCGCGTCTGCATCTCGACGGTGCGCTGGGGATCGGCAAACCAGTATTCGAAGACCTGGCCGAGAGTCTTCACGGCATCGTTGATCTCGTCGGAATAGCCGACCTTCTTGGCGCCGTCCTCGCGCGGCTTGAGATAGGCCGCCACCGCGCGGCCGCCTTCCTCCACCAGCCGGGCGAAATTCTTGGTCAGCGCATCGAGATCGACAGTACCGGGATGGGCGTCGGCCGAGGTCGCGGGCGGCGAGACCGTCGCCGGCAAAGCCGGGGCCGTGCGCGCCAGGCGGGTTGGTGGCAGGCTGGTTGGTGGCAGGACCACCGGCAATTGCGGCTGCGGCTTGGCGGCGGCTGGCGTGGTGGCAGGTGCGGCAGCGGGTCGCTCGGGAGCCGCAGACTTCGGAATCCCGGGCTTGACGATCGCAGGCCGAACGGATGCAGGGCTGGTAGGCGCAGCCTCGGGAGCGGGGGGCCGGGAGGTTGCAGCGGGAGATTGGGATGGGGGCGCTGCAAGTATTGGGGCGACAGGTGCAGGGGGCGCCGGTTCCAGGATGGGGGCTGCCGGCTGGGCCTCGGAAGCAACAGGCTTGGTGGACGACGGGGAGTTGGTCGCGGTTGACTTGGTCGCTCCGGGTCCGAACGCTCTGAGGTCGGTGGTGATTTCAGGGGTCGCCGCGGTCCTGGAGGTAGCGGGATGTGGGGCGACATTCGGATGCGGCTCCGTTTGCGCAGTGGGTTGCGTCGCGGTCGCCGTTGTTTCCACAGGCAATATTGCGTTAATCTTATTGGATGATGCTTCGACCGCGGTTGTCGGCTTATCCGGAGCGTTTTGGGGGGCGGAATCGCCGGTGCCGTGCGGCGCCTGCCCGCGCCGGGTTCGGCGCGGCCGGCCCGCAGCAGGGGGAGGGCTTCCATCCAGGGGTGGCTTTGCCATCCTCGGTTTCACTCCATTGTTTAGTCATATTAACGAGATACTTGACCGTGCGGCCATTCTACCATCTGCCTAACGCATACCATCGGCACTGTCTGACAAAGATGTCAAAGTCGCGAAGCGTCGGTCGCAATCAGCGCCAACCGGCCCTGCTTTTGCTCGGATTGATGCTGGCCTTTGCGGGGGCCGGCCCGCTGGCCTCTTGCTCGACCATGGGCGGGGATATTCCCGCGGCAGTGGGCGGCCTGCCTCAGGACGCGCCGGAGCGCCCGGCGGCCGCGCCGGCTTATCCGGCGGTCCACGACATGCCGCCGCCGCGGAACTCCGCAGTCCTGACCGAGGAAGAGAAGAAGCGGGTCGAGGCTGAGCTCGCGGTCATGCGGGCGCAGCAGGCCAGGCGGGCGCAGTCCTCCGCCGCGAACCCGAATTAGCCGGATCTTCCTCGGCGAAAAACCATGCATGACGCCGTTCCCATGATAAAAGTCTAGCCCCTCGACGACCCCCCGCGCGGCCGACCCGCGCGCAGGAGACTGGGAAGATGGAAGAATTTCACCGCATCCGCCGCTTGCCACCCTATGTGTTCGAGCAGGTGAATCGCGCCAAGGCCGCCGCACGCAACGCCGGCGCCGACATCGTCGACCTCGGCATGGGCAACCCCGACCTGCCGACCCCCGCCCATGTTATCGAGAAGCTCAAGGACACCGTCGGCAGGCCGCGCACCGATCGCTATTCCGCCTCCAAAGGCATTCCCGGGCTGCGCCGCGCCCAGGCCGCCTATTACGCCCGTCGGTTCGGGGTGAAGCTCAACCCTGATACCCAGATCGTCTCTACATTGGGATCCAAGGAGGGATTCGCAAACGTCGCGCAGGCGATTACGGCGCCGGGCGATGTCGTCCTCGTTCCCAATCCGAGCTATCCTATCCACGCCTTCGGCTTTCTGATGGCGGGCGGTGTGATTCGTTCGGTGCCGTCCGACCCGACGCCGGCATTTTTCGAAGCGCTCGAGCGCGCCTGCATGCATTCGATCCCGAAGCCGCTGGCGCTGGTCGTGTGCTATCCGGCCAATCCGACCGCCGCCGTCGCCGACCTCGACTTCTACAAGGACGTCATCGCATTCGCGAAGAAGCACAGCCTGATCGTGCTGTCCGATCTCGCCTATGCGGAAGTGTATTTCGACGACGAGCCCCCGCCGTCGATCCTGCAGGTGCCGGGCGCGATGGATGTGGCGGTGGAATTCACCTCGATGTCCAAGACCTATTCGATGCCGGGCTGGCGCATCGGATTCGCGGTCGGCAACGAGCGCATCATCGCGGCGCTCGCCCGCGTCAAATCCTATCTCGACTACGGCGCCTTCACGCCGATCCAGGTCGCCGCCACCGCGGCGCTCAACGGGCCCGACGACTGCATCCGCGAGATGCGCGACATCTACAAGCGCCGCCGCGACGTGCTGGTCGAGAGCTTCGGCCGCGCCGGCTGGGACATTCCCGCGCCGCGGGCATCGATGTTCGCCTGGGCGCCGCTGCCGGAGCCGTTCCGCACGCTGGGCACGGTGGAGTTCTCCACCTTGCTGATCGAAAAGGCCGAGGTCGCGGTTTCGCCCGGAATCGGCTTCGGCGAGCACGGCGAGGGCCATGTGCGCATCGCGCTGGTGGAAAACGAGCAGCGCATCCGCCAGGCGGCCCGCAACCTGCGGCGGTTCCTTGAAACCGGCCCGGAAAAGTTGCACAACGTCGTCCCTCTTGCGAAGCGCCGCTGAACGCGGCGCAACTGCCTCTTGCGGACGGTCCATGGTCGCGCCCTTGAAAGCGGGTCTTGCCGGGCTCGGCACGGTGGGTTCCGCCGTCGTGCGGCTCCTGGAGCAGCACCGCGACGTGCTTGCGCTGCGCTGCGGCCGCCCCATCGAGGTGGTCGCGGTAAGCGCGCGTGATCGCGCCAGGAAGCGCGACCTCGGCGCCGCCAAGCCGCGTTTCGTCGGCGATCCCGTCGCGCTCGCCGCCGACCCCGGCATCGACGTTTTCGTCGAATTGATGGGCGGCGACGGCGATCCCGCCAAGCGCGCGGTGGAAACCGCGCTCGCCGCCGGCAAATCGGTCGTCACCGCGAACAAGGCGCTGCTCGCCAAGCACGGCGCCGCGCTCGCCGATCTCGCCGAGAAGCACGGGGTCGCGCTCAATTTCGAAGCCGCGGTCGGTGGCGCCATCCCGGTCGTCAAGACCTTGCGGGAGGGCCTCGCCGGCAATTCCTTCGCGCGCGTCTACGGCATCCTCAACGGCACCTGCAATTACATCCTGACCCGCATGGAGCAGGAGCGGCTGTCGTTTGCCGAATGCCTCAAGGACGCGCAGCGGCTGGGCTATGCCGAGGCCGACCCGACTTTCGACGTGGAGGGTTTCGACACCGCGCAGAAGCTCGCCATCCTCGCGAGCATCGCGTTCGGCACCCGCGTCAATCCCGATGCGGTGTTCGTCGAAGGCATTTCCTCGATCGCGCCGGAGGATCTCGAAGCCGCGGAGGAACTCGGCTACCGCGTCAAGCTGCTGGGCGTCGCAGTGCGCACCGCGCAGGGCATCGAGCAACGGGTGCATCCGACCATGGTGCCCAAGGACAGCGCGATCGCCCAGGTCATGGGCGTGACCAACGCGGTGTCCATCGATGCCGACGGGATTGCGCCGATCACGCTGGTGGGGCCGGGGGCGGGCGGCGAAGCGACCGCATCGGCGGTGGTGTCCGACCTCGCCGATATCGCCAGGGGTGCGCGGGTGGCGGCGTTCGGCCGGCCGGCCGGCGCGCTGGTGGAGTACCGCAAGGCGCCGATGCAGCGCCACGAAGGCGGCTACTACATTCGCCTCCTCGCGCTCGACCGCCCCGGCACCTTCGCCACCATCGCAAAGCATCTGGCGGACCAGATGATCTCGCTGGAATCCATCGTGCAGCGTCATCCCGGCGGCCGGCCCCATGGCGGCGACGACCCGAAAAGCCCGGCCACGCCGGCTCCCGTCATACTGATCACCTATGCCACCACCGAGGATGCGGTGCGTCGCGCCTTGAACGCGATCAAGGGCGAGGGCGTCATCGCCGGTCAGCCGCAGGTCATTCGCATCGAGAAGAATTAGGCGCCAAGATCGAGCCGACAGCAATGAGTCGACAAGAATTAGCCGACAACCGGCAGGAAGGGAATCCAATGTCGCCCAGCCCCAGCAAGACCAGCACCATGCTGGACCGCATCCTCGCGCTGGAGATCGCGCGGGTGACCGAGCGCGCGGCGGTCGCGGCGGCGTTGCTGCGCGGCCGCGGCGACGAGAAGGCGGCCGATCAGGCCGCGGTCGACGCGATGCGACGGGAGATGAACAATCTGCCGATCATCGGCACCGTGGTGATCGGGGAGGGCGAGCGCGACGAGGCGCCGATGCTGTTCATCGGAGAAAAGGTCGGCGGCGGGCACGGACCGAAGGTGGACATTGCGGTCGATCCCCTCGAAGGGACCACGCTGTGCGCCAAGAACATGCCGGGGGCCATCGCCACCATGGCCATGGCGGAAGGCTCCTCGCTGCTCAACGCGCCCGACGTCTACATGGAAAAGATCGCCATCGGTCCCGGCTATGCCAAGGGCATCGTCGATCTTGACGCGCCGGCGGAGGAAAACATTCGCGCGCTCGCCAAGGCCAAGGGCGTAAAGCCCAGCGACATCACCGCGCTCATTCTCGACCGTCCCCGCCATGCCGACCTCGTCGCCGCCGTGCGCAAGGCGGGTGCCGCGGTGCGCTTCATCACCGACGGCGACGTCGCCGGCGTGATCCACACCGCCGACCCCGAGTCGACCGGGATCGATATCTATATCGGCATCGGCGGCGCGCCGGAAGGCGTGCTCGCGGCGGCGGCGCTCGCCTGCATCGGCGGTCAGATCCAGGGCCGCCTGGTGCTCGATACCGATGAAAAGCGCGCGCGCGCAGCCAAGATGGGGATCAAGGACCCGCGCAAGAAATACCACATGGAAGACATGGTGAGGGGCGACTGCGTGTTCGCTGCGACCGGCGTCACCACCGGCTCCATGCTCAAGGGCGTCCGTTTCAAGGAGGGCATGGTCGAGACCGAGACCGTGGTAATGCGCGCCGCCACCGGCACCGTGCGTTGGATCCGCGCCGAGCACCGCCAGCTGGAGAAGTTTCATTTGTAGTTCGTCGATTCCGCGAACCCATCGGCCGCCCTGACACGGCAGTGGATGACTCCGCGGGCGATGTCATGCCGTCCGGCGGCTCTGCTATACTTGCGACTCGTAACGAAGGTCCCGCCGGCACCGGCGTGGCGAAACGTTGCAAGCAGCGAGCATGACCACCGTCCATCTGAACCGCCATTTTCTCGGCGTCGAGCGCTCCGTGACGGGGCGCGCCTGGCGCGACCGGCTCGACGACCGCGGCAATGCGCGGGCGCTCGCGATCGTGCAGCGCCACGGCGTGCCGGAGCTGCTCGCCCGCGTCATCGCCGGCCGCGAGGTCGAGGCCGATGCCGTCGCCGCCTATCTCGATCCGACGCTCAAGGGGCTGATGCCCGACCCCAATGTCCTCACCGACATGGCGGCCGCGGCGAGCCGCATCGCCGATGCGGTGGAGCGGGGCGAGCAGGTCGCCATTTTCGGCGACTACGACGTCGACGGCGCGACCTCGGCGGCGCTGCTGGCGAGCTTCCTGCGCCGCGGCGGGCTCGATCCGCTGATCCACATTCCCGACCGGATCTTCGAGGGATATGGGCCCAATGTCGAGGCGATCCGCTCGCTCGCCGAGCGCGGCGCACGGCTTCTCGTCACCGTGGATTGCGGGACGACGAGCCTGGAGCCGCTCGCCGAGGCGAAGCGCCTTGGCCTCGATACGGTCGTCATCGATCACCACCAAGCCGACGAAGACCTCCCCGATGCGGTGATCGTCAATCCCAACCGGCTCGACGATCTCTCCGAGCTCGGGCATCTCGCCGCGGTCGGGCTGGTGTTCCTCACGATCGTCGCGGTCAACCGCGAGCTGCGCCGGCGCGGCTTCTGGAACGCCACGCGCCCGGAGCCGGACCTTCTCGATTTCGTCGATCTCGTTGCGCTCGGTACCGTCGCCGACGTCGTGCCGCTCAAGGGGCTCAACCGTGCCTTCGTCGCCAAGGGCCTGATCGCGATGCGGCGGCGCGAGCGCGTCGGGCTCACCGCGCTGATCGACGCGGCGCGGCTCACCGGGCCGCCGGAGCCGTGGCATCTCGGCTTCATGCTGGGGCCGCGCATCAATGCCGGCGGACGGATCGGCCAGGCCGATCTCGGCGCGCGGCTGCTGCTGTGCGAGGATCCCTCCGAAGCCGCAGGACTCGCCGCCGAGCTCGACCGCCTCAACCGCGAGCGCCAGACCATCGAAATGGCCGCCGTCGCGGAAGCCGAGGCGGAGGCGATGGCCGCGCTCGGCCTCGAGGAGCGTGGCGCGGTTGTGGTAACTGCATCACCGCGGTGGCATCCCGGCGTGGTCGGGCTCGTCGCGGCGCGGCTCAAGGAGCGGTTCGGCCGGCCGGCCTTCGCGATCGCATTCGGTCCGGGCGACACCGGCGCGGGCTCGGGCCGCTCCATCCCCGGGGTCGATCTCGGCCGCGCCGTCCGCCACGCGGTCACCCAGGGGCTGCTGGTGAAGGGCGGCGGCCACGCCATGGCCGCCGGCATCACGCTGCGCAAGGACGCGTTGAGCGAGTTCCGCGCCTATCTCGAAGAGACCCTGGGCGCCGCGGTGGAAGCGGCGCGGCGCGACGACTCGCTCCTGGTCGACGGCGCGCTGACGGCACGCGCCGCGAATGCCGAGCTTCACGCCACCATCGCGCGAGCCGGCCCGTTCGGCGCCGGCAATCCCGAGCCGGTGATCGCGCTGCCCGCCCATACCGTCGCCTATGCCGAGGAGGTCGGCCAGGCCCATGTGCGGGCTCGCCTGCAGTCGGGCGACGGCAGCGCCATCAACGCCATCGCCTTCCGTGCCGTCGGACAGAAGCTCGGCCAGGCGCTCATCGGCAGCCGGGGACGCCCGGTCCATGCGGTAGGCTCGCTTTCCCTCGATCGCTGGCAGGGCGAAGAGCGGATGCAATTGCGCATCATCGACGTCGCCTCCGCCGATCCGGTGGACCGGCTGCGGAGTTGAGGGTGGCGCCGCCTGGCGCTTCGCGCTAGTGCTCTGACCCCGGCGCTTGATCGCGCTTCGGCCACTCCCTCCCCCTGAAAGGGGGAGGGGGAACCTCGGTCGAGTGTCGGAACGAAGTGTCAGCGGCGCTCACCGGGAACCCTCATGTCCAATCTCAACCTGTCCGTCGCGGTCGGCGACTATGACCGCAACCGTCCCCTGATCAACGGGGCCGTCCGCATCGACGGCGTCGATCCCGTGTTCATGACCCTGTCGCCGGAAGAGATCTTCTTCCGCGCCTTCCGCTCGGTCGATTTCGACATCTGCGAGCTGTCGCTGTCGAGCTTCACGGTCAAGACGGCGCTCGGCGACTGCCCCTATGTGGGCATTCCCGCCTTCGTGTCGAAGGCGTTCCGCCACACCTCGATCTATGTGCGCACCGACCGCATCAAGGAGCCCAAGGACCTCAAGGGCCGCAAGGTCGGCGTCCCCGAATATCAGCTCACCGCCAATGTGTGGGCGCGCGCGATCCTCGAGGACGACTTTGGCGTGAAGCCCGCCGACATCCATTGGATCCGCGGCGGCATCGAGGAGGCGGGCCGCCCGGAGAAGATCACGGTGAAGCTGCCGCCGGGCGTGCGGCTCGACAACGCCCCGGAGGGCGCGACCATCTCCGCGCTGCTCGACCGCGGCGACATCGACGGCTTCATCGCGCCGCGCCCGCCGTCATTCATCGAGCGCGGCCACCCCAATGTGGGCTGGCTGTTCCGCGACCCCACCGCGGCGGCGAAGGACTGGTACAAGCGCACCGGCATCTTCCCGATCATGCATCTCATCGGCATCCGCCGCACGCTCGCCGAGAAGCATCCGTGGCTGCCGGTCGCGGTGTTCAAGGCGTTCGAGCAGTCGAAGACCGTGGCGCTCGCCGCGCTCAGCGACACCTCCGCGACCAAGGTGACGCTGCCCTTCGTGGAAGAAACGCTGAAATCGGTGCGGGACCTGATGGGCCGCGACTTCTGGTCCTACGGCGTCGAGCCCAACCGCAAGACGCTCGAGACGTTCCTGCACCACCACCATTCGCAGGGCCTGTCGCCGCGGCTGATGAAGGTGGAGGAGCTGTTTCATCCCGTCGGTGTACGAGACGTTCAAGCTGTGACGCGTACGAATTCCAGCCCATCATACCAGTGAGCTTGGAAACCATTTGCGACCTCATCCAGAGGAGCGCGCCTTTGCGCGCGTCTCGAAGGATGGCAGCGAACATGGCATCTGCAACTCCATGTGACGCAAGTGCGCGTGGCCATCCTTCGAGACGCCGTGCTTTGCACGGCTCCTCAGGATGAGGTCGCGATGTCAGAAACGCGGGGCAAGCTTCTCACTTCTGTATCTTCACCAGCTCCGCGACCTGCTCCTTGGTCAGCGGCGTCGGGATAAACTTCAGCGTCACCGCCTCGGCCAGGAGCGAATCCATGCCGTGGATCTCGTCCGGCTCGACCAGCGACCGCGGGAAGAAATCGTCGCGCACGTGGCGGGCCACGGTCTCGGAAACGCCGGCGAATTCGGCGTAATCTTTGATGACCTGGGGATTGTCGCTGTACATGTAGGCGATGGTCTCGCGATAGGCCTTCATGAAGCGGTCGAATACCTCCTTGCGCTTGGCCAGCGCGTCGGCATTGCCGACCACGACGCGGATGGTCTGGCCGCGCACCATGGCGGCGTCGGTGGCGCGGGCGACGACGCGGGTCTTGCCCTCGTCGATCTCCTTGAGCCCGAATGGCGGCGAGGCCCAGCCGACGTCGACCTGGTCGGTCATGACGGCGGTCAGCGTCGAGGACGGATTGCCGGTCGTCATCGGCTTCACCTTCAATTTGTATTGGTCGATGAAGGCACGCACGATCGAGTTGGTCGACGATCCCTTGGTGGAATAGGCGATGGTGTTCTTGTCGGTGAGATCGGTCAGTTTCTTGATGGGCGACGTGGTCTTGGCGTACCAGTAGTCGGCGGCGCCGGTCGCCTCGGCGGCGATGATGCGCACCGGCGCGCCCTTGGAATAGGCCGCGATGGCGCCGATCGTGCCCACCGCGACACCGGCATCCACGGCCCCGCCGATCACCGGCTGCAGCGTCTCGCCGCTGCCGGAGGTGTAGACCATCTCGACCTCGATGCCGTGCTTCTTGAAGATGCCGGCCTTGCTGCCGAGATGGGCGATCGCGGTGTCCCAGTTGCCGCGCTGGCCGATGGTGAGCTTGACGACATCGTCGGCGTGGGCGGGGAGCGCGCAACCGAGCGCGAACGTCGCGGCGAATGCCAGTCCAACAAGCTTCTTCATGGGTGTCCTCCCGGAGTTTTGCTCGTGTTCACCGTTGCCTTATGGTGCTGAGCCCGCCGAGCCGGCCGACCAGCGCATTGGCGCCGATCGCCACCACGAACAGCACGATCAGCATCGCATACATGCGCGGCATGTCGAACAGGCTGTAGGCCTGGATGATGAGGAAGCCGACGCCGCGGTTGGAAAGCTTGGTCTCGGCCAGCAGCGTGCCGATGATGGCGACGCCGAGCCCGAGCCGGACGCCGTTGATCATGGGATGGCGCATCGCCGGCAGATAGATCTTGGTCGCCATCTGCCAGGCATTGGCGCGGAAGCTCTGGCCGACCTTGATCAGCACCTTGTCGATCTGGCGCATTCCCGCGGCGGTGGAGAGCGCTATGGGGAAGAAGCAGGAAATCGCGCCCATGGCGACCTTGGAGCCAGGGCCGACGCCGAACCACATGATCATGACAGGAAAGAAGATGATCTTGGGCGTGGGGCCGAGATAGTAGAGATAGGATTCGTAGGCCTTCGACAGCAGGCGGCTGCCGCCGAGCAGGAGGCCGACCACCACGCCGGAGACGCCGCCGATCAGCAGCGCGGTTCCGACCTCGCCCGCCGTCACCCACAGGTTCCAATAAAAGCTGTTGGCGGAAAGCAGCTCTGCGGGGTTCCCCGTCGTGAGCATCACCCACAGGGGCGTCCAAAGCAGCTTGTCCAGCGCGCCGCCGATCGCGACCAGCGACGGCACCACGTCGCGGTAGAGCAGGCCGGAACGGGCGAGCCCCTCCCAGAACGCCAGCACGCCGATGATGATCACGAGCCGGAGCCGGGTCACCGGATCGAGCCACGGCGCCGCCGCTGCCGGCAGGCTTATTCGACCGGCCTCAGCCATCGCTCGATCCATTCGGTGAGAACGAAAAAGCAGACGCTGACCAGGATCACGAAGCAGATCGCAGCATAGGTGCCGGGCAGATCGTAGCGCTCCGCGAGGTCGTTGATGAGCTGGCCGAGGCCGCCGAAGTTGATCAGGAACTCGACGCCGACCACGTTGATCAGGGTGAAGATCAGGCCGAGCCGCACGCCCACGAAGATGGTCGGCAGTGCGGCCGGGAACAGGATCTTCACGAACAGCTGCGGCCCGGTCAGCTTGAGGCTGCGGCCGACATTGATGAGCACGCGCCGCGTCCCCGACAGTCCCTCGACGGTCTTGAGGATTACCGGCGGCAGTCCGGCGACGAAACCCATCATGATGATGGTCCAGGCGCTGCGGCCGAATATCACGAGGAACAGGGGGTACATCAGCACGGTGGGAGCCGACGCCATCGCGGCGACCCAGGTCTCGGTCGCCTGCCGAAGCAGGTTCACCCGGTATAGCAGGATGCCGATCGCAACCCCGACCACGGTGATCATCACCCCGGCCGTAAGGGCTTCGAAAAACGTCAGGCGAAACCGCTCGCCGAGGTCTTCCTCGGTGATGACGCGTTCGAAGGCGAGCGCGACCTGCGACGGCAGCGGCACGATGAATCGGTTGATGACGCCGACGCGGATGAGCAACTCGACGGCGAGGATGCCGACGACGAGGGTGCCGAAGCCGAGCGCCATCGGCGCCGCCCGCGAGCGCGCGATAGCGGCGGCGGTCACGACCCGTGCTCCCCGTGATGGAGCGCACGGTCTTCGTCGTCGCGCATGCCGCGGCTCGCCTCTTCGCGCAGGTCGCTCCAGATCTGCGCGACGTAGCGGCCGAAGGCTTCGCTCGACACGATCTCGGAGGAGCGCGGCCGCGGCAGGTCGATGTCCACGATCCGCTTCACCTTGCCGGGCCGGTAGCTCATCACCAGGATGCGGTCGGCCAGCTGCACCGCCTCGGTGATGTTGTGGGTGATGAGCAGCGTCGTCTGCTTGAGGTCCTGCTGGATCTGCAACACCTTGTCGCCCAGCAGCAGCCGGGTCTGCTCGTCGAGAGAGGCGAACGGCTCGTCCATCAGCAGGATCTTCGGTTCCGAGGCGAGCGTGCGGGCAATGGCGACGCGCTGGCGCATGCCGCCGGAGAGTTCGTTGGGGTAACGGTTCTCGAACCCGACGAGACCGACCAGCGAGATGAATCGCTTCGCCTTTTCGAGCCGCGCGGTCTTGCCGACGCCGGCGATTTCCAGGGGGAACGCGACGTTCTCGATCACGGTGCGCCAGGGAAAGGTCAATTCCTCCTGGAACACCATGCCGATCGAGGGGTGCGGCCCGCGCACGGTTTCGCCGGCCACCGTGACCTCGCCCCGATAGCCGTCGAGCAGGCCGCCGACCACGTTGAACAGCGTGGACTTGCCGCAGCCGGACGGGCCGATCACGGCGAGGAATTCTCCGGGGCGCACGCTCAGCGAGACATGGTCGACCGCCACCAGCGGGCCTTCCGGGGTCTCGAACTGCACGAAGATGTCGTCGACGACCAGAATGCCGGCCGCCGCGCCGCGCACGCCCTCAGCCTTGCGTTCCGGTAGCGTCGACACCGTCGCCATCAGTTCCTCTCGTTGCGCGTGCTCGCGACATACCAAGATTCCATTCCAGTCGTCAGCCCTTCTTCTCCCTCCCCCTGAAGACGGGGGATGGGGCTGACTGAAGCCGAGCGAACAATCGCGCTACGACTCTAACCGCTTTTGCGCGCCATGGCGCCGCTGGCCTGGCGGGCGCCGTAGCCCGGCTCGATGCGGACGTCGACCACGGCCACTTCGCCGGCATCCACCGCGGCAATCGCCTCGGCGAACACCTTCGGCAGTTCGTCCGCCTTGGTGATCGGCCCGTAGCCGCGGGCGCCCTGGGCACGCGCCAGCGCGGCGAGATCGATCTCGGGATCGAGCATCTTCTGGCCGATCCATTTGTTGTCGACGGGACGGTTGCGCAAAATCGCCATCCGCTCCTGATGGACCTCGTCATTGTAGAACGAGCGATTGTTGGCCACCACGATCAGAAGGGGAATGCGGTAGTGCACCGCAGTCCAGAGCGAAGTGACGCTCATCAGGAAGTCGCCGTCGCCGCAGATACCGATCGGCAGCCGGCCCGATCCCTTCAAGGCGAGCGCGACGCCCACGGAAATGCCGGGGCCGCCGCCGACGCCGCCGCCGCCATCGGAGCCGACGAAGTCGAGGGGATGGCGCAGGTGCCAGAACGAGCCCTGCCAGGACAGCGGCAGATGGGCGAGGGTAACGTCGCGTTTGCCGACGGCGCGGCGCAGCGCATAGGCGAGGTCCTCGACGCCGAGCGCGCGCTCGCCCCCCTTGGGTTCATGGAGCGGCCGCGGCGATCCACCGGCGGCCTTGGCGGGGGCGGGACCGATCGCCTGCAGCAGGGCGGTGGTGGCGGTGTCCGGGTCGGCCGAGATGAAGAGATCGACCGGGGGCAGGGCCTGGTAGTCCATGCTCCAGCCATTGTGAAGTTGGTGGTCCAGCGAAATCTGGATCACCTTGCCGGAAGGCGGGCCGCCGAGCGGCTTGAACATGCCGGCGAGGTCGACCCAGTCGAGACTGAGGATGACGTCGGCCTCTTTGAGGAGCGGCGTCAACTCGTCCTTGGTGAAGACCATGGGTGCGTCGACGTGCAGGGGATGGTCGGTGGGGAAGGCCGCGCCGACCTTCAGGCTCGTCGTCACATGGGCGCCGATCGCCTCGGCGAGCGCGACGCGCTGCTTCCACGCCGTGACATCGCGGGAGACGCGGCCGGCGAGAATCAGGGGATGCTTGGCATTCTTGAGCCACTCGGCAGCCTGCTTGATGAGGTCGGTGGGCGGCGCGTTGACCACCGGCGGCATGTAGCGCTTGGGGTCATAGGGCGGCAGCGGCTTTTCCAGCACCGCTTCCTGCATCTCGGCGTCGAGATTGATGTAGACCGGCCCCTGGGGGGCGGCGTTGCTCAGCCACGACGCCCGTAGCAGGGACTTCGCGCGCCGCGCCGGGGGAGGCTGGCTGGTCATCCCATTTGGTGTAGTTGCGCACGATCGCGCCCTGGTCGGCGGCGGTGTGAATCCAGTCGATCCAGGGGCGGCGCTGGGCGGCGTCCACCGGCCCGGTGGCGCCAAGGATGATGACGGGCATGCGGTCGCACCAGGCGTTGAAGATCGCCATGGTGGCGTGGAACAGCCCGACATTGGAATGCACGGCGGCCGCCATCGCCTTGCCGGTGACCTTGGCATAGCCGTGGGCGATCGCCACCGCCGCCTCCTCGTGGAGGCACAGCAGCATCTGCGGCGCGGCGTTGCCGATATGGTTGACGAGGCTGTCGTGGAGGCCGCGATAGCTCGCGCCGGGATTGAGCGCGATATAGGGAATGTCGAGGTCGCGCAGGACTTCGGCGACCACGTCGCTGCCGAACCCGGCGGCGTTGGTGCCCGATGGAATCGGACGTTCGACGGCGGACATGTCCGTTATCTTGGATGGGGCTGGCCGGCCGGGCGCCGCGACTTCGCGTGTGGACATCGGGATTGCTTTCTGATCGAGGCAGGATTTCTGAGCGGGGCGATCCAAGCCGATCACGAGCTTTGACGCAACCGTGCCAGGACCTTGAGACCGGCATAGCCGTCGGCGGGCGAAATGCCAACTTTTCTCTGAAAGTCCCGCACCGCCCGCTGGGTGTCGCTGCCGACGCGGCCGTCGCTGCCGTCGGTATTGAAGCCGAGGGCGGTGAGGCGGCGCTGGAGTTCCTGCACCTCGGCCAGCGTCATCGTGCGCTCGCTGCCGGGGAACGGGTGGATGAATTCGCCACCACCGCGGATGCGGTCGGCCAGATGGCACACCGCGAGGGCATAGGAGAACGCGGGGTCGTAGCTCTTTACCGCGGAGAAGTTCTGGCCCAGCAGGAAGGCGGGCCCGCCCGGGACTGGGATCGAGAGCGTTGCTTTGTCATCCGGCCGCGGGAACGGCCCGCCGTCGGCGCGGGTGACGCCGGCATCGCGCCACTGTGCATAGGTGCGCGAGCCGCTGCCGCCGCCTCCGGTCGCGTTGACCTCATAGCCCCAGGCCTCGCCGCGGCGATACTTGCCACGCTCGACCAGGAAATGCGCAGTGCCGGCGAGCGCGTCGTCGGGCGGGCCATAGGGCGAGGTGCGGCCGTCGTGGTTGTAGTCGACGCCGACATGGAGCCAAACCTCCGGCATCCACTGGGTGTGGCCCATGGCGCCGGCCCACGAGCCGATCATCTCCTTTGGGTCGCCCCAGCCGCGCTCGACGATGACGAGGGCGTTGAGCAGTTCGGCTTCCCAATAGGTGCGCCGGCGCGGCTCGCCCCAGGCCAGCGCCGCGAGCGCCGGGATCACCGGCCGCATGTATTTGGGATTGTCGATCACCTCGCCGAAGCTCGAACTCCACGCCCCACAGCGACAGCATGATATAGCGGTCGACGCCGTAGTCGTTTTCGAGGCGGGCGAGCAGTGCGGCATGTTGCTTCGCCCGCGCCTTGCCGGTGATGATCCGCCAGTCCGACACGCGGCGGTTGAGGTATTGCCACAACGCCTCGTTGAACTCCGGCTGTGACCTGATCTGCGCATAGACCGAAGTGTCGGGCTTGATCGACATGACCCGCGCATAGGTCGCCTCCGACACCCCGCGCGCCAGCGCCCGCGGGCGGAACGCGTCGCGCCACTGCTCGAACGAGCCGTGGGCGTTCTGCGCCGCGGCCGCGCCCGGCAAGGCCAGCACGGTCCCAGCCAGCACGGCGCCGGAACCTTGCAGCAAGGCGCGCCGGTCAGTGATCGAACCGTGGTCGCGTAGGGTCAAGGCGGGTCTCGCTCTCATCGGCGCGCCGACCTGGGCTGCGCTCGGGTTTCAAATGCGGGTTGCTATACCGCGAAAGGACGCGCCGGGCGAACGGATGGGAAGCATCAGTCCGGGTCGCGCCACATGGTCGCACCACAGGGTGGTTCCGCCATGGCGGCGGCGAATGTGTGGCCACGGCGGCACACCACGCCGGCAAAGTGCAGGGATAACTCGGCGAAGCGGTTGATTTACGTGGAAACAGCCCCGCAAACTGAATGCGGCTGAGTTGTGTCGCAAAGGTGATGCGTTGGTCGCGTAGGCTGACGTATACCGCGTGAGGCGCGTGGGGTTGCTTCGTTGCTTCGCGAGACATTTGTTGCGCAGTGAGCAGGCGAGTTGGAAATGCTTGAATTCGATGTCGAGGCGTTCGTCACCAAGATGGACCGCATGGGTCTCAAATTGACCGCGGTCCCGCTTGCCGACGGCAAATACCGGCTCAATCGCTGGCGGACGATGGATGCGTTCGCGCACACCCAGCAGATCCAGGATCTATGGGTCTCCCAGATCGGCGATAACCAGAAGCGCATCGATCAACTGGCCACGCACCTCGCTCAAGCGGCCGCGGCGGCTCCCAAGCGGCCGTCGTACGTCCTCAGCAAGGCGCGGTGACCAGCAAAGCGCGGTGCCGCGCCGTTTGAGATCGGCGCGATTGCGCCCCGGGATTTCCAGATTTTCGATATCTGGACACACCGCCGGACCGGGGCACGCACGGCGCTTGAGCGGTGCTTGCATCAAGCAGGCGTCCGCGCCGGCCTTGTTCCCCGGAGATCGATCAGCGACAATCCGCCCGGGGACGACGGCCAGTGAACTGAGCGCCCACGCTCGCACGCCGTCGTCATTGGAAAACGTCCTATGGTCATTACCGATTCCGCCGTCCGCATCTGGCGTGCAGATTTCACCGGCTTGCTGCGGGCCGGCGCGCGAGCAACGCTCGCGCTCTGCGCGGTGGTCTTCACGGCCTCGCTCGCGACGGCGCAGAAGTCCGTCGAAGACTTCTATCGCGGCAAGACCGTCACCATCCTGATCGGGCATCCCGCAGGCGGCTCGTACGATCTTTATGCCCGGCTCGCGGCGGCGCATCTGGGCAAATACATCCCCGGCCATCCGCAAGTCGTGGTGCAGTCCAAGCCCGGTGGCAGCGGCGCCGGCGCGGTCCAGTTCCTCTACGCCTATGGCCCGAAGGACGGCACGCTTCTCGGCATTTTCCCCGAGACCATCGGGCTGACGCAGCTGACCCAGCCGGAGATCGGCAAGTGGAAGGTGCAGGAGCTCGCCTATCTCGGATCGTTTGCGAACGTGAATTCGGTGTTCATGATGCGCAAGGAGTCGCCCGTCAAGACCATCGACGAGCTGCGTCGCATCGAGACCAAGGTCGGCTGCAACAGCCGGCTCGGTGAAGCTTACATAAATCCGGCGGTGCTCAAGGCCTATGGCGGGTTCAAGTTCCGCATTATCTGCGGCTATCCCGGCTCGATGGAATTTCCGCTGGTGCTGGCACGCGGCGAAGTCGACCTGATATCGGGATCGTGGAATGGGTGGCGGCGGCGAACCGACGTCATCGACGGCACGTTGCGGCCGGTGATCCAGTCCGGCCTCGTCCGGCACAAGGAGCTGCCGGACATCCCGCTGATGCAGGAGCTGCTCGACGATCCCAAGCAGAAGCAGGTGGTGGTGTTTCTCTCCAGCGGCTCCGCGATAGGCCGCGCGCCGCTCGTTCACGGCGCCGTGCCGCCCGAGCGCATCGCAGCGCTTCGCGCCGCTTTCGATCAGATGGTGAAAGACCCAGAATTCATCGCCCAGGCCGAACGTGCCGGCGCCGCGCTCGACCCGACGCCGGGCATCGAGGTCCAGAAGATCAGCGACGCCATCCTCGCCACGCCGAGGGAGATCATCGACATGGCGATCAGCGCGCAGAAGTAGGATCTGGTTCAATTCCCGGCGACGACCTTCCGGAGCGAGCGCCCGCAATGAAATTGTACGACTACGCTCCTGCGCCGAACCCGCGACGCGTGCGCATCTTCCTGGCGGAAAAGGGCATCGCGCTGCCGACGGTCCAGATCGACCTGCGCGCAAACGAGCAGTTCACCCCGGCATTCCGTGCCGTCAATCCGGATTGCACCGTGCCGGTGCTCGAGCTCGACGACGGCACGCGTATTGCGGACGTGATGGCGATCTGCGTCTACTTCGAAACCCTGCAGCCGGAGCCGCCGCTGATGGGCGTCGGCGCGCAAGACCGGGCGAACGCGACCGCGTGGCAGCGTCGCGTCGAGCGCGACGGCTTCTTCGCGGTCGCCGAAGCGTTCCGCAATTCCACGCCCGCCTTCAAAGGGCGCGCCTTGCCCGGGGTGGACGATTACGAGCAGATCCCTGCGCTGGTCGAACGCGGGCGGGCCCGCGTCGCGAAGTTCTTCGGGATGCTGGATTTGTGCCTCGCGGATCGCGAATTCGTCGCGGGGAAGCAATACTCGATCGCCGACATTACCGCCCTCGTCGCCGTCGACTTCGCCGGCTGGATCAAACTCAGGATTCCCGACGAGTGCGGCCATCTGCGCCGATGGTACGGCGCGGTGTCCGCGCGCCCCAGCGCGAAGGCGTGAGGGGTTTCTGAGAGAACTGGCCTCCAGCCTGCGAGCCGGTTCGCCAATCGCCTCGTCTTCTTGACGGGACGTTTGTAATTTCATATTTGTAGTTACAAACGAGATGGTGGTGCGCTGGATTTGGGACGCTGACAAGGCGGCGGCGAACCGGCGCAAGCATGGTCTGCCATTCGAAACGGCGGCCCTCGTGTTCGACGATCCGTTTCATGCATCCAAGCCCGACCCCCACCCGGACGGCGACCGCTGGCAGACGATCGGACTTGTCGGACCAGTGTTGTTGCTCGTCGTTCACACGTGGCCTCAGGGCAATTCCGAGGCAGACGATGCGGTGGGGCGGATCATCGGCGCGCGCAAGGCCACCGCGCGGGAAAGGAAGGTATATGAAGAAGGGAGCTTCTAAGCCGTTGAAGTCGGAACAGCTGGCGGAACTTGCGGCGCTCGCGGCGCTGCCTGATGATGCCATCGACAAGTCGGATGCTCCGGAGATGCTCGACTGGTCGGGCGCTAAACGCGGACTTTTCTATCGTCCCGTGAAGCAGCAATTGACCCTGCGCGTAGACGCCGACGTGATCGCTTGGTTCAAAGCGCAGGCTACGTCCAAAGAAGGCTATCAGACGCGAATCAATCGAGCACTTCGGGAGTACGTGCAGGGTCAGGCTCGAAAACGCGAGCGCCCGGGCGCGAAAGCGTAATCCGCGGCGATCAAAGTTGGCAATAGTCCGCCCTCAGTCTCCCTCAGCCTCACGTTCGCTTCAGCTCGGCATTGTCGATCAGCCGCCGGAACCATACCGCGGCAACAATTCCGAACAGGATCGTTCCGGCCAGAAAGAAGAATGCGATGGATTGGCCCAAGATCACGTCGATGAGAAAGCCGATCAGGCACGCGGTAAAGGCCATGACGCTGATCGCGCCGTTCGCCGCCAGTTGCTTGACTGACATGGCATTGACGCCGGCGGCGAGGGCTTGCCGAACTTCGCTGTCGGTTATCCGTTGATCCGTGAGCGGCAGATCGGCCAGGATCGGTCGCAACCGGCGCATCTGCCGCCAGCGCAGAGCTCGCAGGCCGGCGAAGACCTCGACCACGATCAGGGCGACCATGGCGACGACGTCCACGGCCGTCGGCTCTCTGTGACCGGTGAAAGCCCACACGATTCCGCCGGCCGCCGCGACCATAAACGAGAAGGCCATCCACAACGCCAACTGGAACAGGATCGGCCGTCGGGGCGTCATGATTGCCGAGATCTCGGCCTTCTGCAACTCGCTGATCAGATAATGGCGGGTGGGACCGAACAGCCACGGTCTCGGCGCCCGGTAGACGAAACCGCCGGGCACCGGTTTGAAACTGATCGATTCGAGAACAGCGCGATCCTCAGGCATGGCTCTCTTTCCTGCGGCGTGATGCGAACGTCGGGCGGTTATCGCGCAGATCCGATCATTCGGTTCGTGATTCGCGTCACACTCGTCGGCCGGTCGAACGCGGCCTTGCGTTTGCGGTGAAACGCCGGGCCGGGTCCAGACGACTACCCTGCGAGCGCGCCGTCGGTACGGTGCGATTGCTGCAGGGGTTGTGGCCATGGCCGGATTGTACGACGGAATCGAAGAAGCGGCGTTCAAGCCCATCGCGGGCGGCTACGTCTTCCAGTCGCGCAACCCCTGGTTCTTCGGCCCTTCGCACCGTTATCTGGTGGACGAGGCGCAGAAGGCGGAGATCGCCGGATGCATTCGGGAAACCCTGAAGCACGTCAAGCCGTACGTGTTCGCTGCAGCGGTAATCATTCCGATCATGATCGTAGCCGGAGCCTTCTGGCTGGTGACGCATGGCTGCGCCACCGTGGGCAACATCGTTCTCTTGGCGCTGGCGCCGTTCGTTCCCTACATCGGATTGATACATGCCTACAGCATGCGCCGTCTGCGGCCGCTGATCGCCGGCCTGCCACGAACCAATGAGCGGATCACGGTGCGCGAGGGAACCAGCAAATTCGCCGTCAAAGCATCGTTCAAGATGCTGCTTCTGATGCTTCTCGGGCCGCTTCTGCTGATCATAGCGAATGCGATGATCGTGATCGGCGTGACGCTGGACGGTCGCTCGCTCCACAATCCGCAGATGATGCTGTTCTCGACCGCGATGTGCGCATTGTCGGTGGCATATACTGCCTATCTCATGATCTTGAGGATGCGCGAGAAGCGAACCACCGCCTGATGCGCCAACGCCATCGTCTGCCGCGAGGTCGGCCGCAGGGACCCTCGTTCGCTAGAATATCCAGCACAGGTACCCCCGGCGGGGCGACTTCGAACACCCTCGTCCTTTCGGGCAGCAAGGTCACCCGCTTGGCGCGGCCTGGCTGTTGCACGAAATGCCGCAAGCGGCTTACGATCAATGTCAGGGAGGAAGCCCATGAATCACATCCGCTTGATCGGTGCGGTCGCACTAGCCGCAGCGCTTCTCATGGCTCCGGCAGGCGCCGCGGTATTCGATGATTCCAAATATCCCGACTTGAAGGGGCAGTGGGATCGGGTCGGCCCGCCGAACTGGACCCCGGCGGGCAAACCGCCGTTCACGCCGGAATACCAGGCGGTCTACGAGGCGAACCGGGCCGACATGGTGAACGGCGGCGCCGGCGGCGTGGTCTCGCAGTATTGCTTTCCCCAGGGCATGCCGATGATGATGAATATCTACGATCCGATGGAGATCGTGGTCACGGCCAATGTTACCTACATCCTGATCAGCCACGTCAACGACTCGTATCGTCGCATCTACACGGACGGACGCGATTGGCCGAACGAGGACGAGTTTGTGCCCACTCACATAGGTTATTCCATCGGTAAATGGGTCGATGAGGACGGCGACGGCAAGTACGATGTGCTCGAAATCGAGACCCGCCACCTGCTGAGTGACCGCGTCTACGACGCAAGCGGCCTGCCGTTTCACAAGGACGGCAAGACCGTCATCAAGGAGCGGATTTTCCCCGACAAGGCCGACAAGGACATCCTCCATGACGAGATCACGGTGCACGACAACGCGTTGACGCGACCGTGGTCGATCACCAAGACGCTCAAACGCAACCCGAAGGCGCACCCGCTTTGGCGCACGGCCGTTTGCGCGGAAAACAATACGAGGGTCAAGATCGAAGACGAGAACTATTTCCTGAGCGCAGACGGCAAACTGATGCCCACCCGCAAGGATCAGCCGCCGCCGGACTTGCAGTATTTCAACCGCAAGAAGCGGTGACGGCAGGATCGCTTTATCTCAAAGCCGGCGGCGGGACGTGCCGAAATCCCGGTCCTAGAAACGGCGGCAGGGTGCCGTTGACTTTCCCGACGTGAATCATCCAGTTGAAATAGAGCAGCGGGGCAGGGAGCAGCCTACCGCGGCAAACGCTGGCAACGCCCGTGAGTGCACTGGAGCCCTTGCTGGCAGCCGACGCTCTTCACCACACCACCGCCCAGCCGCTGGGGGCCGCACAGACCGCCTTCGCCGGAAAGGCCGATCCCGCCGCCTGTTCCGCCTCCGCCACCCCCGCCCGCAAGTCTGCAGATGCCGAGGGTGCATACACTGCCCCGCCTGGAACAGTCAGAATTCACGTTGCAGAATTCGAACAGGCACCACTTGAGACCGAACGCGCCGACCTGACAACTCTGCCCATCCGGGCAGTCAGATGTTCTGCTGCACAACGCGGGAAATACCTGGGCGGACGCACTCGAGAAGACGAGTGTCAGCGAAAGCAACATTGCAGAGCATATCACGCGCTGTCGGGTCAGCATTTTGGGCATCCTCAGCAACGCCATTGGCAGGGAGAACAGCCTACCGATCCGCAGGGCCGCGTCAATTGGCGACCTCACACGACCGCGCGCGGCTACGGGAACGAGAAGGAGCGGGCGCGACGGCGCCGAAAAGGCGGCAGATTGGGCAGGGAGAGCGCGGCTGTCGGCGTAATTGATGGTGCCGGCCACGGCAGGGGAATAGATGAACCGCAAACCACGGAAAATCCGTCGCACGTAAACTCTCGGCGTCGACCGCGCCGCATTTCCCGCCGATTCAACGATCATCCTGAGCGCCGGGATTAAGGCCACACAGGCAAGCCAGTGCTCGGACCAACGGCCAGATTCATGCTCACCATCGTGGGCAGCGCCGCCTATCTCGGCCTGGCCGTCCTCGGCTGGGGCGGGTTCGCGCCGTTCTTCTCTCATCCCGCCCTCGTCGCGCTGGCGGTGGTGCTGTTCGTCATCGCCATAGCGGCGTTCTTCGCCGGCGGAAACCTGAGCGCGGGCGTACGCGAAGACCGCGGCAACCGCTGGGTCCTCGCGGCCTTCGGGGTGATCGGGCTCCTGGCCGGCTGGCTGCCGGCCTACACCGACCGCCACGAGTTCTGGACCATCGATGGCGACGCTGTTCGCTGGCTCGGCGTCGTTGTCTTCGCCGCCGGCGGCGCGCTGCGGCTGTGGCCGGTCTACGTGCTCGGCAATCGGTTCAGCGGGCTGGTCGCGATCCAGCCGGGGCACACGTTGGTGACAACCGGCATCTACGGTGTTATCCGCCACCCCAGCTATCTCGGGTTGCTCCTCAACTCGCTGGGGTGGGGCCTCGCCTTCCGTTCCGGTGTCGGTGTGCTGCTCACGGCGCTGATCGTCCCAGCGCTCCTTGCGCGCATCCGCGCCGAAGAGCGGCTGCTGCGCACGGAGTTCGGCGGTGAATACGAGAGCTATCGCGCGCGGACCTGGAGGCTGATTCCGCGGCTGTATTAGCGCGGGGTGAAGGTTTTTCTGGGCTCGATGGTGGATGCGCCTTCTCCTTCCGCCACTCTCAACTCGCCCTCTGCCAGCGAAAGGTAGCGGTCGACGACGCGCTGGTAATAGCTGCGAAGAAAAGCGGAAGAGGCGCTTGCTGCCCGGTCAGAAAATTCAGCCGCCACTTTTCGGTACTTGTCCGCTCTGCTCAATGGGTTCGGCATCACACGCTCCACAATCAACACACACTGCAAGTTCCACGTTCAAAAAGCCCCGGCGTGTTACGTGCCGGAGCTGGTGCGCGGATCGGTCAAGGGGGCACAGGTTTGAATCCGCGCAAATGGAGCAACTCGCTCCGGCGCCAATGGTTCCCGCAGCGGAACCGTCGGCGTCGGGCGCTTTTCTGGCGCGGCGCGGTCCATGGAGCCGGCGCGAGCAATTGAAGCCATACATGCGACCAGCGCCGCCGCGCCGGGCAACATGAACATCAATGCGCGCATGGAACACTCCTTGCCCGTTACTCAACGACGGGCGGCTCGATCTCTGCCGCCCCCGTCGACGGCGCCGCGAATGCAAGGGCGGCTTCCGTGGGTCCTGCATAACCCGCTCCCAATGGATGATCCTCGGGCGCCCTGCACGTGGACTCGGAAAGCCCGGCGCGCGTCGGAGAGTCACCTCCCAGCGGAGCAAAGGCTGGTCGAGATTATGGCGATCACCGGAAAATCGTCGGCGTTAATGAGGCGCGCGACCTTTGGAACGCAGAGCGGTCGCACATCGCGGTCGCGAGACTGGACGCCATTGTGTGCGGTCGAGGACGCCCCGGCGTCGTCGTCTTCAGTCGGGCTGGTCGAAGCCCTTTCTGACCCAGCGATCGACGAGCCAGAATGCAGCCACCCACACGAAGACGAGCACCGGCGCGGCAATGAGCGCGAATGCGTCATCACCCTCCAAAATCGCGCTGATGGCCCAGGCGACGTACGCCAGGGCACCCAGGCCCCACCAGGCCCTGCGCGTCAGGTGCAACGCATCCAGTTCGCCCATGCCGCCGACGTTACGCCTCGGAATTGGAAGGCGCCAGATTGCCGCGCGCGCACCGGAGCACCGCCGGGCTCCTTCCAGGCGCCGCGGCGCGCGGAATTGAACGCTCGCCGCCGGCTCATGCCGGCGGAGTCGATGGCGCCAATTCAGGAAGGCGGCGTGAGCCACATCGCGATGCCGGCACCCGCGAGCACGCCCAAAGCGAAGACGACCGCGCCTATGATCACCTTCGCCGGCCGGCTTGATACCGGCCATTCGTCGCCGAACCGAGGTGGGTTGGCCATGCCCCCGCCATACCACGCCATGGCCTCGCCCATAAGCCGTTCGGGCTCGCTTAGGTGGGGAGGCGCCGGAGCAGCCGAGCTAGGGGGCTCGCCGGCGGCACCGCCCCCCGTTCCGGTCGTGCGTCTGCCGGCGAAGCCGGGGCGGCACTGGAAATTGTGTCGTCGTCTCCTTCCGTCTTGTCGGCTCTGCGGATCAGTTGGGGCTGTTGTGGTGGGCGCAGTCGCGCAGAAACGCCGAGCGGATTCTGGTATCCGGATCGGTGAGAACGACGCGGCCGCAGGTGACGGAATTTTCGATCACCGAATTGTCGGGTTCGACACGAGATGCCGGTGATCTTTCGACTTTCGCGACTGCGGATGTCGCAAGAATCGAGGCAATGGCAAACGTGCTGATAAATCCCTTCATGACGCGATCTCCTCGTTTGAGTGAGCCTTCAACGTGGTCCGAACCTCATTCGTCCCAATAGTGGACGCGGCAATCGTGGATTTGATTGTCAAAGCCACAGCAGCCCCCAGATGACCCATTGATCGCCGCGTCCGGATTGTTGATCAAGAAGTGGCCGCAGAAAGCGAGAGGGTCCCGCAGCCTCTCCCTGGAATCTTCTGCGGTTCCGGGGGACGCGGCGAAACAGATCAGCAAAAGCGAGCAAGTCATTCTCATAATCGGTCTCCCTGACCAGGCGCGCCCTCCATGCGCGTCATAGTCGGCAATCGAATCTCGTGCGGCAATTCGGGATGCGCGCCGGGGCTGTGACACCTAGTCAGATGTCCTCTGAGGGAAAACGTCGCAGGTTGACGCGTTCGCAGACGGCCCTCAGCGCCCGATTTCACCCGCAGCCGAGGCTATGACGTGCACTGGCGCGCAGGGAACTTTCTCAAACATCTCCTCGCAGCTCGCGACCGTCGGCAAGTAATCGCGATTTGAAGGCGCCGCATCCGGTCCCGCGAGGCTCGCCGCGGTGGTGAAGGCCCCAGCCGCGGCGAAGTGCGGGGCTGGGGCCGTCTCGCGAAGCGCGCACCGAACGCAATACATCGTGGAGCGCGCACGCAACATCTTCGCAGGCGAGTGTTTTGCTTTTGCTAAGGCGGGCAGTCCTGAACGCACGCCCGCCTGACGTGCCGGGGCGCCGCCGTTACTGCGTGGCTATCTCGTGGCGATAGAGACCAATAACCATGCCAAGCTCGCCAGGAAGACGTTCAAGAGAAGCACAAGGGGCACTAGAAATCCGAGCCAGCGCAAGATGCGGTGGTCGCGCGTGGGAGATCGCGCCGCGAGCATCTTCTTCACAGTGATTGTCTCCTAGACGTGGCGGGAAGGGCGCGTATGGGAAGGGCCTGCGCATCGACCACAGAGGTGGTTTCGCTGCTGCGCCTGGACCAGTGCGATTAATTACAGTCCCGCAGCCAGATTGTCGCACCGCGGCTGTCCTTTGCGCCGGACGGCGCGCCTTGCCGATTGTTCCTGAGGGGTTTTGGGACTCTCCAAAAAAATCGCTGGGATTGACCTGGCGAACACGGCGGAGGACGATCATTGGGTTGTGCGCGGCGTTCGGGAGGTGTGCCATGAGTATCAAATCAGCGCCCATCGCTTGGTTGCCGCGTCGCCTTATTGTTTCACTTGCTTTGTTGCTGTTCGGTGCCTGCTTGGTCTTTGCATTATCTCACGCGATCGGCGGCGCGTAAGACGGGCGGAGCCACCGCGCTCAGTGCCCCGAGCCGATTGACCCGGCGGCGACCCGACTGGGGCCGAGATCTGTACAAATCACAGTTTTCGATCACCACGCCGTAGCAGTATCCCTCTGGGATGGGCGGAGGGAGACCAAGGTCGCGGGCTGGATCGAGCTCGCCGCTGGGCGCTTGGTGGCGCTGGGGCATTGCCGTATCTGCCGCATTGGTGATTGCCGCGATCTACACAGGTGAAACCGTACTGACGGCGGTCGCGATCTCGGCGATCGCAGGTTTGTGGGCCTATGCCATCGGGGTTCTGTACCGCAGCCACCACCACTGAACGCGGGCGGCGGCGAATGTACCCTTTGGGCCCACATCAAGCGTGGATCGTCTGCCAGTGACCAAGCAATTCCGCTGATGCCTTCCAAGGTATCAGGATTGAGCCAGCTCCACGGAAGCGCACCACGGGATATCGGCCATCGGTTGGACACAAACGCGACGCGACCAGCTAAGGTATTGATTTCGCTGGCGCGCCCTACGGGACTCGAACCCGTGTTACCGCCGTGAAAGGGCGGTGTCCTGGACCGCTAGACGAAGGGCGCATAGGGGGTCGCGGCGGCGGCGCGACATATACGTTCGTTGCCGCGCGCAAGCAAGCATTCGATCCGGCCCGCGCATTGGCGCAATCGGGCGGGCGGGGCGAGACGCATTTAGCCTGCCGAACTTGGCGGGTTACCCGTTTCCAGACTTCGACAGGTTGTGCGCTCCCCGGACATCGGCCAGCCACGTGCTCGCGGACATCGGCCGCTCACATTGCCGACCACGGACGCCGACCTTCGCTTACCACTTCCCCGTATTCGGCATCGACTTCCAAGGCTCCGCGGGCGGCAGCGCGTCGCCCTTCTGCAGGAGCTCGATGGATTGCCGGTCGGGCGAGCGCACGAACGCCATCACGCCGTCGCGGGGCGGGCGGTTGATGGTGACGCCGCCTTTCATCATGCGGTCGCACACGGCGTAGATGTCGTCGACCTCGAAGGCGAGGTGGCCGAAATAGCGGGCGTCGCCGTAGTCCTCGCCGTCCCAGTTCCAGGTGAGCTCGAGCAGCGGTGCGTCGCGGCCGTGGCGCTTGCTATCGTCGACCAGCCCCTTATCTTTCGGAGCGGCGAGAAACACGTTGGTGTAGCGGCCCTTTTCGTCGGGACGCCGGCGGATCTCGATCAGGCCGAGCTTGTTGCAGAAGAAGTCGAGCGCGGCATCGAGATCGCGCACGCGCAGCATGGTGTGAAGAAATCTCATGGCGACCCTCTTCCCTCCAGGCATGGTCCCGAAAAGTCGCAGACCTTTCGGACGCGATCATGCGCATGACCAATACGCGAACGCGCGACGTGGCGACGCCCGCTTGCGGGGTGAGATAGCATGATCCCGGCCGATTTGGAGACCGGCACAAGCAGGCTACACGATCTCGTGACCGCCGCCTCTGCGATCCTGCCGTTCACCGGGGCCGGCATCTCGACCGAATGCGGCATCCCCGATTTCCGTTCGCCCGGCGGCGTCTGGACCAAGTACCAGCCGATCCCGTTCGACCAGTTCATGGCGAGCGCGGAGATGCGCCGGGAGTCGTGGCGGCGCCGGTTCGCCATGGACGCCCAGTTTTCCACAGCGCGGCCGGGGCGCGGCCATTTGGCGCTGGCGAGCCTGCACCGGGCCGGAAAAATCCCGGCTGTGATCACACAGAACATCGACAACCTGCACCAGGCCTCGGGCTTTCCCCCGGAGCAGGTGGTGGAACTGCACGGCAACACCACATATGCCACCTGCCTCGATTGTGGGCAGCGCCACGAATTGTCCTGGGTCCGGGAACATTTCGAGACCGATGGTGATGCGCCGGGTTGCCGCGACTGCGGCGGCCTGGTCAAGACGGCCACGGTCTCTTTCGGCCAGGCCATGCCGGAGGCCGCCATGCGCCGCGCCGAGCAGTTGACCGCGTCCTGCGACCTGTTCCTGGCGATCGGGTCGTCCCTGGTGGTGTGGCCGGCGGCCGGCTTCCCCTTGATGGCCAAGCGGAACGGGGCGCGGCTCGTCATCCTCAATCGCGATCCGACCGACTTCGACGATGTCGCCGATCTCGTGATCCGGGCCGATATCGGGGCGACTTTGGCGCCTTTCATCGCCCATTGACCACGCGGCGGCGGGATTTGGCCCAATTCGTTCGACCGCACGATGTTCACAGGGCAATGCGCAACCGCGCGAAAAAAAACTTTTTATGCTTTTCCGTTCGGCCGGCAATGTTATCCTCGACCTAAGAGATTCGGGGTAGCGCCTCCATTCAAGGGGCGCCCATCAGGCAACGGCGTGCGTCTTCATGGCGGCGGATGCGAGTGGGCCCAAGGGGCCGGGGACGAGTTTCGAGCTGGAGCAAGAGGCTCTTGGCGAACTCATTGGCGATGCGACGGCAAACGTCGTCGAGGTTGTCGGCGTCATCAAATGGTTCGACGTCTCCAAGGGCTACGGCTTCATCGTGCCGGACGGCGGCATGGCCGATGTCCTGCTCCATGTGACCTGCCTGCGGCGTGACGGCTACCAGACCGCCTATGAAGGCGCCCGCATCGTCTGTGAGGCGTTGCAGCGGCCGAAAGGTCTGCAGGCCTTCCGCGTCTTGTCCATGGACGAGTCGACCGCGGTGCATCCCGCGCAGATGCCGCCGCCGCGCACCCATGTCACGGTGACGCCCACCAGCGGGCTCGAGCGCGCCATCGTCAAATGGTTCAACCGCCTGCGCGGATTCGGCTTTTTGACCAGAGGCGAGGGCACCCCGGATATCTTCGTGCACATGGAGACGCTGCGCCGCTACGGCATCACCGAGTTGCGTCCCGGCCAGACGGTGCTGGTGCGGTTCGGCCCCGGACCGAAGGGAATGATGGCCTCGGAAGTGCGTCCGGACGGCGGCCCGCACATGCTCGCCTCGCATTAGAGTTTCGCACATTCCTTTCGCCCCTTACTTTCCCTCCCCGTCTTCGGGGAGGGCAGGGTGGGCTTTTGCTTTTCAACCGCCGCTCGAGCACCGGCTCCCCGAAGACGGGGAGGGAGAAGAATGAAGAATAAAGAGCCGCGTTGCAGTCGTGCTGCGGTTGGGGTAAAGGCGCGTCATGACGAAATCTTGCAGCCGCAGACTTCAATTCATCCGCATCCTCGCCTTTGCCGCCGCGCTCGCCGTCGGCTTGGCTGGTGGCGCCGCCTCCAGCGGGCAGCACCGAGCAGCAGACCCTTGAGATCGTCTCCAAGTCGGGTGTCCATGTCTTCACGGTGGAACTTGCCGTCACTGACGAGGAGCGCCAGAAGGGGCTGATGTTCCGCCGCTCCTTGCCGGAATCCCAGGGCATGCTGTTCGACTTCAAGCGCGATCAGGAAGTCTCCATGTGGATGCGCAACACCTATGTGTCGCTCGACATGATCTTCATCCGCGGCGACGGCCGCATCCTGCGGATCGCGGAGAATACCCAGACCGAGTCCGACCGGATCATTCCGTCGGGCGGGCCGGTGCGCGCCGTGCTCGAGGTGGTGGCGGGCACCGCGAAGAAGTTCGGCATCGCACCCGGCGACCGGGTGGCGTCGCCGATCTTCCACAAATAGCGACGGCGCGGCTTGGCGCCTGCGCCGATTGCCCGCGCCGGGCGGAGCGTGTATCGAAAGGACCCCGGGCGTTCGCGCTCGGCCCACGCCCGCGCGCGATCCTCTGACGGTGCAGACTTCCGGGCAAGATCGTGCGTAAAATCAATGAGTTCAGAGCGCGATCCGATCTGACTTGAAAGGATCACGCTCATCACTAGCGGGGTATAGCGCAGCCTGGTAGCGCGGGAGTTTTGGGTACTCCAGGTCGCAGGTTCAAATCCTGCTGCCCCGACCAGCTACAGCATGATCCCGAAAAGTTGCAGACTTTTCGGACGAGGTCATGCTGGAGTCAAGGGCATGATCCCGAAAAGTTGCAGACTTTTCGGACGAGGTCATGCTCGGAATTGAAGACGCGATCGAACACAGGGCGCCACATGACCGCACGCATCTACAAGCCCGCCAAGACCGCCATGCAGTCGGGCACCGCCAAGACCAGGAGCTGGGTGCTCGATTACGAACCGGCCGAGCCCAAGGAGGTCGAGCCGTTGATGGGATGGACGAGCTCCGGCGACACCCGCCAGCAGGTGCGCCTGCGCTTCGATTCCAAGGACGAGGCGATCGCCTATTGCGAGCGTCACGGTATTCCCTATCAGGTGTTCGATCCCAAGCAGCCAAAGCGCCGCATCATCGCCTACGCCGACAATTTCGCCTTTTCGCGCCGCACCCCCTGGACCCATTGACCGCGGCGGGCTGTCGCGCCGACTGCGACTTCTATGTCGTTCGGAATGCTCGAAATCCGGATGACATGGCCGGGCGTCATGCTAATTTAACCCCCGGCGGTGTTGATCTGGCTACCAACCGCGAGGAATTGCTTGCAAGCGTCGCGCATCAGCGGACGCGGCCCCGAGGGAGAAAACAATGGCACGCAAGGGCAGTGGACAAAAGGAATCCGGTCCCAACGCAAATGGTCCGGATGTAAGCCGGCGAAAATTCATGGCCGGGGTCGCCGTGGCGGGAGCCGCCACCGCGGTGGCGCCGCAGGACGCGGCGATCGCCGCGACCGCGCCGGTCGCCGACATCAGCGATGCGCCGGCGCGGCGCCCGTCCGCGCTGCGGCCCAATGCCCACATGGCGGCGGCCGAGACCGGCACGCCCAAGGAACTGGCGAAGTCCCATGGTCCCGACGGATCGGACTTCATGGTCGACGTCATCAAGACCCTCAACATCGACTATGTCGTCTCGAACCCGGCCTCGAGCTTCCGCGCGCTCCACGAGTCGCTGATCGACTACGGCGGCAACAAGAAGCCCGAATTCATCACCTGCACCCACGAGGAATCGTCGGTCGGCATGGCCCATGGCTACTTCAAGGCCACCGGCAAGCCGCTGATGATGCTGTGCCACGGCACCGTCGGCCTGCAGCACGCGACCATGGCGATCTACAACGCATGGTGCGACCGCGTTCCCGTCATCTGCATCGGCGGCACCGACATCGACGCCGCCTACCGGGCGCCCGGCGTGCCGACCTACCATTCGGCCCAGGACATCAACGCGATCGTTCGCGACTTCACCAAGTGGGACGATCAGCCGGTGTCGCTGCAGCACTTCGCGCAGTCGATGGTGCGTGCCTACAAGATCGCGATGACGCCGCCCCACGAGCCGGTGATGATCGCGCTCGACCTCGGCCTGCAACAGGAGCCGATGAAGGATCACGAGCGCGAGAGCATCTACATCCCGAAATACGTCGCCGACGTCGCCGCCCCAGGGCGATACCGGCGCGGTGCGGGAGGCCGCGCGCCTGCTCGCCAATGCGGAGCGTCCGGTCATCGTCGCCGACCGCGCCGCCCGCACGCCGAACGGCATGAGGCTCCTGGTCCAGCTCGCCGAGGCGCTGCAGGCCCCGGTGGTCGATCAGCGCGGCCGCATGAACATGCCGAACACCCATTATCTCAATCAGACCGGGCGCGGCCCGGCGCTGATCGGCAATGCCGACGTCGTCATCGGCCTGGAGCTGTCGGACTACTGGGCGACGGTGAACGGCTTCGTCGACAACGGGCTCGACGGCATCGGGATCAACGAGAGCCACATCAAGCCCGGCACCAAGCTGATCGGCATCAACTCGACGCCGCTCGTCACCAAGTCGAACTACCAGGACTTCCAGCGCTTCCAGGTCGCTCGACGTCGACATGGTGGGCGACGCCGAAGCGACCCTGCCGGCGCTGATCGAGGCGGTGAAGGCCGCCATTCCCAACGATCGCAAGGCGGCGCTGGAAAAGCGCGGCGAAGCCCTCAAGAAGGCCTATGCCGACGGCCGCGACCGCACCCAGGCCGCGGCGGCGGTGGCGTGGGACGCGAGCCCGATCAGCACCGCGCGGCTGTCGATGGAAATCTACAACCAGATCAAGGACCTCGACTTCTCGCTGGTGTCGAGCTCCGGCAATGTCAGCGGCTGGCCGAACCGGCTGTGGCGCATGGAGAAGCACCATTCCTGGCTCGGCTCCTCCGGCGGCGCCGGCGTCGGTTACGGCGCGCCGGCCGCGATCGGCGCGGCGCTCGGCAACCGCGACATCGGCGGGCGGTTCTCGGTCAACATCCAGTCGGACGGCGACCTCATGTATGCGCCCGGCGTGTTGTGGACGGCGGCACGCCACAAGATCCCGATCCTCAGCGTCATGCACAACAACCGCGGCTACCACCAGGAAGTCATGCACGTGCAGCGCCTCGCCAACCGGCGCAACCGCGTCGCCGCGCTCGGCATGGATCGCAGCCCGATCGGCACCAGCATCGAGAATCCGGACATCGACTACGCCAGCCTGGCGAAGTCGATGGGCTACTGGACCGCCGGCCCGATCAAGGATCCGGACAAGCTCGGTCCGACCATCAAGCGGCGGTCGAGGTCGTCAAGAGCGGCCAGCCGGCGCTGATCGACGTGTGGACCCAACCGCGGTGAGGAAAACAAATATGAAGTCTCGTCGCGTAATGTTGGCGCTGGCGGCGTTCGCCGCCGGCATGGTGCTCGGCAATGCGGCCGGTTTCGCCGCGTCGGCCGAGAAGGGCAAGCAGCTCTTCCTCAAGAACGGCTGCTGGCAATGTCACGGCGAAAGAGGGCAGGGAGGTATCGCAGGCCGCACCCTTGCCCCCGATCCGATTCCGTTCGAGACCTTGCAGAACTTCGTGCGGACGACCAATCGGGCCATGCCGCCCTATCGGGAACAGATCCTGTCGAATGACGATCTGGCGGATATCTACGCCTATCTTCAGTCGATCCCGAAAGGACCGGACCCGAAGAGCATTCCGCTTCTCAACCAGTGACCGGGGGCCCCGGAATCAGCCGGGGTAACGACGTGACGCAGGAATGCCAGCCTTCGCAACCGGCGAGGGCTGGCATTTTGCGTTTGATGCCCGACTTCCTGCGTTTCGGCGAGACGAAGGCGGAGCGCGCCCTGACCGGCGGCGGCTATGCCGGCTCAGCCCCGGAGTCCGACGCCCCGCCGACCTACCGGGAGGACCGTGCGGTCCTTGTGGCCACCCGGCAATCCGCCGATCGCACGGGGTTCGGCGAGCTCAATGGCCTTGGCAATCCCTTGCCGCAGATTAGATACAGCCGCGAAGGCGGGCGAAAGGGCGTTGTTTTGAACCTCCCCAACCTCATCACGATTGCGCGCATCCTGCTGGTGCCGGTGGTGGTCTGGGCCATCGCCTCCCACGAGATGCAGGTCGCGTTCATCCTGTTTCTGCTGGCAGGGGTGAGCGACGCCGTCGACGGTTTCCTCGCCAAGCGCTTCCACATGAAGAGCGAGCTTGGCGCCTATCTCGATCCGCTGGCGGACAAGGTGCTGATCGTGTCGATCTACATTGCGCTCGGCATCACCGAAGCGATCCCGCGCTGGATCGTGATCCTCGTGGTATCGCGGGACATCCTGATCGTCGGCGGCATCATGCTCGCGGTGTTCCTGGGCAAGCCCATGAAGGTAAAGCCGGTGCTCGTCTCCAAGCTCAACACGGCGGCGCAGATCGTGTTCGCCTGTCTCGTGCTGGCGGCGCTGGCCTTCGGCTTCACCGCCGATCTCGCCGAACGCATCATGATGGGCATCGTGGCGGTGCTGACCCTTGCCTCGATCGGCTTCTACGTCCGCGAATGGGTGGTCCACATGAGCGCCGCCGAGCTTGAGGGATGAGCGCGCTCCCCGGCCGGGAACCGGCGTGATGGGCCTGCCCGAGGCGGGGCCACGCCAGCTTGCCTTCAAGCTCGATCCCCGGGAGAATTTTTCGCGCGAGGATTTCTTGCGCGGCCCCGGCAACGCAGCCGCCCTGGAGCTGATCGAGAGCTGGCCGAACTGGCCGACGCGGACGATCGCCATGGTCGGGCCGGAGGGGTCGGGCAAGAGCCACCTCGGCGCGATCTGGGCGATGGCTGCGGGCGGACGCCGGCTCGCCAGCCGCGCCCTCGACGAGGCCGCGGTGCCGGCCGCGCTCTCCACCGGGGCCCTGGTGATCGAGCGCGCCGGCCCCGATGACGCCCACGATGTCGATGAACGCGCGATGTTCCACCTGCTCAATCTCGCCCACGAGCAGCGGGCCTTCCTGCTCATCACCGCGCGCACCGCGCCGGCAAGCTGGGCGATCGGGCTTCCCGATCTCGCCTCGCGGCTGCGGGCGCTGCCGGTTTTCACCCTCGCGGCGCCGGACGATGCCATGCTGCGTGCCGTGCTGGTCAAGCTGTTCGCGGATCGTCAGCTCGCGGTCGATGACGGCCTGATAAGCTTTCTCATGGTACGGATCGAGCGCAGCTTCGCGGCCGCGCGTGCCGTGGTCGCGGAACTCGATCGCGAAGCATTGCGCCGCCAACGTCCGGTCACCCGGGCGCTCGCGAGCGAAATCCTGGGTTCTGCCGCCCCTTGACGCCGGCATCCGGCAAATCTCTTGTGTCAGGGCGAGTCTCTGGTGTCGCTTGCAACACAGCAAGTCTCTTGTAACAGGGTTGTGTCATAGGATTGTTGCGATCGCTTTTCACGATAAGGGGTCCTCAGAGGCGCCATGATTGAACCTGCTCAAGCCGCTGTTTTTTCACTTGAATCCGCCGAGGAGCCGAAGCTCGCCAGCGCGGACGCGGCAGCGGCCTTCACCCCCGCCGGGGCCGATCGGTACATCAACCGCGAGCTGTCCTGGCTCCATTTCAACCGCCGTGTGCTGGAGGAGGCCGGAAATCCCAACCATCCCCTGCTGGAGCGAGTGCGGTTCCTGTCGATTTCCGCGAGCAATCTCGACGAGTTTTTCATGGTGCGCGTTGCCGGTCTAAAAGGTCAGGTGCGCGCCGGCATCCTCACCCGCAGCCCGGACGGATTGACTCCCGCGGAACAGTTGAGCCGGATCGCCGAGGCGGTATCGGGCCTCGCCATCGACCAGCAGGTGCGCTGGCGCGATCTGCGTACCGAGCTTGCCGCCAACGACGTCGTCCTTGTCGAGCCGGACGCGCTCAAGAAGGCCGATCGGGCCTGGCTCTCCGATCATTTCCTCCGCAACATCTTCCCGGTGCTGACGCCGCTGGCGATCGATCCGGCCCATCCGTTCCCGTTCATTCCCAATCTCGGCTTCTCGCTGGCGCTTCATCTCGTGCGCGCCAGCGACGGCGAGCCGATGAACGCGCTCATCCGCGTTCCCCAGAAGATCGAGCGCTTCATCCGCATCCCCTCGCCGCCGGACAGCGCGGCGCGCCTGATCACCCTGGAGCAGGTCACCTCGCTGTTCATCCCGAAGCTGTTTCCGGGCTACGCCGTGAAAGGGCAGGGCGCGTTCCGGGTGATCCGCGATTCCGACCTCGAAATCGAGGAAGAGGCCGAAGACCTGGTGCTCCTGTTCGAGACCGTGCTCAAGCGCCGCCGGCGCGGGTCGGTCATTCGCCTGGAACTCGACGCCGCCATGCCGCCGGACCTGCGACGCTTCGTGCGCCGCGCGCTCGCGGTCTCCGAAGACGAAGTGTTCGTGGTGGACGGCGTCCTCGCGCTCGCGGAGCTCTCGCAGCTCACGGCGGTCGATCGCCCCGATCTCGAATTCGTGCCGTTCAATCCGCGCTTTCCCGAGCGCATCCGCGAGCATGCCGGCGATTGCTTCGCCGCGATCCGGCAGAAGGACCTGATCGTCCACCACCCCTATGAATCCTTCGACGTGGTGGTGCAGTTCCTCCAGCAGGCGGCCCGCGACCCCGACGTGGTGGCGATCAAGCAGACGCTCTACCGGACCTCCAAGGACAGTCCCATCGTCCGCGCGCTCGCCGAAGCCGCCGAGGCGGGCAAGTCGGTGACGGCACTCGTCGAACTCAAGGCGCGGTTCGACGAGGAGGCCAACATCCGCTGGGCGCGCGACCTCGAGCGCGCCGGCGCCCAGGTCGTGTACGGGTTCATGGACCTCAAGACCCACGCCAAGCTGTCGATCGTGGTGCGCCGCGAGGCCGGCTCGCTCACCTCCTATGTCCATGTCGGCACCGGTAACTACCACCCGGTGACCGCGCGCATCTACACGGATCTGTCCTACTTCACCGCCGATCCGGCCGTCGGGCGCGACGTTACCCGCGTCTTCAACTACATCACCGGCTACGCCGAGCCGGCCGACCTCGAACGGATGTCGGTGTCCCCGATCGGTCTCAAGAAGCGCATCCTCGACCACATCGCCGCCGAGATCGTCCATGCCAAGGCGGGCCGCCCGGCGGCGATATGGATGAAGATGAATTCGCTGGTCGATCCCGGGATCATCGATGCGCTCTACGAGGCGTCCCAGGCGGGCGTCGCGATCGATCTCATCGTCCGCGGCATCTGCTGCCTGCGGCCGGGGGTCGAGGGCCTCTCCGACAATATCCGCGTCAAGTCGATCGTCGGCCGCTTCCTCGAGCATGGCCGCATCTACTGCTTCGGCGGCGGTTACGGGCTGCCGAATCCCAAGGCCGCCGTCTATATTTCCTCGGCCGACATGATGCCGCGCAATCTCGAGCGCCGCGTCGAAGCGCTGTGCCCGATCCTCAATGCCACTGTCCACCAGCAGGTGCTCGATCAGATCATGATCGCCAATTTCAAGGACAACGAGCAGAGCTGGACGCTGTTGCCGGACGGCACGTCGACCCGTATCAAGGTGGCGCCGGGCGAAGAGCCGTTCAACGCGCAAAAGTACTTCATGACCAATCCGAGCCTGTCGGGACGCGGAGAATCGCTCAAGGAGTTCCTCGCCCCGCAGCCTGACGCGGCGTCGCGACCTTGAATGAGGTTCACCGCCGTCGCGGCGGCCAGATCGTCGCCCAGGGCCGCATCGACAACGGACCGCCGGTCGCCGTCATCGACATCGGTTCGAACTCGGTCCGCCTCGTCGTCTATGAGGGGCTGACCCGCAGCCTGACGCCGATCTTCAACGAAAAGGTGCTCGCCGGCCTCGGCCGCGAAGTGCTGTCCACGGGTCTGCTTGCCGACGATGCCGTCGACAAGGCGCTGACAGCGCTGGTGCGGTTCCGCGCGCTGTGCAACGCCATGCGGGTCGGTAAGCTGTGGGCGATTGCGACCGCCGCATGTCGCGACGCCCGCAACGGCCGTGCATTCATCAACCGGGCCGAGAAGGTCTGCGGGGTCCCGATCACGATCCTGACGGGCCGGCGGGAGGCGGAGCTCTCGGCGCTGGGGATCACGTCCGGCTTCCACAAGCCGGACGGCATCGTCGGCGATCTCGGCGGCGGTTCGCTCGAACTCACCGATGTACGCCGCTCCCGGATGAAATCCGGGGTGACATTGCCGCTCGGCGGGCTCGCTCTGCAGGATCTCTCGTCCAAATCGCTCGCCAAGGCGGAGAAGATCACCAAGGAGGCGCTGGCCGGCGTCGACCTCCTCAAGGCCGGGCGCGGGCGCGATTTCTACGCCGTCGGCGGCACCTGGCGATCCCTGACGCGGCTGCACATGTGGCAGACCGGATATCCGCTCCATGTCATGCACGGCTACGTGATCCCGGCATCGGAGGCGCTCGAATTCTCCGGCCTGGTGCGCCGGGTCGATCCGGAGACCCTGTCCAAGATCGAAATCGTCACCTCCGCCCGTCGTCCCCTGTTGTCCTATGCGGCGCTGGTGCTGGAACATATCGTGCGCCGGGCACGGCCGCGGCGGATCGTGGTGTCGGCGCTCGGCGTGCGCGAAGGCCTGTTGTATTCGCTGCTGTCGGAAACGCAGAAGGAGCGCGACGCGCTGATCGCTGCGGCCCAGGAGCTCAATGTACTGCGGTCGCGCTCGCCGGAGCACGGCGAGGAACTGGCGGCGTGGACCGACCAGTTCATGGCATCGTCCGGCATCGACGAGACCGTGGAAGAGAAGCGCCTGCGCCGCGCCGCGTGCCTGCTGGGCGATATCGGGTGGCGCGCGCATCCGGATTATCGCGGCGAGCAGTCCCTCAACATCATCTCCCACGCCGCCTTCGTCGGGGTCGACCATCCCGGCCGCGCCTTCATCGCGCTCGCGGTGTTCTTCCGTCATGTCGGCCTCGCCGACGACGAATTATCCCCGCATGTGCGCGAACTCGCGACCGCTCGCATGATCGACCACGCCCGGGTGCTCGGGGCGGCGATGCGCGTCGCCTATCTCGTTTCCGGAGCGATGCCCGCGGTGCTGCCCGCTACGCCCCTGGTGGTGGAGCGCGGCAAGCTCAAGCTGAAGCTGCGCGGGAAGCACCGCGATCTCGCCGGCGAGCGCATCTTCGCGCGCCTGCGCCAGCTGGCCCGCCTGATCGGCCGGGAACCGGTGATCGTGACGGATTGAGGCGGGGATCGAAGGCCATGGGCAAGAACGGAAAAGAGCCGATCGAGGGAGGCAGGCGGCAGCGCATGCGGCTGTTGAGCGATGGCTCCGCGAGGAAGTTCTTACCGGCCATGCGGAGTACATTGCCGATCCGTCGAAGGGCGTCCTGGCTGAGGCCGTCCTTGATCGGATCAAGGCCCGCCGCGTCGCGGGTCGACCGTAGCCCAGGCGGCTCTACCCCCGCTCCACCACCACCACGCGCCCTTTCTCGACGGCGAGCGCCAGCTGGCCCCGCTTGAGCGCAATGGCGCGGTCGCCGAACATTTCGCGCCGCCAGCCGCGCAGTGCGGCGACGTCGGCGCGGTCGTCGGCGGCGATCCGTTCGAGGTCATCGACCGTCGCGATCACCTTGGCGGCGACCCCGAAGCGCTCCGAGGTCATGCGCAGCAGTACCTTGAGCAGTTCCACGGTGGCGGAGCCGTTGGCGTTCTGGCGCGGTCGTTCGAGCGCCGGCAGGCCGGCGGGGTCACGCGCCAGCCCGCGCTTGACCGCGTCGAGGATATCCTGGCCCCATTTCGACCGTTCGAAGCCCCGCGGCAGCGAGCGCAGCGAGGCCAGCCGTTCGGCCGTCGTGGGGGCATGGGTGGCGATGTCGCCGAGCGCATCGTCCTTGAGCACCCGCCCGCGCGGCACGTCGCGCGACTGCGCCTCGCGCTCCCGCCACGCCGCGACCTCGATGAGGACCGCCAGCTCGCGCGGCTTTCGCACCCGCGTCTTCAGGCGCTCCCACGCGGTCTCGGGTTCCATGCGGTAGGTCTCGGGCGAGGTCAGGACCTCCATCTCTTCGTCGACCCATTCGGTGCGCCCGCGCTTGAGCAGGTCCGCCGACAGCGACAGGTAGACATCGCGCAGATGGGTCACGTCGGAGATCGCATAGGCGACTTGGGCCGGGGCGAGCGGACGGCGCGACCAGTCGGTGAAGCGATGCGACTTGTCGAGCATGTCGCCGGTGATCCGCTGCACCAGCTGGTCGTAGGAAATCGAATCGCCGTAGCCGAGCACCATGGCCGCGACCTGGGTGTCGAAGATCGGACGCGGAATGAGCTTGGCCCGGTGCCACACGATCTCGATGTCCTGGCGCGCGGCGTGAAAGACCTTGGTCACCTGCTCGTTCGCCATCAACTCCAAAAACGGGTCGAAGCTCAGCTCGCTCGAGAGCGCGTCGATCACGACGGCTTCGTCGGTGGTCGCCATCTGGGCGACGCAAAGCAGTGGATAATAGGTGGTCTCGCGAAGAAACTCGGTGTCGACGGTGATGAAGGGATGGCGTGCCATGCGGGCGCATGCCGCTGCCAGGTCCGCGGTCGTGGTGATCAGGTCCATGCCGATTCATTACCGGAGTCGGCCGGCCCTGTCGCGCTTGGAAAATGCAGATTATCCTCCCCGTCATTCGGATCCTGGCGACCATGTGATAGAGACTTTGGACCATGTGGCAATTAGTTATTTTTGCAGTGCTTTCCCTTGTCTCGCTGCCGGTCTCGGCGGCCCAGATCGAAGATGCGGCTGGCCGCACGGTCACGATTCCCGACCATGTCGAGCGCGTCATGGCGGCCGGCACGCCGGCCGCTGTGGTGCTTTATGTGCTGGCGCCGGAAAAGATGGTCGGCTGGCCCGTTGCTCCGCGCCCCAATGAACGCGAGCTCCTTCTGCCGGCGGTCCGCAACCTGCCTGAGATCGGCCGCCTGACCGGCCGCGGCGATACCGCCAATATCGAAGTGGTGCTGCAGGCAAAGCCCGACCTCATCTTCGACTTCGGCTCCGTCACCGCAACCTATTCCTCCCTCGCCACGCGGGTCCAGGACCAGACCGGGGTGCCGTATCTCCTGCTCGACGGACGGCTGGACCGCACCGCCGAGACGGTGCGCCTGCTCGGCAAGGCACTCGGAGTGAGGGAGCGGGCCGATCGCATTGCCCGCTATATCGAGGAAACCGAGGAACTTCTGGACGGACGCCTGAGGGACCTGCCCACGACAGCGCGCCACCGGGTTTATCTCGCCCGTGAAGCGAACGGACTGGAAACGGGGCTTACCGGGTCGATCAATACCGAGATCATCGAGCGGGCCGGGGGGATCAACGTGGCGGCGCGCGGCGCCCTGCGGGGCGGCATCGCCAATGTCTCCATGGAACAGGTGATCGCCTGGGCGCCCGACACCATCGTCACCTGGGATGCCAATTTCTTCGCGGGCTATGCCACCAACCCCTTGTGGGCGACGGTACCGGCGGTCGTGGCCAGACGGGTCTATCTCGCACCGCGGCTTCCGTTCGGCTGGATCGATGCACCGCCCTCGATCAACCGTGTCATCGGTCTGCGCTGGATCGCGCGGCTGCTCTATCCCGACCGGTTTCCGGAAGACATCCACACCACGGCGCGTGAGTTCTTCAAGCTGTTCTATCAATCCGAGCCTGACGAAGCCGCGCTCGATCGCGTTCTCGCCGGCGCGCAGCCGGGCGGGCGCGGCCGCTGATGCTCAAGCGCAGTCTGGTTTTTGTGGTGCTGATCCTCGTGCTCGTCTGCGCCATCATGGTTGCGCTCGCCTACGGGCCGTTTCCGCTCAAGGTGGAGGACGTTGTGCGGGCCGCAAGGCGCCTGACCGGCGACGATATGGGGACGGTCACTTCCGGCGAGATCGTGTTCATGCGGGTGCGGTTGCCGCGGGTCGCCGCCGACATTCTGGTCGGAGCGGCGCTGTCGGGTGCGGGCTCCGCCTACCAGACCCTGTTCCGCAATCCGCTGGTGTCGCCCGATATCCTCGGTGTCTCGACCGGAGCGGGGCTCGGCGCTGTCATGGGCATACTCTTGTCGCTGCCGGTCATCGGCATCCAGGCGTGCGCGTTCCTCGGCGGCATCGCGACCGTGCTGCTGGTCTATCTCATCTCCTCCTCGCTGCGCGGCCATGACCGTACCCTGGTGCTGGTGCTGTCGGGCGTCGTCATCGGCTCGCTCGCCGGTGCCTGCATCTCGCTGGTGAAGATTCTCGCCGATCCCTACGATCAGCTTCCCGCCATCACGTTCTGGCTGCTCGGCAGCCTCGCCGGGGTAAAGCTGGCCGATCTCGCCATCGCCGCGCCGCTGGTGCTGCTCGGCATCGTGCCGCTCGTTCTGGAGCGCTGGAGCATCGGGGTGTTGTCGCTCGGCGACGACGAGGCGCGCTCGCTGGGGGTCGATGTGGGCCCGCTGCGCGCGGTCGTGATCGCCGCCGCGACGCTGATGACGGCGAGCGTCGTCGCGATTTCCGGCGTCATCGGCTGGGTCGGCCTGATGATGCCGCACATCGCCCGCATGCTGGTCGGCCCGAACTTCAACCGGGCGCTGCCGGCTTCGATACTGCTCGGTTCCGCCTTCATGCTGGTCGTGGATACGCTGGCGCGCAGCCTCGCCCGCGTCGAAACGCCGGTCGGCATCCTCACGGCAGTGCTCGGCGCGCCCTTCTTCCTGTGGCTGCTGTCGCGCGGCCGCCGCAGCTGGGGCTGACCGATGCGGCTCACCGCCCAGGACCTTTCCATCGGCTACGGCGACCGCGTCGTCGGCAGCGGCATCTCCTTGACGATTTCGCCGGGGGAGGTGCTTTGCCTGCTGGGGCCGAACGGCGCCGGCAAGACCACGCTGTTTCGCACTTTGCTCGGGCTCCAGGCTCCGCTCGCCGGCACCGTCGCGATCGACAGCGTGCAACTCGAATTCCTCAGGCCTTCCGATATCGCGCAGCGCCTCGCCTATGTGCCCCAGGCCCACGTCACCGAATTCTCCTATTCGGTGCTCGACGTGGTGCTGATGGGCCGCACCGCGCGACTGCGGTCGTTTGCGAGTCCCGGCAGCGAGGACCGGCGCATCGCCGTCGACAAGCTCAGGAGCCTCGGGATCGCGGACCTCGCCGGCCAGGACTACACCCAGATATCCGGCGGACAGCGCCAATTGGTCCTGATCGCGCGCGCGCTGACCCAGGGCGCGCCGTTCCTGGTCATGGACGAACCCACTGCGAGCCTCGATTTCGGCAACCAGGCGATGGTGCTGGCGCGCATCCGCGAACTCGCCGCGGAGGGCTATGGCATCGTGCTTTCGACCCACGATCCCGATCACGCGCTTCTGGTTGCGACCCGCGTCGCCATCATTGCCGGAGGCGCCCTGCAGGCGGTCGGCAAGACCCGCGACGTCGTCACCGCCGAGGCGCTGTCGGCGCTCTACCGGACCGAGGTGCAGGTGGAGGAGACGCCGTCGGGACGCCGCGTCTGCGTGCCGGTGTGGCAGCGGCCCGATCCGGCGGGCCGGCACGGGCCGGGAAAGCCGGTCTAGTCATCCGGCCGCGGGCATTGGGCTCCGGAATCTTGCGACAAGGTGCCGCCAACTCATTGAAGCAGCGACGTTATCCTGCGAGTCTTGTTCGGCGATGCGCTATTGGCTATCAATCCTTGGCCGGGTGCCGCAAGGTGCCGCCGAGATCGCATGCCGCATCCATCTCCATCCCAGGCAATCCTGCCGTGCTCCACCGAGCGCGGCGTTGCTGAAGGTAAAGCGCCAATGGCGGGTCACGGCACAGGCCTCGACCGGACGAGCATTCCGGGCTCAGCCGTCGCCACCTTGCCTTGCCTGCTCGCGTCCGCGCCTGATGCAGCAGCGACATCGCCCGGGTTCAGGTGAGTTGAGACATGCGAGGCCTGTGGTGCGTTGTGATGGTGATCGGCACGGTGGCGGCCGCCTCGGCGCCGGCGTGGTGCGAAGCGGACGAGCCGTCGCCGCGGTCGGTTCTGATCCTCGAGCAGTCCAATCCCAACCTGCCGTCCTATGTGGATTTCTCATCGGGCTTTTCGGCGTCGCTGAACGCCGAGCTCCGGGTCGGGGGTCGACGTCTACACCGAGAGCCTGGATATCAGCCGGTTCGGCAGCGCTGAATATGAAGAGGTTCTCGGCCGGTATCTGCGCGAGAAGTATCGGACCAAGCCCATCGGGGTGATCGTTCCGGTCGGTGCGCTCGCGTTGGAATTCGTGATGCGACTGCGCGCCGATCTCTGGTCCGCGGTGCCCGTCGCCTTCGCCGCGGTCGACGCGGAAAGTCTCGCCGATCTGAGCCTGCCTGCCAATGTCACTGGAAACGTCGTCAACCTGACGCTCCACGACGCGGTGAACGCGGCCAAGGCCATGGTGCCAAATCTCAAGCGCCTCGCGATCGTGGGCGATCGATCGGAGCGTCAGACCTTGCGGCGCCACTTTGCGCAGGAACTGCCGCAAGTCGCGACCACGTTGGAAATCATCGATCTCACCGGCTTGCCGATGACGGAGATCAGACAGCGCGTGACTGCGCTGCCGCCAGATTCCGCGATCCTTTACCTCGGCATCTATGTCGACGGCGCCGGCAAGTCCTACACGCCGCGCGATGCACTCGTGCCGGTTGCGAGGTGGCGAACCGGCCGATCGTCGTCACCAATGAAAGCCATTTCGGGTATGGCGCGACCGGAGGGGTGATCACCAGCTTCGGGCTTGTCGGCAAGGCGGCGGGGCAGCTCGCCGCGCGCATTCTCAACGGCGAAAGCGCGTCCGGGATTCCGGTGACCAGCGATTCATCGACCAAGCCCATATTCGATTGGCGCCAGCTGCAGCGGTTCGGCATCAGCGAGGCCGCGCTCCCCGTGGGGAGCGAGGTGCGCTTTCGCGAGATGACCGCGTTCGTGCGCTACCGTTGGCAGATCCTGTCGGTTGCGGCGGTGCTGGGGATCCAGACCGGCCTGATCATCGGCCTGTTCTACGAACGCCGCCGCCGCCGCAACGCCGAGGCCTTCTCGCGCGAGGCCGTCGCCAAACTGGCGCAGATGAATCGCGTCGTCACCGCCGGCGAGCTGTCGGCTTCGATCGCCCACGAGATCAACCAGCCCTTGGCGGCCATGGTGGCGAATGCCAATGCGGGCCTGCGCTTCCTCGGGCGCGCCACGCCGGACCTCGATGAAGCCCGTGCCACCCTGAAGCGGATCGTGCGGGACGGTCACCGCGCCGGCGACGTGATCGGGGGCGTTCGCGCCATGTTCAAGAAGGACGGCGGGGACACATCGAAGGTCGACCTCAATGAGGTCATTCAAGACGTCCTGCGGCCGGTGCGCGGAGAACTGGAGGCGAAGGGCATCGCCGTCCAAACCGGGTTGACGAAGCCGCTTCCCCCGGTGCTCGGCCATGGCGGCCAGCTGCAGCAGGTCATCTTGAACCTGGTCAGGAATGCCGCCGAGGCCATGGAGGGGATGTCCGGCCGCGCACGCATGCTGCGGGTCGAATCCGCGATCTATGATTCGGAAAACGTCATGGTGGCGGTCGAAGACTCCGGAACCGGCATCGATCCGGCCGACATCGACCACATCTTCGATTCATTCTTCACGACGAAATCGCAGGGGATGGGAATGGGATTGTCGATCTGCCGGTCGATCATCGAATCCCATGGCGGCCGTCTCTCGGCCGCATCCGTCGTCGATCGCGGCTCGGTCTTCAGCGTGAAGTTGCCGGCGTACCGGCCCGGAGCCGAATAGGCGCAGCGCAGTCCGCCGTGTTCATCATCAACGATGACGATCGTGGCGGACGGCGCGAAAGCTCTCAGGCCCGGGCGGACTTCGATTTTGAGCATGATCATGTCCGAAAAGCCTGCAACTTTTCCGGATCATGCCTGGCCGATCCGAAATCCCGGATCAGACGATCTTGTGCATGCCGGACTTGATGGACTCGGTCGTCGCAGCCGTCATCTTCTGAGCGATGGCCGCGAGTTCCTGGGCCTGCTTGGAGAGCGTCTCGAATTGCTGGCGCAAATGAGTGTTGGAGAGCGCGAAGAATTCCGTCGGCGACTTCACGGTCGACAGCTGCTTCGCATACTCGAAGGCCGAATTGGTGTTGATGTGCGCGAACTCGAGAACTTTGGCGCTGTAGTCCTGGGCGCCCTTGACGGTCGACGAATAGGTGTCCTTCAGGAGATGGGTCGCCTCGCCGGCGGCCGCCGTCATCTTTTCGATGTTTTCCTTCACCTGTGCTGCGCCTTTTTCCGCAACGTCACGCAGAGCCTGCGGTGCATTGGCAGCGGCCTTCTGAAATTCGGCGTTTGCATTCATGGCGCGCATCCTCTTGGGCAATGTTTGCAACCCCGCGAGTTGCCCTGAGTGATCGCCGGGGCCGTCCTGTCCGATTGATGCGGGGTCGCCCCCCGGCATCGCAATGACCTTGAAATCATTACGTAAGGGTTAATTCGCGCCGCACAAGGCAGCCATGCGAAACCCGGCTCAATAAACATTTCGCCGGATTTCATCGGCGGATGGCCGGAGCCTCAGAACCACCCTGCACCGGTGACGGCCAGCCATATGAGTTGCAAGCCCAGCACCGTCAGAATCAGCTGCAAAATCAGGCGAAAGCGCCGCTCGCTGATGAGATTGAGCGCTTCCTCGCCGAGCCAGTTGCCGATCGCCCCGGTCACGATCATCACCGCCATCAGCGCAATATAGTTGTTCATGGCAAAGCCGATGAAGCCGAAGGCGATCATCTTGGCGATGTGGACGAACATCATCAGCGCGCCCACCGTGGCCGCGACGTTGCGTCGGTCCGGCGCGGCGCTGGCGACGATGGGCGCCACCAGCGTGCCGGTGGCGCTGACGAAGACGCCGACGAAGGTCGCGACGAAGCCCAGAACCGCGAACCGCCCGCGTTCCGCCCCGATCTTTCCGAGCCGCGGCAACCAGGTGACGGTGACGATGAACGACCCGAGAATGCCCTGCAGCAGCGGCACCGGCAGCGCGACGAAGACCTTTGCCCCGGCAGCCGCGCCCAGCCCGGCCCCGATGACGAAGGGCACGAGGGTCGAGCGCATCACGTAGCGCCACATGATCATGGTGCGGGTGACGCCGGAGCCGAGCTGAACCACGGTGTGAACGGGAATGAGCGCGGCCGGCGGCATCACCATTGCCATCACCGCAAGCAGGATGAGCCCGCCCGCCGTTCCCGTAAACACCCCGATGAAGGCGGTCGCGAACGAGGCAATCGAAAGACCCAGGAACAGCAGCGGACCGCCGTCAGGGATTGCGAAGAAGTCCATGACGTTCCTTGGAATGGCGGAGGAAAACGCCGGGTCGCGATGGGGCCCCAGTTACTTCGGCAGGTCGGCGGCCCACTTCGCCAGGATGCGGGCGTCGAGTTCCTTGCTCGATCGCGCCACCACCGGGAAGGTGTCGCGGCGGGAGAACGGCTTGCAGGCGTCGATCACGACGCGCGCATTGCGGCGGTCGGTTTCGCTGTCGTAGCACATGGGGTCGAGGTGGGTGCTCCAGCAGCCCCGGATGATGTCGACGTCGTCGCGCGGATCGCAGCGCGTGCACATCGCCCAGATCACGTCGTTGATGTTGGTGGGGTCGATGTCGTCGTCGACCACGATGGTCCAGCGATTGGAATAGGCGCCGGCATGGCACTGCGAGGCGACGAGGCCGGCCTGCTTGGCGTGGCCGCCATAGAGCTGCTTGATCGACACCGTGAGCCAGAACCGGCTGCCGCCGGCCTCGTGGGCCCACACGCCCTTGATCTCCGGCACCCCCGCGGCTTCGAGCTGGTTCCACACCGCGCCGCAACGGTAGGTGCCGAGATAGAAGGTGTTGTCGTTGGGCGGCACCGCGGGGATGGCGCCGACCAGGATCGGGTTGTCGCGGTGCATGAAGGTCGCAATGCGGATCGCGGGCTCGGGCCGGGTGCCGCCGGCGTAGTAGCCGGTCCATTCGCCGAGCGGGCCCTCCTGCAGCTCGTCGCCGGGATGGATGTGGCCTTCGAAGGCAATCTCCGCGTTGGCGGGAACCGGCAGGCCGGTGCGCGGCATGTTGAAGACCTCGACGGGCTCGCCGAGAATGCCGCCGGCCGCCTCGAACTCGCTCTTGCCGTATGGGATTTCGAGGCCCGCCAGCATGAACAGCGCCGGATGCATGCCGGTCACGACCGCGACCGGGCAGGGCTCCTTGCGGGCGTGATACTTGCTCATGATGATGCGGCCGTGCTTGCCCGGCGACATCATCACGGTCGCCACGTCCGGCCCCTGGCTCTGGACCCGATAGGCGCCGTAATTGATCCAGCCGGAATCCGGGTCCTTCATCACCACCATGCAGGCGGTGCCGATGAAGGGGCCGCCGTCCTGCTCGTGCCAGACCGGCGTCGGGATTTTCTCGATGTCGACGTCCTTGCCCTCGCTGACGTTCTCAAGGAGCGGGCCGCCATTGACCTCCTTGGGCTTGAAGGTCGGGGCGTCGCGCATGTAGTCGCGCCACCAGCGGATCAGCTCCATCTCGGAACCCTGCGGCGGCAGGCCGAGCGCGATGTTGATGCGCTTCACCGAGGTGAGGATGTTGGCGAGCACGCGATGGCCCCTGGGAAAGCCGGGCACCTCGTCGAACATGACGGCGGGATTTCCCATCCGCCGCTGGTAGATGTCGACGATGCCGCCGATCTCCTGCTTGGGCTCGGCGCCCTTGATGATCTTGAGCTCGCCGGCCGCCGCGATGTCGTCGATCCAGTTGCGCAGGTCGATGTTTGCCACGTCGTGCTCCTTGCTGCGGGCCGCCTTGTAGGGGTGGGCAAAGCGAAGCGTGCCCACGTCTTTTCTGAACCCCGCGACCACCGTGGGCACGGCGCATGCGCGCCTTTGCCCACCCTACGAGCCACTCTAATCGATCGCGTCGGCGACCGACTTGCCGCAGGCAACGGTATCCGCATTGCCGCCGAGATCGCGGGTGCGCAGCGTCTTCTCCCCGAGCACGCGCTCGATGGCATGAACGATCGCGCCGGCGGCTTCCTGCTCGCCGAGATGCTCCAGCATCATCGCGCCGGACCAGATCTGGCCGATCGGATTGGCGATGCCCTGGCCGGCGATATCAGGCGCGGAACCGTGCACGGGCTCGAACACGGACGGGAACTTGCGCTCCGGATTGATGTTGCCGCTCGGCGCGATGCCGATCGTCCCGGTGCAGGCCGGTCCGAGGTCGGACAGGATGTCGCCGAACAGGTTCGACCCGACCACCACGTCGAACCAGTCCGGGTGCAGCACGAAATTCGCGGTGAGGATGTCGATGTGGTACTTGTCCCAGCGCACGTCTGGAAACTGCCTGGCCATTGCTTCGACCCGCTCGTCCCAGTACGGCATCGTGATGGAGATGCCGTTCGACTTGGTCGCCGAGGTCAGGTGCTTGCGCGGCCGCGACTGGGCGAGTTCGAAAGCGAATTTCAGCACGCGGTCGGTGCCGATCCGGGTGAGGAAGGTCTCCTGGACCACGAATTCGCGCTCGGTGCCGGCGAACATGCGGCCACCTGCGTTGGAGTATTCACCCTCGGTGTTCTCGCGCACGACGAAGAAGTCGATGTCGCCGGGCTTGCGGTTGGCGAGCGGGCAGGCGACGCCCGGCATCAGGCGCACCGGCCGAAGGTTGACGTACTGGTCGAACTCGCGCCGGAACAGCACCAGCGAGCCCCACAGCGAGACGTGATCGGGAACTTTCGCCGGCCAGCCGACCGCGCCGAAGAAGATCGCGTCGTGGCCGCCGATCCGGCTCTTCCAGTCCTCCGGCATCATGCGGCCGTGCTTTTCGTAGTACTCGACATTGGCGAAGTCGAACCAGTCGAGCTCGAGCGCGAAGCCGTGCTTCTTTGCCGTCTGCTCGAGCGCGCGCACGCCTTCCGGCACCACCTCCTTGCCGATCCCATCGCCGGGAATGACGGCAACGCGGTAGGTCTTTTTCATATGGAAGCTCCTCGCGGGCGGCGGCGAGGGGTTCTGATATCAGACGCGCGCTACGGGCGAAAGGGAGCAAGGGTGCGTCGCGCAGGCGGCTTGTAAGAGCGGCCTGATTGCCGTCATTGCGGACGAGACCGTCGCGATGCTTCGCGCTCACCGTCGTCCAGGTGACGGCTGCACCGCGTTATCGATGATCCGCAGTCGGCCCTCGCGCCAGCTTCTTGGCTTCCAGGCTGGTGATGGCGAGGAGGTAGGTGAGGGACCGGCAATTCGCCGAACTGGCCATGCGGGTCAGTTCGGCCGTCAGCTCGCGTATGTATTCCGCTACTTGCGGCGCGCCTCCGATCTTCAGCGATCCGTTCGCGTTTCCGACGGCGCCTTCGCCGGCGCCCGCCGTGGATTGATCCTTTGTCTGCATGAATTCCTCCCTTGGCCGCTGAACAACGGCATCAAGCGCGCCCTAACCAGGCAATTCCGACAATCGGGGTAATCGGGCCGCGCCTGTGTGAACTGGTTCACACAGGCGAAAAATTTCGGGTTGCACGGAAATAGGGACGCCTCAGGCGCGCGGCGCGGAAATCAGTGCCCGACGTCAAGTTCGGAAACGAAGAGTTACCGGAAAGGCGCACTTGCTGGGGTCGGTTCGGCGGTCTAGTAACGACGCACACTTTGTGCCAATGCCAACGCTGTTCGCGCGTCAATCGCGACTGCGGCCAGGCCGCGATGCGGGCCCCTTGGGAACACGGAGGAAAGGCGTTGCGGCGGTTGATTGCGTTCACGACTGCGTTCGCTTGCGCCGTGGTTGCGGCGTCGGCGCCGGCCCTGGCGGAGTATCCGACCCGGCAGGTGACGATCGTCATTCCGTTCGCGCCCGGCAGCGTGACCGACGCCGCGGCGCGGCTCCTGGCGCAACAACTGCAGGATGCGCTGGGGCAGCCATTCGTCATCGAGAACAAGGCGGGCGGTGGCGGCCTCATCGCGGCGGGCGCGGTGGCGCGCGCCCAGCCGGACGGCTACACGCTGCTCGTCACCACCAACACCACCCATTCCGCCGCCCAGGGACTGTTCAAGAACGTCCCCTATGATCCCATCAAGGACTTCGATCCGATCGCGCGGATCGGCAGCTTTCCGTCCTTCGTGGCGGTCAATCCCAGCCTCCCCATCCGCTCCATGGGGGAGCTCGTCGCCTATGCCAAGGCAAATCCCGGCAAGCTCGAATACGGCCACGGCAACAGCACCGGGCAGATCGTCGGCGAAGCCATCAAGCATCGCACCGGCGTCGACATCGTGCGGGTCGCCTATCGCAGCAACCCCGCCGCGGTGACCGATCTCATCGCCGGCCACATCGCCATGATGCTCCCGGATTTCGGCACCGGCCTGGAACAGTTCCGGGCCGGAAAAATCCGCGCGCTGGCGGTGCCGACCAAGGTGCGCAACGGCCAGATCCCGGACATCCCCACCCTCGACGAAACGGTCATGCCGGGGTTCGACGTGCTCGCCTGGGTGGGCATGTTCGCGCCCGCCGGCACGCCGCCCGAGGCGATCGATCGTCTCGCCGGGGAAATCGGGCGGATTCTCGCCAAGCCCGAGATGCAACGCCGCTTCGTCGATTCCGGGACCAATGTGTTCTATACGGGGCCGGCGGAGTTCCGCGGCTACGTGAAATCCGAACTGGTGAAGTGGCTCGCGCTCATCAGGGAGGCCGGCATCGAGCCGGAATGAGGCTATCAAAACCGCGTGCGAGGAGATACGATGCCGGCAAAATGCGGTGTCGTAAAAAACCCGGTGTCGTAGAAAACAAGGTGTCGTAGAAAACCAAGGAGGAGGACAATGATGCGTCGTTGGTTGTTGGGACTTGGCGTGGCGATGGTTGCGCCGCTCGGATTTCCCGCCTGGGCACAGGACGTGCCGCAAATCCCCTACGAGTCCGTGCCGAATTTCCTGAAGCTGCCGGCCGACATGAACCTCGGCGAGGCCACCGGCGTCGCGGTGAACTCGAAGGGCCATGTGTTCGTCTATTCGCGCAGCGGCAGCAGCACCGGCCCCGCCTATGGCAACGCCGCCTCGCAGCTCCTGGAATTCACGCCGGACGGCAAGTTCATCCGCGAGATCGGCAAGAACCTTTACGCCTGGTCGTTCGCCCACACGGTGCGGATCGACAAGGACGACAACATCTGGGCCACCGACAAGGGCTCGGACATGGTCATCAAGTTCAACGACAAGGACGGCAAGGTGATGATGGTGTTCGGCCGCAAGTCGGAATCCTCCGACTCCGACGCCCATCCGCTCGAGCACCCCAAGCCGCCGCTGCCGGCGATCGACGGCCGTTTCCGTCAACCCACCGACGTCACCTGGGATCCGGAAGGCAACATCTACGTCAGCGACGGCTACATCAATTCGCGGGTCGCCAAGTACGACAAGACCGGCCAGTGGGTGAAGCAGTGGGGCGGCCCGGGCTCTGGACCCGGCCAGTTCAATACGGTGCACTCGATCGCATCGGATGCGAAGGGCAACATCTACACCGCCGACCGCACCAACCGGCGCATTCAGGTGTTCGACGGCGAGGGCACGCTCTTGAACACCATCAAGATCGACGTGCCGTTCGATCCCAACGCCAAAATGGTGATCGGCAACAAACCCGATCTCAGCAACTACCAGCAGACCGGCGGCACCTTCTCGCCCGGTGCACCGTGGGCGCTCTGCATCACCCCGCCGCCGAACCAGGTGCTCTATGTCTCCGACGCCTATCCCGGCCGCCTCTACAAGCTGAGCCTCGACGGCAAGGTGCTGGGCGTGCTCGGCGAGTCCGGCCGGCAATTGAAGCAGTTCGGATGGATGCACGAGATCGCGTGCCCGTCCGAAAACGTCCTGTACGTGGCCGAGATCATCAACTGGCGCGTCCAGAAGCTGCTGCTGCATCCCGAGCAGAAGAAGTCGGCGAGCCGGTAGGCTGAGATTTTCGGGGAAATGAAAGTGCCCGCAGGGGAAACCCCGCGGGCGTTTTCGTTACGGAATGACTCGACGCGGCATCGGCGGCACGGGATAGCGCCCGGTCATGACATTCCAATAAGCCCAGGACCGCTCGTCCATGATGCCCGGCGGCGCATGCTCGAGAGCCTCGCGGAAATCGTCCAGCGAGACGTAGCGTCGGACCACGGCGATCTCCTCGATAGTTCCGTACGTCATCAAATAGGTGAGGAAGCGGACGGGGTCGGCGAGGGCTCGTTCCGGCGGCTCGAACCAGATGACATTTGGCGCCACGTCGAGCAGGTCGACGTTATGGGGGAGGGCCTTCATGATCCCTCCGTCCTTTTCTTGAATGCCGAGAGTACGGGAAGGCGTTGAGGGTCGGTTTCGCTCACTGCAGCGATAAGATCCTGGCGCATGTCGGGTGGGAGAGCTGCCAGTGAGGCGTCCTCGTGATACGCAAGCGCCTTCAGCGACAGCAGGGGACTGAACTGATCACCGTAGATGATCTTGGCTGCGGCGAGCATGTTGGCCAGCGGAATGTTCGCCTTCGTCAGCAGCGCGTGAACGTCGATATAGTCTCTCAACTCTGCGCGTTGCGTCACAACGGCTACCTTCAGGCCGGCAAGGTCGATCAGCGCAGCGACCTTGATATTGGGTCCGATCGCGATGTCGGCTGGCGCCACCTGCCCAAGTCCGAGGCCGCCAAAGAAAGACACCTGAACCGGGCCGCCGCGGTCGACAGTCACAGTCAGAGTGTCTGGAGCGGACTGCCGCACCAGGGCCCCGGTCAAGTAGGGCACTCTCTGCATTAGGACGTTCGGGTCAACCCTCTCGGATGTGAACCAATCGAAGTCCACAGACTGACGGTGACCCAGACGCAGGGCTATCGCAGTACCGCCGTACAGAGTGAATTGTTCAGACGTCTCCACCAACTCCGGCCACAAGCGCTGCTGGGCAGGCGGCAGAATGTCGAGGCGAGGCCTGAAGGTAGCGGACAAGCTTTCCGTCGCCTTGTGCGGGATGATCGTGCGTTACTATACTCGAATGCCTCTGTCTGTGGCCATTCGATTGAGGGCTGACAGGTGCGTCGGATCAGTCAGCGGCGACCAGGAACGGTGCAGGTCCGCACGGGGCACAGCTCCTGTGGTCCACCTCAGAGAGTACGACGATCACCCCGGGAAGGTCGCGGCTCATGCGGAGGCCGGCAAACGGCTTCAATTCCGGCATTGGGTGGGCCGTGCGCTGCGAGCGTTCGAAATGGTAGAGGGTGCGCGGGGTTGCGGCCCAGAAGCCGTCGGCTCTGGTGGAGGTCAGCCCGTAGAAAGCCTCGGTGTTGTGGTCGAACGCTTCCTTGGGAACCCAATCCGGTCGCAGATCAGATGCGAGCGGCGTTTCAAATGCGACCGCTACCTCATCGCCACATACCCTCAGGATGCGACCTGTCGATGTGAACAAGTGGACGAGCCCGACGGAGGCAAAAATGCAGTCGGCGGCATCCGGGTCTGGAATGACGGCCGTCACCGGATCGCACTGGCTATCGAGCGGGTGACCGCAATACTCGCCGCTGTCGTGCCGCTCAATCCAATGCGAAGCGCCCGTTGCGAGATCCACGCGCTGCAGTCCGCCGCCAAATTCGCCGAAATCGAGACCGACATAAAGGTCGCGACCGCGGGCGGGCGAGGCCATCCACGAACCGCCCCAATGGAGCGCACCGCCGAACTCTTTGGAAAGTGTCCCCGTCAGCTCGGTCGCCTTCCAGCCGGAACCGTTGTTGGAGAGCACGCGGGGCACTCGCCACAGGAGACGATCCAGACGGCCCTTCGCGGGACCGGGATCGGGGCGGTCGAGTAGCACGATGGGCGTATCGCCCCTGATTGCCAACGCGATCGGCGCTTCCGCTCCCGGCTGATCGAGTGCTGGCAAATCCTCGAACGCGTCCTTTGTCCAGTACGATACAAGGAACTTGCGACGGCTGATGTCCTCGGCGGTCGGCTCCGGCCCGCCTGGGGACAGGTATCGCAGCACCCAAAGGGCAGTATCGGTCTTCACCAGGGCGGTAACCCCGCTCTTGAAATGGACCTGTGAAGTACCGTCGGAAAGGCCGTACGAAACCAGTGCTCCGTCGGCATACCGAAGCCATAACCGCCCTTGGAACACGGCTCCGGTGAGGATTCTCGGGCTTAGGGTCGCGTCCTTCTGCGCGCTCGGTGGAACAGGCGCGCTCGGCGGGGCACCTGTCCGCGAAAGCACAAAGCCAATCGCGCAAAGCAGGAGGATTGCCACGGCAAAGAACGCGAGCCGGCCCCTGCGCCGCTTGTCAGCTCCGGGATTCGCAGACGCCAATCCCTCACGTCCCACATCCCGGTCAATCATTGGCAGTGCCTCCCAATGAGCGGCGCCGACGCCGTCGTCACCCCCGATAGACCGGCGCCGGCTGCGAGAAGAAACTCAGGAGGATGTGCAGCGCCAGCTCGTAGTTCTTGCCCTGGAAGCTCGCATGAGAGATGCCCGGCATGACCGTGAACTGCTTGTCCGGATTGGGTAGCAGCTTGAAGAACTCCAGGAGGTCCTCGATGCTGGCGATGCCGTCCCATTGTCCGCGCATGACGATGGTGGGCACCGTAATTTTCGTGGGGTCGCACACCGGCAGGTTCGAGCACATGTCGACATAGGTGCCGTTCGGAATCGAATCGTCGAGCGCGAGAATGGCGTCGGCGAAGGCGTCGACGACTTTGTCCTCGGCGGAGCCCGGATGGTCGCGGTTGAAGATCGAATGGACGAAGGCGCGGTCGATCGGCCGCCGGAGCTTGGCGCGGAATTCCGGGAGCTTCTTCGCGCGCTCGGCGAGCGTCGGGCTGCCCTTTCCGGTCCACACCATGGCGTCGAGGGCGAGTCGCGCCACCATGTCGGGGTGGTTCTGCGCAAACAGCGCGGCGCGCAGCGCACCCGAGGAAATGCCGTAGACCAGCAGCGGCCGCTTGCCGCGCAGGCCCTCGATGTAGGTCGCGGCGCAATAGCAATCCTCGGCGCCATAGGCGATCGGGGCGTTGTTGTCGCGGGTCTTGGTGGAGCGGCCGTAACCTTCCATGTCCACCGACCAGGTGTCATAGCCATGGCGGGCGAAGAACTCCATGGCGGAGGAGTCCGGCCGTCCGGGCACGTCGAGATCGAAGGTCGGCTGCGAGGCCATCGAGGAACCGTGGACGAACAGGATCGTCGCCTTTGTCTTGGCGGGATCGCCGGCGCACTTGTTCCACATGAAGAGCTTGACCTCTCCCTTGTTGGTCCAGTGTTCCTTGCCGGTCAGGCGATGTTGCAGGGTCGTCTCGTTCATGAACTGGCCTTTCCCAAATGCATGATCCCCGGAAGTTGCGGACTTGTCCGACAGGAACATGCGCGATGTCAAAGGGATTAGCGCCGTCCGATGCGGCTGCGGCCGGCGGCAGGGGAGGAAGCCTCGGAACGAGGGCGGGCCCGCGTCGCGAATGGCTTGGATAACTCCACTCGGCGCTGGAAACGGGGCGCAATCCCGTGTGCCGGTCACATTTACCGGCTACCATTGCGTGAGACGAAAGGCGTATGGGCGGCGGGTCGGTGACAGTGCGAACATTGGGTACGAATATCGCATGCGAACATCGGCTGCGAACATCGGCTTGCCTCCCATGCTGCACTGCGCTAAGCCTCGGCCGTTTCCCACCTTGGAACCGATCCAGGTTTGCTTGATTCTGGCGGCGCTTGCTCCGGTCGGGCCGGGACAGGTGGGATCAAGTGGCTAGTGGTGCGACCCAGACAGATGGTTTCCATCTGTTTGGATAAGTCGCCCCACTACTTCATAGGTGAGTGGCTGACTTGTCCCAACATTTGGGGCACCAAATGTTGGGGTCAGACCACTGCGCATCGGTCTGCGCGAAAGAGGGTGAAGATGAACGCGCTGCTGCAGGAATATCTTCCGCTCGTCATCTTCATCGGCGTTTCCCTCGTGATCGGGATGGCGCTTTTGATCGCGCCCTTCATCGTCGCCTACCGGCAGCCCGACCCCGAAAAGCTTTCCGCGTACGAGTGCGGCTTCAACGCCTTCGACGATGCCCGCATGAAGTTCGACGTTCGATTCTACCTGGTCGCCATCCTCTTCATCATCTTCGATCTCGAAGTGTCGTTCCTGTTCCCGTGGGCGGTTGCCTTCGGTCAGATCGGGGCATTCGGGTTCTGGTCGATGATGGTCTTTCTTGCGGTTCTGACCATCGGCTTTATCTATGAGTGGAAGAAGGGAGCGCTCGAATGGGATTGAACGAGCGAACTCCGGAGGTCGCGCCCGCAGCGTCGGGCCTGCTCGACCCACGCACCGGACGGCCGATCGGAGCCGATGACCCCTTTTACGTCGGCTTGAACACGGAACTCGCCGACAAAGGCTTTCTCGTCGCCGCTGCCGATGATCTCATCGTGTGGGCGCGCACGGGCTCGCTGATGTGGATGACGTTCGGGCTTGCCTGCTGCGCGGTCGAGATGATGCAGATGTCGATGCCGCGTTACGATGCGGAGCGGTTCGGCTTTGCGCCGCGCGCATCGCCGCGCCAGTCCGACGTCATGATCGTGGCGGGGACCCTGACCAACAAGATGGCGCCGGCGCTGCGCAAGGTCTACGACCAGATGCCGGAGCCGCGCTACGTGATCTCCATGGGCTCCTGCGCCAATGGCGGCGGCTACTACCACTATTCCTATGCGGTGGTGCGCGGCTGCGATCGCATCGTGCCGGTGGATATCTACGTGCCCGGCTGCCCGCCGACGGCGGAAGCACTGCTTTACGGGGTGTTGCTGCTGCAGAAGAAGATTCGCCGCATCGGGACGATCGAACGGTGACGATGACAAACGAAAAGCTCGACACCCTCGGTCAGGCCGTGGCGGGGGCGCTGCCGGGGGCGGTGACCGGATTTACGGTGACGCCGTTCGCCCACACCGTCGGCGAGCTGACGCTGACGGCTCGGCCTGAGGACATCGTCGCGGTGATGAAATATCTGCGCGACGATCCCGCCTGCGCGTTCCAGGCTTTCGTCGACATCACCGCGGTCGACTGGCCGCAGCGCGAGCGCCGCTTCGACATCGTCTATCATCTGCTGTCGCCGACCCAGAACGCCCGCATCCGCGTCAAGATCGAGGTCGGGGAGAACACCCCGGTCGCCTCCGTCATCGACGTGTTTCCCGGCGCCAACTGGTTCGAGCGCGAGGTCTATGACCTCTACGGCGTGGTGTTCACCGGCCATCCGGACATGCGCCGCATCCTCACCGATTACGGCTTCGAGGGCCATCCGCTGCGCAAGGACTTCCCCTTGACCGGCTTCGTCGAGGTGCGCTGGGACGACGAGCAGAAGCGCGTCGTCTACAGTCCCGTGCAGCTCGCTCAGGAATTCCGCAACTTCGACTTCCTGTCGCCGTGGGAAGGCCCGGACTATCCGTTGCCCGGCGACGAGAAGGCCGGGAAGGCAGGCTGACGCGATGAGCGAGGTCCGCAACTTCACCATCAATTTCGGGCCCCAGCATCCGGCCGCCCATGGCGTGCTGCGTCTCGTGCTGGAGCTCGACGGCGAGGTGGTCGACCGCGTCGATCCCCATATCGGCCTGCTCCACCGCGGCACCGAAAAGCTGATCGAGCACAAGACCTATCAGCAGGCGATCCCGTATTTCGACCGGCTCGACTATGTCGCGCCGATGAACCAGGAGCATGCCTTCTGCCTGGCGGTGGAGAAGCTGCTCGGGCTTGCGGTGCCGCGCCGCGCCCAGCTCATCCGCGTGCTCTACGCCGAGATCGGCCGGCTGTTGTCCCACCTCCTCAACGTCACCACCCAGGCCATGGACGTCGGCGCGCTGACGCCGCCGCTGTGGGGCTTCGAGGAACGCGAGAAGCTGATGGTGTTCTATGAGCGCGCCTCCGGAAGCCGCATGCATGCGGCCTATTTCCGGGCCGGCGGCGTGCATCAGGACCTGCCGCCCAAGCTCATCGACGATATCGAAGCGTTCTGTGATCCGTTCCTGCTCGTCTGCGACGACCTCGAAGAGCTTCTGACCGGCAACCGCATCTTCAAGCAGCGCAATGTGGACATCGCCGTGGTCAAGCTGGAAGACGCCTGGGCCTGGGGCTTTTCCGGGGTGATGGTGCGCGGCTCCGGCGCCGCCTGGGACCTGCGCAAGGCGCAGCCCTATGAGGTCTATTCCGAGCTCGATTTCGACATTCCCGTCGGCAAGAACGGCGACTGCTTCGACCGCTACTGCATCCGCATGGAAGAGATGCGGCAGTCGATACGGATCATGAAGCAGTGCATCGCCATGCTGCGGGAGCCGGCGGGGCAGGGGCCGGTCAGCGTCGTCGACAACAAGATCGTGCCGCCGCGGCGCGAAGAGATGAAGCGCTCGATGGAAGCGCTGATCCATCATTTCAAGCTCTACACCGAGGGCTATCACGTGCCGGCCGGCGAGGTCTATGCCGCGGTCGAAGCGCCCAAGGGCGAGTTCGGCGTCTATCTCGTCGCCGACGGCACCAACAAGCCCTACAAGTGCAAGATCCGCGCCCCGGGCTTCGCCCATCTCCAGGCGATGGATTTCCTCTGCCGCGGCCACATGCTCGCCGACGTCTCCGCGATCCTCGGCTCGATCGACATCGTGTTCGGCGAGGTCGACCGATGACGCCGCGAGCCTCTGCGCTTTTGAACGAGTAACGCCCGATGTCCGTCCGCCGCCTCGCCTCTGCCGACGTTCAGCCGAAGGAGTTTTCCTTCACGGCGGAGAATCTCGACTGGGCCAAGCGCCAGATCGCGAAATATCCGGAAGGCCGCGCCGCCTCTGCGGTGCTGCCGGTATTGTGGAAGGCCCAGGAGCAGGCCGGCGGCTGGCTGCCACAGAAGGCGATCGAATGCGTCGCCGATCTGCTCGGCATGGCGAAGATCCGCGTGCTCGAGGTCGCGACCTTCTACACCATGTTCCTGCTCCAGCCGGTCGGCCGGAAGGCCCATGTGCAGTGGTGCGGCACGACGCCGTGCCTGCTGCGCGGCGGTGAAGAGATCAAGCACGTGTGCGAGCGGCGCATCAATCACGAGCCGTTCCACGTCTCGGCCGACGGCGATTTCTCCTGGGAGGAGGTCGAGTGCCTCGGCGCCTGCGTCAACGCCCCGATGGTGCTGATCGGCAAGGACACCTACGAGGACCTGACGCCGGAGACGTTCGAGAAGGTGCTCGATGCGCTCGCCCGCGGCGAGGCGCCCAGGCCCGGCCCGCAGAACGGCCGGCAATTCTCGGCGCCGATCGGCGGCGACACGACGCTTTTGGATTTGGAGTCGCCGCCCCGGGCGCCGCAAATCAGCCAACCCGCCGTCGCTGAGCCGAAACCACCGGCCGAGCCCGCCAAAATCCGCGAGGTGCCGGCAACCGCTGCGGCGAGCCCGGCAGCCGGCGGCGCGGCTGACAACGCGGCCCCCGCCAAAGACCCCGAGGCGTTCGCCAAGGCCGAAGAGGCTGAAATCGCGGCCAAGCTCGCCAAGCTCGGCAAGGACGCGACGCCGGAACAGAAGGCCGATGCCGTCGGCACCAGGCCGCAGGGCCTCGCCGCGCCCCGCGACGACAAGCGCGACAATCTCCAGCGCATCAAGGGCATCGGCCGCGTCAACGAGCAGAAGCTCAATGCGCTCGGCATCTTCCACTTCGAACAGATCGCCCGCTGGGGCCGGCCGGAAATCCGCTGGGTCGGAACCTACCTTGCCTTTCCCGGCCGGATCGACCGCGAGAACTGGGTCGTCCAGGCGGGCAAGCTCGCGGCCGGCGAGGACAACCCCGACAAGCCGATCAAGGCGTAACCGATGCTCCGGAACTTACCGATGCTTCAGGACTGACCGATGCTCCAGGACAAGGACCGCATCTTCAAGAACCTTTACGGCCGCCATGATTGGGGCCTCAAAGGCGCCCGCGCGCGCGGCGCCTGGGACGGCACCAAGGCGATCCTGGAAAAGGGCCGCGACGCCATCGTCGCTGAAGTGAAGGCCTCGGGCCTGCGCGGCCGCGGCGGCGCCGGGTTTCCGACCGGCCTGAAATGGTCGTTCATGCCCAAGCAGGTCGGCGAGCGTCCCCATTACCTCGTGATCAATGCCGACGAGTCCGAGCCCGGCACCTGCAAGGATCGCGAGATCATGCGGCACGACCCGCATCTCCTGGTCGAGGGCTGCATGATCGCGGGCTGCGCCATGGGGGCGCACACCTGCTACATTTACGTGCGCGGCGAATTCATCCGCGAGCGCGAGCACCTGCAGGCGGCGGTCGACCAGGCCCTCGAAGCGCGGCTGATCGGCAAGAACAACGTCAACGGCTGGGACTTCGACATCATCGTCCACCACGGCGCCGGCGCCTATATCTGCGGCGAGGAAACCGCGCTCCTGGAAAGCCTGGAGGGCAAGAAGGGGATGCCGCGGCTCAAGCCGCCATTCCCGGCCAATATGGGCCTTTACGGCTGCCCGACCACCGTCAACAACGTCGAGTCGATCGCCGTCGTGCCCGACATCATGCGGCGCGGCGCCGGCTGGTTTGCCGGCATCGGCCGGCCCAACAACACCGGCACCAAGCTGTTCTGCATTTCCGGGCATGTGAACCGGCCCTGCAATGTGGAAGAGGCCATGGGCATCCCGCTGCGCGAGCTCATCGACACCCATGCCGGCGGCGTGCGCGGCGGCTGGGACAACCTCCTCGCCGTCATCCCCGGCGGATCCTCGATGCCGCTGGTTCCGGCCGCGCAATGCGTGCCGCTGCCGATGGATTTCGACGGCACCAAGGAGGTGAAGTCGGCGCTCGGCACCGCCGCCGTCATCGTCATGGACAAGTCGACCGACATCATCCGTGCCATGGCACGCATCTCCTACTTCTACAAGCACGAGAGCTGCGGCCAGTGCACCCCCTGCCGCGAGGGCATGGGCTGGATGTGGCGGGTGCTGATGCGCATGGCGGAAGGCCGCGCCCACAAGCGCGAGATCGACATGCTGATGGAGGTCACCCAGCAGATCGAAGGCCACACCATCTGCGCGTTCGGCGACGGCGCCGCCTGGCCGGTGCAGGGCCTGCTGCGCAATTTCCGCCACGAGATCGAGCGGCGCATCGATGAATATTCCGCCAATCCGCATCCGGATCCGGTCCGGGTGGCGGCGGAGTAGCGCACGATGACGCAGGGGCCCGACAAGATCGTTCCCTCCACGCGGCGTCCGGCGAGCGCGACGCAGGACGCGCAGTCCGGCGTGAAGGTCGCAGGGCTGCGTATTCGCGGGGACGTCTGGGTGACGAACATCGGCGTGGCGATCATGGCAACGGCGTTCCTGTGGTGGGCCGTCTTCTACGCCCAATGGACCGGACCGCTGCGGATGCTCGACCTCAAGGTGCCCTGCCTCGTGCACACCATCGACGAGTGCAGCTACTTCCAGTCGAATCTTTCGTCGTTCCACGCCGTCGGTCCGGCCTATCAGCCGATCGTCATGTGGATCGGCACGGCGACCTTCATCGCCGGTCGATTTCTCAAGCGCGGCACCAAGCAGGGAGCGCGCCAGTGACCAAGATCATCGTCGACGGCAACGAGATCGATGTTCCGCCGGAATACACGCTGCTGCAGGCCTGCGAGGCCGGCGGCGCCGAGATTCCGCGGTTCTGCTTTCATGAGCGCCTGTCGATCGCCGGCAATTGCCGCATGTGCCTGGTCGAGCTGGTTGGCTCGCCGAAGCCGGTGGCGAGCTGCGCCTGGGGCGTGCGCGACTGCCGTCCCGGCCCCAAGGGCGAGCCGCCCGAGGTCAAGACCCGCTCGCTCATGGTCAAGAAGGCGCGCGAAGGGGTGATGGAATTCCTGCTCATCAACCACCCCTTGGATTGCCCGATCTGCGACCAGGGCGGGGAATGCGACCTGCAGGACCAGGCCATGGCCTATGGCGTCGACTCCTCGCGGTTCCAGGAGAACAAGCGCGCGGTCGAGGACAAGTATCTCGGCGCTCTCGTCAAGACCTCGATGAACCGCTGCATCCAGTGCACCCGTTGTGTGCGGTTCGCCACCGAGGTCGCCGGCGTACCCGAGCTCGGCGCCACCGGCCGCGGCGAGGACATGGAGATCACGACCTATCTGTCCCAGGCGATGACGTCGGAGCTCCAAGGCAATGTGGTCGATCTCTGCCCGGTGGGAGCGCTGACCGCTAAGCCCTACGCCTTCGTCGCCCGGCCCTGGGAATTGGTCAAGACCGAGTCATTCGATGTGCAGGACGCCGTCGGCTCCGCGATCCGCGTCGACACCCGCGGCCGCGAGGTGATGCGCATCCTGCCGCGCGTCAACGAGGACGTGAACGAGGAATGGATTTCCGACAAGACCCGCCACGTGGTCGACGGATTGCGGGTGCAGCGGCTCGACCAGCCCTATGTGCGGATCGGCGGACGCCTCCAGCCGGCGTCATGGTCCGAAGCGTTCCGGGCCATCGCCGCCAGGATGAAGACCACCCGCCGCGGCGGCATCGGCGCCATCGCCGGCGATCTCTGCGCGGTCGAGGAGATGTTCGCGCTCAAAGAGCTCATCGGCCGGCTCGGCTCTACCCATCTCGACTGCCGCCAGGACGGCACCGCGCTCGACCCGAAATGGGGCCGCGCCAGCTACCTCTTCAACTCGACCATCGCGGGGATCGACGAAGCCGACGGCCTCATGATCATCGGCTCCAATCCGCGCAAGGAAGCCCCGGTTCTCAACGCCCGCATCCGCAAGCGCTGGCGCACCGGCGGCCTCAAGATCGGGGTCATCGGCGAGCGTGCCGATCTCACCTATGACTACGCCTATCTCGGCGCCGGCACGGACACGCTGGCGACCTTCCTCGAGCACAAGCCGGCCGCGCTCAAGCGACAGATCTGGCTGATAGGGCAGGGCGCGCTGGCGCGGCCCGACGGCGCCGCCGTGCTCTCGGCGGCCGCCAAGGCTGCGGTCGCGGTCGGCGCGCTCGCCGACGGCTGGAACGGCTTTTCCGTCCTTCATACCGCGGCGTCCCGGGTCGGCGGCCTCGACATCGGCTTCGTTCCCGGCGAGGACGGCCTCACCGCCGATGCGATGGCGCAGGGCGGCGTCGATCTCCTGTTCCTGCTCGGCGCCGACGAGATCGAGGTCGAGCCCGGCGCGTTCGTGATCTATATCGGCACCCATGGCGACCGCGGCGCGCAACGCGCCGACGTCATCCTGCCCGGCGCGGCCTATACCGAGAAGTCCGCCATCTTCGTCAATACCGAGGGCCGCGTGCAGATGGCGGGGCGCGCCGCGTTCCCGCCCGGCGACGCGCGGGAGGACTGGTCGATCCTGCGCGCGCTGTCCGACGTGCTCGGCGTCAAGCTGCCCTATGATTCGCTGGCGCAGTTGCGGGCCGCCTTGTTCAAGGCGCATCCGCACCTGGCCAAGCCCGACACCATCACGCCCGGCGCGGCCTCCGACATCACGGCGCTCGCCGCCATGGGCGGCAGCCTCGACAAGGCGCCGTTCCACTCGACGGTGGATGACTTCTACCTCACCAACCCGATCGCGCGGGCTTCCGCGGTGATGGCCGAGTGTTCGGCGCTCGCCGAAAACGCGGCAGCGGCGGCCGAGTAGGAAACAGCATGATCGAGTTCTGGACCAACTACATCTGGCCGCTGATCATCATGCTCGCGCAGAGCGTGCTGATGCTCGTGGTCCTGCTGATCGCGGTCGCCTATGTGCTCCTGGCCGACCGCAAGGTCTGGGCGGCGGTGCAGCTCAGGCGCGGTCCCAACGTGGTGGGGCCGTGGGGGCTCTTTCAGAGCTTCGCCGATCTCTTCAAGTTCGTTCTCAAGGAGCCGATCATTCCGGCCGGCGCCAACAAGGGCGTGTTCCTGCTGGCGCCGCTGGTCACCTGCGTGCTTTCGCTCGCCGCCTGGGCGGTGATCCCCGTCAGCGCCGGCTGGCTGATCGCCGACATCAATGTGGGCGTGCTCTACATCTTCGCGATCTCCTCGCTCGGCGTCTACGGCATCATCATGGGGGGATGGGCGTCGAACTCGAAATACCCGTTCCTGTCGGCGTTGCGTTCTGCGGCGCAGATGGTGTCCTACGAGGTTTCCATCGGCTTCGTGATCATCACCGTGCTGCTATGCGTAGGATCGCTCAACCTGAGCGCGATCGTCGCCGCCCAGGAAACGCGGGGCCTGGCGAGCCTCCTCGGCATACCCTGGTTCACCATGCTGAACTGGTTCTGGCTGCCGCTGTTTCCGATGTTCATCGTGTTCTTCATCTCGGCGCTGGCCGAGACCAACCGGCCGCCCTTCGACCTGGTCGAGGCGGAATCCGAGCTGGTCGCGGGCTTCATGGTGGAGTACGGCTCGACGCCCTACATGCTGTTCATGCTCGGCGAATACGTGGCGATCGCCACCATGTGCGCCATGACCACGATCCTGTTCCTGGGCGGCTGGTTGCCGCCTTTCGCGGTGTTCCCTTTCACCCTGGTGCCAGGCATCATCTGGTTCGTGCTCAAGGCCTCCTTCGTGTTCTTCATGTTCGCCTTGGTGAAAGCCTTCGTTCCGCGCTATCGCTACGATCAGTTGATGCGGCTCGGCTGGAAGGTGTTTCTGCCGCTGTCGCTCGCCATGGTGGCGATCGTTGCCGCGTTCCTGCAGTTCACTGGGCTGGCGCCACAATGAGGGTCATCCGATGAGGCTCGATCAGGCGGCCAAATCACTGTTCTTGGCGGAGTTCGTCGGCGCCATCGTGCTGTCGATGCGCTACTTCTTCAAGCCCAAGGCGACTTTGAACTACCCGTTCGAAAAAGGGCCGATCTCGCCGCGCTTCCGCGGCGAGCATGCGCTGCGCCGCTATCCCAATGGCGAGGAGCGCTGCATCGCCTGCAAGTTGTGCGAGGCGATCTGCCCGGCCCAGGCGATCACCATCGAGGCCGGCCCGCGCCGCAACGACGGCACCCGTCGTACCACGCGCTACGACATCGACATGGTGAAGTGCATCTATTGCGGGTTGTGCCAGGAGGCCTGTCCGGTCGACGCCATCGTCGAGGGACCGAACTTCGAGTTCGCCACCGAAACCCGCGAGGAACTCTACTACGACAAGGAGCGCCTGCTGGCGAACGGCGACCGCTGGGAACGCGAGATCGCGAAGAACATTGCGCTCGACGCGCCCTACCGGTGATTTGAAGCATGTATATCGCAGCAGCGTTCTTCTACGTGTTTGCCGGCATCTGCATCGCCTCGGCGGTAATGGTGATCGCGTCGAAGAACCCGGTGCATTCGGTGCTGTTCCTGATCCTCGCCTTCGTCAACGCGGCCGGGCTGTTCGTGCTCATGGGCGCCGAGTTCCTGGCGATGATCCTGATCGTCGTCTATGTCGGCGCTGTCGCGGTGCTGTTCCTGTTCGTGGTGATGATGCTGGACGTCGATTTCGCCGAGCTGCGCCAGGGCTTCCTCAACTATCTCCCGGTCGGCGGCGTGATCGCCTTCATATTCCTGATCGAGCTGCTGCTGGTGCTGGGCGCCTGGGCGGTCGGCCCCGGGGTGGCGCGGACCATTACCTCTCCGATCCCCAACATCGACACGCTCTCGAACACCGCGGCGCTGGGGCACGTGCTCTACACCCGCTATGTCTACTATTTCCAGGCGGCCGGCCTCGTGCTTCTGGTCGCCATGATCGGCGCCATCGTCCTGACCTTGCGCCACAAGCCCAACGTCAAGCGCCAGAACGTCGCCGACCAGGTCGCCCGCACCAAGGCGACCGCGATCGAAATCCGCCAGGTGCGTCCGGGGCAGGGGATCTAGACGGCAATGATCATCGGGCTGGGCCACTATCTCGTCGTTGCCGCGATCCTGTTCACGCTGGGCATTTTCGGTATTTTCATCAACCGCAAGAACGTCATCATCATCCTGATGTCGATCGAGCTGATCCTGCTGGCGGTGAACATCAATCTGGTGGCGTTCTCGACCCATCTCGGCGATCTCGTCGGCCAGGTCTACGCGCTGTTCGTGCTGACGGTGGCCGCTGCCGAGGCGGCGATCGGGCTCGCCATCCTCGTCGTGTTCTATCGCAATCGCGGCTCCATCGCCGTCGAAGACATCAACCTGATGAAGGGCTGACTAGAGCGATGTATCAAGCCATCGTCTTTCTCCCTCTGCTGGGCGCAATCCTGGCCGGGATCATTTCCCTGGTCGGCGCCCATGCGCGCTTTCCGGGCGGCCCACCGGCGGCCGACGGCCATGGCCACGGCGATGCCCATTTGCCGGCGCCGGCTCATGCCAACGATGCGGCCGAGGCGCACGACGGCGGCGTGACCGCCCATCAATCCCATGCCGATCCCGAGCCGCCCGCGGCCGGATCGCGCTCGGCGGAATTGATCACCACGACGTTCCTGTTCATCGCCATGGTGCTGTCCTGGATCGCGCTGTGGCGGGTCGGCTTCGGCCATCAGGACGCCCGCGACGCCGTGGCGCCGTTCATCGTCTCCGGCGACCTCAAGGTGGAGTGGGCGATCCGCGTCGACGCGCTGACCGCCGTCATGCTGGTGGTGGTGACGACGGTATCCGCCTTCGTCCACCTCTACTCGATCGGCTACATGGAGGAGGATCCGTACCAGCCGCGGTTCTTCGCGTACCTCTCCATGTTCACCTTCGCGATGCTGATGCTGGTGACCGCCGACAATCTCGTGCAGCTGTTCTTCGGCTGGGAAGGCGTCGGGCTCGCGAGCTATCTCCTGATCGGCTTCTGGTATCACAAGCCGGAGGCGAACGCGGCGGCGATCAAGGCGTTCATCGTCAACCGCATCGGCGATTTCGGTTTCGCGCTCGGCATTTTCGCGGTCTTCATGATGACCGGCGCCATCGACTTCGACACCATCTTCGCCCAGGCGCCGGCGTTGACCGGCAAGACCATCCACCTCCTCTATTGGGACTTCGATGCGCTCACCCTGATGTGCCTGCTGCTGTTCATGGGCGCGATGGGCAAGTCGGCGCAGTTCCTGCTGCACACCTGGCTGCCGGACGCGATGGAAGGCCCGACCCCGGTCTCGGCGCTGATCCATGCCGCCACCATGGTGACGGCGGGCGTCTTCATGGTGGCGCGGCTGTCGCCCCTGTTCGAGCTTTCCGCCGATGCGCGGGTGTTCGTGACCTTCATCGGCGCCACCACCGCGATGTTCGCGGCGACCGTCGCCCTGGTGCAGAACGACATCAAGCGGATCGTCGCCTATTCGACCTGCTCGCAGCTCGGCTACATGTTCGTCGCCATGGGCGTCGGCGCCTATTCGGTCGGCATGTACCACCTCTTCACCCACGCCTTCTTCAAGGCGCTGCTGTTCCTCGGCTCCGGCTCGGTGATCACGGCGATGCACCACGAGCAGGACATCCGCAATATGGGCGGGCTGCGCGCCAAGATTCCCTTCACCTATGTGATGATGGTGGTGGGCACGCTCGCATTGACGGGATTCCCGCTCACCGCCGGATATTTCTCCAAGGATGCGATCATCGAGGCCGCCCATGCGAGCAAGAATTCGGCGGCGCTCTATGCCTACCTGATGACGCTGATCGCGGCGGGGCTCACCGCGTTCTATTCCTGGCGGCTGGTGTTCAAGACCTTCCACGGCCGTCCGCACGACGTGGCGCACTACGACGCGGCCCATGAGAGCCCGCGCACCATGCTGATCCCGCTGTTCGTTCTCGCGGTCGGGTCGATCCTGGCGGGATTGCCGTTCTACCAGGTGTTCGTCGGGGCGGGCGTGGAGGATTTCTTCCGGGAATCGCTCAAGCTCAACCCGGAGATCCTCGAGGAGATGCACCATACCGATGCCGTGATCGCGGCGCTGCCGACGGTGGCGATGGCGCTCGGCTTCGCGGTGGCGTGGCTGTTCTATATCCGGCGTCCGGACATACCGGTCGAACTCGCCCGCCAGCAGCCCGTGCTCTACAACTTCCTGCTCAACAAGTGGTACTTCGACGAGATCTACGACGTCCTCATCGTGCGTCCCACGCTGTGGCTGGGGCGCCTGTTGTGGAAGGGCGGCGACGGCTGGCTGATCGACGGCTTCGGCCCGGACGGCGTTTCGGCGCGGGTCATCGACGTGACCCGCAACGTCGTCCGTCTGCAGACCGGGTACATGTATCACTACGCCTTCGCCATGCTGATCGGCGTCGCCGCCTTCATCACCTGGTTCATGTTCGCGGCGGGAGGCCACTGATGGCAAGCTGGCCGATCCTCTCCGTCGTCACCTTCCTGCCGTTGCTCGGCGCGCTCCTCATCATGTTCATGCGTGCCGAAGACCCGTCGGTGAACCGCAACGCCCGATGGGTGGCGTTGTGGACGACGCTGATCACCTTCGCCATTTCGCTGATGCTGGTGTGGCGCTTCGATCCGGGCTCGGCGGAGTTCCAGTTCGTCGAGAAGAAACCCTGGCTCGCCGGCACCATCGGCTACCACATGGGCGTCGACGGCATCTCGCTGCCGTTCGTCATTCTCACCACGGCGCTGATGCCGATCTGCATCATCGCGAGCTGGCTGCCGATCCAGCGCCGGGTGAAGGAGTACATGATCGCCTTCCTGGTGCTGGAAACGCTGATGGTCGGCACCTTCTGCGCGCTCGACCTCGTCCTGTTCTACCTGTTCTTCGAGGGCGGCCTGATCCCGATGTTCCTCATCATCGGGGTGTGGGGCGGGCCGCGCCGGGTCTATGCGAGCTTCAAGTTCTTCCTCTACACCTTCCTCGGCTCGGTGCTGATGCTGCTGGCCATCATGGCGATGTATTGGGATGCCGGCACCACCGACATCCCGGTCCTGCTCCGCCATGGCTTTCCGGCATCGCTGCAGACCTGGGCCTGGCTCGCCTTCTTCGCCTCCTTTGCGGTGAAGATGCCGATGTGGCCGGTCCACACCTGGTTGCCCGACGCCCATGTGGAGGCGCCCACGGCAGGCTCGGTGATCCTCGCCGCCATCCTCCTGAAGATGGGCGGCTACGGCTTCCTGCGCTTCTCGCTGCCGATGTTCCCCGCCGCCTCGGTGGAGTTCGCGCCGCTGGTGTTCACCTTGTCGGTGGTCGCCATCATCTACACCTCGCTGGTGGCGCTGGTGCAGGAGGACATGAAGAAGCTCATCGCCTATTCCTCGGTGGCGCATATGGGCTTCGTCACCATGGGCATCTTCGCCGCCACCACCCAGGGCGTCGCCGGCGGCATCTTCCAGATGATCTCCCACGGCATCGTGTCGGGCGCGCTGTTCCTGTGCGTCGGCGTCGTCTATGACCGCATGCACACCCGCGAGATCGCCGCCTATGGCGGCCTCGTGAACCGGATGCCGTTCTATGCGGCCGCATTCATGGTGTTCACGCTCGCCAATGTCGGGCTGCCCGGCACGTCCGGGTTCATCGGCGAGTTCCTCACCTTGATCGGGACGTTCCGCGTCAACACCTCGGTCGCCTTCTTCGCGACGCTGGGGGTGATCCTATCCGCCGCCTATGCGTTGTGGCTCTATCGCAAGGTGATCTACGGGACGCTACGGCCGTCGCTCTCGACCATCACCGACCTCGACGGGCGCGAGATCCTGACCCTCACGCCGCTGGTCGTGCTCACCATTCTGATCGGCATCTATCCGAAGCCGGTCATCGACATGTCGGCGGCTTCGGTCACGGCGCTGCTCGATAATTTTCATCAGGCGCTCGGCGCGGCGAAGGCGGCCGCGCTGGTGGTGCAATAAGGCGTTCCCGCGATGACCGAAGGCCTCGATTTCGCCGCCGTCTATCCCGCGCTGCCGGAGCTCGTCCTGGCCGTCGGCGCCATGGTGCTGCTGATGCTGGGCGCGTATCGCGGCGATCAGACCACGGCGGCGCTGAGTGGTTTCGCGGTGATGCTGCTCATCCTCGCCGGCGTGCTGATCCTGCTGATGCCGGGCGACAAGGCCGTCGCCTTCGGCGGCAGTTTCGTAGTGGACGGCTTTTCCCGGTTTCTGAAGCTGCTGGTGCTGCTCGGCTCGGTCGGCGTCATCCTGCTGTCGGTCGAGTTCCTGCGCGACGTGCAGCGCAGGAAATTCGAATATCCGATCCTGATCCTGCTCTCGACCACCGGCATGCTGATGCTGATCTCGGCGACCGACCTGATCGCACTCTATCTCGGCTTCGAGCTGATGAGCCTCTCGCTCTACGTGATGGCGGCGATCGATCGCGACAATGAGCGCTCGACCGAGGCGGGCCTCAAATACTTCGTCCTCGGCGCGTTGTCGTCGGGGATGCTGCTCTATGGCGCCTCCCTGATTTACGGCTTCACCGGGACGGTGAGCTTCGCCGGGATCGCCAAGGCGGCGGGCGATGGCGGGCTGGGGCTCACCTTCGGGCTCGTCTTCCTGTTCGCGGGGCTGTGCTTCAAGGTCTCGGCGGTGCCGTTCCACATGTGGACGCCCGACGTCTACCAGGGTGCACCGACCCCGGTCACCGCGTTCTTCGCCGCCGCGCCCAAGGTCGCGGGCATCGCGATCTTCATGCGGGTGTCGATCACGGCCTTTCCCGCGATTTCCTCGCAGTGGCAACAGATTATCGTCTTCGTGTCGATCGCCTCCATGGCGCTCGGCTCCTTCGCCGCCATCGGGCAGCGCAACATCAAGCGGCTGATGGCCTATTCCTCGATCGGCCACATGGGCTTCGCCCTGGTCGGGCTCGCCGCCGGTACCAGCGAGGGCATCCAGGGTGTGCTCGTCTATATGGCGATCTATGTGACGATGACGCTCGGCACCTTCGCCTGCATCATCTCCATGCGCCGCAATGGCAAGCCGATGGAGGACATCACCGACCTCGCCGGGCTTGCCCGCACCAAGCCGGTGATGGCGTTCTTCTTCGCGATGCTGCTGTTCTCCATGGCGGGCGTTCCCCCGCTCGCCGGCTTCTTCGCCAAGTTCTACGTCTTTCTCGCCGCGATCCAGGCCGGGCTGTTCACCCTTGCCGTGCTCGGCGTGCTGTCGAGCGTGGTGGGCGCCTATTACTATCTGCTGATCGTCAAGATCATGTATTTCGACGAGCCCGCCGAGGCGTTCGACCCCATGGCCGGCGAACTGGGCACCGTGCTCGGCCTGAGCGGCCTCGCCGTGCTGCTGTTCTTCGTGTATCCCGGCCTGCTCGTCGACGCCGCCGGCGCCGCCGCGAAGTCGCTGTTCTAGAATGCCCGGCGGGCCTGGTCTGGCGGGGGAGGCGCCGGTCGCCTTCCTGGACAGCGTCGATTCCACCAATGCCGAAGCGCTGCGGCGCGCCCGCGCCGGGGAGCGCGGCCCGTTGTGGATCGCCGCCGCGCAGCAGACTGCGGGGCGGGGCCGGCGCGGCCGCTCCTGGTCCTCGCTGCCGGGCAACCTTCATGCGAGCCTGCTGCTGACCGATCCCGCGCCGGCCGCCGCCGCGCCACAGCTCGCCTTCGTCGCCGGCCTCGCCGTCCATGATGCCTGCGTGGCGCTGGCGCCCGATTTGGCCTCGAGCCTCGCGCTCAAATGGCCGAACGACATGCTCTGCGGAGGCGCCAAGATCGCCGGCATTCTGATCGAGGGGGAAGGGGAGCCTGTGACCGTCGCCATCGGCGTCGGCGTCAATTGCGCCCATCACCCTTCCGCGCTCGAGCATCCCGCGACGGATTTTGCCGAGCAGGGAACGACGGTCGCGGTCTTTGCGCTGCTGCAGGCCCTGAGCCGTGCCATGGCGGCACGCCTCGAGCAATGGGACCGCGGCGCCGGGTTCGCGGCGATCCGCGCCGGCTGGTTGGCGCGCGCCGGCGGCATCGGCGCCGAGATCCGGGTGCGGCTGGCGGAGCGCGAAACCACCGGACGGTTCGAGGCGATCGACGAGGCCGGGCGGCTGATCCTGCGGCTCGGCGACGGCCGACGCGAGACGATTACTGCGGGAGAGGTCTTTCCCGTCCTCGGGGGTGCGCCGGACTTGACCGCGGCCGGTCCGGATGCACCATTGCGGCGATGATCTCTCCAAAAGAAGAACTCGTCTTTGCGCCGCTCGGCGGTGTCGGCGAGATCGGCATGAACCTGTCGCTCTACGGGCTCGGCTCGGAGCAGAAAAAGGCATGGCTCGCCATCGACCTCGGCGTCGCCTTTGCCGGCGACGACCTGCCCGGCATCGATCTCATCATGCCGGATATCCGCTTTCTCGTGGAGGAGCGGCGCAACCTGGTCGGGCTCGTGCTCACCCATGCCCATGAGGACCATTTCGGCGCACTGCTCGACCTGTGGCCGCGGCTGAAAGTGCCGGTCTACGCGACGCCGTTCACGGCGGCGCTGCTCGAAGCCAAGCGACAGTCCGAGCCCGGCGCGCCGGACATAAAAGTGAAGGTGGTGCCGCTCGGCGCCCGCTTCACGCTCGGCCCGTTCGACATCGAGTTCGTGTCGGTCTCCCATTCGATCCCGGAATCGAACGCGCTGATCATCCGCACCAGCCTCGGCACGGTGCTTCACACCGGCGACTGGAAGCTCGATCCGACCCCCTTGATCGGCCCGCCGACCGACGAGGCGAAGCTGCGCGCGCTCGGCGATGCCGGCTGTCTCGCGGTGATCGGGGATTCGACCAACGCCGTGCGGGAGGGACGCTCGCCGTCCGAAACCGACGTCGCGAAATCGCTCAAGGAGCTGATCGCCAATGCGCCGGGGCGGGTCGCGGTCACCACCTTCGCCTCCAACGTGGCGCGGCTGCGCGCCGTCGCAGATGCCGCCCGCGCCTGCGACCGCGAGGTCGTGGTGGTCGGCCGCGCCATGGACCGGATCGCCCAGGTCGCGCGGGAGACCGGCTACCTCGAAGGCGTGCAGGAGTTTCGCGGCACCGACACCTATGGCTACCTGCCCCGCGACAAGGTGGTGGCGCTGTGCACCGGCAGCCAGGGCGAGCCGCGGGCGGCGCTGTCACGCATTGCGATGGACGAGCATCCCGACGTGACCCTTGCCAAGGGCGACCGCGTGATCTTTTCCTCGCGCACCATCCCCGGCAATGAAAAGGCGGTCGGGCGTGTGATCAACGGCCTCGTCCTTCAGGGCATCGAGGTCATCACCGACCGCACCCATCTCGTGCACGTGTCTGGCCATCCACGCCGCGCCGAGGTGGCGGACCTCTACAGCTGGGTGCGGCCGCGCATCGCCGTTCCGGTCCATGGCGAGGCGCTGCATCTTTCCGAGCACGCCGCGCTGGCGCGCAAGGCGGGGGTGCCGCAGGCGGTCGTCTGCAAGAATGGCGACGTGGTGCGGCTGGCGCCGGGACCGGCGAGCGTGGTCGACGAGGTGCCGCAGGGCCGGCTCTACAAGGACGGCCGCCTCATCATTGACGGGGAGGGGCGCACCGTCGCCGACCGCCGGCGGCTATCCTTCGTCGGCGTCGTGTCGGTGGCGGTCGCGCTCGACGACAGCGGTACGATCGAAGGCGACCCGGACATCGAACTGATCGGGATTCCCGAAACCGGCGCCGACGGCGCGTCGTTTCTCGACATTGCATTCGATGCGGTGGTCGATACCATCAAGCAGTTGCCGCGGGCGCGGCGGCGCGATCCGGAGGCGGTCGCCGAGGCGGTCAAGCGCGCGGTGCGCGCGGCGGTTGCCTCCAATTGGGGCAAGAAGCCGTTGTGCCTCGTGCATATACTGACGGTCTAAGCATGATCCCGAAAAGTTTCAGATTTTTCTGACAAGATCATGCTCAACATCAAGGGCTATAGAGCGTTGTCAGATTCAACCCGAATGGATGACGCTCGAGCGTAACGAAATCAGGCGGAAAACGACGATGATCGGCAGGCTCAATCATGTCGCCATCGCGGTGCGCGACATCGCCGCGGCAAGCAAGCTCTATCGTGACACCCTCGGCGCCGACGTTTCGGCGGCGGAGCCGCAGGCCGAGCACGGGGTGACGACGGTGTTCATCACCCTGCCCAACACCAAGATCGAGCTGCTGGAGCCGCTGGGCGCCGGCTCGCCCATCGCGAAATTCCTCGACCGCAATCCCGACGGCGGCATCCACCACGTCTGCTACGAGGTCGACGACATCATCGCGGTGCGCGACCGGCTCAAGGCCGACGGCGCGCGTGTGCTCGGCGACGGCGAGCCCAAGATCGGCGCGCACGGCAAGCGCGTCCTGTTCCTCCACCCCAAGGACTTCCTTGGTACGCTAGTCGAACTCGAAGAGGCATGACCCGTGGCCTGGACCACGATTGCCGCGATCTACTTCATCATCTGGTGGCTCGTTCTGTTCACGGTGCTGCCGTGGGGCGTGCGTTCCCAGGAAGAGCACGGCGATGTCTCACCGGGCACCGATCCCGGTGCACCGATGATCCACAGCCTGCGCAAGAAGATGATCCTGACTACGGTGGTGGCGACAATCGTGTTCGGGGCGTTCTACTGGGCGTTCGTGACCCGCGTGATTGCGTTCGAGGATCTCGTCACCTTGTGGGGCCTGCTCAAACCGACATCGGGCCAGTAGCAGAACGAGCCAATCAGGCAGAAGTAGCCCGCATGATCGGAGCACTGGATCACGGCGAGTGCCCGGCCACCGCGATCGTTGGATGTCGCATCCGGCTGCTCGCCCATGCTGTGCTACAGCCGTGCGGTTTGCGGCTACAACTCCCCAGAATTTTATTGCGCCTTCGCCCGGCGAATCGGCTGCCGTTTCGGGATAACTTCGCCGCGCCGCAGTATAGGACGCCTTATTTTTGCAACCATTAGATGCGCATCTATATTGAGCAGCTTTTTGGATAGGCATGCCCGCCATTGCGCCGCTGCCGCGCCAAGGACAAAAAAGAAAGCAGGGCCAAAGCCCTGCTTCAATGCGCTCACAAAGTACCGGTCAACTCCGATTTGTTTTTTTATGGAGTGGCTGCGATTTTTCGCGCCGCCGGTTTTCCTCCCACAGACTTGGACCGCAACCTCCGGAGCGCAAGATTATTGCGCAGATACGCTCCATTCAGCGGATAAGTTACTCATACCTTATATCGGTCCAATTTGTCACCATGGTTGTCGTGCACTGCACCATAAGTGGTCAAGGCGCTCGGTTTCGGCCATTTCGCGGGAGAGAACCCGTTGAATCGATTGCCGTGCTTGTAATTCGCGGAGTGATCCGCTTTCACTGCACGCCACGCCCGTTCCCCCGAATCATGCGCGGAGCCCATGCGACTTTCTCGTTTTTTTCTGCCGATCCTGCGCGAAACACCGAAGGAAGCGGAGATCGTCTCGCACCGGCTGATGCTGCGCGCCGGAATGGTCCGCCAGGAAGCGGCGGGCATCTACGCCTTCCTGCCGCTCGGCTTCCGCGTGCTGCAGAAGGTCTGCCGGATCGTGCGCGAGGAGCAGGACCGCGCCGGCGCCATCGAGATGCTGATGCCGACCATTCAGTCGGCCGATCTGTGGCGCGAGAGCGGGCGCTACGACGACTACGGCAAGGAGATGCTGCGCATCAAGGATCGCCATGAGCGCGACGTGCTGTACGGGCCGACCAACGAGGAAATGATCACCGAGATCTTCCGCGCCTATGTGCGTTCCTACAAGGACCTGCCGCTCAATCTCTATCACCTCCAATGGAAATTCCGCGACGAGGTGCGCCCGCGCTTCGGCACCATGCGTTCGCGCGAATTCCTGATGAAGGACGCCTATTCCTTCGATCTCGATTTCGCCGGCGCGAAACACTCCTACAACAAGATGTTCGTCGCTTACCTGCGAACCTTTGCGCGGATGGGATTGCGCGCGATACCGATGGTCGCCGACACTGGGCCGATCGGCGGCAATCTCAGCCACGAGTTCATCATCCTCGCCTCCACCGGGGAGAGCGAAGTATACTGCCACCGCGACTATCTCGACTTCGCGATCCCCGAGGCGGACGTCGACTTCGACGACCTCGAGGCGATGCAGCGGCTCGTCGACACCTGGACCTCGCGCTACGCCGCGACTTCCGAGAAACACGAGGCGGCCGTCTTCGATGCGCTGCCCGCCGAGGCCAAGATGTCGGCGCGCGGCATCGAGGTCGGCCACATCTTCCATTTCGGCACCAAGTATTCCGTGCCGATGAAGGCGGTGGTCGCCGGGCCCGACGGCGGCGAGCACCCCGTGCACATGGGATCCTACGGCATCGGCCCGACCCGCCTCGTCGCCGCCATCATCGAGGCGTTCCACGACGATGCCGGCATCAAATGGCCGGAGGCGGTGGCGCCCTTCAAGGTCGCCATCCTCAATCTCAAGCAGGGCGATTCCTCGACCGATGCGGCGAGCGAAAATCTCTACCGCCAGCTCTCCGCCAGAGGGGTCGAGGTGCTCTATAACGATCTCGACGAACGTCCCGGCTCGAAATTCGCGTCGACCGACCTGATCGGTATCCCGTGGCAGATCCTGGTGGGGCCGAAGGGACTGGCCGAGGGCAAGATCGAGCTGAAATGCCGCGCCGACGGCAGCCGGCAGCTGCTGACGCCGGCCGACGCCATCGAGCGGCTGGCACGATGAACCCTTGGTACAATGAACGCTTGGCACGATGAAACTGTGCGCGACTGCCGGCGCGACCATAAAGGCAGTGGCGCATGAGCGCCAGAATCTGATGAAATCAGGGGCGGGGCACGCGAATCCGAAACCGGGGGCAGGGAACGGGAATCCATGAGCGAACCCAACGCGACGCCGCCCTTTGCCCGCTTCGAGTGGATGCTGTCGCTGCGCTATCTGCGGGCGCGGCGGCGCGAAGGTTTCATCTCGGTCATTGCCGGATTCTCCTTCCTCGGCATCATGCTGGGGGTCGCCACCCTCATCATCGTGATGGCCGTCATGAACGGCTTCCGCAAGGAACTGCTCGACAAGATCCTCGGGCTCAACGGCCATCTGCTGATCCAGCCGCTCGATTCGCCGCTGACCGATTGGGAAGCGGTCGCCGGCCGCATCATGATGGTGCCGGGCGTGCGCCTCGCCGCCCCCGTGGTCGAGGGCCAGGCGCTGGCGTCGTCGCCGTTCAATGCCAACGGCGTGCTGGTCCGTGGTATTCGCGGGCCCGACCTCGGGCGGCTCGGCTCGATCGCCAACAACATCCAGCAGGGCACGCTGGAGGGCTTCGACCAAGGGCAGGGCATCGCCATCGGCTCGAGGCTCGCGGAGCAATTGTCGATTCACGCGGGCGACAACGTCACGCTGGTATCGCCGCGCGGCGCGGTGACGCCCATGGGGACGACGCCGCGCATCAAGCCCTACAAGGTGTCGGCCGTCTTCAAGATCGGCATGTCGGAATACGACGCCGCCTTCGTCTATATGCCGCTGCCGGAGGCGCAGAACTATTTCAACCGCAACGGCGACGTCACCGCGATCGAGGTCTACGTCGATAATCCCGATCGCATCGACCGCTTCCGCAAGGCGATCTCGGAAGCGGCGCAGCGGCCGATCTACATGATCGACTGGCGCCAGCGCAACGCCACCTTCTTCAACGCGCTGCAGGTCGAACGCAACGTGATGTTCCTGATCCTGACGCTGATCGTGCTGGTGGCGGCGCTCAACATCGTCTCGGGCCTCATCATGCTGGTGAAGGACAAGGGCCAGGACATCGCGGTGATGCGCACCATGGGCGCGACCCAGGGCGCGATCATGCGCATCTTCCTCATCACCGGCGCCTCGATCGGAGTGGTCGGCACGTTCACCGGTTTCCTGGTCGGCACGCTGGTGTGCCTCAACGTCGAATCGATCCGGCAATTCCTGTCCTGGGTGACCAGCACCGAGCTGTTCTCGCCCGAGCTTTACTTCCTGTCCAAGCTTCCGGCCGACATGGACGTCGGCGAAACCGTGGCGGTCGTCGTGATGGCAACGACGCTGTCCTTCCTGGCGACGCTTTATCCTTCCTGGCGCGCCGCCCGGCTCGATCCGGTCGAGGCGCTGCGCTACGAGTGACGAGATGGCCGACGAAACACCGGTGATCTACCTGAACGGCATCGAACGCCACTACAAGCAGGGCGACGCAACGCTTGATATCCTGTGCGGCGTCGAACTCGCGGTGTGGGCGGGGCAATCGGTGGCGCTGATCGCGCCTTCCGGCGCCGGCAAGTCGACGCTCTTGCACATCGCCGGCCTGTTGGAGCACCAGGATGCCGGCGAGGTCTTCATCAACGATGCGCCGACCTCGTCGCTCAACGACGCCGCGCGGACCAAACTGCGGCGCACCGATGTCGGCTTCATCTACCAGGCCCACCACCTGCTGATGGAATTCACCGCGCTGGAAAACGTAATGCTGCCGCAGATGGTGCGCGGCCTGCGCAAGGCCGACGCCGACCGGCGCGCCCGCGAACTGCTCGGCTATCTCGGCCTCAAGGAGCGCGTCGAGCACCGGCCGGGCGAACTGTCCGGCGGCGAGCAGCAGCGGGTCGCGATCGCCCGCGCCGTCGCCAACGCGCCGCGCATCCTGCTCGCGGACGAGCCGACCGGCAATCTCGACCCCCGCACCTCGGAGCGGGTGTTCTCGGCGCTGACCCAGCTCGTGCGCGCCTCCGGCCTCGCCGCCATCATCGCCACCCACAACATGGACCTCGCCGCCCGCATGGACCGCCGGGTGACCCTGCGCGACGGCAAGCTGGTGGAGATGGAGTAGGGGGCGCGCTTGCGGTCGAGTGCCTTGTTGGCTGGCCGTGATGATGCCGATGGCGAGATTGAAGGTGCAGCTCGCAATTCCTTGACTGTTGTTGTCATATATGACCACAGTTTTGAATGATAAATCTTCGCCCTGTTTCGTGGCTGAAGGTTGCGAAACGGGACTTTGAGGATTTCCCGGCCGAGGTGCGAATCGACGCCGAAACGGCTCTCACCCTCGCGGCCCGAGGGGGCAAAGCGGATACCGCAAAGCCCTTCAAAGGTGTTGATGGCGGGGTGTTTGAGATCGCGTTGAAGCACAGGGGAAATGCTTATCGCGTCATCTATGCCGTGCAGATCGGTGCCGACCTTTGGGTGATCGACGCCTTTCAGAAGAAGTCGAAGCAGGGAATCAAAACACCGCAAATCGATGTCGAAAGAATCCGGCTGCGTGTCAAACGACTGAGGGAACAGCTGGCATCGAACTAAGCATTCCCGACTGGGAGAGTGGACTATGAGTGACGATGACTTTGAATTGATCCGTGGCAGTGGCAACGTGTTCCGCGATTTTGGTGATGCCAACGCCGAAGTGCTGCAGCTCAAGGCGATCCTCGCCGGCAAGATCATCGAGGTCCTCGACGAGCAGAAAATCAGCGTCCGCCGTGCACACGAGCTTACCGGCTTTGCGGCAGCCGACTTCTCCCGAGTGCGCCAAGCCAAACTTCAACGTTTTACGGTCGACCGCCTCATGGGGATGCTTGGCAAGCTCAATCAGGACGTTGAGGTGAGCGTCAGCGTCCGGCCACGCGTGCCCGCGGCACTTACGCCACCACGGTGAGCATTAACTACAGCCGACAAGACGCCCAAATCGCCCGTTGACCTGGAACGTATCATGAACTATGTTCCCTATATGTTCAAAAACGGGGGATGCATCATGATCCGCGCTGTCGTCGAGGAAGCCGCCGCACTTGCATCGATCACCTTGTTCATCGGGATGATCGTGGTTTGGGCCCAGGTTCTGGCGGTGCTGTAAAGGGGACCGTCGACTAACCTGTGCACGGCGCCGCCGCCAAGGCCGTGAGGCTGGACAAGGGCACGCCGGAGTTCGCAGGATCGGGCTGGTCGAATCGACCGTTCTGCGCCCGGCGCTCCGCGCTGGCGCTCTTTCAGACAGGCGATCATGGTCGGATTCGTCCATCTCCACCTTCATTCCGCGTATTCGCTGCTGGAAGGCGCGCTTCCGATCGCGAGGCTCGCCGAACTCGCCAAGGCCGACCACCAGCCGGCCTTGGCGCTCACCGACACCAACAACATGTTCGGTGCGCTCGAATTCTCGGAAAAGATGGCGGGTTCGGGCATCCAGCCGATCATCGGCTGCTCGCTCTCGATCGATTGCGGCGACCAGGACAATCAGATGCGTCCGGGCGGAGGGGGGCTCTCCGCCAGCACCCAGGCGCTGCCGCGGCTGGTGCTGCTCGCCGCGACCGAGGCCGGCTACCGCAATCTCCTGCACCTCAATTCGCGCGCCTTTCTGGACCATCCCGGCAACGAGCCGCCCCACATCAAGCTCGCCTGGCTCGAAGGCCATGCGGACGGGCTGATCTGCCTGACCGGCGGACCGGACGGCCCGATCGACCGCATCATCGCCTCGGGCCAGCCGCATCTGGCCGCCTCGCGCATCGATGCGCTGCTCGCCGCTTTCGGCGACCGCCTCTATGTGGAGCTGCAGCGCCATGGCCTCGCGCAGGAGCGCACTGTCGAACCCGCGCTCATCGATCTCGCCTACGCCAAGGGCATTCCGCTCGTCGCCACCAACGAGCCGTGCTTCGCCACCGTCGAAGACTACGAGGCCCACGACGCGCTGCTGTGCATCGCCGAGGGGCGCGTGCTGGGGGAGGCGGACCGCCGCCACCTCACCATCGAGCACCGCTTCAAGACCCGCGCGGAGATGTCGGCGCAATTTGCCGACCTGCCGGAGGCATTGGCCTCCACCGTCGAGATCGCGGAGCGCTGCTCGTTCCGCCCGGTGGCGCGCAAGCCGATCCTGCCGCGGTTCTCGCTGCCCGGCAGCGAGGCGGTCGACGAGGCGAGCGAATTGCGCAAGCGCGCCGAGGAAGGGCTCGACCGCCGCATCGCCGAGCACGGCGTGGCGGAAGGCACCATTCGCGAACAGTACGACGAGCGGCTCGCCTTCGAGCTCGGCGTCATCGAGCGGATGAATTATTCCGGCTACTTCCTCATCGTCGCCGATTTCATCCAATGGGCGAAGTCGCAGGGCATCCCGGTCGGCCCCGGCCGCGGCTCGGGCGCGGGCTCGCTGGTCGCGTTCTCGCTCACCATCACCGATCTCGACCCGATCCGCTTCGGCCTGATCTTCGAGCGGTTCCTCAACCCGGATCGCGTGTCGATGCCGGACTTCGACATCGACTTCTGCCAGAACCGTCGCGACGAGGTGATCCGCTACGTGCAGGGCCGCTACGGCCGCGATCAGGTGGCGCAGATCATCACCTTCGGCAGCCTGCAGGCCCGCGGCGTGCTGCGCGACGTCGGCCGCGTGCTCGAAATGCCCTACGGGCAGGTCGACAAGCTGTGCAAGCTGGTGCCGCAGAATCCGGCCGCGCCGGTGACGCTGTCCGCCGCCATCGCCGGCGAGCCGCGGCTGCAGGCGGAACGCGACAGCCAGCCGATCGTCGCGCGCGCCTTCGCCATCGCGCAAAAGCTCGAAGGCCTCTACCGCCACGCCTCGACCCATGCCGCCGGCATCGTGATCGGCGACCGGCCGCTGTCGGAACTGGTGCCGCTCTATCGCGATCCCAAGTCCAACATGCCGGTGACCCAGTTCAACATGAAATGGGTGGAGCAGGCCGGCCTCGTCAAATTCGATTTCCTCGGCCTCAAGACGCTGACCGTGCTGGAGACGGCGGTGAAGCTCGTCGCCGCCCGCGGCGTCGAGATCAATCTCACCCGCATCCCCCTCGACGACGCCAAGACCTATGAGAGCCTGGCGCGCGGCGAGACCGTCGGGGTGTTCCAGGTGGAAAGCCAGGGCATGCGCCGGGCCCTCGTCGACATGCGGCCCGACCGCTTCGAGGACCTCATCGCGCTGGTGGCGCTCTACCGTCCCGGCCCGATGGCCAACATCCCCACCTATTGCGCGCGCAAGCTCGGCCGCGAGGCGATCGAATACCTGCACCCCAAGCTCGAGCCGATCCTCGCGCCGACCTACGGCATCATCACCTATCAGGAGCAGGTGCAGCAGATCGCCCGCGATCTCGCCGGCTACAGCCTCGCCGAGGCCGACCTGCTCCGCCGCGCCATGGGCAAGAAGATCAAGGCCGAGATGGCGGCCCAGCGCGGCCGGTTCCTCGCCGGCGCGGTCGAGCGCGGGGTCGACAAGGCCGACCGCCGACACCATTTTCGAGGCCTGCGCCAAGTTCGCCGAATACGGCTTCAACAAATCGCACTCGGCGCCCTACGCCTTCATCACCTACCAGACCGCCTATATGAAGGCGAACCACCCGGTCGAGTTCCTGGCAGCGTCGATGACGCTCGACATGGGCAACACCGACAAGCTCGCGGAATTCCGCAGCGAGGCGCAGCGCCTGGGGATCAAGGTCCAGCCGCCCTCGGTGAACCGCTCCGGCGTCGATTTCGACGTCGCCGGCAACACCATCCATTACGCGCTCGCGGCGCTCAAGGGCGTCGGGCGCGCCGCGGTGGAGACCATCGTGTCGGCGCGGGAGAATCGCGCTTTCGCCGATTTCTCCGACTTCGCGCACCGGGTCAATCCGCGTGCCGTCAACAAGCGGGTGCTGGAAAGCCTCGCCGCCGCCGGCGCCTTCGACGATCTCGAGCGCGACCGCGCGCGCGCCGTCGCCGCCATGGACGCGGTGCTCGCGACCGCGCAGCGCACCTTCGACGCCGCGGCGCTCGGCCAGAGCGAGTTGTTCGGCGGCCCGGCGGCGCCGGAGAAGCTTGCGGTGCCCGATGTCCCGACATGGCTCCCGGCGGAGCGCCTGCAGCGCGAATACGACGCCATCGGCTTCTTCCTGTCGGGCCATCCGCTCGACGACTATGCCGGCGTGCTCAGGAGCATGCGCGTGCCGTCCTGGGCGGAGTTCTCGCGCCAGGTGAAGTCCGGCGTGACCGCGGGCAAGATCGCAGCCACCGTGGTGTCGCGGGCGGAGCGGCGCACCAAGACCGGCAACAAGATGGGGATCATCGGGCTGTCGGACCCTTCCGGGCATTACGAGGCGGTGATCTTCGCGGAAGGCCTGCACCAATTCCGCGATCTCCTGGAGCCCGGCCGTCCGGTGCTGCTGGTCATGACCGCGGAGGCGCAGGGCGACGAGGTGCGCGCGCGCATCCAGAGCGTCGAGGCGCTCGATGCGGCCGCCGCCAAGGTGCAGAAAGGCTTGCGCATCTTCGTGCGCGACGCCCTTCCGCTCGATGCCGTGTCCAAGCGCCTCGACGGCAAGGGCGACGGCGAAGTCAACGTCGTCCTGCTGCTCGACGCCGGAGCCGAGGTCGAGGTCAGGCTCCCCGGCCGCTACAAGGTCTCCCCGCAGATCGCCGGCGCCATCAAGGCGGTGCCGGGCGTGGTGGAAGTCCAGGCGATGTAGCGCTGCGGCGCAGACCTCACATCAACCAGGCCGCGTCGGGATCTTCCTCGGGCAGCGAAACAACCTCGACCTCGACGAATACGTTGTCATCCAATTCCACCGTCTTGGCGGGCGCCTCATACCCGACCTTCCAGACGTTGAGGTCGTAGATGCCCTTGGGCATATCGACTTCCGCAATTCCTGCCCTGTCGGTGGCGGCCCGAAAAGCGCCCAGCCGCACCTGGGCATCCGCGATCGGGGCCGCGGTTTCCTTTTCGATCACCTTGATGGTGAGCCGGTGTTCCGGCGGCCTGACGATCGAAGCGCTGAACGTGGTCGACGCGCACTCATGAGGCAGTTCCAGTTCCTGCGGCTCGAACGTCACCGACCACGCGTGCATTCCCTCCGTGACGGGTGCCGGCAGCTCGATGTCGGTCCAGTATAACGCGCTCGTGCCCGGCAACGGTGTTTCTCCGAGACATCCATCAGCGACCACAGCGCCGGATTCATCGCGGACCTCGACGCTTCCGCCCGTGAGCGCGACGCCGGCTGCGGACTTCGCCCCTACCTTGATCGCGAACCTTTGTCCCATCACCACCGGCGATGGGATCGCCCACACGGCGAGGCTGGTGGCGTGGGGTATGGTGCTGATCCGAACCGGAAGGGGTGTGGCCTCATGCCGGATGCCGGCTACGTCCTGCGGGCCGAACACGACGCTCCAGGTGTGCTCACCCACCCGGCGGGGCGCTTCGAGCGTGATATCGGTGGCTTTATCCTGCCCGGCAACGGTCCCGGGCTTACTCCCGACGACCGTTCCATCCGCAGCCGTGACTCTGACCGGCATGCCGCCAAGGTCGCATCCCGCCGCACAGGACACCTTGACCTTCAGCATGATGTCGGTGCCCGCCGCGACCTCCGCCGGCGCGGCCTCGATCACCTCGATCGTCGTCGCATGGGTGTGAACGTCGGCCGCCATGGTCATCGTCCGCCGGTACCGTCGCAGCACTACTGCGTCATAAGCGTGGATCTCCAACCTCCCTCCCCCTGAAAGGGGGAGGGTTGGGGAGGGGGTCTTCGGCCGGTCCACAAGCGCCGTGCCCGCCGCCCGCGATCCCCACCCCAACCCTCTCCTTTTTAAGGGGAGGGAGAAAGCGGCTCCCGCCTAATAAACACAGGTCACCCATCACGCGATGCGCTTGGCCGCGTTTCTACCGGCGACGCGGCCGAACACCACGCATCGGGCCAGCCCGTGCTGGGCAAACCCACCTTGCGCCTCGCCAGCGCAATAGAGGCCGGGAATGGCCGCGCCGCGGATGTCGATGACCTCGCCGCGCGTATTGCTGCGCAAGCCGGTGAGGGTGTCGTGGAGGATGGGTGTCGCCCACGCGGCATAAAATGGCGGCTTCTCGATCTTGAACATCGGGGTGGGCTTCTTGAAGTCGGCATCCGCCCCGGCGGCCACGAACCCGTTGTACCGGTTCACCGTCTCCTGCAGGACTGAGCCCGAGATCGGTTTCTTCTGATAGGGATTCTTGATCCTGGGCGCGAGCTCCGCGATGGTGTCGGCGGTGTAGAAGTAGCCGTCGGGGTCGACGTGCGGCGGGTTCGGATCCCATTTCTCCCGGTCCGCTGCGTCGGCATCGAAGATCGCCCAGATCGGCCCGCCGCCGTTGAGCTTCGACGTGTCGCCATTGTAGGCCATGGCCGCAGCAAAGAAGCGGTAGGACCCGTCGACCTCGTTCCAGAACCGCTGACCGTTCTGGTTGACGAAGATCATGTCCTGCCAGTCCTTGACGGTGAGACCGGTCGCCTTGGCGAGCGGGAACAGCTTGCTCTCAGGCCTAAACACCAGCGAACTGTAACCCCAGCGGCAGCCGATGTGGCGGGTCTTGGTGATCGCGGAGCCGGACTCGCTGGTCTGATTGGCGGTCGCCCATAACGCGGCGCCGATGTCCATGGCGGCAAGCTCACCCTTTGCGCCCTGAAAGACATAGGGCATGCAGGCCTGCTGGTATTCCTCGGTCAGCCGCGGATCGAACGTGCGCCGGAAATTCACATTGCCGGTGTGGCCGCCGGTGGCGACGATGACGCCACGCTTGGCCTCGATGTTCAAGGCGCCGCCGGGTTGGTTCACCGCAATTCCGAGAACTTTCCCGGAAGCGCCGGGCTCGCGGATGATGCTTTTCATCTCGTGGCGCAGGAGGATCTGCACGCCCTTTTTCCGTGCGCTCTCCTCGAGCCTGCGCACCAGCCCGGATCCATTGCGGCCGAAACCCGGTGCGTAAATCTCGCTGGGCACATGCCACTCCAGGGTGACGAAGGTCCGCGGAACCGTCGAGGCGGCTTCCGGGCCGATCGGCCGGTCGCGGAATTGGACGCCGTTTTCAACCAGGAAATCGAACGTCGCGAGGTTCTCATCGGCAAAGACGCGAACGAGGTCGCGGTCGCTGTACTTGGCGACGGCGGAGTCGTGGCGCACCCAATCCGCGAAGACCTGGTCGGCCGTGTCCTTGATCCCGGCCTTCTGCTGCAGCGCGTGGCCGCCGCCGAGGTGGACTCTCCCGCCGCTCAGCATGCCGCGGCCGCCGATGTCGAAGTTTTCATCGACCACGATGACGGAGGCGCCGAGGTCGCGCGCCGTGATGGCCGCCGGCAACCCGGCGACGCCGGCGCCGATGATGACCACGTCCGCCGAAAGGTCCCATCTGGCCTGCGCTTCGGCTTCGTTGGCGTCGACGCCGGCCAGGGCGGCGGCGCCCACGCCGGCGGCGCCCTTGGACAGGAAGGCGCGTCTGCTGACCGATGCGTTCTTTTCCGGTGCGCCTTCGCGGGCCCCGCGATCCCTTGATTTCTCGCTCAATGCAATTCCTCCAGTGCAGCCGCATCTTTTGTGCGTGATCCTTGACTTTGCGGGCGGCGGGGTCAAGACAGCAGGCACGCTGAACACGCAAATCGAGTTCGATGGACGGCCCCGCGATGCGCAGGCTCGGTCGTGAATTCGCGAGGCAGGCATGGCCAACAAGGCAATCACCTCCGTCGTCCTTGTGACTGCGGCAATTGTCGCGACGGCCGGTTCCGGCGGACCAGTCAGCGCGCAGGCCAATCACAAATGCGATCCGGTCGATCCCGTATCCGACGTCGGCTGGTCCGTGGTGCCGTCGCTTGAAACCGTCGGCGCGGTCGAGGGTGCGCCGTATCAGGCCGGGGCGAGCGGCAACTGGTTCGTCGAACGCACGACGACGCTCGTTCCGTTCTGCAATTACTACAATGAGATCGGCATCTACAGCATGCGCTCCTACACGCTGGCGCCGGAGGTCACGAAAGAACGGATCAGAATCTGCGAGCGCACCGCCGCGGGCGGCAGCGGCGCGGTTGCGCCCTACCCGGGGCCGTGCCCTCCGAAGTAGTACGAAGGATTCGTCGGAGAATTATCGCTACAATTCGCGAGATCGAACGGCCTTCTTACCCCCTCTCCCGCTTGCGGGGGAGGGTTGGGGAGGGGGCTCTCGCAGCGAGTCTGTGCGGTGGAATTCCCGCAAGCGGGGGAGGGGACCAAAACTGAATCGATTGTTGGCGAACGAGTCCTAAGCGCGCACGGCCAAGCTCACCCCAGAGCCAGCACGAGAAGCGCCGTTGCGGCGGCGCACAGGCCGGCGATCTTGCGGCCGGTCACGGCTTCCTCGAAAAACACGATGCCGAGCACGGCGGCGACGCCGAAGCCCATTTGGGAGATCGGGACGACGACACTGGCTTCGCCATGGCGCATGCTGTGGAGCAGGAACAGGAACGCCGCGATCAGAACCACGGCGGCCGTACCCGAATGGATCGCCACCCCCGCCGGCAACCGCACGGTTCCGTTCATCGCATAGCTCATGATGGTGACGAGGCCGCAGAATAAGGTCGCCTGGGCCGCCAGCAGGGTCTCCGGCGTCGCGCCCCCCACGAGCCCGAGCTTGTGACAAAAATTCGCCGCCCCCATCGCCACTGTCGCGACGATCACCTGAAACAGGGCGCGGCGCGCCCCAGTCGGATCGGTGACGCCGCCGGGCTGCGGCTCGCCGAGGAGCAGCCAGCCGGCGATGAGCGCCAGCGCAAAGCCGGCGGTCTTGCTCGCCGTCGCCGGCTCGCCGAGCCACCCGATCGCGAGGGCCGCCGTGACGAGGAAATTGAGACGGAACACGGGCGCGACGATGCTGACCGCGCCGGACCGCAGGCTGCGGACGTAATAGAAAAAGCCGATCAGGAGGAACAGGCCGGCAAGTCCTCCCCACAAAGCGGGCAGGTTGAAATCGAGTGTCCCCGTGATCCAGGCGTAGGCGATCACCGTCGGACAGAAGAACCACGCCTGCCCCATGAGAAAGTGCTCGGCGGCAATGCCGGCACTCGCGGCGCGCTTGTAGATGAAATCGCCGAGGCCGTAGCAGACCAGCGCGGCGAGCGCATAGGCGATTTCGCTGTTCATCCTGCCGCCGCGCCCGTCACCCCGAATTTCGGGCTCATTCCTATCACGTGCCGCGGGCCCCGATCCAACTTGAAAAGTCGGCGTCCGCCTGCGGCGATTTTCGCGCTCCGGAGGCTGGCGATCCCGGCTATGATGGTGCCCGCATGCGCGGTTGCGCCGGGCCAACCCAACGAGCCCGGGACCGCGCGCGGAGGATGCGCCATGACCTTGCGCCGGCAATTCTGCTGCGTGCTCGCCGCTGCAACGGCGCTGCTGGCCGCCGCGACGGCGTCTGCCCAGGACTATCCCAACCGCCCCGTCACCATGGTGATGCCGTTCGCCGCCGGCGGCCCCAACGACACCGTGGTCAGGATCGTGGCGACCCGCATGAGCGAAATCCTGGGGCAGCAGGTGGTGGTCGAGAACGTGCTCGGCGCCGGCGGCATGCTCGGCAGCGACCGCGTCGCGCGCGCGGCCCCCGACGGTTACCAGTTCGTCGCCGGCTCGGTCGGCACCCACGCCCAGAACCAGACGCTGTACAAGAAGCCGCTTTATGACACGGTGGCCGACTTCACGCCGGTGGCGCTGATCGCGGAAAGTTCGTTCCAGCTGGTGACGCGCAAGGATTTCCCCGCGACCAATTTACGCGAGTTCGTCGCCTACGCCAAAGCCAATCACGCCAAGATGACGTACGGCTCGGCCGGGCCCGGCTCGGCGGTCCATCTCGGTTGCATCGTGGTCGACTTGGCGATGGGCGTCACCATCACCCACGTGCCCTACCGTGGCGCAGGCCCGGCGCTGCAGGACCTCGGGGGCGGCCAGATCGATTTCATGTGCGTGTCGGCGGCGCCGCAGATTCAGGCGAAGCTCGTCAAGCCCATAGCCGCGCTGGCGCTCGCGCGTATGCCGCAGTTGCCGGATTTGCCCACCGCGCGCGAGCAGGGCTTCGACAACATGGATTCCTACACCTGGATCGCGTTCTTCCTTCCCAAAGGTACCCCACAACCGATCGTGAAGGTGCTCAGCGAGGCCTCCACGCGCGCGCTCGACACCCCCTGGGTGAAGGAGCGGATCGAGGCGATCGGCGCCACCGTGGTGCCAGCGGAGCGGCGCAGCCCCGAATATCTCGCCAAGTTCGTTCGCGCCGAGATCGAGAAATGGGCAGACCCGATCAAGGCGAGCGGCATCGTGGCGGAGTAGGGCGTCCGCGCTGCGCTTCCCGTGGGACCTGGCGGGACCCTTGAAAGCAGGGGTGGGGACCCCAAATGAGGCCTCGCGGGTGATGCCTTTGCCTTGCATCCCCCGTTCTGCCTCGTTATAAGCCGCCCATCTCACACGCGGATCTTGGCCCAAAAGCCGTCCGGTGGCCGACCGGCGACCGCTAGGTTGTCGCTACGCTCACGGGTCCGCGGCGGAACAACCGGAGAAGAAACATGTCGCTGCCTGATTATTCAATGCGCACGCTGCTCGAAGCGGGCGTGCATTTCGGTCATCAATCCCATCGCTGGAACCCGAAGATGAAGAACTTCATCTTCGGCGCCCGCAACAACATCCACATCATCGACCTCGCCCAGACCGTGCCGCTGCTCCATCGCGCGCTCGAGGCGGTGAGCGATACCGTGGCCAAGGGCGGACGCATCCTGTTCGTCGGCACCAAGCGGCAGGCCCAGGACGCGGTCGCTGCCGCGGCCAAGAAGTCGGCGCAGTATTACGTCAATTCGCGCTGGCTCGGCGGCACGCTGACCAATTGGAAGACGATCTCGGAATCGATCAAGCGCCTGCGCAAGCTCGACGAGATGCTCGGCTCCGGCGAGGCCCAGGCCTACACCAAGAAGGAACGCCTGACGCTCACCCGCGAGCGCGACAAGCTCGACCGCGCGCTGGGCGGCATCAAGGACATGGGCGGGCTGCCCGACCTCGTCTTCGTGATCGACACCAACAAGGAAGACATCGCGATCAAGGAGGCGCGGCGGCTGAACATCCCGGTCGCGGCGGTGGTCGACACCAATTGCGACCCCGACGGCATCACCTTCGTCGTGCCCGGCAATGACGATGCCGGCCGCGCCATTACGCTCTATTGCGACCTCATCGCCAAGGCGGCGATCGACGGCATTTCCCGCGCCCAGGGCGATCATGGCATCGACATCGGCGCGGCCGAGAAGCCGATCATCGAGGAGATCCCGGCGGAGGCCACCGACAAGCTCGGCTTCGAAGCCCTGTCCGGCCCCCGCGGCGTCGCCGACGACCTCAAGAAGCTGCCCAGCGTCTCGCCGGCGATCGAGAAGAAGCTCAACGACCTCGGCATCTTCCATTATTGGCAGATTGCCGGCCTCGGTCCGACCGCGTCGCATAATGTCGGAGAAGAAGTGGGCTTGCCCGGCCGCGTCGACAGCTGGATCGCGCACGCCAAGGAACTCAGCGCCGAGTAGCCGGATCCGCGCCGGACGCAGGCTCCGGCGCGCGATCGGGCCAATCGGACGGGCGCCGCGGCCGAATTGCGTCCGCTGCGCCGACCTCCCGCGGGAGGGGAATTGAATTCGTTGCGGCCGATGGAAACAGGATTCCCACGATGGCTAATATCTCCGCTCAGATGGTCAAGGAACTCCGCGACAAGACCGGCGCGGGCATGATGGACTGCAAGGCGGCGCTCGGCGAAACCCAAGGCGACCTGGAAAGCGCGGTCGACTGGCTGCGCAAGAAGGGCCTCTCCAAGGCCGCCAAGAAGGCCGGGCGCGTCGCCGCCGAGGGCCTCATCGGCGTCGCCGTCGCCGGCAAGAAGGGCGTCGTGGTCGAGGTCAATTCGGAGACCGATTTCGTCGCCCGCAACGAGCAGTTCCAGGGGCTCGTCCGCATGATCGCCGGCATCGCCCTCGACGTCGGGACCGACGTCGAGAAGATCAAGGCGGCCAAGGTCGGCGGCGTCACCGCCAATGACGCGATCAATTCGGCGATCGCCACCATCGGCGAGAACATGACGTTGCGCCGGGCCGCTCAGGTGTCGGTGGGCGCCGGCGCGATCGGAACCTATGTCCACAATTCCGTGACCGAGGGGCTCGGCAAGATCGGCGTCATCGTCGGCCTCGAATCATCGGGGCAGGCCGACGAGCTTGCTGCGCTCGGGCGTCAGGTCGCCATGCATGTTGCCGCGTCGAATCCCCAGGCCGTCGATCCGTCAGGGCTCGACCCGCAGGTGGTCGCGCGCGAGAAGGACATTCTGGCCGACAAGTTCCGCGCCCAGGGCAAGCCTGAGGCGATGATCACCAAGATCGTCGAATCCGGCCTCAAGACCTTCTACAAGGAAGCCTGCCTGCTGGATCAGCCCTACATCCATGATCCCGACAAGACCGTTGCGCAGGCGCTCAAGGACGCCGAAGCCAAGGTCGGCGGCCCCATCAAGGTCGCGGGCTTCGTCCGCTACGCTCTTGGCGAGGGGATCGATCGCCCGGGCGATGATTTCGCTTCCGAGGTTGCCGCGGCCGCCGGCCGCTAGAGCATGATCCCGAAAAGTTGCAGACTTTTCGGACAAGATCATGCTCAAGATCAAGCACTTTAGAGCGTTATCCGATTCAGCCTGAATCGATGACGTTCTAAGCGCCAACGACTGCACCCGGCGGGCCTCCGCTCGCCGGCATCGCGGCAGGAGAGGGATCGCGGCATGGCCGTGCCGGTATATCGTCGCGTCATCGTCAAGCTGTCGGGCGAGGCGCTCAGCGGCCCCGAAGGATTCGGCATTCACCAGCCCACCCTCGACCGCTATGCCGCCGATATCGTGGCTGCCCGGGCCATGGGCGTCACCATCGGCGTCGTCGTCGGCGGCGGCAACGTGCTGCGCGGCGTCGAGGTCGCGGCGCAAGGCGTATCGCGGCCCACCGCCGACGCCATGGGAATGCTGGCGACGGTCATGAACGCGCTGGTGCTGGAGGCTGCGATCGAGCGCGCCGGCGTCTCGGCGCGCACCATGTCGGCGCTGGCCATGCCCCAGGTCTGCGAAACCTACGAGCGGCAGCGCGCGCTGCGCCATCTCGACGACAATCGGCTGGTCGTGTTCGCCGGCGGCACCGGCAATCCGTTCTTCACCACCGATACGACCGCGGTGCTCCGCGCCGCCGAGATGCGCTGCGACGCCGTTCTCAAGGCCACGAATGTCGATGGCGTCTATACCGCCGATCCCAAGAAGGACCCGACCGCGAAGCGCTATGAGCGCCTGAGCCATCAGGAAGCGTTCACCAAGGAGTTGAAGGTGATGGACGCGACCGCGTTTGCCCTTGCCCGCGAAAACCGTATGCCTATCATAGTGTTCTCGATCCTCGAGCCGGGCGCGATCAAGGCGGTGCTCGGCGGGACCGCTCGGGCGACCGTCGTCGGCGAATGAACGGGGAGAGCCCGCGTCTCGGGCGCTCGTCCGTGAATGCGAACAAGAACAGGCCGCGCCGTTCGGGATCGCAGCGCGGGTTCTCAGGAGACGCGTGATGGCTACCGCGACCTACGACCTCAACGAAATCAAACGCCGCATGCACGGCGCCACCCAGGTGCTCAAGCAGGAACTGGGAGGGCTGCGCACCGGGCGCGCCTCGGCGAGCCTGCTCGAACCGGTGCAGGTCGAAGCCTATGGCACCCACATGCCGCTCAACCAACTCGCCACCGTCAGCGTGCCGGAGCCGCGGTTGCTCAGCGTGCAGGTGTGGGACCGCTCGATGGTGCATGCCGTCGAGAAGGCGATCATCAATTCCAATCTCGGCCTCAGCCCTGCCACCGAAGGCCAGGTGCTGCGGCTGCGGATCCCCGAGCTCAACCAGGATCGCCGCAAGGAGATGGTGAAAGTTGCCCACAAATATGCCGAGGCGGCGCGCGTCGCCGTGCGGCATGTGCGTCGCGATGCGCTCGACTTGCTGAAGAAACTTGAAAAAGACGGAAAGGTCAGCGAAGACGACCATGTGCGCATGGCCGCCGAAGTCCAGAAGGCGACCGATCAGACCATCTCCGAAGTGGATCAGTCGCTCGCGTCTAAAGAAAAAGAGATAATGACCATCTGAGTCGTGTCATAATGCGGCTGGAGAAACGAATGCCCGAGATGGCGGTATCGCCCAGAAGGCCCGATTCGGGTTTCGAACCGCTGCGCCACGTCGCCATCATCATGGACGGAAACGGTCGCTGGGCCGCCGAGCGGGGGCTGCCGAGGGGCGAGGGGCACCGGCGCGGGGTGGATGCGCTGCGGCGCACGGTGCGCGTCGTCGGCGAGCTCGGGATCGAGATCCTCACCCTGTTCTCCTTCAGCTCGGAAAACTGGTCGCGTCCGGCGGCTGAAATCCGCGATCTGATGGGGCTGCTGCGCCGCTTCGTGCGCAATGACCTCGCCGAGCTTCATCAGAACAACGTGCGGGTGCGGATCATCGGCGAACGCGTCGGGCTCGACCCCGACATCGACCGGCTGCTGCAGGAAGCCGAAGACCTGACGCGCGGCAATACCGGGCTGCTGCTCGTGGTCGCCTTCAACTATGGCGGCCGCCAGGAAATCGCCCGCGCCGCCCGCCGTGTCGCCGAGCAGGTCGCGAGCGGAACGCTCGCGCCGGGCGAAATTACCGCCGACCTCCTCGGCAGGCATCTCGACGCGCCGGACCTCCCGGACCCCGACCTCATCATCCGCACCAGCGGCGAGCAGCGCCTGTCGAACTTTCTGATGTGGCAGTCCGCCTACAGCGAACTCGTATTCGTTCCGACCTATTGGCCCGATTTCGACCGCGCAACGCTCGAGACGGCGATCGCCGAGTATTGGCGGCGCGAGCGCCGGTTCGGCGGGCTGGTGGCGCGGACCGGATCATGACGCCGTGAACGACCGGGCGCGGTTCCCAGCACAACTCAATTCCGCTGCCGCCGGCGCTTCATCAGGCGATCTTCCCAAGCGCGTTGCTTCGTCCGTGATCATGGCGGTGCTGGCCATCGCCGCCACCGTGGTCGGGGGATGGTCGTTCGTCCTGTTCTGGACGGCGGTGGCGGTCGGCGTCTATTGGGAATGGAGCTCGATGGTCGCCAGGCAAGCCAAGGTCCCGTTGATCGCCGGCGGCGCGGCGCTGCTGCTGGCGGGAGCCTTGGCGGGCTCCGGCCATATCCATTATGCGGCGGCGGCGGTGGCGGCCGGTGCGCTGGGCGTCGCGGTGCTCGTGCCGCGCCGTCGCATCTGGAGCGCCGGCGGCGTGCTATATGCGGGGGTCCTGGTGTTGGCCACGGTGGTGCTTCGCCGCGACCTGCCGCTTGGATCGGCCGCGGTGTTTTTCTTGTTTGCGGTGGTTTGGGCTACCGACATTCTCGGCTATTTTGTTGGGCGGCTGGTAGGGGGACCCAAGCTCGCGCCGCGCATCAGCCCGAAGAAAACATGGGCGGGCGCAATCGGCGGGGCGGTGGGCGCGGTGGTGCTGGGGGTCGGGTTCATTTCATTTGCGGGATATGCGACGCTGGGTTCGCCAGCGGTGACCGCTCTGGTACTGTCTATCGTCTCGCAGGGCGGCGACCTCCTGGAATCCGCCGTCAAGCGCCGGTTCGGAGTGAAGGACGCGAGCCACGTCATTCCCGGCCACGGAGGATTGATGGACCGCCTGGATGGTTTTTTAGCCGCCGCAGGCGTGGCGGCCTTGATCGGGATCGTTCGCGGCGGGCCCGACGCGGCAGCGCAGGGATTGTTGATGTGGTGAACCTGCCAGACACGGCCGTCCACAAACCGTCGACATGGTGGATCTGATATGATGAGCCCGATGACCGCCGTTCCGTCAACACAGGTTGGAGCCGTTGCGCGCGCGGGCGAATTGTCGCTTACCCTGCTGGGCGCGACCGGCTCGATCGGCTCGAGCACGCTCGACCTCGTGCGCAAGAACCGCGACCGCTTCCGGGTCGAAGCGGTCACCGCTCAGCGCAGTGCGGCGGCGCTCGCGAAGCTCGCGAGGGAGGTGGGCGCGCGCCTCGCCGTCGTGGGCGACGAAAGCTGCTACGGCGAACTCAAGGACGCCCTGGGGAATTCCGGGATCGAGGCGGCTGCCGGGGAGGAGGCGATCGTCGACGCCGCGCGCCGCCCCGCCGAATGGGTCATGGCCGCGATTACAGGCGCGGCCGGCCTGCGCCCGACGATGACGGCGCTGGAGCGCGGCGCCACCATCGCGCTCGCCAACAAGGAATGCCTGGTGTGCGCCGGCGCCCTGTTCATGCGGCGGGCGCAGGAGATCGGCGCCATCGTCCTGCCCGTCGATTCCGAGCACAACGCCATTTTTCAGGCCCTGTCGGCGGGGCGGCGGGCGGATGTGAGACGCATCATCCTGACCGCGTCGGGGGGCCCGTTCCGCACCGCCTCGCTCGAGCAGATACGCGCCGCCACCGTGCAGCAGGCGCTGCGTCATCCCAACTGGTCGATGGGCGCCAAGATCACCATCGACTCCGCGACCATGATGAACAAAGGGCTGGAGCTGATCGAGGCCTATCACCTGTTCGGCTTCGGTTCGGACCAGATCGACATCGTCGTCCATCCGCAGTCGATCGTGCACGGCATCGTCGAATACCGCGACGGCTCCATGATCGCGCAGCTCGGACCGCCGGACATGCGGGTTCCGATCGCCAACTGCCTCGCCTGGCCCGAGCGCATGGCCGGCGCCGCCCGCCTCGATTTCACACAGATGGCGACCTTGACCTTCGAGCCGCCGGATCCGGTCCGGTTTCCGGCACTCGCTTTGGCCCGCCAGGCCTTGCAGGCGGGCAACGGAGCCCCCACTGTTCTCAATGCCGCCAACGAGATCGCGGTCCATGAGTTCATCGGCGGCCGTCTTGGATTCGCCGGAATTGCCGCGCTCGTTGACGCCACCATCGATGCGGCGGGGGGCCGGGGCATCATGCGTGAACCTACGAGCGTCGACGATGCGATAAGTGTTGACCATATTTCGAGATCTTTGGCCCGGACCCTCTTGCCGGAAATTGCCGTAAAGGCGTTTTAATAAAGTCTTAGTATCTCCGGGACGGACGCAACGAGGTCATGATGAGTAGCAGTGCCCTTTCGAGTTTCGTTGCGCTCCTTGGCAACTACACGGGCTGGATCGTCCCGTTCCTGTTCACCCTGACGATTATCGTTTTTTTTCATGAGCTTGGCCATTTTCTGGTGGCCCGCTGGTGCGGCATAAGGGTGCTCGTTTTCTCGATGGGATTCGGGCCGGAACTGACCGGCTTCAACGACCGCCACGGAACGAGGTGGAAGCTCTCCCTCATCCCCCTCGGGGGTTACGTCAAATTCTTCGGCGACGACAACGAAGCGAGCGTGCCGGACCCTGCGACCCTCGCGGCGATGACCGAGGAGGAGCGTAAGCAAAGCTTCTTCGGCCAATCGGTGGGCCGGCGGGCGGCCGTCGTGGTGGCTGGTCCGCTGACCAATTTCATTCTGGCCATCGTGATCTTTGCCGGTGTTTTCATGGTGTTCGGCAAGCCGACGGCGGTACCGCGGGTGTCTGCGGTCGAGCCCGGCAGCGCCGCCGCAGCCGCCGGATTCAAGCCCGGCGACCTCGTGACCGAGATCGACGGCCGCAAGGTCGATAACTTCATCGACATGCAGCGAATTGTCGGCTTTTCAGGCGGCCATCCCCTCACCTTCGTGGTCGACCGCGGCGGCATTCCGTTGACGCTGACCGCAACGCCCGAGATCAAGAACAACAAGGGCGTCCTCGGGGTGACGCGGTCCAATGAACCCGGCGATGTACGAGTTGAGACCGTGGGCGCGCTCGATGCGGTCAGGCTCGGCGTCGACAAGACCTGGTTCATCGTCGAAACCACCTTGTCCTACATCCGGGACGTGTTCGTCGGGCGTCAGTCGGCCGACCAGATCGGCGGCCCGATCGGGATCGCCCGCATATCCGGCCAGGTCGCCGAATTGGGCCTTGGCGCGCTGTTCGACTTCGTCGGGGTGATTTCCGTCTCGATCGGCCTGCTCAACCTGTTCCCGGTCCCGCTGCTCGATGGCGGTCACCTTTTGTTCTATTTCATCGAAGCGATACGCGGCCGACCCCTGTCGGAACGCGCGCAGGAGATGGGATTCCGGATCGGCCTTGCAATCGTCGTAATGTTGATGATTTTTGCCACGGTGAACGACATCCTGCACCTGCGAGCGTCGTGAGCTGTAGCTTGGGGGCGACGCTTGGATTCTAAAAGAAAATGAACGGGTAATGTTGGGTTGCAGGCTGGGGGGAAGTCGGTAAAAGCGTTGGGGGGTTCCGGACTTCTGAGGGCGGTCAGGCCGGAAAATGGGGCACATTTGGGATGGGAATGAGCGTAAAGTTGCGGGGGATTGGGGTCGCTATCGCCCTGTTCAGCTTGAGTGTTTTCGGCTCGATCGTCGCAACGGTCGGGACGCTGGACGTTGCCGTCGCCCAGTCCGCGGTGCGAATCGACATCGAGGGTAACCGCCGGGTCGAGGCCGAGACCATCCGCGCCTATTTTCGAGTCAGTTCCGGCGATCGGCTGGATGCGTCCAAGATCGATTCGGCGCTGAAGGGCCTATACGCCACCGGACTGTTCCAGGACGTGCGGATCACGCCCGGCCCCGGCCGGATTCTCGTCACCGTGGTCGAAAATCCCGTGATCAACCGGGTCGCGTTCGAAGGCAACAAGAAGGCGAAGGACGAGCAGCTGAGCCAGGAGGTGCAGTCCAAGCCGCGCGGCACCTATTCCAAATCCACCGTGCAGTCGGACGTCCAGCGCATCCTCGAAGTCTATCAGCGCAGCGGCCGCTACGACGTGCGCGTCGTGCCCAAGATCATCGAATTGCCGAACGGCCGCGTCGATCTCATCTTCGAGATCGACGAAGGCGCCAAGACCGGCGTCGCCAAGATCATCTTCATCGGCAACAACGCGTTCTCCAAGCAACGCCTCTTGGACGTGATCAAGACCGGCGAGTCGAATTTCCTCAGCTTCCTGAAGACGAACGACATCTACGATCCGGACCGGATCGAGGTGGATCGCGACCTGCTGCGGCGTCACTATCTCAAATACGGCTATGTCGACGTCCGCATCGTCTCCGCGGCCGGTGAGTATGACCCCTCCCAGAAGGGTTTCATCATCACCTTCACGATCGAAGAAGGGGACCAGTATCATTTCGGCAACGTCGATATTCAATCGAACGTACCCGAGGTTCCGGCCGAGACGCTGCGCAGCCAGTTGCGCGCCGAGCCAGGCCGCATCTACAACGCCGATGCGGTGGAGAAATCGGCCGAGCTGGTGACCGTGGAGGTGGCCAAGCGCGGCTATCCGTTCGCCGCCGCACGTCCGCGCGGCGACCGCATTCCCGAGCGGCGATTGGTGAACGTGGTCTTCGTGGTCGAAGAAGGGCCGCACACCTACATCGAGCGCATCAATGTGCGCGGAAATACGCGTACCCGCGACTACGTCATCCGGCGCGAATTCGATATCGTCGAAGGCGATCCCTACAATCGCGCGCTGGTCGATCGCGCCGAGCGGCGCCTGAAGAATCTCGGCTACTTCAAAGTCGTCAAGATCACGACCGAGCCGGGTTCGGCGCCCGACCGCGTCATCATCAACGTCGATCTCGAAGAGCAATCGACCGGCGAATTCTCGGTCGCTGGCGGCTATTCGACTTCGGACGGCATCATCGCCGAAGTCTCGGTCGGGGAACGCAACCTGTTGGGCACCGGCCAGGTGGCAAAAGCTTCGGTCCAGTACGGACAGCGTGCGCGCGGCTTCGAGCTGTCGTTCATCCAGCCTTACATTCTCGACACCAGGCTGGCGGTCGGCTTCGACGTGTTTGCGAAACAGCAGACATCGAGCCAGTACACGTCGTACCTCACCAAGACGATCGGCGGCGACGTCAAGACCGGCATCCCGATCACCGAAAACTTTTCGACCCAGTTGCGCTACACCGTCTACCAGCAGTCGATCACGCTGCCGTCGGTGCTCGACAATTGCAACAACCTCAACCCGGACTTCATAAACACCTTCCCGACGCCCGCTGCATTTGCGACCGGCGGCTACGACAGCGCCTGGGACCATGCAGGCCAGCCCAGCCAGACCAATTGCTATCAGGACGGCGAAGCCTCGCTGGCGGTGCGCAAGGAACTCGCCGCGGGTCCGGTGATCGCATCGGTCCTGGGCTATACGCTCGCCTACAATACCTTGGACAACAACCGCGCCCCCACCCAGGGCGTGCTGGTTGAGTTCAAGCAGGATCTCGCCGGTGTCGGCGGCGACGTGCACAACCTCAAATCGACCATCGATGCCCGCCTGTACAACGAGATCTTGCCGGACATCGTCGGGGTGCTTCGCGGCCAGGCCGGCTATGCGGTTGGTTGGGACGGCGCGATACGCATGCTGGACGAGTTCCAGGCCGGCCCGTCGCTGGTGCGCGGCTTCCAGCCGGCCGGCTTCGGGCCGCGCGACATCAGCCAGATCATTTATGGCTACGGCGGTACCCAGGATGCGGTGGGCGGCTCGCTCTATTGGGCATCGTCGCTCGAGTTCCAAACCCCGTTGCCCTTCGTGCCGAAGGACTTCGGCATGAAAATAGCCTTGTTCTCGGACGCCGGATTGTTGTGGGACTATCAGGGCCCGACCTACTGGAACCAGACCGGCGAAAAGATGAACTTGGTCGAAATCCAATATGATCCGGTCATCGGTCGGCGCCGGCCTGATCTGGGATTCGCCGTTCGGTCCATTGCGGTTCGACTTCGCCTACGCACTCACCAAGGCCCCTTACGACAAGACGCAGATCTTCCGGTTCGGCGGCGGAACCCAATTCTAGCGCGTGATCTCGGAATTCCGCGGCGTTTCGGGCAGATCATGCGCGAAATCAAAGAGATCGGAGAGCGGTCTGATCCGACATGAGCGGGTCGCGCTCCTGGCACGCCCCCAACGCGGCATTGGCTCGCGGCCCGTTATTGCGGTATTCATTTCGCACCGCGGCGGATCGCAGGGTCCGTCGCGGAAGTGGATTTGAGTTTCGCCGCGAATTCGCACGGGTGGGATGACCGAGCCGCTGTTCTTCAAGAGCGCCAAGTCTCTGACGATTGCCGAGATTGCCGCGCTCACCGGCGCCGAGGCGGGGCCGAACGCGCCGCCCGGGCGGCGCATTTCCGGTGTCGCGCCGCTCGATACCGCGACGCCAGGCGATCTCGCCTTTCTCGACAACCCCAGATATCTCGATCAGATCGCTTCGACCCGGGCCGGCGCCTGTCTGGTCGCGCCGCGTTTCATCGCGGCGGCGCCGGCGCACCTCGCCGTCCTGCGTGCGCGCGATCCCTACCGGGCCTTCGTCGCGATCGCGCGCGCCTTGTTCCCGCAGTCATTGCGGCCGTCTTCCCTGTTCGCCGCCGAAGGCATTGCGCCCGGCACCAGCGTTCATGCCACGGCGCGGCTGGAAAGCGGGGTCGTGCTCGATCCCGGCGTCGTCGTCGGGCCGGGCGCCGAGATCGGCACCGGCACGGTGGTCGGCGCCAATGCGGTGATCGGTCCCCGGGTTCGCATCGGCCGCAATTGTTCGATCGGACCGGGCGTTTCGCTGATGAATGCGCTCGTCGGCGATCGCGTCATCATCCATCCCGGCGTCCGGATCGGCCAGGACGGCTTCGGCTATGTCATGGGTCCGTCGGGACATGCGAAGGTGCCGCAGATCGGCCGAGTCATCGTTCAGGACGATGTGGAGATCGGCGCCGGCACGACCATCGACCGCGGCGGCACTCGCGACACCGTGATCGGCGAGGGGACCAAGATCGACAACCTGGTGCAGATCGGCCACAATGTCACCATCGGCCGTCACTGTGTGCTGGTCGCGCAGACCGGAATTTCAGGCAGCGTGATGCTCGAAGATTTCGTCGTGCTCGGCGCGCGGGTCGGTGTGAACAATCACGTCACCATAGGGGAGGGCGCGCAAATTGCCGCGGTCAGCGTGGTGCACGGCGACGTGCCTGCGGGAGCGCGCTGGGGCGGCACGCCCGCCAAGCCCGTCAAGCTGTGGTTCCGTGAAATGAAGACTTTGGAGCGGCTGGCCGCGCGCCAGTCCTCCTCCGATCCGTCCGCACCCGGGAGCACCGATGAACGCTGAGGCTTTGTCATGAACGAGATCGGAAGCACGATCGAGGCGGTGGAGATCGCGGGCATCCTGAAATCGCTGCCCCATCGCTATCCGTTCCTGATGGTCGATCGCATCCTCGGGATCAGGGGCGACGACAGCGCCATCGGAATCAAGAACGTGACCTACAACGAGCCGCAATTTCTCGGGCACTTCCCCGACAATCCCGTATTTCCCGGCGTGCTGATGATCGAAGGCATGGCGCAGACCGCCGGCGTCATCTGCATGCTCTCGATCGGCCGGCAGGAGCAGGAAAAGGTCGTGTATTTCCTCACCATCGACAAGGCGAAGTTTCGCAAACCCGTGATCCCCGGCGATACCATCGAATATCACATGACCAAGATCGCCAAGCGCAAGACCATGTGGTGGTTCCGCGGCGAAGCCAAGGTCGCCGGCATAACCGTCGCCGAGGCCGAGGTCGGCGCCATGATCGCGACCGCGTGAGCCTGAGATGACCTCGATCGATTCGACCGCCCGCATCGCGCCGGGCGCGCAGATCGCTGCCGATGCGGCGATCGGACCCTATTGCGTCATCGGACCCGACGTCGTCATCGGCGAGCGGCTGCCGGCTCGTCGCCCATGTTCACGTCACCGGGCATACCGCCATCGGGGCGCGCACCGTGATCTACCCGTTCGCCTCGCTGGGCACGCCGCCGCAATCGGTCAAGTACCGCGGCGGCCCGACGCGGCTCACCATCGGCGAAGGCTGCGACATTCGCGAGAACGTCACCGTCAATATCGGCACGGAAGACGATCGCGGCATCACCGAGATCGGCGACCATTGCTTCCTCATGGCGGGATCGCATGTGGCCCATGACTGCAAGGTCGGCAATCACGTGGTCATGGCCAACAATGCCGTGCTGGGCGGCCATGCCAGCGTCGGCGACAACAGCTTCCTCGGCGGCCAGGCGGCGGTGCGCCAGTTCGTGCGCATCGGCGAGGGCGCGATGATCGTCGGGCTGAGCGGCATCAGGGCCGACATCATCCCCTGGGGCATGGCGCAGGGCCCGCTCGCGAACCTGGTCGGGCTGAACGTGGTGGGCCTGCGGCGGCGCGGCTTTGCCAAGGCCGACATCCATGGGCTGCGCACGGCGTATAAGGAACTGTTCCTTGGCGAGGGCGTGTTCCGCGACCGGCTTGCGCAGGTCGAAAAGGCCTTTGCAGGCGTGCCGCTGATCGAGAGCGTCTTCGCCTTCATCCGCGGCGGCAAACGGCCGCTCAGCACAGCCATCCGCCGGGGGAGCGACGGCGCGACCCAGGACGAGTGAGGATGGACGAGTGAGGATGGACGAGTGACGATGGACCAATGACCATAGCGGCGACGGACGAGGGGCCGCTCGGCATCATTTGCGGGGGCGGCGCCATTCCGCTGGCGGTCGCGGCGGCGGTTCAGCGCCGCGGGCGACGGGTCATGCTGTTTGCCCTGCGCGGCTTTGTCGATGCGAAAGCCGTCTCGGCCTATCCGCATTGCTGGATCGCGGTGGGCCAGTTCGGGCGGTTTCGCCGGCTGGCACGCGCCGAGGGCTGCCGCGACCTCGTCCTGGTCGGCGGCTTGGTGCGCCCCGCGATCCGCCAGGTGCGGCTGGATTGGGCCACCCTGGTCGAGATGCCGCGCATCCTGCGCGCCTTTCGCGGCGGCGACGATCATCTCCTGACCGGAATAGGCCGCATCCTGGAAAGCGACGGGTTTCGCCTGCTCGGCGCCCACGAGGTGGCGCCGGACATCACGGCCCCGGCGGGCGCACTCGGGCTGCATCAGCCGGACGCGGACGCCGCCGCCGACATTGCGCGCGGCTTCGAGATGCTTGACGCCTTGAGCCCGTTCGATGTCGGGCAGGCCGCGGTGATCGCAAAGGGCCGCATCCTGGCGGTCGAGGCGGCCGAGGGCACCGACGCGATGCTGCAGCGGGTCGTCGCATTGCGGGAGGCCGGACGCATCGGCCTTTCCCGCGGGACAGGCGTCCTCGTCAAGGCGCCCAAGCAGCGGCAGGATCGCCGCTTCGATCTGCCCTCGATCGGGCCCGACACCGTGCTCCATGCGGCACGGGCAGGGCTCGCGGGCATCGCGGTCGTCGCCGGCGGCACCATCATCGCCGAGCCGCAGCGCCTCGTCGAGGCGGCGGACGAGAATGGCCTGTTCGTGCTCGGGCGCGCCGATCGCGAGGCAGGCTGATGGACGCGGCGCGGTTATCGGAGGGCCGGGCGAGGCAGGATGCCCTGAACATCTTCATCATCGCCGGAGAGGAGTCCGGCGACCGGCTGGGGGCGCCGCTGATGGCGGCGATGGCCGCCCAGGCCGCTGGCACCCCCGTGGTGTTTACCGGCGTCGGTGGGCACGCCATGGCCGCCCAGGGCCTCGCCAGCCTGGTGCCGATCGCCGACCTCGCCATCAATGGGTTTGCCGCCATCCCGGGCCGGCTGCCGGCGATCTGGCGCCACCTCAGGCGGACGACCGGCGCCGTCATCGCCGCGCGTCCCGATGTGCTTGTCATCATCGACAGCCCCGATTTCACCCACCGGGTGGCGCGGCGGGTGCGGGCGGCGGCGCCGTCGATCCCGATCGTCGACTATGTGTCGCCGACCGTATGGGCGTGGCGGCCCGGCCGGGCCGCTTCCATGCGGCGCTATGTCGATCACGTGCTCGCGCTGCTGCCGTTCGAGCCGGACGCCCACCGCCGGCTCGGGGGGCCGCCATGCACCTATGTGGGCCACCCCCTTGCCGAGCAGGTGGCGACGTTGCGCCCCGATCCGGAGGAAGCCGCGCGGCGCTATGCCGACCCGCCCGTGGTCCTCGTCCTGCCGGGGAGCCGCCGCGGCGAGGTCAGGCGTCACATCGCGGTGTTCGGCGCGGCAATGGCCGCGGTCCGCCAACGCATCGGCCCGATCGAGATCGTGTTGCCGACCGTCCCGCACCTCGTCGACGAGGTGAAGCGGGCGACCCGCGACTGGCCGGCAGCGCCGCGGATCGTCGTCGACACGGCGGAGAAATGGGCCGCGTTCCGCCAGGCGCGGGCGGCGCTTGCGGCCTCGGGAACGGTCACGCTCGAGCTCGCGCTCGCGGGGATTCCGACCATCATCGCCTACCGGGTCGCCCTGTTCGAGGAGCTGATCGCCCGCGCCCTGGTGAAGACGGATACGATCGGGCTCGCCAACCTCATTCTCGGCGAGAAAGTCATGCCGGAACTGCTGCAGCGCGATGCGACCCCGCAAAGCCTCGCCGACGCGCTCGTTCCGCTCATCGGCGATACGCCGCAGCGCCGGCGGCAATGCGAGGCCCTGGCGCGGCTCGATGCCGTCATGGAGATCGGCGTCGCCGTGCCCAGCGCCCGGGCCGCCGCCATCGTGCTCGCCATGGCCGGCGGCGCCCGCCCGGTTTCATCGTCGGATGCGCCATGCTAACAGGAAAACCGAAAGGGATCGCCTCAGCGACATGAACAAAGAGCCCGAGACAAGGCGCCCGAGCACGGTACGTGCGGCGATTACCGGGGTGCATGGTTCGCTGCCGGACTATGTGCTGACCAATGCGGAGCTCGCCGTAATGGTCGACACCACGGATTCCTGGATCGTGGAGCGCACCGGCATCAAGGAGCGCCGCATCCTCAAGGGCGCGGGGCTCGGGACTTCGCACATGGCGGCCGCTGCCGTGAAGGGGCTCCTCGAAAAGACCGGCACCGCGCCGGCCGAAGTCGATCTCCTGATCTGCGCCACCACGACGCCTGACATGGTATTCCCGTCGACGGCGAACATCGTCTGCGACATGGTCGGCATTCGCAACATCGGCAGCTTCGACGTCCAGGCGGCGTGTTCGGGCTTCCTCTATGCGCTCACGATCGCGACGCAATTCATCGCGACCGGCCGGGCGCGGAAAGTCGTCGTGGTCGGCGCCGACAAGATGTCCGCGATCATCGATTACACCGACCGCGCAACCTGCGTGCTGTTCGGCGACGGCGCGGGCGCGGTGCTGATCGAACCGACCGAGGACGGAAACGGCATCATCGACACGGTGATCCGTTCGGACGGCGGCGGCATGCCGTTCCTGCACCAGAAGGCCGGCGGCAGCCGGATGCCGCCGACGGCACAGACCGTCGCCGACCGGCTCCATTACGTTCATCAGGAAGGCGCCGCGGTCTACAAGTTCGCCGTGGCCAAGATGGCCGAAGTCGCGACCGAACTGATGAAGCGCCACCAGCTCAGCGCCGCGGACATCACCTGGCTGGTGCCGCATCAGGCGAACCGGCGGATCATCGAGGCCACCGCCGAACGCATGGGCGTGCCGCTCGATCGCGTGATGATCACGATCCACAAATACGGCAACACCACCGCCGCCACCATCCCGCTGTGCCTGTGGGATTATGAAAGCCGCCTCAAGCCCGGCGACAAGCTGATCATGGCCGCCTTCGGCGGCGGTTTCACCTGGGCCGGCGCCTACGTGACCTGGGGCGGCGGGCGGTGATCTTGCTTTCCCTCCCCGACTTCGGGGAGCGCAGGGTGGGGTCCTTGCTTTCTTCGATTGACTGTGCACGTGGCCCCCACCCGACCTCGCTCTCGCTCGGCCACCCTCCCCGAAGTCGGGGAGGGTTCGAAGCATTTTTCTCAACCCAAAACTTGTCACGTATAAACAAAAGCTTATCGGACACTTGTATGCGGTGAAAAGGTAGCAGGCTGCACATAGGTAGCACAATTGAAGATCGCGAACTTCCGCGGGCCACTAGCGTTGGATCAAACCTTCGCGTTCGAGAATCGCACGGATGTCCTCGAACCTCGCGCTGATGTTGCCCTTAGGGAAACGAATTTGTCCCAGACCGTGAATGTTGGAAAACTCCTGACAGCCATCTTCGATCAGGACGATAGCACGGCTGAACCCGAGGCGGCCCTGAAACAGCCCGACCTCGTGAACCACATTCTCACGCGCCCGCACCTTGCCGTCGGCCTGCTCGTCCTCGGCGGTCATGATCAGAAACGCAAACGCCGCAGCGTCGAGCAATTCGGAAAGGCGGGCCGTCGTTGTGATGCCCGCAACCGGGATGCTGTTGAATTCATCCACGGGAAGATGCAGCCGATCCTCGACGAAGTCCTTCAACTCCCGCCAGATCAGCGAATGCCCGTGGCCGACGAAGACATTTGTTCCGACCATGCCAGATTTCGTTCGGTGCGTTTCGAGCCGCCGAAGATGTGATGCCGCTTCGCGGGTTGAACTCTCCAGGCTTTCAAGTCCATTTTTCAGGACGGTTGCTGCCAGCGCCTGAGCACTCAAGGTTTGATGTGGCGCCACCTGGAGACCCTGGGACATCGCGTGGGAGTCCCTCGTCCAAAACCGGCCATTGGGCACAAGGCTGTGCTCGATCGCTGTCGGACTCGCAAGGTTCAATGGCTCGATTTGTTTCAGCTTGCGATCGAGAAACGCGTCGGGCCGCTCGGCCGAAGCCGCGGTGAGGAGAGAGATCGCCCGCTCTTTCAAGGCCGAGAACGCTGTCTGAAGCGGCGCAAGATCGGCGGACACAGCGTCGAGGTCAGGATTACCTGCGCGCGAAAGCAGTTCATCGATTACCGCCTGTCAATCCATGATGCGCCACCCCGGATGGGGCTTATGCACAGGCCAAGTATCCATGAGCCCCCATTCAGCACTGAATTGTGCCTCCGGCGGACTTGGCTGAAGCCCGGCAAAATAAACGCACGCGTGATATCCAATGTTTGACCCGGACCAGGCCCTCTTCGCATCCTCGCAGACCCTCTGGATCGCGGCGATCACGGTGTTGAGTTTGCCGTCGCGGAGTTGTGATACCGCCGGAGCGGCTTCGTCGGCAACCTTGAAAAGTTCGTCTGAAAGGCCCAACAGAAGACTCACAGGCGCGCGGCTTGTTTCGCATTCGCAATAGAACACTATATGAATGAGTGCAATCACACTCAGAGGACAACAGGGGGGACTGACTGGGAGGAGTTGGTCACCCTTAGACGTCGCCGCTCGTAGGTGTTGAGATATTTTCCCGCCCCCGGCTGGCCCGTATAAAGGCTCATTTCGATGCAGTCGCGCTACTGCATCGACGCCCCGCGTGAACGAAAATGGCCGACAGTGTTGCGCGAAGGGTCAAGCGAAACGCGCTTCCTGATAACGAGCTTAATTAGCTGCGTCAGCGGCGACGTTCTCACAATTTCCTTATGACGTCCCTGAGACTCTTGGCTGCACTCGCGCTGGATGCGCGATTGTAGCGCTCGTTGGTTATGGTCGGACCAGTTTGATGAAGGACAGCGGCTCCGAGGTTCAGGTTTTCGCCGCAATGCATCGCGGCAGTCGACGCGGCAGCCGTGCGGAAGAGATGAGGGCTGACATCAACGCCTACGGTCGACAATGTGGTCGATTTGATCACGCGTTCGACCCCATCGTAGCTCATCGGCTGTCCATCGTTCGAGGAGAGCCAGAGAGCAGATGAGGCGTGTCCCTGCGCCAGGATCGGTCTGTGGATATTCAAGTAGCTCTCAATCGATGATCTCAACTTGTTGTCGACGGGACGTTCGTCCGCTCGCTTTTCCTTGGTTTGCGAGGCCGAAAGCACGATCCACCACTGGTCTTTGATCTTGACGAATGTGCTGCCGATCTCCAAGGCGTAGAAATTCTTGAGCCGGATCGGGCAGAAGGCAAGCAGGGCGACCATCAGACCATTGCGAACTTGGCGGGCGCGAGCGAGATCCGAGAGGTTCGTGGCCGTCTCCGCTTCGGCGATCAGGGTCAACCCAGCCTCGACCAAGGACTCGGTCGATACCCAGCGACCAAACTTCGACCGCGGCCTCATTTCCAAGGCGAGGTCCTTTTCAATGTCGGAGAGCCAGGTGAAATCCCCGGCGGGAGAGATCAGCTCGGATGCGCGGCGAAGCTTGTAGATCGAACCGTGGACGGTGACCGAACCGACGCGCGCCTTGAGCTCGGCGATGTAGGCCTCGACGTTCGCGGGTGTCACATCCGCGGCGGCCGGCGCGTCCTTGGATAGAAGACCTCGCCGGGCCAGGAAGTCCAGGAAGTAGCCGTAGCGCCGGGCGAGATCATCGCGAGTGATCGACTTGAGATGAGCGGCAGCGCCACCGCGCTTGAGACGCTCGGCCGGCTGGCAGGCCGCGATCCAGGCCCGCCGGTCCGCCTCGGGCCAGAGCTCGATCGGGAGAGAACGAACGGCTCCTTCAGTCGATGAAGTTTTGTGCGGTCGCGACATCATCCATTCCTGCCTCAGGTTTCCTCCGGTTCGAACTCGATCAGCTTGCGAACGATCGCACCGAACTTCCTGGTGGCTTCGGTCGTCTCAAGCGCGCAGTAGAAACGGATCGTCGTCTGAATGTTCTTGTGTCCAAGCAGCCGCCGCACCGTCTCGTAATCACCGGGATTGTGCCTGAGGTAGATGGCGGCCGCGGCGTGCCGGAACTGGTGGACGGTGATCCGCAGCCCGGTCGCTTTTTGGATGCGCTCGGTGATCTGGGTGCTGAACATGTTGGCGGTCTTGGGCTTTCCGCCTTCGCCCGGAAACAGCCAGGAGGCATTGGACCCCCGCAACAGCGCCGGGCGGAAGTCGTGGATGTATTCGTCGATAAGAGCGGTCAGGTCCTCATCAAACGGAAAGTCGAGGTCGACGCGGTTCTTGACGTCGTAGCGCTCGAACACCAGCCGGTAGGGCGAGTTTGGACCCGACGGCTTGATGAGGTTTTCGCCGATCTCGATGTGGTCGAGGTTGCCGAGCCGGATCGGAGCAAAGGTGAGAATTGCGATGGCGACCGCAATCTGCGCCATGACCGCGGCCTTGACCGGCGCGTGATCCTTGAGGGAGCGCGCCTCCTGCATCAGGAGCTTCGGCAGGGCGACCACCTCGTTCCAGACTCCGGGGGTCAGCACTTGGCGGATGAGCTTGAGGTTCTTTCCGGTCAATGCCGGCCCGCGATGGTCTTCCAAGTTGGCCCGGATATCGTCGAGCCGCTCAATGTCGTTTGCGTCCAGGCAACCGGTGGCGCGGGCAACTCTGAGGAGGTGGCTGCCGAGTTCGATGGTGGAGATATGGGGCTCCTCCCCGTTTTCCTTCCAATACGCATCGATCACCCGCTCGACGAGGTCGGGGGCGAGCAACGCCTTGAGCCCTGTGAGGCTCTTGATCGGAAACCCGATCGCCACCGCCTTGCGGGCGAACGCCCTCAGCACTGCCCTGCGGGTGCGGATGGTCGTAGCGATGCACGACCGGAAGCGCTTACCGTTGGCGCTCCGATGCGGCTTCTGAAGACCGGAGAGGTACGCCTCGATTTCCTCGCGCAGACCCAGGGGGAAGTCCTCCCAAGCCGGCCCTTCCTTCGCCTTCACCGGCGGCTCGAAGAGCCGGTTCGCCGGCCACCCCTCGACCTGCCCGATGCAGGCATTCCAGGACCTCGCCACCGAGCGGCGCGCAGCGTCGTTGACGGCCAGATTGGTCGTCTCGTCGCGGTAGCGGAAATAGGCATCGACGACGGCATCGTCGACCTCGCCGGGCGGGATGCCGCGGCCGGAGCAGTAGCGGAACAGACGGTAGAGACGCTTCCGGCAGCCCAGGTCCTCGATTCCATCGCGTAAGCCGGTCCAATACGGCGTGAGCGGCACGCCGCGCGCCGGCACGTCATGCTCCTTGCCGAACCAACGCAGGGCAGCCCGGACATTGGCCTTGTGATTCGCGACCGTCTTCGCGGTGACTCCCACCCGTGCGTGGTGCAACTGCCCGACCGGAATCCGGATCGAGGTCCAGCGGGCGGGGATGGTCTGGACCGGGCGATCGAGCCACTTCGCGACCTGGCGCAGCGAGCAGACCCAGTGCCGGCGCTGCTGCTCCGAGAGGTCACCCGCGGCCTCGATGGCGGTGATGGCATCGGCGAAGGACGGCTCCAGAAGAGAGGGGTTTTCTCGCTCATTGGGATGACGGCTCCTGGGACCGAAATGGAGTGGGATGGCGTCGGATGCACCGTAGAGTAATTTGGGAAGACGTCAACAGTATACTGGATATATGTACTGCTTAGATCGTTCCTAATCTTGTGTCATCTTGTGTCATCCTGATGTATTGTGATGTATATTGATGGATCATCATTACATTATATATGCGAAGGCATAGGACAAGCGGCTGCTACCTCCTGAAATATCTTTGTAGGGTCGGCCGATGGGTGCGACTACTCGCTGGTCGATGACCGCCGCTGCGACCGCGCCCACTGGATGAGGCCCGCTTCCGAGTAGCGGATGGAGCGGCCGACCGTGATGTAGGGCGGGCCGTCGCCGCGCATGCGCGCCTTGGCCAGCCAGGAGAGGCTGACCTTCAAGCGGACCGCCGCTTCCTTGGGGGTGAGGAGGGTGAAGGCCGGGGTCGACGGCTTCTGCGCCGCGCCGGTGGCGAAGGACTGCGAGCTCATGATCTGAACCTCCTGGCGATATGTGCCGTTGGCGAAATGCCCGGACCTCCCGGGCAATCTCCAGCCAAGTTGGGGAAGAGTGAGCGATGAGTTACACCGACAAATTCCTATCTGGCGGTGACAGTATTTTGTCGTGGGCGCTGCCCGAGCCGTTTTTGGCTGCGCTCCAAACGCTTGCCGCATGCCTCGGGAGTCCGAGACCGCATCTTCTCAGGAAGGAACGCCTCCAGCACTCGGGCGGCATCAAAGAGCCACCCGCTCCACTCACTGGTAACGCGATCTTTTTGCCAACTTGGCTTCACGCCTGCCTTCAGGGCGATGCAAAGCAGGAGCGCCGTAAACTCATCGTACCAGTCGAGCCGTGATCGGCCGGGCTTTGCAGATCGGCTGCGCAAGTGAGCGCCGACAGCCAGACAGTTACGAGCGATCCTTGAGGCCTCCTGACCAAACGACGCCATCGACTCCTTCGCCGCTGCGATCGAGCCAAGGGTCGGATCAAGTGCCATCCGCTCGGCCAATTGGGATACGATTTCAACATCTACGGAGCGGCGAATTCCTGTCTGGTGCGCTGTCAAGATCCCGCCGATTTCGTTGAGCCGGTTGCCAATCGAAACCAGCACTTTAGCCACCGCTTTGGACTCGAGCCGCGCCTTCTCTTGTATCCATTGCCCAACGACTTCGCCGAGTTCGGCATGAATTCGTTCTATGCTTTCTTCATCAAAGGCATCGCTCACGCCAAGATCCGTGAGACAGGCGCCCAATTCCGCTTGGTCCCGATAAGGCGTCGCACTGCTTGACCCTCGCGCGGGTAATCGTGCCATAGCTCAGGTCCTCTACGGCGTCGTGGCAGGGCTCAGAAA
>CAWBSI010000016.1:0-49444 GCA_963791375.1 uncultured Alphaproteobacteria bacterium
AGCCCGGCATTCTTATCTTCACACACAAAACAACGCCCGAAAACACATTTCTGATGGCCTTGAGGAGGTCATTTCTTGGCCTGTTCACGACATAATGGTTCGGCGGCGGAGAGCCAAGTTTGCAGCGGAAATCAGAGCCCGATCAATCACATCCAATCAGGCAACCGGTCGAGCGCGATGATCTGGTCGACCTCGAGGCGCGGCCGCACCACGGCGAAGCGGTCGCCCTTTACCATCGCCTCCGCCACCAGCGGCCGCGTGTTGTAGGTTCCCGCCTGGACCGCGCCATAGGCCCCCGCCGTCATGACCGCGAGCAGGTCGCCCGGCGCCGGCTCCGCGAGGGAGCGATCCAGGGCCAGGAAATCGCCGGATTCGCAAACCGGGCCAACCACATCGGCCACGATCCGCGGGGCGCCCGCTGGCGCCTCCTTGACCGGGCGGATATCATGATGGGCCTCGTAGAGCGTCGGACGGATGAGATCGTTCATCCCGGCGTCGACGATGACGAAGGTCTTCGCCTCGGCGCGCTTCACATAGAGCACCCGTGTCACGAGAATACCTGCATTGCCGACGATCAGCCGGCCGGGCTCGAAGATCAGGGTGCAATCGAGCGAGCGCGTCGCCCTTTTGACCACGGCGGCATAGGCGTCCGGGTCGGGCGGCGGCTCATTGTCGTCGCGGTAGGGGATGCCGAGGCCGCCGCCGAGGTCGATATGGTCGATGGCGTGGCCGTCGGCGCGCAACTCGTGCACGAACTCCGACAACAGCGCGAAGGCGTCGTCGAACGGCTGCAGCTCCGTGATCTGGCTGCCGATATGCATGTCGACGCCGGACACCCGTACCCCCGGCAGCTTCGCGGCGTGAGCGTAGACCTCGCGGGCGCGGCTGATCGGGATGCCGAACTTGTTCTCCGACTTGCCGGTGGCGATCTTGGCGTGGGTGCGCGCGTCGATGTCGGGATTGACGCGCAGCGAAATATCGGCGCGGCGGCCCTTCGCGGCGGCGACGGCGGCGAGCAGCGCAAGCTCGGGCTCGGACTCGACATTGACGCAGAGAATGCCGGCGTCGACGGCCGCCGCGAGCTCCGCCTCGGTCTTGCCGATGCCGGAGAACATGATCTTGTCGGGCGTTATGCCGGCCCGCAGTGCCCGTTGCAGCTCGCCGCCGGAGACCACGTCCGCGCCGGCGCCCAGCTCCGCCAGGGTCTTGACGACGGCCTGGTTGGAATTCGCCTTCATGGCGTAGCAAACGAGCGCGCGCACGTCCGCGAAGGCGCCGGCGAACACCTTGTAGTGGCGCGTCAGCGTCGCGGTCGAATAGCAATAGAAGGGGGTGCCGACCACCGCCGCGAGATGGTCGAGCGCGACGCCTTCGGCATGGAGCACGCCGCCGCGATAATCGAAGTGGTGCATGGTGCTTTGTCGGAACCGTAATGAAGCCGGCGATGCAGGCCTATAGCACGCGGCGAAGCCGTCGGGCATTCACTCCGGCTCGAATTTCATGGCGATGCCGTTGATGCAGTAGCGCAGATGGGTCGGCGGCGGGCCGTCGTCGAAGACATGGCCGAGATGGCTGCCGCAGCGGCTGCAATGCACCTCGGTGCGGACCATGCCGTAGCTGCGATCGGACGTGGTTTCGACCGAGCCGTCGACCGGATCGTTGAAGCTCGGCCAGCCGGTGCCGCTCTCGAATTTCGTCTTCGACACGAACAGCGGCTGGTCGCATCCCGCGCAGACGAAGGTGCCGTGGCGCTTCTCGAAATTCAGTGCGCAGCTGCCGGGCGCCTCGGTCCCGTGCCCGCGCATGACCTCGTATTGCTCCGGGGTGAGCAGGCTCCGCCACTCCTCGTCGCTGCGGAAGACCTCGAATTTCTTGGTGTCCATCGGTTGGTACCTCTCGTTGGGCCGCCGGTTCGTCGAGCGCGACGAAGCGCCAGATTCGTTTCAGGTCGGCCTGGCGCGGACGACGAACCTCAGCCACGATTTCCGCGGTCTTCGGCGGCTCTCTCCGCCTTCGCCTCAGCGATTACGTCGGCCATCTTCAAGGGGCCCGCCGAACCGCTGGCTTTGCCTTCGTCCCAGGCGCGGTGAAGCATCTCGATTTCGCGCTGCCGCAGCTCGCGGCGGCCGCCCCACAGGCGAACCGCGTCACGAACCGCTTCGCTCGTCGAGGCATATTCCCCTGCTTTGACCGCGGCCCTCAACTGGTCGGCCATGGGTTCGGGAAACACCACTGTCATGCGCTCGATCTCAGCCATTTCCGGCGTCCTCCTTCGGCCAAGAATATGGGTCGATATGAACAAAACACAACAGTTCACACCCCGGACCTGGGTACCATACGCGCAGGGCGCGCGAAGACCGCAAGGCCCGTTATTGCCGCTCCGGAACAGAATGGCTCCGGCGGCAATAGCGGTTCACTCTCTATGTCAGTTGAGCAGAAAATCGAGCAGAAACCGATTCTTCCTGGCCGGCGGTGGGGGCGCCGTTTGCGATGCAGGCGCGGCTGGTTCGAAAGAATGGGTCGGCGAATCGCTCTGCTCGCCGAGCGAGGGGCCCGTGCCCGCCGGCGGCGGGTTGGTGATGGATGCGGTCGGCGGCAGATCGAGCGAGCCCTTGCGCCCGCAGCCGGACAGGCTGGCCGCGGCGATCGTCATCGCGGCAACCACGGCCAAACGGCCTAACCAGAACAACGGTCTGTCCACGAACCCCACTCCACCGAACCCCGAAGCATCTTACCAGATCGGCGGGGCAGGGCGAAAGCGTTTTGAGCAAACCATCTGGCGTTTCGCGCTATTTCGCCCTTCCGTCGAGCCGGGAAAGCCATCTCTCGGCCTGCTTGCGGACATTATCCGGCGCAGTGCCGCCCAGGCTGGTGCGGCTCGCCACCGAATGCTCGACGGAGAGCACCTTGAACACGTCGGCGGAAATCCCGGGCTCGATCGCCTGCATCGCGGCGAGCGGCAGCCGATCGAGCGCGACGCCGGCCTGCTCGGCCGCCGCGACGATGCGCCCGGTGACGTGGTGGGCGTCGCGGAACGGCATTTTCAGGTGCTGCACCAGCCAGTCCGCGAGATCGGTGGCGGTCGCGTAGCCCTGGCCGGCCGCGGCGCGCATGCGGACGGGATCGGCGGTCATGTCGCGCACCATGCCGGTCATGGCGGCGAGGCAGAGCGACAGCGCCGCGAGCGCGTCCATCGCGCCTTCCTTGTCCTCCTGCATGTCCTTCTGGTAGGCGAGCGGCAGCCCCTTCATCACGATCAGCAGGGCATCGAGCGCCCCGATGATGCGGCCGGTCTTGGCCCGCACCAGCTCGGCGGCATCCGGATTGCGCTTCTGCGGCATGATCGAGGATCCGGTGGTGAACTTGTCGGACAGCTTGAGGAAGCCGACCAGCGGCGAGGTCCAGATCACGATCTCCTCGGCGAAGCGCGACAGGTGCACCGACGCAAGCGCCGCCGCGGCGAGCGTCTCGATCACGAAGTCGCGGTCGGACACCGCATCGAGCGAGTTCGCCGCCGGCCGGTCGAAGCCGAGCGTCTGCGCGGTCATGGCGCGGTCGAGCGGAAACGAGGTGCCGGCCAGCGCCGCGGCGCCGAGCGGGCATTCATTGCCGCGCCGGCGCGCGTCGGCGAAGCGGCCGCGGTCGCGGGCGGCCATTTCCACATAGGCGAGAAGGTGGTGGCCGAAGGTCACGGGCTGGGCGGTCTGCAGATGGGTGAAGCCGGGCATCACCGTCGCGGCATGGGCCAGCGCCTGCTCGGCGAGCGCGCGCTGGTAGGAGGCGAGGCTCGCGTCGAGCCCGTCGATGGCATCGCGCACCCACAGCCGGAAGTCGGTCGCCACCTGGTCGTTGCGCGAGCGCGCCGTGTGCAGCCGCCCGGCCGCCGGCCCGATCAGTTCGGCGAGCCGCGCCTCGACGTTCATATGGATGTCTTCCAGCGCACGCTTGAACTCGAACCGGCCGCCCTCGATCTCTGACAAGGATCGTGTCTAGCCCGTGAACGATGGCCTGCGCATCCTGCGCCGAAATAATGCCTTGATGTCCCAGCATTTCGGCGTGGGCCCGGCTCGCGGCGATGTCCTGGCGAAACAGCTTGCAGTCGACATCGATCGAGGCATTTATGTCCGCCATGATGGCGTCGGGCTCCGCGCTGAACCGGCCGCCCCACATCTTGTTGCTCATGACAGACCCGTGGTTGTGAACATGACGATCGAAACCGAACCGGCTCCGGTGGCGAAGCGGCGCAAAGGCCCGCTGATCGCGGCCGCCGTGCTCGCCGGGCTCGGTGCGTTGGCGGCGGTATACGGTGTTGTCGGCCTTGCGCGCAATCCGGGCGACCCCGCCTGCCGCTCCGCCCGCGACCTCGCCCGCCGGATCGAGCCGCTGCTCCATGGCGAGGTCGCGGCGGTGCAGGCCCGCCGAGGACGCCCGCAAGCTGCCGGTGCTGGCGTTCCAGGATGCCGACGGGCAGCCGAAATCGCTCGCCGATTGGCAGGGCCGCACCGTGCTCGTCAATCTGTGGGCGACCTGGTGCATCCCCTGCCGCAAGGAGATGCCGGCGCTCGACGCCCTGCAGGGCAAGCTCGGCTCGCCGCAATTCGAGGTCGTCGCCGTCAACATCGACACCCGCAATCTGGACAAGCCGAAGGCCTGGCTGCACGACGTCGGCGTCGGCCATCTCGCCTATTATTCCGACGCCAACGCCAAGGTGTTCCAGGACCTCAAGGTCGTCGGCAAGGCGATCGGCATGCCGACCACGCTGCTGATCGATCCCAACGGCTGCGAGATCGCCTCGCTGTCCGGCCCCGCCGAATGGGCGAGCGCCGACGGCGTGAAGCTGATCAACGCGGCGCTGCGGCGGTAGGCGTCCCGGCATCGCAGGAGCCGGCCCCACGGCAGCCTACAATTGAAAAAAATGGCCGGGACAAAGCCCGGCCATTCTCAATCTCGAAGTCAGCCGAACCGTTACTGGGCGGCCTGCGCCTTGGCGGCCTGCATGTCGGCTTCGCTGCGGAACGCCATCACCGTCACCTTGCGGGTGCGGTAGGACGGCAGCACCACCTTCATCTGGCCGTCCTTTTCGTACAGCGAGACGTAGCGCACTTCCGAGCCGCGCGTCGGAATGTCGAACGCCGTGAAGCTGTTCGCCTTGGGGTCGTATCTCAGCACCTGGTCGGTCATCCAGATGTTGAGCCAGGCATTGTGCTTGGAGTCGACCGTGACGTGATAGGGCTTGCGCAGGGCCGGCAGCGGGATGGTGCTCGTCTCCTGCGTGCGCGTGTTGATCTTGGCGAGCGTGCCGGCCCACGAATTGCCGACATAGAGCACGTCGTCGTTCTTGTCGGTGCCCATGCGCCGCGGTCCCTGCGCATAGGGGGCCGGATTGCTGAAGTCGGGGGCGCCGTTGCTCTCGTAGAACGCGATGTCCTGGGGCGACAGCCGGTCGCGCACCGCCGCGACCGGCGGCAGCTTCAGTTCCTTGGCGGTGCCGTACTTGCCGTCGCCGATGCCGACGGTGTCGATCGCCATCTGGGCCCAGTAGCCGTTGCCGTCGCGGTCGGCCGCGACGCCGTAGGTGAGGCCGATGCCGCCATTGGCGGCTTTCGGCGTCGGCGACTTGTACTCGGTGAACTTCTCGGTGGTCGGATCGAACCGCAGCGCGCCGGTCGGCGACGACACCCAGATCATGCCGCGGCCGTCATAGTCGACCGTGGTGGCGCCCCCGGTCGGCGCCATGCCTTCCGGCGGGATGAACACCTCGATCTTGTCGGTCTTGGTGTCGAGCTTGCCGAGGCCGCCCTTGCTCGGGGTTCACGTTGAACCAGATGGTGCCGGTCGGATCGCGGGTGATGCCGTGGGCCGGCGCCGCGAGGCCGTTCGCGGCCGCGACCTTCAGGGGCTTGAACGCGCCGGTCTTGAGGTCGAACTTGCCCAGCGTGAGAACGTTGTTCGGCACGTTGCAGGTGAAATAGACGCTTCTGCCGTCGGCATCGATCCAGGCGTCATGCACGCCGAAGCCGGGATAGACGTAGGACGGCGTGCCGAGCGACCAGTCGGTGCCGTTGTTGGTCTGCACCTTGTAGGGCATGCCCACATCCGGATCGGGCGGCGCCTCGTAGTCGGTGAACACCACGCGGGCCGCCTCGCCGGTCGGGCGCGGCCGCAGATTGAACTTCATCGAGGTCTCGCCGGGCCCGCGCGCGCGGGCGAGGTAGGCGGCGAGCTGCTTCTGATTGTGATCGAGGACCGGGCTCGCCTTGTGATCGGGCCCCTGATAGATGCCGTAGACGTTGGCGTGCTTCATCAGGTTGATGATGGCGTTCCAGCCGGCCTCGTCGAACTTGTGCTGCAGGATGTAGCTCGGCGTGTGGCAGGCGGTGCAGTTGTTCTGCACGATCGTCTTCATGTTGGCGTCTTCCGGCGTCGCGTCGGGCAGCGCCGCCAGCACCATGTCGCCCGGCAACTGCCGCACGAAGTCCTTCAGCGGCTTGAGCGCGAAGTCCTGGCGCTTGGCGGCGCCGAGATCGACTTCGCCGCGGCCGGTGTCGAAGGTGATCGCCTGCGCCCACACCTTGTATTTGCCGCCCGCCATCGGCGGGAAATAGTAGTTGCCGGTTTCGTCGGTGAAGACCGAGGTGACGATGTTCGAACCGTCGGCCCGGGCCGAAACCGTGACGCCGCCCAAGGCTTCGCCGCCGGCCGATTTGATCGTTCCGGACAGCACCGCGTCGGCCGCCTGGCCGCCATCGGCGTCAGCGCCGTCGCCGACATGGCGGCGGCAAATACCGCACCGAGGCCGAACATCGCCAAATTCCTGGTGTTCCTCATGGCATCATCTCCTGATGCGCCGGTGGCGCGTTGGTTCGTGGAGTTACCGGGTGGAATGAACGTGGAAATCGTTACCTTTGACCGTCACCTGGCGGCGGCCGGCGCGGCTTGCGGCGGGACCGTCTTGATGTACTGAACGATGGCGCTGATCTGCGTCGGGCTCGAAATTGTAGCGGAAGCCCGGCATCCGCGGCGTGCCGTTGCTGATGTATTCGCGCATCAGTTCCTCGTCGCCGCCCAGCGTTTCGCGCGACAGCACCGGTCCGTATTGCTTGGTGCGTTGCTGTACCAGGGTGTGACAGACGCCGCAGGACTGGCTGAACAGGCGCAGCCCCGGTCTTCTGCGCATCGTTGAACGACGCGTCGGGCGCCTGCGCGAACGCCCCGGACGCGGACGCTGCAACAAACGCTGCAACAAAAACACTTCGCTGCATCGAGTGTCCTCCAAGGTTTGCCGGATTTTATTACCACCGTGCTTGGCGGCGATCTTACTCCTTACGGCGACGGCGTGAAGAGGCTTCGCGGCAGGCCTGCAACTGCGGGTCGGTCGCCGCTGCACCGGCCGGTCCCTTCCCCATGCACGGCAGAGTGGTCTAGGATTTTCGAAGGCCTGTTGCGGGACGTGCGTCTCCCGGGGCAAGGCAGCGGCGATGCAGCGCGGGCATAGGTCCGCATGCTGCAACGAATCATTGAGGGCGAAAATCATGAGACTTGCGACAGTCCGTGCGTCCGGCGGCGGGTGCCGCCGCTCTCTGTGCCATTGCCGCCATCCTGATCCTGCTGACCGGCCACGGCGCCTGGTCGCAGACGCCGCGAACCATCAAAATCGTGGTTCCGGTCCCGCCGGGCGGCGGCATGGACTTCCTCGCTCGCCTGCTCGCGGATCAGATCGGCCGCGCGCAGGGAGTGACGGTATTGATCGAGAGCCGCCCGGGGGCCGCCTCGATGATCGCAACCGAAGCCGTATCGCGCGCCGTGCCCGACGGTTCGACCCTGCTCATCCAAAGTGCTTCGTTCGTCATCGACCCGCATGTGCGAAAGCTGAGCTACGACCCGCTCACCGCCTTCGAGCCGGTTTGCGACCTCGTCGCGGCGCCCAACGTCATCGTGGTCAACAGCGCATCGCCCTACCGCACGCTCGCCGATCTGGTGAACGCGGCCCGCGCCAAGCCCGGCGAATTGACGATTGCGAGCATCGGCCCCGCCAGCCAACAACACTTGGCGATCGAGAGCCTCAAGCGCATGGCCAACATCGATCTGACCTATGTCCCTTATTCCGGTTCCGCTCCAACGGTAACCGCGGTGTTGGGAGGCCATGTGACGGCGCTGATGGCTGCCTACGCGAACCTGGCGGAGCAGGTGGATGCCGGCAAAATGCGCGTGCTCGCCGCCGTCCCGCGTATGCGGATCGAGCAGTTACCGGACGTGCCGACGGTAGCCGAGTCCGGCTACAAGGACTTCGAGGTGGACAGCTGGTTCGGGGTGCTCGCGCCGGCGAAGACGCCGAAGGAAACGGTCGCCCAGCTCGCCGGCTGGTTCACCGCGGCCATGCAGGTTCCTGAGGTCAAGGCAAAGCTCGTCGGCCAGGGGCTCTATCCCGCCGCGGTGTGCGGTGCGGATTTCGGCGCGCTTCTTCGCAAGCAATACGACGAATTCGGCCGCCTCGTTCGTGCGGCGAACATCAAGGCGCAGTGATTCGGCCAAACTAGGTCTCGACCGGCTGCGACATTGGTTGCGGCGCCGGCGTCTCCACCGTCATGAACTGCGCCTTGGCGAGCGCCGCGAAGCGGCCGCCGATGCGGACGAGTTCGTCGAAGGTGCCGGTCTCGATGATGCGGCCGTGTCTCGAACACCAGGATGCGGGTGGCGTTGCGCACGGTCGACAGCCGGTGGGCGATCACGAAGGTGGTGCGGTTCTTCATCACCTCGTCCAGCGCCGCCTGCACCTTCCGCTCGGTTTCGGCGTCGAGCGCGCTGGTGGCTTCGTCGAGGATGAGGATGGGCGGGTCCTTGAGGATGCGCGCGGGCGATCGAGAGGCGCTGGCGCTCGCCGCCCGACAGCGCGCGGCCGCGTTCGCCCGACCGGCGTTCGAGAACGTGTCGGGCGCGCGCTCGATGAAGTCGAGCGCCTGGGCGCGCTCGGCGGCATCGCGCATTTCCGCCTCGGTGGCGTCGGCCTTGCCGACCCGCAGATTGTCGGCGACCGAACGGTTGAGCAGCAGCGACTCCTGGAGCACCACGCCGATATTGCGGCGGAGCGCGGCGAGCTTGATGTCGCGGATGTTCACGCCGTCGATCTGTATCGTCCCGCATTGCGGGTCGAAGGCGCGGTGCAGCAGCGCCAGCGCGGTCGACTTGCCGGCCCCGGTGCCGCCGACGAGCGCGACGGTTTCCCCGGGCAGCGCCGTGAAAGTTGAGATCGAGCGACCGCCGAACGCTTGCCGTCATAGGAAAACGACACGTTCTTGAATTCGACCAGGCCGTGCACGCGGCCGGGATCGACCGCGTCCGGGGACGGTCGCGCACCACCGACTCGGTGTCGAGCACGGTGAAGAATTCCCGCAGCCGCGGCGCGTCCATGAACACCTTGTTGACGAAGCGGACGAATTTCTCGAGCTGGCCGATCAGCAGGCCGGCGAAATTCATGAACATCACGATGTCGCCGATCGGAGGCGCGGCCGTCGAGATGCAGGCTACACGCCGACCACGAAGATGCGCCAGCATGGTCAGCGTGGTCGACGCCCGGGTCAGCACCGCGACCACGGCCCACCACGACAGCACCGGGATCTGCGCCGCGAGCAGATCGTCGGCGATCGTGCGCAGCCCCGAGACTTCCGCCTCGATGCGGGCGAAGCCCTGCACCAGGGCGACGTTGCCGAGCGTGTCGGAGGCGCGCTCGGCGAGGTTGGAATAGTGCCGCTCGACGGTGCGCTGCAGCGTCTCCGTCTTGTTGATGACGAGGGCGGTCAGGACCGCGAACACGGCGGCGATCACGAGCATCATCAGCGCCGAGCGGCCAGTTGAGGTAGAGCGACAGCGGCAGCAGCACCAGGAGGGAAGCGGCAGCCGCAAATGAGTCGCGGAAGAAGTCGAGCCACAGGCTCCACAGCGCGTCGGTCCCCGCCAGCATGACCTTCATCAGGCGGCCGGAATGCGACTTGCCGTGAAACATCAGCGGCAGTTGCAGCACATGGTCGAAAAAATCGGTCAGCACCGCCTGGCGGCGGCGATGGGCGAGGCGATCGGCATAGAGCGCGACGGTCACGCCCACCACGATGGTGAACAGCCCGAAGCCGATCCACGCGGAGATCAGCTTGATCAGGTCCGGCCACGCCGCGGTGGCGCCCTTGGCCTGGGCGCCGGCGAGCGCGTCGATGATCCGCCCGAACAGCACCGGCTCGGCGAACATGGCGCCGGCCAGCGCGAAATTGGCCACGGCGAGATAGATGCCGAGCTTCTTGTCGGAGCCGAGCAGGGCGAGCGCCCGGGCATAGAGGTGCAGAAGGCTCATGTGTATTCGAGTAACGCCTTCGCCCGGCCCATGACAATCCCCTCGGCGGCGGGGGAGGAAAATCGCAAATTCGCACGTGTTACGCAGGTGTGCGAAGACGACCCGCGAAACGCTCCGAGGACTTGTCCGCCAACAATCGATTTCAGTTTTCGTCCCCTCTCCCGCTTGCGGGGGAGGGTCAGGGAGGGGGCAATTTCCACGGCACAGAACTCGCCGCAAGAGCCCCCTCGCCAACCCTCCCCCGCAAGCGGGAGAGGGAGTAAAGGACGCAATCACCGGCGCGCTCTGACGATGTGTTCGCGCAGTTCGTGGACCACGGCCTGGAACTCTGCCGTGAATGTCACCTCGAGGTCGCGGGGCCGCGGGAAGTCGACTTTGCGTTCGGCGATGACGCGGCCGGGGCGCGACGACATCACGAACACGCGGTCGGCCAGGAAGACCGCCTCGCGCAGGTCGTGGGTCACCAGGATCACGGTGATCTTGCGCACCGCGTGAAGGTCGCGGATCACGCCCCACAATTCCTCGCGGGTGAAGGCATCGAGCGCGGCGAACGGCTCGTCGAGCATCAGGAGCTGCGGCTCGTGGATCAGCGCGCGGCACAGCGAGGTGCGCTGCTGCATGCCGCCGGACAGTTCCCACGGAAATTTGGCGCCCTGGCCGCCGAGGCCGACCGACGAGAGCAGCGCTTCGGCGCGGCCGACATATTCCGCCTTCTTGCGCCGCAGGAGGCTGCGATGCGGCTCGACGATCTCGAGCGGCAGCAGCAGGTTTTGCAGCGTGCTGCGCCACGGCAGGAGGGTCGGCGCCTGGAACGCCATGCCGGCGATCTTCACGGGCCGATGGACCGGCTTACCTGCGACCCGGACCACGCCGGCAAAGGGAAACTGCAGCCCGGTGGCGAGCTTCATCAGGGTCGACTTGCCGCAACCGGACGGACCGACCACTGCGGCAAACTCGCCTTCATCGACGCTGAGCGACAGATTTTCGACCGCGAGCGTGCCGCCGGGGCCGCCATAGGAATGGCTGACGCCTTCAAGCGCTACGAAAGCAGCCACGACGGGGCTCCGGTGGTTTCCTCAATCCGTATTGCGGTCGGCGGCCGGCGGCAGGAACGAGGGATCGAAAATGTCGCTCGCCTTCGGCTTCGCCTTGAAATCATAGGTCAGCGCGATCTGGCCGATCGCCCTGTCGAGCCGCGCCATGTCGACTTGGCCATAGCCGTTGGCCTCCACTTCCGGGGTCAGGATGTTGTCGTTCAATGCCATGCGCAGACGTTCGAGCTCGACATCCTTCTTAGCGAGGTCGTTGCGCTTGATGACGGAATCGATCGCGGCGGCGGGATCCCTGACGGTATCCTTGAGGCCCTTGGTAAAGGCGCGCAGGAATCCCTTGACCGCCTCGGGATGCGCGGCGGCGAATTTCTGGCCGACGATGATGGCGTTGCCGTAGAGGTTGACGCCGTAGTCGGCCATCAGCAGCACCACGATGTCGTCGACGGGAACGCCGCGATCCTTGAGATTGATGTAGGAGGAGAACGAAAACCCGGTGATGGCGTCGACCTCGCCGGCGGCCAGCATCGGCTCGCGCACGGGAATGCCGATATTCTCCACATCGACCTTTCCAGCGTCGATGCCGTTCGCCTTCGCGAAGATTTTCCACTGGGCGAAGGCGCTGTCGGCGGCGGGCGCGCCGAGCTTCTTGCCTTCGAGGTCCTTGGGTTTGGTCACGCCGCGGCTCTTGCGGGTGACGATCGAGAACGGCGGCCGGTTGTACACCATGAACACGGCCTTGATTGGTGCGGCGGGATTCTGGTCGCGGAACTTGATCAGCGCATTGATGTCGCCGAAGCCGATGTCATAGGCGCCTGACGCGACCCGGGTGATCGGCTCCAGGGAGTTGGCTGCGGGGTCGATGGTGACGTCCAGCCCCTCGGCCTTGAAGTAGCCCTTGTCGAGCGCGACCAGGAACGGCGCGGAGGGGCCTTCGAACTTGAAGTCGAGGGTGACCTTGACGGGGGTCTGGGCGGCGGCGGAGCCGGCGGTCAAAGCCGCCGCAGCCACTGCTATCACCGCACTCACGACGCACGAGCGACTGGCGCAGGACCGGACACGAGCCAGGAAGTCCATCTTCATCTTCCTTTCCTGACGCCCATACGGATGAACAAATAAAACACGATCCGGCGGCGCCTCCGTTCGACGCCGGCAACCCGACCAACCCGGCCGCAGCAAAGAACATGCCGGAAAAAAGCGCAAGCTCAGAAGGCGATTTCGCGCACGATTCCGCCTGTTGCAATATTCCGGGACAGCGCATGCGCGAGATCAATGAGATTGCAGCCCAATACGATACAGTTTCGATGACAGTGCGCCGGCGGTTGGGAGCTGACCGGCTTGTCACGCCCTATCACCGATGTGCAGGTCGGTCGTCGCATTGGAGGAGATGAGCCCGATGGAAGGTCGCGTCCCGCCGTTCCGTGCGGCCTATGCGCCCGCCGATGAAGACATGGCCGCGCGGTTCCTCGCCACCGCTCCGCTGCAACCGGAAGCGGAGGCTCGCATCGACGCGCGCGCCGGCGCCCTGGTCGCGGCGATCCGGGCCCGCGCCGGGGGCGTCGGCGGCATCGAGGATTTCCTGCACGAATACTCGCTCTCCACCAAGGAGGGGCTGGCGCTGATGGTGCTGGCCGAATCGCTGCTGCGGGTGCCCGACGCCGCCACCGCCGACCGCCTCATCGAGGACAAGCTGTCGGCCGGGGACTTCGCCGAGCACGAGGTGCGTTCGCCCGCCCTGCTGGTGTCGGCTTCGGCCTGGGCGCTCGGCATTTCGGCGCGGGTGATCGCGTCGCATGAGACCCCGGAAAACATCCTCCAAGGCCTGGTGACCCGCCTCGGGCGCCCGGCGGTGCGCACCGCCACGCGCCAGGCGATGCGGCTCATGGGCTCCCATTTCGTGCTCGGCCAGACCATCGGCGAGGCGTTGGCGCGAGGCGGCGCGCACCCGGAATTCCGCTATTCCTTCGACATGCTCGGCGAGGGCGCCCGCACGGCTGCGGATGCCGAGCGCTATTTCGGCGCCTATGCCGAGGCGATCGCCGCAATCGGTGCGGCGGCCAGCGCGCCGAGCCTGCCCCAGCGTCCCGGCATTTCGGTGAAGCTGTCGGCGCTCTACCCCCGTTATGAGGCGGTATCGCGCGTACGGGTCATGGCGGAGCTGACCCCGAAAGTGATCGAGCTCGCCCGCGCCGCCAAGGCCCACGAGCTCAATCTCACCATCGACGCCGAGGAGGCCGACCGGCTCGAACTGTCGCTCGACATCATCGGCCGCACGCTGGCCGATCCCGGCCTCGCCGGCTGGGACGGATTCGGCCTCGCGGTGCAGGCCTATCAGAAGCGCGCGCCCGCGGTGATCGACTGGGTGGCCGGCGCTGCGGAGGCGCTGGGACGCAAGGTCATGGTGCGCCTCGTCAAGGGCGCCTACTGGGATACCGAGGTCAAGCGCGCCCAAGAGCGCGGGCTCGCCGACTATCCCGTATTCTCCCGCAAGGCCATGACCGACCTCTGCTACATGGCCTGCGCACGCAAGCTGCTGGCGGCCCGGCCACGCCTCTATCCGCAGATCGCGACCCACAATGCGCTCACGGTCGCGACGCGTGGTCGAGGTGGCCGGCGGCGTCGAGGGCTATGAGTTCCAGCGGCTCTACGGCATGGGCGAGGCGCTCTACGAGGCGTTGCTGCGCGACGCGCCCGGCGCGGCGTGCCGCGTCTATGCGCCGGTCGGCGGCCATCGCGATCTGCTCGCTTATCTGGTGCGGCGGCTCCTGGAGAACGGCGCGAACTCTTCCTTCGTCTATGCGGCCGCCGATCCGAATGTCCCGGTGTCGGCCATTCTCGAACGTCCCGTCGCGGTGATCAGGTCGGGCCACGCCCGCCATCCCAAAATCCCGCGGCCTCCGGACCTCTATGAGCCGGGTCGCCGCAATTCGCGGGGCGTCGAATTCGGCGACGCCGCGAGCCTCGACGCCCTCCTCGCCGAGGTGCGCTCGGGGCTGCCGGGCGATTCGCACGCCATGCCGCTGGTCGATGGGGTCGCCATAGCGGGCCATGTGCGGCCGGTGCGCTCGCCGATTGACGGCGTCACGATCGGCCTGGTGACCGAGGGCGATGAAGCGATCGTGGTGTCGGCGATGTCGGCGGCCGTGGCTGGCTTTCCTGCCTGGGATGCGACCGCGGTCGAGATGCGGGCCGCGGCGCTGGCGCGCGCCGCCGATGCGCTTGAGGAAAGCCGCGGCCGTCTCATCGCACTGCTGCAGTCGGAAGGCGGCAAGACCCTGGACGATGCGCTGGCCGAGGTGCGGGAGGCGGTCGACTACTGCCGTTACTACGCGCAGGAGGCGCGGCGCACGCTGACGCAGCAAACGATGCCGGGGCCGACCGGCGAAACCGACACGCTGCGCTATCGCGGCCGCGGCGTCTTCGTCTGCATCAGTCCGTGGAATTTTCCGCTCGCGATCTTCACCGGCCAGGTGATGGCGGCGCTCGCCGCCGGCAATGCGGTGGTGGCCAAGCCCGCCGAGCAGACCCCGCTGATCGCCGCGGAGGCGGTGCGCCTGTTCCACCGCGCCGGTATCCCTGCGACCGCCCTGCATCTCGTCCCCGGCGACGGTACGGTCGGCGGCTTCCTGGTCGCCCATCGCGACGTCGCCGGCGTCGCCTTCACCGGCTCGACCGAGGTGGCGCGGATCATCAACCGGGCGCTCGCCGCCAAGGACGCGCCGATCGTCCCGCTGATCGCGGAGACCGGCGGCATCAACGCCATGATCGTCGACGCCACTGCCCTGCCGGAGCAGGTGACCGACGACGTCATCGCCTCGGCGTTCCGCTCGGCGGGCCAGCGCTGCTCGGCGCTGCGCCTTCTATGCCTGCAGGAAGACATCGCCGACGGCGTCATCGAGATGGTGGCCGGCGCGGCGCAGGAGCTCAAGGTGGGCGATCCCCGCGACATCGCCACCCATGTCGGGCCTGTCATCGACGCCGAGGCCAGGGACAAGCTCGACGCGTGGATTGCCGGCATGGAAGCGCAGGGCCGCCTCGCGTTCCGCTCGGACCGCGGCGAAGCCGCGCCGGCGTCGGGCACCTACGTCGCGCCGGCGATCATCGAGCTCGACCGCGCCCGCGATCTCAAGCAGGAGGTGTTCGGGCCGGTGCTTCACATGGTGCGTTACCGCGCCGAGGAGCTCGATCGCCTGCTCGACGACATCGCCGCGAGCGGCTACGGCCTCACCCTCGGCGTCCAGTCGCGCATCGATGCGACGGTGCGGCAGGTGGTGGCGCGGCTTTCCGCCGGCAACGTCTATGTCAACCGCAACATGATCGGAGCGGTGGTCGGCACCCAGCCGTTCGGCGGCTCCGGCCTGTCCGGCACCGGGCCCAAGGCCGGCGGCCCGAACTATCTGCGCCGTTTCGCGCTGGAGCAGGTCGTGAGCGTGAACACCGCCGCGGTCGGCGGCAATGCGAGCCTGCTGGCGGAGCAATCCTGAGCCTGGAGCATGATCCCGAAAAGTCGCAGACGTTTCGGACAAGATCATGCTCAAAATCAACGACTTTGAAGCGCTGTCCGATTCAACCTGAAACGATAGCGCTCCAAGCCGATTTATCAGTTCGTTGCGCGCTCAGAAATCCGGCTTGTCCGCATGCGGGATCTCTGCACCCCGGCTGGCATGGAATCCAAACGTGTTTTCGGCGCAGGCGATTTCCGGCCAATTGAGGTAATCGCGCAAATAAATCATGGTCGCGGTCCAGGGCGTCGTGTAGGCGCCTTCATCCTCGATCGTGAAATGGACCCGCAGGTACTTGTCCGTATAGTTTGGGTTGACGGGTCCACCGGGGCGCCAATTCTCCTTTGCGGCGCGTTCCAAGTCGCCTTTCACGGCTTCGCGATCGAGCAGCTGATAGCGTTCCACCACGTGCAGCTTCTCGGTGTAGGGCGTGCCGAACAAGTCGATCATGGCAAACGGTCGATCGGTCCTGATCCCCACCGTGTCGATCACCAGCGTGTCGCCCTCGTAATGGCCGACGGCATCTCCATGCCAGGACGGCGTCACCTTCGCAGGATGAGGCTGGTTCATGCGCACCCAGCGGACTTCATGGTCCTCGTTGAAGAGCATCACGATCTTGTCCGCCAGCTGGATCATCTCCATTGCCATATGCTTGAAAAGGAACGGCACGGGCTCGGGCCAGCACTGGTTGGACGGGCTCCCATAGGTCACGCCGGCCAGCGAGAGCTCGCCCTTCTTCTTGACGACTTCCGCCGCCCAGGGCTGCAGGATCGGATTGGTGTGGTCGCCGACCAGCTGGCCGTAGTCGCTCACGCCGTTATCCTTCCGCCGTGACCTGTTCGTCACCGGGCCGGGACCCGACGCCGGCGGCACCAACCACGGAAGCGACCCGTGACGCCAAATGCCGGAGAAATCCGGAATGGACGAAGCGTGTTGCGAACCGATATTGGATTGCCCGGCCGCGGGCGCCGCCTGTTGCGCCCAGGCGGGGTTTGCAGCGGCCGCCAATGTCACCAACAAGAGCAAATTCCGCCGCACATTCATGTCGACCTCCCCTACATGAGTAGCTCGGTTTGCCCCGCCCTTCTCTCCCGGCGCGGATGCGGTTGGTATGTTATCCCAAATGGCAAATGTTTGCGACAAATAGCGATACTTGCGCCGCCGCGGTGGCCGCCGACGAGATGATCGAATAACGATCCGAGATGTCGCCTTCGAGCCGCTCAAGTCCGCCCGCCCCATCGACGTGCGGCGGGTCGACCTCGACAAGCGGACTCCCATCACCGCTCGCGGCGAGCGGTGATGGTAAGTCGCGACCCGGAAGCGGGCATGATCGCAGGCAACAAAAGCAGCGCCTGACCTCCGGGCCGCCTTTGCAGCCTACTTCAACTGATCCGCCACCTTGGCGACGCCGGCTTTGCCGCAGGCCTCTTCCTGCGGCCCGCCGTTCTTGGCGCCGCTGAGGCCGACGCCGCCGATGGTCTCTTCGCCGACCTTGATCGGTACGCCGCCCTGGAGCGGGATGACCTCCGCAAGCTGCCGCTGGCCCGGGACCTGGGTCTCGGTGCGCTGCGCCCATTCGAGGGATGTCCGCCCGAACGTCCGCGCCGTGTAGGCCTTGCGGCGGGCGAGCTCGAGATTGTGCGGCGCCGCCCCGTCGCCCTGGACGAACACGCGCAGCCGTCCGGAGCGATCGACGACGGCAATCGACACCCGCGAGCCGCATTCGGCAAGGGCCGCTTCCACAATCGTCAAGGCCATTTTGGCCGAAACATTGGGCTCCATCAGAACCTGGGCGCCAGCGGCGCCCGGGACGGCAGTGACTGCCGCGACTGCGACGGCTGCGGCCAAACGAAACGACATGATGTTTCCTCCCTTGTTTGTGAATCTTTGATTCTGGTTTCGGTGCTGAGGTCGGGCTCGGCGCCGGCGTAGGCGGCGATTATGTCACCCGCGGACGGTTTTGATAACCTATTAAACGGCGTCCCGCCGAGGAACTCCGGCTGCTGGTCGTCCAACGACCGAATTGGAAGGACCTTGTGCAGCGCCATGTGGGTGGGATCGATCGGGTGGCGCTCACTGAGAGACCTTGACACGCGCACCGATGGACAACCTCCACTGATTAAAAAGCGCCCATTGATTAAAAAATCGTCTTGAGCGCAAAAAATCCGCAGTGTTGCAAAAACAATACATTCTTTGGCCTTCCGCCGACATATGATGTGCCGTCGCTTGGGGAAGCGTTGCTTGGGCTGTTGCGCCTGCACGAAGTTTGAACCGTCGCCTGACCGGCGACTTGGGGGGCACTATGATCAATAAATTGCTGGTTTTTGGGGTCGCCTTGTTTGCTTTGCCTGGTCTGGCAAGCGCGGCCGACATGCCGCTCAAGGCTCCGCTGCCCGTTCCGGTGGCCACCTGGAGTGGTTGCTATATCGGTGGACACGCCGGCGTCGCGAGCTCCCATTTCTCCGATCGGGTGAGCTTCGATGACGTCAACTTGCCCTTCGGGGGACCTCCAGAGTTCCTTCTGACCAACCACTACAACACGCACGGATTCGCCGGCGGCGGTCAGGGCGGATGCCAGTTGCAGCGAGGAATCGTCGTCTTCGGCTTGGAGGGTGACTGGACTTCGGCGCACCAGAGCCAGCAGACATTTTTCGCCGAGGCCGGAGGGCCCGATACTGCAACGACCGGGGTAACGTTGGACTCTCTGTGGAGTGTTCGCGCTCGCGCCGGCGTTACAGCGACCGACAACCTCTTTCTTTATGGGACGCTGGGCGTTGGTGGCGCAAACTACAAATACAATTTCACCCTGTTTGACGCTGACTCCAACACCAACACCGCCAATCTGTCGATCAACCGGGCGGGCTTCGTGGGTGGTGTGGGCGCAGAATACAGGCTGTGGAGCAACGTCATCGTCGGCGTTGATTATTTGCACTACTTCGTCTCGAATGACTTCATGCTTCCTGTCACGACCGGCCCTGGGACCTCCGGTCCCACGAACGGAGATCGTGTCAACCTCAGTGGTGTCGACGTGGTTCGCGCCCGGGTAAGTTACCTGTTCAACTGGTGGTGACACTGCGGTAGCGACCCTTGAATGCATTCGCGGCGTGTGGCCAGGGGCCCGCGCCGCGAATGTTTTTTGCACGCAGAAGAACCCCCGGACGGTTCGTGTGCTCCCGGATTGCTGCGCATTTTTGCATCGTCGAACCGTGGTCGCATTTTACCGGCGGCGGCGATCAACTTGCCGATCACGGAGATGCGGCTAATCTGATCGCATGACTGATTCGGTCGATCGGCTCTATGATGCGGTGCTCGAGGCCAGGGATTCCGATCCGGGGGTTTCGCGCACTGCACGCTTGTTTCGTGCCGGCCGCTCCAAGATCGCCAAGAAGCTCGCCGAGGAAGCGATCGAAGTCGTCATCGACGCCATGAACGGCGATCGCAATGCGGTGGTGCGCGAGAGCGCCGATCTCCTCTACAACCTCGTCGTGGTGTGGGCGGCGTCGGGCGTGCGCCCCGGCGAAGTCTGGAAGGAGATGGAGCGGCGCGAACGGCTGTTCGGCATCGCCGAAAAGCTGCTGAAGCGGAACATGCTCGCCAAGGGGCGAGCGAAGGCAGGCGCCTCCTCGGAGCGGCGGGTGCGCCACCGGCAATGATCCCTGTGGTCTGACCCCAACATTTGGTTCCCAAAGGTCGGGAAAAGTCAGCCCACTCGCTTAATGATGCAGTGGGTCTCACCACGCGCTGTGACCCGACAATTCTCATCCATGGACAATGATGGGCATGGCCTATATGCAGGCGCGCCATGCTTAGAAGCGCATATGACTGGTGCATCGCCGCCGCCCACAAGCCCTATGCGCTGTGGCTGATGGGGCTCGTGTCGTTTCTGGAAAGCTCGGTGTTTCCGGTGCCGCCCGACGCCATGCTCATCCCGATGTCGCTGGCGCGGCCGGAAAAGGCCTGGACCTACGCCGCGCTCTGCACCGTCACCTCGGTCGCCGGCGGCGTGCTCGGCTATTTCATCGGGGCATTCTTATACGACTTCGTCGGCCACTGGCTCATCTCGCTCTACGGCTATGGCGACAAGGTCGAGGCGTTTCGCGAAGCCTATGCGCGGTGGGGAACCTGGATCATCCTTCTCAAGGGCGTGACCCCGATCCCCTACAAGATCGTCACCATCACTTCCGGATTTGCCGGCTACAGCCTCGGGCTGTTCATCCTGTTCTCGATCATCGCGCGCGGCATGCGGTTCTTCCTCGCAGCATTCCTGCTCAGCCGCTATGGTCCGCAAGCCCGCGAGATCATCGAAAAGCGCCTCGGTTTCTGGTTCGCCATCAGCGTGACCGTGCTGATTGCCGGGATCATCGCCGCCGTCTACCTGTTCTGATCCGGTTCCGCCCGCCGCAATTTCCGCTTAAAAAGATGGTTGGAAGAGTTGGATTTTGAGCATGATCTCGTCCGAAAAGTCTGCAACTTTTCGGGATCAGGCTCCGGGAACTCAGTGCTGGAGCAGGCGATGGCTGCCGCAGTGAAACCGCAGAACATGTCGAGCCGATGCCGCCGGCCTCACATCTGGCTGGGCGCCGGGATCGCAGCCTCCGCAATCCTCCTCCTCGCCGGGATCGCGGCCGCGCAGACCCGCGTCGATCCACCCAAGCCCGCGAACGACCCTCCCGCCGCCGCGCCGCCCCAGGCTCCGGCGCCGCCGCCTGCAGCTGAGAGCCCCGGGCTGGTCGGCGTTTTCGGCAATTGGATGCAGCAGGGCGTGACCTCCATGAGCACCGGGTTCGATGCCATGGTCGGCGCTGCCAAGGGTGCTGCGGATGCGGCATCGACGGTCGCCAAGGGCGCCGCCGACGCCGCCAAAGGCGCGGCCGATGTCGCAGTGGACGGCGTCGCCAAGCTGCCCGTCGGCGGCGTCGCCGGTGGTCACGAGCCATGCACCATTGCCGGCAATGGTGCTCCCGATTGCCGGGTGGCCGCCGAGGCGTTGTGCCGTGCGCGCGGCTTTTCCACCGGCACCAGCGTCGATTTCGTGACCTCGGAGAATTGCCCGCCGCCCTATCGTGCCTCGAGCCGGGACAAGCCCGAGGGCGTCTGCACGATGGAGCATTTCGTGACGCGCGCGCTCTGCAAGTAGCGTTTCACGCGTTCTGCGCATCGGAGGCAGTGGCGCCCGGACCAGCCGGCGCGTGCCGCTTGACCTCGACGGCAGAGACGAACCCACCCGGCCCGGGCTGCCGCAACACCACGATTTCATCGGCGGCATCGACCCAATTGGCCCTCCGCGGCGCCCTCGGCCGCCCATTTCTTGATCTGCGCGTAGAACGGCGGCCGCGTCCAGGCGTTGGGAAAGCTGGGGTCGACCGCCACCTGCAGGTTGATGCCGTTGTCCTGGACGTAGACGACGAACTTCGCCTTCTCCGGTTTCCAGTCCGCGGTCCCGATCCAAGAGGATCAATGTGCCAAGCGAGAGGGCATATTCCCATGCTATTCTGCGGCCGCACCAAACGCGAGTTCCAGCCATGAAAAACCGAGCCTGTCTGACGAGTTTTGGCGCTGCCGTAGCGTTCGCTGCCGCGCTCGCCGGGTCGACGCCGGCGCCGGCACAGGACGGGCCGGCGCTGCTCGAGGGAAAAGCGGCGTTCACGGATTGGCGGGCCGACCGGCCGGGTCTGCGCCGCCACATCAGGCCGGCCGACCTGCCGCCGGCCAACATGGCGGCGTCCAGCGCGAACGGGGTGCGGGTGGCAACGCGAACCGGCAACGAAAAGCCGCTGGTGCCGCCGGGGTTCCAGGCGAGCCTGTTCGCGGCGGGGCTGGAGCGCCCGCGCCAGATGCGCGTCGCTCCCAATGGCGATGTGTTCGTGGTCGAGAGCGGCGCCGGCCGCATCCGGGTGCTGCGGCCGTCGGAGAACGGCGAGCCGCGCAAGGAGGTGTTCGCCTCGGGATTGAGCCAGCCGTTCGGAATAAACTTCTATCCGCCGGGCGCGGAGCCGCAATGGGTCTACGTCGCCAACACCAATTCAGTCGTGCGCTTTCCTTATGCCAGCGGAGACCTCAAGGCGCGCGCACAAGCCGAAACGGTGGTAGCGCGGCTTCCCGGCGGCTCGAACCATTGGACACGCGACGTGGTTTTCTCCCGCGACGGAACGAAGATGTTCGTCTCGGTCGGATCCGCCACCAATGTCGCCGAGGGGATCGGAAAGCTCGATCCGGCCGAACTCGCCAAGTGGAATACGCAGCATCCGCCCGGCGCCGCCTGGGGCGTCGAAACCGAGCGCGCCGATGTCCTGGAGTTTTCGCCCGACGGCAAGAACGGCCGCATCTTCGCGACGGGAATCCGCAACTGCGTCGGCCTCGCCGTCGGCCCCAACGGCGATCTCTGGTGCTCGACCAACGAGCGCGACGGCCTCGGCGACGATGTCCCCAGCGACTACATCACCCGCGTCAGGGAAGGCGCGTTCTACGGTTGGCCCTGGTATTACATCGGCGCCAACGAAGATCCGCGGCACCGCGGCGAGCGACCCGATCTCAAGGACAGGATCACCGTTCCCGATGTCCTGCTCCAGGCCCATTCGGCCTCGCTCGGCATCGCGTTCTACACCGGGCGGCAATTCCCGCCGGAATATGCCGGCAACATCTTTGCCGCCGAGCACGGCTCGTGGAATCGCAGCAAGCGGACCGGATACAAGGTGATCCGCGTGATCATGAAGGACGGCGTGCCGACCGGCGAATACGAGGATTTCGCCACCGGCTTCGTTCTCAACGATTCGACGGTGTGGGGACGTCCGGTCGGTGTCGCCGTCGCCAAGGACGGCGCGCTCCTCGTGTCCGAGGACGCCAACGGCACGATCTGGCGCATCTCCAGCACCAAGAATGCGAACAATTAGCGCGCAGAATCGGCGCCAAGAGCCGACGAGCCGCTGTGACGCAGCCGGCGCGTTGGAGCTGCGCAGGGGCCGTTGCGGCGTTCCCGAAGGGCGGGTCCGCTTCGATTTTAAGCTTAATTGTTAAGAGCGACCCGACGCTCGCGATGCAGTGAATGGACACATTGGTTTTCAGCTGAGAAAACCACAGGGGTCTCGACGTCGCTCGATGGGCGCTAGCTCGCTGCCGCAAGAGCCCCGTGAGCCGGCGCCCGCATCTTGGAGCACAGGAGCACACCAGGACTCATGGGACACACTGCGGAAAGAGAGGTCGCGCTCGTCACCCCGAGCCACCGCAAGGACCTCGAACGGTTCGCGCTCCTGTCCGACAGCATCGATCGGCATCTCACGCGCTACACGCGGCATTACGTCATCGTCAACGACGACGACCTTCCGATTTTCGCGCGGTTCAGCGGACCTCAGCGTGTCGTGCTGCCCTGTTCGCAATTCCTGCCGCGGTGGCTGCGGCTTGCGCCGCCTTGGCTGGTGGGGAATGGCCGCAGGGTCTGGTGGTCGTTCCGTTCGCTTCCGGTCCACGGTTGGCACATTCAGCAGTTGCTCAAGATTGCAGCGGGGTTGCGACTGCCGGAGCAGAGATTCTGCTTTATCGATTCCGACAACGTATTCATTCGCTCCTTCGATGTGGGGGCGTATGCAGGCGGCGAGCGGACGCCACTCTATCTGGACCGCAACGCGATCGCCGCCGACGCGCCGCTGCACGCAATCTGGACCCGCAATTGCGATCGTCTTCTCGGCCAGAAGGAAACCGATTTCCCCGCCGACGACCACATCGGCAACGTGATCGTGTGGGACAGGCGCGCCCTGCACGACCTGACGCTCGCCATCGAACGCGTTACCGGCAAGAGCTGGCCTCACGCCCTCTGCAGCACGCGCGCGTTTTCCGAGTATCTTCTGTACGGCCATTTTGTTCGCCATTCGCCGCGGCACCTGGCGAATCACAGGATCACCACGGAAAGCCTCGCCAACGCATATTGGGACGACGCCCCTCTCGACGCTGCGGCGGTCGCGGCCATGGTGGACAATACGCTGCAATCCCAGGTCGCACTGTGCATCGAGTCCTTCTCGCACACGCCGGTGTCGATCATTCGCGATGCCGTTGGCCTGTCGCAGGCCCGCGCTGAAGCAGGCTTGCGCGAGGAACGCATGACGGCGGCATTGTGACCGGCGTTACGCGGTCGAACAACCGGATCGCGCTGAGGAGTTCGTCTCCGATGTTGTCACGCAGACAGGCGCTGTCGGCATCCGCGAAATTCGTCGGCGCGCTGGCGGGCGGCGCGCTGGTGCAGGGCCGTGCCGAACCGGCGCTGGCCGACGTCACCGCGGTGCCCCGAACGCACGCACGCGTTCCCTATGGCGCCTGCGTGCGCGTCGAACCGCTGGAGGCGGAGGTCGACTATCGGGTCGCGGTCCTGACCCATTGTCAGCAGGTCACGTCCGAAGGCGGGATGAACTGGCGCGACATCCGACCGACGCGCCAGCAATTCAAGTTCGATTTCGGAGACCGTGTGCTGGCCTTCGCCGAGGCGAACGGGATGACGATGCGCGGACACACGCTGGTGTGGTATGGCGCCATGCCGGATTGGACGAAGGAGATCCACGGCGCCGCCGAAGCCGAGCGTGAGATGACCACCTACATCGAGCGCGTCGTGTCGCGCTATCGCGGCAAGATCAAGATCTGGCACGTCGTCAACGAGCCGATCGACGAGTCCAAGTGGGGGGTTCCAGGCCTGCGTCCGAACGTCTGGCTGCAACAGCTCGGCGAAAAATACATCGACCTCGCGTTTCGCACCGCCCACCGCGTCGATCCCTCCGCCGAGCTCTTGCTCAACGAATACGATATCGAATGCCTGGACGGGACCTCGCCGAAACGGCGGCAGGCCCTGATGAAGCTCATCAGGGATCTGCTGGCGCGTGGCGTGCCCGTGCACGGCATAGGGTTGCAGGGGCACATCAAGGGCAAGTTTCAGATCGATCGCGATGGGCTCCACGATTTCGTGTCGGAAATCCGTTCGCTCGGCTTGGCGGTTCATGTCACCGAGCTCGATGTCATCGATTATGACCTGCCCGGGCCGACGGTCATCCGCGATGCCATCGTCGCCGCACGCGCACACGATTTCCTCGAGCCGGTGTTTGCCGCCGGGCGGCCTTCGGCGGTCAACACCTGGGGCATCACCGACCGCTACACGTGGATGCCCATGTGGTTCAAGCGCCCGGACGGCCTCCTCAACAGGCCGCTGCCGTTCGACGAGCACTACCGGCCGAAGCCGCTGTGGAGCGTGATCGACTATTTCTGCCAGAAGCCCGCCTGAGGCTGACCAATACGATCAGTGCGCGCCGCCGGGGACGGCGCTGCTCGCGGCGGCAGGCGTTTCCGAACGATATTCCTCGTAGAAGATATCGAATTCGGCGGCGAGGCGCCCGATCCCTCGCGCCACAACGAGAAGCTGCGCCATGATCGAGGCACGTCCGCGCCACGCCACGACGGGAACGGCGAGCAGACCGCAAACGATCAGGCCGACGCCGGCGCCGAGGCGCCGGATCGCGCTCGCGCGTCCCGGCGCATACCGCCGGTCGATGCGGGTCGCCTCGGAGCCCTTGCGGAAATAACGCAGCAACAGCCAGCGCGGTGTCGTCCGCGCCCGCGGCGTGGTCTCGAACACGCGAGCCTCGTCCGCCCAGGCGAAGCTGCGTCCGTCGCGGCGGCAGCGGGTGAAGAATTCGTAATCGCTGCCGCCGGTAAACGCGAAGGCGTGGGAGAACGGTTCGTCGAGATAGAGGGCGAGCACATCGCGCCTGATCAGCATGCTGCCGGCGCCGTAGATCATTTCGATGCGGCCGGTGACGTAGCGCCGCGGCGCATAGAGTCCGCTCCTGGCGAGCCAGTGGCCGGGATCCTCGAACACCGGAAACACCGGACCGCCGACGATGTCGGCTTCATACCGGATCGCCGCCGCGATCATTTCGGTGAGCCAGGAGGGGGCGGGGTATTCGTCGTCGTCGAGCACGGCCACGTAGTCGGTCGCCGGCACCCGGCACCCGGCGGCGAACGCCGTGTTGTAGGCATAGGTCTGGCCGCGGCGCGGTTCCACGATGCATGTCAGCGGAAACGGAAATCCCGGCGCCATCGCGCGCACCACCGTCTCGCCGGCCAGCTGATCGGCATCGTTGTCGACGACGATGACGCTCAGCAGTCCCTGGTAATCGAGCTCCGCAATATGCGACAGCAGCTTGCGCAACCCCTCGGGGCGGCGAAAGGTCGGAATGCACAGGCTGACCGCAGGCCGTGTCGGATGGCTCATCGGACGGGCTCGGCTCGCCGGGAACATGAGGAGTTTTAGGCGCATCACGCAGCCACCTCAAAAGCTTCTCGATATTGAAGTTAATCCACTGCCAGCGTGGATTACATCATATGGGCGCCGTGGTGCAGAAATCGACAACGCGGAAAATTTCGTTGCTTGTTCCCATGGAAATCCGGCGGCATTTCGAGCAGCGAGCGAGATGCGCGTCGACATGAGCGCTGATATGGGCACCGGAAGGTTAACGCGGTTCGTTAGGCCTGATCGCCGACATTAATCATTTGGGCAGCCTTCATTTGAACCCTCCATTGTGGGCCGCTATCCAATTGTGTGGCGATAGTGGTGCGACCAAAATGCAATTCAGTCACCGCGGCGCGCCGCTGAGGTCCATGTGTTCAGTCAGGCCGCCATCTATTTTTCTGCGAACATGTTCTCGGCCATTTTGGGTCTGTTGAACGTCACCATTTTCACGCGCCTGTTCGATCCGCATGATTACGGCATCTACGTCCTGGGAATGGCATTCGCCATCGTCCTCAACACCGGCCTCACCAGCTGGCTGCGCCTGCCTATTCTGAGAGAGAACGCGCGCGGCGACGGCACCGACGTGCGCGGCATCGTCGTCGTCGGCCTGGCGCTGTCCTGCATCGCGGCTCCGCTCGCCTACCCCGCGGCCAAGCTGTCTGGGCTGACCAGGGACGCCGCCGTCGCCGCCACCGCGGTGGCGCTGATGATGGGCGTCTTCGAAGTCGGGCTCGAGATTCTGCGTTCCCGACTTCAGGCGATTACATACGCCAATGCGACGGTCATCCGGGCCATCGTCGTCTCCGTGTTCGGCATTTCCGTCGGCGTCTTCGACAGTCGCGGCGTGGTCCTGCTGTGTTCGACGGCGTTGGCCTATGGCGTCAGCATTCTCTTCTTCATCTCGCCGATCTGGCGCGGCACGTCGATATCCTTTAGCGGCGACCGCTTGCTCGCGCTGCTGAAGGCCGGAACGCCGCTGACGGTGTCCCTGACCCTGCTCGCGCTGTCAGGCATCATCGACCGCTTCGTCGTTGCCCATCTCGCCGGAGTAGCCCAGGCCGGAAAGTATGTCGCCTCGGCCGACCTCGCCAATCAGGCGCTCATCATTCCGGCGATCAGCGTCGCGTCGGCCTTTGTTCCGATTGCGGTGCAAACGCTGGCACAGAAGGGACCGCAGGCGGCGTCGCGGCAACTCGCCGAAAGCATCGAGATTCTGTTCACGGTGATGCTGCCGGCATGTCTTGGCTTCGCCGTCGTTGCCCACCATATCGGCGACCTGGTGCTCGGCGCGGACTTTCGCGGCATCGCCGGGCAGGTCATGCCGATCGTCTCCATTGCGATCCTTTTCCAGATTCTGACGCAGCAATACCTTCACATCAGTTTTCTGATGTCCAACCGCAACTCGTTTTATCTTTGGAACACCGGTTCGATCATCGTCTTCAACGTGGTCGCATCCTACCTGCTGGTCGAACATCTCGGCGTCGTCGGCGGCGCATGGAGCCGCCTCGCCACGGCGATCTTCGGGTTTTTCGGCGCGCTTCTCCTGACGCGATGGGCGTTTCCTGCCCCGCTGCCGGTTGCGCGCCTGGCTCGCGTGCTCGTCGCCGGGTTGACCATGGCTGCCGTGGTCCAGACCATCGACTCCGTCCTGAGCGTCTCCGCTCCGGCCGCATTGGCGATCCTCATTCCGTCGGGTGTCGCAACCTACGCGGCCATGTGCTGGTTGCAGAATGTGGCCCACCTCCGCGATCGTGCGCTGACGGCGCTCAAGGGTCTCCCGTGAATTTGAACAGCGTAAATCTGGCGATCGTCGCGAGCGGAAGCGCCGGGTGGAAAACCGTGCGGACGCGCTGGGAGACGGATCTTGCCGGCTACGCACCGAGCCTGCATCACATCGAGGATCATGCCCGCCTGGTGACGGGCCTGACTGAACGTTACGGCGCCAAGAGTATAGGTCACGCTCTCGCAGGCCGAGCCGCCTCGCGCGCGGCGATCGACGCCGGCGCGGACGTGGTGCTGCTTTCCACGTTGCAAAATGCGCCTTTCGTGCCGCTGCCCGCAGGTGTGCGCTATATCGTCTACGGCGATTGCACGACGGCTCAGCTCACGGAACTCTACGGCGGCAAGAAACTTGGTTTCCCGGGCTCCCTGGTCAATGCGCGGCTCCGCCGGCTGGTTGATCATGGATCCTATTTCTTATGCATGTCCGCGTGGTATCGCGACGCCCTGCGCCAGGAGCTGGGGGTAAGCGAGGAGCGGCTCGTTCTGTTGCCGTTCTATGTCGATACCGACAAATGGAAGCCGCTGGAACAAAAGCCGGTGAATGCCCGCAAGCAGGTCCTGTTCATCGGCGGCGACCTCGAGCGCAAGGGCGGCGACATCATCTACGACCTGGCGCGGCTTGAAGGTTTCGCGAACGTCGATTTTCACGTCGTCTCCCCGCATGCGGAACCGGGGCCGGACAATCTTCACGCGCATCGCTCGCTCCAACCGGAATCTGCCGAACTGATCCGGCTGGCGTCGGCTTGCGACGTTTTCGTCCTGCCGACGCGAGCCGATACGTCCTCGCTTTCGGCAATGGAGGCGGCTGCGTGCGGTATCCCCGCCATCATCACGGAGCGCGGCGGCATTTCCGAGATCGTCGTCGACGGATCGACCGGATCGGTTCTGCGCGAGCCCAGCCTCGACCTCTTCGCCCGGGAACTGTCCACCTATCTCCGCGAACCCCAACTCCTGGCGCAGCGCGGCCGCAACGCGCGCCGGCACGTCGTGGGCAATTATTCCAAGACGCGGCACCTTGCGATATTGCACGACTTGATTGCGCGGGCCGCAACTGAAGCTCGCAGCGCGACGGGCAAGCTCATTCCTTCACCGCCAACAGCGCCGTATAGCGCAGCCCGCACACCGACAAAGCCAGCACGAACCACATCGGATTGACGCGGCTGAGAAAAAAGGCCTCGAACGTGCCGAGATAGAGCGCGAACAGCCACAGCACCATGAAGAAGCGGCCGAGGGCGATATTCTCCGCCGTCGGCAGCACGCGATGGAAATCGCGCAGCGGCGCGATGACGAATGCGATGAAGACCAGCGCCAGCCCGGGTATCCCGATGGTGAGCGCGATATCGAGGTAGCTGTTGTGGCTGGAGGCGACCGCGGCCGCCCAGCGCGTCTTGTCCTCGACGCCGTAGCGCAGCGCCTCCAAATACCAGAATGCCTCGAAGCCGTGGCCCTTCCAGGGATGCTCGGAAATGACTTCGAAGGCGAATTTCCAGATATCGGTGCGTCCGCTGAAGGTGGGGTCGATCGACAGCGCGCCCAGCACGGCGCGCGCAGCCGTGCTGACGACGGAGCCGATCGTCAGGAAGCTGAGGATGGCGAGCGGCCCCAGCACGACCAGCGCCTTGGTCCAGATCGAGCGGGCCCGATCGACGAGGAATGCGACAATGGTGACGATGAAGACCATTCCCAGCGCGCTCTTGCCGCCGGAGAAGACCAGGAAGACGAAGGACGCCAGTGCGATCAGGCCGCCGGCGAGCGGCTTTCCCATCCGCGCCGCGAACCAGCCGACATAGACGAAAACCGCCATCACGCCGGCTGCGGTGTTCTTGTGGCCGTAAATGCCGCGCCATGCGCCCGCGAGCTCCGGCTCGCCGAGGTCGCTCAGCTGATGGATCGTGAGATGCGGCATCAGAAGCACGCCGAGGTAGGACAGCACGAGCACCGTTGCGGCTGTGACCACCAGCAGGGCGGCGAACTGCTTCGATCCCCTGGTCAGTGCGGGCAGCATCGCGGCGAGCAGAAAGGTGAGAAAGCACAGCACGAAGCGGCGCGCCGAAACGCCGGGATCGATGGACATCGCCACCCCGACGGTGAGGAGCCAGGCGAGCAGCGCGAGATTTGCCCTGGTGGCGAGGCAGGGCAGGGTGAGGCGGCCGATCCGGTAGAGCAACAGCCCGGCGGCCGCCGCCAGAAAAAACATTATGAAGTAAGTCGGTGCTTCGCCGCCGCTCGACGTTTCCAGCGGGTCGATGCGGCCGAGATCGGTAAACGGATCGAGGGTGACGAAGATGATGAACAGGATGGCGCCGGCAATGAGCCCGCACAGTATGTCGGAGACGCCGGCCACCTCCGGCGTCATCGGGTTCGTTCGTGCGGTGACCTGCATGCCGCTGTTTCCTGCGCGCGACAGGAGCGATCCTTTCCGGACGCCGGCGATTCGAGGGCGTGAGGCCGACGCCTGCACCTCCCCGCCCGGCTCCGGAAATATCTGGGCGTGGCCGGCGCCGGTGGTCAAGCGCGCCGCGCAAACATGGTCAATGCCGCAGCGCCCCCGCAGGGCGGCACATGGCAGCGATGGCGAACTTGCGTTGTTAACCCTGTTGGAGACAGCGCGCCAATTCGAGCCCCGTGATTTCAATCGCGGCGAAACAGGTCGGCGTCCTTCGGTTTGAGGCCGGTCAGGTGCACGTTCAGGCTCGAGAGGCCCTCATAGGTCGCGTCGGCCAGTCGCGAAGGAATGGGCACGGCAGTCGCGCGGAACGACGACCGCGCGCCGAAGTCCCAGGAGTTGAGGTGCTCCACGCGGAATCCGGCCGTCTCGAACGATTCGATGACGGCCGCGATATTGGGACCGAACCAGTTGCTCTGGTCTTGCGGGTGCAGCTCGAACTCCTTGTATTGCCTCCAGATCGGAGTGGCGCGAAACAGCGCCTTGAGATTCACCAGGAAGCTGAGCATCCAGAGCGGAGAGCGCAGCAGGTGCCGGCTCGTCACCGTATGGGTCTCGATGAGGACATCGCCCCGGCTCACGGTGCGGATGCGGTCGATGGCGAGAAGCGGATAACGCAGGTGATAGAGCACGCCGAAAAACAGGATGAGGTCGAATTCGCCGAGTTCCTCCGGCGCGAGCGAATAGACCGAGCCCTGAACGTATTTCACGCGCGAGCCCAGCAGCGCCTTCAGCCGCGTGAAGCCGGTCACTTCGGGGTTTTCCAGGCTGTAGGCGACGACCTCGCTGGCGCCGCGCCGTTCGCACTCGAAGCTGAAGCCCCCGTTCCATGCGCCGATGTCTAGAACGCGCTTGCCGGTGAGATCGGGCGGGATCCGCGTTTTCGCGCAGATCTGGCTCACGCTTCGCCGCCCCGGCGTGCGGATGCCTTTGAAGACCTCCCATTCGTGATACCAGTGCACGCCTGCGAATGCGCGCTCGGCATCGAAGCCGGCGGGCGGTAAAGGCGGGGCAGCCATGAAGTGGATCTTGCCTGGGCTCAACGACGAACCTCTCCGGTTCCCCGTAAATCAGGCCGTCGCCGGGATGTCAAAACAACCCGGCTTCTTCGCGTCGGCGCGCCGATGCGCGCGCGAGGGGCGCAATACAGCAGCAAAAATCTGTTCCATGCGCTTTGCGACTCCCTCCCCTTGAAAAGGGGAGGGTTGGGGAGGGGATCGCGGCACGCACGTGCTGCGCTTGTGGCGAGTCAGCAGACCCCCACCCCAACCCTCCCCCTGAAGTAGGGGGAGGGGAAGGGCCTGCTTCGTGCTGCGCCCTCACACCGAGACGGGAGCCATCCCCGGCCGCGTCACCAGCGCCTCCTTTTCGGCGTCCTTGAACGGCCGGTCCGGCGGCAGCACCAGCGCGGCCGAGCGCACGCGCTGGTGGGCGATGTCGACGCCGGGCGGCGCGGTGCCCTTCTCGGCCAGCTCCTTGGCCGCGCGCATGAGACGGTGGCGCGCCATGATGATGCCGTTGTCGGTCGAGACCAGGTTTTCCTTGGTGCGGTCGACGATCGGCCCCATGCTTTCCTGCAGCGACCCGTCCTGGATGGCGATGCCTTCGATGCCGCTGTAGCTGTCGCCGCGCTTCTGCGCCGCGCGGTCCATCAGATAGTCGTTGTCCTTGTTGGCGAGCGGCCGGAATGTGCCCGGCACGAACTTGCAGTGGACGCCCTTGCCGTCCTCCATCGCCTGGCGCTCCGCCGCGGTGAGCGCGCGGGTGGGATGATAGTCGTAGCTCCACGCCCAGCAGTTCTCGTCGTCGATGGGAATCCAGAAGTGGCCGTGCACGCTGTGGCCGCCGCGCGGCGCGATCATGGTGAAGGACGGCAGCACGTATTGGGTGACGCGCCAGTAGTAATTGCCGTTCTCGGCATTGCGCCGCGCGCCGATGTAGAGGCCGCCGGCGCTCTCCACCACCTCGAACACCGGGCGCGCATCGGTGAGATTGTACTGGTTGCCCTTGGCGCCCTTGAACAGCGGATCGGAATTGATGTTGCCGCGATGCAGGAACGAGACGTGGCTGGAATCGATGCCGCCTTCCATGGCCTGCAGCCAGTTGCATTCCTGGATGCGCTTCGACACGAAGCGCTGCGCGTCCGGCACCAGCGCGAATTCCCATTCGGGCAGAGGCGGGCTGGCGCTCCGGCGGCCCGAGATAGGTCCACAGCACGCCGCCGCGCTCCACCAGCGGATAGGATTTCAGCTTGATCCGCTTGGCGAAGCCGCTCTCCGCGGGCTCCGACGGCACCTCGATGCACTGGCCGGTGACGTCGAACTTCCAGCCGTGATAGGGGCAGCGCAGCCCGCATTCCTCGTTGCGGCCGAACCACAGCGACGCGCCGCGATGGGGACAGAACTCGTCGATCAGGCCGAGACGCCCGCGGCTGTCGCGAAACGCGACGAGGCGCTCGGAGAGCACCTTGACCCGCACCGGCGGGCAGTCGTTCTCGGGCAGCTCCGAGGCGAGCAGCACCGGCGTCCAGTAGCAGCGAAACAGGGCGCCCATCGGCGTTCCCGGCCCGGTCTGGGTGACGAGATCGTTCTGTTCTTTCCTGAGCATGCCCGGCCTCCCGGCGATCTGAGTTGATTAGTTGCGCGGGTAACTAAGATCGGCTCGGGGCCGGGCGGGGGCTTTGATCTGGATCAAAGTGGGGGTGAGCGGTCGACATGTTGACCGTCGCAAAGAAGTAGAGCTGCCGTCACGCTTGGCCTCTACCACCACCTCTCCGGCCACGAGCCGCGCCGCGTCACGTTGTGCCAGAGATAAGCGAACCCCACGAGGATCACGACCCCGGCGCCCACGGGGACGAGGAGGAAGCTCCACGACCTGTCGTTGATGACGATCAGCAGCGGATTGATCCCGGCCGGCGGATGGAAGGTGTCGGTCATGTGCATGACGACCATCGCGATGCCGACGGCGACGGCCGCCGCCCATGGCTGCGGACCGGCGATCGTCACCATCACGAGCCCGACCGCGGCCGAGAGCAGATGGCCGCCGACCAGCGCGCGCGGTTGTGCGGGTTTCGCCTCCGGCGAGCCCATGACCAGCACGATCGAGGTCGCGAACGGAATGAATGCAAGCGGAAACGCCGTCCGCTCCGCGAGGGATTCCATCGCCGCAATCGCCACCGCGCCGCCCGCCGCGCCGGCAAGGATGGCGATCCATGGTCGGTCGTTCTTCATCGGTGTGAGTGTGCTCTACGCCGCGGGGCCAACGGCACGAATAGCCGAGATCGCGAGCCAAGTCCGAACTCCTGTCGCGATGCACAAATATTGTGCGTCGCACAAATATTTGTTGACTCTGTCTTAAATCGGTCGGGGAGTGGAACCGGGAGGTCTCGGAACCGGGATAGCTCCATGCATTACAAGGGCGTTGCCCCATCGCACCTGCCGAGTTTCCTGCTCCCCTGCCCGCATTGCGGACACCGGATGGCGATCACGTCCATCGCACCCGCGCGGTATCCCAACGGCGCCGAATCGAACGATCTCGAGGACGTCACCCATGGCTGCGTGCAATGCGGCACGACGCTGATCAGCACGAGACGGTCGCTCTCCGACGAATCCCACGCCATCGCGCATCGGGTCTGATGGCTGCGCCTGCGCTTGCAAGCTTCCCTCCTGCGGGATAGTTTCCATTGCAACAATGCTCCCGCCGCAGGGAGCCATTCAGGCGCCCCCGATGAAGCCCCAGGTCGACCGCGAAGTCGAGCATCACAATGGACGCGCCGCCGCGAGCCCGGTGCGCCGGCGTGAGCCGATCCCGGCGCGGCCGCCGCTCAAGGCGGGGTTGCAATGGAACGGCAAGGCTCTCGGCCGGCGCCAGAAGCTCGCGCGGCGGACCCACGTCTTTCGCGAGGGCGATTGCGCGGATCGCATCTACCAGATCGTCGCGCGGCCGGGTGATGCTCTACAAGCTGCTTCCGGACGGTCGCCGCCAGGTCGTCGAGGTGATCGGCGAGGGCGAGGTGTTCGGCATCACCTGCCTGCCGATCTATGACTGTTCCGCGGAGACGCTGGTCGCCGCCGAGGTGATCGCATACGATCGCGCCGCGGCGCGCAGTCGGTCGAGCTTTCTCGTGAGCTCGACGGCCCGGGTCGACGCCCAGTTCTGCGCCATGCACGATCATGTGGTGCTGCTCGGACGCAAGTCGGCGCTCGAGCGCGTCGCGAGCTTCGTCATGCATTGCGTGCCGGGACGCGGCGGTGTTCAATTGCCGCGGCCCCCGCGGGCCGGCGACGATTTCGCCGATATTCCGCTCGGCATGACGCGCCACGAGATTGCAGACTATCTCGGCCTGACCATCGAGACGGTGTCGCGCGTGTTCTCGGAATTCCGGCGGCGCGGGATGGTCGATGATCGACGGACACGAGCGTCTGCGCGTGAACGACGTCTGCCGGATGTGCCGGCTGACCGGTGCGCACGAAACGCCGCGTCCGGCCCGAGGCGCCGACACCTGCGCGCGTCACGCGCGACGCCTGCCTCGCCCTGATCCGAGAGCGGTCTGAAGCGCCCGCGCGTGCGCGCTGCGTCGATGCTTTGATCTAGATCAAAGAATCGGCATCCCTCGATCCTTAGCCTTTCGGTATCTGCCCCCCAATTCCGAACCCCCGCGGTTGGGAGCGACTCGACGCTCCGACGGCGTCGAGCGGTGCCGTCGTTGTCCTGCGCCGCCGGCAGGCGCCGAGTCTGTTGCGACCCAGACAACGATGACGGAGAGTGAGATGGACAAGGCCGTGAGCGCAGCGGCCGCAGCGCGAACATCGAACATTCCCCATGGATGGCGGCGGTGGGTCTATTCGACCAACCACAAGGACATCGGCACGATGTACCTCGTGTTCGCCATCATGGGCGGCGTGATCGGCGGCATGCTGTCGATCGGAATGCGGCTCGAGCTGCAGCAGCCCGGCATGCAGATCTTCTCCGATGCGCACATCTTCAACGTGTTCGTCACCGCGCACGGCCTGATCATGGTGTTCTTCATGATCATGCCGGCGCTGATCGGCGGGTTCGGCAACTGGATGGTGCCGCTGATGATCGGGGCGCCGGACATGGCGTTCCCGCGCATGAACAACATCTCGTTCTGGCTGCTGCCGGCCGCGATCACGCTGCTCGTCATGTCGATGTTCGTGGAAGGGCCGCCGGGCGAGAACGGCGTCGGCGCCGGGTGGACCGTCTACGCGCCGCTCTCGACCTCGGGCATCCCGGACCGGCGGTCGATTTCGCGATCCTGTCGCTGCATCTCGCCGGCGCCTCCTCGATCCTCGGCGTCGATCAACTTCATCACCACGATCTTCAACATGCGCGCGCCCGGCATGACCTTGCACAAGATGCCGCTGTTCGTGTGGTCGATCCTGGTGACCGTGTTCCTGCTGCTGCTGTCGCTGCCGGTGCTGGCCGGCGCGATCACCATGCTGCTCACCGACCGCAATTTCGGCACCACCTTCTTCGACCCGTCGGGCGGCGGCGATCCCGGTGCTGTTCCAGCACCTGTTCTGGTTCTTCGGCCACCCGGAAGTCTACGTGCTGATCCTGCCGGCGTTCGGCATCGTCAGCCAGATCATCGCCACCTTCGCCAGCAAGCCGGTGTTCGGCTATCTCGGCATGGCCTATGCGATGGTGGCGATCGGGGCGATCGGCTTCGTGGTGTGGGCCCACCACATGTACACGGTCGGCATGTCGACCGGCGCCCAGGCCTATTTCGTCGCCGCGACCATGGTGATCGCGGTGCCGACGGGCGTGAAGATCTTCTCCTGGATCGCCACCATGTGGGGCGGCTCGATCGAGTTCAAGACGCCGATGGTGTGGGCGATCGGCTTCATCTTCCTGTTCACGGTCGGCGGCGTCACCGGCGTGGTGCTCGCCAATGCCGCGGTCGACCGCGTGCTGCAGGACACCTATTACGTGGTGGCGCATTTCCACTACACGATGTCGCTCGGCGCGACCTTCGGCATCTTCGCCGGCTGGTACTACTGGTTCCCGAAGATGACCGGCTACACTCTATTCGGAGAAGCTCGGCAAGCTGCACTTCTGGATCGCGTTCGTCGGCGCCAACATGATCTTCTTCCCGCAGCACTTCGTCGGCCTCGCCGGCATGCCGCGGCGCATCGCCGACTATCCCGATGCCTTCGCCGGCTGGAACTTCGTCTCCTCGATGGGCTCCTACGTCTTCGCCGTCGGCCTCGGCGGTGTTCTTCTACACCTTCTACCTCGCCTTCAAGAACAAGGAGCGGGCGGCCGACAATCCCTGGGGCGCGGGCGCGACGACGCTCGAATGGACGCTGTCGTCGCCGCCGCCGTTCCATCAGTTCGAACGGCTGCCGGTGATCAAGTGAGGGACTGAGTCATTCCGGGGCGCCGCCCGGCGGCGAACCCGGAATCCAGACGGCCTCGCCGGCTGCACCGCAGCCTGCAGTCCGGGTTCGCGCGAAAGCGCGCGCCCCGGAATGACGTTCTGAATTGTACGTCGTTGAGTGCTTCAGGCCGCCGTCAGATTGCCGAATTTTTTTAGGTTTGCCTTCTGCTTGTCGTTGCGTGGCGGCAATTTGAACAGTCGCGCCGCGGTTCCGCCGAGGATGTTGTGCTTGGCCTTCTCCGACAGGAACGGGAGGTCGTAGATCGTCGACGGCAGGTCGAAGTCCCAGTGCGGATAGTCCGAGGCGTAGAGCAGGCGGTTTTCCGCATCCATCATGCGGAAGGTCTGCTTCATGGCCTCCACATCCTGGATCTCGATCGGTTGGCTCGAGTAGTACATGTCGCGCATGTACTCGCTCGGCTTCTTCTTGAGGGATGGGCACTCGGACGGCCGCATCATGTATTCATGATCGAGGCGCTGCATCAGGAACGGAATCCAGGCGAGGCCGGCCTCGATCCAGATCACCGGCAAATTGGGAAAGCGCTCGGGGATTCCGTTCGTCACCCAGTTGGTGCAATGCAGGATGTTGTAGAACGAGAATCCCAGCGCGTGGACCGCGAGGAAGCGGTTGCAGCCGCGAAACACGTTTTCATTCCAATTGAACGCCGAGTGGAACGACAGTACGAGGCCGCGTTCCTCGATGGCGCGATAGACCTTCATCAAGGCGTTGTCGTGGATCGGAATGGTGCGGACGGTGGTCACCATGAAGCCGCCGACGCCCTTGCGGTGGCCAAAGGTTTCCACGTTGCGCAAGGCGGCATCGGGATCGGAGATCGGCAGGCTGAGCATGGAGAACAGGCGTCCGCCGGAATCCGGCAGCACCTTTTCGGTGACCCATCGGTTGTAGGCCCAGCACAGCTCGACCTCCATCTCCTTCTGCGGATGCAGGCCGACATTGAGCATGCCGGTCGGAAACAGGCAGGAATAGTCGACGGACATCGCGTCCATCCAGCGATGGCCCAGTTGGATGTCGCGCTTGTGGTCGACGTGATCGGTCTTCTCGGAGGAGCGCAGCGGATAGCGCGTCACCCTCCCGCCCATGTCCTGATAGCCCACCTGGGTCGGCATGATCGAGCCACGCCCGCCCTTCATGGTGTTGGCGATCGTGAGCTGGCGCAGGACGTCGTTTTCCATGAAGGGAAGGATGTCCTTGAAGTGCTCGTTTTCGTAGTGGTGCGCGTCGACGTCCACGATCAGCATGTCGTCGAATTTGCGCTGGTGGGCCTGCTGCGCGGCGTGGGCGAGCAGGCGGCTGGTGTTGAGCTCTTCGACCGCAACGCGGCGGCCGCGGTCCGATTGGAGATCCATGGAAGCGCTCCTATGCCGTTGGTTGCATTGCCTGCGATGGAACCGACCGGCCTAGCGGCCGGTCCAGCTCTGCCACATTCCGAGTTCGAACACAGCGAGATTGCCGGCCTTCAAAATCCCGCTCGCCGTGACCATGAGATCCGTCGAGGTCACATTCGCAACCGGCAGGTATTGCTGGCCCGCTTCGATCTGCGCGGCGTAGAGCCGGCAGGTCGCGGTCATCAGCATTTGGACCACCGCCGGCGGCAGCACGTCGAACTGGCCGGCGGCGAGGCTGCGTTGAAGATCTTCGGCGAGGTGCATGGCCGTTTCGGCGATGTCCGTCGCCGCCGCTTCCGCAACCGGCGCTGCCGCAGCCGGAAGCCCCGCGCTTGCGGGCTTGACAGGGCGCTTGGGACGAACGGTCCGAGTGGGCACGGTTTTGGCCGCGGCCTCAGACGACGACATAGAGGTCATCTCCCTTCTGGACGACCTTGTATTTGCGCAGCTTGAGCTTGCGGTCGGAGATGCATTCTCCGGTCCTGAGGTCGTATTCGTAGCCGTGCCAGGGGCAAACGATGTTGGTGTCGGCGTCGGAGAAATAGAGGCCCTTCGAGGTCCGGTCCGGCGCGATCCGTTCTTCGACCTTGGCGATGATCAGCCCTTCGCAGGCCGGACCGCCCTGGTGAAGGCAGTAATTGCTGTAGGCGTAGAACTCTCCGCCCTCCCGAAACACGCCGATCTCGGTATTATCCGGCAAACGCAATCCTGCGGTCACCGTCCTTGAACTCGGACGCCTTGCCGATCAGCTTCTCGGGCATGATGGCCTCCCGTTGCCGCGCTTGGCTTGCCAACAATCAATTCCGCGCTCGGGGGACGCGCGGCACGCTCTGCAAGCCCACGATCCGCCGCTCCGCGGCAGAAACGAGCCCGCGCACGCAACCTCCGACAAAGGGCGAACGCTGAAATTGATCCAAGTCAAATCTCGAGCGGCGAATGTGCGCGCGGCGCGGAAATGACTGTTGCGGACGGCCGCTCGCAGGCCTCAAGCCAAATTTCTGGACAGTCCCTCGCGGGATGGCAATAAAAGCATGCTTCGGAGCCAAGGCGATGCACGTCCCGTGCGCGGACGCCTCAGCGGCTTTGCTCTGGCCCATCGATCAGGTTCGGTCCTTGCTGCGACGAAGAGCGGAAAAAAAGCTGACCGAGGCGGGCTTCGACCGGGAGTGGTATCTCGATCGCTACCCTGACGTCCGCGCGGCGGAAGTCGACCCGCTCTCCCATTTCTTGAAATGGGGCGCTCGCGAGGGGCGCGACCCCAACCCGCTGTTCTGGAGCAGCTTTTATCTCGCCAACAACCCGGATGTGCGACACAGCGGCAATCCGCTGGCGCACTATATGCGCGCGGGTTGGCGCGAAGGACGCGATCCGAACCCGCTGTTCGACAGCGACTGGTATCTGCGCGAGAACCCGGATGTTGCCGCGACGGGAGCCGACCCTCTTCTGCACTACATCCGGCATGGGGCGGCCGCAGGGCTTGATCCGCACCCGCTGTTCGACACCGACTGGTATCTCGAAAAAAATCCCGATGTGCGCGCCGCCGGGGCCAATCCGCTCGGGCATTTTCTGACCGTCGGAGCAGGAATGGGGTGCGATCCGCATCCTCTGTTCGACAGCATGTATTATCTGGAGCGCAACCCCGACGTTCGCGATGCCGGCATCAATCCGCTCGTCCACTACCTCCAGGCAGGCCCAGCGGAACAGCGCAATCCAAATCGCTGGTTCGACAATGACGCCTACATGGCGCGCTATCCCGACGTCCGGCCGTCCGGCCTCAATCCGCTGGTCCATTACCGCCTGCACGGCGCCGCGCAGGGGCGGGATGCGTCACGGCAGGTCTCCGGGCTTCCTGTCCAGAAATCATCGCAACTGCAACTCGACGCACTGTTCGATCTCTTCCAAAGCCTCGGAGACAATTGCGAGTTCGGCTTGGTTCAGAGCGCATTCTTCGCCAACCAGCTCGGCCTGTTCAAATTTGCTTCGACGACGATCGAAGGCCTCATCGCCGCCCTCCGCACGCGCTTTGACGCCCTGACCTCCGCCGACCACATCGACATTCGGATTAGAACTCACGGACCGCAGGACGAATGGCGCGAGTTCTGGGTCATGTCGAAGGCCTATGGGATCGGATTTCATGCCGGCAGGGCCGCCGTCGTCGATCCCGACAAGCTCGAGAACATCGAAATCAGGCGGCTGGGATTGCTGACTCGCATGTTCATCGAGGATATGGAAGAGGCCGAAAAAATCTTTATCTACAAGTCGAACTTGAACGTCGCGCGGGAGAGCATCGAAGAACTCCTCGTCAGCATGCGCGCCTACGGTCCGGTCACCCTGCTCTGGGTCACCGTCGAGACCCACGACCGTGCCGCCGGATTTGTGGAGGAAATCTCGGAGGGGCTGTTGCGTGGCTATATCGATCGCTTCGCGCCTTACGAAGACGTGAACGCGTATTCCGCCGAAGTGTGGAAAACGATATGCGGCAATGCGCGAGACCTGTGGCTCGCAAAGCGAGCGCAAGGCGCGAAACCATGACCGCGCCTGACATCCTGTCCGACCTGACGGCGATCTTCCGCGATTGCTTCGATGATGAGGCCATCGTCCTCCTGCCTTCGACTTCGGCGCGCGACATTCCCGGCTGGGACTCGGCCAAGATGGTGCTGTTGATCCTCGCCGTCGAAGAGCGTTTCGAGATCAGGATGCGCACACGGGAAATCGACGCCTTGCGATGCGTGGGCGACTGGGTGAAGCTCATCGAAGCGCGCCGCTACTCGCCTTGAGACTCGCCTGCTTGACTGGGCCGCCGGTTCGCATTGTATTTCGGCGTCGGCGCATGGCCCTCTGCCACCCGGATGAAACATGGACGATCCGCCGCCGGTTTACCTTGCCTCCGACACGCGGTCCGAATCGGGCGCCCCGTTTCGCCGGCGCCGGGGCGACCACCGCCGTATCGTCGGATTCATCGGTAACTGCCAGGCCGAACTGCTGCATAAAGCCTTCCGGGAGATGGCGCCGGCATCGGATTTCAGGACTTTCTACCATTTCTTCGACGTGCCCGAGGCCGCGCGCCGATCCGCGTCCGCCGACCTTGCCGCCTGTGATGACCTGCTCATGCAGGATATCCAGAACCTGGAGGATTATCCGCTTCACACGGCCATTCCCGTCCGCACCAAAATCGTCCGGTTCCCGGTTCTGCGCTTTGCCTCGCCATGGCCTTATGACGATTTCAATGGAATGCGCGATGCCATCGCGCGGGCGCAGGATGATCCGGAGCGCCATACGACAACCTATTATGATGGCGTTCTCGGCCGCCTGCGCCGGCTCGTGCCGCAGCCTCAGGCGCGCTTCGAGGCTTATAAATCGCTCGACATGAAAGGCATCATCGATCCGGTACGGGTGCACGACTTCGAGGCCCGTCGCCTCGACGCGCTCGACGAGCGCTTCGGCTGCGCGATCGGACGTCATATCCTCGATGGGTTTCGCCGAACCCGGCTTTTTCACACCGTCAATCGCCCGTGCGGCGCGCTCATTGCGATGGTGCTGGAGCATATCCTGAAGGAGTTGCGCCTCGATTTGCCAGTGCCGCCGGGCGAGGCGCTCGACGAACTGCGTTCGATCCAGGTTCCGGTGCATCCATTGGTGGCGCGCCGGCTGTCGATCGAATGGGCGGACGAGACGACGCTCTACACGTGCAACGGCACAAGCACCACCTGGGAAGGTTTCGTGCGCGGCTATATCGCGCGCTACGGCTGAGCCGACTGGTTCTTTGCTGCAGCGGGCACGACCTCCAGACCGCGCTCCTGCCAGAGTTGGCGGGTCAGGCGCCGCTGGATTTTCCCGCTCGTCGTCTTGGGAATGGTTCCCGGCATCACGAGCACCACTTCGTGCACCGACAATTCGTGCTCCTCGGCGATGGCTTCGCGAATGGCCGCGGCGATCTCATCGAGGTCGATCCTGTGACGGTGGGTTCGTCCGACCTCCTGGACGATGACGAGACGTTCCTGGTCGCGCGGGCCGGTGACGGCAAAGGCCGCGCCGAAGCCTGGGCGCAGGGACGCATCCACCCGCTGCACCGTGTATTCGAGGTCCTGCGGGTAGTGATTGATGCCGCGCACGATGATGAGATCCTTGATGCGGCCGGTGACGAACAGCTCGCCTTGCGCGTCGAGGCAACCGAGATCGCCGGTGCGCAGCCAAAATGCGCCCGGCACGGCGCCCGGCTCGCCGAGGATTTCGGCAGCAAATGTCTCCTGCGAGGCATCCGGGTTTTGCCAGTAGCCGCGCGCGACATTGGGGCCGCGGACCCAGATCTCGCCGATGACGCCGCAGGCCAAACGCTGTCGCGTGTCCGGATCGACGATGGCAATCGCCTCGCCGGCCAAGGCGCTGCCGCAGCCGACGATCGAAACCGCGTCGGCGTCGTCGCCGGGCGTCTCGATGCGCAGGGCCTGCACCGCGGCGCGGCTGGCTTTGCCGATCACGGCGCCATTGCTGCGCCTTCCGCCCGAGATCAGCAGGGTCGCTTCGGCCATCCCGTAGCAGGGATAGAGCGCATGAGGATCGAAGCCGTAGGGCGCGAACGTCGCTGCAAAGCTCGCCAGCGTGTCGGCGCGCACCGGCTCGGCGCCGTTGAAGGCGACGCGCCAGCAGGAGAGGTCGATGCCCTCCATCGCGTCGCGCCGGAACCGCGATACGCAGAGATCGAACGCGAAATTGGGGCCGCCAGCCACCTCCGCCCGGTGATTGTGGATGGCCTTGAGCCAGGACAAGGGGCGCTGCAGGAACGAGACAGGCGCCATCAGAACGCAGGTCGCGCCGAGGTAGAACGCCTGCAGAGCATTCAGCACGAGGCCCATGTCGTGATGGAGCGGCACCCAGCTCACATGAGTCGACGCTTGGGTGTTGCCGAAGGCGAGCCGGATCATCTCGAGATTCTCGAGGAGGCTCGCGTGGGTGACCATCACGCCCTTCGGCAGCGCGGTCGATCCGGAGGTGTATTGCAGAAGGGCGAGGTCTTCGCGTCCCGGCCTGGGCAGGTCGTGCGCGGGGGGCGTGGGCGAAGCGGCTTCGTCGGACAGGATCACCCATTCGAGGCCATGATCGCCGAGGCGGCCGCGGATATCGTCGCGCACCGCGGTGGCGAAGGCTTGGTTCGTCAAGGCGAACCTGGGCGTGCAGTCGGCGATGATGTTGGCGCTCGCATCGCGTTTGGCTGCGCGCCGCGGGGGCGGGATCGGGACCGCGACGATTCCGCTCATCAGGCAGCCGAACAGCCCGACGATGAAATCGAGACCGGGAGGGAAAACCAGCAGCCCACGATCCCCCGCGCGCCCTCCGCGACCCTGAAGTTCGCCGGCGAGCGTGCGGGCGCGAGCAAAAAGCGCGGCAAAGGTCAGCTCGGTCTCGATGCCGCCGCGGTCGGGGAGAAAAACGAAGGCCCTCGCATCGGGCCGGCTGGCGACGTGCGCTTCGAGGATCTCCACCATCGAGTTGAAACCCGGCACGATCCTCCCTCTCAAGCCCGCCGCGCGCGCTCTGCGCACCGGGCCGCGAGATATGCCGTGAGGCGCGAGATCGTCGGGTGATCGCCGATCACGTCGGGACCGATCTCGATGCCGAGCCGCTCCTCCAGAGCGACGGCCAGTTGAACCGACATCGCGGAATCAAGACCGATCCGGCTGAATTTCGCATCTGGGTCGATGTCGCCGGCGCCGCGTTCGAGCATGTCGGCGACGTATTCGATGCACCAGGCGGAAAGTGCCGCCGCGTCCGAAGGAACTCCTGATGCAGGTTCGGCCAAGGGAGAGTGATCTCGCTTCAAGATCGTGTCGCCACTATGCCGCAATCGAGTTCGTCGAGACAAGAGCCCTTCACTTCAAGCGACATCGATGCGGCCCGGCACGCACGGCGCCGAACGCCAATTCACGAACCGGCGCTCGGGCGCGGCTCGTCGGCGAGCGCTGTAGCCGATTTCAGGGACTGGGCGGGGAATGGCGCGCCCGCCTTGTAATAGGCCGCGAAGTCGTTGTGAGTGGCGAGCGTCGTCGGCCGGTATGGTACGAGTTCATCGTAGACTTGCACGGCATCGAGATCGAACCGCTCATAGACGGAACGATGCATGATGGCGTCGTCACCGGGAAGCTTGCGCTTCGCCTCGGTCCACGTCCAGCCCAGATACGCAGTGATGAGGCCCAAGCCCCGCTTCACCTCGTCATGCTGGGCTCCGTCCGGACACGCCGTAAGGTTGAGGACGCGCCGGTCGTATTTCAGGCCTCCTGGAATGGAGCTCGCCCAACTCAGCATCCAGTCCAGCGACGTGTCGGAGAGGCGCGATTCGTTCTCGATGTAGCTGCCGCCGATGTCGGAATGGTTGCCTGCAAACCAGACCTGCTCGAACCATTGAATTCCGTCCGCGTCGCGCGACGTCTCCTTGTTGCTGAACCACCCGACGCGTTTGAAATTCGCGCGGTTTTCGTCGATCGAGAGTGCATGCCTCGCATAGCCGACGTTCGGATTGAGCTCGCAGTCGTAGAACGTCATCCATAGCCCGTTGAAATGAATCGTCCTCAGCGAATCCATGAAACCATAGCCGGGTAGCGAAAAATCCCATTTCAAGTGGGTGAATACGTACACTGCGAACGCTACCAGTGCCGCAAAAACGATGGTGCCCCAAAAGACGTGGCTGAAGCTCAGAATTTGGAGAACGCCGCCGAACAGCGCGAGCACTTGGCCGATGACGCCCAGTGCTGCCGCGAAAAGTAGAAATACGATGACGAATAATCCTGTCGTCGCCGGACTGATCAGCGCCGCGACGGTGTCGAATACACCGATAAAATGGGGATATACGTTGGCGTTGCCGGAATTTCCCGAGCCGTAGTCGTTGCGGAACCGTTCGGCGAGCTTTTCGCGGGTGCTCAAGAGGAATTTCTGGTACGGGGTGGCCTCTTCCGTCCTGCGCGGATAGGTGAACTGATAGACGTGTTTGACTGCGTAGGCCGCGAGCTTCTGCGCCGAGCCGGGGTCGATCCTGAGCGGCTTGCCGGGTTCTTTGTCCGGATGGGTAGGGATGCCGCAGCGGGCAATGACGCCGGCGACGCATCGGGCGGTATAGGCACCGCGGCTGAACCCGAACAAGAAGATGCGATCGCCGGGACGCCACAACTGTATCAGCGCGGCGTAGCAGTCGATGATGTTTCTCGTGATGCCGAAACCGGTCGCCTGCGCGACGATGTTGTGGATCCAGCGCGCGAGCCGGCCCACCAGGTGTCCCCCATCCGCCTGCGATCCCAATCCTGGATCGTAGAAGGCGATCTGTTCCCTGGGGTCGACCGACGAATCGGGGCCGCAGCGGGCCGCACGATAAAGCTTGTAGATGTTGCTTCGATTTTCGTCGAACCGGAAACCTCCGGCTTGTCCGGTCCCATCCGAAAAGATCACGATGTTCTTGGGCATGTGAGAGTTCCCAGATGGAGTTTCAAAGCAGACCGATCTCCTTGTGAACCGCCAACTGATCTCGCATCTCCCCTGCTCCTGTTGCGATCGCAGCAGCGGGAACGACGACCCTAATGACACATTTGCACAAGACAAGAATTGAAGGATGTTTTCTTTCTAGTAGGCAAGCAGGAATCCGCATGTGAACTGGTTCACACTCGGACGAGGCTATCCGTTCGCCATGCGCGTCCGTGGAGTAGCAGCGGTTGATGCCGATCGAATGCTGCCCGGAACGCGTCCGCCCGGCGAAGCATCTTGGCTCCCGTGCGTCTTCAGTTTTGCGGCTTTTTCAAATACGCGTCATAGAATGCCACGATCGCCTTGGCTGCCTCCTTGGCAGTTTCGGCGACTTCAGGCCTCTGACGATACACACTGCCGAACTCCATTTGCACGGCATCGATGCCGCCGGCGTTGTGGCTGCCATAGGTGCCGACCGTATATCCGCCGTTGAACCCGCGGTTTTCGCTGGTGCCGCCCGGCGGCACGTCGTTGCGGGGGAAGACCCTCAATCCGTTGGCCTCGAGCTGCCCGAAGATGCCGTTGGGGCCCGTCACCGCCGGCGCGCCGGCACGCTCCAGCAGGCGCTCGACCGTGCGGCCGTTCTGCGTGCCTCGCATGACCACGGTCGGGTCTTTCTTCTGGCCGTGCACGTCGACCAGCAGGCCGGCCGGATATTTGCTGCGTATCTCATCGACGAAGCGGCGGACGGACTGGTGATAGTAATCGTAGTAGGGCCGCGCCGCCTGACTGTCCAACGCGATCTCCGGCGGCCGATTGGGATCGATGAATTTGCGCTTGAACTTCGCCATCACCAGGTAGGGTTCCTTGCCGGTGAGCGCCTTGATCTCCGCGGCAATGCCGAGCGCCAGTATGTCGGTGTTGGTGTCGCCGCCGGTCACGTAGCCACGCCCACCCCTGGGCATGCCCTGCGTGTCGCGCGGCGCGACGCCCGGTATCGCCTGGCGCCCGCCATGTGGGGCCGTGATGATGATCGGCAGGGTGCCAGGCCGCGCCAGCACCAGGTCGGAGGGCGCCGCATCGGCGGCGCGCGCCGGTGGATTGAGCAAGGCGGCGAAAGCCAGGCTCGCGAAAACAACGGAACGGTGGAGTGACATCGGCAACTCCTACTTTCGGCGTGGACGATCCCGCGCTACGTCAGGCGCGCCAGCAGTCCGCACAGCAGTGGGAACGCCCGCCTTCAGCCAATCGGTATCCGACGCCAAGCAGAGCAACAGCACGCGCTCCGGCACGCTGAGTTCGGCCGCGATGGTTTGCGTGGTGGGTGCTTTGGCCATGGTCACTGCAGCTACATCGCGCCGGAACGGTCATCCTTAACAATTAACTACTGCCCGCGAGGGTGAGTTGCCAACTACTCGAAAGCGCAGGAGAACGAAAGCGGTGGCGGGCGGTTTCCGAGTGCGCAGCGCATGAAAAGTCAGAGGCTCAATCCATCACAAATTGCGCGAGCTACCAAGTCCCTGCGCGTGGTAATGACGTTCATCGAACACACCCCGGAACATGTCCGCGCGGAAAAAGCCAACTCTATCCAACGCGCATACAGATTCCTAGACGCGCCGGCCGATAATCAGCAGCGGGGGAGAGAACTGGTCGCTGCGCTGCAATGGTCGCTGGACTTCATCATGAAGCACAGTGAGGGCAGGGCTGGCCCGGAACTGGCCGATGCGTTCGCGCTTTTGCGTGAATTGAAGGCAACGAAACGGCCTAAACTCAGTCGCCACGTCTCAACAGTGCGGCGGCTTCGGCGCGTGTTTAGACGGAGACGAGCACTTGCTCGTTAGCCCGTCAAATCATCGATGCCGATTGCGGTACTTGGTCAATGTCATTGCCAGATAGACGAGGCCAAACGACACCGGGACGATTGCAGCGACGCCCCAACCTCCCCGCGCCATTGGCAAATAGATGATGGCGGCGAATAACGTGGCGACGCTGAGAAGCACGCCCCAAACCAAGCGAAAGTAATTCAGTACCCGCAGCGCTACGATGACAATGCAGACGATGGCAACGAGTTGAACGACGGGTTGCTCGAACATTGACATCGCTCCGGACAGCGAATCAATGCCCGCCAGCCTCGCGGTGGCCTCACCCGCTCGTCAATCCCTTTTTGCTGAGGTCGGGCAGTGGCGGCAGGTCAGGCGCACCCAGCGCCACCGCACGCACGATTTTCGTGATGTGGTACGTGTTGCCCTGGTAGGTCTCGACGATATTGCCGGTCTGACGAAGCACCGTCTCGACGGCCGCGCCGGAACGGTTCTCGCGTATCGCGTCGCCTTTGTTCAGAGTGCTTCCCGGCTCCATGATCGGCGTCGGCGCATAGGCGCGCGGGGGTGCGCCATTCCGCTGCCCGAGCGGGTGCCCGCTGCGGTCCCTGATACGGAAGATTTGTTTCGGAAATATTCATGTTCCGCGCGGGAGTCGAAGAAGGTAAAGAAATCGCGACTTGTCGCTGCTTTTCTGTTGCTCGCTATGTCGATCGCACCTCGGGCCGACGCGCGCGCCCGCTCTCGCAGCCGTCAACTCCGGCCCGTTCTGCCGAACCCGATTTTTTCGCGAGTGTGAACCAGTTCACACTCGTGCGGGCAGATGGCCGCGACAGTGGGGACCGTTCGGTTCGGGCGTCCGACAACCCGATCCGACAGCGAGGGGAGCACGCGATGCGAATGAAACATCAGATCACAACCGGCCCTGCAGACGGCCTCATCGAGAGTTTCGATGCATGGATGAAGATCAGGGCTGCCAGGCAGGTCGCGGAATACATCCATGACCTCACCGCCGAATTGAGCCGCATGGCCAGATCGGCGGAATGCCGCTCCCTCGCATCGGTCCTTCAAATCGCCAGCCTTGAGGCCAAGAAGGCGGCCCAGGAGCACGGCTGCGAGTCGCTTCTCAATGCGGCCAGGGAGGAAAGCAGCCATAGCCCGGAATGGATGCCGTACCAGTCGAGTTAGACGTGGAGCATTTCGACTCTCGCCCGCAGGGGTGCGGCGATTTTTCAGACCTGCCGGCGGGACATGCGGGAGTCCCGCCAATTAAAGGCCGCGTTGGTGCCGACGGAATACATTCATGAGGTGACCGCCGAAAAAACGGTCGCCTCACTTCGGCCACGTTACCGATGGCACGATCCCGGCCTGGGGAAAACGAATTGGGGATTGTGCGCCAATGACAGTGCTGATCATCGCTACGATGATTTCGCTCAGCGCCTTGGGAATGTTAGCGGCTCTGGCGAACGAATAATCTCTGGCGAACCTGCCGACACCGCGCACGATCACGTTGTTAGAGCAGCTTCGCCACATGGCGTGCGATGCGTTCCGGCGTCGTCACGGGTGCGAACCGCGCCCGCACCTCCCCATTCCCATCGACCAGGAATTTCGTGAAATTCCATTTGATGCGACTGCCCAGTAGGCCGGTCTTCTGCTGCTTGAGCCAGATGTAGAGCGGGTGAGCGTTCTCGCCGTTGACCTCTATCTTCGCGAACAGCGCAAACGTGATGGCGTAGGTGCGGTCGCAGAAGGCGGCAATCTCCACGTCCGGCCCCGGCTCCTGATGGCCGAACTGATCGCAGGGGAAGGCGAGGATTTCGAAGCCGCGTGGCGCAAACCGCTCGTGAAGGTCCTGCAGGCCCTCGTATTGCGGCGTGAAGCCGCATCTCGAGGCGACATTGACGACCAGCAGCACCTTGCCCCGGAAGTCGGCGAGACGGCGTTCCTTCCCGTCGTTCATCCGGGCGGTGAAATCGTAGATCGTCATGG
>CAWBSI010000017.1:0-207625 GCA_963791375.1 uncultured Alphaproteobacteria bacterium
ACGCTGCTCGGCGAGGCCGAGGTCGAGAAGATCGTGACGGCGGGGGTCCAGGAGGTGCGCATCCGTTCGGTGCTCACCTGCGAGGCGCCCAACGGCGTGTGCGCGGCCTGCTACGGTCGCGATCTCGCCCGCGGAACGCCCGTCAACATGGGCGAAGCTGTCGGCGTCATCGCGGCGCAGTCGATCGGCGAGCCGGGCACCCAGCTCACCATGCGCACCTTCCACATCGGCGGCGCGGCGCAGATCTCGGAGCAGTCCTTCATCGAATCCAACTTCGAGGGGACCATCCGGATCAAGAACCGCAACATCTCGCGCAACTCCGATGGCGATCTCATCTGCATGACGCGCAACATGGGGGTGATCGTGGTGGATCAGGACGGCACCGAGCGCGCCGTCCACCGCATCCAGTATGGCGCCCGCATGAAGGTGGACGAGGGCGATCACGTCAAGCGCGGCCAGCGCATTGCCGAGTGGGATCCCTATACCCGCCCGATGCTCACCGAGGTCGAGGGCTCGACCGCGTTCGAGGATCTGGTCGAGGGACAGTCGATGTCGGAATGGCTCGACGAATCGACCGGCATCGCCAAGCGCGTGGTCATCGACTGGCGCACCGGTGCGGCCCGCGGCCAGCAGGATCTGCGTCCGTCCATCGTCATCAAAGGCAAGGACGGCAAGATCCTCAAGCTGCCCCGCGGCGGCGAGGCGCGCTACCTCTTGGCGGTCGACGCCATTCTCTCGGTCGACACCGGCAGCCACGTGAAGGCGGGCGACGTCATCGCGCGTATTCCGACCGAAAGCGCCAAGACCCGCGACATCACCGGCGGTCTGCCGCGGGTGGCGGAGCTGTTCGAGGCGCGGCGGCCAAAGGAGGCGGCGGTGATCGCCGAAATCTCCGGCACCGTGCGGTTCGGGCGCGACTACAAGAACAAGCGCCGCCTCACCATCGAGCCGAGCGTGGAGGGCGAAGAGGCCAGGGAATATCTCATTCCCAAGGGCAAGCACATCCACCTTCAGGACGGCGACGTCATCGAGAAGGGCGACTACATCGTCGAGGGCAACCCGGCGCCGCACGACATCCTGGCGGTCAAGGGCGTCGAGGAACTCGCCGCCTATCTCGTCAACGAGATCCAGGAGGTCTACCGGCTGCAGGGCGTCAGCATCAACGACAAGCACATCGAGGTGATCGTTCGCCAGATGCTGCAGAAGGTCGAGATCGACGACGCCGGAGAGACCGACCTGATCAACGGCGAGCAGCTCGATCGCACCGAGCTCGACGAGATCAACGTGAAGGCGGTGGAGGAGGGCAAGAAGCCGGCTCACGGCTACCCCGTCCTGCTCGGCATCACCAAGGCCTCGTTGCAGACGCGCTCGTTCATCTCGGCGGCGTCGTTCCAGGAGACGACCCGCGTGCTGACCGAGGCGGCGGTGAACGGCAAGATCGACACGCTCGACGGCCTCAAGGAGAACGTCATCGTCGGCCGCCTGATCCCGGCGGGAACCGGCGCGATGATGAACGAGCTCCGCGAAGTCGCGACCAAGCGCGATCAGCTCATCCTCGACGAGCGCGAGCGGGAGCAGGCGGTGAAGAACGCCGCGCAGCCGGCCCAGTTGCCCGCTGCGGAGTAATCCGCCGCGCGTTCCGCGACGCACGCACGACGCATCAAGGGCCGCCTTCGGGCGGCCCTTTCTTTTTGGTTGTGCCTTCAACGCGATTCCGAGCGATTGGTCGACATCGCCGCCGGCGCGGGTACGGGGAGCGTCGCGTCAGGCCTCGCCGGCCGTTGCTCACTGGCGGATGGAAGGGCGCTCCCGACATGGTATACTTTGAAACGTGACGGTTGGGATTTGTCGGTCTGAAGATGTTCAGACGGTCGCGAACCCTCGAGGGAGGACAATCATGACAAGCAAGCACGAAAGACGTAGCGTCGCGTATGCCGGACGTCGCCGGCAACGGCCTCGTCGATCGCCGCGCGCTGCTCGGGCGCGGCATGCTGTTCGCCGGCGCGGCGGCGACCGGGGTCGGCAGCTCGCTCACCGGCGCCGCCGCCGAGCCGCTGCCGGTCGATCCCTGGAGCATGGAGCCCGGAGCACCCATCCCGGCCTATGGCGTGCCGGCGAAGTACGAGAACAAGGTCGTGCGCACGCTGACCAATCCCAACAACGAGCCGCGCACCAGCCAGGCGCGCACGCCGCACCATCTGCTCGAACGGCACGATCACGCCGAACGGTCTGCATTTCGTGGTGGCGCGCACCGGCTTTCCCGATATCGACCCGGCCAAGCACCGCCTGGTGATCCATGGCCTGGTGAAGCAGCCGCTGGTGTTCGACCTCGAGACACTTGCGCGCTATCCCGATGGTGACGCGCGTCAACTTCGTCGAATGCGGCGGCAACAGCGCGCCGCTCTACAACAAGGACCCGGTGCAGGCCAACGTGCAGGCGATCCACGGCCTGGTGTCGTGCTCGGAATGGACCGGCGTGCGGCTCTCCACGCTGCTCGAAGAGACCGGCATCGACCCGAAGGCGAAGTGGCTGCTCGCGGAAGGCGCCGACGGGCCGAGCATGAATCGCAGCATCCCGATCGCCAAGGCGCTCGATGACGCGATGATCGCGCTCTACCAGAACGGCGAGCGCATCAACCCGGCGCAGGGCTATCCGATGCGGCTCCTGGTGCCCGGCTACGAAGGCAACATGAACGTCAAATGGCTGCACCGGATCAAGCTCATCGAGGAGCCGGTCATGGCCATCAACGAGACCCTGCAATACACCTATCGGGTGGCGGGCCCGAAAATCTGGCAGTTCTTCTTCCCGATGGAGGTCAAGTCCTTCATCACCCACCCGTCGCCCGGGCTGACGCTGAAGGGACCGGGCTTCTACGAGATTTCCGGCCTCGCCTATTCGGGCAACGGGCGGATCGCCAAGGTCATGGTCTCGGCCGACGGCGGCAAGAGCTGGGCGCAGGCGGCGCTCGACGCGCCGGTGCTCAGCAAGGCGCTGACCCGGTTCCGCATGCCCTGGCGCTGGGACGGCCAGCCGGTCGTGCTGCAAAGCCGCGCCTGGGACGAGGCCGGCAACGTGCAGCCGACCCGCGCCGAGATGTTCGCCGAGCGCGGCGAGCCCAAGGTCAACGTTCCGGTCACCGCCTTCCCGATGGGGCACATGAACGTCATCACGAGCTGGGCGATCGACAGCAAAGGGGAGGCCAAGCATGTCTACGGGTAAGCGTTTGCCGCTCGTCGTTCCCGCTCGCGCTCGTGCTGTCGGCGCGCCGCGCATCGCCGCCGACCGGCCCGGGCTCGGCAAGCCGGTCAGCGAGGCCGATCTCGCGCTCTGGGACATGAGCATCGGCGCCGGACGGCAAAGGTCTGCCGCCCGGCAGCGGCACGCCGGCGCAAGGCGCCGCCATCTTCGCGCAGAAATGCGAAGCCTGCCACGGCAAGGACGGCGTCAGGGCGGCACCAATGCCGCGCTCGTCAACGCCGCCCGGCAAGTCGGAGCGGACCATGGCGCTCTATGTGCCGAATGCCACCACGATCTTCGACTTCACCCGGCGCGCGATGCCGTGGCCGCAGCCGAAGTCGCTGACCAACGACGAGGTCTATGCGCTCACCGCCTTCATTCTCGCGCGCAACAAGATCATCGGCGAGAACGACGTGATGAACGCCGAGACCCTGCCGAAGGTGCAGATGCCGAACCGGAACGGCTTCGTCAGCCGATACCCGGAAAAGCATTGAAGCCAGGCGGCGATAACGTGATTCAAGCCCCGTGTGGGCTTGGATCACATATTGGCCGCTCGTGAAGCAGCTTGCGAGCAAGATTCAAGCTGTCGCGGACACAAAGGACCTGGCACCGCAAAAAATTGCAGACTTCGCCTAAACCCCCGCAGCAATTTCGCGGATGACGCTGCGCAACCACACCTGCAACGGATCGGCCTGGGTGCGGCGATGCCAGAACATGTGCGGGCACACCTCGACATCCGGGAAGGGAGGCGCCAGCACGCGGATGTTCGGCACCGCCGGCAGGCCCTTGACGATGCGGCTCGGCAGCGTCGCGATGAGGTCGGTGGCCGCGACCACGAACGGAACGCCGGCCGAGCTCGGCAGCACCAATACGATGCGGCGGCGCAGTCCGCGGGCGGCCAGGATCGCGTCGACCACGCTCGAGCCGACGCCCTCCGGCGACACCTGGACGTGGCCGGCGTCGACGAGATGGCCCGCTGCCGCATAGGATTCGATGCTCATCGGCTCCGTCACGGGATTGTCCCGGCCGACCAGCATGACCAGCCGGTCGTTCCACAGGGGCTCGGCGGCAAGCTCGCTGGCCCTTGTTCCCAGGGGCGCGAAGGCGATGTCGATCTCGCCGGCGGCGAGGCGTTCATGAAGGCGGGAGCAGTCGTTGGCCCGCACCTGGAGATCGACGCCCGGGGCATGGCGGCGCAGGTGCCGGACCAGCGCCGGCAACAGATTGGTGTGGTAGAGGTCGATGGTGGCGATCTTGATGGTGGCCCGCACGGTCGCGGGATCGAAGGCGGCGGGAAGCGTCAGGGTCCGGGAGATGTCAGCGAGCGCCCCATGGATCGGTCCGGCCAGCTCGAGGGCGCGAGCGGTCGGCTCCATGGCGCGGTCGCGGCGCACGAACAGGGGATCGTCGAACAGGTAGCGCAGCCGGTTCAGGGCCTTGCTCACGGCCGGCTGGCTCAGCCCGTTGCGCGCGGCCGCACGGGTGACGTTGCGCTCGGTGATCAGCGCGTCGAAGACGACCAGCAGGTTGAGATCAACCGATCGCAAATTCCGTTCGGCTATTACATCCATATTCTTTTATCATTTCCCTGACGTCTTCGATTTCGGCATCATTGCGGTGCGTCCGACGAGACTTCTCGATGCGGAGCCGAACTCTCGGACCGGCTGAACCGGCCGAAGCCGCGGCGATTCGAGGCGTGCATTCAATGGCTTCCTCCTGCGGACCGCTCCGCCGGGCGCTCGCCATGACGGCGAGGAATAGAGGCAGCAGCCGCTATGACTAAGCAAAATACATGCCGCCGAATGCGTGCCGCAGGTCTCATGGCGGGACCGGTGGCGATATGATCGGGCCTGGCGAGCCTCCGCTCATCGAGGCTTTCGGGATCGTCAAACGGTTCGGCAGCCTCCTCGCCAACGACATCGCGCATTTCGATGTCCGCGCCGGCGAGGTGGTGGCGCTGCTCGGCGAAAACGGTGCCGGCAAGAGCACGCTCGCGAAAATCCTCTACGGCTACTACGCCGCCGACTCCGGCGAGATTCGGGTCCACGGCGAGCGCGTCGCGATTTCATCCCCCCGCGACGCCCGCGCCCATGGCATCGGGATGGTGTTCCAGACCTTCACGCTCATCCCGGCGCTCAGCGTGTTCGAGAACGTGGCCCTGTTCCAGCGGGATCTCCCGGCGGTGGTGCGACGTGCTGACATTCTCGAACGCATGGCCCTTTATGCCGAGCGCTTCCGCCTCTCCGTCGATCCGTGGCGGCCGGTCCGCGAGCTTGCGGTCGGCGAGCAGCAGAAAGTGGAAATCCTCAAGCAGATCCTCGCCGGCTCGCGCGTGCTGATCCTCGATGAGCCGACCAAGGTGCTGGCGCCCCAGGAAACCGACGGCCTCTTTGCCACCATTGCGGAGCTGCGGGCCGAAGGGTTCGGCATCGTATTGATCACCCACAAGCTCCGCGAGGTACTCGCCTGCGCGGATCGGATCGCAGTGATGCGGCAAGGCCGCATCGCCGGAACCCGCGACCGGGGCGATACCACTGAAGAGGACTTGCTCGCCCTGATGTTCGCAGGACCGCTCGCGACCCCGGCGCCGGCACAGCCGCCCGTCCGCGCCACCCCCGGCGGAGAGCCGTGCGCGCTCCAACTCGCTGCCGTCTCGACGTCGGGCCGCGGGGGCGAGACATCGCTGCGCGACCTCTCGATGAAAATTCATTCCGGCGAGATCGTCGGGGTCGCCGGAGTGTCCGGCAATGGCCAGAGAGAACTCGCAGACGTCATTCTCGGCGTGCGGCATCCACACCGAGGAACGAAACTGTTGTGGGGCGAGGACGCCTTGCGATGGTCGATCGCGACCGTACGGGACAAGGGTGTCGCCGCGATCCCCGACGATCCGCTGGCGCTCGCCTGCGTGGCGGGATTGTCGGTGCGGGAAAATCTCGCGCTCGGCACCGGCCGGCGCTATCGCGCCGGGCTCACGGTGGATTGGCAGAGGCTGGACGCGGACATGGCGCGGACCTTCACGCGGCTGGCGTTTCCGCGGCCGGCTTTCGAGGCGCCGATCGCCACGCTGTCCGGCGGGAACCTGCAGCGGGTCGTGCTGGTCCGCGAATTGGCCCACGAGCCGAAACTGATCGTCGCGCTCTATCCGACCCGCGGGCTCGACGCGCGCAGTACATTGGCGGTTCGTGCGCTGCTGCGCGGTGCGCGCGATGCCGGCGCCGCCGTTCTGATCATGTCGGAGGATCTCGACGAGCTGTTTGCGGTGAGCGACCGGCTGGTCGTGCTTTATCGCGGCGCCATCGCGGGCGAGTTCGGCCCGGACGACTTTCGTGCCGAAGCCGTGGGTCCGCTCATGGTCGGGGCAGGGGATCACGCCGATGCAGCGTAGCGCCGCGATCCTGTTGTGTTTCGCGTCGGGGCGCGCCGCGGCGACGCGCTTCGCACTGGCGGCCGTCGTCGCACTCGGCGTTTTTTCGGTGCTGCTGGCGCTGGTCGGCAAGGATCCGCTCAAGGCCTATGTCGACACGATCCTCTACGTGTTCGGCAATGCCTACGGCTTTTCCGAGCTCGTGGTGCGCATGATCCCGCTGTTGCTCACCGCGGTGGCGGCGGCCTTGCCGGCGCGGATCGGCCTCATCAATGTGGGTGCCGAGGGCCAGCTCTATATGGGTGCCTGGCTTGCGACCGCCGGCGCGCTGGCGTTTGCGGACCAGCCGGTGATCGTCCTGCTGCCGGCCCTCGCGCTGCTCGGCTTCATCGGCGGCGGCGTCTGGGCGCTCATACCGGGGGTATTGCGGGCGCTGCGCCTCGTCAACGAGACCATCTCGACGCTGCTGCTCAACTACGTGGCTCCGCTGATCGTAAGTTTCTTCATCTTCGGACCGTGGCGGAGCCCGGAGAGCGCGTCCTATCCGCAGTCACCCGCATTCGTGGATGCGGCGCGGCTTCCGACCTTCTTTCATTCGCGCATCCATGCCGGCCTGCTGTACGCCCTTGCCTGCCTCTTTCTCTACTGGTTCGTGCTCAACCGCACCCGCTTCGGTCTGGAGATGCGGGCAATCGGCGGCAATCCGGAAGCGGCGCGGCGTCTGGGCATTCCGGTGTTCCGCTACATCCTGGTCGTCATGTTCATCGCCGGGGGCGCCGCGGGCATCGCCGGAATGGCGGAAGTGGCGGCGATCCAGGGCCGGTTGGTATCCGAGCTGTCGCCCGGCTACGGCTTCATCGGCTTCCTGGTGTCCTGGCTCGCGCGCACCAGCGCGAGCGGCATGCTGACGATGTCGTTCCTGTTCGCCGTCATCAGCTCGGTGGGCGACATCCTGCAGATCACCCAGGGGCTGCCTTTCGCGGTCGTCAATATCCTGATGGCGGTCATCCTGTTCATCGTGCTGGGCCAGCGGCCGGCCGGGGGGCCGGCGCGATGAGCACCGCCTTCCTCATCGGCGTCCTGGCCGGCTCCATCCTGTCGGGCACCTCGCTGCTTTATGCCACCCTCGGCGAACTCATCGGCGAGCGAGCCGGCATCGTGAATCTCGGCCTCGAAGGCATCATGCTGATCGGCGCGGCGACCGGCTTTGCCGCCACCGCCTGGACCGGCAGTCCGTATATCGGGCTTCTGGCGGCCGCGCTCGCGGGCACGGCGGCCAATCTGATCTTCGCCTATCTGGTGATCGGGCGGCGGGCCAACCAGCTCGCCTCCGGCCTCAGCCTGATGTTCTTCGGCTTCGGCTTGAGTGCGCTGGTGGGGCGGCCGTTCGTCGGCGCGCTGATCACGGGATTGCCGCGCCTGCGCTTGCCGGGGTTCGACGGGCCGGGCGGAAGGCTCCTGAGCTGGGACATCCTGGTCTGGCTCGCCGTGCCGGCCGCGGTCCTCACCTGGGGGCTGCTGTTCCGCACCCGGTGGGGTCTTGGATTGCGCGCGGTGGGCGAAAGCCCGGCGGTGGCTTACGCGGCCGGCTACCGGCCGGCGCTGTTGCAGTACCAGGCCCTCGCGCTTGCCGGCATGCTGGGTGGCATCGCCGGAGCCCATCTGTCGATCGCGCTCACGCTGACCTGGGCGGAGGGGATGACCGCCGGCCGCGGCTTCATTGCCATCGCGCTGGTGATCTTTGCCAGGTGGAATCCGCTCTGGGCGATTGCCGGCGCGCTCCTGTTCGGCGGCGCCGAGGCGCTGCAGTTGCAGCTCCAGGCCGCGGGAGCCGATGTCTCGCCGTTCCTGATGAACATGATTCCCTACCTGCTCACCTTGCTGGTCCTCATCGTGTGGGGACTGAACCGCCAGTCCGCGGCGCCGGCGGCGCTCGGTCGAACCCTGGTGGGCGTGGAGTAGGACGCAAGTCTCGAAGCAAGCGTGGGCGGCACCCGCCGCCACGGCACGAAAGGAGCGCAAGATGACACGGAGATCGGTTTTGCTGGGCGCATGCGCGCTGCTCGCCGGCGCGTTCGGCACGGGCCCGCTCATGGCGCAGGACAAGCCCTCGCTCACCGTAGGGGCGATCTATGTCGGCAGCGTCAACGACTACGGCTACAACCGGGCCATGAAGGACGGCCTCGAGGAAATGAAAAAGAACATTCCCGGCCTCAAGCTGATCGAAGCCGAGAACGTCCCCGAGACGGCCGAATCGGAACGGATCATGGAGGGCATGATCCAGCAGGGGGCAAAGCTGATCTTCGCCACCAGCTTCGGCCACCAGCAATTCGCCTTCAACTTGGCAAAGGCGCATCCGGACGTCGTGTTCGAGCACGCCGGCGGCTGGATGCAGGCGCCCAATTTCGGCAATTTCTTCGGCGCCACCCAGGCCGCCTGGTACGCCATGGGGGTCGCGGCCGGCAAGATGACGAAGTCGAACACGCTCGGCTTCGTGGTCGGGGTGCCGATCGGCTACGCGATCGGCAACGTGAACGCCTTCGAGATGGGGGCGCGCTCGGTCAACCCGCAGGCGCAGACCCGCGTGGTGGTCACCGGCGGCTGGGCCGACAAGGCCAAGGAAGCCGCAGCCGCCAACGCGCTCATCGACCAGGGCGCCGATGTCGTGACCATGCACGTCGACTCTCCCGCCACCATCATCCAGGTCGCCGAAAGCCGGTCCGTCTACTCGATCGGCTTCCAGTCCATCGAGGCGCGGCAACTCGTGCCGAAGGGCTGGCTGACCGGGCTCGGCTTCACCTGGGGCCCGTTCATGACCGCCACCGCCAAAAGCGTGATCGCGGGAACGTTCAAGCCGGCGATGGTGCGGCAAGGCCTCGGCCAAGGCATGATGGCGGTGGCGCCATTCGGGACCGCAGTGCCGGCCGACGTGCGCGGACTTGTCACGGCTGCCGCCGATCGGATCGGCAGCGGCTTCAATCCCTTCACCGGCCCAATCACCGATAACACCGGCGTCGTCCGCATCGCCGCCGGCGAGTCCTGGGGAGGCGACAAGATGGGCAACTTCGACTGGTATGTGGCGGGCGTGATCGGCAAGGCCAAATAGGCGCGTCGCAGCCTGAGAAGATTGTCCGACCCGGGGCGGCGCGCGGAACCGTCGGCGAATCGCGGACCGCGCCCGCGCCTTTCACTCCGCCATGGGGGAGATGCCGATGCTTGAGATCAATATTCCGGAGGTCGTCGCCGAGGTGACCGAGGCATTCCGGCGCTACGAACGCGCCCTCATCGACAACGACGTGGCGGTCCTCGATGTGCTGTTTTGGAACAGTCCCAACACCCTGCGCTTCGGCATCGGCGAGAATCTCTACGGTTACGAGGCCATTGCGGCGTATCGCAACGGGCGTCCGCCCATTGACCTGACGCGGCAGCTCAAGAATACCGTGATCGTCAGCTACGGGCGCGACATGGCGACCGCCAATACGGAGTTCCAGCGCGAGGGCTCCAAGCTGACCGGCCGGCAAAGCCACGTCTGGCTGCGCACCGAGGACGGCTGGCGGATCGCGGCCGCCCACGTCAGCCTGATGCCGGCGCCCTCCGCACCCTAAGAGTGCGCCATGAGAGCCTGGGCTGCCGCTTTCTTGTAATTGCGCGAACAATGACCATCTCTGCCTGACGCGTTTGCGTCGAGGAAGTGACTGGCAGGCTGCGTTTTTGTTGCAGCCGGCCTTGACTTCGGCCCGGCCCGCCGATAAAACCCGCGCACTTTTTCGGCAGGCGGTGAGCTTCGCAAGTCGGAACGGCCGTCCAGTCCAGCAGAGTTGAAAACCGTAAGGTTTTCCGAGGCTTGACTGGGCATTCCGCGCCTCGACGAATGAAGCTCAAACGCTGCTCTGACACCGACTGTCAGATGTGAGGACATGACCGCGCCGCTTCGGTGACGTGGTCCTCTGTGACGCAGAGCGTCATTTCGCGAGATTTTCGCGGATGGCGCGATTTCGTTTTGCGCGCGCGATGTTTCGCGCGCGCAGGGTTGCGCGATGTTTCGGGTGCGCGAGGTTCGTGCGCAGATGGTGCCGGGGCGTTGCCCCGCAATACGAGGTGAAGGCCGACGATGCCGACGATCAACCAGTTGATCCGCAAGCCGCGGGTGGCGCAGAAGGCGCGCAAGAAGGTGCCGGCCCTGCAGCAGTCGCCGCAGAAGCGCGGCGTCTGCACGCGCGTCTATACGACGACGCCCAAGAAGCCGAATTCGGCGCTGCGCAAGGTCGCCAAGGTGCGCCTCACCAACGGCTTCGAGGTGATCGGCTACATCCCCGGCGAAGGGCATAACCTGCAGGAACACTCCGTGGTGATGATCCGCGGCGGCCGCGTCAAGGACCTGCCGGGCGTGCGCTACCACATCCTGCGCGGCGTGCTCGACACCCAGGGCGTCAAGAACCGCAAGCAGCGCCGTTCCAAGTACGGCGCCAAGCGACCGAAATAACAGATTCTGGAGCCTGACCGATGTCCCGCCGTCACCGTGCCGAGAAACGCGAAGTCCTTCCCGATCCAAAGTTCGGGGACATGGTGGTCTCGAAGTTCATGAACTCGATCATGTATGCCGGCAAGAAGTCGGTCGCCGAGACGATCGTCTACGGCGCCTTCGACATGATCGAGGGCAAGACCAAGCAGAATCCGCTCACGGTGTTCCAGCAGGCGCTGGACAACGTCATGCCCACCATCGAGGTGCGGTCGCGCCGCGTCGGCGGCGCCACCTACCAGGTGCCGGTGGAGGTTCGCAACGAACGCCGCCAGGCGCTCGGCATCCGCTGGCTCATCGTGGCCGCGCGTGAACGCAACGAAAAAACGATGACCGAGCGGCTCTCTGCCGAGCTGCTCGATGCATCGAACAGCCGGGGAAACGCAGTCAAGAAGCGGGAAGACACCCATCGCATGGCGGAGGCGAACCGCGCCTTCGCGCATTACCGCTGGTAAGGAAAGACCCATGCCCCGCGTCCATCCGATCGAAGATTATCGCAATTTCGGCATCATGGCCCACATTGATGCCGGGAAGACGACGACGACTGAGCGGATTCTCTATTACACCGGCAAGAGCCACAAGATCGGCGAGGTCCATGAGGGCGCTGCCACCATGGACTGGATGGAGCAGGAGCAGGAGCGCGGCATCACCATCACGTCGGCCGCGACCACCGCGTTCTGGAACGGCAAGCGGCTGAACATCATCGATACTCCCGGCCACGTCGACTTCACCATCGAGGTCGAGCGCAGCTTGCGCGTGCTGGACGGCGCGGTCGTCGTTCTCGATTCCAACCAGGGCGTCGAGCCGCAGACCGAGACGGTCTGGCGCCAGGGCGACAAGTACAAGGTTCCCCGGATCGTCTTCGCCAACAAGATGGACAAGGTCGGCGCGGACTTCTTTCAATGCCTGAAGGACATCGTCGACCGCCTCGGCGCCAAGCCGGTTGCGATCCAGCTTCCGATCGGATCCGAGCAGCAGTTCAAGGGCCTGATCGATCTCGTCCGCATGAAGGGCGTGATCTGGAACGACGAATCGCTCGGCGCCAAATACGACGACATCGACATCCCGGCCGACATGCTCGATCAGGCCATCGAATATCGTGAGCACTTGATCGAGGCCGCCGTCGAGCTCGATGACGGCGCGATGACGGAATACCTCGAAGGCAAGATGCCCGACGAGGCGACGCTGAAGAAGCTGATCCGCAAGGCGGTGATCACCGGCGCGTTCTATCCGGTGCTGTGCGGTTCGGCATTCAAGAACAAGGGCGTGCAGCCCTTGCTCGACGCCGTCGTCGACTATCTGCCGTCGCCCCTCGACGTGCCGGCGATCAAGGGCATCGACGAAAAGGGCAATGAGATCGAGCGTCATCCGGACGACAAGGAGCCGATGTCGCTTCTGGCGTTCAAGATCATGGACGACCCCTATGTCGGCACCATCACCTTCTGCCGCATCTATTCCGGCACGCTGACGAGCGGCACCGGCGTCATCAATTCGACCAAGGAACGCAAGGAGCGCATCGGCCGCATGCTGCTGATGCACGCCAACAACCGCGAAGACATCAAGGAAGCCTATGCCGGCGACATCGTCGCGCTGGCGGGTCTCAAGGACACCCGCACCGGCGACACGCTGTGCGATCCGCAGCGCTCGGTGATCCTGGAAAAGATGGAATTCCCCGATCCGGTGATCGAGATCGCGATCGAGCCGAAGTCCAAGGCCGACCAGGAGAAGCTCGGCGTCGCGCTGGCGAAGCTCGTGGCCGAAGACCCCTCGTTCCGCGTCAACACCGATCCGGAGTCCGGCCAGACCATCATCAGGGGCATGGGCGAGCTTCACCTCGACATCAAGGTCGACATCCTTCGGCGCACCTACAAGGTCGACGCCAATATCGGCGCGCCGCAGGTGGCCTATCGCGAGAAGATCACCAAAAAGGTCACGGTCGACTACCAGCACAAGAAGCAGACCGGCGGCACCGGCCAGTTCGCGCAGGTCAAGATCGTGGCCGAGCCGTTACCGCCGGGCACCGGCTTCGTGTTCGAGAACGAGGTCGTCGGCGGCTCGGTGCCGAAGGAGTATATCCCCGGCGTCGAGAAGGGCCTCGATTCCGTGCTCGGTGCCGGCGTGCTCGCCGGCTTCCCGGTCGTCGACCTGAAGGTCACGTTGATCGACGGCCGCTATCATGAAGTCGATTCATCCGCGCTCGCGTTCGAGATCGCATCCCGCATGGCGTTGCGCGAGGCGCTGCAGAAGGGCGGCTCGGTGCTGCTCGAGCCGATCATGAAGGTGGAAGTGGTGACGCCGGAGGACTACACCGGCTCGGTGATCGGCGACCTCAACTCGCGGCGCGGCCAGATCCAGGGCCAGGACATGCGCGGCAACGCCAACGTCATCAACGCCATGGTGCCGCTCGCCAACATGTTCAGCTACGTCAACAACCTGCGCTCCATGAGCCAGGGACGCGCCACCTTCACGATGCAGTTCGATCACTACGAACAGGTACCCAGCAATGTCGCCCAGGAGGTCCAGGCGAAGTACGCCTGAACCGGTCGACATTGAAAACACAACGCCAAACCGCAAACGGAGACTGCAATGGGTAAGGCAAAATTCGAACGTAACAAGCCGCATTGCAATATCGGCACCATCGGTCACGTCGACCACGGCAAGACGTCGCTGACGGCCGCGATCACCAAGGTGCTGGCCGAGACGGGCAAGGCGCAATACACGGCCTATGACCAGATCGACAAGGCTCCGGAGGAGAAGGCGCGCGGCATCACCATCTCGACGGCCCACGTCGAGTACGAGACCGACAAGCGTCACTACGCCCACGTCGATTGCCCCGGCCACGCCGACTACGTGAAGAACATGATCACCGGCGCCGCCCAGATGGACGGCGCGATCCTGGTGGTGAGCGCCGCCGACGGCCCGATGCCGCAGACCCGCGAGCACATCCTGCTCGCCCGCCAGGTCGGCGTTCCCGCCCTCGTCGTCTACCTCAACAAGGTCGACATGGTTGACGATCCCGAGCTGCTCGAGCTCGTCGAGCTCGAGGTTCGCGAGCTGCTGTCGAAGTACAATTTCCCCGGCGACAAAATCCCGGTGATCAAGGGCTCCGCGCTGATGGCGCTGGAAGACAAGGACGCCAAGCTCGGCAAGGAATCGATCTACGAGCTGATGAATGCGGTCGACGCCTACATCCCGCAGCCGGAGCGCCCGAAGGATCAGCCGTTCCTTATGCCGGTGGAAGACGTGTTCTCGATCTCCGGCCGCGGCACCGTGGTGACCGGCCGCATCGAGCGCGGCATCATCAAGGTCGGCGAGGAAGTCGAGATCGTCGGCCTCAAGCCGACGCTGAAGACCGTCGTCACCGGCGTCGAGATGTTCCGCAAGCTGCTCGACCAGGGCGAGGCGGGCGACAACGTCGGCTGCCTGCTGCGCGGCACCAAGCGCGAGGAAGTCGAGCGCGGCCAGGTGCTGTGCAAGCCCGGCAGCGTCAAGCCGCACACCAAGTTCAAGGCTGAGGCTTACATCCTCACCAAGGAAGAGGGCGGCCGTCACACTCCGTTCTTCACCAACTACCGTCCGCAATTCTATTTCCGCACCACCGACGTGACCGGCGTGGTGCATCTGCCGGAAGGCACGGAAATGGTGATGCCGGGCGACAATATCGCGATGACGGTCGAGTTGATCGTTCCGATCGCCATGGAGGAGAAGCTGCGCTTCGCCATCCGTGAAGGCGGTCGCACGGTCGGCGCGGGTGTCGTCGCTTCGATCATCGAGTAATGGACGGACGGAAAAACCAACAAGGGGACGGATTGAGCGCGCGCAGACGAACCGGACAAGTCAGTCGGTCCATCGTCTGCTGCCTCCTCACCGTGTGAGCAATGAACGGTCAAAACATCAGAATTCGGCTCAAGGCGTTCGACCATCGCATTCTCGATGCGTCGACGCGCGAGATTGTTGCGACCGCCAAGCGGACCGGCGCGCAGGTGCGCGGGCCGATCCCGCTGCCGACCAAGATCGAGAAGTTCACCGTGAATCGCTCGCCCCATGTCGACAAGAAAAGCCGCGAGCAGTTTGAAATGCGAACCCACAAACGGCTCCTCGACATCGTCGATCCGACGCCCCAGACGGTGGACGCGCTGATGAAGCTCGACCTCGCCGCCGGCGTCGACGTCGAGATCAAGCTGTAATCTGGAAAGCGCAGCAAAGGACAATGCCTATGCGTTCCGGAGTGATCGCACAGAAACTCGGAATGACCCGCATCTTCACCGATGCAGGCGAGCACGTGCCGGTGACGGTGCTGCGGCTCGCCAATTGCCAGGTGATCGGGCACCGCACCAAGGACAAGAACGGCTACGTGGCGCTCCAGCTCGGCGCCGGCAGTCGCAAGGCGAAGACGCTCAGCCGTGCCGAGCGCAACAACTTTGCGGTGGCCAAGGTCGAGCCCAAGCGCAAGGTCGTCGAATTCCGCGTCGATGAGAAAGCGCTGATCCCGGTGGGAGCCGAGATCACAGCCGACCACTTCGTCGTCGGGCAGTTCGTCGACGTGGTCGGCACCTCGATCGGCAAGGGCTTCGCCGGCGGCATGAAGCGGTGGAATTTCGGCGGCCTGCGCGCCACCCACGGCGTGTCGGTCTCGCACCGCTCCATCGGTTCGACCGGCGGCCGCCAGGACCCCGGCAAGACCTTCAAGAACAAGAAGATGCCGGGCCAGATGGGCAACACCCGCATCACCACCCTCAATCTCAAGGTGATGCAGACCGACGTCGAGCGCGGCCTCATCCTGGTGGAGGGCGCGGTGCCCGGCGCCAAGGGCGGCTGGATCACGGTGCGCGACGCCGTGAAGAAGACGCTGCCCAAGGAAGTGCCGCAACCCGGCAAGTTCCGCATCACCGGCGAGGCGTCCCAGGGCGCTGGCGCCGAAGCGCCGGCGCAGGGAGCGTGACCATGGAGCTCAAGATCACGACGCTCGACGGCGAGGCCAAGGGTTCGGTCAGCCTGTCCGACGACATCTTCGGACTGGAGCCGCGCCAGGACCTCATTCAGCGCTGCATCGTCTGGCAACTCGCCAAGCGCCGCGCCGGCACCCATGCGGTGAAGGGGCGCGCCGACATCTGGCGTACCGGCAAGAAGATGTACAAGCAGAAGGGCACCGGTGGCGCCCGCCACGGCTCCCAGCGCGCCAATCTGTTCCGCGGCGGCGGCCGCTCCTTCGGCCCGGTCGTGCGCAGCCACGAGATCGGCCTTCCCAAGAAAGTACGCGTGCTCGCGCTCAAGCACGCTCTGTCCGCCAAGGCCAAGGATGGCGGAATCATCATCATCGAGGCGGCCAAAGTCACCGAAGCCAAGACCAAGGCGCTCAAGAACCGCTTCGCCGCCCTCGGTCTCGCCAATGCGCTGATCATCGACGGCGCCGAGATCGACAACGGCTTCCGCCTCGCCACCCGCAACATCCCCAACATCGACGTGCTGCCGATCCAGGGCATCAACGTCTACGACATACTGCGGCGGAACACGCTGGTGCTGACCCGCGCCGCGCTCGATGCGCTGGAGGCGCGACTGAAATGACCACCAAGGATCCGCGCCATTACGACGTCATCCTCGCGCCCGTCATCACCGAAAAGGCGACGATGGCGTCCGAGAACAGCCAGGTGATGTTCCGGGTCGCGGCGAACGCGACCAAGCCGCAGATCAAGGAAGCGGTGGAGAAGCTGTTCGACGTCAAGGTCAAACGCGTCAACACCCTCATCCGCAAGGGCAAGGTGCGCAATTTCCGCGGCGTGCGCGGCGAATTGTCGGACGTGAAGAAGGCCATTGTGACCCTCGAAGAAGGTCACACCATCGATGTGACGACAGGGCTCTGAGGCGCGGGATAGAGAACGATGGCACTCAAGCACTATAAACCGACCACGCCGGGCCAGCGCCAACTCGTGCTGGTGGACCGTTCCGCCCTCTACAAGGGCGACCCGGTCAAGGCGCTCACGTCAGGCAAGATTTCCTCGGGCGGCCGCAACAACAACGGCCGCATCACCGTGCGCTTCCGCGGCGGCGGCCATAAGAGGGCGCTGCGCATCGTCGACTTCAAGCGCGGCAGGCACGATGAGCCGGCCCGCGTCGAGCGGATCGAATATGATCCGAACCGCACCGGCTTCATCGCCCTCATCAAATACGCGGATGGCGAACTGTCCTACATCCTCGCGCCGCAGCGGCTCGGCGAGGGCGACAGCGTCGTCTCCGGCGAGCATGTGGACGTCAAGCCCGGCAACGCCATGCCGGCGGGCAACATGCCGATCGGCACCATCGTCCATAATGTGGAAATGAAGATCGGCAAGGGCGGCCAGATCGCGCGTTCGGCCGGCTCCTACGCCCAGATCGTCGGCCGCGACCAGGAATACGTGATCGTGCGCCTCAATTCCGGCGAGCAGCGCCTGGTCCATGGCCGCTGCATGGCGACGGTCGGCGCGGTGTCCAACCCCGACCACATGAACATCTCGATCGGCAAGGCCGGCCGCAAGCGCTGGCTCGGGCGCATGCCGCACAACCGCGGCGTCTCCATGAACCCGGTCGATCATCCGCTCGGCGGCGGCGAAGGCCGCTCTTCCGGCGGGCGCCATCCGGTCACCCCGTGGGGCAAGCCCACCAAGGGCAAGAAGACCCGGACCAACAAGAAGACCACCAAATTCATCATTTCGAGCCGCCACGCGCGGAAGAAGTAAGTCGAGGGCAACATGGCGCGTTCGGTGTGGAAAGGTCCGTTCGTCGACGGGTATCTGCTGAAAAAGGCGGAGACCGCGCGGGCATCGGGCCGGCATGACGTGATCAAGACGTGGAGCCGCCGCTCGACGATCCTGCCGCAGTTCGTCGGCCTGATCTTCGGGGTCTACAACGGCCACAAGCACGTTCCGGTGATGGTGACCGAGGAAATGGTGGGCCACAAGCTCGGCGAGTTTTCGCCGACGCGGACGTTCCACGGTCATTCCTCGGACAAGAAGGCGAAGCGGGCTCCCGGGCCGGCTGCCGGTTAAGCGAGAAGAGCGATGAGCAAAAAAGCACATCCCCGAGCCCTGCCGGACAACGAAGCCCAGGCGGTCGCGCGCATGCTGCGGATCAGCCCGCAGAAGCTCAATCTGGTCGCGCAGCTGATCCGCGGCAAGAAGGTGCATATCGCGCTCGCCGATCTCGAATTCTCGCGCAAGCGCATCGCCGTCGAGGTGCGCAAGTGCCTGGAGTCGGCGATCGCGAATGCCGAAAACAACCACGATCTCGATGTCGACGATCTCGTCGTCGCCCGCGCCCATGTCGGCAAGGGCCTGGTGATCAAACGTTTCCATGCCCGCGGCCGCGGCCGCGCCGGCAAGATTCTCAAGCCGTTCTCGCACCTGACGATCGTCGTTCGTCAGGTCGAGGCGAGCGCTTAGGAGCACCCCGATGGGTCAGAAGGTCAATCCGATCGGCTTGCGTCTGGGCATCAACCGCACCTGGGATTCGCGGTGGTATTCGGGCAAGAACGAGTACGGCAAGCTGCTGCACGAGGACAAGAAGATCCGCGAGGAGCTGCAGAAGCAGCTCAAGCAGGCGGCGGTGTCCAAGATCGTGATCGAGCGGCCGCACAAGAAGTGCCGGGTGACGATCCACTCGGCGCGGCCGGGCGTCGTGATCGGCAAGAAGGGCGCCGACATCGAGAAGCTGCGCAAGGAAGTCGCGAAGCTGACCGACAGCGACGTCGTCATCAACATCATCGAGATCAGGAAGCCCGAGCTCGACGCCAAGCTGGTCGCCGAATCGATCGCCCAGCAGCTCGAGCGCCGCGTCGCGTTCCGCCGCGCCATGAAGCGCGCGGTGCAGTCGGCGATGCGGCTCGGCGCAGAGGGCATCCGCATCAACTGCTCGGGCCGGCTCGGCGGCGCCGAGATCGCGCGCATGGAATGGTACCGCGAGGGCCGGGTGCCGCTGCACACGCTGCGCGCCGACATCGATTACGGCGACGCCACCGCGTTCACGACCTACGGCACCTGCGGCGTCAAGGTGTGGATCTTCAAGGGCGAGATCCTCGAGCACGATCCGATGGCGCAGGACAAGCGGATGGCCGAGAGCGAAGCGGGCCGCCCGCGTCGCGATTCCTGAGCCAACAGTCTGATTAAGGCAAGAGAGGCGTAGTGCCATGCTGCAACCGATGCGCACCAAGTTTCGCAAGGCGCATAAGGGCCGGATCAAAGGCGTCGCCACCAGCGGGGCGACGCTGAGCTTCGGCCAGTTCGGCCTCAAGGCGATGGAGCCGGACCGCCTCACCGCGCGCCAGATCGAGGCGGCGCGGCGCGCCATGACGCGTCACATGAAGCGCGCCGGGCGGGTGTGGATCCGTATTTTCCCGGACGTTCCGGTGTCGAAGAAGCCGCTCGAAGTGCGCATGGGCTCCGGCAAGGGCGCGCCGGAGTTCTGGGTGGTGCGGGTCAAGCCGGGCCGCATCCTGTTTGAGCTCGACGGCGTCACGTCGGCGCTGGCGCGCGAGGCGCTCGACCTCGCCGCCGCCAAGCTGCCGATCAAGACGCGCTTCGTCGAGCGCATTGCCGAGTAGGGAGCCCGTGAGCCGATGATGAAGACCGAGGATTTGCGGGCGATGACCCCCGACCAACTCGATGACGAACTGCTCAAGCTCAAGAAGGAGCAGTTCAACCTGCGCTTCCAGCGCGCCACCGGGCAGCTCGCGAATACGTCGCGGGTGCGCGAGGTGCGTCGCGACATCGCCCGGATCAAGACGGCCGCGCAGGCAAAGCGCGCGGCCCAGCCAGTCATTTGAGGAGCGGTTAGATGCCGAAGCGCGTACTGCAGGGCGAGGTGGTGAGCAACAAGCAGGCCAAGACCGTGGTCGTGCGGGTCGAGCGCCGCTTCACCCATCCGGTGATGAAGAAGACGGTGCGGAGCTCGAAGAAATACTACGCCCATGACGAGAAGGGCGAATACGGCGTCGGCGACCTCGTATGGATCGAGGAGCACCGGCCGATCTCCAAGCTCAAGCGCTGGACGGTGGTCCAGGGCCAGAAGAAAGCAACCGTGAGCGCGTAAGCGCTCGGCAAGCGGCCTTACCAAGTGGAAGAACGAGGCGTCCAATGATTCAGATGCAGACCAACCTCGACGTGGCGGACAATTCCGGCGCGCGTCGCGTCATGTGCATCAAGGTGCTGGGCGGCTCCAAGCGGAAATACGCCACCATCGGCGACGTCATCGTGGTGTCGGTCAAGGAAGCGATCCCGCGCGGCCGCGTCAAGAAAGGCGACGTCATGAAGGCGGTGGTGGTGCGGGTGGCCAAGGACATTCGCCGGGCCGACGGCTCGATCATCCGGTTCGACCGCAACGCGGCCGTCCTGATCAATCCGCAGATGGAGCCGGTCGGCACCCGTATCTTCGGACCGGTGCCGCGCGAATTGCGCGCCAAGAACCACATGAAGATCATTTCGCTCGCGCCGGAGGTGCTGTGATGGCTGCGAAGATCCGCAAGGGCGACAAGGTCGTCGTGCTCACCGGCCGCGACAAGGGCCGCACCGGGGAAGTCATCGAAGTGCGCCCGACCGAGGCGCGCGCCTTGGTGCGCGGCGTCAATATCGTCAAGCGCCACCAGCGCCAGACCGGCCAGCAGGAGGGCGGCATCATTTCCAAGGAAGCGCCGCTGCATCTGTCGAACATCGCCGTCGCCGATCCCAAGGACGGCAAGCCGACCCGGGTCGGCTTCAAGACCGGCAATGACGGCCGCAAGGTGCGCTTCGCCAAGCGTTCGGGAGTCGAGATCGATGGCTGAGGAAGACAAGGAAAAGAAGGCCGCGAAAAAGGCGGACAAGTCCGACGCCGCGCCGAAGGCCAAGCAGGCCAAGGGCGGAGAGGCCAAAGGCGAGCATGCCAAGGGCGAGGGCGGCGACAAGGCTCCGAAGGCCGCCAAGGGCGGCGCCGGCGACAAGCCGCCGCGCGCCAAGGGCGAAAAGGCCGAGAAGCCGGCCGCCGAAGCCGGTGAGCCCGAGCCCAAGGGTCCGCCGCGCCTGCGCGTCCAGTTCGACCAGGAGGTCCGCAAGAAGCTTTCCGAGCAGTTCGGCTACAAGAACGCCATGCAGGTGCCGATCATCGACAAGGTGGTGATCAACATGGGCATCGGCGAAGCGGTCGCCGACCGCAAGAAGGTCGAATCCGCCGCTGCCGATCTCGCGCTGATCTCCGGGCAGAAGGCGATCATCACCAAGTCGCGCAAGGCGATCTCGACCTACAAGCTGCGCGAGAACCAGCCGATCGGCTGCAAGGTGACGCTGCGCAAGGCGCGGATGTACGAGTTCATCGACCGCCTCATCAACATCGCGCTGCCGCGGGTGCGGGATTTCCGCGGCCTCAATCCGAAGAGCTTCGACGGCCGCGGCAATTACTCGCTCGGCGTCAAGGAGCACATCGTTTTCCCCGAGATCGACTACGACAAGGCGGCCGAGATCTGGGGCATGGACATCACCGTCTGCACCACGGCGCGCACCGACGACGAAGCGCGCGCCTTGCTGACGGCATTCAACTTCCCGTTCCGGCAGTGAGGATGGAGACATCCTCAAACGCGGATGCTCAGGAGAAATAGATGGCGAAGACGAGCTCGATCGAGAAAAACAACCGGCGCCGCAAGATGACGAAGAAATTCGCCGGCAAGCGCGCGCGCCTCAAAGCGATCGCCTACGACAAGGCGCGGCCGCTCGAAGAGCGGTTCGAGGCCCAGCTCAAGCTCGCGCAGCTGCCGCGCAATTCGTCGGCGACGCGCATTCGCAATCGTTGCGAGGTGACCGGGCGCGCCCGTGCCTACTACCGCAAGCTCAAGATGAGCCGCATCGCGATGCGGGATCTCGGCTCCAGGGGACTGATCCCGGGCCTTGTGAAGTCGAGCTGGTGAGGCGACACGATGAACGTCAATGATCCCATCGGCGACATGATCACCCGCATCCGCAACGCCCAGCAGCGCACCAAGTCGAAGGTGTCGACGCCGGGCTCCAAGCTGCGCCGCAGCGTGCTCGAGGTGCTCAAGAGCGAAGGCTATATCCGCGACTACTCGACCGTCGAGCACAGCGACGGCCGCAGCGAGTTCGAGATCGAGCTGAAATATTTCGACGGCGAACCGGTGATCCGCGAGATCGAGCGGGTGTCGAAGCCGGGCCGGCGCGTCTACGTGTCGGTGAAGAACCTGCCGCGCATCAACAACGGCCTCGGCGTCGCCATCGTGTCGACCCCCAAGGGCGTGATGGCGGACCACGCCGCCCGCGACGCCAATGTCGGCGGCGAAATCCTTTGTACGGTGTTCTAAGGGGACCGCGATGTCACGTATCGGCAAGAAACCGGTTCCGGTCCCGTCTGGCGTCACCGCCAATATCGAGGGTCAGACCGTGAAGATGAAGGGGCCGAAGGGCGCGCTCGCCCTGGTGCTGCCGGACGACGTCACGGTGAAGATGGACAAGGGCGCCATCAAGGTCGACCCGCGCAACGAGACCAAGCGCGCGCGCTCGATGTGGGGCACCTCGCGCACCCTCGTCGCCAATCTCGTGGCCGGCGTCACCAAGGGTTTCGAGGACAAGCTCGAGATCACCGGCGTCGGTTATCGCGCCTCGGTCCAGGGCAAGAACCTGCAGATCGCGCTCGGCTACAGCCACGACGTGATCTATCCGATCCCGGAAGGCATCGCGATCGTGACCCCGAAGCCGACCGAGATCCTGATCACGGGCATCGACAAGCAGAAGGTCGGGCAGGTCGCGGCGGAAATCCGCGGCTTCCGGCCGCCGGAGCCCTACAAGGGCAAGGGCGTGAAGTACGCAGGCGAATACATCTTCCGCAAGGAAGGCAAGAAGAAGTAACGGAGCGGGCCATGGCGAGTAAACAGGTCGACCGGCGCAAGGCGCGCATCCGACGCACCATCAAGGCGGCTGCGGGCACGCGTCCGCGCCTTTCTGTGTTTCGGTCTTCGAAGCACATCTACGCCCAGGTGATCGACGACAAGGCCGGCGCGACCGTCGCCTCCGCGTCTTCGCTGGAAAAGGACGTGCGGGGCAGCCTCAAGACCGGCGCCGATATCGGCGCGGCCAAGGCGGTCGGCAAGCTGGTCGCCGAACGCGCCGCCGCCAAGGGCGTCAAGGAAGTGGTGTTCGACCGCGGCCACTATCTCTATCACGGCCGCGTCAAGGCGCTGGCCGATGCGGCGCGCGAGGGCGGGCTGAGCTTTTGAGGCGCGATCCGAAAAGTCACGGATTTTTCGGATGAGCGCAAAATCGGAGAGGGCCACGGCCCGAACGGAAATGGATAGTCGTCATGGCACGTGAACATCATCGCGATCGGGAAGAGCGGGACAGCGAGTTTACCGACAAGCTCGTCCACATCAACCGCGTCGCCAAGGTGGTGAAGGGCGGCCGGCGCTTCGGGTTCGCGGCGCTGGTGGTGGTCGGCGATCAGAAGGGCCGGGTCGGGTTCGGCCACGGCAAGGCGCGCGAAGTGCCGGAAGCCATCCGCAAGGCGACCGATGCGGCCAAGCGCAGCCTGATCCGGGTGCCGCTGCGCGAAGGCCGCACGCTGCATCACGACGTGATCGGTCATCACGGCGCCGGCAAGGTGTTCCTGCGCGCGGCGCCGACCGGCACCGGCATCATCGCCGGCGGTCCGATGCGCGCGGTGTTCGAGACGCTCGGCATGCAGGACGTGGTGGCGAAGTCGATCGGCTCGTCGAACCCGTACAACATGGTGCGGGCGACCTTCGACGCCTTGAAGCACCAGGATTCGCCGCGCTCGGTCGCGGCGCGGCGCAACGTCAAGGTCTCCGCCCTGCAGGCACGCCGGCGCGAGGGCGACACCGAAGCCGCCGCTTCCGAGTAATCCGCAAGGTCCGATATGGCGACAACGAACATGGCAACCAAGAAAACCATCAAGATCGAGCAGACCGGCAGCCCGATTCGCCGCACCCATGATCAGCGCGAGACGCTGATGGGGCTCGGCCTCAATCGCATCGGACGCACCGCCGAGGTGCCGGACACGCCTTCGACCCGCGGCATGATCGCCAAGGTGGCGCACCTCATCCGTGTGGTCGAGGAGAAGTAGAGTTAGCTCCCTTCCTCTGAGGCTCCCTCTCCCGCTTGCGGGGGAGGGTCGGGGGAGGGGGACACGGAGGTTCGGCAGGCGCTGTGCTTGCAATTGAGTCGGCGGCCCCCTCCCCCGACCCTCCCCCGCAAGCGGGAGAGGGAGTAATGAGGACAAGAAGGACAGAGCCATGAAGCTCAACGAGATTTCCGACAATGCCGGCTCGCGCAAAGGGCGCATGCGGATCGGCCGCGGCATCGGCTCCGGCAAGGGCAAGACCGGCGGCCGCGGCGGCAAGGGCCAGACCGCGCGCACCGGCGTGCGCATCAAGGGCTTCGAAGGCGGCCAGATGCCGCTGCACCGCCGGCTGCCCAAGCGCGGTTTCAACAATATATTCGCGCTCAAGCTCAACGAGGTGAACCTCGGCCGGGTCCAGGAGGCGATCGAAAAGGGCTCGCTCGACGCCAAGGACGTGGTCGACGCCGAGGCTCTGGTGCGGGCCGGCGTGCTGCGGCGGGCGAAGCACGGGGTTCGCCTGCTCGGCAAGGGCGAGATCAAGGTGGCGCTGCAGTTTGCGGTCTTCGGGGCCTCGAAGTCGGCGGTCGCGGCGGTCGAAAAGGCGGGCGGATCGGTCAAGATCCTCGCGCCCCAGAAGGCCGACAAAGAAGGCGGCGATAAAGCTGCGTGAGCCGGTGGCCTTGCGCCGCCCCTCCACGGCTTCCATTTTGAGGGTGCCTGGATGGCCGGCCTGACCGGCAAATGGGTGACGGGGGCGTCAAGGAGCCTGGACCATGGTCTCTGCAGCGGAACAATTGGCGGCCAATCTCAACTTTTCGGCATTCGCCAAAGCCGAGGAGTTGAAGAAGCGAATCTGGTTCACGCTCGGGGCGCTGCTGGTCTACAGGCTCGGCACCTACATACCGCTGCCCGGCATCGATCCCACCGCCTGGGAACAGATCTTCCGCACCCAGTCCGGCGGTATTCTCGGCATGTTCAACATGTTCGCCGGCGGCGGCATCCACCGCATGGCGATCTTCGCCCTCAACATCATGCCCTACATCTCGGCCTCGATCATCATCCAGCTGATGACGACGGTGTCGCCCACCCTCGAGCAGCTCAAGAAGGAGGGCGAGTCCGGCCGCAAGATGATCAACCAGTACACCCGGTACCTCACCGTGCTGCTGGCCGCGTTCCAATCCTACGGCATCAGCATCGGGCTCGAAGGGTCCGGACAAGTGGTCGCCGACCCCGGCCTGTTCTTCCGCATCTCGACGGTGATCACGCTCACCGGCGGCACCATGTTCCTGATGTGGCTCGGCGAGCAGATCACCTCGCGCGGCATCGGCAACGGCATTTCGCTGATCATTCTGTCGGGCATCGTGGCCGAATTGCCGGCGGCAGTGGCCGGCACCCTCGAGCTCGGCCGGCAAGGCGCCCTGTCGACGGGGCTCATCCTGGTGGTCATCGTCATGGCGGTCGCGGTGATCGCGTTCATCGTGTTCATGGAGCGCGCCCAGCGCCGGCTGCTGATCCAGTATCCCAAACGCCAGGTCGGCAACCGCATGTTCGAGGGGCAGTCCTCGCATCTGCCGCTCAAGCTCAACACCTCCGGCGTCATTCCGCCGATCTTCGCGTCCTCGCTGCTGCTGCTGCCGACCACGGTGGCGAACTTCAACGCGGGGCAGGGGCCGGAATGGCTCAACATCATCACCACCCAGCTCGGCCACGGCCGGCCGCTGTTCCTGGTGCTCTATGTCGGCCTGATCATCTTCTTCGCGTTCTTCTACACGGCGATCGTGTTCAACCCGACCGAAACCGCGGACAACCTCAAGAAGCATGGCGGCTTCATTCCGGGCATCCGCCCAGGCGAGCGGACCGCGGAATACATCGACTATGTGCTCTCGCGCATCACCGTGGTCGGCGCCGGCTATCTCGCCATCGTCTGCCTGCTGCCGGAAATCCTGATCTCCTATGCGGCGGTGCCGTTCTATTTCGGCGGCACCTCGCTGCTGATCGTGGTCAGCGTGACCATGGACACGGTGGCGCAGGTCCAGGGCTATCTGCTCGCGCATCAGTATGAAGGACTGATCAAGCGCTCGAAGCTGCGGGGGCGCAAGAGATGAGGCTTGGATAGGGGAGGCGCGTGGCCTTCACGGCGGGCGCGCTCTTCGTCTATTGTATCGGCACGTACATCCCGAATCCTGGTATCGATCCAGCCGCTACGGAGCAGCTATTTCGCGGCCAGCCAGAAGTTGCGCTTTCCTTGTTTCCTGGGGATTTTGGTTTGTATCGTTTTCGAAATCGGTATGCAGGTCCGCGGTGACGAACTCATAACAGCGCGGGGGATACGCCAATGAGGCTCATACTCCTGGGTCCGCCGGGAGCGGGCAAGGGCACCCAGGCACAGAGGCTTGTCGACCGACACGGCATCATCCAGCTCTCCACCGGCGACATGCTGCGCGCCGCGGTGAAGGCGGAGACCCCGACGGGGCTGCAGGTGAAGGACATCATGGCGCGGGGCGATCTCTGCCCCGACAGCCTGGTGGTGGAGGCCGTCGCCGATCGCATCAGCCAACCCGATGCGCACAACGGCTTCATCCTCGACGGCTTTCCCCGCACGGTGGCGCAGGCCGAGGCCCTTGATCGCATGCTTAAGGAGAAGGGGCTCGAACTCGACGCGGTGATCGAGCTCAAGGTCGACGAGGCCGCCCTCCTGCAGCGGATCGAAAAGCGGGTCGCGGAAATGGCCGCGCGCGGGGAGCCGCTGCGTGCCGACGACAATGCCGAGGCGCTGAAGAAGCGGCTCGATGCCTATCGCCGCCAGACCGCGCCGCTGATCGGCTATTATGCCGGCCGGGGCATGCTCAGGACCATCGACGGCATGGCTCCGATCGACGAGGTCTCCGCGGCCCTCGCAGCCGTGCTGGAAGAGCCCGATCTGCCTGCCGCCGCGCCCCGGCGGGCCCGGCTGCTGCCGGCCGCCAGGCGCAAGGCAGCCAAGCGCTCCAGCGGCCGCAAGCTCGCGGGGCGGTCGGCGTCGGGAGGGCGGCGCACGACGACGGCCAAGGCGGGCAAGCTCGCGACGAGGTCCAACGCCAGAGCCGGCAAGGGCAAGCCCGCGGCGGCCAAGGCGGCAGGCAAAGGCAAGCCGGCCCGCGGCGGCAAGAGCGCAGCCAAGGGTGTAACCAAGTCCGGTGTAACCAGGTCCGGCGCAACCAAATCCGGCGCAGCCAAGACAAAGAAACCGCGTGCCAAATCCGGTCCGGCCGGCGGTTCAAAAAAACGCGGCGGAACCACCAATAAACGCGGCAAGAAAAGGTGAGTACAGTTGACGAAGCGACTTGAAATCCGTAAATACCCGGCAACCAGTCAATGAATTCTTGAACGACGCCGGGCTCCGGTTCACCGGAGAGGCGTCGTGTTCACGTTTACGTGATTGCGGCCAAAATCTGATTTTTGGACCTATCCGGCTGTAAACGTGGATGAAACGTAAGGGAGCGTGGTCTTGGCCCGTATCGCTGGTGTGAACATTCCGACCAATAAGCGTGTGCTTATCGGCCTTCAATATATCCACGGTATCGGGCCTGCAAAGGCCCGTGAAATCGTGGCCAAGGTCGGGATTCCCGACGAGCGCCGGGTCGCGCAGCTCACCGACCAGGAAGTGCTGCAGATTCGCGAAATGATCGATCGTGACTATATCGTGGAAGGCGACCTGCGGCGCGAAACGGCCATGAACATCAAGCGGTTGATGGATCTTGGCTGCTACCGTGGGTTGCGGCACCGGCGCGGCCTTCCGGTCCGCGGCCAGCGCACCCACACCAATGCGCGCACCCGCAAAGGGCCTGCGAAGCCGATCGCAGGCAAGAAGAAGTAAATCCAGACGTCGCGAGACGGAGCTGAGGCTTGCTACCGGCGAGCCGCGAAAGGGTCGATTATGGGTAAGGAAGCCACCCGCGTTCGGCGACGTGAACGCAAAAACATCGCCTCGGGCGTCGCCCATGTGAATGCATCGTTCAACAACACGATGATCACGATCACCGACGCCCAGGGAAATACGATCGCCTGGTCGTCGTCGGGCACCATGGGGTTCAAGGGTTCGCGCAAATCGACGCCCTATGCCGCCCAGGTCGCCGGCGAAGACGTGGCGCGCAAGGCGCAGGAACACGGCATGCGCACGCTGGAGGTCGAAGTGGCGGGTCCGGGCTCCGGCCGGGAGTCGGCGCTGCGGTCCCTGCAGGCGGCAGGTTTCACCATCACGTCGATCCGCGATGTGACGCCGATCCCGCATAATGGCTGCCGGCCGCGCAAGCGCCGGCGCGTTTGATTTTGTGCGGCGGGCGCGTTTGCCTGCCGATTTTTCCCACGAAGCGGCGCGCGCCAGACGGGCGGCGCGCTGCTCAACGCGATGGGTGACGAAGTGACGATCCAGAAGAACTGGCAGGAATTGATCAGGCCGAGCAAGCTCCAGGTAATGCCCGGCGGCGATCCCAAGCGCTCCGCCACCGTGGTGGCGGAGCCGCTGGAGCGCGGTTTCGGCCTCACGCTCGGCAATGCGCTGCGGCGCATCCTGTTGTCCTCGCTGCAGGGCGCGAGCGTGCAGTCCGTGCACATCGACGGCGTGCTGCACGAGTTCTCCTCGATCACCGGCGTGCGCGAGGACGTGACCGACATCATCCTCAACATCAAGGACATTGCCATCAAGATGCAGGGCGACGGCCCCAAGCGCATGGTGGTCAAGAAGTCCGGTCCGGCGCTGGTGACCGCTGGCGACATCCAGACCGTGGGTGACATCGTCATCCTCAATCCCGAACTGGTGCTGTGCCATCTCGACGAAGGCGCCGAGATCCGCATGGAGTTCACCGTCAACACCGGCAAGGGCTACGTCCCGGCCGACCGCAACCGTCCGGAAGACGCGCCCATCGGGCTGATCCCGGTCGACAGTCTGTATTCGCCGGTGCGCAAGGTGTCCTACCGGGTCGAGAACACCCGCGAGGGCCAGATCCTCGACTACGACAAGCTGACTATGCAGATCGAGACCAACGGCTCGGTCACCCCGGACGACGCGCTCGCCTATGCCGCGCGCATCCTCCAGGACCAGCTCAACGTCTTCGTCAATTTCGAGGAGCCGCGCAAAGAGGTCGGCGTCACCGAGGCGATCCCCGATCTCGCTTTCAATCCGGCGTTCCTCAAGAAGGTCGACGAACTCGAGCTTTCGGTGCGCTCGGCCAACTGTCTCAAGAACGACAACATCGTCTACATCGGCGACCTCGTGCAGAAGACCGAGGGCGAGATGCTGCGGACCCCGAACTTCGGCCGCAAGTCGCTCAACGAGATCAAGGAAGTGCTGGCGCAGATGGGCCTCCATCTCGGCATGGAAGTGCCGGGCTGGCCGCCTGAGAACATCGACGAACTCGCCAAGCGGTTCGAGGATCATTACTAAGTCGGCCCCGCGCCTTCCCAGTCGGAAGGTGCGCGCCGGCGAGCAGAATACAGGGGAACGCGATGCGTCACGGTAATGCCCACCGCAAGTTCAACCGCACGGCCGAGCATCGCCGGGCGATGTTCGCGAATATGTGCGCGGCGTTGATCAAGCACGAGCAGATCACGACGACGCTCCCCAAGGCGAAGGACCTGCGCCCGATCGTCGAGAAACTCGTCACCCTCGGCAAGCGCGGCGGCCTGCATGCGCGCCGCCAGGCGATCGCGGAAATCCGCGACGTCGCCATGGTCAAGAAGCTGTTCGACGTGCTCGGCCCCCGCTACAAGGAGCGCCACGGCGGCTACACCCGCGTGATGAAGGCGGGCTTCCGCTACGGCGACAATGCGCCGCTCGGGGTGATCGAATTCGTCGACCGCGACGTCAACGCCAAGGGCCTCGATTCCGGCCCGGTCGGGGAAAAGAAGGTCGAAGAGGCCGCCGCCGCGTAGAGTCTTTGATTTTGGGCGTGATCTCGTCTGAAAAGTCTGCAACTTTTCAGGATCATGCTGGTTGGCGCGGATTTCGCATACCCTTCAAATCCGGCGACGTGCGCTTTATATCTCGGGCTACTGCGCCACGGGGGATTCGCGCCATGACCGTGATGATACCGCGTTTGCTTGCGTCCTTTGCCCTGTTGTCCGCGCTGGTTTCAGCGGCGTCGGCCCAGGACGTGCGCGTGCCGTCATCGGCCGGCGAGATCAGGCTGAGCTTCGCGCCGGTGGTCAAACGCATCGCGCCGGCGGTGGTCAATGTCTATGCCGCCCGCGTGGTCGAGAACCGCGTGCCCCTGTTCGACGACCCGATCTTCCGCCGCTTTTTCGGCGGCGGCTCCAGCACCCCGCGCGAGCAGGTGCAGCGCTCGCTCGGCTCCGGCGTCATCGTCGATGCCTCGGGGCTCGTGGTCACCAACAATCACGTCATCGAGAACGCCGACCAGATCAAGGTCGCTCTCTCCGACAAGCGTGAGTTCGACGCCGACCTCGTCCTGAAGGACGCCCGCTCCGATCTCGCCGTGCTCCGCCTCAAGGACGGCCGCGAGAAGTTCACCCCGGTCGAGATCGGCAATTCCGACGCGCTGCAGGTGGGCGACATGGTCCTCGCCGTCGGCAATCCGTTCGGCGTCGGCCAGACCGTGACCCACGGCATCGTGTCGGCGGTGGCGCGCACCCAGGTCGGGATCACCGACTACCAGTTCTTCATCCAGACCGACGCCGCGATCAATCCCGGCAATTCCGGCGGCGCGCTGGTCGATCTCGCCGGCCGCCTGGTCGGCATCAACACCGCGATCTTCTCGCGCTCCGGCGGCTCCCAGGGCATCGGATTCGCGATCCCTGCGAACATGGTGCGCGCAGTGGTTGCTTCGGCCAAGGGCGGCGCCACCGTGGTGCGCCGGCCCTGGCTCGGCGCCAAGCTGCAGGCGGTGACGCCCGATATCGCCGACAGCCTCAGCCTCAAGCGGCCGGCCGGCGCGCTCGTCAACGCCGTGACGCCGCGCAGTCCGGCGGCGCGGTCCGGCCTGCGCACCGGCGATCTCATCGTCGAGGTCGACGGGTTGCCGGTCGACGACCCCAACGCGTTCGACTATCGCTTCGCCACCAAGCCGCTGGGCGGCCAGGCTCAGATCGGCATCATGCGCGGCGGGCGCGAGGTCAAGGTGGCGATCCCGCTGGAAACGGCGCCGGAGACGCCGCGCGAGGAGACCGTCATCAAGGCGCGCTCGCCCCTGCTCGGGGCCAAGGTCGCCAACCTGTCGCCGGCGCTGGCGGAAGAACTGCGGCTCGATTCCGCGGCCCAGGGCGTCGCCGTCACCGAGGTCGAGAACGGTTCGGTCGCCCAGAGCTTCGGATTTCAGAAGGGCGATATCGTGGTGAGCGTCAACAACGAGAAGATCGCCTCCATGAAGGACCTGTTGCGCGTCACCGGCCAGCCGGCGCGGCTGTGGCGGCTCACCATTCTGCGCGGCGGCCAGGAGATCTCCGCCGTGTTCGGCGGATGAGCCCGCGTTCGAAGCACGACACTGCGAGCCTGTTTACGGCGGCGGGCCTGGAGCGCGATGCGCCGCGCCCGCTCGCCGACCGGCTGCGCCCCAGCAAGCTTTCCGAGGTGGTGGGGCAGGACCACCTGCTCGGCCCGGACGGCGCGCTCACGCGCATGCTGGAGACGCGAAGCCTCGGCTCGCTGGTGTTCTGGGGGCCGCCGGGCACCGGCAAGACCACGGTGGCGCGGCTGTTGGCAGACGCCACCGCGCTTCATTTCGAGCAGATATCGGCGGTGTTTTCCGGCGTCGCCGATCTCAAGAAGGTGTTCGAGGCCGCCCGCGCGCGGCGCGAGACCGGAACCGGAACGCTTTTGTTCGTCGACGAGGTGCACCGCTTCAACCGGGCCCAGCAGGATTCGTTCCTGCCGGTGATGGAGGATGGCACCGTGGTGCTGGTCGGCGCCACCACCGAGAATCCATCCTTCGAGCTCAATGCGGCGCTGCTGTCGCGGGCGCGCGTCCTGGTGTTCAAGCCGCTCGACGCCGCCGCGATCGAGAAGCTGCTCGCGCGCGCGGAGGAAATCGAAGGGCGGCTGCTGCCGCTCGATGAAGATGCGCGGGCTTCCCTCGTGCGCATGGCCGACGGCGACGGCCGCGCCTCGCTCACGCTCGCTGAAGAGGTATGGCGCGCCGCCCGCAAGGGCGAGGTGTTCGACGCCGCCAAGCTCCAGGAGATCGTGCAGCGCCGCGCTCCGATCTACGACAAGTCCCAGGACGGCCATTACAACCTGATCTCGGCGCTGCACAAATCGGTGCGCGGCTCCGACCCAGATGCGGCGCTCTATTACCTCTGCCGCATGCTCGATGCCGGCGAGGCCCCGCTGTTCCTGGCGCGGCGCGTGGTGCGGATGGCGATCGAGGATGTCGGCCTCGCCGATCCACAGGCGCTGGTGATCGCCAATGCGGCGAAGGACGCGTATGACTTTCTCGGCAGCCCGGAAGGCGAACTCGCGATCGCGCAGGCCGTGATCTATATCGCGACGGCGCCGAAATCGAACGCGGCCTATGCCGCCTATGGCGCCGCGATGCGCACCGCCAAGGAGGCGGGCTCGCTGCTGCCGCCCAAGCACATCCTCAATGCGCCGACCAAGCTCATGAAGGGCGAGGGCTACGGCGCGGGCTATGCGTACGACCACGACGCGCCCGAGGCATTTTCCGGCCAGAACTATTTCCCTGATGCGCTCGGCCGCCCGCGCTTCTACGACCCGCCCGAGCGCGGCTTCGAGCGCGAGATCAGGAAGCGGCTGGAGTACTGGGCGAAGCTGCGGCGGGAGCGGGGCGGGTAACGCGAACCGGAGCGTCTATTCGCAATGCTCTTCTGACTGATCTGCGCTTCAGGTCCGGCTGCGCGGCCGCTATTCTTCGGCGTTCCACGTCGGCCAATGATAACTGCAAAGGCCCAGCGATGAAATACCGAAGTCTTCGCATCCGCCCCGCGCTTGCCGCTGTAATCATCGCGAGCGCCGGTGCGATCGGCGCGGCCGGCGCCGCGCTCGCACAGCCGGCGGACCTCGTCGTCGTCAACGGCAAGGTGTTCACCGCCCGCGACGGCGGCGGGCCGGCGGAAGGCTTTGCCGTCGCGGGTGACAAATTCATCGCGGTCGGTTCATCGGAGGCGATGCGGGCGCATGTGGGTGCCAACACCAAGGTAATCGATCTCGCCGGCCGCTTCGTGACGCCGGGCCTTGCCGACGGGCATTTCCACAACGAGGGCGGCGGCCCCGGCATCGACCTCTCGGCCACGCGCTCGATCGCGGACCTCATGGCGGTGGTGGCGGCGGCCGCGAAGGCCGCCAAACCCGGCGACCTGATCAGGAGCAACTCCGACTGGCATGAGGCGCAGCTCACCGAGAAGCGGTTGCCGGTCGCGACCGAGCTCGACAAAGTCTCTCCGGACAACCCGGTCGTGCTGGTGCGCGGCGGCCACGACTACATTCTCAACTCGGCCGCCTTGCGCAAATGGAACATTTCCAAGGCGACGCCGGTGCCGGAAGGCGGCGCCATCACCCGCGGCGCCGACGGCGAACCGAACGGCGAGCTCGTCGATGCCGCCAAGGGCCTCGTTTCGCTGCCGCCGCCCGGCCCCGTGACGGTCGCGGATGTTCTCGCCACCCAGCGCAAGGTCAACGCTTACGGCATCACCAGCGTGCGCATTCCCGGCAGCTACAAGGGCGAGTTTTTCCAGGCCCTCAATGCCATCCTGGAGGCGCGCAAGAGCGGCCAGCTCAGCCTGCGCTACACGATCTATCTGCCGGGATTTGCGACCCGGCAGCCCGAGCGCATCCGCGAGATGATCGCCAAGTCGCCGCTCAAGCAGGACGAGGGCGACGAATGGGTGCGCATGGGGGGCGTCAAGCTCCTGGTCGACGGCGGCTTCGAGGGCGGGCACATGTCGCAGCCGTTCGCCGGCGAGTACGGCAAGGGCGGCACGTTCTACGGCCTCACCCTGGTGCCGCCCGCGGATTTCACCGCGGTGGTCAAGACCATCAACGATCTCGGCTGGCGCGCGGCGACGCACGCGGTGGGCGATGCGGCCATCGACGAGGTCCTCGATGCTTACGAGGCCGCGAACGCCGCCAATCCGATCGCCGGCCACCGTTGGGCGATCGAGCACGCATTCGTGTCGCGGCCCGACCAGCTTGCGCGCATGAAGAAGCTCGGCCTCATCCTGTCGGTGCAGGATCATCTCTATCTCGCCGCGCCGACGCTCAAGAACTATCTCGGCATGGAACGCGCGAGCCGGATCACGCCGGTGAAGGCCTATCTCGATGCCGGCTTCCTGGTGGTGGGCGGCACGGATTCCCCGGTCGTGCCGTTCAATCCGTTCTTCGAATTCTACCACTTCCTCACTCGCGACACGATCTCGGACGGCGTCTACGGGGCGGACGAGGCGGTGATGTCGCGCGAGGCGTTGCTGCGCATGATCACCATCAACTACGCCAAGCTCACCGGCGAGGCCGACATCAAGGGCTCGATCGAGCCCGGCAAGCTCGCCGATTTCGCCGTGCTGTCGGATGACCTGCTGACCGTCGCGCCCGCCAGGATACCGGCCATGAAGGCGATGATGACCTATGTCGGCGGCCGCGAGGTGTACCGCGATCCCGCCCTGCGGTGATGCGAGAATTGGTGCCCTGGCCAAGTTGCGAGGGGAGAGGGGTGGGCAGTGTGGAACCTGGACACCATGGATTTCGATGGATGATCGGTCGGACGGTTTGCGCTACATTCAATGGGGGCACATCCGGTGCGGAGACGTGATTATGAACAGGCGACTGGAAGAGGCCATCGCGCGGGTCGAGGCGCTGCCGGATGATCGCCAAGGCGAGGCCGCGGAGGTCTTGTTCGCCTTCCTCGACACTCATGTCGCCGACATTCATTTGACTCCTGAGCAGATTGCCGAGATCGAGCGGCGGATGTCCGACAAGGAGCCGTTCGCAACCGACAAAGAGGTACAATCGCTGTTCGCGCGACTGACCGAATGAAGCTTCGTTACAAGAAGCGGGCGCTTGCGGACATCGAAGCAATTCATAGATACATTGCCATTCATGATCGGCTGGCTGCCAAGGGCGTCGTACAACGGATCGAACGGTCGATAGGACGTCTTTTGATCCTCCCCATGTCCGGCCGACGTGGTTTGGTGCCAGGAACACGCCTTCTGGTCGTTCCGGGACTTCCCTACATCGTCGTGCATCGCGTCAGCGATGAGACGATCGACATCATCGCCGTGTTGCACACGGCCCGTCGGCGGCGCAGTTAGAGCATGATCCCGAAAAGTTGCAGACTTTTCGGACAAGATCATGCTCAAAATCAATGGCTTCAGAGCGCTATCCGATTCAACCTGAAACGATAGCGCTCTAGGGCGCGCGACGAGCACTAAAGGAATCTATCGTGAGACGCGGCAGTGGACCAAGGCAACCGGGGGGCGGACGGCAGATGGCCGGGCCACGCGGTCAGGATCGCAGGGACAGGGCGGCCGGCAAACCGGCTGGCAAGGCGACTGGGAAGTCGGCTGGCAAGCCGTTCCGGCAGCGGCCCGGCGGCGGTGCTGCGGCTGCGGCCGGGCCCGGCAAGCGCCGGCGCTCGTTCTCCGACCGGGACGAACGCCCGGCGTTCGGTAAAGAGGCGAAGGCCGCTCGTCCCCGCAAGCCCGGCGTCCGGCTGCGTCCCTCCCCCGATACCGCCCAACGCCGGCCGGCGGCGCCCATCAAGGCCGCGCCCATCCAGAAGGCGGTCGAGGCCCCTGTGCCGCAGCAGGCGACCCGGGTCCAGACCGTGACGGTGACGGCAGACGAGGCCGGCATGCGGGTCGACCGTTTCCTGGAGGCGAAATTCCCGGGGCTTTCGTTCTCCCACATCCACCGCGTCATCCGCAAAGGCGAGCTGCGGGTGAACGGCAAGCGGGTCGACGGCAAGGACCGGCTGGAGGCGGGCCAGGCGGTCCGCATTCCGCCCCTCAAGGTCGACGCGCCGAAGCCCGTGGTTTCCGAGGCCGACGCGAAGACCGCGGCCTTCCTCAAGTCCATCACCCTCTATGAGGACGACGATGTCCTCGTCTTCAACAAGCCGATGGGCCTTGCGGTGCAGGGCGGCTCGGGCACCACGCGCCACCTGGACGGCATGCTCGATGTCATGCGCGATGCCAGCGGCCAGCGCCCGCGCCTGGTGCACCGCCTCGACAAGGACACCTCGGGCTGCCTGCTGGTCGCCAAGACGCGGTTCGCCGCCTCGGCGCTGGCCAAGGTGTTCCGCTCGCGCGAGGCGCGCAAGATCTACTGGGCGCTGGTGGCGGGCGTGCCGAAGCCGCAGCAGGGCCGGATCAGCACCTTCCTCGCCAAGGAGGAGCGCGAGGACGAGTCGGTGATGCGCATCGCCAAGCACGGCGAGGAGGGGGCGAGCCACGCCGTCACCTATTACGCCGTGGTCGAGACCTCGGCCCAGCAGTTGGCCTGGGTGTCGCTCAAGCCGGTGACCGGGCGCACCCATCAGTTGCGCGCCCACCTCGCCCATATCGATCATGCCATCGTCGGCGATCCCAAATACTTCAACAAGGAGAACTGGCAGCTTCCCGGCGGCATCCAGAACCGGCTGCACCTGCTGGCGCGCCGCATCGTGGTGCCGCATCCGCGCGGCGGCTTCATCGACGTGACCGCGCCGCTGCCGCCGCATATGGTGCAGACCTGGAACCTGCTCGGCCTCGACCTCAAGCGCTACGATCCCATCGTCGATGCGCCAGAGGAGTGACGTGCCGTACCTCTCCCTCCCCGACTTCGGGGAGGGCCGGGGTGGGGTCTTGCAATACAAGCCGAAAGGAGAGTGAAACGCGCATGGAATCGCCCGCTGAATTCGAGCGCTGGGAAAAGCGCTACGCCGCGCCGGAATATGTCTTCGGCACCGAGCCCAATGTATTCCTGAAATCGCAGGTGGGACTGTTGCCGAAGTCGGGCAAAGCGCTCGCCGTTGCCGACGGCGAAGGCCGCAACGGCGTCTGGCTCGCCGAGCAAGGACTCGACGTGCTGTCGGTGGATTTCTCGCCGACGGCATTGGCGAAGGCGCAAACGCTGGCGCGCGAGCGCGGCGTGACGCTGCGCACGATCGAGGCGGATATCATCACCTGGGAATGGCCGAACGCGGAATTCGACGTGGTCGTCGGAATTTTCTTTCAGTTTGTGGCGCCGCCGGAGCGCGCGCGTATCTTCGCCGGCATCCGCAAGGCGCTCAAGCCGGGCGGCCTCCTCCTCCTCGAGGGCTATGGCCCGAAACAGCTCGAGTACAAGACGGGAGGGCCGTCCGAGCTCGAGAATCTCTACACCGAGGAGCTTCTCAGGGCGGAATTTGCGGGGTTTTCCGAGCTTGCCACCAAGTCCTATGACAGCATGATGAGCGAGGGCACCCGTCACGTCGGCATGGCTGCCCTGGTCGACCTCGTCGCGCGGAAATAACGTCGCGCGCCCGTTCGTAGCGGCTTCGTGACACTAGGTGCGTTTTGTGCCGGTGCAACTTGCGAGACCGAACCAATCGGCTAATCTGTCGCCGCCCAAGGCTCCAAGGAATCCACGTCCCCAGGGAATCAACGAGGTGATGCCATGAAGAAGCTCGTCGCATTTTGCGCTGCCGCAGCCTGCGCCGGTCTCATGTTTTCCGCCGCTCCTGCGAGCGCGCAGAATCGCATGAAGACCTGCAACGACGAATGGAATAAGATGAAGGCGGATAATACGGTCGGCGACAAGAAATATGCCGACTTCCGCAAGGAATGCCTTGCCCGCACCGCGGCGACGCCCCCCGCAGCCGCGCCCGCCCCGGCGCCTACCGCTGCGACGCCGCCCAAGCCTGCCCCCACCGCTGCCGCCAAGCCTGCAGCGCCCGCAGCAGCAGGCGCCGCCGTGTTCCCGTCCGCCGTGTCGTCGAAGTATTCGAGCGAGTTGGCCGGCAAGGCGCGGATGCATACGTGCCTCGATCAGTACAATGCCAACAAGACCGGCACCGGCAACGCCGGCCTGCATTGGATCCAGAAGGGCGGCGGTTACTACAGCCAGTGCAATGCCAAACTGAAAGGCTGAGCCTTTAGCGGTTTGCCGACCGATCGCATGATCCACATGCCGCGCAGGATGATTCGGGTTCGCCGGATCGCCTGCGCGGAGCCGTTTTCGGGGCCGCTCTCATCCCTCCCCGACTTCGGGAGGGCAGGGTGGGGCTCTTTGCTTTCTTTGATTGCGTGCCCCGCCGCCCCCACCCGACCTCGCTTCGCTCGGCCACCCTCCCCGAAGTCGGGGAGGGATATCAGCCCGCGTTTCGCCGCCCGCGTTTTGCGTATACCGTAGGCGGCAGAACGCGGAGGACATGTCCATGCGGATCAGGGCGCTGCTTGTGCTACTGCTCGCGGGTTGCAACCCGGCGATGGCGCAGACCTATCCGGCGAAGCCGGTGACGCTGATCGTGCCCTATGCTCCCGGCGGCGCCACCGACATCATCGCCCGGCTGACCGCGCAGGCGCTGTGGGAGGAGTTCGGGCAGAGCTTCATCGTCGACAACCGCGGCGGCGGTGGTGGCATGATCGGGGTCGAAGGCGCCGCGCGGGCGACGCCCGACGGTTATACCCTGCTGTTCTCCAGCACCGGCCCCGTCACCATCAGTCCGCTGCTGTTCAAGAACCGCGACTTCGATCCGCTGGCGCGGCTCGTCCCCATCGTCGAGGTCGCGAGCAACCCCACCGTGCTGCTGGTGCGAAACGGGCTGCCGGCCGCCAGCATCGATGAATTGATCGCGCTCTCCAAGAAGTCGCCGGGCGCGCTCAACATGGCATCCGCCGGCAATGGCAGCCTGCAGCACCTGATCGGCGAGTATTTCCAGGCGCGCACCGGCGTGAAATGGCAACACGTGCCGTTCCGCGGCAGCGGCCCAGCCTTCGGCGAGCTGATGGCCGGGCGGGTGGACGTCATGGTCGACGTGGTGCCCGGCGTCCACCAGCTGGTCAAGGACGGCAAGTTTCGCGCCCTCGCCGTGCTGGTGCCGACGCGCTCGCCGCAGCTTCCGGACGTTCCGACGCTGGCGGAGCTCGGCTACAAGGATTTCGACCTCAGCGGCTGGCACGCGCTGTTCGCGCCCAAGGGCGTGCCCGACGAGATCGTCGCCAAGGTCAATGCCGCCGCCAACAAGTTCCTCGCGAAGCCGGAATATCGGGCCAAGCTCGTCGGCATGGGCGCGGCCGTGGAAGGCGGCACCTCCGAGCGCCTGGGCGTCCGCATGCGCCAGGAGCTGCATGACTGGGGCGAGGTCATCCGCAATGTCGGTGTGACTCCGACGGCTGACTGACAACTCCGCAGCCCAACCAGCCATTTCCGAAGAGAGCAGGAATGTCCGCACGATTTCGCGATTACCTGGAAAAGCTGATCGCCGTCGGCGAGCTGGAGCGGGTCAGCGAGGAGGTCGACCTGCGCCACGTCTCGGCGCGGGTCGGGGCGTCGAAGCGGGCGCTGTGGTTTACCCGGGTGCGCGGCTACGACATGGGTGTCGTCAGCGGCATTGTCGGCTCGCGCGCCCGCATGGGCGTGAGCCTCGACTGCGACCACCGCGACATCGGCAAGGCCTTCGTCAAGCGCATCGCCGAGCGCAGGCCGCCGGTGATGGTGAACACAGGGCCGGTGCGCGACGTCATCAAGACCGGCGACGACGTCGATCTCACCGCGCTGCCGGTGCCGCTGATCTCCGAGCTCGACGGCGGTCCCTACATCACCTCCGGGATCGGCGTCTCCAAGGACCCCGAATACGGGCGCAATGCCGGCGCCTATCGGCTGATGATCCGCACCGCGCGCGAGACCGGCGTCGACATGGTGGGCGCCAGCGACCTCAAGCTGTTCTACGACCGCGCGCTGCGCCAGGGCCGCGCGCTGCCGTTCGCGGTCGCCATCGGCACCCATCCCGCGCTGATGATGGCGGCGGCGCATATGGCGCCGTCGGGCGTCGACGAATTCGAGCTGGCCGGCGGGCTCGCCGGCGCGCCCATCGAGCTCGTCAAATGCGAGACCGTCGATCTCGAAGTGCCCGCCGATGCCGAGATCGTGCTCGAGGGCGAATTGCTGCCGACCGGCTGGACCGAGGACGAAGGCCGGTTCGGTGATTTCACCGGCTTCGTCGGCCCGATCAAGTTCAACCCGGTCTTCCGCGTCCATGCCATCACCCATCGCAAGGACCCCGTGTTTTATTCCCTGCACATGCCCGACGAGGTCGACTATGTGGTGGCGCCGCCGCTGGAAGGCAGCGCCTGGCAGGCGCTCGCCACCGCTGGGATCGTCGGCAAGGCGGTGTACGCCCCGGCGCCGTCGGGGTGCAATTTCCACCTCTATGCCGCCATCAAGAAGCGGCCCGGCGAAGGCAAGAACGCGGTGCTGGCGCTGATGTCGCTCAAGCGCGTGAAGCATGTCGTGGTCACCGACGACGACATCGACATCTTCGATCCCGCCCAGCTCGAGCGCGCGCTCGCCTACCGGGTGCAGCCGGCCCGCGACATCATCGTCGTGGAGGGCGCGCGCGGATCCCATCTTGACCCCAGCGTCCAGCTCCAGGTCGGCAAGGGGCCGCTGGCGCCGCTGACGGCGAAATGGGGCGTCGACGCCACCATTCCGGAAGGCTCCGACCTCAGCGAGTATGAAGCCATCGTCTACCCCTTCGCCGACGCTACGGCAGGCAAGGCGCCGGCCGAGCGCAATATCGGGCCGGATCAACTCGCCGCCGAGATCGCCGCCTTCCTCGGCATGCCGCGGCACTTCTACGAGGTTCTCAAGACCTTCGAGGACGTCCCCCACCGCACCATCGTGCAGGCCTGGGCGCTGCTGCGCGAGACCGACCGCTTGGCGCGCGAGGTCAAGACCGGCAAGTACCTCCTCAAGCCGGCGGTGGTTTCGTAAGGTTCAGTGCCGTCATCGTGCGAGCGGTCATCCATCTTTACGACCTCGTCCTGAGGAGCGCCCGCAGGGCGCGTCTCGAAGGGCGGCCACAAGCACTGCCGTGGCAAGGGATTGCGCATGCCGTGCCTGCTGCCGTCCTTCGAGACGCGCGCCAAAAAGCGCGCTCCTCAGGACGAGGTTGTGCGTTGGTGCGCACGCCGCGACTTGTCGCCTGCCGGGGGCTGCCGTACAACGCCGCTCGAAGCGACCGGCGTATCCCATTGCGGGAATACGGGTTACGGCCGGCGGCGCGGCGGACATCAGGGAGAGGACATGGCCAGGAAACCGGCGAAGGCAGCGGATAAGAAGCCGGCCAAGGGGGCAAATGGCGGGAACGGCCGCGGTTACCAGGACATCCTCTACGAGGTGAAGGACCAGGTGGCGTGGGTCACCATCAACCGCCCGCGCGTGCTCAATGCGTTTCGCGAGCAGTCCCTCGACGAGATGATCGACGCGCTCAAATCGACCCGCGACGATCCCTCCATCGCCTGTGCCGTCGTGACCGGCGCCGGCGACAAGTCGTTCTCGGCGGGCGGCGATTTCTACGCCATGAAGCGGCTCAACTGGACCAATGCCGCCATGTGGAACGACCGCATGCAGGGGCTCGCCATGACGATCCGCGGCCTGTCGATCCCGGTGATCGCCATGGTCAATGGCTGGTGCATGGGCGGCGGGCATGAGCTCGCCTTGTGGTGCGATCTCGTCATCGCCTCGGAGAACGCCGTGCTCGGCCAGACCGGCGCCAAGGTCGGCGCCTGCCCCACCGTCGGCGCGACGCAATACCTGCCGCGCATCATCGGCGAACGGCTTGCCCGCGAGATGATCTTCTGCGCCCGCCGCTTCACCGCCAAGGAGGCGGTGGAGATCGGCCTCATCAACAAATGCGTGGCGCAGAAGGACCTGCTGCCGGAAACGCTGAAGTGGTGCGAGACCATCAAGGGAAACAGTCCGCAGACGCTGCGCATGACCAAGAAGAGCCTGAACTTCGAATCCGACCTGCTCTACGCCTCCTGGCAGCACGGCATGGAGCTTCTGGCCCATGTCTGGGGCTCGGAGGAAAGCCTCGAAGGCATGAATGCGTTCCTCGCAGGGCCGCAAGCCGGACTTCCAGAAGTTCCGCATGCGCAACAAGCAGGAGCTCGAATCCTATCTCGACGGCTGCGCCAAGGATCTCAACGCGCCGCCTTCGATGCGCAAGGGGCCAAGGTCGGCGGCAAGAGCAAGGCCGGTTCATGACTGATAAGAGCCAAGGCGCCAACCAAGGCGCGCTGAGCGGCATTCGCGTTCTCGATCTGACCCGCGTTCTCGCGGGACCGCTGTGCGCCATGATGCTCGGCGACATGGGTGCCGACGTCATCAAGGTCGAGCCGCCCGGCGGCGGCGACGACACCCGCAGCTGGGGGCCGCCGTTCGCGGCCGGCGAGTCCGCCTATTTCCTCGGCGCCAACCGCAACAAGCGCTCGATGACGCTGAACATGGCGGTGCCAGCCGGCCAGAAGGTGCTCGCCGAGCTGATCGAAAAGGCGGACGTGGTCATCGACAATTTCAAGCTCGGCACCCTGCCGAAATGGGGTTTCACCGACGCGTGGTTCGAGGCCCATGCACCGCGGGCGGTGCGTTGCTCCATCACCGGCTATGGTTCGAGCGGCCCCAAGGCGGCGCTGCCGGGCTATGATTTCGTGCTCCAGGCGGAGTCCGGCCTGATGAGCATCTGCGGCGAGCCCGAGGGAACGCCGACCAAATACGGCGTCGCCATCGTCGATGTCTGCACCGGCATGCTGGCCTGCAATGGGATTCTCGCCGCGCTCAATGCGCGCCATGAGACCGGGCGCGGCCAGAAGGTCGAGCTGTCGCTGTTCGAGACTTCGTTGTTGATGCTGATCAACGTCGCCTCCAACGTGCTTGTTGCCGGAAAGGGAGGCGGACGGTTCGGCAACGGCCATCCGAGCCTCGTGCCCTACACCACCTATCACGCGAGCGACGCCATGATGGCGCTGGCCATCGGCAACGAGCCCCAGTTCGCCAAATGCGCCGCCGTGCTCGGCCATCCCGAATGGGCCGACGATCCGCGCTTCAACAGCAATCGCGCCCGGGTGGAAAATCGCAACCTGGTCGATGGCTCCATCGCCGAGGCCCTCGCCCGCGACACCGCCGATGCCTGGATCGCCAAGCTCAAAGCGGTGGGCGTGCCGTGCGGCCGCATCAATTCGGTGGCCGAGGCGCTCGCCGATCCGCACACCGCGGCGCGGGCGATGATCGAGACGGTGCAGCATCCCACCATCGGCGAATTGAAGCTGGTGGGGATGCCCTACAAGTTCTCAGGCACGCCCGCCTTGGTGCGCCGGCCGCCGCCGACGCTGGGCGAGCACACCGAGGAAATCCTGCGCGAGGAACTCGGCCTCGATGCGGCCGGCATCGCCGCGCTGCGCAGTGGCAAGGTGGTGTAATGTTCGCGCCATTGTCCCTTGGTGCGCCCCAGGCGACTCCCTCTCCCGCTTGCGGGGGAGGGTCGGGGAGGGGGCGCGTGCCGCTCGCGCCGAGCTATGGAAAGGGCAAGAAAAAGTCCGGTGTCCTTGAGACGGTCGCCGTTGCACTTGGAAGGTCAAGCAGCCCCCTCCCTAGCCCTCCCCCGCAAGCGGGAGAGGGGACCATATGAAACGCGGGGACCTCAAACGCGGCGATCTTGGCATCGCGGTGATCGGCGCCGGGCGCATCGGCACGCTGCGCGCGCGGCTTGCAGCAAAGCACTCGGCGGTGCGCTTCCTCGCCATTGCGGATCGCGATCCCGCCCGGGCCAAGGCGCTCGCCGAGGCGGCCGGCGCGGACCTGCATTCGCACGACAATGACGCCGTCATCGCCGATCCCCGGGTGACCGCGGTGATCGTCTCGACGCCCGAGCAGGAGCACGTCGCCCCCGTCTGCAAGGCGCTCGCGCTCGGCAAGCCGGTGCTGGTGGAAAAGCCGCTGGCGCTCACGCTCGACGGCGCCGACAAGATCCTCAGCGCCGCGCGCGGCGGCGATCTGCGGGTCGGCTACAGCCGGCGCTACAAGGAATGCTTCCTGCGCGCCAAGGAGCAGATGCTGCACGGCAGGCTCGGCAAGGTCGTGGGCGGCACCGCGCGGGTCTACAATTCGCGCGCCCAGGCGTTCGCCATTCTCGCGCGCGACCCGCATGCGACGCCGGTGCTCGACGTCCTCACCTACTACGTCGATCTCATGTGCTGGTTTCTCGACGGCAACCGCCCGGTGGAGGTTATCGCGCGCGGCCAGCACGGGATCTTCAAGGCGGCCGGGTTCGGCGCTCATGACGTGACCTGGGCGATCGTCACCTTCGCCGACGGCGCCGTGATCAATCTCGGCGTCAGTTACGCGCTGCCGGCGCGCTATCCGACGCTCGGCCAGTCCGATCGGGTCGAACTGCTCGGCACCGAAGGCACCATGATCATCGACGACGACCACATGGACCATCTGCTGTTCTCGGAGAAGGGCATCCCCCACGCCTATGTGCCCGGCCACGCCGTCGAGATGGCGTTTCTCGGCAGCAACACCGCGGGCGACTGGGCGGTCGGGAATTTCTGGGGCCCGCTCGGCAACGAGACCCGCGCCTGGCTCGATTACCTCGCCACCGGCGAGCCCGACCGTGCACACCACGCCGGCGGAGGCCCGCATCAATCTCGAAACCACCATCGCCATCGAGCGGGCGGTCGCGACCGGCCTGCCGGTGCGCCTGCCGCTGGAAGGATGAGGCTAATCTTTCCCTCCCCGTCTTCGGGGAGGGCAGGGTGGGGTCTTCCCCACCACGCGCTGTGTCGTAAGCAAGAACCCCACCCCGGCCCTCCCCGAAGACGGGGAGGGAGAAGAAACCCGGGCTTGATGCTATAAGTCGCGAGCTTCGTTGAACCTCAGGGACGAACATGCAAATCGCCTCCGATCGCCAGTCCGATCTCGCCCGCGCGCCGCTCATGATCCGGCGGGTCGATGCGATTCCGGTGGCGCTGCCGCTCACCAAGCCCGTGAAGATGGCAGCCGAGACGGTGACCCATGCGCGCAACGTCCTCGTGCGTATCGAGGCCAGCGACGGCACGGTGGGCTGGGGCGAGGCGGCGTCGGCGCCGACCATGACCGGCGACACCATCGCGGGCCTCGTCGCCGCGGTGCGCGAGCACCTCGCGCCGCTGCTCGTGGGCGAGGACGTCTGGATGCGTCCCGCGCTGATGAAGCGCCTCAAGGTCGCGCTCTACGGAAATACCGGCGCGCATTCCGCGGTGGAGATGGCTTTGCTCGATCTCGCCGGCCGCTCCGCCGGCGTTCCCGTGATCGACCTCATCGGCGGCGCAGTCAGGCGCGAGGTGGCGCCCATGTGGCTCGTCGGCAATGCGACGCCGGACCAGGATGTCGCGGAGGCCCAGGCGCGGCGCAAGGCCGGCATCCGCTTCTTCAAGCTCAAGGTCGCCGTCAAGCCGCTCGAAACCGAGATCGCCACCGCGCTCGCCGTGCGCAAGGCGCTGGGGCCGGACCTGCCGGTCTGCGCGGACGCCAATTGCGGCTTCACCCACGACGCCGCGCGGCGCTATCTCGCCGCGACCCAGGACGCCGGGTTGCTGTTCCTGGAGCAGCCGTTCGAGCCCGCCGACATGAACGGCCTCGCCGCGCTCACCCGCACTTCGCCGATCGCGATCGGCGCCGACGAGGGCATTCATTCGCTCCACGATATCGAAGCCCACTCCGCCGCCGGCGCCGGCGGCATTTCGCTCAAGCTCATCAAGCTCGGCGGCTTCGGTCCTGCGCTGGTCGCGGGGGCGCTGTGCAAGCGCCTCGGGCTCGCGGTCAACGTCGCGGCCAAGATGTCGGAGTCGAGCCTCGCATCGGCGGCGACCGTGCACCTCGCCTGCGCGGTGGAGAACATCGACTGGGGCGTCAGCCTCACCCATTTCTACCTTGCCGAGGACATTGTGCGCCGGCCGCTGGCGATGGAAAACGGGCTGGTGTCGCTGCCGCTCGGTCCGGGCCTCGGTGTCGAGGTCGACGAAGCCGCGGTGGCGCGGCTGAGCACCGATTGAGCTCGTAAGAAGTCCCTTCACGAAAGACACGATAAAGGAAGAGGCATGACGGCATCCCAGTTCACTTGGCCGCACGGCAAGCGCATGGCGGTTCTCATCAGCGTGCTGCTGGAGAGCTGGTCCGACGGCAAGTCGCCGACCTATTTCACCCGCACCACCCCGCTGCGCGGCGGCGCCGTCGATCACGCCGGCGTGCAATGGTCCCAATACGGCGGCAAGGAAGGCATCTGGCGGCTGATCCGCACCCTCGACCTCTGCCACGCCCGCGCGTCGGTGTTCTGCAACGGCCGTGCCGCCGAGCTCTACCCCGATGCCATCAAGCAGATCGTCAAATCCGGCCACGTGGTCGAGGGGCACGGCTATGCGCAGGATCAGTATTTCCTGGAGATGACGCCGGAGGTGCAGAAGGCCACCATCCGCAAGACGCTCGACATTCTCGGCGACGCCTCCGGCAGCCGCCCGCAGGGCTGGGCGACGCCGGTCTATGGCTGGAACGAGCACACATTCGACCTCCTGGTCGGGGAGGGCGTAAAATATTACGCCGATGCGCTCGACTGCAGCCTGCCGCGCCGGGAGAAGACCGCGAGCGGCGAGATCGTCGCGTTGCCGTGGTCGGAATTCGTCGACAACCGCGTGCTGCGCGCGAGCCCGCGCGACTACTTTGACGTCTACAAGGACAGCTTCGATTATCTCTATGCCCATGAGCCCGCCGGCATGCTGCATCTCGGCATCCACAGCCACTTCGGCGGCAGGCCGCTGGTGACCGCGCAGTTCTACAAGCTGCTGCGCTATTTCTCCGAGTTCACCGACGTCTGGTTCCCGACCCATCGCGAGCTGGTGCAATGGTTCCTCGACCACAAGGTCGAGGGCGTGCCGTTCGCGCAGCGGTTTTTCTCCTGAAGGCGACCCGGATGTCCGCACCGACCGAGATGAATTTCGAGCTGCCGCCCGAGCTCACCATGCTCAAGGAATCAGTGCGGCGTTTCGTCGACGCCGAAATGATTCCGGTGGAGATGCGCTCGCGGGTCGGCGACGGCATGGACCCGCGCGTCAAGGCTGACCTCGTCGAGAAGGCGAAGGCGCTCGGCCTCGCCGGCTTCGACGTACCCGAGGAATATGGCGGGCAGGGCTTCGGCCTGCTTGCCAAGGCGGTGGTGTGGTCCGAGCTCGGCCGCACCATCGCGCTGCCGCCGCGTGCCGTGGAGATTTTCGGGCCGATCATCAGCCCGCTGCTCTATCTGATGAACGACGACCAGAAGGAGCGATATCTCAAGCCGACGCTGCGCGGCGAGATGGAGTGGTGCTTCGCCCAGACCGAGCCCGATGCCGGCGGCGATCCCGCCCGTATCCGCACCTCGGCGGTGCGCGACGGCGATGGTTACGTCATCAACGGCCACAAGCGGTTCATCACCGGCGCCGGCCACGCGGACTATGCCCAGGTTGTCGCCGTGACCGACCGCGAGAAGGCGGCGCACGGCGGCATCTCCACCTTCGTGGTGAACATGAAGGCGCCCGGCGTAAAGCTGCTGCGCCAGCAGCCGCTCATGATCGACGACCGTCCCTGGGAAATCGCCTTCGAGAACGTGCGGGTGCCCGCCCGCGACCTGATCGGCAAGGAGGGCGACGGCTTCAGGCTGGCGCAGACCTGGCTCAGCATCGGCCGCATCCGTCACGCCGCGCGCGCCATCGGCGTCATCGAGCGCTGCCTCGAGCTCGGGTGCCGCTACGCCAAGCAGCGCGTGACCTTCGGCGCGCCGCTCGCGGACCGCCAGTCGATCCAGTTCATGCTGGCGGATTCCTTCACCGATCTCCATCAGTTGCGGCTGATGACCTATGACGCCGCGCTGAAATATGACGGCGGACGCGACATCCGCAACGAGGCCTACATGGCCAAAATGTTCGGCGACACCCAGTCCTTCGTCGCCGCAGATCGCTGCATGACCATCCACGGCGGCACCGGGCTGACCACCGACCTGCCCATCGAGAAATTCTGGCGCGACCAGCGCAGCATGATGATCACCGAAGGCCCCAACGAGATCCTCAAGATGGCGCTCGCCCGTCACGTGCTGAAGGCGTATGGGGGGTAGGGAGGCATTGAGCGCTCGCCCGCATGATCTGGTGCTGACGCCGCTCGACGGCATTCCCATGATCGCGGCCGGGGACGATCTCGCGGCAATCATCCTCGCCGCTTTGAAAAATTCCGATCGTACGCTCCTCGCCGGCGACGTGCTGGTGCTGGCCCAGAAGATCGTCTCCAAGGCCGAGGGTCGCACGGTCGATCTGCGCACGGTCATCCCGTCGCCGCGCGCCGTCGCGCTCGGGAAGGAAACGCACAAGGATCCGCGCATCGTCGAGTTGATCCTTGCGGAGTTGACCGAGGTGCTGCGTTGCCGCCCCGGCGTGCTGATCGTCGCCCACCGGCTCGGCATCGTGCTCGCCAATGCCGGCATCGACCGCTCGAACGTCGGTGTTGAATACGCGCTGCTGCTGCCGCGCGATCCCGACCGCTCCTGCGCGGAATTGCGGCGAACCATCGGTGCGGCGGCGGGCGTCGAAGTCGGCGTGATGATCATCGACAGCATCGGCCGTGCCTGGCGCAACGGCACCATCGGCACGGCGATCGGCGTCAGCGGGCTGCCGGGCCTGCTCGACCTGCGGGGGACGCCCGACCTGTTCGGGCGCCCGCTCGAGACCACCGAAGTCGGTCTCGCCGATGAGCTGGCTGCGGCGGCGTCCCTGGTCATGGGGCAGGCGGGCGAGGGCAGGCCGGTGGTGCTGGCGCGCGGCTTGGGCTATGGCCGTCGGGACGGCACGGCGCAGGAGCTGGTCCGCGCCCGGGAGAAGGACCTGTTTCGATGACGGGATTGTCCGGGGCTTCCCAAGGGGTGGCATCCGAAATGGCCGCGTCCGCGGCAGCCTTGCATCGAACGATGCGCGAACGTCGCTCGATCCGGCGCTACCGCGCCGACACTGTCGGCCGCGATGTGCTCGACCGGCTCTTCCTCAGCGCCGCCATGGCGCCGTCGGCGCACAACCGGCAGCCCTGGCGTTACCTCGTGATCGAGGATGCCGCGCCCAAGCAGGCGCTGGCGCGCGCCATGGGGGAGCGGCTCGCCGCCGACCGCGGCCGCGACGGGGATGCGCCTGATGTCATCGCCCGCGACGTCGCGCGCTCTCACGCCCGAATCACCGGCGCGCCGGTAGTGATCCTGGTCTGCCTGACGCTGGAGGAGGCCGACGTATATCCCGATCCTGAGCGCGGCCAGGCGGAGTTCCTGATGGCGGTGCAGAGCACAGCGATGGCCACCCAGAACCTGCTGCTCGGCGCCCATGCGGAAGGTCTCGCGGCGTGCTGGATGTGCGCGCCGCTGTTCTGTCCGGACGTCGTGCGCGCGACCCTCGACGTGCCCGCCCATTGGCAGCCGCAGGGACTGATCACGCTCGGCTTTGCCGCCGATCGGGGCCGCGACCGCCCGCGCAAGTCCCTGCCGGCGTTCGTCAGGTACATGAACGAGCCCCGGTCGAACAAGCCGCGCTCGCCATGACGAGCGAATTCGCCGCAACGGTCGTTGCGCTCGCCGGCGGCGTCGGCGGCGCGAAGCTCGCCGACGGCCTTGCGCGGCTCCTCGGCAAGCGGCTAACGGTCGTGGTCAACACCGGGGATGATTTCAATCATCTCGGCCTGCACATTTCGCCCGATCTCGACACCGTCATGTACACGCTCGCCGGGATCGCCAATCCGCAGACCGGCTGGGGAATCGCCAGCGAGACCTGGAATTTCATGGGCCAGATCGAGCGGCTCGGTGGCCCCGCATGGTTCCGGCTCGGCGATCGCGATCTCGCGACCCATGTGTTTCGCACCCAGCGCCTCGCGGCGGGGGACACGCATTCCGCCGTCACCGCGGACCTCTGCCGGTCGCTCGGTGTCCATGCGAAACTCCTGCCCATGAGCGACGATCCCGTGCGGACCATGATCCGCAGCGACGATGGCGAATTGCCGTTCCAGGATTATTTCGTGCGGCTCGCCTGTGCAGTGCCGGTCCGAGGCATTCGCTACGAGGGGGCGCAGACCGCCCGGATCAATCCGGCGCTGGCCGCGCGCGACGTCGCGCCGGGTATCGATGCGATCATCATCTGTCCCTCGAACCCCTATCTCAGCGTCGATCCCATTCTCGCTGTGCCCGGCATGCGGGAGTGGCTTCACGGGCAAGGCCGTCCGATCATCGCGGTATCGCCGATCGTCGGCGGCGCCACCATCAAGGGCCCGGCCGCCAAGATCATGGCGGAGTTCGGGGCCACGGTATCGGCGGTGGGGATTGCGCGGCATTACCGCGGCCTCGTCGACGGCCTCGTCATCGACGAAGCCGATGCCGGCCTCGCGGACGAGATTGCGGCGGAAGGCATGGCGGTGCGGGTTACGCGCAGCGTCATGTCAAACACCGAGGACCGCGTTGCGCTCGCGCGCGTCTGCCTCGCTTTTGCGGCCGAGATCGCCAAGATGCTGCGCCGATGAAACCCGTCATCCTCATCCCCTGCAAGGATCTCGATCGCGGAAAATCGCGCCTCGCCACGTGCCTCACGGCGCGCTCGCGCCGGGCGCTGTGCGAATTCTTTCTGTGCCGCACGCTCGATCTCGCAACCGCGACGGTGTCGCCCGCGCGCGTGCGCGTCGTGACCTCCGATCCGCGCGTCGTGACCATTGCCGGCGAATACGGTGTCGCCGCCATTGCCGATCGCGAAGGCGATCTCAACGGCGCGCTCGAATGCGGCCGCCGGCGCATTCTTGCGGATGTCGGCGACTGCGCTGCGCTGGTGCTGCCGATCGATCTGCCGCTGGCGACACCGGCGGTACTCGGCCACGTCGCGGACGCCCCGCAAGACGTGGTCATCGTTCCCGATGAGGAGATGGACGGCACCAATGTCCTGCGGCTGGGCCCGCGCGCGCTGCGCCGGTTCCGGTTCTTGTTCGGCCCGCACAGCTATGCCGCGCATTGTGCATTCGCTCGCGCGCAAGGCCTCGATTTGAGGACCGTGAGCGAGCCCGGCCTTGCCTTCGATGTGGACGGCCCCGAGCAATACCGCCGCTGGGCGCCGGAGAATCCAGCGTGGACCGCGTCGTAGACATTGGGGAACCTGTCGCGGGCAGGGGCGTCCGACATATGCGATTACGCGCATATTGCTTTCGCGCATCCGCTGTGACCACAGAAGCTGTGATCACAGTAGTTTGACGCCAGTTTAGACTTACTCAAAAGTGAAATTGTCGGCGTCTGCGGCATTTCTGAAAATGAAGTGCTAAAAATCACAAATCTTGACCGGCGAAAGCGTGGGAATGCGCCAGGACGTCATCGAGCGGCAGGTTCGCGCCATGAAGGAGGCGCGTCTCGATGCCATCGTGTCGTGCTCGCCGGAGAACTTCGCTTATGTCACGGGGTTCCTGTCGCCGACCCAGCCGCTGATGCGTTGGCGTCATGCGATGGCGCTGGTGACGGCCGACGGCAAAGCGGCGCTCGCGGTGGTCGATATGGAGGCGAGCACGATCCGCGCCAAGGCGGGCGAAGGCATCGAGGTCTCGGTGTGGCGCGAATTCGCCTTCGAGGCGATGGCGGTTCTGGCCGATCTGCTCAAACGACATGGGCTTGCCGCCGGCCGCATCGGCCTCGAATTCGACTATCTGCCGGCCGCCGATTTCGCCGATCTCTGCGCTCTGCTGCCGAAGGTGGAGTTCGTTCCGGCGCAGGCGCTGCTGGCGCGCCTGCGTCAGCTCAAGACTCCCGAAGAGATCGACATCCTGCGCAAGCTGTCCCGTATCGCCGATCGCGCCATCACCTCGGCCTATCACGTCGTCACGGCGGGGGCGACCGAAATGGATCTCGCCGCCGCGCTCACCCGCGGCGTCTACGAGTACGGCGCGGAATATTTCAAGTTGATGATCGTGGCGACCGGGGAACGCAGCGTGTTCCCCAATGTCGGCCCGACCGCGCGGGTGCTCCGGCGCGGCGATGTCTGCCGCGTCGAAATCTTCCCCATGATCGCCGGTTATCACGCCGGCGTCTGTCGGACTGCCGCGGTTCAGTCGGCGCCCCCACAAGCGCAACGCATCTGGGCCAATCTTACGGCCTGCAAGCACATGCTGCTCGACGCGATCAAGCCCGGCGCATCGAGCCGCGCCATCTACGACCTCTATGTCAAGAAGACCGAAGAGCTGAACCTGCCGCGCATCTCCTTCGTCGGCCACGGCATCGGCCTGCATCTGCATGAAGACCCCTATCTCGGCCCGACCGCCGACCAGCCGCTCGAACCCGGCATGGTGCTGGGCATCGAGCCGCTGATCTACGAGACCGGGTTCGGCTTCGGCATGCAGAACAAGGACATGGTGCTGGTGACCGACGAAGGCTGCGAGCTTCTGTCCGATGTCACCGACACCGACGAGTTGATCATCGTGCACGGACCGCGGGGTCTCTGATCCAAATGAGCGAATCGCCCATTGCCGGCATCGAGCTCTTCCACGTCAGCCTGCCGACCAGGCGCGAGCACAAATGGACCGGGCTGCAGGAGCCGATCGGCGGCTATGTCATTCTCAAGATGACGGACGGCGATGGCCGCGTCGGCTGGGGCGAGGCGCCCGCTCTCAAGGACTGGGGCGGCGAGTTCGGGCGCTATTTCGGCGAAAGCCCCGGCACGGTCCGCTCGGTTGTATCGCAATATTTGGCGCCGGCGGTGGCGGGCTGCCTGCCCGGCGACATCATCGAATTGCATGCGCGGATGGACCGCGCGCTCAAAGGCCATCCCTATGCCAAGGCGGCGATCGAGATCGCGGCCTGTGATCTCGCCGGCCTGCAGTTGAATGTCCCGAGCGCCCGCTTGCTCGGCGGCGTGCTGCGGCGTCGCATTCCGGTGACCCATTCGATTGGGCTGATCGGGTTCGAAGAGGCGGAGCGCGAAGTCGCCCAGGCGGCAAAAGAGGGGATCCGCACCTTCAAGATCAAGGTCGGCGTCGATCCCGACCGCGACGTCGAGATGGTATCGCGGGTGCGCGATACCGTCGGGCCGAAGGTCGCGCTGTGCGTCGATGCCAACCAGGGCTACGCGACGCCGGCGGAAGCGATCCGGACCTTCAAGCGCATGGCGCGCTGCGACCTCCTCTATTTCGAGCAGCCGGTGGAGGGCATCGCGCGGCTGGCCGAGGTGGCGCGCGCAGTCGATGCGCCGGTCATGGCGGACGAAAGCGCGTGGAACGCCCACGACGTGATCGAGATCATCGAGAAGCGTGCTGCCCAGATCGTCTCGATCTACACGACCAAGCCGGGCGGCTTGTTCCGCGCCATGGAGGTCGCCGCGGTGGCGCGCGCGGCGGGCATCGTCTGCAACGTCAACGGCTCGGTGGAGACCGGTATCGGCAACCGCGCCAACATCGTGCTGGCGTCCGTTGCGCCGGCGGTGACGCTGTCCTGCGTGGTGCCGATCTCGACGCCGGCGGAGGCGCAGTCCGGCCAGGTCGCGGGCATCTACTACAGGGATGACCTGATCGTTGCCCCGATGCGTTTCGCCGACGGCGCCATCGAGGTGCCGGCGGGCGCCGGAATGGGCATCGCGGTCGACGAGGCCAAGGTGAAGAAGTACGCAGTGCGGGCGGGGTGATTTCGCCATTCCGAGATTACATCCGACCACGACCATGACCACGACCACGTGCTGTGGCTTGACCGACCTGCCCACTGGCAATACACCCCGCGACAGAATTGTCGGGGATGAAGCACTCGGAGCAAAACGCACGTGACAACGAATGGGACAGGCGAGCTCGCCGGTCAGGTGGCGCTCGTCACCGGCGGCGTGAGACGGATCGGCCGCGCGATCGCAATGGCATTGGCGCGCCAGGGCGCGACCATCGTCGTGAATGCGAGAACCTCGCGGGACGAGGCCGAGGATGCCGTCTGCGAACTCAAGGCGCTCGGCGGCAACGCCCGGGCGATGCTCGCCGACGTGACCGATGAGGCGGGGGTCGCGGGCATGGTCGACGCCATCGGCCGCGATCTCGGCGGCGTCGACATTCTCGTCAACAACGCCGCCAACCGTCGGGAAGCGGCGTTCACCGAAATGAGCTTCGCGGACTGGCATGACATCATGGCGGTGGTGCTCGACGGCGCCTTCCTGTGCAGCCGCGCGGTGATCCCCGGCATGGTCGCCAAGGGGCGCGGAACCATCATCAATATCGGTGGGGTGACCGCGCATGTGGGGGCGACGCGGCGCGCCCACGTCCTCGCCGCCAAGGCGGGGCTGGTCGGCCTCACCAAGGCGCTGGCGGTGGAATACGGCAACGCCGGCATCACCGTGAATTGCGTGGTGCCCGGCCGCATCGGCGGCCCGCGCGCGGCGACTGCCGGCACCGGGGGCGCCATCCCCGGCGGCGGCCATCCGCTGGTGGGCCGCGAAGGCGTTCCGGAAGACGTCGCGGCGATGGTGGCGCTGCTCTGCGGCCCCGGCGGGCGCTACATCACCGGACAGTCGATCCACGTCAGCGGCGGAATCTATCTGCCGTAGCGTGCAGCGGTCGGGCGACCGATCTCGTAGGGAGCGATAGCGCCGGTGTATTGCGCCGTCTGCGGTCGTCGGTGGCGGACTGCGCTGCGCTATTCCACCCTACGCGCCGCGACGCGCGGCTCGGCCGTTCAGTTGAGCGCCCACAGATAGGCGAGCGTCGCCGCAATGCCCAACGCGGTTCGCACCGCGTGCAGCCGTCCCCACGCCTCTATCAGGCCGCGCGATGTCGGGCCGGCGCTGCCCGCCGCGATGGCGTTGAGCTTGTTGTTGGTCGGCATGATGCCGAGCAGCGTGTAGGGCCAGTTCGCCAGCATCAGCACGGCGCCGATGGCCCAGCGCCAGTCGCCGGTCTGCCACGCGGCGAAGAGGCCCAGCACGCCGGCAATGACGGCGAGGCTCGCCTGCATGGCAAACCCGCGCGCATAGCTCGGCTTCCATTCCGCCAGCACGCTTTCGTCGTCGAGCGCGAGGCGCGCCGGCTGCTCCGCAACGTTGATGTAGAAGGCTGCGCCGGCAAACGCAGCGGCGAGGGCCAGAGCGAGTTGGCCTGCGAGCATGGGGTGCCTCCTGCAACGCGATCAAGCCGACACGTTCATTCCGGGGTGCCGCTCCGCGGCGAACCCGGAATCCAGACGGCTGGGTGTCCCTGCTACTCCGCGGCGGCAGCCGGGGTGTCGCGCGGCGTGAAGTGGCCGCCCTCGGTGGCCGTCATGTCGAGGCGGCGCGTGTGGAAGGCGCCGAGCGTCGAGCGATGGCCGATCGAGACGATCGTCGTCTTCGGCAGCCGCGTCGCAAGGATCCCGTAGAGCTCGGCCTCCAGCTTCTCGTCCAGGGCAGAGGTCGATTCATCGAGGAACAGCCAGTCGGGCTTCGTCAGCAGGGCGCGCGCCAGCGCGATGCGCTGTTGCTCGCCGCCGGACAGGCGCTGCGACCACGTTTCCTCGCGATCGAGGCACTCGGTGAGGTTGGCGAGCCGCACATCGACCAGAGCCTTGCGGATCTCGTCGTCGGAAAAGGTGTTCACTGCCGCCGGATAGGTGATGGCGAAACGCAGCGTGCCGACCGGGATGTAGGGCTTCTGCGGCACCACCATGACGTTGGTTCCTTCGGGGATGCGGATGCGGCCCTCGCCGTACGGCCAGATGCCGGAAATGGCGCGGAACAGGGTCGATTTTCCCGACCCTGACGGCCCGGCGAGCAGCGCACTCTCGCCCTGGGGCAAGGCGAGGTTCTCGGTCGCGACGATGCGGGTTCCATCGGGAAGGGTGATGTGAAGATCCTCGAGCGCGACCGGCTCCGCGGCCGGGGTTTCGCCGGTCCGCGTCGGTCCTTTTGTGGCGAGCGCCCGGGCCTGCTCGATTGCCAGGTCGAACGAGGTGAGACGGTCGACCACCGATTTGAACGAGGCGAGCGAGGTGTAATAATTGACGAAGAAGGTGAGCGCATTTTCGACCCGGCCAAATGCACCCGCCGTCTGCGTCATGACGCCGAGCGTGATGGTGCCGGCAAAAAAGAACGGTGCGGTAAAGATGTAGGGGATGATCGGCGAGATCTGCGCATAGATCTGGGTAAAGCCGAGCAGCTTCATGCGGCGACTCACGAGCGCAAGCCAGTTCCCGATGATCCCGCCAAAGCGGCGGCGGAGGGAAGCCTCCTCGGCGCGCTCGCCGTTGAGGAGCGCGACCTGCTCGGCATATTCGCGCAGCCGCGCCAGCGAAAAGCGAAAATCGGCTTCCATGTGCTGGCGCTCGAAATAGATACGGACCAGCGGACGCCCGATCACATGGGCGATCAGCGTGCCTGCCGCCGCATAGATCAGCGCGATCCAGAACAGGAAGCCGGGGACGTGCAGGTCGGTGCCCGGAACGGTGAAGTTGGTCGACAAACTCCACAGCACGACCGCGAACGACACCAGCGAGGACAGGGTCGAGATCAGCAGGATCGAATAGGAGTAGATGCCGCTGCCGCCACCTTCACCGCCGTCGATGAAGCGGTTCACGTCCTCGGAGATGCGCTGGTCGGGGTTGTCGGCATCGCTGCCGGTCAGGCTCATGCGGTAGTGGGTGTGTCCGCCGAGCCAGCGGTCGACGAAGTACTCGGTGAGCCAGCGCCGCCACCGGATGACCAGCATCATTTGCACGAGGAATTCGATGAGCGTGCTGGTGACATAGACGATGGCCCAGGGGAGGAAGACGAGCAGCAGGAGTTCCCAGAACTGGGGGGCGTCCTTGGCTTGGACGGCGTTGAACCAGTCGCGGTTGAAGAAGGACAGCCGCACGTTGATGCCGACCTGCGCCTGATTGATCAGCACGAGAAACACGACCATGGCGATGGCGATGCGCCGCTCGAGCGCGGTGAAGGCCGGGAGCGGCCAGATGTGGGCCTGCCCGGGATCGCTGGTATTGAAATAGGGGTCGGCGATTTTGGTCATCTGCCGCACCACCCTGGTCTGCGCGATGAGATAGACGATGATGGAGAAGATCGCGACGGTGATCGGCAGCGTCACCGGCAGCTTGTATTCGGCATAGGCCGCCGGCCACATGTTCGCGTCGGCCGCCAGCACGCAGAGGCCGAAGACGATGGTTTCGATCGAAAAAATGCCGACAAATATCTTCAGAAAGCTCGAAATCGAGACCGAGCGCCAAGTCGCCAGCGCGCACAACAGGGCGGTGACGCCGAGGCCTGCGCCCGACATGTCGTGGAACTCCTCGGCGACGACCAGCGCGAGGACGCCGAACAGGGCCACGCAGATGCTTAGAATTTTCATGGACGCTTCCGCAACAGGGGATTCGATGGGCTGCTAAACTACCATAGTTCGAGCCACGCCAGAGGCGTAACGTCGCGGGCCGGGAAACCGTTGGGATCGTTGACCGAGCCTTAAAACCGCGTCGTGAGGTCGGTGGCCGAGATCGCGGCCCTGGGCCGCCAGCAGCGGTGCCGCGCCCGGCGTCGGCCCGATGCAGAGGCTCCAGACGGCGGCCAGCAGCACGCCCATCCGAACCGGCCGGCAGGGGGAAAAAGAATCGACAGCACGCCGGCGACGAACGACAGCACCACGCCGCCTGAGGTCATCGGCGAGGCGCGCTCACAGCACCAAGTTCAGCAAATCGGAGATCGATGCCCGGTTGGAATCGCCGACCGAGCGTCCCTGCTCCTTGCTGCCGATGAACGCAATCAGGGTCGATTGCTTCTGCGCCCCGAACCGGCGCACGAGATCCTTCTGGCTGTCGAAGTCGATGGTGAAATAGACGAGGTCCCTGAACTTGGGGTCCGCCATCAGCTCGCTCAGGATCGGCTTCTGGGCCTTGCAGATCGGGCACCATGTCGCGTGGATCGCGACGAAGATCGGCTTGCCCGCCTTCTGCGCCTCGGCGAAGGCCTGGTTGTCGAACGGCTGCGGCCCGACCGCGAATGCCGGAGCAACCGCGGCCGCGCCGGCCGCGCTGGCCAGGAGAGCCGACAAGAGAACCGAACGGCGTGAAAGCATAACGGCATCTCCTCGTGAATTCCGGGATCGACGCATGAAAAGTTGCAGACTTTTCGGACAAGATCATTCGCAAACAAACAAGCACGGCAATTCATAGGCTCAGACGGCGGCCGCGCCTAGCTCGCGGGCCCGGTGGTCATATCACATCTCGTTGATCCCGCGGGGCGACATGCAATTCGCATGATCGAACGGCTTTTTGCTCCCTCCCCCGAGTGCGGGGGGAGGGGGCCAAAGCATTGTTGGCGGACGAGGCCTCAGACTTCGAGATGGATGATCTCCGCCTGCAGCTCTCCGCCGGACAGCGTCAAGCGCCCGATCGACACCGGCAGATTGAACCGCCGCGGCCCGGCGCTGCCCGGATTGAAATAGAGCACTCCGTCCCTGGTCTCGACCTTGGGCTGGTGGGAGTGCCCGGCGATGACGGCGCGGAAGCCGGCCACCCGGGGGTCGAGGTCCAGCGCATTGAGGTCATGCAGGACGTAGATCAGGCAATCCTCGATCTCCACTATTTCGGTTTCCGGCAATTGCATCGCCCACGCGCCGATGTCGACATTGCCGCGGACGGCGTATACCGGCGCGATGCGGCGGAGTTCGTCGAGTATCTCCGGCCGGCCGACGTCGCCGGCATGGATGATCAGGGGCGAGCCGCGCAACGCCGCCACCGCCTGCGGCCTCAGCAATCCGTGGGTGTCGGAAATGACGCCGATGTGCTGCATGGAGGCTCAGTGTTCGACCCGCCAGCTGATACGCGCTGCGTTCCTGCAACAGCCTACGCGGTCGTAGGGTGGGCAAAGCGAAGCGTGCCCACGTCGTGGCGCCCGCGTGGGCACGGCGCCGCGCGCCTTTGCCCACCCTACTAAGCTACGCCTGCACTAGCCGCCGCAGATTGAGCACCGGGCCGAACCGGTCGAAATTGGCAATTGCCGTGTTCAGCTCCTCGGCTCTCGCCTTGCCGAGAATGGGCGCCGTCAGGTCGAGGGCCTTGGCGGCGACCTCCTCGGCGCTCATGGGATTGCCGGGCGTACCGCGCACTTCGTAGGTGCGGTGGCTGAGCGCGCGGCCGTCGGCGGTGTCGATCTTGACGATCGCCTGGCGCGCCGGCACCGCCTTCACCAGTTCCTGGTTCGGCACTGCCTCGACCAGCTTGCGGATGGCGAGCACCTTGGGATCGCTCATGCGCGCGATATCATGCACGCTGTCGAAGGTCGCGCCGCCATCGGCGATCATGAGCGCGACGAGATGCTGCAGGCAGATGTCGGGAATGGTGCGATTGTCGACGATGTGGAGCCGGTCGGCCGGCATGTCGACGACGATGCGCCGAACCTGTCCGGCGCGCACGGCCGGATCCTCGAGCAGCGCCGTTACCGCGTCGAGCACCGACTGCAGCGGCGAGCCCACGCACCATTTCTTGATCGAGGTGTTGATGATCTCGAAGCGGGTGCCGAGCTCGGCCGTGAGCTTCTCCGGCGCCGGGGTGTCGCCGCCCAACGCGGTGAACATGTTCTTCTTGCCGCTCATGAAGTCGTCGACACCAGTAAGCCCGGCCGCGACCATGGTCGCGGCGCTGACGCCGTTGCGCGCGCCCATGCCGCCGAAGTCGAAGGCCTTCTCGACGTGCTCGCGGTCGCGTTCCCAGTAGGGGACGCCGGAGGCCTGCTGCGCAGCCATTGAGAAGGCATGGCGCACCTGGCGCGGATTGAGCCGCAGCATCGCTGCCGCGGCGGCGGTGGCGCCGAAAGTCGTCGCCAGGGAGTGGGTAGAGTGGCGTTCGGTGTAGAGCCCGCCGAAGCCAAGCGCGAAGATCGCTCGCGCCCCGATGTCGTAGCCGAGCGCAACCGCGCGCAGCACGTCGTTGCCGCTGCGTCCGGCCAGCTCCGCGGTGGCGAGCGCCGCCGGCACGATGCCGCAGCCGGGATGGAATCGGGCAAGGAGATGGAAATCGTCGGTCTCGTCGCCATGGGCCGACATGCCGTTGGCGAGCGCGGCATTGACCGACGACGTCAGGATGCCGGTTCCGATCACGGTCGCCTGTGGCTTGCCGCCGAGACCGTCGACGTAACGGGCAGCGAATTCGCCGGCCTTGAGCCGCGACCCCGATACCATCGCGGCCATGGTATCGAGCACGTGCAGCTTGGTCTTGGCGGTGACGGCGGGCGGCAGCTCGCGATCGAGCGCCGTCGACACGTATTCGGCAAGCGCGATGGAGACCGGGGAGATCGGCTCTTCCTTGACCTCATCCTCGGCGGCTTCCGCCTTCGCGGCCTTGCCTGCGGTCGCGCCCTTGTCCTGCGCCTGGGAGGGCGATGCCGTGAGCGCATTCGACAAGATCGCCGCGCTGCCGACATTGATGATCCACCGCCTCGTCTGATCCGGGTCGTCCTTCATGGCGTTCACCGTCCCTGCTGGGTTTCTGATGGCTCGAGAAAAGCTCTCGCCATCCTATCCCCTGCCACCCGGATTTTCCACGCTTGTCGCTCGCCGCGCCGCTGCGATAAGGTCCGGCCGGCGAGAAACAAGATGCACGATGTTGCACTGCACAGCGCCGACGCCGGTCCCGGCCTTCTCCGGGAATGGATCGACCGCGCGGCGGATCGCCATCCCGACAAGCCCTATATCGTCTCGGCCGATGACGGCCGTTCCGTCAGCTATCGGCGAGTTTCGGCGGCTCGTCCGCGGTATCGCGGCCTTCCTGCGAGGGCAGGGGATCGGCACCGGCGACCGCGTTGCGCTGGTCGCCGAGAATTCGATCGAGCATGTCGCCTGCTACATCGGCGTCATGGCCTACGGCGCGGCCATCTGCACCGTTCATGCGGAGATGAACCGGCGGCATCTCGCCCACATCATGGCGCAGTTGCAGGCCCGGCTCATCATCCATGACGACGGCATCGGGGGCGACGATCTGCCGGCCGGCACTCGCCAGCCTTGCGATTGGCCGCTGCGATGCGCCGGACGCCGGCACTTTCTTCGCGGCGGTAGACGGATGCGCGGGCGGCGATTGCTTTCTCGCAGGGACGACGGCGCGCAATGACGGCGTCATCTTCTTTACCTCCGGGACCAGCGACCGGCCGAAGGGCGTGGTGCTCAGCTATCGCGAGCAGCTCGGCAACATCGAGCCGATGACGGAAGGGTTCGGCATCAGCGGCTCCGACCGCATCTACGATTTCCGCTCGTTCAACTGGGCGTCCGCCCAGCTCCTCGGCGTGCTGGCGCCGCTCTGCCGCGGCGCCACCCTGGTGATGGCGAAGAAGTTCTCCGCGACCCGGTTTTTCGACGACGTACGCGCCCACGGCGTCACCGTCGCCGCCGGCAATCCCACCGTGATCAACATGCTGCTCGCCACCGCTGCGCCGGCAGGCCCGCAGGACGTGCCGACGCTGCGCTTCATCACCTCGAGCTCGGCGCCATTGCTCCCAGAAGAATGGCGGCGCTTCGAGGAGCGCTTCGGCATTCCCGTCGCCCAGGGCTATGGCAGCAGCGAGACCGCGTGGATTGCCGTCAACCCCGGCCAAGAGCGGCGGTTCGGCAGCGTCGGCCGCCCGCTCGCCTATCACCGGCTCGCCATCGTCGATGGGGAGGGCCGCGCGTTGCCGCCCGGCGAGATCGGCCACGTGGAGCTCGGCGCCTGGGACGACAATGAATACCGCTATCTCGGCGACGATGGCGCGGTGCGGGTGAACAGCCGCGGGCGCATGCGCACCGGGGACCTCGGATATCTCGATGCGGATGGATTTCTCCATCTCACCGGTCGGGAAAGGGAACTGATCATCCGCGGCGGGGTCAACATTTCGCCGGTCGAGATCGACGGCGTGCTGATGCAGCGCGCGGAAATTTCCGAGGCCGCGACGGTCGGCGTTCCCGACACGGTGTGGGGCGAGGAGGTCGTGAGCTACGTGGTGCTGCGCCCCGGCTCGCAATTCCTACCGGATGAACTCCTGCGCTTCTGCGCCACCCAGTTGCCGCCCTTCAAGGCGCCCAAGCAGATCCTGCTGCGCGACCACCTGCCCAAGAGCGAGCGCGGGAAGCTCGACCGCAAGGCGCTGGTGGCGGAGTGGAACCGCTCGCGGGCGTGAGGGTTCGTGGGGTGGGCAAAGCGAAGCGTGCCCACGCGCAGCATCCGCGTGGGCACGGCGGAATGGCCGCCTCGGCAATGCGAAGATGCCATCCGGACGGCCTTTGCGCCACCTCGACGGGGCCCGAGTGGAGACGCTCGCTGAGCGCTACCGCCCGCTGCGTGCCAGCGAATTCACCCAGCCGACCATGCGCGACTTGGCGTTTTCGATGTCCTTCTTGGTGAAGAAGTCCTCCGGCTTGACCTTGTCGACCGGATAGACCGGGCGCAGGAAGTCGTTCTCGTAGCCGAACGGCACGGTGGCATCGATGCCCATGCCGCCTTCGAAGCGGGTGTTCGACGCCGTCCATTGGGCGCCGCCGGCGGTCATGCGCTCGGCCGGCATGAAGGTCTGGCCACGGCCGCCGGGGATCGGGTTGAGGATGTCGGTCTGCGGATTGACGCGAGTGGTGAGGCACCACATCACGTCGTCCATGGAATAGGGATCGACGTCCTCGGATACCGCGATGGCGATCCGCATGCCCTGCGAGCACGACAGCGCCGCGCCCATGAAGTTGCGCTGCCAGCCCTCGTCGATGGGGTTGCGCTTCTTCACCTGGATGATGCAGCCGCCCCAGTCGGTCATGCAGTAGGGGATCACCACGTCCTGCACGATGCCGGGCTGCAGGCGCTCGCACAATTCGAAGATGGCCGCCTCGCGCACGGTGGTGTCGATGTTGTGGTCGTCGAGCATGTGGACGCCGAGCGCGAAGATGATCGGCTTCTGCTCCGGCTTGCGCATGGTGACGGCGGTAACGTGGAAGGTCGGCGCCTTGTAGGCCTTGCCCATGTAGCCCGCCCATTCCGGGTGGAAATGGAAGCGGCCCTGGACGCCGGCGTCCTCGGACTCCTTCGTCTCGTAGCGGCGGTCGCGCGGATGGATGTAGCCCTCGAGCACGATCTCGGCGTCGGCGAGCGTGTAGGCATCGACGGTGCGGCATTTGACCATGCGGATCGGCGAGCCCTGCACCGCGCCGGCGATGCCGATCTCGTCGCAGCCCATGGGCAGGATGGCGTAGTCGAAGCCGGCGCCGGCGAGCAGCGTGCAGGCCGGCGGGACGCCGAAGCACATGCTGATCGGGATCGGCTGGTCGTCCTTGTAGTACTTGTTCGCCACCTGCCACATGTGGGAGCCGGGCGAGATCTGGAACGTGCCCACATTGCCCCAGCGGAAATTCATGCGGTTGTAGCCGAGGTCGGTGCCGCCATCGAACTGGTCGAAGCTGATGCAGCGAATCCCCGAGCCGACGGTCAGCTCGGACTCGTAGGTAGTATGCCTGATCGGCACCATGAATTCGTTGACGTCCTTCGGGTTGAGCACCACGTGCTCCTGCACCGGGGCGTCCTTCTGGGAAATGATTTCTGGCTTGAGCGGCTTGCGGAACGCCCGCGCGATGGCGTGGGTTCGCTCGACGTCGTCCTTCCAGCCGAACATCTTGTTGATGACGTTCATGTCGCTGAACAGGTTGGTGACGACCTGATTGTCCGGCTTGCCCTTGACGTTGTGGAACAGCACCGGGCAGCCGCCATCCATGTGCTTCTGCAGCCCGGTCACCTGCAGGTCGGGATCGACCTCCTTTTCGGTCTCGATGAGGTCGCCTTGGGCGCGCAGCCATTCCAGCGTCGAGCGCAGGTCACGGGTGCCGAGATTGGCGGGCGCGTCGTGTTGGGTTGCGGCCTCGGGGGTCGCCGCCTTTTTGGCGGGCTTTTCCTTGTGCGCCGGCTGTTGCATTTCTTGCAAGCTCCTGGGGTCTGATTTGGCCGCAATATGACCGGTCCCGGTCCCGCTTGGAAGGCTCTTCAAAGCGGGCTAGTAGGGGTGGCCAATGCGGTCATGCCCACCGTGATGTTGTTTGCTGGACAATTGTTCGTTGGACAATTGTTCGCTGGACTTGGCGCTAGCGCTTATACCCACCCGGCCGCGCCTTCAACATGAAGGGCCGAGCCATCCCTGCACCAGACACAGGCCCCCCATGCGGCGCGCGCCGGAATCTTCGCTCGGACGGCTCGCCGTATTTGCGCCGGGGCTGTTCATCATCCTATGGAGCTCGGGCTTCATCGGGGCGAAATACGGCTTGCCCTATGCGCAGCCGCTGACCTTCCTCGCCATCCGCATGCTCGTGGTGGTGGCGCTGCTCGCCGTCATTGTCGCGCTCGGCAGGCTGGTGCGCCCGTCGGGTGCGGTGATCGGCCACAACGTCGTCGCCGGTCTCCTGGTGCATGGCTGCTATCTCGGCGGCGTGTTCACGGCGATCGACCGCGGCCTGCCGACCGGGCTCGTCGCCCTCATCGTCAGCCTGCAGCCGGTGCTGAATTCGACGGTCGCGAACCGCCTGCTTGGCGAGCGCGTGACCCGGCTGCAATGGCTCGGGCTCGTGCTCGGCGTGGTCGGGGTCTATTTCGTGGTCTACGGCAAGCTCGCCGGCGGCGACACCGGTTGGCTCGCCTGGCCCGCGATCACGGTGGCGCTGCTCGGCATCACCGCCGGAACGCTCTACCAGAAGCGGTTCGGCGGCGGCATCGACTGGCGGGCGCAGTTCCTGATCCAGTACATCGCCGCCGGCCTGCTGTTCGGCCTCGGGGCGATCCTGTTCGAGACCCGCGCGGTGCAGTGGAGCGCGCAGTTCGTGTTCGCGCTCGCCTGGCTCGTCTTCGTGATGTCGTTCGCCGCCATCTGGCTGTTCTATTTCCTGATCCGGCGCATCGCGACGACGCGGCTCACGAGCCTGCTCTACCTGATGCCGCCGGTGACCGCGCTGATGGGCTGGGCCGCGTTCGACGAGCGCCTTGCCGCGCTCTCGCTCGTCGGCATGGCGATCTGCGTCGTCGGGGTGTTCCTGGTGAACCGCCCGCAGACCGGATAGCGCCAAAATCACAATCGGCTGGTCGGCGCTAACTCCCTCCCCCTGAAAGGGGGAGGGTAGGGAGGGGGTCGCGCGCCGCAGGCTTTGCGCTTGAGGAAACTTCAGCGGACCCCCACCCCAACCCTCCCCCTGAAGTAGGGGGAGGGAGCAAATCCGATAGCGCTTTACCAAAAGGGCATGCCAGGACGCGGCGTTTGCGCGGCTCGACAAGACGGCCAATCGCGAGGAGACTCCTGGGAACGAGGGAGCGCCCAATGTGGATGCTGCGACGTTTAGGTGTCTTGCTGGCCGGCATGTTCTTGGCGTGGCCCGCGCTTGCGGACGACACGCTGCGGATCGCCGTCGGCCAGCGCGGCTTGTGGGATACGTCGGTGGCCGAGCTAGGCCAGCGCGGCGGCATCTTCAAGAAGCATGGGATCGCGCTGGAAATCCTCTACACCCAGGGCGGCGGCGAGACCCAGCAGGCGGTGATCTCCGGCAGCGTCGAGCTCGGCGCGTCTGCAGGCGTATTGGGCGTGTTCGGCGCCTATTCGAAAGGCGCGCCGCTGCGCATCATCGGCGCCGAAATGACCGGGGGCGCCGACCTGTTCTGGTACGTGCAGTCGGGTTCGCCGATCCGGTCGCTGGCGGATACCGACGGCAAGACTATCGCCTATTCCACCAACGGGGCGTCCACCCACGCCATCGTCACCGCCTTCATCCGGCAATACGACCTCAAGGCGAAGCCGGTCGCGACCGGCAGTCCGCCGTCGACCCTGACCCAGGTGATGTCCGGCCAGGTCGACGTCGGCTGGGCCGGGCCGCCGTTCGGCCTCGACCTGATCGACCAGGGAAAAATCCGCATCATCGCCAGCGGCAACGACGCGAGCGCTTTCAAGAACCAGACGGTGCGGCTCCTCATCACCAATGCCGCGACCCTGCAGGTGCGGCGCCCCGCGATCGAGCGCTTCATGGCGGCCTATCGCGAGACCATCGACTGGATGTATTCCGATCCCGCCGTGTTCAAGCACTATTCGGATTTCATCGGCGTCACCGAGGCGACCGGGCGGCGCGGGCGCGACGGCTTCTACCCCAAGACCGCGCTCGATCCCGATGCCATCGTCGGTGTCGACGCCATCAATACGGACGCGGTCGCGTTCAAATACATGGCCGCGCCGCTCACCAAGGCGCAGCTCGCCGAGCTGATCCAGATCCCGCCGCGATAAAGATCTTGTGCGGTCAGTCCGGGACCCCGCGCTACTTCTCCCTCCCCTGAAAGGGGGAGGGTCGGGGAGGGGGTCGCGGGCGGTGTGGGCGAGGAGTCAGAGGACCCCCACCCCAACCCTCCCCCTTTCAGGGGGAGGGCGACCTTGCCGCCGCCAGCCCGCCCTTTTCCTCGATGAAGTCCACCACCGCATCGACGCCCTCGCCGGACCGCACATTGGTGAACACGAACGGCCGAGCGCCGCGCATGCGCTTGGCGTCGCGCTCCATCACCGCGAGGGAAGCTCCGACATGGGGGGCGAGATCGATCTTGTTGATGACGAGGAGATCGGAGCGCGTGATGCCGGGGCCGCCCTTCGACGGGATCTTGTCGCCGGCGGCGACGTCGATCACGTAGATCGTGAGATCCGCGAGTTCCGGCGAGAACGTCGCGGCGAGATTGTCGCCGCCGGATTCGATCAGGATCAGATCGAGGGCAGGGAACTTCGCGCGCATCTCGGCGACCGCGGCGAGGTTCATCGAGGCGTCCTCGCGAATGGCGGTGTGCGGGCAGCCGCCGGTCTCGACGCCGGCGATGCGCTCCGGCGGCAGCGCGCCCGAGCGCACGAGAAATTCCGCATCCCACTTGGTGTAGATGTCGTTGGTGATCGCGGCGATGTCATACCGTTCGCGCAGCCGCTTGCACAGCGTGTCCATCAGCGAGGTCTTGCCGGAGCCGACCGGGCCGCCGACGCCGACCCGGAGCGGGCCATGGGAGCTGGGCATGTCAGGTGTCCTGTCTCCAACGCCTGGATCCCATTGCTGTCATCGCCCGGCTTGACCGGGCGATCCAGTAACCGCGGGACTGGGATTTGGGCACAGCGTGAGTCCCACCGATGACACAGGGGTTACTGGATGCCCCGCTTTCGCGGAGCATGACACTGAAACTGAGGAAACCGCCAAAGTCGTAACTCACGACCGGAACAGCCGCGTATACTGCGTCTCGTGCCGCATCCCCGCAATGTCGGCGCGCAGCGTCGCGGCGCCGATGTCGTCGATGGCGGTAATCAGCGCACGCGCGGCGGTGTGCGCGATCGGCGCTTCGAGCGCCGCCAGCACGCGCTGGCCGTCGGTCTGGCCGAGCGGAATGAGCCGCACGCCCGCCGAAACCAGGTTGGCCACGACGCTGTGCAGGAACGCATGCAGCGCAGGGACGAGCGCAATGCCGTGCCCGGCGCAGGCCGCCGCGGCCACGACCGGATAGGCGAGGGGGCCGTCCCAAGCGGTCGTGAGCCGGTCGAGGGCCGGCGCCGGCCAGGCCGCGCGGGTGATCTGCAGGAAGGCCTGGCCCTGCGCGGTGGTTTCGAGGAAGCGTTCCTTGGAACCGATGAACGCCGCCGCAAGCTCGGCTACGGACGCGAGCGCCTTGTCGCCGCCTCCGGCGGCGGCGCGGTGGGCGTGAGCGAAAGAACGCGGCGTCGCAGAACACGCTGCCGTGGCCGATCGTGGCCGAGAGCCAGCGGCACAGCGCGTCGGCATCGGCGATGTCGCCGGCCTCGACGGCCCATTCGATGCCGCCGGAATACGAAAACGCTCCGACCGGATAGGCCGGCGACATCCAGGTCATCAGGCGATAGAGGGCAGGGCCGGCTGAGTTCGACTACTCGCCGCAGCCCTCACCTCTCCCCGCGTGCGGGGAGAGGTCGGCGCGCACCTGCGCGCCGGGTGAGGGGGCCCTTCCGCGAGTTTGTGCTTCTGAGGCTCCGGCGCGTGGAGGCGCCGCCTCTCCCCGCACGCGGGGAGAGGGGGAAGAAGTCCCCACCCCGGCCCTCCGCGGAGACGGGGAGGGAGAAGTGGGCGGCCGCTTAGACATCGAAGGCGCGATCGTCATGGCCGTGCTCATAGGCGCCGCGCTCGGGCTCGAACGGCGCTTCGATCGGGGTGAGCTGCGCGCCGAGGCCGGTCAGCATGTCTTCCAGCACGCGGTCGCGCCGCATCCGCAGCCGGTCGCCTACGACTTGCAGTTCGGTGTGGCGATTGCCGAGATGCCAGGCGAGGCGCGCGAGAGCTGCTCCGTCTTTCGCCGCGATCTCGACCAGGGGCTCGGGCCTGGCGACCACGGCGATGACCGTGCCGTCGCCGAGCACGAGGCCGTCGCCGTCGCGCAGCGCGGTGACGTTCGCGAGGTCCAGCAGGAACCTGGTGCCGCCCTCGCCGGTGAGTGCGACACGGCGGCGGTGGCGCTCGTCGGCATCGAGCACCACGCGATCGATGGCGTCGGCCGCGCGCCACGCGCCGGCGCGGGCGACCTGCGATGCCCGCTTCATCGCGCGAATCCGTTCCAGGACTTCGGGCTTCATCAAAACAGAAAATACCTCTGCGCCATCGGCAGCACCTCGGCGGGTGCGCAGGTCAGGAGCTCTCCGTCGGCCGTCACCTCGTAGGTCTCGGGGTCGACGGTGATGGCGGGCGTCGCGCCGTTGTGCACCATGCTCTTCTTGGAGATGTCGCGGGTGTGCTCGACGGCGACGAATTGCTTCTCGACGCCGAGCCGCTCGCGCAGCCGGCTCTTGGCCGCGGCCTTCGATACGAATACCACCGAGCTTGCCGTCAGCGCCTTGCCGTAGGCGGCGAACATGGGACGGTAATGCACCGGCTGCGGCGTCGGGATCGAGGCGTTGGGGTCGCCCATGGGGGCGGCGGCGATCGTGCCGCCCTTGATGACGAGATCGGGCTTGACGCCGAAGAAGGCCGGCGACCACAGCACGAGGTCGGCGAGCTTGCCCTTCTCCACCGAGCCGATGTGCTTGGAGACGCCGTGGGCGATGGCGGGGTTGATGGTGTATTTCGCGATGTAGCGCTTGGCGCGGGCATTGTCGTTGCTGTCGTCGCCGGGCAGCGGGCCGCGCTGCTTCTTCATCTTGTCCGCGGTCTGCCAGGTCCGGATGATGACCTCGCCGATGCGCCCCATCGCCTGGCTGTCGGACGACATCATGGAGAGCGCGCCGAGATCGTGCAGGATGTCTTCGGCGCAGATGGTCTCCTTGCGGATGCGGCTTTCCGCAAACGCCAGATCCTCGGCGATGGCGGGATCGAGATGGTGACACACCATCAGCATGTCGAGATGCTCGTCGATGGTGTTGCGGGTGAACGGACGGGTCGGGTTGGTGGAGGACGGCAGCACGTTCTTCAAGCCCGCGACCTTGATGATGTCGGGCGCATGGCCGCCGCCGGCGCCTTCGGTGTGGAAGGCATGGATGGTGCGGCCCTTGAACGCCTTGATGGTGTCGTCGACGTAGCCGGACTCGTTGAGGGTGTCGGTGTGGATCATCACCTGGATGTCATGATCCTCCGCGACCGACAGGCAGCAGTCGATGGCCGCGGGCGTCGTGCCCCAGTCCTCGTGCAGCTTGAGGGCGCAGGCGCCGGCCTTGACCTGCTCCTCCAGCGCATCGGGCAGCGACGCGTTGCCCTTGCCGGCGAAGCCGAGGTTCATGGGGAACGCATCGGCCGCCTGGATCATGCGCGCGATGTGCCACGGCCCCGGCGTACAGGTGGTGGCGTTGGTGCCGGCCGCGGGGCCGGTGCCGCCGCCCAGCATGGAGGTGATGCCGGACATCAGCGCCTCTTCGATCTGCTGCGGGCAGATGAAGTGGATGTGGGTGTCGAAGCCGCCGGCGGTGAGGATCTTGCCCTCCCCGGCGATGACCTCGGTGCCGGGCCCGATCACGATGGTCACGTTGGGCTGGATATCGGGATTGCCGGCCTTGCCGATCGCGGCGATGCGGCCGTCCCGGATGCCGACATCGGCCTTGACGATGCCCCAGTGATCGAGGATCAGCGCGTTGGTGATGACGGTGTCGACGGCGCCGCGCTTGCTGGTCACTTGGCTCTGGCCCATGCCGTCGCGGATCACCTTGCCGCCGCCGAATTTCACCTCCTCGCCATAGGTGGTGAAATCCTTCTCCACGGCGATGAAGAGATCGGTATCGGCGAGCCGGACGCGGTCGCCCGTGGTCGGCCCGAACATCTCGGCGTAGACGGAACGCGGTATCCTCACCGGCATGTCATGACCCCTGGAGCATGATCCCGAAAGTTGCAGACTTTTCGAACAAGATCATGCTCAAACACAAAAACGAGAGCACTACCAATCTGAAACGATTGCGCCCTACAGCTTGCCCATCACGTCCTGGCGGAAGCCGAAGACCTCGCGCCCTCCCGCGAGGGGGATCAGAAGTCACTTCGCGGGTCTGCCCGGGCTCGAACCGCACTGCCGTGCCGGCGGGGATGTCGAGCCGCATGCCGCGCGCCTTCTTGCGCTCGAACTTCAGGGCCGGATTGGTTTCGAAGAAATGATAGTGGCTGCCGACCTGGATCGGGCGGTCGCCGGTATTGGCGACCGTGAGCGTCACGGGCTTGCGGCCCTTATTGAGCTCGATGTCGCCGTCCGCCGTGATGATTTCGCCGGGGATCATGGGGTGGAGCCTTTCCGATCAGTCGCGTCCCGTTCGATGCGATGCGCCCACGGGCTCCCTCCCCCTTCTTCAGGGGGAGGGTTGGGGAGGGGGTCCGCGGACTCGCGGCACGGATCGCCTATACGACCCGCGACCCCCACCCCGACCCTCCCCCTTTCAGGGGGAGGGAGAAAAGAGCGTGCTCTGTTCATCTGATCGGCTCATGCACGGTGACGAGCTTGGTCCCGTCGGGGAAGGTCGCCTCGATCTGGATTTCGTGGATCATCTCGGCGATGCCGTCCATCACCTGCTGGCGCGACACTACATGGGCGCCGGCCTCCATCAGCTCGGCGACGGTCCGGCCGTCGCGGGCGCCTTCCATGATGAAATCGCTGATCAGCGCGACCGCTTCGGGATGGTTGAGCTTCACCCCGCGCTCCAGCCGCCGGCGCGCCACCATGGCGGCCGTGGCGATCATCAGCTTGTCCTTCTCGCGAGGGGTCAGGTGCATGTTGGTGACATCTGTATCATGGCGACGACAGGGAATGATCAGTATCAGTTGATCCAGAGCCGGGGCAGGGGGGCACGGCCGAGTGCGGACAAGAGAATGACGAGATCGTGGCGCAGGGCCGCGCCATCAGGCGCGGCAAGCCGCGCCAGCGCAATGCCGTTCCAAGCGGAGATGCCGGCCTCGCCGCGGAATTGCCCGGCGACGGCGCGCACGGCCTCGACGGCGGCGTCGTCGCCCGGCACCATCAGCACGGTCGCGAGCGCGATATGGCCGGCGGCGATTGCGGCTTCGCCGAGTCGGTCGGCGATCGCGCCGTCCAGCCGGAAATTGTCCGCGAACACCAGCTTGCCGTCGCGCCGCACCCGCCAGCGGTCGGAGAAATGGCCGTCGCGGACCGTCTCTCCCATGGCGGAGCGGCCGAAGATGACGGCCTCGGCGAAGGTGAGGCGCGCGGTCGGCGCCATCGCGATGTCGACGGTGCGGGCAAGACGCGCGCGGTCGAATAGGATCGTCTCCTGGGGCAGCCAGGTCAGCTCCGCGTCGGAAGCGAGCGTCGCGGTGACGGCGACCGAGGCCTGCGGCCCGTCGGTTCGGTAGATCTTCTCGGCCGCTGCGGTCGTCACCACGAGCCGCGCGCGCTCTTCCAGCGTGACTGCGATGTCCAGGCGATCACCGCCCGCGATGCCGCCGGCGGTGTTGACCAGCACCGCCTCCTGGGCGCCGGCGCAGGCGCCGGGAAAGCGCACCCGGAGCGAGCCTGCCTCGGCGACGCGGCTGCGCCCGGTGCCGCCGCGCCGGGCCGCCACGGTCAGGGAAACGTGCCCTTGCGCGCGGTTGGCCGCGAACACCTCGCCCGTCCCATCGGTTCCGGCCAGCTTCACGACGGCCCCTGGCGCCCGGTCAGATCGCGAGCGCGCGTTTGAGAGCGACTTCGTCCATGTCGGCGCGGGTCGAGGAATAGACGACCTGGCCGCGGTCCATCACCGCGAAATTATCGCCGAGCTCCTGGGCGAAGTCGAGATACTGCTCGACCAGCACGATGGCGATGTCTCCGAGCCCGCGCAAATAGGAGATGGCCCGCCCGATGTCCTTGATGATGGAGGGCTGGATGCCTTCGGTGGGCTCGTCGAGCAGCAGCAGGCGTGGACGCATCACCAGGGCGCGGCCGATCGCGAGCTGCTGCTGCTGGCCGCCGGAGAGATCGCCGCCGCGCCGCCCCAGCATGCTGCGCAGCACCGGGAATAGGGAGAACACCGTGTCCGGCACGCTGTGGTCCTTCCGCCGCAGGGGAGCAAAGCCGGTCTCCAGGTTCTCCTCGACGGTGAGCAGCGGAAAGATGTCGCGTCCCTGCGGCACATAGGCGATGCCGCGGCGGGCGCGCTCATAGGGCCGCAGCGTGGTGATGTCCTTGTTTTCCCAGTCGATGGTGCCGCGGCTCACGGGATGCTCGCCGATCAGCGCGCGCAACAAGCTGGTCTTGCCGACGCCATTGCGGCCGAGAATGCAGGTCACGGTGCCCGGCACCGCCTTCAAGGAGATGCCGCGCAGCGCCTGCGCCGCGCCGTAGTGCAAGTCGATAGCGTTCACCTCGAGCATCGCTCACCTGCCCAGATAGACATCGATCACCCGCTCGTTCTCGGAGACCTGATCGATGGTGCCTTCGGCGAGCACCGTGCCTTCGTGCAGCACCGTCACCTTGACGCCGAGGTCGCGCACGAAGGTCATGTCGTGCTCGACGACGATGACCGTGCGGGTGCGGTTGATCTCCTTGAGCAGCTCCGCGGTCTGCCGCGTCTCGGCATCGGTCATGCCGGCGACGGGCTCGTCGACCAGCATCAGCTTGGGCTCCTGCGCCAGCAGCATGCCGATCTCGAGCCACTGCTTCTGGCCGTGGGACAGGCTGCCGGCGAAGCGCCCGCGCAGGGGCGTGAGCCGGATGGTTTCGAGAATGCCGTCGATGCGCGCGGTCTCCTGCGGGCTGCCGCGCCAGAACAGCGTGGCGCGGGCGCGGCGGTCGGCCTTCAGCGCGAGGCGGAGATTGTCTTCGACCGTGTGGCTCTCGAACACCGTGGGCTTCTGGAACTTGCGGCCGATGCCGAGTTCGGCGATCGAGCTTTCGTCCAGCCGCGTCAGGTCGACCTCCCCGCGGTCGAAATAGACGTCGCCCTCCTGCGGCCGCGTCTTGCCGGTGACCACGTCCATCATGGTGGTCTTACCGGCGCCGTTGGGGCCGATGATGGCGCGCATTTCGCCGGGCTCGACGGCGAACGAGAGGTTGTTGAGGGCCTTGAAGCCGTCGAAGGAAACGTTGACGCCGTTGAGATAGAGCAGCGCGCTGGTGGTCTTCGTTTCCATCGGCTACTCCGCGGGCATGGCTTCACCGACCGGCTGCGGGTCGGGGTCGGTCGAGTCCGGCTTGCGGCGCTCGGCCCAGTAATGCTGGATGGTGCCGACGATGCCCCGCGGCAGCAGCAGGGTGACGCCGACGAACAGGCCGCCGAGCACGAACAGCCAATAGGGCGCCAGCACGCCGCTGGTGAAGTAGGTCTTGCCGTAATTGACGACCACAGCGCCGAGGATGGCGCCGATCAGGGTGCCGCGGCCGCCGACCGCGACCCAGATGACCTCTTCGATGGAATTCGCCGGCGCGAACTCGCCGGGATTGATGATGCCGACCTGGAGCACGTAAAGCGAGCCGGCGACGCCGGCGATGCAGGCCGACAGGGTGAACACCAGGGTCTTGTAGGACTCCACCTTGTAGCCGAGGAAGCGGGTGCGCGATTCCGCGTCGCGGATCGCGATCAGCACCTTGCCGAACTTGGAGGTGACGATGTAGCGGCACATCAGGAGCGCGAGGGCGAGCACCACACAGGTGATCGCGAACAGGGCGGCGCGAGTTCCGCCGGCCTGCACGTTGAAGCCCAGCACGTCCTTGAAGTCGGTGAGGCCGTTGTTGCCGCCGAACCCGAAATTGTTGCGGAAGAAGCCGAGCATCAGGGCGAAGGTCAGCGCCTGGGTGATGATCGAGAAATAGACCCCGGTGACCCGGCTGCGGAACGCGAACCAGCCGAACACGAAGGCCAGAGCCCCCGGCGCCAGCACCACCATCAGCACCGCATAGGGAAACCAATTGAAGCCGTACCAGTAGACCGGCAACTCCTGCCAGTTCAGGAACACCATGAAGTCGGGCAGGTCCGGATTGGCGTAGACGCCGCGGCTGCCGATCTGGCGCATGAGATACATGCCCATGGCGTAGCCGCCGAGCGCGAAGAACGCGCCGTGGCCGAGCGAGAGAATACCGCAATAGCCCCAGATCAGGTCGATCGACAGCGCCAGCATGGCGTAGCAGGCATATTTGCCGAACAGCGACATCAGGTAGGTCGGCACCTGGAACGGCGAACTCGGCGGCAGCGCCAAGTTGAGCACGGGCACGAAGACCGCAAGCGCGAGCAGGATCACCATGAACAGGATGGTGCCGCGGTCGAGGCGGCGGGCGGCGATGGGGCTCACGCTTCCACCGCCCGGCCCTTGAGCGCGAACAGGCCGCGCGGGCGCTTCTGGATGAACAGGATGAGCAGCACCAGGATGGCGATCTTGGCGAGCACCGCGCCGGCGAGCGGCTCCAGGAACTTGTTGGCGATGCCGAGCGACATGGCGGCCACCAGCGTGCCCCACAGATTGCCGACGCCGCCGAACACCACGACCATGAAGGAATCGATGATGTAGCCCTGCCCGAGATTGGGGCTCACATTGTCGATCTGGGACAGCGCCACGCCGGCCATGCCGGCGATGCCGGAGCCGAGCCCGAAGGTCAACGCATCGATCCGTCCGGTGCGAATGCCCATGGCGGAGGCCATGGCGCGGTTCTGGGTCACCGCGCGCACCTCGAGCCCCAGCCGCGTAAAGCGCAGCATGGCCTGCAAAGCGAAGAACACCGCAAGGGCGAAGCAGATGATCCACAGCCGGTTATAGGTGATGGTGAGATGCCCGACCTCGAAGGCGCCGCTCATCCAGGACGGCGCCGAGACTTCGCGGTTGCTGGGACCATAGATGGTGCGCACCGCCTGCTGGATGATGAGGGACAGGCCCCAGGTGGCGAGCAGGGTTTCGAGCGGGCGGCCGTAGAGGAAGCGGATGACGGTGCGCTCGATGAGGATGCCGATCAGGCCGGTGACGACGAAGGCCAGCGGTACGGCGATGACGAGGGACCAGCCGAGCATGCCGGGATAGCCGTTCCGCATCACCTCCTGGATGGAGAAGGTCGTGTAGGCGCCGAGCATCACCATCTCGCCATGGGCCATGTTGATGACGCCCATGACGCCGAAGGTGATCGCGAGCCCGATGGCGGCGAGCAACAGCACCGAGCCGAGCGAAATGCCGTACCAGGCGTTCTGTGCCGTGCTCCACAGGGCGAGTTCGCTCGAGATCGAGCCGGCCGCGGTGGCGGCGAGACTGGTGACGGAGGCCGGCGTGTCGGAGGGCAGCGCTGACAGGAGCGCCACCGCGTCCTGATCGCCGCGCCCGCGGATCACCGCGACGGCGTCGATCTTGTCGGTTTCGCTGGCATCGGAGTTGAGGATGATGGCGGCGCGCGCCTCCAGAAGCGCCTTCTTGATGCGCGGGTCGGTTTCCTTGGCGATCGCGGTTTCGAGCGCCGGCAGGGCATTTTCCTCGCGCGATTTGAATACCGCCTGGGCGGCGTCGTAGCGCTTGTCCGGATCGGGCGACATCAGCGTCAGGCTGCCGAGGGCGGCGTCGATCGAGCGCCGCAGCCGGTTGTTGATGCGCACGACGTCGAGATCGGCCGGCGGGCTGCCGTCGGCGGCGGTGCCGGTGACGGCATCGAACAGCTTTCCGTCGGCGTCCTTGTAGTAGACCTTCTTCTGCTCGGCGCTGAACATGAGACGGCCGTCCCCGAGCGCCTCGATGATCGCGGCCGCGCGCGGATCGCCGGTTTCCGCCACCGCGCTTATGCCGGCGTCGGTCTCGGTGTAGTCATCGGCGGTGAAATGGGCGATGGCGTCTTCAAGGTTTGCGGCGTGCAGCGGCGGCGCTGCGAGCAAAAATGTGAAGGCCAACAAAACAACGGCGAGGCCATCCCTCAGGCAGTGCATTGCGAAATGTTCCCCGCGACGAAGTGGGAAGGCGGCGTGTGCCGCCCTCCCGTTTTGGCTCAAGCAAGATCCGGTGCGAAGCTTAGGACGAAACGCGGGTTATGACGAGCCGCCGCACTTCTTGGTGACCTTGTTGTAGTTGCCGCATTTGAGCGTGACCCAGTCGGCCTCCAGATCCTTCGAGCCCGGCAGGAAGTTCGACCAGGCGTCGCCGGGCACGAGGCCGGGGGTCTTCCACACCACGTCGAACTGACCGTCGCCCCTCACTTCGCCGATGAACACCGGCTTGGTGATGTGGTGGTTCGGCAGCATCTTCGAGGTGCCGCCGGTCAGATTCGGCGCTTCGATGCCGGGCAGGGCGTCGATGACCTTGTCGGGATCGGTGGACTTCACCTTCTCGACTGCCTTCACCCACATGGCGAAGCCGATGACGTGAGCCTCCATGGGGTCGTTGGTGGTACGCTTTGGACTCTTGGTGAACTCGTGCCACTTCTTGATGAACTCGTCATTGCCCTTGTTCTTGATCGACTGGAAGTAATTCCACGCCGCGAGATGTCCGAGCAGCGGCTTGGTGTCGATGCCGGCCAGCTCTTCCTCGCCGACCGAGAAGGCGACGACGGGAATGTCCTTGGCCTTGACGCCCTGGTTGCCGAGCTCCTTGTAGAAGGGAACATTGGCGTCGCCGTTGATGGTGGAGACCACGGCGGTCTTCTTGCCCTGGGAGCCGAACTTCTTGATGTCGGCGACGATGGTCTGCCAGTCGGCATGTCCGAACGGCGTGTAGTTGATCATGATGTCCTCGTCCTTCACCCCCTTCTGCTTGAGGTAGGCTTCGAGGATCTTGTTGGTGGTGCGGGGATAGACGTAGTCGGTGCCCGCGAGCACCCAGCGCTTCACCTTCTCGTCCTTCATCAGGTAGTCGACGGCCGGGATCGCCTGCTGGTTCGGCGCGGCGCCGGTATAGAACACGTTGCGCTCGCTCTCCTCGCCTTCATATTGCACGGGATAGAACAGGATGCTGTCGAGCTCCTTGAACACCGGCAGAACCGACTTGCGCGACACCGAGGTCCAGCAGCCGAACACGACCGCGACCTTGTCCTTGCTGATCAGCTCGCGTGCCTTCTCCGCAAATAGCGGCCAATTCGATGCGGGGTCGACCACGACCGCCTCGAGCTTCTTGCCGAGCACGCCGCCCTTCTTGTTCTGCTCGTCGATGAGCATCAGCATGACGTCCTTCAAGGTCGTCTCGCTGATCGCCATGGTGCCCGAGAGCGAATGAAGGATGCCGACTTTGATGGTGTCTTGGGCTTTGGCAGGCAGCGTCGCCGCCAGGCCCATGGCGAGCCCGGCCGCAGCCGCGAGCCAGCCTGAATTCGGTCGATCCGCGACCGCACGGATAGGGTTGAGCATCGCAATGTCCTCTGTTTGACGTCAGCGAGCGGAACACCGATCGCGCCGCGGACATTCGCAAGGAGCATGCCAAGCAAAGGGCCAATCGCCACCAACCGAATTCCCGATGGCGATGCTCATTTATGACAGGGGCGGCCGAGCTTTCGGGGCAGTTGCGCCGCGCCAATCGGCAGTTGCACAATTTTTGTGCAACCGGTGCCGCCAAATAAAGCGGCAATATCATACCGCGAATGGGAATCGCGCCGCTAGGCGGCCCGTGAAGCACGCCGATCGAGCAGGCCGGCCTCCACCAGGGCGAGCCTGATGCGCTCGATCTCGGCGGCGCCGAGCTTGACCAGCGGCGGACGCACCGCGGCGCAGGGCAGGCGGCCGAGCAGGACCAGGGCTTCCTTCATGCGGTTGTGCATGTCCACGAACGGGTCGGCATAGAACGCGCGGGCCAGCGGATAGATGCGGTCGTTGACCGCGCGCGCCGTACCAAGATCGTTCGCCTCCACGGCACGGAACAGGGTCGCCTGCAGGTCCGCGATGACGCTGCCGCTGCCGGACAACAGGCCCTTGCAGCCGAGCACCAGCGAGCTCATCAGCCAGGACGAGTGGGTGGACAGCACGTTCACCGGCCGCGGCAGGCTCTGCAGTGTGCGCACCTGCCACTCATGGAGCGCCACACTGTTGGTCCAGTCCTTGATGGCGCGGATCTGCGGCACCGCATCCACGAGCTTGAGGAGCGTCTCGGGCGGATAGCCCTGGCCGGTCGCCAAGGGATATTGGAAAGCAATGATCGGCAGGTCGGGCGCCGCCTCGGCAATGCGCTTGAAATGGACGATTGCCATCTCGGCATTCTGCCCGAGGGTGAACGGCCCAGGCGGGAACACCAGCAGGGCAGACGCGCCGCCCGCGGCGGCGGCCCGCGCGATCCGCGCGGCCTCCTGGCTGCCATCTGCCCAGACGCCGTGCACGATGGGCAGCGCGTCGCCCACCTCGTCGGCAGCGATCTCCATCACCCGGCGCTGCTCCTCGAAGCTGCAGGACGCGACCTCGGTCGAATGGGCATTCACGGTGATCGCCGACAGGCCGCTGGTCGCGCCGACATGGCGCAGATGGGCGCGGAAGCTCTTCTCGTCGATGGCGAGATCGTCATCGAACGGCAGCAGCACCGCCGGAATGACTCCGGCAGGGACGAAGGCGGAATGGCGCGGCATCGGTGATCTCCTGCGCTTGGAAAGCAATGGGGCCGCGGAGCATGCGGCGCTCTCGGCTCACTTCATAGCCCATCCGGCAGCGCCGGGCAAAAACGGCACCGTGGTCCCTGATGCCGTCGCTTCCTCCGGGCTAGGCTGCTGCTTGTTACAGCAGCTTGAGCCGCGCCACCTGGGCGCATTCGTCGAATACCTTGAAATAGCGCTGCACCGCAGTCGGCACCGAGGTCGAGCGGATGCGGTTCGCCGGGGCGGCGATCCGCCAGCATCCTGATCTTGGAGGCCGCGTTGTCGAACTCCGATTGGTTCGTCATCAGGATGGTGGCGCCGGCGGCGGCCGCCGCGGCTGCGAATTTGCGAGCGGAATCGATGTAGAGGTCGAAATGCGGCACGTCGTTCACGAAATTGAACTCGGTGCCTCCCGAAAAGGCGACGGTGCGCGGCATGCCCCTGTCTTTCACCTGGAAGATCATGGAAAGTGTCCCGGGCGTGTGACCGGGCATCGGCACCAGCGTCACGGTCCGGCCGCCGAGCGTGATGTCCTGGCGCTCGGTAACGGCGATGTCGCGTTTGGGCTTGCCGTGCGGAAACAGATTGACGGATTTCTCGATCATCTCCCAGTCGCCCGCGCCGATGACGATCCGGGAACCGAAGCGGTCCTGCATCAGCTTGGCGCCGCCGACCTCGCCGGGATGGGCATGGGAGATGATGACGTATTTCACGCTTGCGGGATCGAGCCCGAGCTTCTTCAGGCCGCCGAGGATCACCGGCTCGGTTTCATACTCGAAGGTGGTGTCGATCAGGATGATTCCGTCGTCCGTGGTCAGAGCCCAGGACGACCGATCCTTGGTGCCGACGAAATACACGTCGTCGAACATCTTCGCCGGCTCGGTGTACCAGCGCGCCCGGTCGGGCGGCGGCGGCCCCGGCGGCACGTCGCGCGGCGGGGCATTCCGCGGAGCGACGCAGAGCGCCCCCAGCAGGCCGCGGAAGTCGAAGCCGCCCGCCTTCTTGGCGGCCGCGAGGTGGGCGTCGATCGTGTCCGCCGCGGGTTGCGCGTCGGCCGATGCGACCCCGACGACGGCCATGACGGCAAGCGCGAAGGTGACCTGAAGTTTCATCGCTAGCTCCCGATGTCGATGCGGTCGACGGCCGGTCTGCCTACTGAGCTGATCCGCCGCGGAAAACTACACCGCCTGGCAGGCAGGTGAAAGGCCGCGCGGCCCCGTGCGCCGGTCTCGCTCAGCCCTTGGCGCGCCGCTCCACGTTGGCGATCCGCGACGGCACGCCGAATTCGCGGCGGCAGACGTCGGCGAGCGCCGCGACGCCTTCGCGGATGGCCTGGTGGGACGGATTGCCGAAGCACAGCCGCATGCGCGGGCGGCCATAGGCCTTGTCCGGCGACCATTCGTGACCGGGATTGATGGCGATGCCGGCGGCGGCCGCCGCCTGGGCGAGCTTGAGCGTGTCGACCTCGTCGGGCAGCTTGATCCACAGGTAGATGCCGCCCTTGGGGTCCTCGAATTCGGCGGCGGTGCCGAACTGCTCGGAAAACGCCTCCATCATGGTCACGACCTTGGCGCGGAGCGCGCGGGTAAGCTCCGGCACATGGGTGGCGAAATGCGGCGCGCAATATTCGGCGAGCACCATCTGCTCGAGCGCGCCGGAGCCCGCATCGGTCTTGAGCGGCAGCATCCGCGAAAGCAGCTCCCACGGCGCGACGATGAAGCCGACCCGCAGCGCTGGCGCGATCGACTTGGAGAACGAGCCGATATGGATGACGCCGCCGCGCCTGGCCAAGGCATAGATCGCCGGCGGGCGGCGGCCGTCCCAGATCAGGTCGGCATAGCAGTCGTCTTCGAAGATCGGCACGTTGTATTGTTCCGACAGCTTGAGCAGCTCGAGGCGGCGCGCCTCGCCCATGATGGTGCCGGTCGGATTCTGCACGGTCGGGATGGTGTAGATGTATTTGGGCTGGATGCCGCGCCGCTTGTGGTCTTCGAGCGCGGCGGCCAGCGCATCCATGCGCAGGCCCTCCTCGTCGAGCGGAATGGGCACCGCCTTGACGCCGAGCCGGTTGAGCCGGTTGAGCGAGCCGAAATAGGTGACCTGCTCGACCAGCACGGTGTCGCCGCGAGCGAGCAACAGGCCGTTGATGAGCTCGATGCCCTGCAGGGAGCCGGAGGTGATCAGGATCTCGTCGGCGCTGCAGGAAATGCCGGCGTCGCGCTTGAGCTTGGCCACCAGGAATTCCCGCAGGCGCCGATAGCCGAGCGGGCCGCTTTCCAGGCCATAGGTCGCCAGCGTCCGGCCCTCGCGCGTCAGCACGGCGGTCGCCGCAGCCACGAGGTCATCCAAGGGAACCTGCTCGGCGTCGTTGTGGCCGCCGATGAAATTGTATTTCGGAAATCCGTTGAATTTCACCGCCGGGGCCGGCAGTCCCGGCGCCAACAACGTCGTGTAGTCGAACGATCCGGCGGTCATGAATGCTTCCTTCCCTGTTTTCGTTACCTGGGACATACAATGACCGGGGAATCAAGCTAGGGCGCGCAAGCGGGCCCTAGCAGACTCGCTCCAAGTGCTACTTTTTGCTCCAATCTGCCAAGATCTTATCGCTCGCGCGAATAGCTAGCGTGACGCTCGTCAGCGTTGGGTTGCAGGCAGTCGAAGTGGGGATAATACCGTTACCTCCCAAATAAAGATTTCTAAACCTCCAAACCTTTGAATACGCATCGCAAACTAAGTCATCGTCATTCTCGACGGCTCCCATCCGGTATGTTCCCATGTAGTGAAGCGAGCTTCCGCGGGCTAACACTTGCGGCTCCGATCCTGGTAAGAAGGCGCCAAGGACCTCCGCCGCCTTGACCATGTCATTCATTGCGGCCTGAATAGTTGATTGATCTATTTCACTCAATCCGTAATGGAAGGTAATTTGGGGCATCCCATACATGTCAACGTATTTGTCGGAAAATGTGATGTGGTCGCGAAAACGAATATCTTTTCTCGTAAACCAGCGGAGGTCTACTATGGCTCGATGATCTATCCCATTGTTACCCGGGATGATGCTGTATGGAAATGCGTCTCTGTGAATTTGGCAATGGAACGGGTGCTCTGGATAAGAAAATGGAATCCAAACGTTAGGTATCGGATCGCCTTTGGGAATCGGAACCGGGTCGACGCTTGGATCCGGCGCGTCCCAGAGATTTCCGATCTTGGCCAAGAGCTCTTTTCTGAGGACAACTTGGCAGAAAAGCATGGGATGATCGTTCAGATAGTGTCCCAATGCTTTTGGTCGAATGTTGGATTTCCAAAGCAGCTGAGGGGTATAAAACGAATTCGCCGCAACAATCACGATATCGGCGAACATGGTCTGGATTTGACCCGACGGAAGATGTTCCAGCTTTGCTCCCACAACGCGGTCATTTTCCACCAACAGCTCACGGCAAATGGTTTCCGGGCGTAACTCAAAGCGACTTGAAGGTATTGTACCGGGTTCCGCAAGAGGGCCGAGAATCGTGTCCACTCCAGTCCACTGCACCCAAGTCTTGCTCCGCCGCTCGCACGCGAGGGGGAGCATTTGAACCCGCCTGGCGTTCGGTAGCTTGGCGTCGAGCAGGTCCGAAAGGCTGTCCTTTATGACTTGGCCGCGGAGGGATTCAGTGAAGGAGACCTGATTTGTTTTGAGTAATTTCTCCCCCCGCGTGATCAGGCCATCCCATTCACCTGCGTCGATGAAGGGTATTCTCTCGACAGGTTCCGGGCGCGGCGTACAACATGTCCAGTGAGCGGCCATGCCACCAACATTGAATGAAGACGCCGCTGCCGGTATGTTCTCCCAGTCTTCCTGTTCAGGATTGCCTCCGTTGATCTGATATTTGACCGGTGGCACTCGCGGCTGAGAAACAGGACCTAATAACTCAGGCCACGGCTGATTATTCGTTCGAGACGTTACGGTGAGTTCGCTTTTTACTCTTTGAGACAGTGTATCGAGACCATCTTCTCCATAATTATAGAGATAACTATTCTTTTCATTCGCTCCCGGCAGCGCCGTCAATTGCGCCCCCAAGTCAACCATGAGGATCTTCTTGGTCGGGTCTCCCTCGACCAGCATGCGCGCAAAGGTGGCACCCACAGGCCCGCTTCCCACGATCAATACATCCACCTTGGTCGGTGATTGGGCGTGGGCAGATTGAGACAAGAGCGCCTCAGACAGCACCGGAACAGCTGCCAAAGTCTTCAGCATGTCGCGGCGGTTGAGGCCATCTACAGAGTCAACTGCATTCATGTTCGGGGTCCTTTTAGCGTGCGGATTAGAGTGTGTTATCAGAGGCAGGCTTTCAGGCGAATCGAATCGTTAGAGACCCCGCTAGAGCCGTTAAAAAGTTCTAGGCTGTTAGCTGACGCTCGAGGCGTCCGCACCCGTGGCCTGCTGCGCATGCGCCGCGCTCCCGAGCCCGCAATGAACTCCCGCCGTCGCATCTCCGCCCTCCAGGGATTTGTCGGGAAGCCTATAGCGGTCCGGGACGCATTGGAACCAGCTATTGACAGCGGCAATTGGCCCGACCCGGAAGTTCAGGCCTTGCCCGGTGATGTCCTGTAGTTGAGCTGAAGCTGCCGTCGCCGCGAGCGCCAAGAGGACGAGCGCCGGTGGCCCGAACCGGCCGCTGAGACTTTGTCCTTGAATGTCCGCAAGTTGGGGTGAAGCTGCCACCTAGGCCCGCGATCAGGTCGGCAGCTCGTGCCCCTTGGCGGCTGTCGTGACATCATCAGAATACCGGGCTACAGTGAGCGCAGACAGATGAAAGTAGCGGGTAGGGAAAACATGAGACGCCTGACCATTGCTGGCTCGATTGCCGCCTTGACCTTGGGGATCTTTGTTCTTGTCGCGTCTGTTCTTGTCGCGTCTGCTCAAACCCGCCCTTCGTATTGGCCCGGGAGAGTCAATCCGGACGGGACGTTGTGCAAGGACTCCGGCCCCTGCACTCCCGTGCTACAGGAATGGTTCTCCGACCTCCCCTGGACTCAGAAGCTCGGTACTTATAGGGGCAACGAAATCGACGAAGCGTATATGCTCCCCTATGCCGCGCTGCCACCGCAAAACCAGGCTTATTGTAACAACCAGAGTCCGCCGCTCTCACCAGCACGCTGCATGATTGAAACCGGAATCAACAGCATTGTGGGCGTCTTGAGAACCGATACTCTCTACGATCCAAACAATAATATGATCAAAGGGGCTATGAGATGCCAGCCTGGTTTTGATCCAGCTTTTCCATGCTCAAGAACTCTTGCATATTGCCTGGATAAATCCTTTCCATGCACAGAAGTCCAGTTAGCGGTATCTATGTTTTGGACCAGGAGCGATGATTCTGCTCATAAGACACTTACACTGGACCCACGTCCGATTGGACGGGAACCTTTTGGGTGCCCGACTGTAAATCCGCCACCCAATTGTATAGACCGCGCCTATTACGGAGGGTTCGTGCTCACGGACGGGCAGACTTACGCCCCCCAGATGCCTTGGTATATGTCGCACTACTGCGATTCCCTGTTCCCAGCGCAGACCGCAGACGTTCAGGATCCTGCTTGCTACGCCGACTACCTTTCCCCGATGAACGACGGGTTCAACGGGAATCAGGTGGCCTGGCCGACCGACGTGGCGCCCTGGTCGGTGTATCCGAGCAATGGAGCTCAAAACCACTGCGCGCCGGGAACGACGACGACGCCGCCGCTGGCAGTGTGCACAATCGCCATGGCGGTATTCGATCTCGAACCAGTATCCACGGTTCTGACTACCCTTCAGTATCCGAAATACAACGGGAATTTGTTCGACTGGTTCAATAATGCACTGGCACAATTTCCGAACAACTTCAGCCCGGCCGATCTTCAACGTCACTTTCCCTGGAATGGAACGCAACTTTCCTGGCCAACAGATCTGGCCCCCCTGGCCCTGCTCAACCCCTTCCAGGGACAGTTTACGTATAAGAAGACGGCGGAAGGTGTCCCTGCGACGGGCTGCGACGTCGGCTTTATGGGACCGACCCCTACGGATCCCTGCGCCCTCCCCGGTCAGGGCGCCATGACGCAAACCGCGCAGGTACGGGCTGACCATTTCCTTTACCCGAGAAAGTGCAGCCTCACCGATTTGGCGAATATGGACGCCGCGAAGTTACGCCAGTGCGGCCTCAACTATGAGATTCATCCCAATGGCTGGTTGGAGCAGTGGCCAAATTCTTTTTGGCCGGCCATCGACACCGCGGGCATGGCGATCTCAAACCAATACGGCAGGACGTCCTTCCTGTTCACCGGCGTTCCCGGCATGCAGCTGCCGGTGTCATTCTACAAACTCCCCAATGGCCTCAGTGTCTATGAGCAGGTCCACAACGCGAGCCTGTTCAGCCTGTATCTGCCCATCGCCAACGAGGCCGATATCAAGATGGCCTATCGTGGCCGCAACTACTCCGACGGAGACAATGAGTTTTACCATGATTTGCTCATGAGCAACCACATGGAGTCGGCTCCGGCGGACTTCGCGGAAGGCCTTAGAGGAAAGGCATTGTGGCACAACGAATACCGATCGCAGAAAATGTACCTTGCGTTCGCCAACCAAGGTCTGGCAGCACAATTCCCCACCTATGACGTTCCCGGCGTCCTTTGACCCGACGATGGCTCCGGCGCCCTTTCATAACGAAACCTGTGACGGGTGCCACCTGCGTAACGGCAGCGGAGTACCAATCAACACCGCGAACAAGCTTGATGTGGCGCTCCAGGGCTGTCAGGGACAAAATAATACCCCGCCGTGCTTCATGACCGCAGGCGTGTACAACCCCTATGTGAAGGGCAAGGACTATACCTTTACGGGGGAAATACGGCCCATGAAGCTGGTCTTTTTTGACTTAGCGCGTGCTGCGAACACCATGAGCAGCACAGACGATTCGGTTTACTCCAAACCTTTGACGCTTTCAGCGGCCGGGCCGGGACCGAGTCTCCTCTACTACAACAACAAGATAATGAACTTCTACGGAGATAGCTTTCACGTGACCAGGCCGGGTTACAACTATGCCTGGAGCTATGGACCGGCAAATTTGAATCGAATAGTTGACAACACTCCGCGTAACAATTCCGAACTCAACAAAACCTATCAGCTGCTGCAAGTGAACCTGGGGACATTTCAGACCCCTTCTTCGCCGCCGTGTCAACTTATCTCACGCCCGTCCAAGGTGCCTGCCGGTGTGTGGCCGGCAAGCTGTAACGACATCAATGGCGCTGCCATAACCACGGCAACAAATAACGGCGCAGTAGGGTTTATGCTCCTCAACGGCAAACGCCTCGGTAACTCCGGTGCGATAGAAGCGATACCAAACGCGGCGATTTCAGCATACTCAGCAGACTCAAGTGAGCAAGCTCGGCGCGGCGATAGCGGGGGAGATTATTTGGAACGCGGGGACGCGTGGTGGTGTCGATGGCGACAAAAAATTGTCATGCACGACCGGCAGCCTGGCGAGTTGCTATATCGGCCGATTCGGATGGCTTGGCGATCGCGTCTCTCTCGAGGACCAGGTCGCCAATGCTGCGTTCGTCGAAATGAATATGACGACGAAGATGGGATACAAGCAGCTTTATCCCAACGGGAATGATTTCCCGATCCGGTATAACCTTCCCAATTGTGGTCCAGCCGACCAAATTTGTGTCACATCGAAAGGCAACGCGGATCTGCTCGAAGAAGATGTTGAACGGATGGCCGATTATGCACGCTGGCTCGGCAGTCCAACCCGCTCCGAGTTTACCGTTTCTCTGCCGGACGTTGTCGCAGGCGAGACAATATTTAAGCAACTGAGCTGCAATTCGTGTCACGTGATAGATAAAATTCCGATCACTGATCCAAACGACACGATGCTGACCAAGGTTTATCGCGCCCGCTTGGCGACACACATCGCGCCACCGGCCATTCCATTTGTGTCCTACCTTGGGACGGATTTATTGATGCATGATATGGGCTACCTGTCGCAGGTCGGCAATGCGACAAATTTAATTAGAGACCAGGTAACGGGCGTGGTATTTAATGGGTGTCCTTCTGCTCTAACAACCCCATGCAATGCCTCCACCCGCGGCTACGTGAAAAGCCAGGACTTCCGCAACTATGTGCAAAAGATTTGCACGCCGCCGTTGAAAGGACTGCGCTTTAACCGCTTCGTGACCGACTCCCATCTGAATACGATCCAGGCGAACCCCCCGAATCCGGCCTGCGACTTTCTCTTGCACGACGGGCGGGCTTGCGATGCGATCGAGGCGGCTTTTCTCCATGATGGGCCGGCGATCAAAGCGTTGGGTGTGATACAAGGGTTGAGCGGCTTAGATGCGACACATCTTCGGCAGCTGCGCGCATTTTTATATTCATTATGAGGCGTGGCGGAGGCTCGGGTGGGGTCCACGCGGCGGTCTCTCCGGCGACCGGCCGCAGCGCGGACCGTGCTCGGGTTCTTCGCCGTCGCAGTGGGGATGGCCTCCAGCAGCGCGCGCCGCGCTCCAAGGGCCTAGAATGAGCAAAAAGGCCCCGGCGAACCGGGGCCTTTTGTTTGATGCATCACCTGGAAAGCTTACCAGTGGTAGTTCACGCCGGCGCGAACAATGTCGCCGTCGAAACGGGTCGTCGACGCCACATTGTTGACGAAGTAATTTCCGAACGGCGCGACGATATTCACCGGCGCAAGCGTGCCATTGTACGTTACGCTGCCGAGATCGTAGTGGAGATATTCCGCCTTGACCGACCACCGCGGAAAAATCATCCACTCGATTCCACCGCCAGCCGTCCAACCGGCACGCGTCCCGGAGACGCTCGCGCTCGAAGCGTAATTGGGCGCGATGCCACCAAAGCCGACGAGGCTCTGGGAGACGCTGGTGCTCGATTTCGCATCGCCGTACGCGAGGCCGCCGGTGCCATAGACGAGCAGGTTCGGCGAGACCAGATAGCCGAACCGGGCACGAAGCGTGCCCAGCCAATCGGTCTGCTTCGTGACCGCCAAACCGTTCGTCGTCACCCCCGAGCCTGGAAAGCCCGGGAGCCCGATGGTCCCGCCGCCGCCATTGAAGCTGCTCGAACCGCCGATGCCCTGAAAGTCCGTCTCGAGACCTGCGACCCAGGCGGGGGAAACCTGCCAATTATATCCAATTTGACCGCCGCCGATGACGCCCGCCTTGTTGCCTCCGAACGACCCGCTCGCTCCTTGAGCCGAAATTTGTGAGGTTAGAAACGCGGCCGTGCACCCAGGAGCCGGACAAAACCCGACATTGCTCGTGCTGACGGTGACCGGATCGTTACTCCAGGCTCCGCCGAGGTTTGCACCAACATACCAGCCGGTCCAGCCATAAACGATCGGAACCGGGGCCGGAGCCTTGTAGATTGCCATATCGGCTGCCATGGCGGGAACTGCCAGCGCGCCGAGAGCCGCCGTCGTAAAGAGCAACTTCTTCATCAACACGTCTCCCCGCTTTGAATCCCTCCAATTCAAATGCGAATGTATGCCAACGGGGTGGGAAAGTCTGTGTCCTCAGCGCAACAGGTAGAAAGCTACTGCCGTTCAGGCGTTGTTGTGGCGCACCTATCGCGGTCTGGGTTGCAGGGAACCGGCTCAGGTCAACGGCCGCTTGCGGCCAAGCCGGCCGTGCCGCCTTTTCCTGAGATTGCCACGCCCGAGCGGTCGTGGATTGCTGGCGCGCTCCGGAAGCGCCGCATCGGCGGCGGACGGCTCACGGCGCCGTCCGCCAGGAGATCGTCGCGCGAAGGCCGCCGCGTCGGCATCGCAATCCTTGCGCGGCGGTCAGGCCGTGCGGATGCCGTGGTGCATCAGCGGCAGCGAGCGGATGCGCTTTCCGGTCGCCGCGAAGATGGCGTTGAGCACGGCCGGCGCCGCCACCGAGATGGTGGGCTCGCCGACGCCGCCCCAGAAGCCACCGGACGGCATGACGATGGTTTCGACCTTCGGCATTTCGTGCAGGCGCATCATCTGGTAGGTGTCGAAGTTGGTCTGCTCGATGGCGCCGTCCTTCACCGTGCATTCGCCATAGAGCATCGCGGTGAGCCCGTAGACGAACGAGCCCGACATCTGCCGCTCGATCTGGGCCGGATTGACGGCGACGCCGGGATCGATCGCACCGACGATACGGTGGATCTTCAAATCGCCCTTCGCGCTCACCGAGACTTCAGCCGCGGCCGCGATGTAGCTGCCATGGGCCATGTACTGGGCGAGCCCGCGATAGACGCCCTGCGGCGCCTGGGTGCCCCAGCCGACCTTGTCGCCGACCGCCTTGAGGACGGCGGCGTGCTTGGGCTTGAGCATCTTGAGCCGGAACGCGAGTTGATCCTGGCCGAGCTCATGGGCGACCTCGTCGATGAAGCATTCGGTGTAGATCGCGTTGTGGTTGACGTTCACCCCGCGCCAGAAGCCGGCCAGGATGTGGGGGTTGCGCATGGCGTGGTCGATCAGGAGGTTCGGCACCTGATAGCCGAAATTGCCTTCCGGCGAGTTCGGCGTCAGGCCCTGGAACACGATCGGGTCCATGCCGGACTTGTCCATGCGCTCCGGCGCCAGCGAGGCGGCGATCGACTGCCCGGAAATGCGCATGTGGAAGCTCGTGACGTTGCCGTTGGCGTCGACACCGGCGGTGAGCTTGCACTGCGTCACCGGGTGGTAGGCGCAATGGGTCATGTCCTCTTCGCGCGACCAGATCAGCTTCACCGGTGTGCCCGGCATCTGCTTGGCGATCGCCACCGCCTGGCGCACGTAATCGACGCGGCCGCGCCGACCGAATCCGCCGCCGCACAGAACCTTGTGCACGTCGCACTTGCCGACCGGGAGGCCGGACTCCTCGGCCACCGCCGCGAGCGCGGCTTCGCCGTTCTGGGTCGGGCTCCACACCTCGCATCCGTCCGACGTATAGAGCGCGGTGGTGTTCATCGGCTCCATGGTGGCGTGGTTCTGGTAGGGGAAGCTGTAGACCGCCTCGATCTTGCGCTTGGCGGCGCCGAGATCGGCCTTGGCGTCGCCCGCCTTGTTGCCGACGAAGGCCTGCTCGGCGTCGAGCCCGGTCTCCAGGAACTTGGCGATGCTGGCGCTCGTGACCTTGCCGGCCTCGCCGGGGTCCCAAACGATCGGCAGCGCTTCGATGGCCTTGTGGGCATGCCAGTAGGTGTCGGCGACGACGGCGACGCCGGAATCGCCGACCGGCACCACCTTCTTCACGCCGGCCATGCCGGCGATCTTGGAAGCGTCGAAGCTCTTCACCTTGCCGGTGGGCACCGGGGAATCCTTGATGGTCGCGACGAGCATGCCGGGCATCTTGAGGTCGATGCCGTAGACCTGCTTGCCGGTCAGCTTGTCGGCGGTGTCGAGGCGCTTCACGCCCTTGCCCGCGATCTTCCAGTCCTTCACGTCCTTGAGCTTGATGTCCTTGGGCGGCTCCAGCTTGGCCGCGGCTTCGGCGACCTTGCCGAAGGTCGTGGTGCGGCCGGACGCCTTGTGCGTGATCACGCTGTTGGCGGCGCTGCATTCGGACGCCGGCACTTTCCATTCATTGGCCGCGGCCTGGATCAGCATCTCGCGGGCCGCCGCGCCGCCCTTGCGGACGTATTCGTGGGAAGTGCGGATGCCGCGGCTGCCGCCGGTGGACATGTCGCCCCAAACGCGCTTGCGGGCGAGGTTTGCGCCGGGGGTCGGATATTCTGTGGTCACCTTCGACCAGTCGCATTCGAGCTCCTCGGCAACGAGCTGGGCGAGGCCGGTGAGCGAGCCCTGGCCCATCTCCGAGCGGGCGATGCGCACCACGACGGTGTCGTCGGGCCGGATCACGACCCAGGCATTGATTTCGGGCGAGCCGTCGGCGGCACGCACGGCTTCGGGGCCGAACGGAATTCGCAGGCCGAGCGCGAGGCCGCCGCCGAGGGTGGCGGCGCCGACCACGAAGAAACGTCGATCGATGTTGGGAACAAGATTCTTGGGAACATAATTCATGGCGGACCTCCTCACGCGTTCGCTGCGGCGTGAATGGCCGTGCGCACCTGCTGGTAGGTGCCGCAGCGGCAAATGTTGGTGATGGCCGAATCGATGTCGGCGTCGGTCGGCTTCGGCTTGCTGGCGAGCAGCTCCGCGACCGCCATGATCATGCCGGACTGGCAGTAACCGCACTGCGGCACGTCGTTGTCGAGCCAGGCCTTCTGCACCTTGTGCAGCACGCCGTTGGCGGCGAGGCCCTCGATGGTGGTGATCTTCGCGCCGGCGGCGACGGCGCTCAGCGGCACCGAGCACGACCGCGTCGCGACCCCGTCGATATGCACGGTGCAGGCGCCGCACTGGGCGATGCCGCAGCCGTATTTGGTGCCGGTCATGCCGAGCGTATCCCGCAGCACCCAGAGCAGGGGCGTGTCGGGCTCCACCTCGACGTTGTGGGATTGGCCATTGATGATGAGCGTTGGCATTGTTTGCTCCCGTATGTCGCCCGGACAAACACGGGCGAATTGGCTGGCGCGCATGCGGTGAGGGTGGGAAAGGCGTGTCTGGCTGCCGGCGCGCGATCCGCGACTATAGATCGTTCTTGCGCCAATTAGAATTCGCAAGGCGTCGATTTTCAGCGGATGTGGAGCCGGCGGCGCGCGTAACTCTTCCTCGGGGGAGCCCAAATATTTTGCGTCCTGCAGGGCGCGACGGCTCGCGCGGCCGGTCCGGATGGATTAAATTGCCAGCCGCCTCGGTCCCAAAAGGATTTTTGAAAACAACGGGTTTGGCCGGGCCGGGAATTCATCGGAATCAGCAGCCGGAGGGAGGACGCCATATGACGCTCAGGAACATCGCGCGACATCTCGCGCTCGGGGTTGCAGCGGGAGCCGTGCTCATCGCCGGGGCCGCCCGGGCGGCGGACGACAGGGGTTCGGTGCAAGGTGTGGTCAATGACGCCGGCGGCAAGCCAGTCGCCGGTGCGATGGTGAAACTGAAGAATGCCGATCGCCGCCTGACCTTCATGGTGGTGAGCCAGGACCAGGGCCGTTTCCAGGCGGGTGACCTGCCTCCCGGCCAGTACACGGTCCAGGGCGTCGGCGCCGGATTCGAAAGCAGCGTGTCGTCGCCGCTGAGCGTCTCCGCCGGCCAGAGCGCCAAGATCGATCTCGCGCTCGCCAACAAGCAGGGGCCGACGCTGCCGCCGGCGTGGCCGCAGCGCCTCCCCGAGGAGCAGATCAAGGGCGTGTCGCTCGACCTGCCGGCCGGCAACGGCAAGGAACTGGTCGAGGCGCGCTGCACCACCTGTCACGATGTCCAGCGCATCGTGGTGAAGCGCACTTCCCGCGACGAATGGGACCACATCATCGCCAGAATGCGCGGCACCATGGCGATCACGCAGGTCCCGGACATCTCCAACGAAGACGCGGCCACCGTCGCGGATTATCTGACCGCGAGCTTCAAGCCGGAACATCCGGTTGGCCCCAACGACCGGCTGCCGCGGGAGCTCTTGACCGGCAAGGCCCTGAAGTACCGCGCGGTCACCTATGACCTCGTCAACCATTTCGCCGAGCCGCACGACACCGCGGCGGATCCGACCGGGAATGCCTGGGTGGCGGAACGCGCCGGCAAGCTCGGCCGCTTCAATCCCAAGACCTATGAATTCGTCGAGATCTCCCCGCCGCCCGGACCGGCGGCTGCGAACCGCCAGCGGCTCGGCAATCCGCAGATCGACAAGAACGGCATCCTGTGGGTGGCCGACGGCCCCAACGGCCGCTGGCTGAGCTACGACACCAAGTACGACAAGTTCTCGAGCTTCCAGTGGCCCAAGGGCCACGGCAATGCCGGCGGCAACAGCATGGCGGTTTCGCCCGACGGCAAGATCTATGCGACCGGCCTCGGCAAGGAGGTTCGGGTGCTCGACCCGACCACCGCGGAGTACAAGTTCTATCCATCCCCGAGCGCCGGAGGCAAGAAGGAGCCGGGCGCCTACGGCATCGCCGTGGCCGGCGACGGATCGGTGTGGTGGGCCGAGGACAACATCGACCTGATGGGACGGCTCGATCCCGTCACCGGCAAGATCGACGAGTACAAGATCCCCTACGAGGGCGGCCACGCTTTCCCGCGCCGCATGAACAGCGACGCCAATGGCGACTTGTGGGTCGCGTTGTGGCAGGCCGGCAAGCTGATGAAGATCGACCACAAGACCAAGGAGATGAAGATCTTCTCGCCGCCGACGCCGAATGCCGGCGCCTATTCGGTGGTGGTCGACAAGAAGAACGATCTCGTCTGGGTGAGCGAGCACAAGGTCGACAAGATCGCCCGGTTCAACCCCAAGACCGAGGAGTGGGTCGAGTTCCCGCTGCCGGAGGCGCAATCCGACCCCCGCCGCGTCGATCTCGACCCGACCAATCCGAACCGGGTCTATTTCAGCGGCAACACCGCCGGCCGCGTCGGCTTCGTGGAAGTCCTGCCGTAAGGGAGGATGTCTCCGCGCAGATTGAAATTGTCATGCGCGGGCTTGTCCCGCGCATCTCGCTGATTCAGTGCCAGCTCGCCAAGCTTATCGCAAGCGAGAGAGCACCCACCAAGATGAGGCTGAAGGCCCAGGTCGCATCCAGATTGAACCAGCTCCGCGACACGAACGTGAGACCGAGGTAGCGGTAGACCAGCCACGCCAAGAATCCGCCGGCTGCGATCATCGCGACTGAGTGGACGACGGAGACCAGGACGGCCATGCCGAGATCGGCATTGATGAGGGCGCCTGCCGCCTCGTGGCCCCTGTCGAGGTCGGCGGCCCGGCAGAGACCAAGATAGATCGGCACGAGCATCAGTCCCGCACCATGAGCGATCGCCACGGCGAACGACCAGAGCCCCAGTTGCGTCGGGCGTATCCGCGCCAGCGCCCGCGGATGGCGCCGGTTGACGAGCCGGAAGATACCGAACCCGATAACCAGGACGCTGGCGCCGATCTGGATCTGTCGCTGCCATTGGACGAGGGCGACCAGCAGAGAGAAGGGAAGGATCACCACGAGCATCGCCAGCAGATGGCCGACCGTCAGCGGCCAAAGTGCTGCCACCAGGGCGCGCGAACTTCTTTCCCATCAGCCCGGCTGAAACGGCGAGTGGCCATCCCATCCCCGGGTTCACCCCGTGATAGAGGCCGCTCGCGACGACGGCCAGCCAGAGCACGACGGATGTCCACTCCGGTTCCACCCAAGTTCAAACCGATGGATAGCAGAACGAATCCGTCGAGCAATCGCCGCCCTCGAGCCGGATCTGATGCGCCCGGTATCCGTCAGGGAAGCTCACCCAATAGTCCTTCGCCAGTTCGAGGCCGCCGCTCGCATTCGCATTGGCCATGACCTCGGCGCCCGGCACTCCGTCGGGATAGAACTGGTTGTCCCACGTCGAGTAGAGCGAGTTGGTCCAGTAGACCCGCTTGCCGTCGCGGCTGATCTCGACCATCTGCGGACCGCCCGCATACGCCTTGCCGCTCGGGTGAGGCGTGCGGCGAGCGATGCCGCCGACGTGGACCGAGCCCGCAAGCTTCGGCTTCCTCGGGTCGGTGACGTCGTACTGACGCATCTCGCCGGTTCCCCAGCAGGCGACGTAGAGGAACCGGTCATCCATGGAGAGGTCGATGTCGGTCACCAGCGGCGGCACTGCGCCAAACCCCTGCAGGAGCGGCGGCAGCTGGTCCTTGGACGCCGGTTCGGCCGGGATCGTCGCCGTCTTCTCGATGTGGAACTTGCCGCCTTCGCGCCACCAGGTCCAGATCGAGCCTTCGAGGTTCGTGGTGTCGACCACGACGCCCAGGAACCCGTACTCGCGTACGGGATCATGCGCGGGCCGCACCTCGAGCGCCATCTGGTGGTTGGCGCCGAGATCGATCGTCTGGACGTTGCGCCGGGCCCGGAGATCCCAGAAGTGGATCCGATGGCCATACTTGTTCGAGAGCAGGTCCTCCGGCACGATCCCGTTCTCGAACTGCGGCGGCAGCCCCCACTCGCTCGTCACCATGTAGTCGCGCGGCAGGTTCCACCAGAAGTCATAGTGCAGGTTCTGGGGTCCGCGGTCGATCTCCCAGCGGCCCAGGATATCGAACGTCTCGCAGTCCATGATGAAGACGCCCGGCGGCCCGTCGGTGCCGTCCTTGCCGCCGCCGCCGAGCGTGCTGACGTAGATGCCTTCCGGACCGCAATGGACCGTGTGGGGCCGCGAGTAGCCGGTCTTCTTGAACACCTCCTCGGGCTCGATGATCTTGTGAATCTTCGCCTTGGTGGGATCGGGCTTGGTATCCACGACATAGATGCGCGAGGAGCGGATCCCGGGGATGATCAGATAGCGCCGCTCGAGAAACGCGTGGCCGGTGAGCGGCGACAATGCCGACGAGCAGGCGTTCCAGCCGAAATGATGGAACTCGTCGCCCTTGTGCGGCATCGTCACCGTGTGGACGATCTGGCTGTATGTGGGCGAGCCGGGCTTTACATCGATCACCGCAAGCGCGTCGGGCTTCGAGAAGTCCGGACTGAGCAGCAAGGTGTAGGCGAAGTTCTCTGGCGGAGCTTCCATCGCGAGCTTCGGCGATGCGTGGAAGGTCGGATCAGGCCTAATCGTCATCGGAAATTCCTCGCTGTTGTCGTCGAGGCGCACAGCGGCCTTCGGCCGATTGTCGTGCTCCCTCGGTCTAGCTGCAATCTGAAAAGCGCGCGGCTAGAATTGTCTCGACCGAAAATGGCCGTGCCAATGAATCGTTGTACAAGGGCATTGCGCGAACAGACGGGACGCCTGAGAGTGCCCATCACCGATGGCGCTACGCTAGCCCGGACCGGCTCGAATAGATACCGAATTCCGACACGGCAATCCGAGGCCGAGCGGACGTGGGCGCCGTTGATCGCACCTTCAGCCGAAGCGAAAACTCGAATTGAGAGGCGATCGAATAGCCTCACAACGTGGTGCGGCTGGGCCGATTTGTGCCGTTTTCAGCGATACCGTCGTTGACCCCGCCTCGGGACCGACGCTACCCTTCATGGGCGCCGGCTTCGGCGCGGGAGGCGTGCCCAACGAGGTGCATCATGACATCGAGGTCCGCGATCGCAGTTGTCACCGCTTTGCTCCTGTCGGCCAGTGCGTTTGCCATTGCGCGCGCCGCCGACATGACGTTCGACCGCGCCTTGAAGGTCGATCAGGAGCCGCAGAATTGGCTGCTTCATCACCAGAACTACCAGGGCCACCGGTTCTCGGGGCTCAAGGAGATCAACGCCGATACGGTCGCGAACCTGCGGCTCGCCTACACGATCGGGCTCGGCGGGCTGCAGTCCGGCGGCCGTTACGCCCAGGGCAATCTCGAAGCCACACCGCTGGTCGACAACGGCATGATGTATATCGCCGACGGCTGGGGCTCGGTCTATGCGATCGACGTGTCGAGCGGGAAGAAGGGCGACATCAAGTGGAAATTCGATCCCGGTGTCGACCGCGCCTGGGCCGGCGATGTCGCATGCTGCGGCGTCAACAATCGCGGCGTCGCGCTGTGGAAGGACAAGGTGATCTCGATCGCCCTCGACGGCCGCATCTTCGCGCTCAACCGGGCGACCGGTGAAGAGGTGTGGGAGCGCAAGACGGCGGAACCGGCGCTCGGCGAGACCGTGACGCTGGCCCCGCTCGTGATACGCGACCTCGCCATCGTCGGCTCGGCCGGGGGCGAATTCGGCATCCGCGGCTGGATCGATGCCACCGACCTCAATACCGGCAAGCAGGCGTGGCGGACGTTCACCATCCCGGGCGCCGGCGAGCCCGGCAACGAGACGTGGAAAGACGGCAAGGAGCACTGGAAGCACGGCGGCGCGTCGGTGTGGGTGACGGCGACCTATGATCCCGATACCGAAACCATCTATCAGGGCATCGGCAATGCGGGCCCCGACTACGATCCCGAATACCGGCCCGGCGACAACAAGTGGGCGGCAAGCGTGCTGGCGCTCGATCCCAACACCGGAAAGATCAAGTGGGGCTTCCAATATACGCCCAACGATCCCTACGACTATGACGAAATCTCCGAGCACCAGATCATCGACGCCAAGGTCAATGGCGAGAATCGCAAGCTCGTGGTGCACGGGTCGCGCAACGGCTTCTACTACGTGCTCGACCGCGTCAACGGCGCCTTCATCGCCGGCAAGCAATACGTCGATCAATTGACATGGACCACGGGGCTCGATCCGAAGACCGGGCGGCCCCTCGATTACGATCCCACCAAGGACGTGCAGCCCTATGTGGTGGGCAGCCACCCGTCCCGCGCCAACCCTGTGGCCATCAAGTGTCCGTCGACGCCAGGCGGCAAGAACTGGGAGCCGGCGGCCTATAATCCTCAATTGAGCCTGATCTACATCCCGTCAAGCGAGGGTTGCAATCAGCTCGAAGGCGTCGAGCAGAAGGACTTCGTCGATCAGGGCGGCACCGTGAAGCCGCGCGAGCGGTTCACGGGCGGCTCCGGCAAGCCGTTGCAGCAGACCACCGGCAGCATCAAGGCGCTCGATCCGGTGACCGGCGAGACCAAGGCGATAGCTCGTACCGACCTGCCGAACTGGTCGGGCGTGCTCGCGACCGCCGGCAATCTCGTCTTCACTGGGCTGTGGGAGGGCGCGCTCGTCGCCTATGACGGCAAGACCTTGAAGGAGCTGTGGCGCTTCGACACCGGTTGCGGCGTGGTGGCGCCGCCGATCAGCTACGCGGTCAACGGCAAGCAGTACGTTGCAGTAGCGGCCGGCCCGAAATGGCAAGCCGCCACCAAGCCGGCGGTGCTGAAATACGCCAATGCGTGCTCGATGGTGTACGTGTTCTCGTTGTGAGTTGGGCGCTGCGCATCGGTGCTCGCGACGATCGGCTACCCGCAGCTCACTCGCTACAGGCTCGGTGCGACTGGCTTGAGCGAACGCAAGCGGAGGACAACGGCGGCGACGATGAGAACGTGGAGGAGGATGGCGATGCCGAGCGCCGCGAGATGGTGCCCGAGGCCGACGGACGGCTCGCGTCCCACCACATAGATCGTCGCCAGGCTGAGGGGGATGAAAAATACGATCCCCGTCACGAGGCCCGGATTGTAGGCGCGGAACCGCCCGGCCGCGCCGAGGTGAGCAAAGGCATTGACCAGCATCGCGTACGGCGCGACGAGCCCGTCGCCGGGGCCCCAGATGAAGGCGGCGTAGAGCGCCGCAAGGTTGAGGCCCCAGACCAGCGGCAGGTTGATGACGAGCACGTCGGTGACGCTGAGCGCGTCGCGCCCGCCGAACACCCTCTGGTTGACGAATGCACGAAAGCGGTCGCCGGTGTGCTCCTCGACCTGATGCAGCATGTAGACCGGGTTGTGCAAAAAGATCAGGAACAGCGGCAGCGTGAAGATGCTGTCGAGGATCGGCACCAGCGCGATCAACGCGCCGGCCATGAAGCCCGCGCTGGCGACCCAATGGCCGGCGAGCCACGTCTTCAGCTTCGGCATCGACCTCTCCCGCGATTCGACCCGAGCCTCTTCCTCGGGTATGCGATGTCAAGTAACCTGTGGAGAACGACCAGTTCCATTGCTCAGCCGTTGGTTCCGGATTTCGCTTCGCTCATCCGGCTACGCGCTGCGGAGAGGTGCATCATGACGTCAAGGTCCAGGATTGCAGTTTTGACCGCTTTGCTGCTGTCGGCCGGCGCGCTCGCGAGTGCGCACGCCGCCGACATGACCTTCGAGCGCGCCTTGAAGGTCGACCAGGAGCCGCAGAACTGGCTGCTTCATCACCAGAACTACCAGGGCCACCGGTTCTCGGGGCTCAAGCAGATCAACACCGACAACGTCGCGAACCTGCGGCCGGTCTTCACGGTCGGGCTCGGCGGGCTGCAGGCAGGCGGCCGCCACGCCCAGGGCAATCTCGAAGCGACGCCCCTCGTCGACGACGGCATCATGTACGTCACCGACGGCTGGGGCTCGGTCTATGCCATCGATGTCCGCAGCGGCCGCAAGGGCGAGATCAAGTGGAAGTTCGATCCCGGCGTCGACCGCGTCTGGGCCGGCGACGTCGCCTGCTGCGGCGTCAACAACCGCGGCGTCGCGCTGTGGAAGGACAAGGTGATTTCGGTCGCCCTCGACGGCCGCATCATGGCGCTCAATCGCGCCACCGGCGAGCTCATATGGGAGCGCAAGGTCGCCGACGCCGGCGTCGGCGAGACGCGTGACGGTCGCGCCGCTGGTCGTCCGCGATGTCGCCATCATCGGCTCGGCCGGCGGCGAATACGGCATCCGCGGCTGGATCGACGCCACCGACCTCAAGACCGGAAAGCAGGCCTGGCGGACCTACACAATTCCGGGCAAGGGCGAGCCCGGCAACGAGACCTGGAAGGACGGCAAGGACCGCTGGGTGCACGGCGGCGCGTCGGTGTGGGTGACGGCGACCTACGACAAGGACACCGACACCATCTACCAGGGTATCGGCAATGCCGGCCCCGACTACGACGCCGAATACCGGCCCGGCGACAACAAATGGGCCGCGAGCGTGCTCGCGCTCGATCCCAACAACGGCAAGATCAAGTGGGGCTTCCAGTACACGCCGAACGACCCCTACGACTACGACGAGATCTCCGAGCACCAGATCATCGACGCCAAGGTCAACGGCGAAACCCGCAAGATGGTGGTGCACGGCGCCCGCAACGGCTTCTACTACGTGCTCGACCGCACCAACGGCGCCTTCATCGCCGGCAAGCAATATGTCGACGAGCTGACCTGGACCAGGGGCCTCGATCCCAAGACCGGCCGGCCGCTCGACTACGATCCCAACAAGGACGTGCAGACCTACGTCGCGGGCACCACCGCGACGCGCGCAAATCCGGTCGGCACGCGCTGCCCGGCGGTGTCGGGCGGCAAGAACTGGGAGCCCGCGGCCTACAATCCGCAGCTCGGCCTGATCTACATTCCGTCAGCGGAGGGCTGCAACCTGATCGAGGGCGTCGTCCAGGTCGACTTCGCGGACCAGGGCGGCACCGTGAAGCCGCGCGACCGCTTCACCGGCGGCGGCAACAAGGTGATCAAGCAGACCACCGGCAGCGTCAAGGCGCTCGATCCGGTGACCGGCGAGACCAAGGCGGTCGCCCGCACCGACTTGCCGAACTGGTCGGGCGTGCTCGCCACCGCCGGCAATCTCGTATTCACCGGCCTCTGGGAAGGGGCGCTCGTCGCCTATGACGGCAAGTCCATGAAGGAGCTGTGGCGCTTCGATACCGGCTGCGGCGTGATGGCGCCGCCGATCAGCTACGCGGTCAACGGCAAGCAATACATCGCGGTCGCGGTCGGGCCGCATTGGCTCGGCGTCAAGCCGGCGGAGCTGAAATACGCCAATGCGTGCTCGATGGTGTACGTGTTCTCGTTGTAAGGATTCGTTGGCGAACTATCGCTTCAATTCGCGTGCTCGAACGGCTTTTTTACCCCCTCTCCCGCTTGCGGGGGAGGGGGCTCTCGCAGCGAGTCCGTGCCGTGGAATTTCCCCCTCCCTGACCTCCCCCGCAAGCGGGGGAGGGGACCCAAAACTGAATCGATTGTCGGCGACGTCCTAAGCAGCGCGCTGGCCGGGACAGGCCTCACTCCGGCTTGATCCCGGCCTGCTTCACGACGGCGAGCCATCGCGCCGATTCCGTGCGCATGAACGCGCCGAACGCCTCGGGCGCGCCGCCGCCGAGCTCGGCGCCCTGGTCCGTGAAGCTCTTTCGGATGTCCGGCATCGCCAGGATTTTCGCGAGCTCGGCATTGAGCCGCGCTACGATCGGCTTCGGCGTGGCGGCGGGGACCACCATTCCGAACCACAGCGAGATGTCCATGCCGTCATAGCCGAGCTCGGCGAAGGTCGGCAGCTCCGGCAGGACCGGATTGCGCTTAAGGCTCGCCGCCGCGAGCGGCCGCAGCTTGCCCGCGAGGATGAAGGGCAGCAGCGACGGCACGCCGTCGAACATGATGGCGACCCGTCCGGCGACCACGTCGATCACCGCCGGCCCGCTGCCGCGATAGGGCACGTGCAGGAGGTCTGCGCCGGTCAGGCCTTTGAGCAATTCCCCGGCGAGATGCGGCGCGCCGCCGTTGCCTGACGAAGCAAAGGCGAGGCCGCCCGGCCGTGACTTGGCGAGTGCGACGACCTCGGCCACCGACCGTGCCGGCAGGTCGGCATTGACGGTCATGATCAGCGGAAAGTTCGCGAGGAAAATGACGGGGGCGAAGTCCTTCGCGGGGTCATAGGGTAGGCTGGAATAGAGGTGCGGCCCGATGCCGTGGGTCGTGATCGAGGCGAGCAGCAGCGTGTAGCCGTCGGCCTCCGCCTTGGCGACGCCCGCGGTGGCGATGGTGCCTCCAGCGCCGCCGCGATTGGCGATGACGACGGGCTGTCCGAGCAAGTCCGCGAGCTTGGCTCCGATCGTGCGCCCGATGAAATCGGCGGCGCCTCCCGGCGGCACCGGCACCACCAGCGTGATCGGGCGGCTCGGATATTCCTGCGCGCCAGACGACGCCGGCGATATGATGACGAGGGCGGCGAGCAGGCCGAAAATTCCGGGGCGCAGGTTCATGGCTTCCATTACAGCATGTTCGGTGCGCGCAATGCATCCCCGGGGCATCCGCAACGCACGAGGCTTGATCGACGACACGCGATCTCTCGAGGATAGTTCCATGCCGATCAGGCTCGCTGAAAACTTTCGCGCGGTGTTCTATGCGCCGTTCTACGCCACGCGGACGCTGGGGTTCTTTGCGCGCGAAGGCGTCGATGTCGAGCTGATCGAATTCGGCCAACCCGGGCGACGCGGTATCCGCCGTCCTCGACGGCTCAATCGACGTCACCTGGGGCGGGCCGATGCGGGTGATGAAGGCGCGCGACGGCGATCCGCATTCCCCGCTGGTATGCTTCTGCGAAGTCGTCGCCCGCGATCCCTTCTTTCTGGTCGGTCGACCCTCGGGCGCGCCTTTCAAGCTGGCGGACCTGCCGCGGCTGCGCCTCGCTACGGTCAGCGAGGTGCCGACGCCCTGGATGTGCCTCCAGCACGACCTGCGCGAGCAGGGCATCGATCCCACCCGGCTCGAGCGTGCGCCGGCTCGCCCCATGGCGGAGAACGTGGCGGCGCTGCGCCGCGGCGAACTCGACGTGGTGCAGGTGTTCGAGCCCTACGTGTCGATTGTCCTGCAGGAGGGCGCAGGCGAGGTCCTCTATGCCGCCAGCACCCGGGGGCCGACGGTCTACACGACCTTCATCGCGACCCGCGACGGCCTCGCGCGCAACCGCGCCGGCTTTGCCGCGATGACACGCGCGATCGGCCATGTGCAGGACTGGCTCGCCGGACACGGCGCCGAAGAGCTCGCCGAGGCCGCGGCGCCGTTCTATCCGGGCATTCCCGGCGACATTCTGGCGTGCGCGCTCGCGCGTTACCGCGAGGCCGGCCTGTGGGCCTGCACTCCCGTGGTCTCCCGCCAGGGCTTTGCCAGGCTCGCCGACAGCCTGCTTTCCGGCGGGTTCATCGCGCGGATGCCGGCATACGAGGACTGCGTGGACATGTCGGGCCTGGGCGAATGAGCGGGCTGAGCAGAAGCCCTTGTTTGCTCTCCCCAATCGTCGGCTTTGATGCTAGCTTCGGGTAACTTGCCTGCCAACGGAGGAAACAATGGATCGTCGATGGATTTTGAGAGTGTTGGGAGCGACCGCGGTAGCTGTGCCGGTCCTGGACCGCCAGGCCGCCAGTGCCATCGAGAAGTCGCCGGAGAAGAATCACAAGCTCGCCATCCATGTCGACGTGAATGATCCCGAGGTGATGAAGCTCGCCCTCAACAACGCGCGCAATGCCCATGACTTGTATACGGAATGGGGCGAGCAGGTCGCGATCGAGATCGTCGCCTACAGCCAGGGCTTCCACATGCTGCGCGAGGACACTTCGCCGGTGAAGGAAGAGATCAAGGCGCTGCGCACCAAGGTGCCGACGGTGGCCTTCGGCGCCTGCAACAACACCAAGAAGGGCATGGAAAAGCGCGAAGGCAAGACCATCACGCTGATTCCTGAAGCGACCCTCGTCCCGGCCGGCATCGTGCGGCTCGTCGAACTGCAGGAGCTCGGCTACAAATACGTCAAGCCGTGAGATAGCTGGCGAAAGTCCCGGCGCGCGCTCGCGCACCGGGCATTCTTTCCGCAGACGTTCAGGTGGGCTACTTCGGTGCTGCCGCTGCGGCGGCCGCCTGCAATTCCCTCACCTTGGCGCGGATCGGATCGAACGGTCCGAACTTGTGCTGCTGCTGGTCGAAGCCGTCCGCATAGGGACCGTAGGGCGTATCGATCGGCTTCTGCAGGCGCCTCGGAAAATCCTTTTCGAGATTGGCCTTCTTCGGCCGCTCCTTGCTGTTGATGTAGCCGGCGACGTCATAGGCGTCGGCATCGGTGAGCACGGGAGCATCGAATGTGGTGCCTAGCGGCATGTTGTGCTGCACGAAGGCGGCCGCGTTGAGCACGCGGGTCATGCCGGCGCCGTCGTTGTAGCTCTCGGGGCCCCACAGCGGCGGGAACTGGTATCCGTGCCCGGTCGCGGCGCGCTGACCGAGGCCATCCTTGCCGTGGCAGACGGCGCAGGTCTGCGCATAGACCTGCTCGCCATGTCCGAGGTCGACGGCGCGGTTCGGCGCCTTCACCCCCATGCTGCCGGCGCCGGTGAGCCTGGCGCCGTCGGGGATGCCGGTCGAGAGCCACTTCATGTAGGCGAGGAAGGCCTTCATCTCGGTCCCGTCGAGCGGCAAGGCGCGGCCATTCATGCTGCGCTCCATGCAGCCATTGATGCGTTCTTCCAGGGTGCCGACTTCGCCCTCCCGGCCGCGGTATTGCGGGAACTGGCCCCACACGCCCATGAGAGGCACGGCATATGCCTGCGTACCGGCCTTGAGGTGGCAGTTTTGGCAGGTGAGGCCGTTGCCGGAAAAGCGCTTGGCTGGATCAGGGGATGCCGGACCGATCTGGTTCACGGTGTCGACCATCAGGGCGTGGCCGTACTTGACGAGCTTGCCGAAGGGGTCGTCTCCCAGCGTCTGGATGCTGGGCGGCGTCCAGTCGACGAGATCGACCTTTTGCTGCTCGGCGGCCTCTGCCGCGCCCGTCAGCATCCGGCCGGCGCCCAGCGCCAGCACGGCCCACAGATACATCGTTCTTTTCAGATGGAGCGGTTTCTTCATTGGAAGATCCTGTCGAATAAAGCCGTCCGAACATCGGATGACGTGGGGCCCCCCGCGGGGCAATATTGCGCCCCTTATACCAGCGCCCCCTTCTCGTAAAAAACGAAATGTTGTAGGTTCCATGACAACTGCCCCGGGAACGGGGCGTTGGCGTCGGCCGCGGCGCGAAGTTCCGCGGCAATGTCATCTGTGATTTAAGAACGGGGAAACGCATGAAATCGCAACTGGCCTTGCTGCTCGTGAGCGGTACGCTCGTCGCCACCAGCGGTGCTGTCATGGCACATCATTCCTTCGCCATGTTCGATCAAGAACACCCGATGCAGGTCACCGGCGTCGTGAAGGACTACAAGTACACGAGCCCGCACACCTTCATCATCCTGGACATCAAGGACAAGGACGGCAGCGTCGAAAGCTGGAACCTCGAAGGCGGCAGCCCGAGCGCGCTGGCCCGTGACGGCTGGACCAACAAGTCGCTCAAGCCCGGTGACGAGCTGCAGCTCACCATCGACCCGCTGCGCAGCGGCGCTCCCGGCGGCGCCTGGAACGTGAACAAGATCAAGTTCAAGGACGGCAAGCCGATCGCCGCGCCCACCCACTGAGCACGGCAGCGGCTCCTTCGTTGTACGCGATATAGTCGGCGCGCCGGCGGGTATGCCCCCGGCGCGTTTTCGACGATTGACCGGAAGACTTCCCGGACGGGTTATTTCCTCGGCGCCGACGGTTATCTGATGCCGACCCGGAAGGGTCAGGCTCTGGCGGACCCGCGCTATTTCAAGCCTTCGCCGGAAATGAAACCGTTGCGCGAGCCGAAGCGGCGCGCCTAAGTTGCGGGGCGCGTGCGGCGAGCTGAGCCGGAGATGATCTCGCCGCCAGCCGCGCGACGGAGGTTCGTCATGAGATTCGCACGGTTGGGTCCGGTGGCGGCGGTTCTCGCGAGCGTGCTCGCTGCGACCCCGGGCGGCGCCGCCAAGCGGGACAATTCGCTCCGCGTTGCCAGCTACCAGGTGCTCGATATCGTCGATCCCTATTTCAACACGTCGCTCATCGGGATCATTCTCGGCCATCAGATCTGGGACACGCTGATCTATCGCGACCCCACGACCGGCGAGTACAAGGGGCAGCTCGCCACCGCCTGGCGGCAGCTCGACGACAAGACGATCGAGCTCGATCTGCGCAAGGGCGTCACGTTCCACAACGGCGCCGCCTTCGACGCCGACGACGTCGTCTACACGCTTGAACTCTCGTCGCAAGCCGGAAACCAAGGTCGTCCGGCGCGCGGAGACGTCATGGATCGATCACGTGGAAAAGGTCGACCCATACAAGGTGCGGATCGTCACCAAGCAGCCGTTCCCGGCCGCGATCGAGTTCCTCGCCATCTTCGTCTTCATCTATCCGCATGACTACTACGCCAAGGTCGGCCCCGTCGGCATGAGCGAGAAGCCGGTCGGCTCCGGGCCGTATCAGGTGGTCGAGCACGCGCGCGGCAAGTTCATCCGCATGGAGCGCAATCCCGACTATTTCGCCGACAGCCCGAAGTCGCCGCCGAAAATCGACAAGGTCGAGCTTCGCTTCATCCCGGACCCGCAGACCCAGCTCGCCGAGGTGCTCGCCGGCGGCCTCGACGTCACCTGGGACGTTCGCCGACGAACAGGCGCAGCAGGTGCGCGGCGTGCCGAACCTCAAGGTGGTGGCCGGCGAGACCGATGCGCATCGCCTTCCTGCATCTCAACGGCAGCGAGGCGACGCCGGCGCCGCCGTTGCGCGACGTGCGCGTGCGCAAGGCGATCATGCACGCGATCGACCGCGAGGCGCATGCTCAAATCGCTGGTGGGCGAGGGCGGCGCGCTGCTGCACACCATGTGCTATCCCGCCGAGTTCGGCTGCACCGATGACCGGCGCGCCGCGCTATGCCTACGATCCCGTCAAGGCGAAACAGCTGCTGGCGGAGGCAGGCTATCCCAACGGCTTCGAGCATCGAGCTCTATGCCTATCGCGACCGCGCCCAGACCGAAGCGATGATCGGCTATCTGCGCGCCGTCGGCATCAAGGCCAATCTGCGCTTCATGCAGCCCGCGGCCGGCCGCGAGGCACGGCGCGCCGGCAAGGTGCGCGATGGATCACTGGACCTGGGGCACCGGCATCCACGACGTCTACGGCCACCACCTCGGTGTTCTTCGGCGGCAATCCGGACGACGTGAACCGCGACGGCGAGGTGCGCGACCTGCTCGAGCGCGGCGACACCACCGATCGATCCCGACACGCGCAAGGAGGCCTACGCCAAGGCGCTGGCGCTGATCGCAGGAGCGCGCCTACGCGCTGCCCCTGTTCGCGCTGCCCGTCACTTTCATCGCCGCCAAGGATTTGGAGTTCACCGTCTATCCGGACGAGATCCCGCGGTTCTGGGAGATGAGCTGGAAGTGAGGGCTTGAACTGATCTTTGGGGACCTCATCCTGAAGAGCCGTGCGCAGCACGGCGTCTCGAAGGATGGCCACATACGCCGCGGCCTGTGGCCATCCTTCGAGACGGCGCTTCGCGCCTGCTCAGGATGAGGCCGCAGGATTGATTTTCAAGTTCACGAGATGACGGGCTGCTGGTCGTGACCACCTCCGGCGAAGGGATAACATCGCAACAGCCCCTACGGAATCCTCTATCGCCCTGCTACGAGGGGTGATCTATTTCCGGCATGCTGGCCTATACGCTGAAACGCATCGGCCTCGCCGTCGCTCGTCGCGATCACGGTGTCCGCGCTCGCCTTCCTGCTGCTGCGCGCCTCGGGCGATATCGCGGTCGCGCTCGCCGGCGAAGGGGCGAGCGCCGAGGCGATCGAGACGATCCGCCAGGCCTATGGGCTCGATCGCCCGCTCGTCGTGCAATATCTCGACTGGGTGGGCAAGACCCTGCGCGGCGATTTCGGCGAGTCGCTCTATTTCAAGACCGACGTGCTCGACCTCGTGCGCGACAAGATGCCGACCACCGCGTGGCTTGCGCTGTTCTCGCTCGCCTTCGCGCTCGCGATCTCGCTGCCGCTCGGCATCCTGGCCGCGGTCTATCCCAACAGCCTGGTCGACCGGCTCTGCCTCGCGCTCGCCGTGCTCGGCCAGGCGCTGCCGAATTTCTTCTTCGCCCTGGTGCTGATCATGGTGTTCGCCGTGATGCTGCAGCTGCTGCCGGTGTCGGGCAGCGACACCTGGGAGAATTTCGTGCTGCCCGCGGTCGCGCTCGGCTACTACGTGACGCCGCCCTTCATGCGGCTGGTGCGCGCCGGCATGATCGACGTGCTGGCGTCCGACTACATCCGCACCGCGCGCGCCAAGGGCCTGTCGGGCACCAGCATCGTGCTCAAGCACGCGCTGCGCAATGCGCTGGTTCCGGTGGTCGCGCTCGCCGCCGTGCAGCTCGGGCTGCTGCTCGGCGGCTCGGTGGTGATCGAGACCGTGTTCGCGCTCGATGGGCTCGGCTATCTCGCCTACCAGTCGATCAGCCATCTCGACCTGCCGGTGACGCAGGCGGTGGTGACGCTCGCTGTCCTTCATCTATGTCGGGCTGACGCTGGCGGCCGATCTCGTCAACGCGTGGCTCGATCCGCGCATCAGGATCGGATGAGACGGCGATGACCGAGGTTACGCGTCGCTCGCCGAACCCGCCGGCCCCTCGCCGCGACGCGCTGCTGCGCCGCCGCGCGCTCGCCCACAAGGGCCTGATGATCGGCGCGACGCTTGCTCGCGCTGGCGATCGTCCTCATGGCGCTGCTGGCGCCGTTGCTCGCGCCCGACGATCCCTACGCCCAGGACCTCACGCGGCGCCTGATCCCGCCGGTCTGGTACGAGAAGGGCACCTGGGCGCATGTGTTCGGCACCGACAATCTCGGCCGCGACTATCTCTCGCGCACCATCTACGGCGCGCGCATCTCGCTGCTGATCGGCTTGTCGGTGATGGTGATCTCCGGCCTGATCGGCACCGACCCTCGGCCTGACGGCCGGCTATTTCGGCGGCCGCATCGACATGGCGGTGACCTTCCTCACCACGGTGCGGCTCGCCATGCCGCTGATCCTGGTGGCGCTCGCCGTCGTCGCCACCATCGGCGGATCGCTTCTGGTGGTGATCGCTGGTGCTCGGCCTGCTCAAATGGGACCGCTTCGCGGTCGTGATGCGCGCGGCGACCCAGCAGGTGCGCGCGCTCGAATACGTCGCCGCCGCCGAATGCGATCGGCGCCTCGACGGCGCGCATCATCTTCGGCGAGATCCTGCCCAACATGCTGCCGCAGCTCTTCGTCGTCGCCACCATCGAGGCGGCGAGCGCGATCCTGCTCGAGGCCGCGCTGTCGTTCCTCGGCCTCGGCGTCCAGCCGCCGGTGCCGTCCTGGGGCCTGATGATCGCGGAAGCCAAGAACTACATGTTCTTCTCGTTCTGGCTGATCGCCATTCCGGGAACGGCGCTCGCCGTCCTGGTGCTCGCCATCAACATGGTCGGCGACGGCATCCGCGACGTCACGGCGCCCGGCGGGCGGGACTGACATGGGCGGCCCGCTGCTCGATGTCGAGGGGCTCTGCGTCGATATCGCGACCCCGCGCGGCACGCTGCATGCCGTGCGCGACGTCTCGCTTCCGCATCGAGCGCGGCGAGACGCTGTGCCTCGTCGGCGAATCCGGCTGCGGCAAGTCGATGACGGCGCTTCGCGCTGATGGGCCTGCTGCCGCGGGCCGCAACGCGCCGGGCGCGCCGGCTGGTGTTCCAGGGCGAGGAGCTTGCGCGGCCTGTCCGCCGCGCGTCTGGCCGAGCTGCGCGGCGACCGCATGGCGATGGTGTTCCAGGAGCCGATGACGGCGCTCAATCCGGCCTACACCATCGGCGACCAGCTCACCGAGGTGCACCGCCGCCACCGCCGGCTCGTCCCGGGCGGCCGCGCGCGACCGCGCCGTCGAGCTGCTGGAAAAGGTCGGCATCACCGCGCCGGCCGAGCGGCTCGGCCAATATCCGCACCAGCTCTCGGGCGGATTGCGCCAGCGCGTCATGATCGCCATGGCGCTGATGTGCGGGCCGGCGCTGCTGATCGCCGACGAGCCGACCACCGCGCTCGACGTGACGATCCAGGCGCAGATCCTGCGCCTGCTGGTCGACCTGCAGCGCGATCTCGGCATTGCGCATGCTGCTGATCACCCACGATCTCGGCGTGGTCGCCCGGGTCGCGCACCGGGTCGCGGTGATGTATGCCGGCGAGATCGTCGAGACCGGCACCGCCGCAGGCCGTGTTCGCCGCTCCGCGCCATCCCTATACGCGCGGCCTGCTGGCATCGATCCCGGTGCCCGGCCGCACCGCGCCCGGCGAGCGGCTCGGCGCCATTCCCGGCACCGTGCCGTCGCTGATCGGCGACATGCGCGGCTGCGCGTTCCGCGACCGCTGCGCGCATGCGCAAGCGCGGCCTGCGCCGCGTCGGTACCGCTGCACGCGGCCAGCGTCCCATGACTGGCGCTGCGTGCTCGCCGCTGCGCCCATGGAGGCGGCATGACGGCGCTGCTCGAAGCCTGCGGCCTCACGCGCGACTTCGCGGTCGGGCGGCGGCCTCACCGGCGGCAAGCGCGTGCTGCACGCCGTCGTCGGTGTCGACCTCACGGTGGAGCAAGGGCGAGGTGCTCGGGATCGTCGGCGAATCCGGCTCCGGCAAGTCGACGCTCGGCCGCATGCTGCTCGGGCTGCTGGCGCCGACCGCGCGGCCGCATCCTCATCGCCGGCGGCGATGTCGGCGCCATCGACCGCAAGAGCCTGGCGCGGCGCATCCAGCCGGTGTTCCAGGATCCCGTATTCGTCGCTCAATCCGCGCCGCACCGTGGCGGCGATCGTGGCGATGCCGCTCGCGGTGCTCGGCATCGGCACCGGCGCGCAACGCCGCGCCAAGGCGCTCGCCATGCTCGACCGCGTCGGCCTGCCGGCGCGCTATGCCGACGCCTATCCCGGCGAACTCTCCGGCGGCCAGCGCCAGCGCGTCGCCATCGCCCGCGCGCTCGTGGTCGAGCCCCGAGATCGTGCTGCTCGACGAGCCGACCTCGGCGCTCGATGTTTCGGTGCAGTCCCAGATCCTCAACCTGCTGCTCGATCTCAGCCGCGACCTCGGCCTCACCTATGTCTTCATCAGCCACAATCTCGCGGTGATCGAGCACGTCGCCACCCGCGTCGCCGTGATGTATCTCGGCCGCATCGTCGAGACCGCGCGCCGCGCGAAGCGATCTTCAGCGCGCCGCGCCATCCCTACACGCAGGGCGCTGCTCGCCTCGGTGCTCACGCCGGAGCCCGGCCTCGGCATGCCCGACATCGGGCTCGGCCTCGCGTTTCCCAATCCGCTCGAATCCGCCGCCCGGCTGCGCCTTTCATCCGCGCTGTCCCGAGGCCGGTCCGCGCTGCCGCATCGCGGCGCCGCGCGCGGTTCGGGACGGCGAGACGATGGTCGCTTGCCATCTCCATGACGGCGGCACAGAAATGGTCGCCTGAAGTGCGGCGAGAATGACGGCAGCAACATGAACGACTGAGCAACCGCACCATGAGCAGAGCAGGCGCCATCGCTCGCGCGGAGCGCTATTTCGACAGCGGCGCCTTCAAGGCCGATCTCGCGCGCCGGGTGGCGATCCCGACCGAGAGCCAGAACCCCGCGCGTGCCGGCGGAGCTGCGGCGCTACATCGAGGCCGAGATGAAGCCGGCGCTGGAAGCCATGGGCTTTGCCTGCCGCATCCTCACGCACCCCAAGGCGAAGGGCCCGTTCCTGTTCGCCGAGCGGATCGAGGATCGCGCAGCTGCCGACCGTGCTCGGCTACGGCCATGGCGACGTGATCCGCGGCTTCGAGGGAAGCTGGAAGGAGGGCACCGCGCCCTGGGAGCTGACCGAATCCGAGGGGCGCTATTGGGGCCGCGGCACCGCCGACAACAAGGGCCAGCACACCATCAATCTCGCCGCGCTCGGCGCCGTGCTGGCGGCGCGCGGCGCGCTCGGCTTCAACGCCAAATGGCTGATCGAGATGGGCGAGGAGATCGGCTCCGGCGGCTTGCGCGAACTGTGCGCGGAGAACCGCGAGGCTGTTCCGCGCCGACGTCTTGATCGCCTCCGACGGACCGCGGCTGTCCGGCGAGCGGCCGACGATCTTTCTCGGCTCCCGCGGCGCCTATCCGATCGATCTGTGGATCGACGCCCGCGAGGGCGGCCAGCATTCCGGCAATTGGGGCGGCCTGCTCTCCAATCCCGCGGTGCAACTCGTGCACGCGCTCGCGACCATCGTCGGCCCGACCGGGCAGATCCGGGTCCCGGAATTCGTCCCCGACCACATTCCCGCCTCGGTCGAGCGCGCGCTCGCCGACTGCGAGGTGCGCGCCGGGCCTGGCGAGCCCGCGATCGATCCCGGCTGGGGCGAGCCCGGGCCTGACGCTCGCCGAAAAGGTGTTCGCCTGGTGCAGCTTCGAAATTCTCGCCATGAGCGCCGGCAACCCCGACAATCCCGTCAACGCGATCCCGCCGCGCGCCTGGGCGCGCGCGCAGATCAGGTTCGTGGTCGGCGTCGATCCCGCGGAATTCCTGCCGGCGCTGCGCCGCCATCTCGATCGCCAGGGCTTTCCCATGGTCGCAGATCGCCCAGGCGCGCGACGAGATCTTCTACGCCTCCCGCCTCGATCCCGATCATCCCTGGGTGCAGTGGACGGTGGCCTCCATGACGGCGACGACGGGCCGCCGGCCGGCGGTGCAGCCGAGCGCCGGGGGATCGCTGCCCAACGACGTCTTCGCCGAGCTGCTGGAGCTGCCGACCATCTGGGTGCCGCATTCCTATCGCGGCTGCTCCCAGCACGCTCCCAACGAGCACCTGCCGACCGCGCTCGCGCGCGAAGCGCTCGGGTTGATGGCTGGCATCTACTGGGACCTCGGCGAGCCGGGGACGCCGGGGCTGGGGTAACATCTTTACAAAGACCTCATCCTGAGGAGCCGTGCGCAGCACGGCGTCTCGAAGGATGGCCGCAGGCACCTGCGTCGTAGAATTCCGCTCACCGTGTTCGTTGCCATCCTTCGAGACGCGCGCAAAAGCGCGCTCCTCAGGATGAGGTCACAAAGATGATTCCAGCAGCGCCGCCTCGAAGGCGCTTGCGATCGCCGGCCGGCTCTTGCCGGCGCGCACGGCGTCGCCGATCACGGTGACCTTCTGGCCGGGCCTCGCCAGGCGGCGGAATTCCTCGCCGGTGGCGCGGCGGGCGCGGTCGTAGAACCAGTTGCGGAACGCCGGCAGCTTGAAGATGCGTTCGAAGCCGGGCCAATGGCCGGCGCCGCGGTCGAGCAGCATGGCGGGGAGGGCACCGAGGCCGAAGCGGTAGCGCGCGCCGGTCGCGATCACGATGCGATCGAAATTTGCGAGCTCGCCGGGCGAGCGGGCGATGTCGATGCCGTAGCGGAAGGTCACGCCCTTATGGACGCAGGCGGCGACCATGCGTTCGATGTAGCGGTCGAACGAGGCCTGGTTCGCGACCACCTCCTGGTAGAGCGGCGCCTTGCCGGCGTAGCGGAACGCGCCACCCGGCACCGCCTCGCGCTCGAACACGGTGACCGCGTTGCCGTCCGCGACCAGCGAGGCATAGGTGAGGCCGGCCGGCCCCGCGCCGATGACCGCGATGCGTTCGCCCTTTGGCGATGCCGCCGCGAGAAACCGCGTCTCCTGGCCGGCGGCGCCGTTGACGACGCAACGCAGTTGCGAGCCGCCGCGCATCTCATTGATGCAGGTGTTGCAGGCGAGGCAGCGCCGCGCCGGCTCGCCGCGGGCGAGCTTCGCCACCCAGTCCGGCTCCGCGATCAGGGTGCGCCCAAGCGCGACGAAGTCCGCCTTGCCGGACGCGACCGCCTCGGTGGCGACATCGGGATCGCCGAGCCGGCCGACGGCGATGACGGGAATTGCGACGCTCTTCTTGATCTCGGCCGCATAGGCGAGAAACGTCGCGTCGGGATAGATCATCGGCGGGATCATGCGGGCGGCCGAGGGCAGCGAGCGGTAATGCCCGGCGGCGATGTGGAGCGCGTCGGCGCCCGCCTGCGCCGCCCACAGCGCGACCTGCCGTCCTTCGGCAAACGGCGAGCCTTCCGGGAAATAGTCCTCCACCGACACCCGGTAGATCACGGGGATGCGCACCGCGGCCTTTACCGCGCGCAGCACCTCGAGCCCGAACCGCGCTCGGTTCGCGAGGCTGCCGCCATAGGCATCGGTGCGCCGGTTCTCGAATGGGGTGACGAATTGCGAGATCAGGTAGCCGTGCGCGGCGTGGATCTCGACGCAATCGAAGCCCGCCTGCTCGGCGCGCGCCGCGGCCGCGGCGAAGCCGGCAACGGTGGACGCGATGTCGTCGATCGTCATCTCCTTCGGGATGATGGTCTCGTCGGTGATCTCGAACACGGGATGGGGGATCGCCGACGGCGCCACCGGCGTCTCCCCGCAGATGTCGAGGCGGGTGTGGCCGCCGCCATGGCCGAGCTGGATCGAGGCCTTCGCCCCGCCGGCCCTGATCGCGGCGGTGAGCCGCGCCAGGCCGGGCAGGAAGCGGTCGTCATAGATGCCGAGCTCGCGCCGGCGGTGGCGGCCCGCCTTGGTGGGCGAGGCCATCTCCACGGTGATGAGGCCGACGCCGCCGCGCACCCTGGCCATGTAGTAGTTCACGGTGTCGTCGGTGACGTGGCCTTCCGCATCCGACATCCGCGTCGTCATCGGCGGCATGACGATGCGGTTGCGGATTTCCACAGTGCCGATGCGCGCCGGCGTCAGCAGCACGTTCATGTCACGCCGCTCATGTCGCACCGCTCATGTCACACCGTCGGCACTTCGCCGCCGTCCATGTCGATGGTGGCGCCGTGCAGCCAGCGCCCGCGCGGCGACACCATGAAGGCGATCATGCCGCCGATGTCCTCGGGCGTGCCGATCCGGGTGATGTTGATGTCCTGGCGGTGCCATTCGCGCACTTCGGCCTCGGTCTTGCCCATGCGTTCCATGTCGGCCTTGACGCGCCGCTGGAACCGTTCGGTGTCGACATAGCTCGGGTGGATGGTGTTGACCTGCACGCCGTCGGTCTTGCCGAGATCGGCCAGCGCCTTGGCGAAGGCGGCGCAGGCGGCGTTGACCGAGCTGCCGATGGTGAAGGCGGCGATCGGGATGCGGCCGCTGGTGCCGCCGATGGTGACCACCGCGCCCTTGGCGTCCTTGAGCAGCGGCCAGGCGGCGCGCGACAGGCGCACATGGGCGAAGAATTTCAGGGCGTAGCCGTCCTGCCAGTCGGCGTCGGTGAGCGCGAGAAAGTCGCCGCGCTTGGTGGTGCCGGCATTGTTGACGAGAATGTCGAGCCGCCCATAGCGGCGCTTGGCGGCGTCCACGAGCGCCGCCGCGGCCCCGTCGGCGCGCAGGTCGGTCATCTCATAGGCGGCCTTGCGGCCGCGCTTTTCGACCTCGCCCACCACCTCGCGCAGCGCCTTCTCGTCGCGCCCGGTCAGCATGACGTCGCAGCCTTCCTCGGCAAGCGAGAGCGCGACGCCGCGGCCGATGCCCCGGCTCGACCCCGTCACCAGCGCAACCTTTCCGGTCAATCCCAGATCCATGTCAGCCTTCCCATGTGAGCCTTTCCATGTGAGCTTTTCTCTTCCCGCAGGCGATGTCGGAAATCTCATCCGCGATCGGCGCCGGCATTGCAAGGGGTGGCGGAACGCCGCTCGAGCGATGCGTCACAAAAGCTGTATCAGCCGCATTCGCGAATTGATAATCCCTTGCAAAGCCTTTCCATAATGGCGCCGCCGGATGGCCGCCATGGAGCCCGCGATGAAGATACGGTGGAATCTCGAGGAAATGGGCCAGCCATGACGTGGCGCGCCGCCGGGGAGACGACATGAGCGCCAAGCGAAGGTCGGTCGCGCGGGCGGCCGCGGCCAAGCCCGGCGCGCCGCGGCGCAAGCGCAGCATCAGGCTCACGGCGCCGGCAACGCCCGATCCCTGCGCGCGACACCCTGCAGCAGCGCGTCTATCACGCGCTCGCCCGCGGCCTGATGGGCGGCATGTTCACGCCGGGCGAAGCGGTGTCGCTGCGCACCCTCGCGGCCCGGCTCGGCACCAGCGCCATGCCGGTGCGCGAGGCGGTGAGCCGCCTCATTGCCGAGCGCGCGCTGGTGATGCTGCCGAACCGCTCGGTGATCATTCCGCGCATGAGCCGCGAACGCTTCATCGAGCTGTCGCGGGCCCGCCAGAAGCTGGAGGGCATGCTGGCGGAGATGGCCTGTGCCAATGCGCGCAAGCCCGACATCGAGGCCCTGGTGCGGATCAATGACGGGCTGCGGCAGTCGGTCAATGGCGATGACCCCCGCGGCGCGATGACCGGCAACATGGTGTTCCATTTCGCGCTCTACGAGTTCGCAGGCTCCCAGGTGGCGCTGCCGATGGTCGAAACGCTGTGGCTGCAGGCGGGCCCGTTCGTCGCGCTGTCGGCGAAGCTGCCCAATATCCGCTGGACCTTGCGCCATCACGTCCGGCTGCTCGCGGCGCTGCGTGCCGGCAACGCCAGGGCGGCGCGCCAGGCGATCGAGGACGACATCGAAGAATCGCTGCAGCAGCTCCTCAAGAAGGCGAATTTCGAGGACGGAAAGCCGGGGAGGGCCGACACGTCCAAGCGGTAAACTACCCATGGACCTCATTCCGAGAGCGTGTGAATCTTTCTTCCGACCTCATCCTGAGGAGCCGTGCGCAGCGCGGCGTCTCGAAGGATGGCCACAGGCCGCAGCGTGTGTGGCCGTCCTTCGAGACGCGCGCATCGAAATCGGCTGTTGCCGATTTCGACATCCTTCGTTGCCGAAGTCAGGCAGGCCTGACTTCGGTGCGCGCTCCTCAGGACGAGGTTGATGATGATATCGAGATGATTCAGAGTTCGGAAACGGACTGTGATCACAGCTTGACGCTGCAGGCCGCCCTTCCTATCGTTTTTTTCATGCGCAACAGGTCAGCGAGGCGACATGGATGCCAATGAACAGATACACGCCCAGCTCGTCAAAGCCGGGGTCACCCTCGCTGCGAGCCTGCCGGACGATTGGGTCAACGGCCTGATCCGCCGGGTCACCGCGGGCAATCAGATCAAGCACATCCCGGTCGGGCGCGAGGCCGAGACCATCGCGATCTGCGCCGGCGCGTTCTTCGGCGGCGTGCGGTCCGTCGCGATCATGGGCAACACCGGGCTGTTCACCTGCACCGGCGAGATGGCGACGCTGTGCCTGCGCCACATGATCCCGGTGTTCTGCATCGTCAGCGCACGCGGCTCGATCGACGACCACAAGGTCTACCAGGAGGTGCAGGGGCGGCGCACCGTGCCGCTGCTGCAGGCCTATGATTTCCCCTATCAGGTCATCGACAAGCCCGAGGAGATCGAGCGCATCCCCGACGCCTATGAATGGCACCGCCTGCAGAAGCGGCCGTTCATCCTGTTCCTGACCAAGCGCCTGCTCGGAGTGAAGAACGCATGAAGACGCGAGAGGCCCTCACCGTGCTCGCCCGGCACCGCGGCGATGCGATCGTCGTCTGCGCCCTCGGCATGGCCGCGAACGAGTGGTGGGCGGTGACCAAGAGCGAGGACAGCTTCTACATGCATGGCGGCATGGGCTTTGCGGCGAGCTTCGCGCTCGGGCTTGCGACCGCGCTGCCGCACGTCCCGGTGTGGGTGCTCAACAGCGACGGCTCGCTGTCGATGAATCTCGGTTGCCTGCTCACCGAGGCGGGCCAGCAGCCGGCGAACCTCTGGCATTTCGTGGTCGACAACCAGAGCTACCAGACCGTCGACACCATGCCGATGGTGAACCAGGACAATGCCGACTACGCCGCGATCGCCAAGGGCGCCGGCATCCGCCAGGTGGCGACCATCGACAGTCTCGCCGACCTCGAAAAGCGGACGCCCGGGATCGTCGCCGCGCCGGGCCCCTACTTCATCCGCCTGCGCGTCGAATCCGAGCCCGATTACCAGCGCGCTCCGCCCGCGACCTATGAAGGCCCGGAGATGAAGTACCGCTTCGGCCGTGCGCTGGAGAAGAAGCTCGGCATCAAGGTGTTCGGGCCGCGGGGGTTTTAGTGTCGTTACCCGGACGTTCATTCAGTTTCAGTGTCATGCCCGCGAAAGCGGGCATCCAGTAACCCCTGTGGCGTCGGTGGAACTCCTGCAGTACCCAATTGTGGCCCCCTTGGCTACTGGATCGCCCGGTCAAGCCCGGCAATGACAGCGTTGGGATTCAAGTGTCGGTGAGCACCGGCACGCCCGCCTGCTGCGCGGCTTGACGGGGCCGATGCGAGCGTGCTCGCTTGCCTCCGGGGCAGGATAGATCACGAGTGGTGTCATGAATCGTCTGCGCCTGTATTGCCTGCTTGCAGCGACGATCATTGCCCTTGCCGGCGGCATACGCGGCTCCTATTCGCAGCCCGCTCCGGCCAATGACGACTACACCGCCCGTATCCAGCCGATTTTCAACAGCCGCTGCATTGCCTGCCACAGTTGCTACAACGCGCCGTGCCAGCTCAATCTGCAGAGCTATTCGGGCCTGGCGCGGGGCGCCACCAAGCTCAACGTCTACGACCGCACGCGAGCGAGCAGCGTCGCCCCCACCCGGATCGACATCGACGGCCACAGCGTCTCGGACTGGCGCGCCAAGGGTTTCTTCGACGTGGCGGGTGGCACCGAGCCGGCCCGCACGCTGCTGATGCAGCTCGTCAATCTCAGGGCCCGGCATCCGGCCGCGCAGCCGAAGAAGCCGGTGGGCGACAGTAATTTCTGCCCGGTCGACGGCGGTGCGGCCGAGATCCTCTCCCAGACGGTGCCCGAACTCGGCATGCCCTACGGACTGCCGCCCCTGTCGCAGACCGAGATGGGAGCGCTCGACAAATGGCTCGCGCAGGGCGCGCCGGGCCCGTCGGACGCGAGCCTGGCGAGCCGGCGTGCGGTGCCGCAGGAGCTGCAGAACGAGATACGCGACTGGGAGGCCTTCCTCAATGGCAGCACGCCGCGCGAGAGGCTCACGGCCCGTTATCTCTACGAACACCTGTTCCTGGCGCATCTCTATTTCACGTCCGCGGCGGCGTCGGGGCCTCCGGCGTTCTTTCGCCTGGTGCGCTCACGCACCCCGTGCGAGGCGGGGGTCGACGAGATCGCGACGCGGCGGCCGAACGACGATCCCGGCGCCGGCGGCTTTCAGTACTGCCTGATGCGGTACGACGGAACGATCGTCGACAAGACCCACATCCCGTACGACCTCTCCCCGCAGAAGCTCGAGCGGATCAGGCGGACCTTCCTCGAGTCGCAGTGGGACGTGAAGAATCTGCCCGGCTACGCGGACGAGATCGCCGGCAACCCGTTCGCCACGTTTGCCGACATCCCCGTGCGCGCGCGCTACCAGTTCCTGCTCGACGACGCCGAGTACGAGATCAAGACCTTCATCAAGGGTCCCGTGTGCAATGGCAGCATCGCGGTCAACGCGATCCAGGAGCAGTTCTTCGTCTTCTTCCTGCGGCCTGATGCAGACGGCATGGTGTTGTCCGCAGACTATGCGCGGCAGGCCCAGGATCTGCTGATCCTGCCCGGCGTGTGGGGCAGCGACGTGTCGTTCCTCGACGACATTCCGTCCCTGACGCGCCTCATCGTGTATCGCGAAGCCTACCGCAAGCTGCGGGCCGACCACGCGCGCAAGCTGCGCCCGGCCGGCTATGGGATCGCGGACATCTGGAACGGCGACGGCGACAACCCGAACGCGCTGCTCACCATATTCCGGCACTTCGACAATGCGGTCGTGACCAAAGGCGCGGCGGGCGACCTGCCGAAGACGCTGTTCGTGCTCGACTACCCGTTGTTCGAGCGCCTGGTCTACAATCTCGTCGTCAACTACGACGTGTTCGGCAATGTCGGCCACCAGGGGCTGACCCGGCTCTACATGGACCTGATCCGGATGGAGGCGGAGGAACTGTTCCTGGCCTTCCTGCCGCCGTCGCAGCGGCTCCGCCTGCGCAGGTCGTGGTATCGCGGCGGCCTCTTCACCGAACTCAAGCTTCGTTACGTGTTTCCGCTCCTCGACGACAACGCGCCGACCGGCGTCGTCTACCGCAACGCGGCCAATGCCAAAGAGGAGCTGGTCGAGCGGGTCATCAACGAGCATCTACCTCCGCAGGTCCGCGGCCAGCCCGACGCGCTCAACTGGAAGACGTTGCGGCTGCCCCGGGGCGCAACGGCGGCGCCCGAGCTCACCGCGCCGGAGCAGGCGCTGCGCCGGATTGCCTCGGTCAAGGCGGCGAACGCGACGCCGTTCGCGCGCTTCCTTCCCGATCTCGCCGTCGTGCAGGTGCGCGGCGCGGACGGCCGCGCGGGGCTCTACAGCCTGGTGCACAACCGCGAGCACGAGAACGTGTCGTGGATACTGGGAGAGTCGGATCGCCTTGCCCCGCGGGAGGATTCGCTCACCGTGATGGCCGGGGTGCCGGGCGCCTACCCCAACATGTTCTTCGTGGTGCCCGAGGCGGAGATGGACGTGTTCTCCAGCACCGTCGCGCGCATCAGGTCGGCCGCCGACTATGAGCGGTTGGTGGATCGTTTCGGCGTGCGACGGTCCAACCAAAAGTTCTGGACCGTCTACGATGCGATCAACTCCGCTCACCTCGCCGGCGATTCCGTGCGGTCGGGCACCTTGGACCTCACGCGCTACGCGTTGGACGCAAAATAGGTGAGGCCGCGCCTCCGGCATCCTTATCATGTGGCACGGCACCTCTGCTCCCTCTCCCCGCGTGCGGGGAGAGGTGCTCGCAGCCGGTACTCAATCGCCGAACATGTCGTTCATGATCAGCGACGTGGAATCGCAGGCATGGTTGAGGCAAGGCAGGCCGAACCCCGCTTCCAGCGTGCGCAACAGCGAGAAGTGGTCATAGGGGGTCGTGCTCTTCCTGCCGTTCTTCGCGTAGCTGGTCTCGACCAGCATGACGACGCGATTGGGCGAGTTGGTGAAATCGTTCTCGTCCCACACCAGGACGATGACGTTTTTCCCCCGCTGCCAGGCCTCGGAAGCCTTGATGCCGGTGACGAGCTTGCGGACGGTCGCATCACCCTCCTGCATGAGAAAGCCCGCCTCCGTCGCGTTGAAGCCATTGCATATGGGCGGGCCGACGGTGACGAAGCCGTGCATGTCATGACACTGGTTTGGCACGATGAGGGAGAAGTCGGGCACGTCCCCGGTCGCCAGGTCGGCCCAAAGGCCTTGCGGGCCGTCGAAGTCCTGGATCTGTTGGAGGCTCAACCCCGGGGTCGTCCCCTGCTGGATATTTTTGAAATAGGCGAACGGGTTATGCTTCACCGCATAGAGCTTTTGAATCGCCCCCGGCCCGAACACGGCGGCCGGGCTCAGATTGGAGAATACACCATCCGAGTAGTTGACGCCGTCGACGCCGGGCACGACCGTCGGCAGGCTTTCCTGATAGGTCTTCCAGGATTTCTTCGCGGCGACGAGCTGATCGGCGATCGACTTCGGGGTAAACGATGTCGCGTTGTAGGTGTACAGCGCGCAGTTGTTCGGGGTCGCGGTGCCGACGATCGTGACCTGGCCGTTGCACTGGGTCGAGTCCGTGGCCGTCGCGACGACGGTGTTGTCGAGTCCGGAGACCGCGATCGGCGGGAGCGCATTCACGCAGCCGGTGCTGCCGGGTGCGTTGTCGACGCAGCCTCCATTGACCCAGTTCGGCCAGAAATCGTTGCTGAGAGCCGAAATTGGAACCGCCGACGATCTCGAGGTAGTTCGGGGCGCTGGGATGGCCGACCGCCCAATAGTTGGTCGCCTGGTTCGCGACCTTTGCATAGGCGTTGATGAATGGAGCATTCGAATTACCGAGAATATCGGTATCCGTCTGATTTTCCATCATGATGAGAAAAACATGATCGAACTTTACGAACTTGGTCTTGGATGTCGAAAGCTCGGTGGCGTTGACGATACCAGTCCCCAGCGCCGCCGCGGCTACGGCCGCGAATAGCGTCCTTATCATAGCAGTCCCCCTGTCCCATAAGTCCATCGAAGGGAACTGGATACCGGTGACGTGTGACGGGCGGATTACATCTGCGGCCACATCCTCGCTTTCGCGTCACGCAGTTCGAACCATGTGGCCGTCCGGTCACGCCATGCAGATCGCCGGCCGTCACTCGAGGTCGCGGAAGGAAATCCGGCTGCTCGAGGCGGACACCGGGGCGACCGAGCACCGACGGATTGCGGCGCCCTCACATCTTCGCGTCGGCCTCGTACAGCTCGATCATGTTGCCGTCGGGATCGGCGATGTAGATCGTCAGCCCGTAGATGCCGTCATGGAGGTCGCGGAAGAACTTCACGTCGGCCTGCTTGAGCCGCGCGGCGATGGCGCGCACGTCCTTTGCGGTGAAGGCGATGTGATCGATCTGGGTCGGCGCGTGCGGCCCGCCGGAGGTGAGCGCGATGCCCTGGTGGAACGGCACGAAGGGCCGCCCGTCCGGCAGCGGCTTGGCCGGCCTCACCGTGAAGCCGAGGAGATCGACGTAGAAGCGCTCGGAGCGCGCGATGTCGGCGACTTTCAGCAGCATGTGCGCGAAGCCGGTGGGGTGGCCGCCGATGGCATGGTCCTTTGCATCCGCCATGGTCAGACGTCCTTGCGTTCGTCGCCGAGAACGCCGGCGAGCGCCCAGTCCTCCTTCGGCACCTCCTGCAGGATGACATGCAGATTGGCGGCCTTGGCGCCGGCATGCTGCACCATGGCATCGGTGATGGCGCGCACCAGGTTGCGCTTCTGCTCGCGCGTGCGTCCGGTCCACATCTGCACGGTGACGACTGGCATGTTCGTACTCCTTGGTTGGATTGGGTGCGCTCAGCTTGGCGCGCGCAGGAGGGCCTCGATGCGTTCGCGGATGCCGCCCCATTGGCTGCCGCCGACGGTGACGGGGGCGCGGCTGCCGAGCCCGCGGCCCCAGATCGCCTTGAGGCCGAGCCGTTGCGCGGCGTCGAAGTCGATGCCCCCCGGCGGCGCCGCGAGGTCGACCAGGAGCGCCGATTTCGGCAAGCGCTCGAGAATGTCGGCGCCGACCACACGCGACGGCACCGTGGAGAACACCATGTCGAGCCGATGCGCCAGCGCCGGCAATTCATCGAGCGGGTGCGGCGTCGCGCCGGCCACATAGGCGGCCGCGCGCTGTTCGGGATTGCGCGCCGCCACGTGGGTATGGGCGCCGAGCGCCACCATGTAGCGCGCGAGCACGGCGCCGATGGTGCCCTGGCCGACCACGCAGACATTGGCGTCGTGGATGGTGATGGCGGTGTTCTCGATCACGATCCTGAGCAGGCCTTCGATGATCGCGGGGGTGCGGCGGAGCATCAGCCCGCGGTCCCACTCGTATTCGTGAATGGCGATGCCCAGCGCGTCGGCGTGGGCTTTCAGGTTCTTGTCCGCCCAGCCAAGGATGATGTGGGCCGGCGCGGCCATGCCGGCGAGCATTTCGCGCGTCGGAACGATCGGGGCCGGTGCTGCGGGCGCGAACAGCGCGCCGCTTGCGGCAATGCCGGGGATCGGGAACAGCGCGAACTGCGCGCCCTCGAGCACGGCGGCGGGGTCGTCGAGATGGCGGACCCCGGGGATGCCGCCTTCCGGCCAGGGAAAGCCGTGCGCACGCACCTGCGCGCCCGTTGCCGCCGCGAGCCGTGCGATCTCCTGCTCGCGCTTGTCGCCGCCGAGCATCCCGATCGTGAGCTTGGACCAGTCGATGTCTGTCATTTCTGCCGCATGCACCCGATGAAATGTCAGTGCCACTTTTGTCGATTTAGAGCATATTCCGATCCGGTATCGTGCGATCGTGAATTAATCAACCGCAGGGATCCTCGTCATGAACATCACACCGGCCGGAGCGGCGCCGTCGCGCCGCATGTCGCCCGATTACTTCACCGGAACCGTGTGGCAGGACCCGATCATCGAGGCGCCGGCGCCGGCGCGGATCCGGGCGGCGCTGGTGACCTTCGAGCCCGGCGCGCGCACCGCCTGGCACACCCATCCGCTCGGCCAGACCCTCCACGTGACGCGGGGAAGCGGCCGGGTGCAGGCCTGGGGCGGCCCGATCCGCGAAATCCGCGCCGGCGACACCGTGTGGTTCCCGCCGGGCGAGAAGCACTGGCACGGCGCGAGCCCGACATCGGCGATGGCCCACATCGCCATGCAGGAGGCCCTCGACGGCGCCCATGTGGAGTGGCTGGAACACGTCACCGACGCGCAATACGAGGGCAAGGGTGGGTGAGGGACCCAATGGCGGCCCGCCGGGAATCCGGCGGGTCCCGTCAAAGCCTTTCTGAGCATGATCTTGTCCGAAAAGTCCGTAACTTTTCGGGACCATGCTTCATTGCTATAGAACCGCAACGCCCTGAATTTCGATGATCATGCTCGGGTCGGCGAAGCCCGCAACCGTGATTGCGGCACTTCCGGCAAAGTTGTCGCCGAAAATCTCGCGCCGGATCTCGGTCATCCGGGTGGTGTATCGCGCGTCGATCAGGAACACCGTCATCGTCACCAGGTCGGACAGCTTCGCGCCGGCCTCGGCCAGTGTCTTCTCGATGTTGCTGAAGGTCTGGCGACACTGTGCCTCGAAATCGCCGGCAAGAGACTTACCGGCGTCATCGACGAGCCCGTGATGGCCGGCGAGCCAGATGATCTTGTCGGCGCCCTGGGTGATGACGGCGGGCGAGTACGCGCGCTGCTGCGGCCGCGCGCCGCGGACGAACGACTTTTTCATGTTGCCTCTCGATGGATTCGAGCGCTCTAAATCCCCGGCGTGAGCACCCTGATCTTGTAGATACCGGTGCGTGCGGCGATGTAGAGCGTCTTCTTGTCGGCGTCGCCGAACCCCACATTGGTGGACTGCTCCGGCGCGCGGATGGTGCCGAGGTGCTTACCCTCGGGCGAGATGATCCAGACGCCGCCGGGGCCGGTCTCGTAGAGATTGCCCTTGGTGTCGACCCGCAGCCCGTCGGTGATGCCGCGCTCGGTCTCCTTGCTCATGTCGATGAACAGCTTGCCGTTGGTGAGCGTACCGTCTGGCTGGACCTCGTAGCGGTTGACGTAGTTGTCGCGGCTGCCGTTGACGTAGAGATATTTTTCGTCGGGCGAGAAGGCGAGGCCGTTGACCATCGGCATGTCCTTGACCAGCAGCGAGAGCTTGCCGTCCTTCCACATGTACACCCCGGTGAAATCGAGTTCCTTGCGGGGATCCTTCTCGCGCAGGCGGAACGAGCCATAGGTGTCGGTGAAGTAGATGGCGCCGTTGCTCTTGACCACGACGTCGTTGGGGCCGCCGAAGCGGTGGCCCTCGTAACGGTCGGCCAGCACGGTGCGCTTGCCGTTCTTCTCGATCGCGCATCAGCGAGCGGCCCGCGAAGGTGGCGAGGATCAGGCGGCCCTGGCGGTCGAGGGTGAGGCCGTCCGCCCCGATCATGGCGAATTCCTCGAAGCGCGGATCGGTGCGCTCGAAGCCGTTGTTCTGGATGCCGCCCCAGCGCCACACCTCCGGCCCCTGATAGCCGGTGTTGTCGAGATAGACGGAAGCCTTGCCGTCCGGCGTGAGCTTCCAGACCACGCCGCCGGGAATGTCGGTGAACAGGAGATAGCCGCTCTTGCCCTGCTGCACCCACACCGGGCCCTCGGTGAAGCCGAACCCACCCTTGACGAGCTCGACCTTGGCATCGGGCGCGACCAGCGCGTCGAGCGCGGGATCGAGCCGTACCACCGCTTTGTCGGTTGCGGTCTGGGCACCGGCAATTCCGGTCGTAAGCAGGCACGCGAATGCGGCCAGCGAGAGCCTCGTCATGGTCGTCTCCCCAATGTTCGGCCCGCAAGGTTTACGCGTTAACTGGGCCGTTTCTTATGTTCGTCCCGGCGGCCGTACCGGCGCAGATCCCGATAGAGGTCCCGACGAGATTCGGCGCAACGCGATTCGCGCCTCTTCGCTGCCGGGCCTGATGCTGAGTGCGGCCTGAAGGTCTGTGATCGCCTGGTCGCGCTGGCCGATCGCCTCGTTGAGCCGGGCACGGTCGACCAGTGCGGAGAAACCGCGGTCGGCGCTCAGCGGCACGGCGGCGGTGAGATCGGCGCGTGCCAACTCCGGGTTCGACTTGCGGATATAGGCGTTGGCGCGCTGGCGATAGACGTCGGCGATCAGGTTGGCCGCGCCTTCGGCCTGATAGACGCCCACCAGTGCGGTGCCGAGCGTCTTGTCGCGCTTGTAGGCCTCGATGATCGCGGTGCAGTCGGCGATCTCGTTGTCATGCTGCATCTTGTTTCCGTAGATCGTTCGCGCGGCTGCGCCGGGCATAGAACAATTCCAGCGGCGACAGCCGGTTCGGATCGATTTCCGCGATCTGAATCGCCTTCGAGAGGTCGACGAGGGCGAGATCGGTCGCGCCGCGGTAGAGATTGGCCATGGCGCGGCCGCGCAGCGCCGGGCCGAAATTGGGGTCGCGCTTGATCGCAGCCGAATAGTCGGCGATGGCGCGATCGGTCTCGCCGAGCTTGAACAAGGCCTGGCCGCGTTCGGTGTAGCCGCCGGGATAGGTGGGATCGATGCGAACCGCCTCGGTGAAATCGTTCACCGCCTTTTCGAGGTCGTCGGCGATGGCGGCCTTCTTGCCGGTCTCGATCAGCGCGGCGACCTTTGGAGAAGGGGTGCGCATCGGGGGCAGGGTGATGCGGCGAGGGCGGCCTCAGCGGCCGATCATCCGACGCGGCCGCGATGAGAATTGGCGGCAGCCAATTCGTGTAGGCCGGCCCCTTCGGCTCCGGGGGCGCCGAGTGTCGGGCGCGACTTCGATCGCCGCCGACGACTTCGGAGCGGTTTCGAATACGTTCGCGTAGCCGGAGAACCACTTGGGAAGCGCGTTGGGATTGTTCGCGACCGGCTCCCGCGGCGCGGCGGTCATCGGCACAGGCGAGAGCCGCGCCGACCACATTGGCTTCGGAGGGCGCGGCGTAGGCGGGGTTGCGGCCGTGCGACGACGCGGTGACGCGCGCCCGCGCCGGCACCGCGCGGGCCGGTGCGGTTCCGACGGGTGGCGGCGGTTCGATGCGGCCGGCGACCCGCTCCTCGTCCTTGCCCGCGACCGACGGCGCCGACCCGTTCAACCAGGTGTCGACGTGCTCGAGAAACCGCGCCGTCCGCAGGCTCACGGCGCCCTGGAAGCCCGCGTCGGTATCGAGCAGGTAGATCGTTATGGCCAGCATCGCGGCGATCGGCAGGCCGGCGGCGAGCCCGACCGGGGAAATGATGGCCCGGCCGATGAACCGAAGCGGCGCAGCGACAAGCCACAGGGCATAGAAGACCGGCCGCAAGCCGAGCACGATCATCAGCGAGGTGAAGGCCTGAGTCACTTCGGCGAGGGCTTCGCCGAACGAGCGCACGGCATCGCTGACGGTAGGCTCGCTCGCGTCTTCGGCGAGTTCTTCTCTGCTTCGGGGACGGCCTGCTCGGCGCGGGTCTGCCGCTCGATTTTTCTGATCGTCAGATCGAGGGCGAGCTTTTCCAGCTCGACGATGGGCTCGGGCAACCGCATGAGCTGGAGATGCCGATGCACGACGCCGCGCGCCTGGGCGTAGACGTCGCGGCGCGCGTCCGGGCGTATTGTTCGCAAGCCCCGCTACCGCGTTCGCCACGATGGAGCGATAGTCGATCGAAACCCATCGCGCCGCCGGAACGATTCTGTTCCTGCGCTGCTCCGAGCCGTTCGGCTGATCAGCCACCATCGTTGCACTGAGGGCGTTCATTGCCCACACCCTTGCGCCGGCCGGTCTTGTTCATGTTCGGCCGGCCCCCATCCTTAACAAAAAGTGTACCCCAACATAGCGGGAAAATCACCTGCCTTGACGATTTGCCGGACGCCCAAAAGGGGGCCAGCAAAGGCCGCAAAAACGTCTAGATTACAGGAGGGTAGGAGGCGGGTGCTCCGTCGCATTTTCGTGAGCGAATCGGTGTCTTCTGCGGCGCAACACCAGGAACGAGCGTGCCATGCTGATCGACGGAAAACACAGGCGCAGCATCTGGCTCGAGGCCGACGGCAGGACCATCGGGATCATCGACCAGACCAGGCTGCCCCACGCATTCGCGACCCTGCGGCTCGTCACGCTTGCCGATGCCGCCCATGCCATTTCCTCGATGCAGACCCGCGGCGCGCCGCTGATCGGGGCGGTCGCGGCGTACGGAATGTGCCTTTCTTTGCAAGATGATACCTCCGACGAGGCGCTTGAGCTCGCGTATCGCCTTCTGGTGGCGACGCGCCCGACCGCGGTCAACCTGAAATGGGCGCTCGACGAGATCATGGCGGCGGTGCGCAACCGGCCGCGCAGCGAACGGATCGCGGCGGCCCACGCGCGCGCCGCCGAAATCTGCGAGGAGGACATCGCGATCAATCACGGCATCGGCCGCCACGGCCTCGCCCTGATCGAGAGCATCGCCGCCCGCAAGCCACTGGGGACCCCCGTCAACGTGCTCACCCATTGCAACGCCGGCTGGCTCGCCGCCGTCGACTTGGGCCCGGCCACCGCGCCGATCTACCTCGCCCACGAGCAGGGCATCCCGCTCCACGTCTGGGTCGACGAGACCCGGCCGCGCAACCAGGGCGCTTCGCTCACCGCCTTCGAGCTCAACCACCAGGGCGTTCCCCACGCGGTCGATTCCCGACAACACCGGCGGGCATCTGATGCAGCACGGGTTGGTCGACCTCGTCATCACCGGCGCCGATCGCGTCACCGCCCAAGGCGATGTCTGCAACAAAATCGGGACCTATCTCAAGGCGCTCGCGGCCAACGACACCGGCGTGCCGTTCTACGTCGCGGTGCCGTCGCCGACCATCGACTTCGCGCTCATCGACGGGCGCGATATCCCGATCGAGCAGCGCGGCGGCGAGGAGGTCGCGACCATGACCGGGCGCACCGGCGACGGCCGCATCGAGACGGTGACCGTCGTGCCTGACGGCTCGCCGGTGGTGAATTACGCCTTCGACGTCACGCCGGCACGCCTGGTGCGCGGGCTCATCACCGAGCGCGGCGTGCTCCCCGCCACCCGCGAAGCGCTGGCGGCGGCGTTTCCGGAACGGGCGGGGCGAGGCGGCAGGCCGAGGCGGTTCATGAGGGTTCGTTTTCGTTCGGTGATTTGCGGGTAGCCTTGATGTCACATCGGATGAGAGTTGGCAGAGGAAATCCTCGTGACCGCTCTGCGGGAGAACGCAGCGCGCCTTTCGTTACGCCGCTGGCGCTGATCCATGCTGCCAGTTGTTCGGCCACGCGCGCGAGGCGATGATCGCCGCCAGATAGCGGACATCGACATCATGGTCGTAGATTGCAGCCGCTGCAAGCAAGTGGATCGGCGTTGTTCGAGTACGTCGGCGGCATTTCCAGGGCACTGATCTCGAAGGACCTGTCCTTCGCGACCGAGCGATGACCGCTGATTTTCGATCGCCTTTCACGCGCACGTTCGACCTATCATTCAAACCGCTTGTTCGACCAAAACCCACGTCCGAACGTGACCAATTTATGCCTTCTGATTGCGGCGGGCGAATCGCGATGCTCGTATTCGTTCTCGACACCGGTGAACTGCGCGGAAGATTGCTCTCGTGGCAAACGGCTTCGAGATCTAAGGCGCTATGCGATGAGCGCCTCGCGTGCACGCGCGCCGCCATGACTTGGGCAGGCCCTTGCTGGCATCCCCAAAGGCGATGCATATCGATCCCCGTCATCGGAGAGCAAACATGCAAAGCCGCTTCGTGGAGCACGAGGCCGAGGCGATGGTGGATCGCTATGGCGCCCGGGGGGTGCCGCGCGACCTCGCGCTGCGGGTCTACACCACGCGCCTGCTCGGCGGCGATCCCCGTCTCGTGCTGCACGGCGGCGGCAACACGTCTGTGAAATTGCGGCTGCCCGACCTGATGGGGCGCGAGGTCGATGTGCTCTGCGTCAAGGGCTCGGGCGCCGACATGGCCGTGATCGAGCCGGCCGGGCTGCCGGCGGTGCGGCTCGCCGAGCTGCGCATGCTGCTCGAGCGCGATGCCATGTCGGACGAGGAGATGGTGCGGGCGCAGCGCGCCAATCTGCTCGACCCGATGGCGCCCAACCCGTCGGTCGAAACGCTGCTGCATGCCTTCATTCCCCAGCGCTTCGTCGATCACACCCATGCCACCGCCGTGCTGAGCCTGATCGACCAGCCCGACGGCGAGGCCCGGGCCGCCGAACTTTATGACGGCCGCATGGGCATCGTGCCCTACATCATGCCGGGCTTCGGTCTCGCCAAGGAGGCGGCGCGGGCATTCGCGGCGGCGCCGGGTGCGATCGGCCTGATCCTGCACAAGCACGGCATCTTCACCTTCGCGGAGACCGCGCGCGAGGCCTATGAGCGCATGATCGAAATGGTTTCGCTCGCCGAAGCCGCGCTCCAGCGCGGCCGCCGCGCGGTGTTTGCGACCGCGCAACTGCCGCAGGCCGCGATGCCGCTCGCGGAAGTCGCGCCGATCGTGCGCGGCGCCTGCAGTGCGCGCGACGAGAAGATCGAAGGCGCGTTCCGCCGCCTCATCCTGGATTTCCGGACCGGCGACGCCATCCTCAATTTCGTCAACGGCGCGGAGGTCGCCCGCTACGCCACCGCCGGCGTGGTGACGCCCGACCACACCATCCGCACCAAGAACTGGCCGCTGGTGCTCGCTGCGCCCGAAGCGCGGCAAGGAAGCCGATTTCGCCCAAGGCGCCAAGGCCGCGGTCGCGGCCTTCATCGACCATTACCGGCGCTATTTCGAGCGCAACAATGCTCGCTGCGGCGGCACCAAGACGATGCTCGATCCGCTGCCCCGGGTGGCATTGGTGCCGGGGATCGGCCTGTTCGGGCTCGGCCGCTCGCGCAAGGACGCCGCCATCGCCGCCGATCTCGCCGAGGCCGCCGTCTCGACCATCACCGATGCCGAGGCCGTCGGCCGCTTCGAGTCGATTTCCGAAGCCGACATGTTCGACTGCGAATACTGGTCGCTCGAGCAGGCCAAGCTCGGCAGTGCGAAGGAACCCCCGCTGGCCGGCCAGATCGCCGCGATCACCGGTGCGGCGGGCGCCATCGGCGCCGCCACCGCCAGGGCCTTCGCCGCGGCGGGCGCCGAGGTTGCGTTGCTCGATGTCGATGTGGCGGCGGCGGGTGCCGTCGCCAAGACGATCGGCGGCGGGGCTTTCGCAATCGCCTGCGACGTCACCGACCCCGCGTCCGTTCGTGCCGCCTTCGCCAAGGTGGCCGAGCGGTTCGGCGGCGTTGACATCGTCGTTTCCAATGCGGGCGCAGCCTGGACAGGCCGCATCGGCGAAGTCGACGAAGAGATACTGCGCAAGAGCTTCGAGCTCAATTTCTACGGCCATCAGCGCGTCGCCCAGGCGGCGGTGCGGATCATGCTGGCCCAGGGCACCGGCGGCTGCCTGCTGTTCAACGTGTCGAAGCAGGCGGTCAATCCCGGGCCGGATTTCGGGCCCTACGGGCTGCCCAAGGCGGCGACCTTGTTCCTGGCGCGGCAATACGCCCTCGACTATGGTGCGCAGGGCATCCGCGCCAATGTCGTGAATGCCGATCGGGTGCGCTCCGGCCTCCTGACTGCGGACATGATCGCGGCGCGGTCCACCGCGCGCGGCCTGAGCGAGAAGGACTACATGAGCGGCAATCTGCTCGGACGCGAGGTGACGGCGGACGACGTGGCCCAGGCATTCCTCGCCCAGGCGCTCGCGCTCAAGACGACGGCCGGGGTCACCACGGTCGATGGCGGCAACATCGCCGCGGCACTCAGGTGATCGGGACCTAAATTTGCACACCTATCAACCCGCCGCACGTCCCTCCGTCGAAGAGCTGACGAGCCGTTTCCGCGACCGCAACGCGACGGTCGCCATCATCGGGCTCGGCTATGTCGGCCTGCCGCTGGTGCAGGCGCTGCTCGACAACGGCCTCGCGGTGATCGGCATCGACATCGACGCCGGCAAGGTCGCAGCGCTCAAGGAGGGCCGCACCTACATCCACCACATCCCCGCCGAGGGCTTTCGCGAGCCGATCGCGCGCGGGCGCTTCGTGCCGAGCACCGACTTCGCCGAACTCGCCCGCGCCGACGCGGTGCTGATCTGCGTGCCGACGCCGCTCACCGCCCATCGCGAGCCGGATCTCACCTATGTCGAGAACACCGCGAAGGCGATCGCGCCGCACCTCAAGCCCGGCCAGCTGGTGGTGCTGGAATCCACCACCTATCCCGGCACCACCCGCGACGTGGTGAAGCCAATCCTGGAGTCGTCGGGACTAAAGAGCGGCCGCGATTTCTTCCTCGCCTTCAGCCCGGAGCGCGAAGACCCCGGCAACCTGAACTTCTCCACCCGCGCCATCCCCAAGGTGATCGGCGGCGACGGCAAGGATGCGGCCGCGATCGCCGATGCGCTCTACTCGACCTTCGTGCCGAAGACGATCCCGGTGTCGAACCCGGAGACGGCGGAGGCGGTGAAGCTCACCGAGAACATCTTCCGCTCCGTCAACATCGCGCTCGTCAACGAGCTCAAGGTCGTCTATGCGGCGATGGGCATCGACGTCTGGGAAGTGATCGAGGCCGCGAAGACCAAGCCGTTCGGCTTCATGCCGTTCTATCCGGGGCCCGGCCTCGGCGGCCACTGCATCCCGATCGATCCCTTCTATCTCACCTGGAAGGCGCGCGAATACGAGCTCTCCACGCGCTTCATCGAGCTTGCCGGCGAGATCAATACCGCGATGCCGCGCTATGTGGTGTCGCGGATCGCGGACGAGCTCGATGCCCGCGCCGGCAAGGGGCTCAACGGCGCCAAGATCCTGATCCTCGGCCTCGCCTACAAGAAGAACGTCGACGACACCCGCGAGAGCCCGGCATTCAAGCTGATCGAGCTCCTGGAAAAGCGCGGCGCGGCCTGCGACGTCCATGATCCCTACGTGCCGGTGGTGCCGAGCTCGCGCGAGCATCCCGACATGGCCGGCCGCAAGTCGGTGCCGCTCGATCCGGCGCGGGTCGCGAGCTACGACGCCGTCCTCATCGTCACCGACCACGATTCCATCGATTACGTGAGCCTCGCCAAGAGCGCCCGCCTCGTCGTCGACACCCGCAACGCCTGCGCCCGCGCCGGCGCGGTGGGGCCGCATATCGTGAAGGCGTGACACCTTCTCCCTCCCCGAAGACGGGAGGGAAAAGGAAGCTGGTTTACGGACCGGCGCTGAAATCCCTGAAGATCATGTCGGGCGCGCTCGTGTTGTGGCGCGAGGGGAGGCGGCGGCCGGCCCAGAATTCGAGGGCGGTGGCGCGGCGGAAATCCATCACCGGGGCGACCTCGTAGGCTTGGCTGCCGGGCACGCGCCATGAGGTCCGGGCCGCGTCGGCATTGGTCTCGGTGACGAACATGGAGCGCAGTGCGGCGAACGGACGGGAGCCCTCGATGGCAGCGTCGAGCCTGACCTCGATCGTGATGCGCTCCTCGTCGACCCCCGAAACATGCAGGCTCGCGCCGCCGCCGCGGGCGAAGGCGAGGCGGAAGGTGAGGCTCGCGGGATCGAACGCGATTTCCTTGATGTCGACGAAGGGCCGGCCGGTCATCTCGACCGGTCCGACCAGGAACGAGGACCCGTAGGCGCTGTAGCCGAGATGGGGCGGCGGCAGCGGCCGCGCGCGCCAGTAGCCGTCGGCGGGATAGACCACCAGCACCTCTTCGGTGCGCTGCCGGTACTTGGTGAAGAGCTGAACGAGATGCAGCCCGGTCTCGACGCGATTGCCGACCCGCACCGGAACCGTGTTGGGACGCCAGAACGACGGGAAGGTGTAGCCGACGAGCTGCAACTCGAGGGTCTCGTAGAGCGTCACCCGGCGCGGCTCGGCCTTGAAGACCGGGTCGCTCGACATGTCGCAATTGCGGAAGTCCGGCGCGGAGCGGTCGGCGACGATGGTTCCGGCATAGGCCGGGTGCTCGGCGATGATCGTGAAGCGGCGAACCTCGGCAGAGCGAAGCTGGACATAGACGTTGTCCTTCTCCGCGCACAGGGTCGGTTCGCTCGCATTGACGACCTCGACCGCGATCGGCTCGGCCGCGTGCGCCGGAATCGCAATTCCGGCTGTCGCCACCGCGAGCAGCGCGATCAAGGCACGGCAATCAATCCAGCGTCGCATAGATGTCCCCGGAATTGGCCTCCACCGGCAGGGCCGCGAGCCAGGCGGTGATTTCGGACGCGGTCGCTTTGCGGTCCTGGACGAAGGCGAGGCTTTCGCCGAGCGAGGCGCGAAACCCCTTGTAACCGATCGAGGCGCAGCGCTCGACACAGGAACGTGCAACGTCGCGCTGGATGGTGGTGAATTCGAACGACAGCGCCGGGACGGGAGAGGAGAGACCGGCCAGCGCCTCCGCCTCGAAGCCTTCGACGTCGATCTTGATGAAGCGGGGCGCTCCGTGTCGCGCGACCAGCGCATCCAGGGTCGTCACCGGCACCTCGATGGTTCGGGTCCATTGCTGGCCTTCCCAGCCCGGTGCATCGCGCGCGGCGGCAATGAAGGCGTCGGACGCCGTCGAGACCGTGGGATTGTCGAGATTGAGCCGCAGCGCGATGGTGCCGGCGGCGCGTCCGACCGCCGTCTCCTCGACGGTCACTTCGCGGTCGCGGCGGAAGAGAAGCCGCAGCGTCTTCGCCAGCGCCGGCTGCGGCTCCGCCACCACGACCCGGGCGCCCAGGCGGCGAAACGAGGCGACGCGATCGCCGACATGGCCGCCGATGTCGAACACGAGGTCGCCGCGCCCGACATAGCGCCGGTAGACCGCATCGAGCGCGCCGCGCCGGGCGCGGCCGGCGTAGTAGATGCGCAGCGAGCGCACGACGCCGCGCGCCGCTCTCACCCGATCGAGCATGGCGACGCCTCCGCGGCCGGCGGCTCCGGCTTGCGATCGAGCCGTTCCAGCGCCGGCAGCCCGATTGCATCGAGCGGCGACGGCAGGGTTTCTTCCGGCAGCCGTCCGACGCCGATATGCATCAGCGCAGTTCCGATCCTCGGGTTCGCGGTGAGGACGCACAGCGGGATCGCGAAGGCGAGCCCGCCGGAGATCAACAGCGAAACCGGAATGGCCGCCGGCGCAGTCAGCGCCAGCGTGATGATCGAGCCCCATCCGAGCAGGGTTTGCGGCCACAGCTTGCGCAGCGCGAGGGCGAACGGCACGGAATGGTCGTCGCGCGCCTGGCCGCCCCAACCAACCCGGGTACCGAAGGCGAGGGTCGCAAGGTACACCGTGTGCTCGAACCACATGATCGGCGACAGCATCACGAAGAACACGGTCTCGCTGGCGACGCTCGCCAGGAAGCGCCATCCGCCGCCGAACGCCTTGCGCAATGCCGGGCGCGTCAGCACGTCGATGACGGTCGCGATCTTCGGCGCGAACCACGTGATCAGCACGAGGATGAGCACCGCGAGGCCGCTGCCCGGCGAGACGAAGTCCGACGGATGTTCGGCGCGGGCGACGCCCCAGGTGCCGAGGACCAAGAGCAGCATCCAGGCCGGCGAGCCCAGGAACATCAGAATCGCGAACGCCAGTTGGTAGCGGCTGACGAATTTGAGCCCGGGCAGCATCAGGAAATGCCAGTATTGCATGTTGCCCTGGCACCAGCGGATGTCGCGGCGGATGAATTCCAGCAGCGTCGGCGGGTTCTCCTCCCAGCCGAGCTGTTCGTCGGCGAGCACCCGCACCTCGTAGCCGGCGCGGCGCATCAGCACCGCTTCGATCTGGTCGTGGCTGAGCACATGGCCACCGAGCACGCCGCCGAGAAAGCCGTCGGTCGGCAGGGTCGGAATGTGGCAGTGGGCCATGAACGGCGCCAACCGCAACACCGAATTGTGCCCCCAATGGGGGCCGCAGTCGCCCTGCCACCACGCGCCGCCGATGGTGTAGGAGCGCATGCCCAGCCGCATCCCGAACTGGAAGATGCGGGCGAAGGCGCTGGTCGAGGGCATGCCGACCACGAGGCCCTGCAGCAATCCGATCTCCGGCGACACCTGCATGATCCGCACCATCCGCATGATGGCGGAGGCGGGAATGAAGCTGTCGGCATCGAGGGTGACCGCGAATTCGTGGTTGGCGCCGAAGCGCTCGCAGAAGTCGCGGATGTTGCCGGCCTTGTAGCCGCTGTTCTCGGCGCGGCGGCGGTAGGTCACGGCGATGCGGCCGCGCCATTCCTTCGCAAGCTCGGCGAAGCTCGCATCCTCGGCGGCGGCGGTCGCGGGGTCGCTGGTGTCGCTCAGCACGTAGAGATGGAAGCTGTGGCCGACGCCGGCGGCGGCAAGGCCTTCCAGCATCGGGGCGAGATTGCGGATCACGCGCGTCGGCGGCTCGTTGCGGATGCAGGCCATGAGGGCGACCGCGGCGGTGATCGCCTCGTCGCCGCGGATACGGGCCGCGGCGGGCGTGACCACCGCGGCGGGATCGCGGGCAAAGCGCATGATCACGAAACCGATCGCCGCGTTCCAGAAGCCGATCACCGTCCACGGCAGCGTCACCAGGAACAGGGCGAGCAGCACGACGTCGAGCGCATCGAGGCCGTCGGCCGAAAGGGCATCGGCCGCGAGCCCCATCAGGAGGAGGGTGGTCGCCACCACGAGACCGGCGAACAGCCATCGCCGCCGGGTCAGCGCGGCAAGATCGGCCTGCCGGGTGCGGCGGTCCGGCGGGGGCGGGCGCCCGGCATTTGGTTGCAACATGAACAAATCGCTTGGAATGGATCGGGGGGCGAAATATAGCGGCTCAGGCGTTTCCAAGTCCAATGAGGGTTGATCCGGTGGGCGAACAGACGGTTGAGGCCGAGGCGCTGTGGTATGTCAGCCCCGGCCGCGTCGAAATCCGCACCGAAGCGGTCGGGCCGCCCGCCGCCGGCGAGGTGCGCCTGAGCGCGCTTTACGGCGGGATCAGCCGCGGCACCGAGCGGCTGGTGCTCAACGGCCGGGTTCCCGTGAGCGAGCATTCCCGCATGCGTGCGCCCAACATGGCGGGGAACTTTCCGTTTCCGGTGAAATACGGCTATGCGACGGTCGCCCGCATCGAATCCGGGCCGCCCGATCTCGTCGGCCGCATCGGCTTTGCGCTCTATCCACACCAGACCGCGTTCAACCTGCCGGCGGAGGCGGTCGCGCTGCTGCCGACGGACGTGCCGGCGTCGCGCGGCGTGCTCGCCGCCAACATGGAGACGGCGCTCAACGCGGTCTGGGACGCCGCACCCGGGCCGGCCGACCGGATCGCGATCGTCGGCGCGGGGTGGTGGGCTCGCTGTGCGCGTGGCTGTGCGCCAAGCTGCCCGGCGCCGAGGTCACGCTGGTCGACATCGATCCGCGGCCGCGCCGAAATCGCGGCGGCGCTCGGGGTCGGCTTCGCGCTGCCCTTCGATGCGCAACGGCGATTGCGATGTCGTCATCCATGCGAGCGCCACCGCGGCCGGGCTCGCGACGGCGCTGCGTCTTGCCGGCGACGAGGCGACCGTCATCGAGCTGAGCTGGTACGGCTCCGCCGAGATCGCGGTTCCGCTCGGGGAGGCGTTCCACAGCCGCCGTCTGCGGCTCATCTCGAGCCAGGTCGGCCAGGTCGCACCCTCGCACCGGCCGCGCTGGTCGCATGGCCGCCGCCTCGCCGCGGCGCTCGGCCTGTTGAACGACGCCGCGCTCGATGCGCTGATCGCATCGCCGATCGATTTCCACGATCTGCCCACGCGCTGCCGAAAATCCTCGCCGCGCCCGGCGGTGTGCTATGTCCGCTGATCCGCTATCCCGCCGCCAGAGCATGATCCCGAAAAGTTGCAGACTTTCGGACAAGATCATGCTCACGATCACAGCATGATCCGAAAGTTGCGATTTCGGACAAGATGCTCAATCCAATCGCGCTCCAACCGTTTGAGCGCCGATTGAACAAAAAGGGCATCCCGTGTACGCCGTCGAAGTCTCCGACCACATCATGATTGCGCATTCGTTCCGGGGCGAGGTGTTCGGTCCAGCCCAGCGGCTCCATGGCGCGACCTTCGCGATCTCCGCCGCCTTCATGGCAAAGACGCTCGATGCCAACGGCATCGTGGTCGATATCGGGCGCGCCTTCGACGTGCTCAAGGAGGTGCTCGCACCGCTCAACTACCGCAACCTCGACGAGATCGCCGAATTCAAGTCGGTGAACACCACCACCGAATTCCTGACCCGGCATGTGTTCGACGGCCTCGCGGCGGCGGTGAAACACGGCAGGCTCGGCCGCGACGGCCGCGAGATCGACGCCATCCGGGTGACGGTCGCGGAATCTCCGACCGCGCGTGCCTGGTACGAGGGAGCGCTGTGGTAGCGTTCGGCTTCGCGGTGCCCGGCTCGATCGATCAGCCGACCGGCGGCTATACCTATGACCGGCGCGTCATCGCCGCGCTGCGCGGGCTCGGCTGCGAGGTCGACATCATCGATCTCGGCGACGGCTTTCCCTATCCCGACGCAGGCACCAGCCGCAGCGCGCTCGAACGCCTTCGCGCGGTGCCGACGAGCCGGCCGATCGTGATCGACGGGCTCGCCCTCGGCGTGCTTCCCGAGGCGGCAAAAGCACTGGCGGCGACCCACCAGGTGGTTGCCCTGGTGCATCATCCGCTGGCGCTGGAAACCGGGATTGCGCCGCAGACCGCCGCGGCATTTGCGGTGAGCGAGCGCGCGGCGCTCGCCGCCGTGCGCCATGTCATCGTCACCAGCCCGTCGACCCGGCGCGTGCTGATCGCCGACTACGGCGTCGCCGACGCGTCGGTCACCGTCGCCTTGCCGGGCAGTGACCGGGTCGCAGCGGCGGCACGGCCGCGCCGCGACACCGTCGCGCTGCTCGCGGTCGGATCGGTGGTGCCGCGCAAGGGCTACGACGTTCTCGTCGACGCGCTCGCCGGGATCGCGGATCTCGACTGGTGGCTCGTGATCGCCGGCGATTGCACCCGCGATCGCGCCGCGGCGGACGCGCTCGGCGCACAGATCGCCGCGCGCGGTCTCGGCACGCGAGTGCGAATGCTGGGCGCGGTCGGCGAGGACGAACTCGCCGCGCTCCATCGCGACGCCGATGTTTTCGTCCTGGCATCGCGCCATGAAGGCTACGGAATGGCGTTTGCCGCCGCGATCAGCCACGGCTTGCCGGTGGTGGGCACCTACGCCGGCGCCATCCCCGAGACGGTGCCGCCGGGGGCGGGAATCCTGGTGCCGCCCGACGACGTGGCGGCGCTCGCGAGCGGCGTTGCGCGCGATGATCGTCGACGCTGGCTTGCGCGAAACCCATGCCGCGGCGGCGCGCGCCGCGGCGGCACAACTGCCGGACTGGGACGCGGCGGCGCGGATATTCCTGCGGGTGCTGGGGGCGCTCTCATGAGCTTCTCGTCCCAATGGCTGGCCTTGCGCGAGCCCTATGACCAGGCGGCGCGCAACCCGACCGTGCTCGACGCGGTGGCGGAAGGCGTTTGCGCAATTCGCGGCGGTTCGCGTCGCCGATCTCGGCTGCGGCACCGGCTCGACCATGCGCGCGGTGGCGCCGCTGCTGCCGGCGCGCCAGGACTGGCGTCTCGTCGACAACGATGCCGCGCTGCTCGAGGCCGCCCATGACGCGGCGCCGGCTATGTGCGAGGTGACGACCGCCCAGGTCGATCTTGCCGCCGATCTCGGACGCGCGCTCGCCGAGGACACCGACCTCGTGACGACGTCGGCTCTGCTCGATCTCGTTTCGGTCCATTGGCTGGAACGGCTGGTTTCGATGCTCGCGATCACGGGGCGACCGCTCTATGCGGCGCTGAGCTATGATGGCAAGGTCAGCCTGACGCCGGTGAGCCTCTACGATGAGGTGGTCATCGCGGCGGTCAACCGTCACCAACTCACCGACAAGGGGTTCGGGCCGGCGCTCGGCCCCGACGCGGTGGCGCGTGCGCGCGATCGCTTTCGCAGCGCAGGGCTTTGCGATCGAGGAGGGCCGCTCCGACTGGAGCTTTCGGACCGTCGGACCGCGACATTCAGCTGGAGATGCTGGCGGGCTGGGCCGGCGCCGCGGCTGAAATGGGGATTGCGGCCGGCCAGCTCGACGACTGGCTCGCCGAGCGCCGCGCTCATGTCGAGGCGGCGCGCTCGCAGATGCGGGTCGGTCACCTCGACTTTTTCGCCGCCCCGATCGGAACCCGCTGAGCCCCGAGGTCGCAGTCGAACAGCACTTCGTTGCCGAGCACGTGGGCGCGTGTGGGCGGCCGCAACGCTTCCTCGCATCGCGCGATCGGCGTGAGGTCGAGACCCGAGCGGCCGCCGCCGAGAATGATCGGCGCCACCACGACGTGCAGGCGGTCGAGGCAGTGCGCCTCGAGAAAGCGCGAGATGGTTCCGGCGCCGCCCTCGATCAGGATGCGCCGCAGGCCGCGCTCCGCGAGGCTGGCGAGGATCGCGCCCGGCGCGACCTGGCCGTTCTCGACCGGCAGGGCGATGTGTTCGATGCCCGCTGCCGGGCGGGCGCCTTGCCGGGTGATGACGAGGCGCTGCACGCCATCGTCGCGGAGCGCCCGCGCGCATGCGGGCAGCCGCCCATTGGGATCGATGATGACGCGGACGGGATGCGGGCCGCCGACCCGGCGCACCGTCAGCAGGGGATCGTCGGCGACGGCGGTCCCGACCCCGATGACGACGGCATCGACCAGGGCGCGGAGCCGGTGGAGGTGGTCGAGCCCCTCGCTGCCGTTGATGTAGTGCGAATGCCCGGTCATGGTCGCGGTGCGGCCGTCGAGCGACTGGCCGATCTGCCCGACCACCATGAGGTCGTCCACCAGCCCGGTGCGCAGCGGCCCGAAAATGCGCTTCCCACCGCGGCGGCGCGTTGCGCAGCCCGGAACGGATCGCGGCGAGCGCGTCGCGCCAGCCGGCGTCGTCATGGGAGGGCGGGATGGTCTCGACCAAACTCATGGGAACACCCGGGACAGAGGACGATTTATAGTAGCAGGAAATCGCAACCAGGAGTGAATGGAGAGGGGCCCTCACTCGCCCCGCCCGTCCGCCCGGCCGATGCCGTGATAGGCGAAGCCCTCGATGTCCTCGGGGCGGTAGACGTTGCGCAGGTCGACCAGCACCGGCTGCTTCATCACGGCCCTGAGGCGCTCGAAATCGAGCGCGCGGAATTGCTCCCATTCGGTGACGATGACGAGGGCGTCGGCACCTTCGGCGCAGGCATAGGGACCGTCGGCAGAATTCGATCCCGCTGAGCACCTGCCTGGCCTGGCCCATGCCGACCGGATCGTAGGCGCGCACGCGGGCGCCCATGTCGGTGAGGGCGGTGATGAGGGGGATCGACGGCGCCTCGCGCATGTCGTCGGTGTTGGGCTTGAAGGTGAGCCCCAGCACGGCGATGGTCTTGCCGCGCAGGCTGCCGCCGAGCGCCGCGGCGACCTTGCGGGCCATGCCGCGCTTCCTCGCATCGTTCACCGCGGCGACCGTCTCGACGATGCGCAGCGGCGCCTCGGCGTCCTGGGCGGTCTTGATCAGCGCCACCGTGTCCTTGGGAAAGCACGAACCGCCGAAGCCCGGTCCGGCGTGCAGGAACTTGCCGCCGATGCGGTTGTCGAGCCCGATGCCGCGCGCGACCTGCTGGACGTCGGCGCCGACCTTCTCGCAGAGATCGGCGATCTCGTTGATGAAGGTGATCTTGGTGGCGAGGAAGGCGTTGGCGGCGTATTTGATCAATTCGGCGGTGCGCCGGCTGGTGTAGAGGATCGGCGCCTGGTTGAGATAGAGCGGGCGGTAGAGCTCCGCCATCACCTTCTTGGCGCGCTCGTCCGCGGTGCCGACGACGATGCGGTCGGGATGCTTGAAGTCCTGGATCGCCGCGCCCTCGCGCAGGAATTCCGGGTTAGACACCACCGCGACGTCGGCGTCGGGCCTCGTCTCGGCGATGATCCGCTCGACCTCGTCGCCGGTCCCGACCGGCACGGTCGATTTGGTGACGACGACGGTGAAACCCGACACCGCGGCCGCGATCTCGCGCGCGGCCATGTGGACGTAGCTGAGGTCGGCATGGCCGTCGCCGCGCCGCGACGGCGTGCCGACCGCGATGAACACCGCCTCGGCCTCGGCGACCGGCCCGGGGAGGTCGGTGGTGAAATCGAGCCGCTTCTCGCGCATATTGGCGGCGACCAGGCGATCGAGGTCCGGCTCGAAGATGGGAATGTCGCCGTCGCGCAGCCGCGCGATCTTGGCGGCATCCTTGTCGACGCAGGTGACCTGATGACCGAAATCGGCAAAGCATGCCCCGGACACGAGCCCGACATATCCGGAGCCGATCATGGCGACGCGCATGAAAATCCTGATCCCCTGGTTAAAGAAATGCTTCAGAACAGGTCGCACGGGTGATAGCCGGTTCCTGCCCCGTTCCCAAGTCCGCCGTATCGTGGGTGCAGCTATCTTCAGCGAGACCGCCGCGAAAGCCTTTCCATTTGGTCAATTAATTGGCATATCTTGGTGTTGTTTCGGGGGGAAAGGATGGCCGTCGGGGGCGGGGAAGCGTTTTCGCGTACCGGTCGGGCACGGTTCTAATGCAATTGGAAAACAAGCATAGAGGCCTCGGCCTGTTCGGAACGGCTGACGATATCGCCGTTCAGCGCAGCATCGCCGAATTTCAGGCCGGCCGGCCGGTGGTGATCGCGGCCGCCGACGAACGGCTGGTGGCGCTGCCGGTCGATGGTCTCACTCAAGCCGCCTGCGACGCCTTCAAGGCGCTGTGCGCGCCTGCGCGCCGTACGCTTGGTGGTGACGGCGCGACGGGCCCAAATCATCGGGCTCGACGTGCCGGGGCCGGTGCTGATCGCGCTGTCGCCGACCGACACCCGCGACACCATCTGGTCGCTCGCCGCCGGCCTCGACGGCAAGCCGCGGCCGGCGGCGCGAACGGCGAGGAAGGGCGGCGGCGCAGGCCATCGTTCTGGCCAAGCTCGCCCAGCGGCTTCCGGCGCTGCTCGTCGCCGATGCCACGGCCGTCGCACCCGAGGCCTGCGCGCGCAGATGATCACGGTGCATGCCGACGCCATGGAGCGGTTCAGCGCCCAGATCGTCGACACCCTGGAAATCGTCAGCGAAGCCCGCATTCCCCTGGAGGACGGCGTCACGGCGAGGTTCTGCGTGTTCCGCGACGCGGTCGGCTCGAGCCCGGTGGCGATCATCCTCGGCGAGCCCGATTTTTCGCAGCCGGTGGCGGTGCGGGTGCATTCGGCCTGCCTCACCGGCGACGTGTTCGGCTCGCGCCGCTGCGACTGCGGCGCCCAGCTCAAGCTCGCGATCGCGCAGCTCTCGGAAACCGGCGGCGGCGTCGTGCTCTACCTCGAGCAGGAAGGGCGCGGCCTCGGGCTCGCCAACAAGATGCGCGCCTATGAGCTGCAGGACGGCGGCCTCGACACCATGGACGCCAACATGATGCTCGGCTTCGACGACGACGAGCGCGATTATGGCGTTGCCGCGCGGATGCTGCGGATGATCGGCGCCAAGCGGGTGCTGCTGCTCACCAACAATCCCGGCAAGCTCGAGGCGCTCAATGTGGGCGGCGTCGAGGTCACCGCGCGCATCCCGCTCCACACCGCGATCAATCCGGAAAACCGCCGCTACCTCGCGACCAAGGCGGCGCGCGCCGGTCATTGGCTGGAAGACATGCTGGAGGCGGGCGAGCCGGGTCGCGACCCGATCGGCACGCCGTCATAGCCGGCGCACCGCACTTCGAAGATCGGCTGGAAGTTGGAGTATGATCCCGAAAAGGTGCAGACTTTTCGGACAAGATCATGTTCAAAATCAAAGACTTTGGAGCGTTATCCGATTCAACCCGAGTGGACAACGCTCTACGGGAACGCCCCGCGCGGCATGTTCGCCGTGCTCACGGGATCTCGGGGCGCCAGGCGCGGCGTCGTTGCGATCGATTGGGTCGAAGCGGGTTCGTCGGGGGCTTGGGTTTCCAGCAGCGAGCGGCGGATCAGCATGGCCAACGCATCGGTCTCCGGAGGCACGATCAGCGAGTTTTTCATCTCCGCCGGCACGACGAGCGAAGCCTTGCGCTGGAGCCAGGGCGTCGGTGAGGTTTCGGGATAGCTGAAGCTCTTCGGGTTGGGCGCCGGCAGGAGAGAGCGGGCGGTGGCGAGCGGAGCCTGGGATTCGCTGAAACCGCGCGGCCACGCCGCGGCTGGCGGCTGCGGTGCCTGGCCGGGGCGAAACACCGGACGGCCGTGCGGCTGCATCGACGCGATCGGGCGCGCATCGTACGGCTGGACCGCGCCGAAGCTCGCCGGGCTGGGCGCCGGCAGCACCGTCGCATCGACGGCCTCGACGAAGGACGCGGGCCAGATCTGGCGTCCATGCGCATGCATGATCCACTGGCTCGGCAGGGTGGCGGTCTTGGGCTGGTCGGGCGTTGCCGGCACGACATGGACGATGTGATAGCCGCGGCGCTTCAACTCGTGCAGCAATGCGGGCAGCGCCTCGACGGTCTTCGCCTGGATGTCGTGCAGCAGCAGGATGCCCTTGCCGTTGGCCTCGATGCGCTGCAGCGCCCGCGAATACACCTGGGCCGGGCTGATCTTGGTCCAGTCGTCGGCGGGAAAGTCGGCGCTCCAGGTCATCAGGTTCTGGGACGCGAGGTAGCCGTCGATGGCGTTGGTGCGCGCCAGCCCGGGAATGCGGAAGAACGGCGCAGGCGGTCCGCCGAGGACGGAGGTCACCGAGGCGATGCCTTCGTTGATCTCCTGCTCCGCCTTGCTGAGCGGTACCTTGTGAAGCCGCAGCGGATGGGTCTGGCTGTGGGTGCCGATGGTGTGGCCGGCGGCCTCGATCTTGCGGACCACGTCGGGATAGGTCGTCGCCATCTTGCCGACCAGGAAGAAGGTCGCCTTTACGCATTCGCTCGGCCAGCGTGTCGAGGACATGGTTGGTGCGGGGCGGCAGCGGGCCGTCGTCGAAGGTGAGCACGACCTCATGGTCTTCGAGCGGCAGGCTTTCGCGGTATTGCATGCTGCCGAGCCGGGGATGCTCGACCGGATCGACCACAATGGTGCGACTGGTCCCGAGCGCGCCCGGATTGCCCGGGCACTCGGCCGCAGCGGCGGCACCTGCCGCCAGCAACGTCACGGCCAAAACGACCGGTTTCAACCCTTGCATTTCGAATCCCCCGCACGCCCTTCCGACACTCTAGCACCCCAAATTCTATAGGTCTCAATAACCAGCCAGTAAGTTTAATTTTTCGTGGATAATGCGTGGTCACTTTGTGATCTTTTTCCAGCGTCCGACACGACATGGACGATGCGGTATCCACGTGCCTTAAGATTATGCAAAAAGGCTGGCAGCATGGCTGCGGTCTGGCGCTTGGTGTCATGAAAAAGCACGATTCCGCCACGATTCGCCTCCAGGCGCTCCATCACCAGGAGCAATTCTCGTTGGGAGTCATGGGGTTCCAGTCGCTGGCCCACAGGTCGGCGCCGAATACCGCAATCCGGCGCTCGGCCAGCCGATCGAGCAGGGCAGGCGTCGATGCAAACCCGGGAAAGCGGAAAAACGGCGTGCGGGGCCGGGTTGCGGGGACGCCATAAAGCGCGGTGTCAACTGCCGCGACGCCGCGGTCGATCTCCGCCATCGCCGCGGCAGGGCTCATATGATCGAGCAGCGGGTGGTGAAAGCTGTGATGTGCAACCGTGTGCCCCTCCGCGAGCTCTCGCCGGGCGAGTTCGGGGTGGGCCGCCGCATTTCTGCCGAGCAGGAAGAACGTTGCCCGTACGCATTCGCGCTTGAGCGCGTCGAGCACGGCCGTGGTGGTGCCCGGCCACGGGCCGTCATCGAAGGTGAGCACCACCTCCTTGTCCGCCAGCGGCAGGGTGGCCGGGAAATGCTTGCGCCCGACCCGCGGGGTGGCCATGGCATCGACCGCGAGCACCCGCGAGGTTCCCAATGCCTCCGGGTGTCCGGGGCAGGGCGGTGCCCGGCTCGGCCGAAACGGCGACCTGGGATTGCCACAAGGCCCATTAAAACCGCGCCGACTAGGAACTTTATCACATTTGACCTTTTCCGCACCCACCGCTCTGAGTGCCACCATCCGCCGTCACGTTGCAATGCAAAAGTCCGGATCGGGGTTCGACGTTCATCTCTCGTCAGAGCTAATTCCGGAAATCGAATGATTGCTCGCACTGAAATGTTAGAGTCGGACCGGTTCGGCGCGCTGAGCCGTCGTCGCGCACAGCGGCGCGAGAAAATGGTTCACCAATGATCCCCAACACTTGGACAGGATTTGATTTCGGCCTCGGCGAGGATCTCGATCGCCTGCGCCAGACGGTTCAGGGCTTTGCGCAGCGACAAGATCGCGCCGCGCGCCGCCGAGATCGATCGCGACAACGTCTTCCCGCGCGATCTGTGGCCGCAAATGGGCGAGCTCGGGCTTCACGGCATCACCGTCGAGGAGGAATGGGGCGGCTCCGGACTGGGCTATCTCGCCCATTGTGTCGCCATGGAGGAGGTTTCGCGCGCCTCGGCTTCGGTCGGCCTGTCCTACGGCGCCCATTCCAATCTGTGCGTCAACCAGATCAGGCGCAACGCCACCGACGAGCAGAAGCGGCGCTATCTGCCCAAGCTGATTTCGGGCGTCCATGTGGGGGCGCTCGCGATGTCGGAGCCCAATGCCGGCTCCGACGTGGTCTCGATGCGCACCCGCGCCGACAAGAAGGGCGACCGCTACGTCCTCAACGGCTCCAAGATGTGGATCACCAACGGCCCGGTCGCCGACACCATGGTGGTCTATGCCAAGACCGATCGCACCGCCGGCGCGCGCGGCATCACCGCCTTCATCATCGAGAAAGACTTTGCCGGCTTCGCGCCGGCCCAGAAGCTCGACAAGCTCGGCATGCGCGGCTCCGACACCGGCGAGATCGTCTTCACGGATTGCGAGGTGCCGGAGGAGAACGTGCTCGGCGCCGTCGGCAACGGCGTCAACGTGCTGATGTCCGGCCTCGACTATGAGCGCCTGGTGCTGGCGGGCGGCCCGCTCGGCATCATGCAGGCCTGTCTCGACGTGGTGATCCCCTACGTGCATGACCGCCAGCAGTTCGGCCAGCCGATCGGGCGGTTCCAGCTCATCCAGGCCAAGCTCGCCGACATGTACGTCACCTCGAACGCCGCCAAGTCCTATGTCTATGCGGTGGCGCGCGCCTGCGACGAAGGCCGCGTCACCCGCGAGGACGCCGCCGGCGCCATTCTCTACGCCGCCGAACGGGCGACCTGGATGGCGCTGGAGACCATCCAGTGCCTCGGCGGCAACGGCTACATCAACGATTTCCCGGCCGGCCGGCTGCTGCGCGATGCCAAGCTCTACGAGATCGGCGCCGGAACCAGCGAAATCCGCCGCATGCTGATCGGGCGCGAGATCTACGAGAAGACGCGGTAGGGCTCCCCGCACTTGTCCGAAATCGGCGACGCCGCGTGACCGGGAGCCTACGGCGGCTCCTAGCACTGGCCGGTCGCTATGGTTCGAAGCATCTGCCTGACGGCTCGCGCCGCGCAAAACGCGGCGTGATCGTGCAGAAGCAGGCGTTTCATCGCGGCGATCATCTGTTTGTCATGGCTCTGTCATCAATCGAGGAGAAAACTTTTTTCCTTCGGCAACGAGGGGACGTGCGATGACGGACTTTGCGTTACCCGGCTCGATTGAGCCCGCAGTAAAACGGCCCAATCTCGACAAAGGCTTCAATCCTCTGACCATGATCCTGTTCGGCGGAATCCTGGCCGGCGGACTGCTTTTCGTCGCCTACAGCCTCTACGCCGATGTCGATGCGACCGGCACGAAGGTGACTTCCTACGTGCCCTACATACTGCTGTTCGTTGCCCTGCTCATCGCGCTCGGCTTCGAGTTCGTGAACGGCTTCCACGACACTGCCAATGCGGTGGCGACCGTGATCTACACCCATTCATTGCCGGCGGAAGCCGCCGTGATTTGGTCGGGCTTCTTCAATTTTCTCGGCGTCGCGCTTTCCAGCGGCGCCGTGGCGTTCGGAATCATATCGCTGCTTCCGGTCGAGCTTATTCTTCAGGTCGGCAGCAGCGCCGGTTTCGCCATGGTCTTTGCGCTGCTGATCGCGGCGATCATGTGGAACCTCGGCACCTGGTGGCTCGGGCTGCCGGCTTCGAGCTCCCATACGATGATCGGCTCGATCATCGGCGTCGGCGTCGCCAACGCTCTGTTGCGCGGCCGCGACGGCACCTCCGGAGTGGATTGGGGCAAGGCCACCGAAATCGGCGAGGCGCTGTTGCTCTCCCCGATCGTGGGCTTCGTTTTGTCCGCGGTGCTGCTGCTCATCATGAAGGCGGTGATCAAGAACCCGGCGCTTTACGAGTCGCCGAAGGGCAATTCGCCGCCGCCGCTGTGGATTCGCGGCCTGCTCATCCTCACCTGCACCGGCGTCAGCTTCGCGCACGGCTCCAATGACGGGCAGAAGGGCATGGGGCTCATCATGCTGATCCTCATCGGCACGGTGCCCACGGTCTACGCGCTCAACCGCGCCATGCCCCCGAGCCAGATGACGGAATTCGTCACCAGCTCGACCGCCGCCGCGAACGTGGTCGCGGCGAAGGCGGCCGGCTACAATGTGATCGGCGATCCGCGGCCGGCCGTGACCGCCTACGTCGCGCTGCACAAGATCAACGAAGGGACCTTCCCCTCGCTTGCCGCGCTCATGCGTGACATTTCAATGCAGGTTTCCGAATACGGCTCGCTGGCGAAGATCCCGTCGGCGACCGTCGGCAACACCCGCAATGACATGTACCTCGCTTCCGAGGCGATCCGCCTGCTGATGAAGGACAAGGAAAGCGACCTCTCCAAGGAAGACATCGACCGCGCTGAACAACTACAAGCGCTCGCTCGACAACGCGACCAAGTTCATTCCGTTCTGGGTCAAGATCGCGGTCGCCATCGCGCTGGGCCTCGGCACCATGATCGGCTGGAAGCGCATCGTCGTGACGGTCGGAGAGAAGATCGGCAAGACCCACCTTACCTACGGCCAGGGCGCGGCCGCCGAGCTCGTCGCCGCCGCGACGATCTTCGCCGCCGACAGTTACGGGTTGCCGGTGTCGACGACCCATGTGCTCTCGTCGGGCGTCGCCGGGACCATGGCGGCGAACGGTTCGGGCCTGCAGATGTCGACATTGCGGAACATCGCGCTCGCATGGATTTTGACGCTGCCGGCCGCGATGATGTTGTCGGGTTCGCTGTACGTACTGTTCAGCCGAATTTTCTGAGTTTTCGGCACTTGCACTCAGGCGGCCGGGCTAGCCCTGGCCGCTTTTTTCGTTTTGGTTAGTGCTCTAGCTAAGCCCGCTCGCGTTCCCTGACGCAGGTGTCCGTCACCGGATTGTTGGTCGTTCGCAGGCCGATCCAGGCGTGGACCTCCGCCTGGTCGAAGCCGGCCTCGCGGCGCTCCCCCACCTGCATCAACGGCCGGCGGATCAGCAGCGGGTCCGCGAGCATCATGGCGAGCGCGGCTTCCGGCGTGAGTTCGCCGAACGCGATGGCGCCGGACTTCACGCGTGGAGACGCCGAATTGAACCAATCCCGCAGCGGTTTCGAACCGAAGAACGGTCGCAGGCTTGCGGCGGTCCAAGGCGCGGTGAGCAGGTTACGGACGTCGAGATCGTGTCCCGACGCGACCAGCAAGGCCTTCTGGCGCGCGTTGCCGCCACAGCCCGGCTTTTCGTAGAAGACCACCTTCGCCATCGCAGGATATCCCTGTTGCCGCGGTTACATGAGGTAGGGACCAGGCACGGCTTCCATCATCGCCCGCTGCGAAACGTGCAGCCCGATCGCCTTCATGGTGGCCTCCGCAATCGCGCGCCCGCGGTCATCGATGCCGGTCCATCTGGCGTTGCGCCCACGCGCGTCGACTTCGAGAAGCTTGACGCCGGCGGGTACCGTCGTCGAATCGCGGACGATTCCGCGGAGCACCCCATCGATCGGCGCATGCACGGGCAGGCCGTCGAGATGGCCGAGCACGAATCCTTTGAAGGCGCGCATCCCGATCTCGATCCGCGTGTGCCAGTGACCCTGACGATCGGAGTAGACAAACCGCTCGGCGCCGACCCCGCCGAGCGTCTGCGCCATGCCATCGGCCTGGTCGGTCCGCCCGTGCCTGACGATGGTGCCGTTCTTGGCCGGCCGCGTCTCGACGGCAATGTCGCAATTGACGCCCACGACGAAGTTCGGACCGAGGCCGACCGTCAGCCGGACGATGCCGCGGTAATCCGGCGTGACCCGATGTTTCTGCATGCGGGCGTCAACCAGAACCTGAGGCGAAAAGCTCGCGATGAGGTCGGTCAGATGCAGCGGCGTCACGGCGACGTAGCCGGGCTTCTTCAGAACCGAAGCGATCTCCATCGCCGTTTCGGCCCGTTCGCCTTCGACCCATTCAACGAACACCCGGTCGCCGAATAGGGCGTCATGGAAAGCCATCGCGCGACGAATGACCGGCGGAAAGGAATCGTGGCTGAGAATGACGCGAGAGCCCCCGGCCTTGAGATGCACCGCGACGGCGGATGCGATCTCGTTGGTCCCGAGGACGATAACAGGCGGCGTCGATGCGTGGGCGTCGAAGGCGAAGAAGTAGCGGTCGCTCATTGTCGGTCCTCACTGAGACATGTGTTCAGCACATCTCGTGCCACGCTTTAACCTGCGGATAAGGACCTGAAATCAACGTCTTGCTTGCAAAAGAGAGGGGTGTGTCAGGGCGCTGTCGGGTTTGCGATCCGGCGATGTCGCAGACCTGACATTGGGCTGTCGGATGCGTTAACCGGCAAGCACCGCGGCCGGCGGCGAAGGCGCAGTTGCGATGCCCAGCGGATCTTCCGGGGATCAATTCGGCTTGGCAGCCGCGGGTGTTCTCAGGATCAGTCGATGTCGATGCGGACGACGTCGCGCACCGATCGGCCGCCGCGGCGATCGCCGGGGACGACGAGACGCAGTGCCTGGTCCGGAATCAATGCGCCGTTCATGTGGTCGGCGACCTGAATCGGCCGGCCCGCAAATTGCGGGGCGATCTCGGCGAGGGCGATGACGGCGGTGTATCCGTCCGCGCCGGTGACGCGAACCGCGAGGTGGACATGCTCGGCCGCTTTTGTGGGATCGATTGCGCCGGACGCGACGAGCACATCCCACAGCAGGGGGCCGGTCCATTCGTTCTGCTGTTCACCGTGTCCGGTCATGAAGCCGACACGCTGGGTGAGCGGCGGCAGCGCGGCGATGCGCTCGGAGGAAATCATGCGCGACGCCTGGCCGGCACGCTGCACGAGAAGCCCGGGCGACGGCGGCACCGGTTCGACCAGGGCCACGGGATCGAAACTGTGCGCCTTCAATACGGTCTGTCCCGCCTCGGATAGAACGAAGGTCGCGAAACGGTAGGTCACGGGCTTGGCGCTGAGCAGGACCATGCCATAGGCAGGACCGACGGCGAGGTCCGGCGGGAGCGGCACGATGGCGAGCCCGGGCACTTCACCGGCGAGGCCGGCCGCGCCGCTGCAATAGCCGAGCGCGACATCGGCGCGGTCGGCGAGGAAGATTCCTTCAACGGCGCCCTTGCCGGGAACGAGGGGAGGCGTCTTGGCCCCGCCGCCGTAAAGCTGCTGTGCCTTGGCCTCCAGCGTCGCGCGCGCGCCGGCGCGCACGGCCTCGGCGCGGGCGAACACCGCCCATGCATAGTCCCCGGCGGGATCCGCGCCCGGTGTCGAAGTGGCAAGGCGTATCGTCGGATCGAGCAGGCGATCCAGCATGTTGGCGGGGGTGAGACCGACCGCGCTGCGCGCCATGGCGCAAAGGCGGTTGCGGGTGAAGTTGATCACGAAGCGCTCGGGATGGCCGGCAGCGAGGCGTCGCGCCTGCGCCATGTCGGCGGATGCGAAGAGATCGACATCGGCCCCGGCCTCGATCTTCTCGCGCATCAGGCCGGATGGCCCGAATTCGGGCGCGGCTGCCGCGTCCGGGCCTGCCGGGAAGTGGCGGAGCAGATCGGTAAGCGCAGCGGCCAGGCTGCCTGCTCCGATCACGCGCAGCGTGTCCGCCGATGCCGGCGACGCAAGCAAAGCCAGAAGCAAAGCCAGGGAGACCAAGCAGGCGGCGACGCGGTAACGCATGATCCCTCGGGTGCAGATCTCAGGTGCAAGGTCTCAGGTGCAAGGACTTGGGTGCAGGAGCGGCCTCGCTATAGCGAACAGTATATAACGATGTCGCAGGAAAGCAAATCCGGCCCACGGCATCGCGGCTTCACGATATGTTCATTTGTGGATTGAGGTCTCGTGCGCGACATCATTGTCGTCTGCTGCATATGAGATGCCCCGTTTCGAAGCGTGCGGACGGGCAGCCTGCGAATTCGGCGGGCGAATGGTTCGGCGGGCGAAGGGATCGTCGGCGAGCGCCGCTTGGTATATCAATGCGGCAATGCTCGACGGCCGCAGCGCCGGGGTCAGCTACAACCGGGAGGAACCAACGATGGCAACTCATAGGATCGCGATCGCGTTCATGGCGGGCTTTGTCGCGCTCTCCGCGCCGTTTTCATTGCGGGCGGCCGAGCGGGTGACCGTCGTCCCGCCCCCTGCCGTCGATGCGCCGGCATCCGGCGCCGCCTTGCAGAGCGTGGTGCTCGCCGGCGGGTGCTTCTGGGGCATTCAGGCGGTGTACCAGCATGTGGAAGGCGTCCACCAGGCGGTGTCGGGTTACGCGGGCGGCGTGAGCCCCAATCCCACTTATGAGCAAGTCAGCAGCGGGGGGACCGGTTACGCCGAATCGGTTCAAGTGACGTTCGATCCCCGCAAGATTTCGCTTGGGAAGATCCTGCAGGTGTTCTTCTCGGTCGCGCACGATCCGACCCAGCTCAACCGGCAGGGGCCCGATTCCGGGACGCAATACCGCTCGGCGATCTTCTTTTCAGACGAAACAGGCAAGCGCGTGGCGCAGTCCTATATCAAGCAGCTGGACGGCGCGACCGCGTTCCGCCGCCCGATCGTGACGCGCGTCGATCCGCTGACGAAGTTCTATCCCGCGGAAGCCTATCACCAGAATTACGCCCTCATGCATCCGCACAGCGCTTACATCGTGATCAACGACCTGCCCAAGGTGGACAATCTGAAGCGGCTGTTTCCCGACATCTACCGCGAACAGCCGGTGACCGTCGCAACGATCGCTGGGAAGCCTTGAGGCGGGCCCAAGTTCCCTTGGGCAATAAATTCGACCGGACAGCGACGGCGATCGAAGCCGGCCGCACGCGGTGATGCGTTGAAGCATTGCGTGCGCATCGAGGAGACGACAGGTGATCAATCATCGCGTGACGCAGAAGCGTAAACTGGGCTCGACCGAGGTCCCGGCCATTGGGCTGGGCTGCATGTCGCTGTCCAACGTCTACGGCGCCAGTGACGACGGCAAGGGAATCGAACTCATCCGCGACGCGCTCGACCTCGGCGTGACGCTGCTCGATACGTCCGACGCCTACGGCAACGGACACAACGAAGAGCTGGTCGGCCGGGCGATCACGGGACGGCGTGCGGAAGTCTTTCTCGCGACAAAGTTCGGCAATCTCGGCGGCCGCGGCGGAAAGTTCGCCGACGGGCGGCCGGAATTCGTGCTGGGCTCCTGCGATGCGAGCCTCAAGCGCCTCGGCGTCGAGGTGATCGATCTCTACTATCAGCACCGCGTCGATCCGACGGTGCCGATCGAAGACACCGTCGGCGCCATGGCCCAGCTCGTGAAGCAGGGCAAGGTCCGTTTTCTCGGGCTCTCCGAAGCGCGGCCGGAGACGATCCGGCGCGCCCACCGGGTTCATCGGATTGCCGCGGTGCAGAATGAATATTCGCTGCTCTATCGGGTCGAGGCCGAGGAGACGCGGCATACGACCCGCGAGCTCGGTATCGCCTTCGTGGCCTATGCGCCGCTCGGCCGCGGCCTGCTCACCGCCAAGATCGAAGAGCCGACGGGACTCGCGGAGACCGATACGCGGCGGCGGCAGCCGCGTTACGCTGCCGGCAACCTCGCGCACAATGTCGAACTGGTGCAGCGGATCGAGGCGATCGCGAAACGCAAGGGCTGCACCCCGGGCCAGCTTGCTTTGGCGTGGTTGCTCGCCCAGGGGCCGGACATCATTCCGATCCCGGGTACCAAGCGGAAGGAACGGCTTCTGGAAAACCTGGACGCACTTTCGGTTCACTTGAGCGAAGGCGAAGTCGGCGAGATTTCGGATGCGATACCTGCGGGATCGGCGGCCGGCACGCGCTATCCTGAGCCGCAGATGAAGAGCCTGTACCTCTAGAGTTCTGTCTCCTCGAGTTTCATTGTTGTCATCGCCCGGCTTGACCGGGCGATCCAGTAACCACCGGGCTGCCATCCAGGCACAGCATGAGTTCCAACGATGGCACAGGGATTACTGGATGCCCCGCTGTCGCGGAGCATGACACCGAAATTGAATGAACCGTCAGAAGTCATAGCACTGGGATCTCATGACCATCCCCATTGTCGAGGCGAACGGCGCCCGGATTCCCGCGATCGGTCTCGGCACCTGGGACCTGCGTGGGCGCACCTGCGCGCGGATGGTCGAGCAGGCGCTGCGGCTCGGCTACCGGCATGTCGACACTGCGGAAATGTACGGCAATGAGGGCGAGGTCGGCGAAGGCCTGCGCGCCTCCGGAATTGCGCGCGCGGACGTGTTCATCACTACCAAGGTCTGGCAGGACAATCTGGCGCCGCGCGAATTCGAGCGGGCCGCCAAGGAGAGTCTCGCGAAGCTGCGCCTCTCCGAGGTCGACCTCTTGCTGATCCACTGGCCGAACCCGCGCATTCCACTCGCCGACACCATCGGCGCGCTGTGCAAGATGAAGCGGGAGGGTCTCACCCGCCATGTCGGGATTTCGAACTTCACGGTGAAGCTCGTGGCGCAGGCGGTGAAGCTTGCCACCGAGCCGCTGGTTACCAATCAGATCGAGTGGCATCCCTATATCGACCAGTCGAAGGTGGTCGAGGCGTGCCGCAAGCACGGGCTCTCGGTGACCGCCTACAGCCCGATCGCCCGCGGCCGGGCGGTCGGTGACGACACCCTCGCGGCGATCGGTCTGCGCCACCGCAAGTCGGCCGGGCAGGTGTGCCTGCGGTTTCTCGTCCAGGAGGGCGCGATCGTCATTCCCCGCACCTCCAAGCCCGAGCGGCTCGCGGAGAATCTGGCGATTTTCGATTTCGCGCTCGCGCCGGCCGAGATGGAGGAAATCCGCGGACTTGCCCATCCGCGCGGACGGATCGTGAACTGGTCCGGCTCGCCTGACTGGGATTGAGCCATCTCCCGGCTTCTCGAAACCCGCGGCACCTGCTATCTCGGCGGCCATTCGGGGCAGCGGCTCCATTCAGCGAGGTCAGCGATGAATTCCGCCGTATTCGACGTTCTGCGCAAGGTCACGACTGCCACCATCTCTACGATGCTGCTCAAGAAGGGCATCAGGCGCTGCTGGATGAACGGACCCAAGCCCCTCGTGCCGGGCGGCGAACGGCTGATCGGTCCCGCCTTCACCCTGCGGTTCGTGCCCGCGCGCGAGGATCTCGCGACGCCCGAAAGCTGGAGCAAGCCGATCTCGACCCGCTCCGCCATCGAAGCCATGCCGGAGGGCGTGATCGTGGTCGCCGATGCCATGGGGGTGCCGAGCGCCGGCATTTTCGGCGACATCCTGTGCGCCCGCATGCAGAAGCGCAATGTCACCGCGCTGGTGACCGACGGGGTGCTGCGCGACCGCGTCGGCGTGCTCGCGAGCGGCCTGCCGGTGTGGTGCGCCGGCATGGCGGCGCCGGCCTCGGTCAACGGGCTGACCTTCGTCGGCTGGAACGAGCCGATCGGTTGCGGCGGCGTCGCCATCTTCCCGGAGGACTTCATCGTCGTCGACGATGACGGCGCCGTGGTGATCCCCAAGGATCTCGTCGAGTTCGTCGCCCATGAGGGCGCCGAGCACGAGCTTTACGAGAGCTGGGTGTTCACCGAGGTGGAGAAGGGCGTCCAGCTCCCGGGCCTCTATCCGCCCAACGACGAGGCGAAGGCGCGCTATCAGGAGTGGCGGCACAGCCTCGACTGACCGGTGCGATTGACCGGTGTCATTGACCTGCGCAACTGACCGGCGCGACATGTTCTTCGTCCTCTCCAAGCTGTTCGCGTTCTTTGCCCAGCCGTCGAACGTCATCGTGTTGCTCGGGCTCGTCGGCCTCGTGCTGACGCGCACGCGGCTCGCTCGCGCGGGGTGGTGGCTCGCGGTCGCCTCGCTCCTCCTGATCGGAGCGGCCGGCTTCCTGCCGCTCGGCAAGGCGCTGTCGATACCGCTCGAAGACCGGTTCCCGCCGTGGGACCCCGCGGGCGCGGCGCCGGCGGGCATCGTGGTGCTCGGCGGCGCCATCAGCGCCTACAAGCTGGCGACGCGTGGCGAGGTCGGCATCAACGAGGCGGCCGAGCGGGTCATCGCGGTCCCGGTGCTGGCGAAGCGATATCCGGCGGCGCGGATCATCTACAGCGGCGGCGACGCCAGCCTGTTCGCCAACCGCGGCCGCGAAGCCGACGTCGTCACCGGCCTGTTCGAAAGCCTCGGCGTGCCCGCGAGCCGCGTGACGCTCGAAGACCGCTCGCGCAACACCGCCGAGAATGCGATCTATTCGAAGGCGCTGGCCCAGCCCAAGCCCGGCGAGCGCTGGCTTCTCGTCACCTCCGCCCTCCACATGCCGCGCGCGATCGGTGCGTTCCGCCAGGCTGGGTTCGATGTCGAGGCCTATCCCGTCGATTACCAGACCAATGGCTGGGGCGATGCGCTCGGCGTGTTCGGGAGCGTGTCCGGGGGGCTCGGGCGCATCGACAACGCATTGCACGAATGGATCGGGCTCATCGCCTATCGCCTCACGGGGAAGACGTCGGAGCTGCTTCCGGGGCCTTTGCCGCGACCTCTGCCGTGAGGGCGTGTTGCGCCGCCGAGGCGAACTGGCGCCGCCACATCACGATGACGACAGCCGTCGTCGACACGAACAAGACCCACGGGCCAGCGAACCAGCCGAGATAGCCGAGCGCGAAGAAGAAGGCGCGCTGGCCGCGGTTGAAATGTCGCCCGGCCGATTCGAACAGCTTGGTCGTGCGCAGGACGTGGCGCTCGGCTTCCGGCGTGGTGCGCTCGCTCGCGGGCGGCATCGCGCCGAGCAGGATCGCGACATAATTGAACAGCCGGTAGGACCACGCGAACTTGAAGAAGGCATAGACGAAAATGAGGATGAGGCCCGCGGCCTTGAACTCCCATTGCGCCGAGGTCGGCGGTTTGCCCAATGGCAGGTTCGATATCACCGTGCTGATTTCATTGGTGGCGCGCAGCATGGTCAATCCTGCACCGATCGCGATCAGCGAGGTTGAGGCGAAGAACGCGGTGCCGTTCTGCAGCGCCGCCATGATCTGGGCGTCGAACATACGCAGTTCGCGGGCGAGCGCGCGCCGCATCCATACGTCGCGATAGTCGTGCATGCGCGCGTTGAGCCCGCCTTCATGACCCGGGCCCCATTCCACCGCGACGGCGTAACCGCCCCAGGCCAGGAGGAAGAAGGTGAGGGCAGCGATGTCGAGCGAGGGCAGGATGTTCATCGGGGATGTCCGATCCATGTCGACTCAGACCGGCTCGCGCCGGAAGCCGTCGCAATGCTGCCCCGTGCCATCGCGGCACGCAACCGGATAGCTGGGCTTGACCGCGCCCGCGTCTCTGCCAGATTGCAGCGCAACAGGAGAGCCGGATGGCGCAGAACATCACGCTTCACGTCGACGATATGGTGGCTGCGGCCGAGCGCGAGATCGAGACCCTGCCGGCGGCCGACGCCATCAAGCTGCACGGCAGTGCCGGCATTACCTTCGTCGACCTGCGCGACGTCAGGGAGCTCGATCGCGAGGGCCGGGTGCCCGGCGCCTTCCATTGCCCGCGCGGAATGCTGGAGTTCTGGCTCGATCCCGCCAGCAAGTACCATAAGCCGGCATTCGCCGCCGACGGCAAGTTCGTGTTCTTCTGCGCCGCCGGTTCGCGCTCGGCGCTTGCGGCGCAGACGGCGCAACGCATGGGGTTGCGGCCGGTCGCCCATATCGGCGGCGGCTTCGGCGCGTGGCGCAGCGCCGGAGGTCCCGTCGAGACGAACCCGAAGCAGAAAGCCTAGCGCGTTCGAACTGGTGGGAGATCCCGTGGCGCTCAAGCTCATTCTCGGCAGCAAGAACTATTCGTCGTGGTCGTTCCGGCCGTGGCTCGCCATGAAGGTGGCGGGCATTGCGTTCGAGGAAACGGTGCTGCCGATCTACACGCCCGGCGCGCGCGAAAAAATCCTCGAATATTCGCCGTCCGGAAAGGTGCCGGTGCTGATCGACGGCTCCGTGCACGTGTGGGAATCGCTCGCGATCATCGAATATGTCGCGGAGAAATTTCCCGCCTCCGATCTGTGGCCGCAACAGCGTGAAGTGCGCGCCCATGCCCGCGCCGTCGCCCACGAAATGCATGGCGGCTTCCTGCCGCTGCGGCGCAATTGCCCGATGAACATGCGCCGGATGCCGGGAACCATCGACCTCGCGCCCGATGTGCTCGCCAATGTCGCGCGCATCGACGAGATCTGGACGGATTGCCGGGCGCGCTACGGCGGTCCGTTCCTGTTCGGCGCCTTCGGCGCGGCCGACGCGATGTACGCGCCGGTGGTGTCGCGGTTTCATACCTACGGCGTCGAGGTCGGCCCCATCGCACGCGCTTACATGGATGCGGTGATGGGCTTGCCTGCGTGGTCGGCCTGGCAGGCGCGCGCGGTGGAAGAGAGCTGGGTGCTGCCGGAATTCGAGATCGCCTGAGAACGTGGCATCGGCCGCTGCTGCCGCGGCCAGGGAGGAAGAAGATGAGCGAGTTCGAAACCGAACACCCGGCCGAACCGGGCGTGAGCCGCCGCGACCTCGTCGCCGCGATGGCCGCGGGCGCAGCGGCGTCGGGTGCGCTCGCCGCGCCCGCGAAGGCCGAAGTGCTGCAGACGGCTTCGGCCGCCGACTATGTCCGCGACCCCACGCGCTGGGGCCGCCCCGAGGTGGCGGCGCTGTTCCCGGGCTTCCAGCATCTCGACATGCGCACCAGCGGCGCGGTGATCCGGCTGCGCCACGGCGGGTCCGGCCCGCCCTTGCTGCTCCTCCACGGCAACCCGCAGAACCACGTGTGCTGGCACAAGGTCGCGGCGCGCCTCGCCGAGCACTACCACGTGGTGCTGCCGGACCTGCGCGGCTATGGCGACAGCTCGCTGCCGGACCCCGGGCCCAATCACATCAATTACAGCTTCCGCGCCATGGCCCAGGACATGGTGGAGGTCATGGAGCAGCTCGGCTATTCCCGCTTCTTCATGGCGGGCCATGACCGCGGCGCCCGCGCCGCCCACCGCATGTGCCTCGATCATCCGGAGCGGGTGACGAAGGTGTGCATCATGGACATAGTGCCGACCTATCACGTGTGGACGCACACCACCAAGAACTGGGCGATCGGCTCCTGGCACTGGTCGTTCATGGCGCAGCCCTCGCCGTTTCCGGAGCGCCTCATCAGCGCGGTGCCGGCGGAGTTTTTCTTGAAGAGCCGCATGGTGATCCGCGGCGGCACCGGTCTCGGGTTCCTGACCCAGACGGCAATCGACGAATATGTCCGCTGCTACACCTTGAAGACCATCACCGGCTCCTGCAACGACTTCCGGGCGTCACCGACCAGCGACTTCGAGATCGACGGGACCGACAAGGACAAGCAGATCGGGATGCCGGTCCTCATCCTGTGGGGCGCGCGCGGGCAGACGCCGGAACGCACCAGGGAATTCGCCGAGGTCTGGCACAAATATGCGAGCAACGTGGTCGACACCGACGCCATGCAGTGCGGCCATTACATCGCGGAGGAAATGCCCGACCACGTCTACGAACGCTTCGTCGATTTCTTCAAGGCGTAGCGGCGCGGGACTGCGCGCAGGGGGATAGCGAGTAGGGCGGAATAGCGAAGCGTTATTCCGCCGATTTGGAAGCCGAGGCGGACGCTATTGCGCCCTACATTTCGGGTCGCCCGACCCAGTAATCGCAGTGACCGAAGATACGCACCTCTACGGCACCGGCGAGCGCCCGCCGTCGACATTGATGGCGGTGCCGGTGATGTAGGATGCGGCGTCGGAGGCGAGAAAGCAGGCCATGTTGGCGAATTCCTGCGCGGTGCCGACGCGCCCGAGCGGGATGTCCTTGCCCATGCTGGCGAGAACGTCCTGCAGCGGCTTGCCCATCCCCTTCGCCCGGCGCACCCACTGATCGCTCTCGATCAGGCCGACCAGCATCGCGTTGACCAGAATTCCGTGCGGGGCGCCTTCGCCGGCGAGGACCTTGGTGAGCGCCATGCCGGCGGCGCGCGTCACCGAGGTCGGCGCGCTGGCGGGCCGCGGCGCCTTGGCGCCGGTGTTGAGCACGTTGATGATGCGCCCCCATTTCTGCTGCTTCATCTGCGGCCAGACGAGACGCGTCAGGCGGATGGCAGCGAACAGCTTGAGATCGAGGTCCTCCTGCCACTGCTCGTCGGTGACCTCTTCGAACGGCGCCGCATTCGACATGCCGGCATTGTTCACGAGGATGTCGATCTTGCCCAGCGCCGCGACGGCTTCGCCATGGCCGCGCTTGATGTCGTCGGCGCGCGCGACGTCGCAGACCACCGGAACCACCTTCTGCCCCGGTCGTGCGCCGATGGCCGCTGCGGCCTCGTCGAGTGGGCCGCGCCGCCGCGCCATGATGGCGACATCGGCGCCGGCCGCCGCGAACTGCTTGGCGATCTGCAGAGCCGATGCCCAGGCTGCCGCCGGTGATCAGCGCCTTGCGGCCCTTGAGGGTGATTTCCATTCGTGCGTGCCTTTCTTTTCGCGGCGCCTTCCCCTTACAATAGTCATGGCCGGGCTCGTCCCGGCCATCTCGCTTAGGAAGGCACTGTGCTCACCACATCGAGGTCGCCGGGACAAGCCCGGCGACGACGAAGTATTTCAATCAATCGTAATAGGCCGGAGACTTCTTCAGTTTCGCGTCGGCCTCGATGTCGTGCTGGATCCACAGCGTCGCGCCCTTGTCCTTCAGAAGCGCCTCGACCTTGGCCTTCGACGCCGCTTCCTTGGCGTCGTCACCGCGGCCGGCGAACGGCAGGAAGTCCTTGAGCGTGCGCTCCGCGGGATAGTGGTAGAGATCGCCGCTCAGCACCAGCGGTCCGGCCTTCGCGAGCCTGACGAACAGCGATTGATGCCCGGGCGTATGGCCCGGCGTCGACAGGATCACGACGGAGCCGTCTCCGAAGACGTCATGGTCGCCGTCGAGCAGCACCGTCTTGCTCTTGGCGAGCGCGCTGAACTTGGCGCTGACGTTCGGATCGATCGGGTTTGCCGGCGGCGTTTCGGGAAACATCGTCGCGCGCTCCGGCCTCTGCACCAGCCAGGTCGCGCCCGCCAATGCGTTCGCATTGGCCGAGTGATCGTAGTGATAGTGCGACAAGGCGAGATAATTGATGTCCGCGGGCTTGTAGCCGATCTCCGCCAGTTGTCCCGCCAGCGTCTTGGTGACGGTGGCGCGAGCGATGGTGGTCCCGCCCGGCTTGACCAGTTCGTCAGGTATAGTGCCGGAATCCCACAGCAGGGTCCCGCGGGGATGCACCACGAGATAGGCGACGACCGACATGTCCGTCACCGTCACTCCGCGCTTGAGCAGCGGCTCCGGATTGGCGCTGTGCAGGCTTCCGAGATCGAAGATGTAGAGCTTGACCGCCGGCGCGGGCGGCGAAGCGCCCTGCGCCTGCGCATGGGTTGCGCCAAGCAGGGTCGCGCCCAACATGCCGATGCCGGCAAGAACCGGCAGTGCCGCCATCGATAGCAAGCGCCATCGCCGGAACAAGACGGGCGGTTTTCTCAGTTCGCAATTTGATGCAGAGCGATGCATGGCCGGTTCTCCCTCAACGCTGTGCTTTTGTGAGAACGAACGGATGCGAGACGCGTTGATCCCGAGCGGCCAGCGTATCGAAATGCGCAGCGAGTGTCGACGTTGCGCGCTACGGTCGTTTTCAGTTTCGGAACCGTTGTAAATCGAGCAGCGTTGGGCCACACTTTGAAGTAACATTTGCCATATGAACAGCACCAGCAGAGGGCGCGATCTGATCGGCCTTCAGAAGCTGGCGGTTGTCCTGCGGGGGGAGGAACAGAATTATGTGGTTGTTCGCGGAGATCGGTCGCGGCGCTTGCGCACGCGGGGTCCAGTTGATCGGAGCTTTTGCCCTCAGCGCATGCATCGCGGCTTGTGCCGATGGCGGCGCCTTCGCCCAGACCAGCGAAAAGATTCCGGAGTTTATCTCGAACCCGTCCACCTGGGGCTGGGTCCGCGTAAGGACGGACGGCCGCAACGCCCTTTACGGCGATGGTTGGCTCGATCCACCTCCAGGACTGCGCGGGCCGATCAAGAACCACCCCGACCATCCGCTGCAGGGAAATGCGGATCGGGGCCGAGACCGCCAAGTGACACCCGCGATGGGCAACTATATGGACCCGATCCTCAAGCCTTGGGCGGCTGAGCAAATGCGGCTATCGAACGAGGAGGTGCTTTCCGGCAAACGCGGGATGCCGTTCCTGGCCACGTCGCGGTGCTATCCGGGAGGCGTTCCCGGACAGCTGCTTTGGACCACGGAGCCGTTCTATTTCATACAGAATCCGAAGATGAAGACGGTGTACATGCTGTGGGAGCGCGACTCCCTCACGCGCCGCATCTACATGACCGACCGGCACTCCGAACATGTGAAGCCGTCTTGGTTCGGTGAATCGATCGGCCGTTACGAGAACGGCGAATTGGTCGTCGATACCATCGGCCTGTCCACAAAGCTGAGCTTCCTCGACATGTTCCGCACTCCGCATAGCGAAAAGCTCCATGTAACGGAGCGCTTCAAGCTGTCGGCGGACCGGAAATTCCTCGAAGCCTCCGTCAAGATCGAGGACGAGGACACTTTCAACGAGCCCATGTACATGACGGCGCGCTGGCGCAAGCAGGAGCGGGCGTGGCGGGAGTTCATCTGTGCCGAGAACAATGGCGACCGCTTCAGCCACAACTTGTTCCCGCTCCCTGAAGCGACGAAGCCGGATTTTTGAGCGCATGAGGGGCTGACGCGTCGGGCGATCCCCGGCGGGTCCGAGTTCTGCGGCGCTGCGCCCGTCTCCTGGTGCCCTGGCTGAACGGGGCGCGCCGGGCAGGCGTCATGCCACCGCTGTGGGCGCCAGCGCGTCGATGTCCGTCACCACGTCGATGACCGCCGGCCGCTCGGCGGCGAGCGCCTGGGCGAGCGCCGCGGGGAAGGCGCCGGGGTGCTCGACGCGGATGCCGAGTGCGCCCATGTCCTCGGCGAGCCGGGCGAAGTTCATCTTGTTGAAGGTCCACAGCGTGCGGCCGCCCTCGGTCTGGGTGCCGCCATAGACGCGGTCGAAGCCGCGCTTACTCTGGTTGCCGCCGCCATTGTTGTTGACGATGGTGACCGCGTTGATCTTCCAGCGCACCGCGGTCTCGAGCTCGCCGATGTGATACCAGAAGCCGGCGTCGCCGGTGAACGTCACCACCGGCCGGTCGGGGCAGCCGCATTTGGCGCCGAGGCCCGCCGGGAATGCCCAGCCGAGATGTCCGGCGCTGCGGATGTAGCTCTGGCGCGGGCTTCTCAGGTCATACATGCCGCCCATCCACATGCCGGCATGGCCGGTGTCGACGACGACGATGGCATCGTCGGGCACGTGCTTGGAGAGTTCGTGGCAGATCCGCTCCGGGCGGATCGGCACCGCGTCGGAGGTCAGCGCCGCACGGTACTTGTCCTGCCACTCCGCGCAGATCGTGCCGACTTCCGCGATCCAGGCCTTGCGCTTGCCGGCGCTGCCGCGGTCGGCGCTCGCGAGCATGCGCGCGAGCGTCACCTTGGCATCGCCGTTGACGGCGGCGAGCAGGGGATAATTGCGCCCGAGCGATTCCGGATCGATGTCGATCTGGATCGCCGGCGTGCCGATCGGCGGCACCGCCCAGAAATGCGTGGTCATGCCGCCGCTCTCGCTGCCGATGAAGCAGACGAGATCGGCGCGGTTGACCACGCGGTTCGCGCTCTCGCGCGAATAGGAGCCGACGACGCCGACCGACAGCGGATGATTGCCGGGTATGGTGTCCTTGCCGTTGAGCGAGGTCGCGACCGGAATCTGCAGCGCTTCGGCGAGCGCGACCACGTCGGCCTGGGCGCCCGAGGCCCGCACGCCGCCGCCGGCGACGATCACGGGACGCTCGGCGCCCTGGAGAACTTTGAGCGCCGCGAGCACGCTCGCCTGGTCGGGTTCGGGGCGGAACGGCGGCACGTGGGAGAACTGCGGTTCGCACAAAGGCTCCATCTCCGCCTCTTCGGCATCGACCTGGCCTTCATTGCCGCGGAACTGGAGATGCACCGGGCCCGGGGTGCCGGACACGGCTGACGCGGAACGCCTGGCGCACCATGTCGGGAAAGCGGGAGACATCGTCGACGGTGGCGTTGAACTTGGTCACCGGCTCGAACGCCGGCATGTCGTCGACCTCCTGATAGACCTTGCGGAACTTGGTGCGCGGCTCGCGCCCGCCGGTCATGGCGATCACCGGGGAATGGGCGAGCCAGGCGTCGCGCAGCCCGGCGGCGAGATTGAGCGCGCCGATCACCTGGGCCATGCAGACGCCGGGCTTGCCGGAGGCGCGGGCATAGCCGTCGGCCATGTAGGCGGCGGATTTCTCGCCATGGACATGCAGGCGCTTGATGTCGGAGCGGCGCTCCATCTCGACGAAGCTGCGGCGCAGCACCGCCGGCACGTGGAAGACATGGGTGACGCCGTAGCCCTTGAGCATGTCGGCCATGCACTCGGCGCCGAGCATTTTCTTGCGGTTATGTCCAAGCATGATTGATCCTGTTGAAAAGGCTTCGTTGGGGAGCGCGGGCTGCGCGCGAGGTCAGGGCGGGTCGTGTCGTACCACACTCTGCTGGCGATGCATCAGGGTGACGGAGGCGAAGGCGCCGATCCAGGAGCCCATCGCCGCAAACGCGACATAGATCGGGTTCGCGGTGTAGCTGATCACCGCAAAGGCGGACAGCAGGTACCACGTCGCGCTCCAGTTCGCGGCCCGATACCGGTGGCGGGCGATGACCGCGGAGGTGAAGAACACATAGGCGGCGTCGGTGATGGCGGTCGAGGCGAGAACCCCGATCGCAATGAGCGGATTGATCGCGAGGTCGAGGTTCATGGGGGCTCCAGAGGTCAGTAATCAGGGATCAGTGATCAGATATCAGCGGCCGTTTTGCTACGTCTGATCACTGATCACCTGATCACTGATCTTCATTTGATCGCCAGCGGATTGGTGGGCGAGCCGACCGCGCCGGTGATCGGGATCGCCGGGGCGACGAACATGAACTCGTAGACCTTGTCGGCGCGGCAGTCGGCGGCGAGATCGGCGACCTGGAAGATTTCGCCCATGGTGATGCCCATGATCGGGATCGTGATCCAGTGCCAGGGCTGGTTGATGCCGGCTTCGGACTCGTTGGGTCGCACCTCGCAGCCCCAGGTGTCGCTCGCGATCGCGGCGATCTCGGTCCTGTGGATCCACTCCAGCGTCTCGAACGAAAAACCGGGCGCGTCGCCGCCGGGATAGCCGTCCCAGCTCCCGACCCGCAGGCAGCGCTCCATCTGCCCGGTCCGCACGATGACGTAGTCGCCGCGCTTGATGGTGACGCCCTGGACCTTGGCGGTCTTTTCCAGGTCATCCGAGGTGATGCCGTAGCCGTCGTCGAGTTCCTCCTTGCCCATGGCGCGCGGCACGTCGAGGAAGACGCCGCGGCCGACCATCTTGTTCTTGGTCTTCTCGATCCCGCATTTCTGCGCGCCGGCGCTCGTCACTTCGCGGCAGTCGTAGCCGTTCCACATGGAGTTCTCATAGAAGATGTGGCCGAGCCCGTCCCACTGGGTGCCGGACTGCAGCGGCATCACCACGATGTCGTCGGAGGCGCGGATGCCGCGCTTGTCGAGCACCCCGGAATAGGCGTCGGTGCCGGTGCGGAGCATGAGATGCAGCGGGTTGATGCGGCCCATGGGCGGGTACTTTGTCTTGCCGCCCTGGGGACCGAACTGGTCGAAATTGAGCGCGAGCGAGATCACCTTGCCCTTCTTGACGAGCTGGGCGGCGGCGATGATGTCCTGCGGACTGGTGTAGTTCAGCGTGCCGATTTCGTCGTCCGGGCCCCATTTGCCCCAGTTCTTGTACTTCTCCGCCGCATCGCGAAGGTCCTGGCGGGTGAATTTGCGTGAAGATGTAACTGCGCTGGAAGACATGGGGCGTCCTTTTTCGGAGGGATGAGGGATCAGGCAATTGGGGTGAGCGACCGCCGCCGCGCGCGCCCTCCTATAGCGCCTCATCGGCCATGCGTCAGCCCCGTCGCGGGCCACCCCCATCGCGAATCGCCGATGCGACGGTACGTCCGGGTATCGACCGGCCGGTCGCGGTGCTAGCATCGCGACGAACCGGGCGCGACAGACCGGGCAAAGAGGGCAGGGAGGTTGCGATGCATTGGATCGTCCGCGGTCTGGCACTCGGCGCCGCGCTCGTGGCCGCCGCGGCGGGCCACGCCCAAGAGGCGAATTATCCCAATCATCCCGTGCGCATCATCGTGCCGTTCGCGGCGGGCGGTCCCCCCGACGTGATCTCGCGCATCGTCGCGCAGAAGCTCTCGGAGCGCTGGGGCCAGCAGGTCTATGTGGAGAACCATCCCGGCGCCGGCGGCAACACCGGGACCGCGACCGCGGCGCGGGCCGCGCCCGACGGCTACACGCTCTACATGATGAGCACCGGCTTCATGGTGAACCCCAGCCTCTATGCCAAGGTGCCCTACGATCCGATCAAGGACTTCGTGCCGGTGACCCTCGCGGCAGCCTCGCCCAATGTCCTCTTCGTCCATCCCTCGGTGCCCGCGAAGAGCGTCAAGGAATTGATTGCGCTGATCAAGAGCAGCCCCGGCAAGTACAGCTATGCGCAGCCGTCGACCGGCTCGACGCCGCATCTGTCGGGCGAGTTGCTCAAGCTCCAGTATGGGCTCGATCTCGTGACCGTGCCGTTCAACGGCGCCTCGCTCGCGGTGAACTCGACCATCGCGGGCCACACGCCGATCGCGTTCACGGCGCTGCCGCCGGCGATCGCCAACATCAAGGAAGGAAACCTGCGCGGGCTCGCGGTGACGGCAGCCAAACGCTCTCCGGCGCTGCCCGACGTGCCGACCATGGCCGAGGCCGGCATACCCGACCAGGAGGCGGAGACCATCAACGGCCTGCTGGCGCCGGCCGGGACGCCGAAAGAGATCATTGCCCGCATCAACCGCGACACGGTCGAGGCGCTGTCGCTGCCGGACGTGAAGGAGCGTCTGTCGGCGCTGGGCTTCGAGCCGGCGGCCAGCACTCCGGCCGAATTCGGCGCACGCATCAAGAGCGAAATCGCCAAATGGGACAAAGTTGTGCGTGCCGCCAACATCAGGATCGAGTAAACGGGCTGGCTTCTCCCTCCCCTTTCAGGGCCTCAAAGGGGGAGGGAGCTGGCAGACCCGGCAAGGAAGAGCGGAGAAACGTGATGTCGAATGCGCGAATCGGTAGGACCTTGATCAGCGCCGTTTTGGCGGCCGCTGTGGTGTTGCTCACAGCGGTTGTCTCCCAGGCGCAGACGGGCAATTATCCGGACCGCCCGGTCAAGATCATCGTGCCGTTCGCGCCGGCCGGCCCGACCGACGTGGTGGCGCGGCTGGTCGCGCAGAAACTGTCGGAGCGGCTGGGCAAGCAATTCTACATCGAGAACGTCACCGGCGCCGGCGGCAACACCGGCATGGGCCAGGCGGCGCGCGCGGCGCCGGACGGCTACACGATCCTGTTCGTATCGTCGAGCTACGTCGTCAATCCGAGCCTCTACCCGAAGATCCCCTACGATCCCTACAAGGACTTCGCGCCGGTGACGGTGGTCGGCGACGCGCCGAACATCTTGCTGGTCAATCCCAAGGTCCCTGCCAAGACCGTTCGCGAGCTGATAGACTACATCAAGGCCAATCCCGGCAAGGTCTCCTACGCCTCCGCCGGCACCGGCACGACGCCCCATCTGTCCGGCGAATTGTTCCGGCTGACGCAGAACCTCGACATCGTGCACGTGCCGTTCAGCGGCGCCGGACCCGCGATCCAGGCGCTCGCCGGCGATCACACGCCTATGGCGTTCACGTCGCTGCCTCCCGCCATTCCGCTGATCAATGACGGCAAGATCCGCCCATTGGCGGTGTCGGCGGCAAAGCGCGTCGCCGCACTCCCAAACGTGCCGACGCTGGCCGAGGCCGGCCTGCCGGACCAGGAAGCCGATACCATGCAGGCAGTGCTGGTGCCCACGGGAACCCCGCAGCCGATCGTCGATCTGCTGTACCGCGAGATCAAGGCGATCGTGGCGCTCCCCGACATCAAGGAGCGCTTCGAGCAGCTCGGCCTCGACCCCGTCGCCAATACGCCGCAGGAGTTTGCGACGCAGATCAAGGTCGAGATCGCGAAGTGGGGCAAGGTCATCCACGGCGCCAATATCAAGATGGATTGAACCGTCCGATATCAACTGCTGCAGCATGCGCATCGTCGACATCCGCGAGACGGCGGTTCCGCTCAAATCGGACCTGACCAATTCCAGCTTCGACTTCACGGAGATGACGACCTCGATCGTCGCCGTCATCACCGACGTGGTGCGCGGGGGACGGCCGGTGGCGGGCTTCGCGTTCAACTCCACTGGGCGCTATGCCTGCGGCGCGCAGATGCGCGAGCGCTTCATTCCGCGCATTCTGCGGGCCGAACCAGTGTCGCTGCTCGACGAGCGTGGCAACATCGACCCCGCCCGCGTGGTCGCGGCGATGATCCGGCGCGAGAAGATCGGCGGCGACGCCGAGCGCTCGATCGGGATCGGCACCATCGAGGTCGCGGTGTGGGACGCCGCGGCCAAGATCGCGGACGTGCCGCTCCATCGCATGCTCGCCGACCGCTACAGCGGCGGTCGCTTGCCCGACAAGGTGTTCTGCTATGTCGGCGGCGGCTGGTATCGGCCGGGCCAGACCCTCGCCGATCTGCAGGAGGAGATGCGCCGCCATCTCGATACCGGCTACACCATGGTGAAGATGAAGGTCGGCGGCCTCCCGCTCGTCGAGGACTGCCGGCGCATCGAGGCGGTGCTGAAGGTGTTGGCCGGCCGGGCGAGCCTTGCGGTCGACGCCAACGGCAAGTTCGAGCGTGCGGAAGCGCTGGCTTATGCCAAGGCGCTCCGGCCGTTCGGGCTGAAATGGTTCGAGGAGCCGTGCCATCCGCTCGACTACGCGCTCTATGCCGAGATCGCCGCGGCCTATGACGCCCCGCTCGCCACCGGCGAGAACCTCTATTCTACCGAGGACGTGCGCAACCTCGTCCGCTTCGGCGGGTTGCGCGCAGGGCGCGATTTCATCCAGGTCGATCCGCCCCAGGCCTATGGCATCGCGCAATACGCCAACACCGTCGCGATGCTGGAAGGCGAGGGCTGGAGCCGGGCCTCGCTGTTTCCCCATGGCGGCAACCAGATGTCGCTGGCGATCGCGGCCGGATTCGGCCTCGGCGGCGCGGAATCCTATCCCGGCGTGTTCGGCGCGTTCGGCGGCTTTGCCGACGACGCGGCGGTCGAAAACGGGTTCCTGCCGCTGTCGGACCGGCCCGGCATCGGCTTCGAGGGCCAGGCGGCGCTTTATGCGCTGATGCGCCCGCTGGCTCGAGTAGCAGAGCGGATAAGCGGAGCGCGCGGCCGTCCCGCATGTCTCTCCGCTATGCGGGGGAGGGGTGGGGAGGGGGCGCAGCGCGCTGAAGCGACAGGAGACCGCCATTGCCTTCGTCGCGGCGCCGGGGCAGCTTCCGCGCAGGAGGAACCCATGGCGATTCTCGCCTCGTCCACCGACACCGGCAGTCTCGAATTCCGCACCAATGCGGCGCAGATGAAGGCGCTGGTCGCCGAGCTGCAGGAGCGGCGCGCCGAGGCGGCCATGGGCGGCCCCGCGAGGGCTCGCGAGCGCCATGCCGGGCGCGGCAAGCTGTTGCCGCGCGAGCGCGTGCTGCGGCTCGTCGATCCCGGCACGCCGTTCCTCGAACTGTCGCCGCTCGCAGCGCTGGGCATGTACGAGGATGCGATCCACGGCGCCGGGCTCATCACCGGCATTGGCCGCGTCGAGGGCCGCGAGTGCATGATCCTCGCCAACGACGCCACCATCAAGGGCGGCACGTATTTCCCGCTGACGGTGAAGAAGCACCTGCGCGCCCAGGAGATCGCGTTCGAGAACCGGCTGCCCTGCATCTATCTCGTCGATTCCGGCGGCGCCAACCTGCCGCGCCAGACCGAGGTGTTTCCGGACCGCGATCATTTCGGCCGCATCTTCTACAACCAGGCCAATCTGTCGGCCGCCGGCATTGCCCAGATCGCGGTGGTGATGGGCTCGTGCACGGCGGGCGGCGCCTATGTGCCGGCGATGTCCGACGAGACCATCATCGTGCGCAACCAGGGCACTATCTTTCTCGGCGGCCCGCCGCTGGTGAAGGCGGCGACCGGGGAGGTGGTGAGCGCCGAGGAGCTCGGCGGCGCCGAGGTGCATGCACGCCGCTCCGGCGTCGCCGACTACTACGCCGCTGACGACGCCCATGCGCTGGCGATCTGCCGCCGCGCCGTGTCCCATCTCGATGCGACGGACAAAGATCGACATCCCGCTCATTGCGCCGCGCGATCCCGCCTGCGATCCCTCAGAGCTCGACGGCCTCATCCCGTCCGATCCGCGCAAGGCCCTCGATATCCGCGCCATCATTGCGCGGCTGGTCGACGGCTCCGAATTCGACGAGTTCAAGGCGCTCTACGGCACCACGCTGGTCACGGGATTCGCCCATATCGGCGGCATTCCCGTGGGCATCCTCGCCAATAACGGCATCCTGTTTTCGGAATCCGCGCTCAAGGGCACGCATTTCATCGAGCTGTGCTGCCAGCGCCGGATGCCACTGCTGTTCCTGCAGAACATCACCGGCTTCATGGTGGGCAGCCGCTACGAGGCCGGCGGCATCGCCAAGGACGGCGCCAAGATGGTGACCGCGGTCGCCTGCGCGCGGGTGCCGAAGATCACCGTGATCGTCGGCGGCTCCTACGGCGCCGGCAACTACTCCATGTGCGGCCGCGCCTATGGTCCGCGCTTCCTGTTCATGTGGCCGAATGCGCGCATCTCCGTGATGGGCGGCGAGCAGGCGGCGAGCGTGCTCGCCACGGTGAAGCGAGAAAACATCGAGGCCGACGGCGGCAAGTGGTCCGAAGTCGAGGAGGAGGAATTCAAGCAGCCGATCCGCGAGCAATACGAGGCGGAGGGCAATCCCTTCTATGCCACCGCCCGGCTGTGGGACGACGGCATCATCACGCCCGCGGAAACCCGGCGCGTCCTCGCGCTCGCCTTCGCGGTGACGCTCAATGCGCCGATCCCGGAAACGCGGTTCGGGGTGTTTCGGATGTAGCGGGGGGCCGCGTTTCGCCGGCGTACGCCGCCGTCATCGCTGAGCTTTCGGCTTCTCGCCGGCGTAGCCGTCACTCAACGTCTGGAGGAAGGCGATGATGTCGTCGATCTCCGAGCCGGACAAAGCCGGCTGGTCCCCAGGATGGCGGTCGAACGGCGGCTCGACATTGACGTTGGCGTGATATTCGGACGGCAGATCGTCGAACTTGCGCACCGCGCCGTCGCCGGCGCGCGGATACCATTTCTCCGGGTTGGTATCGCGTTCCACATAGAATTCCAGCACCTGCCTCAGGGTATGAAATACGCCGTTATGGAAGAATGTCCGCCGCAGTGCGACGTTGCGCAGGCTCGGCGACTTGAACATGCCGCAGTATTCCGGCCGGTCCAGAAAATCCCGGCGCAGCGGCCCGCACAGGCCGAGATCGTGGAATGACGGATCCGCGTTGGCCGGAATTTCCGCGTTGCGCGGCACGCCCAGGGCGGCGAGGCCGTAGTCGGTGAACTGCGGGGGTGTGCCATCGGCGCCGCGCGCGCTGATATGGCAATGGGCGCAATTGCCCTTGGCGGGATCGTTGAAGAGCGCGAGCCCGCGCGCCTCGGTTTCCGTCAGCTTGGCCTTGCCGGCGAGATAGGCGTCGTACTTGCTGCTGTAGGGATAGAATTCGGTGTAGCGCTGCTCATAGGCTTCGAGCGCCTGCACGATGCCGTCGAACGCCTTTCCGGGATCGGCGAATATGGCGGCGCCGAATGCCTGGCGCAGCATGTCCGCGTAGGCGGATTTTCTCACCGCAGCGACGACCGCCGCCGGGCCGTCATTGGCCATCTCCAGCGGCGACAGCAGCGGCAACCGGGCCTGGTCGCGGCCCCGGTCGACGCGGCCGTCCCAGGTCAGCCCGCCGGTCGGGCCGTTGTCGACACTGGCATCGCCTTCGTCATCGGAGTCGTGAAAATGCTCGGTGAACTGGGGCGTCGCCTGCAGATACCTGAGCGAGGGAACGGCGCGCAGACCCATCTGCCGCATGTCCTTGCCGCCGGGCACGACCGGACGCGCATCGGGCGGACCAAAGGCAAAGGCCGGGTCGTGGCATGAGGCGCATGACAATTTGCCCGAGGCCGAGAGCGCGGGATCGAAGAACAGTCTGCGGCCGAGCTCGGCCAGAACGCTGACTTGTCCGTAAACCGCGGCCCGCGACATCGTGCGGGGCCGTGCCGCAACCGCTTGCGCGCTCGCTGCGATGAGCAAGCTGCACAACAGGAATTGGGGCAGCCGCGGCGCCATGGGGCGGACAATGGACGAATTCGATTGCCGTTGCCAGCGTGCGACCAACCGCCCCCGGGTTTCAACTGGGTGGGGTCTGCAAACGTGCTATATGGGGCCGCAGATCGACGGCCAACCGCATTTCGCAATTGAGATTCAAATGAAGAAGATCACCTTTTTTGCGGCCGCGCTGGCGGCAGGAACGGGCTTGTGCAGCGCAATGGAAGCCAGCGCTGCCAAAACGCCGCGGCGTGCCCCTGGGCTCGAGCAGATCGAGACTGTCGTGGTCATCTATGCCGAAAACCGCGGCTTCGACCATCTCTACGGCTTCTTCCCCGGCGCCAACGGCCTCAAGCGCGTCACCTCCGGCATGGCGACCCAGCGCGATCGCGACGGCACCGTCCTGAAGGAGCTGCCGCCGGTATGGGGTGGGCTCACTGCCAGGGGCGTCACGCCGCCCGTGACCGAAGCGCAGACCCAGCATCTTCCCAATGCGACTTTTGCGATCGACGATCCCAAGGGCTTCAATGCGCCTCTCGACGTCATCACCCAAAGTCCCTGGCATCTTTTCTACCAGAACCAGATGCAGATCGCCGGCGGCAAGAACGACAAGTTCGTCGCCTATGCGGACCGGGGCGCCCTCGTCATGGGGTATTACAAGACGAACGCCGCCAACCTTCCGCTGTGGAACATCGCGCGGCAGTACACGCTCGCCGACAATTTCTTCATGGGCGCGTTCGGCGGCTCCTACCTCAATCACTTCTGGCTGATTTGCTCCTGCACGCCGAAATACCCCAACGCCGACCAAAGCCCGGCGAAGGGCCAGATTTCGGTCGTGGACTCCGATGGCGTCAGTTTGAAGCTGGCTGACAACTCGCCGAAATCGGCGATGGAAGGCGCGCCGAAATTCGTCCGCGACGGCGCCCTGACGCCCGACTTCTATTCCGTCAATACGACGCAGCCGCCCTATCAGCCGAGCGCGGTCAAACCTGCAAAGGACGGCGATCCCCTCCTCGCCGATCCCGCGAGCGGGAGCATCCTGCCGCCGCAGACGGAACAGACGATCGGCGATCTCCTGTCCGCCAAGGGTATCGGCTGGGCCTGGTATGCCGGCGCCTGGCAGGCGACGCTCGACGGCGCCAAGGTGTCGCCGCCGCCGATCTTTCAATATCATCACCAGCCCTTCAACTATTTCGCCGCCATGGCGCCGGGCACCCCCGCGCGCGCCGAGCATCTGCGCGACGGCGGCGTCGACGGCGTCGAATTCATCAAGGCGATCGACAGCGGGTCACTGCCGCCGGTCACGTTCTACAAGCCGCAGGGAAACCTCAACGAGCATCCCGGCTATGCGGACGTGCTCCTGGGCGACCGGCACATCGCCGACGTCGTCGCGCACCTGCAGAAGAGCCCGCAGTGGAAGCACATGCTGGTCGTCGTGACCTATGACGAGAATGGCGGCTTCTGGGACCACCTCGCGCCGCCCAAAGCCGACCGTTGGGGCCCCGGCTCGCGCGTTCCCGACCATCATCGTATCGCCGTTCGCCAAGCGGCATTACGTCGATCACACGCAGTACGACACGACCTCGATCCTGCGCTTCGTCACCAGGCGCTTCGGTCTGCCGAACCTGCCGGGATTGACCGAACGCGATACCGCGCTGAAGGCCAATGGCGGCAAGCCGCTGGGAGACCTCACCGGCGCGCTCACTCTTTCAACGCGCTGACGGTGGCTACAACAGCTGGATAAAGATCAGCACCATCGCAACGGCCGAAGCGCTCCAGATCGCGGTCCGCAGACGTGGTATGCCGATGATGTAGACGACGGCGTAGGCGAGCCTCGACCAGAAGAACAACTCCGCGCCGATTTCGGTCATCCGGTTGTCCCTGCCGGCGATATCGGCAATGACGATCAGCGGAATGAACAGGACCATATTTTCGATCATGTTGAGATGGGCGCGCTTGGCGCGTCCGGCCCAGCCCGCCGGTTCGAGCACGCCTTCGCGATTGCCGACATTGTTCGACACGCCGAGCTGCCAGGTCGTGCCCGAGGCGGCGATCAACATCTGGACGAAGGTCAGCGCGATCGACCACAACAGCATCGTGAACTCAGTCGACATCGCGTTCTCCTGCGTCGCAATCCGTCACCCGCCCCTGACGCCGGCGAAGCCGGCTATGCCACCGCAACGACCACGTTTCCGCAGGCCTGGCCCTGTTCCACCGCCTCGTGGGCGGCGACGATGTCGTCGAGCGCGAATGTCTGCGCCACATTGTGCACGAGCCGCCTCGCCTCGATCATCCCGGTGATGGTGCGGATCGCGGCTTCGCGCTCGGCAGCGGTCAGCTCATAGACGAAGACGAACCTGATCGTGCAGGCGCTGGTGAGCAGGAACTGCGCCGGAATCTCCGCGGTCAGGCGCCCGGTGCCGTAGACGACGACCGTGGTGCGCGCATGGGCGACCCCGGGGAGCAGCTTGGCATTGGCCGCGAGATCGAGCTCGATCACGGCGTCGACGCCGCGCTTGCCGGTCATCGCCATCACCCGCTCGCCGACATCCTCGCGCTTGTAGTCGATGACATGGTCGGCGCCGGCGGCGCGGGCGAGCTCCGCCTTCTGCTGGGAGCTGATGGTGGCGATCACCGTCGCCCCGGCGGCCTTGGCGAATTGCACGGCATAGTGGCCGACCCCGCCGGCGCCGCCGGAGACCAGCACCGTTCCTCCCGCCGTGAGGCCGGACACTGCGATTGCGTGCGCGGCCGTCATCGCGGGAATGCCGAGACAGGCGCCTTCGGCAAAGCTCGTGTGGTCCGGCAGCCGCACCGCCTGGGCCGAAGGCAGCGTCACGAACTGTGCGGCGGTGCCGAAGGCGCGCTTCCATTGGCCGTTCCAGGTCCAGACGCGCTCACCGACGCGGCTCGCCGCCACGCCGCCGCCGACCGCATCGATGACGCCGCCGGCGTCGCTGTGAGGGATGACGCGGGGAAAGGCGATCTTACGGGTGCGCCCCTCGCGCGCCTTCACATCGGAGGGATTGACCCCGGATGCCGCAATCCTGATCCGGACTTCGCCGGGACCGGGGGAGGGGGTCTCGATCTCGCCGACCCGCAGGACATCGCGGGCGGCACCGTTTGCTTCGTAGTACGCAGCGCGCATGGGATTTCCTGTTTCGCCACGACCGGCGCCTCATGGGAAGCCGCCTGTGGGTCGGGCAATGCCCCGATACGACCGCGGCCGGCATCGAAGCAATGCCGGCCGCGTGCAACAAATCAAGGCGGCGCTTGCCGCCCGCCGGTCACTCGACGCTCTTGTAGAACCGGTCGTCGTACAGCGCGCCGCTCATGGGGCCGAGCTTTTCGCGGAACTCTTTGATGGGCGCAGTGACGATATGACCGTCGATCGCCCCGCGGTCCTTCCAGATCTCGCTGACGGTGAAGTGGTTCGCCCGGTTGTTCTGCTGCCACACCTCGAAGCGCACGGAGGAGGGCTCCTTACGGCTGTCGTCAGCGAACTTCTTGAGCAAGTCGATCGTGGCGTCCTTGAAGGGGGGCGCGACGTCCACATGGGTGATCACGTAGACCGCGCCCGGCGTTCCCGCCGTGGCGGGCGGAGCGACGGTGATCGGCACCGACGGCCGCTCGTCATAGGGGCCGGAGCGGAGCGCCTTGAGCTTGTCGCGGAACTGGCTCATCGCAGCGCCGCTTTCATGAGCTTCGCGGGCCTTCGGATCGTTCCAGGCCTCGAGGATGGCGAACTGGTTGTCGCGGTCCATGCGCTGAAGCACCTCGAAGCGTAGATTGCCGGGCTCCTTGCGGCTCGCCGCGGCGACCTCTTTGATGAGCTTGATCGCGTCGGCCTTGGCCGACGGCATGACCTCGAGGTAGGTCACGGCATAAGGGGCGGGGGCGGGGGGGGCCGGCGCCGGCGCCTGCGCCCCCGCGGGTGCGGCCACGGCGGCCATGATTGCTCCGCCGATCAACGTCCCCAAACTTGCTTTCATCGCGATCCTCCCAGGTGACGCGCCTTGTGCGCCGAACGACGCCGGCGGCGCGTTTCGACTGCCGGCGGCGCGCTTGTTCGCGCGCAAACTATCGTCGCGATCCCGCGCCCGTCAAATGCGCATGTTGTCTCGGCGGTCGTGTACCCCCCGGAAGATGCAGTCTGGCGCCCCGGCGCCGCGGCTTTTCCGGCTATTGGGAGGTTGCCCATTTGATCAGGCGATCGACCTGGGACTTCAAGTAGTCGTAGGTGACTTTCTCGAGCTCGGCGGCATTGGTCCAATTCACGAGCGGCTTGGCGGCGCCGGATTCCATGGTGTCATGAATAAAGGCGCCTCCGACCGTCAGCGCCGCACCGAGAATCAAGCCGAAGATAAATCGCATAGTCCGCTCTCCCCGCTGGTGGCCCGGCTGTGGATCATACAGGACTGATTTGTTCGGGAATATGGCCCGAACGGAATTGGCACGAAGCCCCGGATTGCGCATCCGGGGCCCGTGTCATGGTCACGTCGAAGGCGCGCGGCGCGCTCAATAGCACACATTCACTCGCCGCAGAACCAGACCGTAGGGGGTGTCGACCCAGCGGGTGCGCCAGCAGCTGTCATAGCCGACATAGTAGCCGCCGCCGTAGCCCCAGTGGTGGCCCCAGCCGCCGTGACCCCAGCCGCCACCGCCGTGACCCCAACCGGCCGAGGCGGACGTAGGCGCAAGGGCAGCCGCGCCGATGGCGACGGTTGCAGCGAGAGCAAGCATAGTCTTACGGATCATTGGTGTCGTCTCCTCTATTGGACGTGGCTTTTTGCGTCGTCCTGCAGACTTGGTGGATGCAGACCAGCAAACGGTTCAATCGCCGAACTGTTACAAATCCAGCCGCGGGCCAGAGGGACCCGGTTCACCCTCGGTTGATCGCAGCGTCCATGCCTTGCTGGTTACGGGTGGCGCCGGTATAAGCGCGGCGGTCTTTACGCCGCACCTCAGCAAAGGATGTCCATCAATGGCGATCGAGCGTACGTTTTCGATCATCAAGCCCGACGCGACCGCGCGCAATCTCACCGGCGCCATCAACGCCCTGATCGAGCAGGCGGGGCTGCGCATCGTCGCGCAGAGGCGCGTTCGCATCACCCGGGAGCAGGCGGAGACGTTCTATGCGGTGCACCGGGCGCGGCCGTTCTTCGGCGAACTGGTCGACTTCATGATCTCCGGGCCGGTGGTGGTGCAGGTGCTCGAAGGTGAAAACGCCATCGCCAAGTACCGCGACATCATGGGAGCGACAGACCCCGCCAAGGCGGCGGCGGGCACGATCCGCAAGGTCCACGCCAAATCGATCGGCGAGAATTCAGTCCACGGTTCCGACGCGGCAGACACGGCGGCGAACGAGATCGCCCAGTTCTTCGCCGGAAACGACATCGTCGGCTGAGGTCGCCGCGGGCGGCTTGCGCGGTTTAGCCGCTAGCCAGCCTCCCTCGCGGGCCTGTAGACTGCTTGCGTACTGACAAACACCTCATTGGCGTCAATTGCTTACGGCGAAATGCCGGCGCGAACTCGGGGGAACGACCTGTGGAGATGATTGCGTCCGAAATGATGCGGCCGGCCTTCTGGTTGGCCGCGTTGCAGATCATGGGCATCAATATTCTGTTGTCCGGTGACAACGCGGTCGTGATCGCGCTTGCGGTACGTGACCTGCCGCCGAAGGAACGGTTCTGGGGCATGGTGCTCGGCGCCGGTTGTGCCGCCGTATTGCTGATCCTGTTCACCGGTATCGTGGCAACCTTGCTGAAGCTGCCCTATCTCAAGCTGATCGGCGGGATTGCGCTGTTCTGGGTCGCCGTCAAGCTCGTGGCGCCACAGGCGCATGATGAGGAAGGTACGCCGGAGGCGGTCGAGGACTTGTGGCGGGCCGTGCGCGTCGTCGTCGTCGCCAATATCGTCATGAGCCTCGACAACGTGATCGCGGTCGCGGCGGCGGCAAAGGGAAACTATTTTCTGCTCGGCCTCGGCTTGGCGGTCAGCATACCGGTCGTCATCGCGGGGAGCGCGCTCTTTCTCGCGCTGCTCGAGAAATTTCCCTGGGTCGTGTGGGCGGGCGGGGCGTTGCTCGGATGGATCGCTGGCGGGCTGTTGCCGGACGATGCCATCATCTCGCAGTACATCGCCAGGATGTACGGAATGCCCATCGAGCCCAGCCTGTGGCCGGACGCCCAGGCGATATCCGAATTTCTCTCAAAGGCCACGACAGTCTCGCTGCACACCGACTATTCGTGGCTGGGAAGCGCGGGTCGTCTGATATTCGAATTCGAGATCGAGCCCATCTCCATGATCTGTGGAATATTGGGTGCAATCTTCGTCGTTCTCATGGGATTGTATCTGGTGCGCTCGAATCGCGCGGCCGCGGCGGAGCCCGCGCCGTCGACATAGGAAGGCATCATGAACGAAGCGCTGCGGGACGTCGCGTCAGCGGTTCGCATCGGGCCGTCCGCCTGTCCGCATGATTGCCCGTCCACCTGCGCGCTCGAAGTTGAAATCCTCGATACCCGCACCATCGGCCGGATTCGCGGCGCCGAGGACAATGACTACACCTCCGGCGTGATCTGCGCCAAGGTCGCGCGCTATGCGGAACGGGTCCACCACAAGGATCGCCTGCTCACGCCGCTGCGCCGCAAGGGCGGCAAGGGGAGCGGCGAGTTCGTGCCGGTCTCCTGGGACGACGCCCTCGACATCACGGCGGAAGCCCTGCTGCGCGCGGAGGCACGCCATGGCGCGCAGTCGGTATGGCCGTACTATTATGCTGGCACCATGGGCCTCGTCATGCGCGACGGCATCCATCGGCTGCGCCACGCCAAGAAATATTCCGGCTTCCATTCGACCATCTGCGTCAACCCCGCCTATAGCGGCTTTGCCGCCGGGGTCGGCAGGATCGCCGGGCCCGATCCGCGCGAAATGGCGAAGTCCGACCTGATCGTGATCTGGGGCACCAATGCGGTGAGCACCCAGGTCAACGTGATGACCCACGCGACCCGCGCCCGCAAGGAGCGCGGCGCCAAGATCGCCGCCGTCGATGTCTACATGAACGGCACCATGGAGCAGGCCGACTTGCCGGTGCTGATCCGTCCCGGCACCGACGGCGCGCTCGCCTGCGCCGTCATGCATTGCCTGTTTCGCGACGGCCGCGCCGACCGCGACTATCTCGCCCGCTACACCGACGTTCCCCGCGAGCTCGAAGCCCATGTGCGCGAGCGCACGCCGGCCTGGGCGTCGCGCATCACCGGCTGCGACGTCGCCACCATCGAGGCCTTCGCAGCGCTGATCGGCGAGCGCAAGCGTGCCTTCTTCCGGCTCGGCTACGGCTTTTCGCGCTCGCGCAACGGCGCCGCCAACATGCATGCGGCGAGCTGCATCCCGGCGGTGACTGGGGCCTGGCTGCTGGAGGGCGGCGGCGCGTTCCACGGCAATGCCGACATCTACCACCTCAACAAGACCATGATCGAAGGTCTCGACGTCCTCGATCCGTCGGTGCGTCTGCTCGACCAGTCGCGCATCGGCGCCATCCTGGAAGGCGATGAGGACGCGCTCGCCGGCGGGCCGCAAGTGGCGGCCCTCTTCATCCAGAACACCAATCCGCTCTCGGTCGCGCCCGACCAGGAACGGGTGAAGCGCGGGTTTGCGCGCGAGGATCTGTTCGTCTGCGTCCACGAGCAGTTCATGACCGAGACCGCCCGCGCCGCCGACATCGTGCTGCCGGCGACGATGTTCCTCGAGCACGACGATTTCTATCGCGGCGGCGGCCACCAATACATCATCCTCGGGCCGAAGCTGATCGATCCGCCCGGCGAATGCCGCAACAATCACGAGGTCCATTGCGCGCTGGCGCAGCGCCTCGGCGCCGTGCATCCGGGCTTCGCCATGACGCCGCGGGAACTGATCGACTGGACCTTGCGCAAATCCGGCTGGGGCACGCTCGCGGAACTCGAGACCAAGCGGTGGATCGATTGCCAGCCCGATTTCGCCACCGCCCATTACCTCGGCGGCTTCCCGTGGCCGGACGGCAAGTTCCGCTTCAAGGCCGATTGGAGGAACGTGCCGTTTCGCAGCCCGGTGCGGTCCGGTCCCGTCGAAACGATGCCGGCGCTGCCTGACCATTGGGAGGTCATCGAAGAGGTGGACGCTGTCCATCCGTTCCGGCTCGCGACCTCGCCGGCGCGCAACTTCCTGAACTCCACGTTCAATGAAACCCCGACATCGACCAAACGCGAACGCCGCCCCGAGGTCATGATCCATCCGCAGGATGCGGCGGCGTCCGGAATTGCGGATGGCGATGCCGTGGTGCTCGGCAACGGGCGCGGCGAGGTACGTCTCCACGCGCGCATTTACGACGGCGTGCGGCGCGGCGTGCTGATCGCGGAATCGATCTGGCCCAACGATGCCTATCCCGACGGCCGCGGCATCAACACCTTGACCGGGGCGGACCCGATTGCGCCCTATGGCGGCGCTGCCTTTCACGACAACAAGGTTTGGATAAGGCGCTGCGCCACAGCGGCGTAGCGTGTTTTTTGCTGCGTTGCGAGTTCGCACCCCGCGGCAGAATTTTCATTTCGTTTTAATGATTTTGCACGCGCTCGGGGAATGCTGAAGGGCCTTGCTTCGGCCGTATTTTTTTGTAGTCATTGGCGCAGCAATCGGAATTTTTGGCCGCTCCGGCCCTGGCGTTATGACGACTGATTCGGATCTCCAAAGACCCCCGGCTTGTTGGCGCGGCTCGCAGCGATTGCGTCCGCGTCTCATCTTGCGTTCTGACTGATCTAGGAGACAGACGATGCAGAAAGGCAGCGTCAAGTGGTTCAATCCAACTAAGGGCTATGGGTTCATCCGGCCGTCGACGGGAGACAAGGACGTTTTCGTCCACATCTCCGCAGTCGAGCGGGCCGGCCTCAGCTCCCTCAATGAGGGGCAGGTCGTCGAGTACGAACTCGTCACCAACCGCGGCAAGACCTCCGCGGAAAACCTCAAGGTCGCTTGATCGCGGTCCCGGCCGGATATTTCGGCCCACGGGTGTTGCCCGTCGCCCCCGGTTTCCAACCCGGGGGTTTTTGTTGCCGGTTTCCCGCAAAGCATTTCCCGGTCCGTTTCGGCCATCACCGCGTTCCATCGTCAGCCGGTCGGGCCGCGGCCTTGACGGTGGCGGATTGATCCGCGATTGAATCCATCGCCATCGCATCACGCGATCGGCTGCCACGGTCCATCCTTTGCCCCCGGCTCTCGACTGTTCCGAACTCAGCTTCGACGACTACCTGAAGAATTCCTATCGTCCGGGGTTCGACGGACTGCGCGGCGTCGGCTTCCTGCTGGTCATCACGGCCCATATTCCGGCCGTGGCGTTGTTTTCCTACCTGCAGGGCTGGACGGCGGTCTGGGTGTTCTTCGTCATCAGCGGCTATCTCGTCGCGATGCTGCTGATCCGGGAGGAACGCAAGAACGGCCGGATCGCATATGGCGCGTTCCTGATCCGGCGCTTCTTTCGCATCGTGCCGAGCTATTACGCCGCGGTCGTCATCTACTTCCTCGCCTGCTATGCGCTGCCGCCGCTGGCCGATGAATTCAAAGCCTTCGTGGTGCGGTTGCCCTGGTATCTCACGCTGATGCCGGAATACGCCCACACCAGCGAGTTCACCATCTTCGTGCATTCCTGGACGGTGGGCATCGAGCTCAAATTCTACCTGTTCTTCCCGCTGGTGTTCCTGGTGATGCGGGACGCGACGTGGCGCTTCGCGGTGACCGCGCTCACCACCGCGCTTCTGATCGCGTACGGATCCTTTACGGCGAATTCGTACTGTGCGTTGCTGTTCGGGGTCATGCTGGCGCAGCTCCTGGAGTGGCCGCGCGCCTATGCGGCCATCGCCACGCTGACGCGGGTGCCGGTCGCGGTGCCGTTCGGTTTCATCGTCGCCCTGTTCGCGATGCTGCGCTACACCGAGCAATTGACGGCGGTCGCGGCGGTCATGACCTATCTCGTGGCCTACGTCATGCTGCAGCGCGGCGCATTGCTGCGCCTGCTCGAATACCGCCCGCTCGTCTATCTCGGGCAGCGCTCCTACGGCGCCTATCTTCTCCACGTGCTGGCGATCCACATCGGATACATGCTGTTCGGCAGCGACACCGATGTCGCGGGCCTGCTCACCGCCGCCTTTACGATCGTGGTGACCATCCCGGCGGCGGAGGCGCTGTACCGGCTGGTGGAGCGGCCGGGCATGGATTTCGCCAAGCGGCTTGGGAGCAAGCCCGATCCGAAAGGCCAAGGCGCCGGGCTCTGAGCAAAATGGCGCGACTGCCGGAAAAAAATTGGGTGAAAAGGACGATGTGAGGCGGATTGCGAAATACCTCAAAAGCTGCACCGGCACGTTTTTAGCCGCGATTGGAGGCTGATCGCGCTTCTTGGTAACAGTTCGGATCCAAGCACACAGCCGTCATGGGTCATACCCGGTAAGGGAGGCGAGCATGCGAGCCGTCAACAGGCGAATATTCACTCTCATTTTTGTTGGTGTCGTTTCACTCTTTTCGACTGCATCTCACGCGGACGAAAGAGAGGACGCTACGGCCGCTGCTAACGCGTTTTTCGCGGCGTTAGCAGAGAAGAAGTTCGCTCTGATCTGGGACACCCTGGCAAGCGACCGGTATAAAAACGACATGGCAAACACAAGGGAGGGGTTCACCGCCGGCCTTACGAGCATGCGCCGACAGATCGGTCGATTGACGAGCAGCACTGTCCTGTATGTCAGATATGATGCGCCTCAGCCAGCTTGGGCGTTCAAGGGAAAAAGTTATATATTCGCCTTTGAAAATGTTTATACCACGGGGCGCGTTGAATACGTTGTCATAGTTGAAGAAAATGGACAATTCAAAATGCAGGGCATGGGCATGGGCTGACCGGGGTTGCTTCGGCCTCGCCATGAATGGCCTGCCGTAAAGAATCGGACCTGTAACCCACAATGAGATGGGTTTTCCAATGCCGCAGGAGCCGAGTTGACGCGGATCTGCACCGGACCATCGGACCCGGGAACTTAGCGTTTCTGTCCTGAGATCGTAATGACCGTCATGGACCACAGGATCACCGCCTATCAAAACATCTGAACGGATTTCGGAGAGCCCGCCGCGAGGCGGTCTTGCTGCATGTGCTGTTTGCTGCGGTGCGTTTGTCCGCTGTTGGACCCGAATCGGCCTCTGAGACTTTTGTCCTTCGATGTCCGTAAGCTGGGGTGAGGCTGCCATCCGGGCCCGCGATCGGGTCGGCTGCTCGTGCCTTTAGCGGCTGTCGGCGCTCCAAACTTCCTGCGTTGCGAGATGCCTCCTCACTGGATCACCTCGTCGGCCAGCAGCGTTTCTGGGGTGGTGAGGCCGAGGGCCTTGGCGGTCTCGAGGTGATCACGAGTTCGAGCTTGCTCGCGGGTAAAGTCCAGCAGCGGAGGCAGCTAAAAACCGATTTTGGTCGGATTTTGCGAACCGATCAATTTTCGATTGCTTCGACAGCATCGACCCATCTGCGACACCGACTGTGCATCGCGGCAGCCTGCCGCCTTCTTACATTTTGATAGCAATCCACAATCCGACCAGGGCTCCGACGCCGCTCAGGATCAATGATGTGTAAGACAGCATCTCGGCACCCCACAGTTCGGGAATAATCCCTCCAATTGTGGAGCCAATAAAAAGTGCTATCCAAATAGAAGCACGTGATGGCATGCGTTACATTCCGCCCATTCGGAGCCGACGCGCCAGACGTGTGATCACGGCCAGGGGCCGTCAAGGTTGGGCGGCACCTGGAAGGCTCGACCTCGACGGTGACGCCAGGCGGGGGCGCAGGATGGGGCAAGACGCTCGTCACGGCCAATCGACAGCCAGCGGGCAAAGTTGGTAAGCGCATCCTTTTTGGCAACAGAGTGAGCACTTGGTTCAGAAGGGCAGCGGTCTTCTGGTTCTTGACCGGGTTCTTTGGATGTCTCCAGCACTTTTTCCGGACACCTACTGCTCCGGCACGACGCGCCATGGCTGCCTTCCGCCGCGTTCAGCCTCAAGTGAGATCGAGCGACTGCTGGAAGCGCATGGCGTCGACCTCCGTCTGCCCGCCCGCAACGAACGCTTTGCCCTCGACCCGGTACAGTCGGTTCTTGTGGTAAAACAGTGCCACGTAGGTATAGCCACCATTTGCTCCGGCGATGCCGAGTTGGCGGCCGTAGACGGCGCGGACGCGGTGCGGAATATCGAACTTGATCACGCCGCCTTCCGCAGCCGTCTTGGCCGCGTCTTTAACCACCAGCGCATCCTCGCCAGTTTCCTCACCAGGCATCTCGACTACTGTCACCTTGAACACCCCGGTTGCCTGCTCGACCGAAAAAGTGTGGGCCTCGAACGAGCGGCCGTTGGCGGCTTGATAGGTTGTCGCCTCGTGAATTGGGTCCAAGGGAAAGTGGATTGCGAACGAATACTGGGCGTTGTCGTATTCTTTCCAGTCGTCCGCCGATGCGGAGCCGGTGAAGACCAGCGCAACGATAAAGGCGATGAGGCGCACGGTTGCAGCCCTCTTGCGAGTAGGGTGTCTCGGCACTTGATCCTAGGGGACGAGGAGACCGTTGACTAGATGGGACAGGCCCCGCTGCCAAATTTCGCAGGTGACGTCAAGGAAAAACCAGCCAAGCTTGCGTAAATTCGCCCACTTATCCACACATTTCCGCCCGCCCTGTTGGGCAAGGGGGCGGGAAGTGAAAGATGATAGAGGGGGTGGCGATGGTTGCGTTGAACGTTCCGGCAAACGTGGTGGATTTCCGCGACGAAGCGAGGGGATGCCTCGAATTGGCAAAGGCGGAGACACAGGGCGAAGTGAGGACCATTTTGATGGGCATGGCGCTAGGGTGGCTCAAGCTGGCCGGTGACATCAAATCGGACGCCCTTCAGCTTGAACCTGCCGACGTTGATCAGCACAATGGCTGACTATCAGTCGATAATTGCCAAAGCCGTAAGCGCGCTGGACCCCAACACCGGGGAGGCACGCCGGCGGCTTTATGAGCGCGCGCGTTCGGCAGTCATAGCGGAGATGCACAGGGCAGAGCCGGCTTTGGACCGGTCCGATATCATGGCCGCGCAGATGTCTCTGGAATTGGCCATCGGAGAGGTCGAGGCCGACGCGCAGCGCGAGCAACGGGCGCGGGCGGTGCTGGATGGACCATCGCACCGACGCGATGGCGCTTCGTCGAAGCCGAGTTTTCCCGCAAACGAAAATGAGCAGCAAGGCCGCGGTCCACTCACAATACTTTGGACGCGGTTCCTCCGCCGTACCGGCGAGAGCGTAGAGGACGAAGCAGAAGGGGATCGCAGGGAAGGTCGCGATACCTGGCTGACGGAGCTCCTCGCCCGCGCATCGCGCGAGGAGGACGAAGACGATCAGGATTTCGCGCCGAAGGGCGCGTCAGCCCGCCACGCTTAGCGGGATCAGGAACGGTCGTCGCCGATCATCTCGCAGACAAACCGGGGGCAGCTCTTGTGGCCAAGAGGGCGCAGGGTGCAAAACCGGGTAACCCTCGCAATATCGGCGGGCAAGCCTGTTATCGCGCCCTAAGCTCATTGCTGAGGGCATCAGGCAGCCTCCACCCATCGGTGAAGTCGAATGACTGCTGGAATCGGATGCCGTCTGCGGTCGAGCCACCGGCAGGCACCGTCCCCTCGATCTGATAAAGCCGCCGATTGTGAAAGAAAACGGAAGCATAGGTCTGGCTGCCGTCCACCCGGTCGATGCTGGCTTGCCGGCCAATGATCCGACGCGTGCTATGGGGAATGTCGAACTTTACCTCACCCCCTCGCGAGAGCATCAACACCGCGTAGGCCATGACGTTGCCTTCTGACATCTCGGTATGCGACAGATCGGCGACCGTGACCTTGAACTCGCCGCCCTCCTGCACAACGGAATAGACGCGCGCTTCGACCAAGCGGCCGCCGGAGACTTGGTAAGACGTGGTTTCGGCCTTGGGCTCGGCGGGAAAGGCGGCCGTAAAGCCCTCGTTCGGGTATTGGTATTCCCTCCAGCCCTGCGCACCGGCTGGGGCGCTTGCGGCAATCATGGCGACGATGAAGGTGATGAGGCGCATTTTTGAGTTTCTCAGGCGAGATCGACAGCTTGCAGCCGCGAACATCGTACGGAGTTGCCCGGACGATTGGAAGCAGGGAGATGGGCTGCACTCGCCTGCATGACGCATCGATCAAAACACAATCAAAACAGCAAAGTTTGCCGCTCATCTTTTCCTGGGCTTCTTCACGCGTCTGGCAAACGCACTCATCCGAGCTTCCGCGGTCGCCGGCATGGTGGGTGCGTCCGCTGCTGGTCAAACCGGACATTGCCGCCGGGAATGGATAGGCGGGGTTTGACCCAACCGGTCATCCGCCTTCGCACTTGGCGCAACAACTAATATCGCCGCGCCGGCATCAGCACCTTCAATCGCTCGACTACTTCGTGGACCGAAGGCCCTGTGATCGGCGGCGGAGTTGGGCTCTCGCAGAATTCTCGCCAGACGTAGAGCGTCAGCTCTGCGCCGTCAGTTTTGTCGGCATCGAGGGCGCCCGAATGACGAGAGAAATTCCTAAGTACACGATATCGAGGATCATCAAAGAAGAGCTGCCTCACCCATCCGCAGATCGGTATCAGATGAAAGTGTAAGGCATGACCAGCCGTATGGCCGTAGCGCCCGATGTAGAGGTGCTCAGGCTCTAGTAGCGCAGTTAGGGCCTTTTGTGCGTTCGCCAGAAGGGCTCCAAGCTGGGCGAGCGCTTCGGGACACAACAGCGAAAGGTCGTTGGTCGGCACACGCGCGCCCAACATCAAATAGCCGGGAAGGGCCGAATCAACTCGGTGGTTCAACACCCAATCTTCGGTCTGAAGAATCACGAGGTGCTTTGCAGGCTGGAACGTACCAGACATGCCGCCCAGAGACTTGTCGACCATAACAACAAACTCGCAACCCAAGGCGCAAAAATCAAGAGCTGCAGCTCTGTTTCAAAGCAACCGCCAACCTCGCTTGCTCCGCTGATTGTCTGTTGTTGGCCCATCGCTGCCCAGGGCGCGTGTCGCAACACGTCCGCAGCAGGCGAAAGCTGACGCCGCATTGCCGGCCCATCCGTTGGTCGACCCGTCCGAAACTTGCTCAGATGCCGCGGGAAATCCTCAGGGTTCGTCGGGCACGATCAGCCTTGCCGCCGACGAGACCGCCGCGTCGCTCTTCACGGCGCTACCCTCGATCCGCACCTTGCCTCCGGCGACCAGGGCAAGGGCCAGCGGATAGAGCCGCAGCTCGACCGCGAGCACGCGGTCCGCCAGCGTGTCCGGGGTGTCGCCGTCGAGCACCGGCACCGCCGCCTGGGCGACGATCGGCCCGGAATCCACCTCCGGCACGACGAAGTGAACGGTGGCGCCGTGGATCTTCACGCCCTCTTCGAGGGCGCGCTCGTGGGTATGGAGGCCGCGAAACGCCGGCAGCAGGGCAGGGTGGATGTTGAGCATGCGCCCGCTCCAGCGCGACACCAGCCACGGCGTGAGCAAGCGCATAAAGCCGGCCAGGCATACGATCTCGATGCGGTGGGCTTCGAGCAGCGCCTGCACCGCGCGTTCGAACGCCTCCCGGTCCTTGCCGTAGTCGACATGATCGACCACGGCGGTGGCGATACCCGCGGCATTGGCGCGGCCGAGCGCGGCGGCTTGCGGGCGATTGGATAGAACCAGCGCGATTTCCGCCGGGTAATCCGGCCGTTTCGCGGCCGCGATCAGCGCAGCCATGTTGGCGCCGCGACCGGAAACCAGGACGGCGGCACGTTTGCGCGGGGTCATGCCGGAACTCTGCGGCTCTGGGGGATCATTGGGTCAGCCATGGGTGGTACGGCGGAATCGTGTCCGGTGCAATCAGGGGCGCCGACGCGGCGACCCAACCGGCTCGGCTGCACCGCTTTGGGAATGCCGCCCCGCCATTTCAATGAGTTAGCGAACAAGCCCCGGCCTCGGGAACCCGCGCCTGGGGGGAGGCTGTGACAAGTCTCAGCTTCACCACCGATCCCGAAAGCTGCTACCTTCGCTGCCGTGGGGCGAGAAGCGGCGCGGTGCTTTGCAACCGCGCCCGCGCATGATCCGGCTGGGTCGCGGACCCTTCCGAGGGGATCAGATGCGCGAATCACAGGGGCCAAAGCGCCAGCCGGCGATGCCGGAGCGGTCCGGAGAGGGGTGAATGGCCACCAGCGATCCACGTGGCGGGCGGATGGACGAGTGCGCCCCCTCGGCGTTCAATCCCACCCGCCGGCATGTGCTGAGGATGGGCGGCGGAGTTGCATTGGCGCCGCTCGTGGCCGCCGTGCCCCAGGCGGAGCCTTATGCCGATCTGGGCGGGCTCGAGGCCGCGGTCGACGCTCTGGTGCTGAAGACCGGCGTGAAGCCCAACGATCCCGGGCTCGCCGTGCTGCTGACGAAGCCCGGCCGCGTCCTGCTGATGAAGGGGTATGGGCTGGCCGACTTGCGCACCCGTGCGCCCGTCACCCGCTGGACCCGGTTCGAGATCGCATCCTTGTCCAAGACCTTCACCGCGACGGCGCTCCTCATGCTGGCGCAGCGCGGCCTCGTCTCGGTCGACGACGACATCCGCAAATTCATTCCGGAATTGCCGCAATACGCCCGGGAGCCGATCCGCATCAGCGACATGCTGCATCACATTTCCGGCCTGCCCAGCTATTTCGACCTGAAAAACGTCCCCATGGGCAACAAGACCTATTGGGTCAGCGAGGACTACCCCGCGGAACTGGCGCGCCAGCAGCGGCAGTTCCCGCTGCGTTTTCCGACCGGTCGCAAATACGAGTACAACAACACCAATTTCCTGCTGATGGCGGTGGTGATCGAGCGCGTCGCGGGCAAGCCGTTCGCCCGTTTCATGCACGACGAGATCTTCGCACCGGCCGGAATGGTCGATACGTTCATCTACGACAGCCCGGCGAGCGTGCCGATTCACTCCGACCATCCCTGCAACAATGCACTCGGCTACGAATTCAAGAACAAGGCGTGGGTGGAAAACTGGGGGACCGCGCCGGAACGCCACGAGAAGCATCTCGAAGTCGGCGACGGCGCGATCTGGAGCAACCTCGCCGACATGGCCAATTGGGACGCGGCGGTCCGTACCCACAGATTCCTGACGCCGGAAACGATGCGGCGCGCGCTGGTGCCGTCGAAGACCCGCGACGGCAAGACCAATCCCTATGGCCTCGGCTGGGCGCTGTTCACGGACAAATCGGGCCGCGTGCAAGGTTTCGGGCACGCCGGCTACTGGGGCGGATTCCGCACCGATTACCACAACGACCTCGGCAACAATCACACCGTCGTGGTGCTCTCAAACCGCGGCCTTGGCCTGGATCTCGACGCCATGTGGTTCAAGTTCGACGCCCTGATTCGGGCCTACGCCGGGGCTTAGGAACTCGTCCGCCAACAATCGATTTGGTTGTCGTCCTCTCCCCTGCAAGCGGGAGAGGGAGCAAAAAACCGTTCGAGCACGCGAATTGAAGCGATAATTCGCGGACCAGTCCTACAGTGTTGGTCCCGAATTTTTCACGTTTTTCTGACAACATGGCGGCCGCCTTCTTGCCGAACGCGGTCCCGTGCGGACGGGAGACATTCTTGCGCCGATAGGAGATGATGGACGAGTCTTCGACTCAACCCGACCATGATCCAGGATCTTATCCCACAGGAATCGGGCCGCCGCCGTCGCATGCAGCGCGGCATGAGGATGCTGCTGGCGCTCGCCGTCCTTTCATCCCAGGTGTTGCCGCTCCCGATTTCGCGATCGGCGGCGGCGCAGGATGCGGCTCCCCAGACCCCGAACCCGGTGCCCGCCCCGCCGCCCGCTGCGCCCGAGGCCGTTCCCGACCCCGCAAAAAGCGACAAGGCGCCGGCCGGTGCGGAGGCCGGTCCTGGCGCCGCCGCGGCCGTGCGGCCCTCCACCTCGGAGGCGATCTGCCTCCTGGTGGAGTCGGCGGCGCAGGCGCACGGGCTTCCCTTCGAGTTCTTCGCCCGCCTGATCTGGCAGGAAAGCCGGTTCCAGCCGAACGCGGTCGGCCCGATGACGCGCAACGGGCAGCGCGCTCAGGGCATTGCCCAGTTCATGCCGGGGACGGCAAGCGAACGCGGCCTGTTCGATCCGTTCGATCCGGTGTCGGCGCTGCCCAAATCGGCAGAGTTCCTGGAAGAGCTGCACTCCTCATTCGGCAATCTCGGGCTCGCCGCCGCGGCCTATAATGCAGGTCCTCGCCGGGTGCGCGACTGGCTCGAAGGTCGCGGCGGTCTGCCCGGCCAGACCCGGAACTACGTGATCAAGATCACCGGCCGCAGTGCCGAGGAATGGGCCGCGGCCAGCCGTAATGGCGGCGGCGACAAGGGGCCGGTGCCCCGCACCTCGTGCCGCGAATTGATGGCGCTGCTGCACACCGAGCCGTCGCCCTTCATCAACGAATTGGAGCGTCGGGTGGCGCAGGGCAATGCGCGACCGTGGGGCGTGGAACTCAGCGCGGGCTTCTCGCGCGAGCGCGTGCTGGCCACCTACGCCTCGCTGGAGAAGACTTACCGCGCGCTTCTTGAGAACCGGGATCCCCTGATTATCGAAGGGCAATTGCGCAACCGGGGCACCAATCGCTTCTATCAGGTGCGGGTCGGGGTCGATACGCGCCAGAGCGCCATGGACTTATGCGCGGCCCTGCATAACGCCGGCGCCGCCTGCCTCGTGCTGCGCAATTCCCATGGCAAGGTTGAGCCGCTTCAGGGGGACGTCGAGGTACGCAGCCCCGGGTGAACGTGGCGGCGCCGGAGCGCGATCGTTTCAGGTTGAATCGGATAGCGCTCCAAAGCCATTGATCTTGAGCATGATCTTATCCGAAAAGTCTGCAACTTTTCGGGATCATGCTCTACGCCTTCTTCATCGTCCGCCGCTCGACGGCGAGCAGGGCATCGAGCCCGGTGGTCTGGTGCGCCCGTTTCATTTCCGCCTCGGCGCCGCCGGGGCCCAGGAACGGGTCCGGCTTGTCCTGGGCGAGGCATTCCATGGATTGCCGCACCGCCTTGTACATGGCGGCAAACGAGGTGCCGGACGATGCCGCCAGGCGATAGCCGAGCTTCGCCATCTCGGATTTCGACATCGCGAAGGTGGAAAAGCCGTCGGGCGGCGCAAAGGTCATCAGCGGCGGCGGCAGCCGCTCGCCGACGATGCGCATTTCCTCGGCGTTGCGGGTGTGGATGAACAGCATGTCGGCACCGGCGCGGTGGAACGCTTCGGCGCGCCGCAAGGCCTCGTCGAGATCGTGGACGCGGCGCGAATTGGTGCGGGCGATGATCACGAGATCCGGGTCGGTGCGCGCCGCGATGGCTTCCTTGACCTTGTCGACCATCAGCTCGGTGGTGACGAGGTTGTCGATCCCGATGTGATGCTCGACGCGGCGCGGCAGCAGTTGGTCCTCGATCTCGATCGCCGCAAAGCCCGCGGCCTGGGTGAGCGCGATGGTGCGGTGGACATGCATCGGATCGCCCCAGCCGCCGCCGGCATCGAGGATGATCGGCAGCTTGCAGACGGCCCGCATGTCGACCGCGATCTCGGCGAGCTCGGGCAAGGCCAGATTGGCCTCGGTCACGCATTTGAGCCAGCCGAGCGAGCCGCCGCTCATGTAGACGGCCTTGAAGCCGGCATCCTCGGCAATGCGCGCCATGATCGGATTGAGCGCGCAGGGCGCGACGATGAGCTCGTTGCCCTTCATGAGGTCGCGAAAGGTCGTCAAGGTGTTCTCCCGTTTCGTGTTCAGGCTATCCGGTAGCGCGCCACCGCGTCGTCGTTCCAGGCGAGGCCGGTGCCGGGCTTTGCCGATGCGGTGACGCGGCCGTCGATGATCGCGAGCGGCTCTGCCAGGACGGCGTTCGCCCAGTCGACATATTCGAGCCAGTGCGCGGTCGGCGTCGCCGCCAGCAGGTGCGCGCTCAACTCGGGCATCAGGTGCGAGGACATTTCGACATCGCGCGACGCCGCGACGCCCGCGGCCTGCTGCCAGCCGGTGACGCCGCCGATGCGGCCGGCGTCCGGCATCACGAAATCGCAGGCGCCGGCATCGAGCGCCTGGGCCATCGCCTTGGCGCCGTCGAAGTTTTCCCCGATCTGGATCGGCAATGCCAGTTCGCGGACGAGGGCAGTGTGGCCGGCGAGGTTGTCGTGGCGGATCGGCTCCTCGATCCAATAGACGCCTTCGCCTTCGAGGGCGCGGCCGCGTTCGAGCGCCTGCGCCACCGTGAGCGCCTGGTTGAAGTCGACCATGACGGCGATGTCGTCGGCGAGGCGCCGGCGCACGGCGCGGGTGACGGCGAGATCCTCCGCAAGCGTCGGATAGCCGAGCCGCAGCTTGACCGCCTTGAAGCCGCCGGCGAGGAGCATTTCCGCTTCGTCGGCGGCTGCCTCCGGCGTCATCAGGCCGAGGCCGCAGGAATTGTAGGCCGGGATCGGCCGCGGCGAGGCGCCGAGCAGGGTCGCGAGCGGCGCTCCCGCCGCCACCGCCAGCGCGTCCCACAGCGCCATGTCCAGCGCCGACAAAGCCATGCGGACCACGCCGGTGACGCCGATCAGCGCAAAGCGCCGTTCGAGCTTCGCCGCATTGTGAAGAGGCGCCACCCGTTCGCCGGCGATCAGCGCCACCGCGTCGCGCAGCACCGCCGCGATCGCGACTGTCCCGCTCGGGCGGTAGCAGAACAAATAGCTGCGCCCGGTGATGCCCTCTTCGGTCTCGAGGTCGACGAGGAGCAGCGGGGCCTCGCGTACCGTCGCCGCGCTGGTGCCGAGCGCAAACCGCATCGGCACCGCGACGCCGACGGTGCGGACGGAACGGACCGTCAGGGCGGGTGCGGCGGCCAAGGTCGTCATGCCTTCCCGCCGGCGCCGGCCTCGCGCAGCGCGAGGATGTCCGCGACGGCGCGGTTGAGGGGCGTCGGGACGCCGACCGCGCGGCCGAGCTCCACCACGGCGCCCGCGAGCCAGCGCACCTCCAGGCGATTGCCGCGCTCGAGATCGTGGTGCATCGACGAGGTCATGTCGGGGGCGACTTGATCCGCGAGCGCGAGCCGCTGCTCCGCATAGTCCTCCGGCAGCTCGACCCCCTGGGCGCGCCCGACCGCGACCACCTCGCGCATGAGGTCGAGCAGGAACGCCGCGGGTCTGCTGGTTCTCGCGAATCGGGCCGATGGTGGTCCGCATGGTGGTCGTGGTGCCGGACAGCGCGACCAGGAACACGAATTTCTCCCAGATCTCGCGGCGAATATTGGCGCTCAGCTCGGCCTTGATGCCGCCACGCGAGGCACGCATCGAGAAACCGCTTGGCCCGCGGCGACGGCGTGCCGTCGAACTCGCCGAACACCATGCGCTCCAGCGGCCCGGTGCGGGCGATGACCCCCGGCCGTGCGATCGAGGTCGCGACGTAGCAGACGCCGCCCATGATTGGTTCGGGACCGAAGGCGCGGGTCAGATAGTCGTCCTTGAGCACGCCGTTCTGGAACGAGATCACCACGGTATGCGGACCGACGATGGGCTTGATCTGGGCGAGCGCCGCTTCGGTGTCCCACAGCTTGACGGCGAAGATGACGAGATCGGCGACGCCGATGGTGGAAGGATCTTCCGTGACGGTCACCTTCGGGAGATGGAATTCATCGGGGCCGGTGATGGTGAGGCCTTGTTCGCGCATGGCCGCGAGATGGGAACCGCGCGCCACGAAGGCGACATCGGCGCCGCCCTTGGCGAGGCGTGCGCCGAAATAGCCGCCGACGCCCCCCGATCCCATCACTGCGATTTTCATGTGCAGCATCCCTGTCGCTTTGCGCCCGTCAGTACCATTGTCCGGCATCTCGTCGGGGTGAAATTCGCGTTCTGGTCCGGCGCACGAACGCAGCTCGGCGTCGCCGTAGTTTCATAAAAGTCCGTGTTCCACCGGGCAAGCCCATGACGAACTTTGCAAATTCCCGAACGTCCGGGAGTTTCCGGGACCGTGCGGGTTGCCGCCGTCGGTCGGCGAACCGCGATGCCGCCGCGCGCGGCGCGCCGATCTCGTCGCATCGTCTCGTCACCGCGAACCCCTGCACGAAAGTTTTGCCCAGCATCATTTGCCATCTGGCATATGTGCTCCTGATGTGCGATTAATTACGCTCAAACTACTAGACAGATTGAAGATGGGCCGAGGCAAAGACTTCCGTGATCGTCGGCGCGGTTATTCCGACGAGCCGCCAGAACCCCCTCCCTCGTTTGGTCGCCCGCCGCCGCGGTCGTTTGATCGGCCGCCGCGCGAGGCGTCTCGGCCGGTTCCGACTGGGCCCGAGCGGCAAGCCAAAGTGAAATGGTTCAATGGTGAGAAGGGCTTCGGCTTCGTCGAACTGACCGACGGGTCGGGCGAGGCGTTCCTTCACATCAGCGTCGTCGAAGCGGCGGGCCACACCGCGCTCGAACCGGGCACGACCCTCACGACGCGGGTGGGGCAGGGGGCCAAAGGTCCTCAGATCACCGAGATCACCGCCGTCGACGCCAGCACCGCCGAACCTTCGCGCGGCCGCCCCGCCGGCGCCGGCCGGCCGCCGATGGATCGCCCGCGTGACCGCGGCTTTGATCGGCCGACTGGTCCGGCGGAAGAGGTCGACGGGCAGGTCAAGTGGTACGATCCCAAGAAGGGTTTTGGCTTCGTCGCCGTGGCCGGCAGCAAGGATGTCTTCATCCATCGCTCCGTGCTGGCGCGCGAGGGCATATCCGAGCTTCAGGAAGGCCAGCGCATTCATATGAAGGTGGTTCCCGGCGCCAAGGGGCTGGAGGCGACTTCGGTCGAGCTCAAGCACGACATGTGAGCTTTCGGGTTCCCGCAGAGAAAAAAGGGGCGCCGCGTGGCGCCCCTTTCGCATTCGGGATCTGCGTTTGCGTTACCTTTATTGCGTGGCCGCCTGCGCTTTGAGCGCGGCCATTTCGGCTTCGCTGCGCACGCCGAGCACCGTCACCTTGCTGGTGCGGGCATAGGCGAACACCACTTTCACGTCGTCGCCACGCTCCAGGAGCGAGGCGATGCGTATTTCGGTTCCGCGCGTCGGCAGATCGAACATCGTCCAGGTCCTCGCCTTGGAATCGTATTTGGCGATCTGGTCGGTGGTCCACAGCGGCGCCCACACGTTCTGCTGCTTGTCCGGGATTGCGGCATAGGGCTGATTGGTAAAGGTGTTGGGGAACGGGATCAGCTCCGTCTTCATGGTCTTGACGTCGATCTTGGCGAGCGTACCGCTCCAGGAGTTCGCCACCCACAGGATGCCGTGCTCGCGGTCGATGCCCATCCGGCGCGGTCCGTGCGACCACGGGAACGGCGTGCCGATGTCGCGCGGTCCGTAGCCGTCATAGAACTTGCGGTCGGCCGCGGTGGCCCGATCCATCTCCTCCTTCACCGCCGGCAACTTCAATTCCGTCGTCTTGCCGGTCGCGACATCGACCTTGTTGATCGTGTCGAAGGCCATCTGGGTCCACAAGCCATTGCCATCCATGTCGCCGGCGATGCCGTAGGTCGAGCCCTGGGCATTGTTCGGCCCCTTCGGATTGACCGACTTGAACTCGGTGAATTTCTCGGTCGCGGGGTCGAAGCGGACCACGCCGTCCTGCGTGCCCGCCCAGATGCCGCCCTTGCCGTCGAAGTCGATCGTGACCGGGCCGTCGATATGGGACATGCCCTCCGGCGGCAGATAGACCGCGACCTTCTCGGTCTTGGGGTCGATTCTGGCGAGGCCGCCCTTCGGCATCCAGACGTTGAACCAGATGATCCCGTGGTCGTCGCGAATGAGCCCATGGGCGTTGGCGGCGATGCCGTTGTTCGGGCCGTCGACCTTGAACGGCTTGATGGCGCCGGTCTTGGCGTCGATCTTGCCGATCGACATGGTGCGATTTGGCGTAACCGCGGCAAACCACAGATTGCCGTCGAGATCGGCGGCGGCGTCATGGGGCAGCGAAGCGACCCGGGAACTGGTTCCCTTCGTCCAATCCGAGCCGTCGTTCGGCGGCATTTTCGACGGCAGGTCCTGGTCCGGATTGAGCGCGACGTCATATTCGGTGTAGACGGCGCGCGCGGCCTCGCCGGACGGGCGCGGACGGCTGGTGATGCGGAAGCTGCCTTGGTCCGGCCCGCGCGCCTTGGCGAGATAAGCGGCCAGTTCGGGCTGATGGAAGTCGAGCACCTGATTGTAACGGTTCGGCTGATAGATGCCGTAGACGTTGATGTTCTTCATCGCCTGGATGATCGCGGTCCAGCCGGCCTCGTCGAAGCGGTGCTGAAGCGTGTAGCTCGGGGTGTGGCAGCTCGTGCAGTTGTTGTGCACGATCCGCTTCATGCGCAGATCGTCGGCGGTCTCCGACGGCAGTCCTGCGAGAATGAGGTCGCCGGGCAATTGCCGCACCTGGCGCTCCCGGTCCTCGATCTTCTTGAGGGCAAAATCGCGCCGCCCGCCGCCCTTGAGATCGACATCGGAGGTCGTGGTCTCGAAGCTCAGCGCCTGCGCCCATACCCGATACTGGCCCGACGGCAGCGGCGGGAAGTAATAGGCGCCGGCCTCGTCGGTGAAGACCGTGGTGGTGATGGTCGAGCCGACGGCCTTCGCCGAAACGGTCACCCCGCCGAGCTTTTCGCCCGCCGGCGAAGTGATGGTCCCCGTGAGGACGGCCGGATCGGCCGCTCCGGGCAGGCTCGCCAGCACGGTCAAAGCGGCCGCGATCCCGGCGGTCCGATAGCCGACACGCATGTTCTTCATGGCATCTTCTCCAGCTTCGATTGGGTTCAACGCGACGGATTGGGTTTCGCCGGCGGTGGCGTCGGCAAGGTCTTCACATAGGAAATGATGGCGTCGATCTGCCCCGGCTCGAAGGTGTACTTGAATCCGGGCATGTTGGGCGTCCCGTTGCTGATGACGTCGCGCATCACCGCCTCCTGCCCGCCGAGCGCCTCTTTCGACAGATCGGGGCCGTATTTGCTGGGCGAGGTGATCTGCAGCTTCACGTGGCAGACGAGGCACGACTGATTGAACAGATTGCGGCCGCTCACTTGAGCCGGCGTGAGCGTGTTCGGATCGGGAAACGGCTGCGCAATCGCGACCGGCGCACCCGCGGCGAGCATGAGCAATACGACCCCGGCACTGCACCTCATCGAGCTTCCTCCGCTTACATATTGTTTTTTCGAATCCTACGCTTCGGCCGGTGCAAAGAAAAGGGCGGGGCGCGGCCTACCAAGGCAACCACGCCACGTGAAGCCGAGAGCCGGCATCTCCAAGTCCTTGCCTGGCGCCCCCTGCCTTGACCCGGCACCGCCGGGGCGCGAGGATCGAGCCAAGCCTAGAGTTGAGGACATCAACGGGGTGCGAATGCGCCCATTTGGGAGGAACGACATGTCGAAGCGCCGTACGTTGCCGGATCCCGATCGCCGTAAATTCCTCAAGGGAGCGACGCTTGCGGGCGCCGCGGCGGCGTTGACGCCTCCGGTCGCAGCCGACGCCCAGGTCAACGCGCCGCACGATGCGCCCCTCGCCGCCATGAAGGCAGCGGCCCCGGGCCCGATCCAGATCGCGGTGGAAACTCAACCACCGGAGCGCGATCCGGTGACCCAGACCACCAGCGGCGGCGACTTCATGGTCGACGTGTTCAAGACCCTGGACATCGAATATCTCGCGATGAACTGCGCCTCGAGCTTCCGCGGCCTGCACGAAGCGGTCATCAACCACGCCGGCAACGTCAAGCCGGAGATCCTCACCTGCCCGCATGAGGAAATCGCGGTGTCGATGGGCCACGGCTATGCCAAGATCGAAGGCAAGCCGCTGGCCATGATCTGTCACGGCGTCGTCGGTCTGCAGCACGCCACCATGGCGATGTACAACGCCTGGTGCGACCGGGTGCCCGTCATCGTGATGGGCGGCAACATCATGGAAGCGAACAAGCGTGGCCCCGGCGCCGAATGGGTGCATGCGGCGGTCGACATCGGCGCCATCACCCGCGATTTCACCAAATGGGACGACCAGCCGACCTCGCTGCAGCATTTCGCGGAATCGGCGGTGCGCGCCTACAAGATCGCCACCACCCCGCCGATGGGGCCGGTGATGCTCTCCCTCGATGCCGAGCTGCAGGAAAATCCGATCCACGAGGGCGAGACGCTTCACATTCCAAAGTTCTCCAGGGTGGTGCCGCCGCAGGCCGATTCCGGCGCCGTCGCGGAAGCGGCGAAAATGCTGGTAGCGGCGGAAGCACCGCTCATCGTTGTCGACCGGATGGCGCGCACGCCGGCGGGCATGGCGCGTCTGGTCGAACTCGCCGAAGCGCTGCAGTGCCCGGTGGTCGACCAGGCCGGCCGCCAGAACTTCCCCTCCCGTCATCCGCTCAACCAGAGCTTCCGCCGCAACGTGGTGATCGGCCAGGCCGACGTCATTCTCGCCATCGAGATGAACGACCATTGGGGCGCGCTGACCGCGTTCAGCGACCGCATCGTCCGCTCGTCGCGGATGCTGTACAAGCCGACCGCCAAGATCATCACCCTCGGCGTCCGCGATCTCTATCTGAAGTCCAACTACCAGGACTTCGGTCGTTTTTCGGACATCGACCTCTCCATCGCCGGCGACGGCGAGACATCGCTGCCGGCCTTGACCGAAGCGGTCAGGAAGCTCGTCGATCCCACCCGCAAGGCCGCTTACGAGGCCCGCGGCAAGCGCTATGCGGCGGCGCGGCTGGCGATGTTGGAGCAGTCCAAGTCGGACGCGACCATCGGGTGGGATTCGAGCCCGATCACCACCGGCCGGCTGTGCGCCGAGGTCTACGCCCAGATCAAGGACGAAGACTGGTCGCTGGTCGGCAATACGATCCGCAACACTTGGCCGCACCGGCTGTGGAACTTCGACAAGTCGTACCGCTGGAACGGTGGTTCCGGCGGCGCCGGCGTCGGCTACAACGCACCGGCCTCATTGGGGGCGGCGCTCGCCAACAAGCGTCACGGCCGGCTGACGCTCACGTTCAACGGCGACGGCGATTTCATGTTCAACCCGGGCACGTTGTGGACCGCGGCCCACCATCAAATCCCGATCCTCTACATCATTCACAACAACCGCGCCTATCACCAGGAATACATGTACCTGCAGGCGATGGCGAACCGTCTCAACCGCGGCATCGAGAAGACCGATATAGGCACCACGATCAAGGATCCGAACGTCGACTACGCCACGGTCGCGCGAGGCTTCGGCGTCCATGGCGAGGGTCCGATCACCGATCCGAACGATCTCGGTCCGGCGCTCAAGCGTGCAATCGCCATGGTCAAGAGCGGCTATCCTGCCCTGATCGACGTCGTGACCGATCCGCGGTGAACCTGATCTCCCTCCCCGTCTTCGGGGAGGGCAGGGTGGGGGCAACGGGCACTGAGCTTGTGAAAGACCCCACCCTACCCTCCCCGAAAACGGGGAGGGATCAGCAAGTTCTCTTTTCCTCAAATCCCAAGGGGCGTTTGTATGGGTAAAGTTGCGAATCTGGTTGGTGCCGCGCTGGTCGGAGCCTGCATCGGTGGAATCGGCACCAGCGTCCGGGCGCAGGACGCGCCACCCGGTGACGCAGTCGAAGGCAAGCGTCTCTATCTGGCCGTCGGCTGCTTCACCTGCCACGGGCGGTCCGGACAGGGCGGCGCCATGAATGGTCCGGCGCCGATCCTCGCCAAGACGGCGATGCCGTTCGACGGTTTCAAGGGCCAGCTTCGCCAGCCCGTCAACGACATGCCGGCCTACAGCGAGAAGGTGATGACGGACAAGCAGATCGCCGACATCTACGCGTTCGTGGAATCGCTGCCGGGTCCGCGCCCGACCAAGGACATGAAGATCTTCAACAACTAGTGCGTTTTACGTTTAGGTTGACACGCACACTTCGCTGTCATCGCCCGGCTTGACCGGGCGATCCAGTAACCACCGACCGGGAGTACTGGATTGCCCGGTCAAGCCGGGCAATGACACCAACAGGGTTAACGTAATCGGAAAATGCTGTAGCCCGGATATCTCACGACATAAAAGGCCAACGGAGGATGTCATGCGCGTGCGCCGTTCGATCGGTGCGAAACTCACGCGGCGTCGGTTGGTGGTCGGGGGCGTTGCCGGCGCGATCGCGATTGCGAGCGACCCGGCGGCGGCGCAGCGCTGCCCGGCGACGCCTCCAGCCCGCCCCAAGGGCGCGCCGGTCTGGCTCGACCTCGATCAGCAGGATCTCGACGACGCCTACGACCAGAGCGTCTACGCGTTCAACTTCCGCAACATCGCCCAGCGGCGCGCAGCCAACAATGAGACGGCGCTCGCGGTGATCGGCAGGCCCGAGCGGGTCGCCTACGGGCCCGCCGACATCGAGAAAGTCGACATCTACCGGGCCCGTCGGCCCAACGCGCCGATCATGGTGTTCATTCACGGCGGTGGCTGGCGCAACGGGCGTTCCGCCGATTTCGCGCTCTTTGCCGAGGTGTTCGTCAAAGCCGGCGCCAACTTCGTCGCCGTCGATTTCACCAACGTGCGCGAAACCAAGGGCGACCTCTTTCCGCTGGTCGATCAATGCCGGCGCGCAACCGCCTGGGTGTACCGCAACGCCTCGACCTTCGGCGGCGATGCCAATGCGATCTATCTCTGCAGTCGATCGTCCGGCAGCCATCTCGCCGGCTGCGTCGTCGTCACCGAGTGGGAAAAGCAGGGGCTGCCACGCGACATCATCAAAGGTGCCGTGCTCGGCAGCGGCATGTACGACCTCAAGCCCGTGCGGCTCTCGAAGCGAGGCGACTACGTCAAGTTCACCGACGAGATGGAAGAGGCGCTCTCGGCGCAGCGTCACATCGGGAACATCCATACCCCGCTGGTTCTCGCCCACGGCACACTCGAGACGCCGGAATTTCAGCGCCAGACGCGCGACTTCGCGGCGGCGCTCGAGGCCGCCGGCAAGCCGGTGCGGCTGATCGTCGGCAAGGGCTACAATCACTACGAGCTGGGCGAGACGCTGGGTAATCCCTACGCCGTCCTGGGTCGCGCCGCGCTCGAGATGATGAAGCTGGCCTGATCGGGAGCGCGCCTGCAGCGACGGCGTGTAGCGCACGGGTTTCGGGTACCGGACTTTGGGACGAGACTTCTCAGGGAGAAAAAACGATATGCGAAAAAACCTGCCGGCAGCTGCGGTGCTCATGCTCGCGTTTGGCGCAACCGCTCCCGCCCAGCCGCTTCTGCCCGTGGCGCCTGCGCCGGACTTCGAGAAGGTCGTGATCAAGACAATCGATCTCGGGAACCGGACCTACATGCTCCAGGGCGCGGGCGGCAACATCACGGTCGCGGTCGCCGATGACGGCGTCATCATGGTCGACAATGAGTTCGCGCCGCTGCATGGGAAGATCAAGGCCGCCATCGCAGCGCTGACGAGCCAACCGGTCCGGTATCTCGTCATCACCCATTTTCATCGCGACCACACCGGCGGCAACGAGGCGTTCGGCAAGGACGGCGCCACCATCGTCGCGCACGAAAACGTCAAGCGCCGGCTGGCGAGCGGAACGCGCAATGGTCTCTCCGGCGCGGAGGTGCCGCCGGTGCCCGCGATTGCGCTGCCGAAGGAGACCTACGAGGACACCACGACGATCCGACTGCGAGGTCGCACCGCCGAGCTCAGGCACCCCGCCAACATCCACACCGACGGAGACACCTATGTCTACCTGCCGGACGCCGACATCCTGGTCGCCGGCGACATCGTTTTCTTCGGGCGCTATCCGAACATCGACTTTGCGTATGGCGGCAGCATCGACGGCATGATCCGCGGCGTCGACGAACTCATCGGGTTTGCCAAGGACGATACCAAGATCGTGCCCGGGCACGGCCCGGCCGGGAACAAGGCGATGATGAGGGAATACCGCCAGATGCTGGTGGAAACGCGCGATCGCATTCAAAAGCTCAAGGCCGCCGGAAAGACGGAGGATGAGATCGTCGCAGCGAGGCCCAATGGCGACTACGATGCGAAGTTCGGCGTGGATGCCCGGGCCATCGGAAACTACATCCGCGTCGTCTATCGTTCGCTGAACAAGTAGAATTGACGTCCGGCACGTTTCGGTGGGTTGACGGATGGGCCGCGGACGCCGCGTCAGCTTTCGCCAGCTGCAGACATGGCGCGGCGTTGCCTCAGGGCAGAGATGGGCCAAAACCCGCCTCCCGCGCCGCAAAAAGATCGTGAGACATTCACCGGAAGGCCAGACATGCAACCCTGACCGCGATAGGCTATCCAGATAGCACTTTCAGAGGATAACGGATGCGACGGCGGGAGTTCATCGCGGGGCTGGGCGGAGTGACGGCGTGGTCGCTCGCGGCACGCGCGCAGCAGCCCAACCAGATGCGGCGGATCGGCGTTCTGATGGGGTGGGACGAAAACGATCCTCAGGCAAAGGCTTGGCTTTCCGTATTCACGCAGCAGCTTTCCCAATTGGGGTGGGCCGACGGCCGCAACGTGCGGATGGACGTTCGTTGGGCCGGTGGCAACATTGAACGGGCGCGGATGCACGGGAAGGAATTGGTCGAGTTGCAACCCGACGTGATCTTCGCAGCCTCGACTGCGGCGACCGCTGCACTCCAACGTGAGACGCGGACGATCCCGATCGTATTCGCGCTCGTCGCCGACCCGGTCGGCGAGGGCTTCATTGCGAACCTGCCCCGTCCGGGCGGGAATATCACCGGCTTCATGGGCCAGGAAGCGACGATGGCGGGCAAGTGGCTGGAGTTGCTCACGCAGGTCGCGCCCGGTGTCAAGCGGGCCGCCATCATGTTCAACCCCGATACGGCGCCCTATGGCAAGTCATATTACCTACCCCTTTTTGAGGCGGCGGCCCGCTCGCTCAAAGTGGCGCCCATTGCGGCGCCCGTTCATAGCGACGCCGAGATCGAATTGGTCATAGGCTCGCTTGGGCGCGAGCCGGGAGGCGGCCTCGTGGTCCCATCGGATGCTTTCGTGACCGGTCACCGGGCACCAATCATATCGCTGGCAGCCCGAAACAATGTACCGGTTGTTTATGATGCAACCATCTATGTTAGAGACGGTGGGTTGCTTTCCTACGGAATAGACTTCTTCGATCAATTTCGCCGCGCCGCCCCTTATGTGGATCGCATTCTCCGTGGCGAAAAGCCGGCCGACCTGCCGGCTCAACTGCCGGTCAAATTCGAGATGGCCTTAAACGTCAAGACCGCCAAGGTGCTCGGCCTTGCGGTGCCGCAATCGATCCTGCTGCGCGCCGACGAGGTGATCGAATAAGGATCTCGCAACGCAATAAGCTTTTTTCGCCAATGGCTCGCTTAGGGTCAAAACCCGCCCCCTTTCCGGCGCTCGGATGTCTCCTTTCGCCGGGTGCGGACATGGTCCGCGAGAGGAGTGTCTGTTGGTCAGGCCGTTCCGTTCTACTTAGTTGGTACTCCAGCGTGCGACGTATTGTGGGACGCGCCAAGAATGACGGGAGTTCGACGATGACAAAGCACCGCTACAACCGCCGAGATTTCATGGGCCTGTCCGGGGCCGGGATCGCCGGTCTCCTGGGCGCGCAGTGGCCGGCCGGCAGAGCCGCCGCCGCGATCGATGCTGCGCAGGAGCCCGATCTCGTCGTTTTCAACGCCAGGGTCTACACGGTCGATCCGCTTGCGCCGAAGGCGCAGGCATTCGCGGTCGAGGCCGGCAGGTTCGTCGCGGTTGGGAGCACCGAAGACGTCAAGACGCTGATCGGCAAGCGGACCCAGACATTCGACGCCAAGCAGATGACGGTCGTGCCGGGGTTCATCGATGCCCACAATCATGCGCCGGGCGCGATACTGCTCTACGAGGTCCTGGTCGGAAATCCCTACCAGGTCGAGTTCGTGACCATCGCCAGCATCGTCGACAAGCTCCGCGCCAAAGCCCGCGAGACGCCCCCAGGCTTTTGGGTCGAGGGATTTTTCTTCGACGACACCAAGGTGCAGGACAAGCGCGCGCTCGACATTCACGACCTCGATCAGGTGTCGAGCGAACACCCGGTCGCCGTCCGTCACCGCGGCGGTCACACCTCGTATTACAACAGCAAGGCCATGGCGCTGGCGGGGGTCACCAGGAACACGCCCAACTCGGCCGCCGGGACCTTCGACCGCGACGCGAACGGCGAACTCAACGGCCGGGTGACCGACCGCGCCCGGGCGGTGTTCAACAATGTCGGCATGCGGCCGAGCTACACCGCAGAGCAGGCACGGCTGCGCAATCGCGACGCGCTGACCTTCATCTCCAAGCAGTTCGTCCGCTACGGCCTGACCAGCGTGCACCACGAGGGCGGCGACCTCCTTGCTCTGCAGCAGGTACGGGCCGGCGGAGACCTCAAGCACCGGGTGAGCTACGAAGCCATGGACGACGTGCTGGAGGGGATGATCAAGAACGGCATTGCGACCGGTTTCGGGGACGAGTGGATCCGGTTCGGCGCCACCTCCGAGCACACCTGCGACGGGTCGTTCTCCGAGCGCACGATGGCGCTCAGCGTGCCGTATCCGGGCGTCGAGCCGGAATATCACGGCAACATCACCACGACGCAGGCCGACCTCGACGCCTGGGTCGAGCGCGTGCACCGGGCCGGCATCCAGGTCAATCTGCCACGCCAACGGGGATGTCACCATCGACATGGTGCTCAAGGCTCTCGAGCGGGCGCAACGGCTGTTTCCGCGGCCCGACCCGCGCCCCAAGATCACCCATTGCAGCCTGGTCAACGACGATCTGCTGCGGCGCATCAAGGCGATCGGCGCTGTGCCCGCCCCGTTCACCTCCTACGCGTACTACAATTCCGACAAGTTCCATTTCTACGGCGAAGAGCTCATGCAGCGGATGATGGCCTATCGCTCCTTCGCCGACACCGGGATCACCGCGGCGGCCGGCTCGGACTTCAGCCCGGGACCGTTCGCCCCGCTGATGGGCATTCAGGGAATGGTGACGCGCACGGGGTGGAACGGCGAGACCTGGGGCGGGAACCAGCGGATCAGCGTGGAGGAGGCGCTGCGGGTCAACACGATCAACGGCGCTTACGCCTCCCACGAGGAAGCCATCAAGGGGTCCATCACGGCGGGCAAACTTGCCGACTTCGTCGTGCTGGCGGACGATCCCCACACGGTGGACCAGGACAAGATCAAGGACATCGCCATCGTGCGAACCGTGACGGGCGGCAACACGGTCTACCAGTCGTAATGCCCGTATCGGTGGCCGCCGGCGGGGGCGCAGGCGGCGGGATTCCCGTACCGGCCATCGCCTGGAGCGCGCGGGACCTTTTGAGAATGCCGACATAGCCCCCCGGATACGGCGATCTCAGTGGAAAAACGGCGGGCGATTGAAGGTGATCATGCGCCCGCACACCAGGACGGCGACCCATGCGAACAGCGACGTGCCGGCGATGATCTTGATGCGCAGCGGCGCGGTCGCGTCCGCCGGCAGCGCCTTGGTCTCGGTGAACGCGCCGGTGCCGTAGAAGGCGAGGATGTTGACGCCGGCCACCGCCATGAACATCAGCTTCAGGCGGAACGCGTTGTTGTAGAAATACTGCTCCGGGTGGACGGAAAAGAACACGATGCCGAGCAGGATGTTCCCGATGAAGCCGGCGACCCGAGCGGAATGAGCCGGTGAACGGCCCGGAGCGGGATGCCCTTGGCCACGCCGAGCGCGCGCAGGTCGAAAAAGCCGACGGTGCCGAACAGCAGCGTGAAGCCGAGCACGTGCAGCGTCTGCATCAGCGGCCAAAGCCCCAGCTCATAGCGATGGATGAAGGCATGCAGCTCGGTGCTGCGGACCCACACCTCCCAGGGTTCCATCTCCACGACGCGATCTCCCTCTGCGTCACAAGACGGCGGGGACGCCGAGCATTTCCCATTTGTGCGTATAGGCGAGGTAGCGGCCGGCCACGATGAGGAGCGACCCAGGCCGCGAGCGAGGCGACGGCGAGCCCCTTGAGCTTCGGCGGCGAGGGGTTTCTGGTCGCTCCGGGCGCGCGCAGGACATCGCTCGCGATGCGGTAGACGAGCCCGACCGCGAGCGCCACCAGGGACAGCTTGACGTAGAACAACGGATTGGTGAGCGCCTTGGTCGGATAGCCGATCAGCAGCAGGGTTCCGGTGACGGCGTTCACGGCGAAGGCCAGCCACAGCAGCGGAAAGAACCGCGCCATCGGCTTCAACGGCATGTCGGATGCAAAGCCGATAAGGCGCAGATCGATGACGATGCCGCCGCCGGCCAGGAATGCCAGGCCGATATTGTGCAGGGTGACGATGGTGGGGAACGCACATATGCAATCCGAGCCGCGGACCCATTGGCTGAGCGCGCTGCCCTCGATCCAGGCGAATATCGGGTCCACGTCGAATACACTCCGTGAAACTCAGGAGAGGCGCTCGGTCGTTCTCCACAAGCTACCGCACTCGTTCCGCGTGCGGAAGCGGCCCGAAGTCCCTTGCCCGGAGTCCCCGAGGAGCGTGCCACTTCAGAACTTCGCCCGCAGGCCCGCATAGGCGGCGAGCGGCATCCCCGGCACGAAGGTCCGGGGATCGTTCAGGACGAAGAAATTCGGTGCGCCCGGCGTGTTGCTGTTGATCCCGGAGGTCTGGAAGAACGTGCCGGCGGCGTAATAGTGATTGTTGAAGAGGTTTCTCACCAGCCCGAACAGTTCGACGTTCTTCGTCACCTGGTAGGAGCCGTGCAGGTTGACCACCGCATAGGCCGGTACTTTCGGGTTCAAATTGTTGTCGTCGTGGATGAGCCACTGGCTGCCGGTCACGTTGAGATCGGCGCCGAACTTCCATGCATCGGCGACGGCGTATTCGACGCCGGCCTTGAAACGCTGCGACGGGATGCCGGGGATGTGGTCGCCGGGCGCGACGAAGATGTTGCCGGCGGCATTCGCGAACGGATCGTTCGGCGACGATATGGTGATCGCGCTCTGGTAGATCGCGTTGACATAGGTGTAGTTCGCGTAAGCGGTCCAGTGGTCGAGCTTGTAGGAAACCTTCGCCTCGATGCCTTCCCGCAGGGTCTGGCCGGCGTTCTTGAAATAGCCGGTCATCGGCACCGTCCCGGCGACGTTGATGATGTCGTTGGTCAAGCCGGTGCGGAACGCGCCGAGGCCCCACTTCATTTGCCCGGTCTTGACGCTGGTGCCGAGAGTGCCGCGCACCCCGGCCTCGTAGGTATGCGACACCACCTGCTTGAGCGGCGGATCGGCGATCAGGAAGTTGTCGATGATGCAGGGATTGGTCGGGCTCGAGCATCCGAGCTCCAGCGGCGTCGGCGCCCGGTTCGACTTCGGAATAGCCGCCATAGACGGTGATG
>CAWBSI010000018.1:0-201961 GCA_963791375.1 uncultured Alphaproteobacteria bacterium
GCCGCAATGCCTTCCGGCATGTTGGCGTCGGGCGCGATTTCGGGAATGAAGGCCACCACCTTGCCGTCCTTCGCGCTGCCGATGCGAATGCCCTTCTTGAAGCCGGGGTTGACCTTGCCGCCGTCATCGCCCGACTGATGGTCGGCCGAATAGACATTGTCGTTCTTGTCGATGTAGAGGCCGCTCGGACGCCCGAACTGCTTCCACTCCTCGAGGAATTTCCCGTCCTGATCGAAAATCTGGATGCGGTTGTTGACGCGATCGGCGACGAACAGGCGGCCTCTCGAATCCATGGCCAGTTGATGCGGGGTGTTGAACTCGCCGGGACCGCTGCCGCGCTTGCCCCAGGACTTGATGTACTTGCCGTCCTTGGAGAACTTGAAGATGCGATCGGTGGGGCGGGCGCCGTGTCCCTGCGACACGAAGATATCGCCGTTCGGCGCAACGTAGATGTCGGTGGGCTGATCGAACGCGTCGGTGGAGTTCGCGTCACCGGTGACGCCCGGCTTGCCCGAGCGTCATCAGCACCTTGCCGTCCTTGCTGAACTTGGTGACGGTCTGGCCCTTGCCGCCCTCGGCAACGGTGTCGGACACCCATACGTTGCCTTCACGGTCCACATGGAAACCATGCGGGTCGTTGATCATGCCGCCGCCGAATTTGGTCTGCATGACGCCGTTCGGATCGAACTTCATGATCGGATCGAGCGTCGAGCCGCGGCAGTTGCCCGCGGCGCAGCGGTCGAACGTCCACAGGCTCTTGCCGTCGGGATCGATCTCGATGCCGATGGTCGAGCCCCAGGTGCGGCCGGGCGGCAGCTTCGCCCAGTTCTCCTGCAGCTGGTACGGATTGGGATAGGCGTTGGGATCGCCGGCCTGGGCGTATGTCCGTTCTCCCGATAGCGCGACGAGCGCGAAAATCCCTGCTCCCAGCATCAGCGTGACGCGGCTTGCGGTGTTCATGAGAGTTCTCCCTTGTGCTTCTTGCCTTGTGCCTCTTGCCTTGTGCCTCTTGCCTTGTGCCTCTTGCCTTGTGCCTCTTGCCTTGTGCCTCTTGCCTTGTGCCTTCTTGCCTTGCGGCTTCTTGATCCAAACGGTCAGGCGTGACGCCTGCGTACAGCATCGGCGCCACCCACTTGCGATGTTCGGGATTTCGGCGGCTCTGTCGCGAAACTACATCAGTTTCGCGAGCAGGCGGAAGGGCCACATGCACTTTTCTGCAGTGCCTGCCGCCCTGTCGTATCGACGCCGCCGTCCAAGCAAAAAACAACCCGAATACCGTGGGTTACCAGGCGAACCACCGCTCGTGGCCAATTCCGAGTGCGACATCCGTCCGGCTCCGATGCAGTGGACGTGAGCACCCCTTTCCGTTGGTACAGCTCCGAAATCCTGACTAGACTGGCATCAAGCGGTTCAACTCGAATGGAACGGGAGAAGCCGAGCGGCCGCTCTCTGGGAGGACTTGATGGTACGTCTTTTCGCGCTCGCCCTCGCGGCGCTTTCTCTCTGCGCCGCTGCGCAGGCCGATGACAAAGTCCCGACCGGGACGCTGCGGGTGACCTACATCGCGACCAATCCGGTGCAGGCCTCGATCGATCCCAAGAGCGGCGAGGTCCGCGGCCCCGGCGCCGACATCGCCCGCGCGATCGCGAAGCACCTCGGCGTGCCCGTCAAGATCACCGGCGTCACCGGTCCTGCCGGCGTGCTCGACAGCCTCAAGAAGGGCGAGGCGGAAATGGGGCTGCTTGCCTTCGACCCCGCCCGCGCCAAGGAGGTGGATTTCTCGGCGCCCTATTCGCTGGCACAGAACACCTACATCGTGCCGGTCAATTCCCCGATCAAATCGGTGGCCGACATCGACAAGCCCGGCGTCCGCGTCGGCGTCACCGAGCGCGATGCCGGCGATCTCTACCTCACCCGCGCGATCAAGGCCGCCGAGATCAAGCGCAACAACACCGGCAGCCTCGACGTCGTCCCCAAATGGCTCGCTGATCACACCGTCGATGCCTACGGGACCAACCGCCAGCGCCTGACCGAGCTCGCCGCCCGCAATCCCGGTTACCGCCTGCTGCCCGACAATTTCTACGGCGTCGAGCAGTCGGTGATCGTCCCCAAGGGCAACAAGGCCCTGCTCGACGAGGTCAACGTGGCCCTCGACCAAGCGCGCCGCAGCGGCCTCATCGCCGAGGCGATCGCGCGCTCCGGACTGATCGGGCTCGATGTCGCGCCGGCGCGGCCCTGATCGGAAACAGGCAAGGCATTCGCCGCGTCTCGCCTTCGTCGTTCGCGTGCGAGCGTGACCGAAGGCTGCCGGTGGCGCCGCGGCCTCCCGACGGTGCATCGCAGCATCGGCGTTTCTGTCGCAGTGCCGCTGCCCAACTTCATTTCTTGAAGCCGCGAATCTGTGAAAGATTTTGTGCGGGGAAGTGCAATTCGGCGGAAACGCCGCTAGGCCAGCACGCAACCGCCGATCGGATTCGACCAAGAAATTCCATGGCGGGCCGGGAGCAAGCGCATGTGGAATCAAGTCTACAATCCGTTTGGCAACGCGGCGCTGTCGACGGTCGCGGCGGCGCTTCCGGTCGTCACGCTGCTGGTCCTGATCGCTTCCAACAAGGTCAAGGCGCACATCGCGGCGGTCGTCGCGCTCATCGTGGCCAATCTCGTCGCCATCGTGATCTTCACCATGCCGACGGGCATGTCGCTGCGCGCCACCGTGCTCGGCGCCGTGTTGGGCTTTTTCCCCATCGGCTGGATCGTGCTCAACGTGATTTTCCTCTACCGGCTCACGGTGGAGAAAGGCGCATTCAAGATCCTGCAGACGACCATCGGCGGGGTCACCACCGACCGGCGGCTGCAGATCCTTCTGATCGCCTTCTCGTTCGGCGCATTCTTCGAGGGCGCATCGGGCTTCGGAACGCCGGTCGCGGTGACCGGCGCCATCCTGATCGGGCTCGGGTTCTCGCCGCTCGCGGCCTCCGGCCTTTCGCTCATCGCCAACACCGCACCGGTCGCCTACGGGGCGCTGGGCACGCCGATCGCAGGACTCGCCAGCGTCACCGGATTGGACCCCTATCTGCTCGGCGCCATGGTCGGCCGGCAGCTGCCGTTCTTCTCGCTGATCGTTCCGTTCTGGGTGGTGTGGGCGTTTGCCGGCTGGCGCGGCATGATGGAGATCTGGCCGGCGATCCTGGTGACCGGGGTGTCGTTCGCGGTCCCGCAATTCGTGATCTCGAACTTCATCAATCCCTGGATCGTCGACATCGGCGCTTCGCTCATCTCCATGGCCTGCCTGATCGGCTTCCTGCAGGTGTGGCAGCCCGAGCGCCTGTGGCTTTCTCCGGCGCTGCGCACCCGCGACGACTCCGCGGCCACCATGCCCCCGCCCGAGCCCGCATCGACCGTCAAGCCGACCGATGCGCAGGTCTGGGCGGCGCTGATGCCGTGGATCATCGTCTGCGTCCTCCTGCTGATCTGGGGCACCAACTGGTTCAAGGGCATGGTCAACCCATGGGCCACCTGGAACTACGCGGTGCCCGATCTCCACAACATGATCAACAAGGTGCCGCCGGTGGTGACGGCGCCGGTCAAGGAAGGCGCGGTGTTCTCCTTCACCTGGCTCACCTATACCGGCTCCGGCATGCTGATCGCGGCGATCATCTCCGGCTTCATGATGGGCTTCTCGCCGGTGCAGCTGGTCGCTTCCTATGGCCGCACCATCAAGCTGTGCGCCTATTCGCTCATCACCATCTCGGCGATGCTCGCGATCGGCACCCTGACGCGGCTCTCGGGCATCGACGCGACGCTCGGCCTCGCCTTCGCGGGCGCGGGCGTGCTCTATCCCTTCTTCGGCACGCTGCTCGGCTGGCTCGGCGTCGCGCTCACCGGCTCCGACACCGCCTCCAACATCCTGTTCGGCAACCTGCAGAAGATCACCTCCGAGCAGCTGGGCCTGTCGCCCATCCTGATGAGCGCCGCCAATTCCTCGGGCGGCGTCATGGGCAAGATGATCGACGCCCAGTCGATCGTCGTCGCCTCCACCGCGACCAACTGGTTCGGCCACGAGGGCACGATCCTGCGCTTCGTGTTCTGGCACTCGATCGTGCTCGCCTGCCTGGTCGGCGGGCTCGTCATGCTGCAGGCCTATGTGTTCACAGGGATGATCGTGCATTGAAGCGCGTACTCAGAAATTGAAATGAGCCGGCAACGGCTGGTCGATGTCCGCTATGGAGGGCATCGCGCACTCGCGTAGGCGATCGCACCGAGTCCGAAAAGGGCCAGGACCGGCCTCCCGCGCTGCAAAAAAGATTGGGCGTCAAGATCGGACATTCGGCCCCGACTGCGATAGGCTGCCCACAATGCGCCTCAAGAGGTGATGGATGCGACGGCGGGAGTTCATTGCGGGACTTGGCAGCGCGGCGGCTTGGCCGGTCGCGGCGCGGGCGCAGCAGGCAATACCGACCATTGGCTTCTTAACTGCGGCTTCGCCCGCCACCATTTACGTAACAGAGGCGTTCCAACGTGGCCTCGCGGAAGCCGGATACGTCGAGGGCCGCAATGTGGCAATCGAATATCGCTATGCGGATGGTCACTATGAGCAATTGCCGGCGCTGGCGGCCGATCTTGTCCGCCTTCGCGTGGCTGTGATTGCCGCCTGCGCCTCCTCAGCGCCAGGTCTCGCAGCAAAGGCGGCAACCTCGACGATCCCGATCGTGTTCCAGACCGGCGCCGACCCGGTTGCGGACGGCCTCGTCGCCAGCATGAATCGTCCAGGCGGCAATGTCACCGGTGTCAGCCGCATGAGCGTTGAGACCGATGCCAAAGAGACTCCAGTTCCTGCACGAAGCCGTGCCCAAAGCGGCCGTGATCGCCGTCCTGGTAAACGCGGACAGTCCGCGCGCCGATTTGCAGGTTCGGCAGGTCCAGGGTGCGGCGCGATCGCTCGGGGTGAGGCTTCAAATTGTGAAAGCCCGCGCCAAGGGCGAACTGGACGGCGCCTTCGCTATCATGGTGAGACAAGGCGTCGGGGCGCTCCTCGTCGGCACTGACCCATCCATGACACTCTCGGCCGAACAAATCACCGCATTGGCGCTGCGCCATGCGATTCCCGCCATGTTCTCCTCCCGGGTCTACGCTGTGGCGGGTGGCCTGATGAGCTACGATTCGAGCCTCGCGGACTCCTACCGCCAGGTTGGCGTCTACGTCGGGCGCATTCTCAAGGGGGAGAAACCCGCCGACCTGCCGGTGCTGCAGCCCACCCGGTTCGAGATGATCATCAACCTCAAGACCGCGAAGGCCCTCGGCCTCACCGTCCCGGAAACGCTGCTGGCTACCGCCGACGAGGTGATCCAGTAGTGGTCACCGGCATGGTCATGGTGGCCAGGAGGGTTGCGCCTCGGCCCCGTACTCAACGTCGTTTCGACGCTGCGCTGCATCATCGTTTCGGGCCGCATGTCGGAGTTGGGACATTCGCGTCGTCGGCCAGAACAACCATCGCTACTATGGAGGCCCGAAGTAACACTAATCTTGGATGAGCGTGTGCCGTGCCGGCTGACTGGGGCGGCACGACCGAGCGAAAATGAGCGGCTTCCGAATCATGCGAGTCGGAAGCCGTCCCCGACATGGTCGCGGTAGGATTGCTCCTCACCCCCCGCACAAGCATTTTAGTGACCGCTGCGATGCACAGTCGGGCGGCCGAGCTGGTCGGGTAGGATCGAGGCGCGGACCGGGCTTCGAATGATGCCGACGTTTCCTCGATCCCCCCTATCATTCCGTACGGCGAGTTTTCCCCAGTACGGCTGGAAGGCTGACCTTTCAGACGGCGCCTTCCCAGATGGTGGTCCAGCTTAAGCCTGCTCCCGGCATACGCTGGCCAACTCCGGTTTGCATCCGCCCTTCGTGCGCCTCGTGGCCTCATCGGTGGCACCGCTCTGAGTCGGGCCTGTGGGCTCGATTGCGCACCGCCATGCGGTGGAATACTCCACCTACCCCAGGGGCCCTCGCTCGGGTCCGGGTTGTTCTGTCCCGGTCCGTCATCACTTAGTCGGCCCCATCCGCCCCACTCGCGGGCGCATCGCGATTTCACCGCATGGCGGCTTATACGCGATGCCTTCGCTGTGCGGGAGCGCCTAGGCGACCCGCGAGTGGTTCCGAGCTTTCGCTGCACATCCCTTCCTGGCATGCCGCCCTCTCCGACCCCGGGGAGTTCGACATCGATATGTTCCAGAACTTCGATGCCGACATGGCCTTCGCCGTTTGACCACCGGCTCGGCACTCCCGACATTCCCGCAATCCGTTTCGCGCGGGAGGCAGATTTCGTGGCTTCACTGGTTTGCTTCCGCTACGGCCTGCCAGGTTGCTCGCCCCCCTGCACGGATCGGACTGGGACACCCCAGCCCTCGGGGACTTTTACTTCCAGGCTTTCGACGGATCGGTCTCCCTCCCCGTCGCTGGATATAACTACAACAGTGACTGGACTCCTCTGCTGGCGGGACTCTCACCCGCTGGAATGGCAGCTAGCCTCGCTGTCAAACCCAGCCGCCGACCAGGAGCCGCCTCTCGCGCTGCAAAAAGATCGGTCTCAGGGCCATATATGCAGTCCCGACCGCGATAGGCTGTCGATCCAGCAGCGGGATATCTGATGCGACGGCAGGAATTTATCGCCCGACTGAGCAGCGCGGCGGCAGCGTGGGCACAGCAGCCGAAGACGCCGATGGTAGGATTTTTACATGCTGCTCGCTCGTTCGCTTTCCATGCGTGGTCTCCTACCAGCTTGAAACTTGTCCTGTGTTCGCGACAGTGGCCCGGACCGTCAGAAATTTGGAACCGGAAATTCTTAGGCCGGCGGCCCAGCGCCGGAAATTCAGTCGAAAGAGCCCTGCCTGACCTTCTCTATGGCCTCGCTAACGCAATTCGCAGTCACGCGGCGCACCAAACCCGTGGATTTTTGCCGGATTGTCCATGTGGCGCTCGAATGGGGCGGGTGGTCGAGCTGCAACGGGATTGCAATGAACATCAGCAATGAGAACAGGAATTTTTCGTTCGTCTGCCTGGCGACGATTTCCCAGTCCTCTGCTAGGAGCCCTGCGTCCATCCTGCACCTCTCGCAAGGCCACGCCTGCGTATTTCGATGATTACGATGTCGGGCTGCGGCGAGCACCGCTCGAACGAATTTCCTATCCTCGCGGGGCGTCGTGGACCCGGGTCCAGTCCTCCCCGCCGCAGAGCAATCCGAAGACGCAGCCTTCAACCCGCAGCACGTTGGCGTTCTTCAGCGAAATATTTGACGAATAAGTCCTACCGTTCATGGGGTTGTAGACCTGCCCTTCCCAGTGATCGTTCTTTGCGGGCTTCATGTCGATCAGAACCGGTATTCCATTCATCGGCCGATTGCGCTTGCTAGCGTCCGGATTGTGCCGGTCGGTATCATTGGGATTCGCGCCGGAGGCGTAGCCGCAAAGGGCCGGCCCGCAGGAGCGGATCTGCACGCGTCCCTCGCCGCCTTTCGGAATCCATTCGCCGATCGGGCTGTTTGGGTCAGAGACGACGAGCGCAGGCGCAGGCGTGGTCGCGGCCACGTTCTGCTTGACGGGGTCCTTTGCCGTGGTCGTGGGATTCGGCCGCTCCTCCTTGCGATAATCGGGCTGATCTTCACGCCGGCTGGACGGTGCGGTCCGGTCCTCGTAGCGGTCGGTCGGCGCGGTCTCAGCCGACTTTGACTGATCGGCGGTGGCAGGGCTCTTGCCGCGCTGCTTCGCCGGCGGCTTCGTGGAGGACAATACGTCCCCGATGTCCAAGTCCTTGAGAGCGGAAGAAATATCGGATTTCTTCACGACAAATTTTTGCTTGCCCAAGGTAATCGTGCCGCAGGTGTCCGTGCCGCAATCCTCCACTTTCACTCGCGCATCGCTGCCGATGAATGCGTCGAGGATCGTTTCTGCATGGGCGGCCGAGCCGCCGAGCAAAGCCAGAGCCGCGGCGATATAGACCGTTTTCATGTTGTAACATTCCTTATGGACCGGTTGACGGGTGCAGGGATGACCTCAAAGGGGCGGTGCGAAAGGCTGACGAAAGCATTCGCCCTGCCAGCCATCGAAGCTAAGTCATTGAGTTTTTGGAGGCGACGCCTGGAATTGAACCAGGGTAAACGGTTTTGCAGACCGCTGCGTATTCACTCCGCCACGTCGCCGTAAAGCTCAAACCAACTGAGCTACAACTGCATCGTGGAGGTAGTGGTGCAAGGGCTCATGGAGGTTCAAACTGCCGAGATCTTTCCCGACCCCGGCGTCAGGCCCATCGTCCGCGGCACGTCGCTTCATGGTCTTCCGGTTGCAGGTCGGTTCGCTCCCGGCCGGAAGCGCTGAGCGCGCTCGCGTCGTTTGAGTCGATCGGCGGCGTGGCCACTCGCAGCGGGGGCGCAGCGGCTCAAGAACTGGGACTATCGTGAATAACGCGAACGCATCGCCAAAGCCAACCTGTTCGAAATGCTCACATATTGCCGTGCCCGCGCTTGATGGTCTGGCGGATCACCGGTGCCGTGACCTGATCGGAAATCTGGATGTTCCACATTTCGCTTTCGCCCTGCGCGGCGAAGTCGGCGAACAGCTTCGGGATTACCGACACATCGCGTATCTCGTGGCCGCGCAGGCCGAAGCCGCGAGCGATGTTTTCGAACGCGGGCCGGCCGAACATGGCCAAGCCATCGTCGAGGCCGTCGGCGCGCAGCTTGTGGAACTCCGAGCCGTATCCGCCGTCGTTCATCGCGCAGATCAGGATGCGAAATCCCTGACGCTTGATCGTCTCGAGTTCCTGGATATGGAACAAGAGCCCGCCGTCGCCTTCGAAGAGCACGATCTTGCCCTCGCGACCCTGCCGGCGCGCAGCAGCAACCCCGAGGGCATACGACAGGCCGTTGCCGACCGCACCGAATTCACGGATCGTGGTGTAGCGCTCCGCCGGCCTGCCGCGCATCTGGGTGTTGAAATAGGCCTGATGGCCGCCGCCGCCGACGATGTCCCAGTCCTTTGGAACCACCGCGTCGATTGCCCGGATCACCTCGCGCGGATCCAGCAGCCCAGGCGCGATCTCGAATGGCATCGAGTCCGCTGGCTCGGTCGCGATGCGATGCGCGAGCTCTTTCGAGCGAATTGCCGCCGCCGTCGGTTTGCCGACGCCCAACTTCTTGTCGAGGCCGGCAAGGATCGCCTCGACGCCGACGAGCGCATCTGATCTGACGTAGATGTCGGCGGCCTTCTGCCCATCGCGCAAGCCGCGTGGAGCATCGTCCACTTGGATCTTGCAGGCGTTTGCAAAGTAGTGCCCGCCACCCACGTAGTAGGAAAGGCTCGTACCGACCGCGAGCACGACGTCTGCGGACTGGTACATCTCCCTGCCCAACGACGTGAAGTAGCTGCCGGTGGTGCCGAGCGCGAACGGATGGTCGTCGAAAATACCGCGCACCGGCAGCGTGTTGGAGAGCAGGGCGCCGCAGCGGTCGGCGAGCTTGACCACCGCATCCCGTGCGTCGGCGCGCAGCACACCCCGGCCACCAAGGATGATCGGGCGCTTTGCTGCGGCCAACCGCTCGACGGCCTCAGCCACGATCTCGGGATCGGGGTGCATGCGCCCGACCTTGGGCTGGTACATCGCCGAGGTCTCATAGGGCTGGTTGGCCATGTGTTCGACCTTCTGCAGGTCGTAGGGAATGCCCAGCACCACCGGGCGCCGCTCGTACTTGGCGATGTGGAAGGCCTCGCGCACGTAGTCCATCATGCGCGGCACGCTGTGCGCGGCGATGTAATGCGCCCCGGTCGCCGTCACCAGGGGAGCCTGGTCGATGTACTGGTTGTAGAACTTGGCGTTGATCGGCGACTCACCGGCGAACACCACCATCGGCAGGCGGGCGCGAACCGCGGCCGGCAGCGCCGTCATCACCTGGGTCAAGCCAGGGCCGCACGTGACGGAGGCAACGGCGACCTTGCCGGTGGCTACGTTGTAGGCTGTCGCCGCCGCTACGGTGCAGTGCTCGTGCCTGACGTGGACGGTATGCACGCCCGGCAGTTTGGCAAAGGCGGTGGACCAGTGCATGTTGCCGTCGCCCAACAGGACGAACTGCGTGTCGACTCCCTCCGCAAGGAACGCTTCTGCGAGGGCTTCATAGAGTTTGGGCATGGGCGCAGTACCACTTGGATTATGAGTGATCTGGTGCGCAACAAGCATGCCCGGCGACGCTCAGTCAATTCAATTGAAGCGACCACGCAAAACACGCCCTCGCCGTCGCGCGCCTTCATTGCTGATTCGGTTGCGCAGCGCGGATGGATGTCCGAATCGGGTCATTCGCGTCGATTTCGCGCTGTCCTCCCATGTCCGATCGGCGGGTTGTTTCGGACAGGTTGGGTCGCTCTTCAGAGTTTCCGTATGAACTCAGCCACTACGAGCAGGGCGTCGCAGCCAACCATCTCGCCTTCGTTTCCGGCTACGTGCTTGTGAAGCCACAACCTGGCCCGCGACCCAAGAGCGAAAGCGCGCAGTAACGGACGGGGGGAGCCGTAGCCCCTCGGGCGCTAGGCGCACGCCACGGCGCGCCGGATCAGGCCGTCAGACCCTGCCGGCCGCGGTCAGCATCGCGACCTTCTTGATGTGGGCGAGCGCCGCGGTCGCGCCGGTCGTCTTGGTCAGGAGATCGAGGGTCACGTCCCCGTCGTCGTGGACCGGCGCGAGCGCCTCATCGATGTAACTCTTTGCGTGGGGATCGCGGTCGATGGCGAGCTTCATCAGGACGAGCCGCCCGATCGTGCCGGCCAGGACGGCATGCTTGCGAACCATGTCCCACACGTAGCGCGGCCAGAACACGAAGGCGCTCTCGCGCGGCAGGCCCGGCCGGCGCTCCGAAGGACGCTTGAGGCGGAATATGCCGGCCTGCAGCGGGTGCACTTTCTCCAGCGGGACCGTCATCGCGAATGTCACCAGCACCTTCACCAGGCTGCCCATGGGCACGCCGGTCGCGGCGGCGCGGCGCAGCAGCGTCTTCATGTGCTCCGGCGTGTAGTAGAGCGACCACGCCTCCTGATAGATCGCCTCCCATTCCGCCTTGCTCATCCTGGGATGCGCCGTGCAGACGTGCTCGACATCGTATTTGTTGAGGTCGGCATCCATGGCGACGCCCTTGGTCCACAGCACCTTGTGGTCCTCCGAGCCGGGCAGCGGCGTGAGGCAGAAGAATTCGAGACCGTCGAGCGGCAGCTCCCGCTTGATGATCTCGATGTCGCGCCGGATCGTCTGCGGCGTATCGGCGGGAAACCCGAGGATGTAGCCCGCGAAGGTGATGATGCCCTGCGCCTTCCAGGCAAGCAGCATCGCGCGGTACTCGGTGATCTTGTTCTGGCGCTTCTTCGCTGCCGCGAGATTTTCCGGGTTGATGTTCTCCAGGCCGATGAAGACGCGGGTGACCCCGGCGCGTTTCGCCTTCTCCACGAAGTTCTCGATCTTGTGGCAGAGGGTGTCGACCTGGATCATCAATCCGAGCGGGATGCCGTCCCGTTCGCGCAGCTCGATGAGGCGATCGAATATCGATTCCCATTCCTTGTTGCGGGCGAAATTGTCGTCGGTGATGAAGAACTTGTGGATGCCCTGCGCCCAGTTGAGCCGCACGAGATGCTCGACGTCGTCGGCGGAGCGGTAGCGCGACTTGCGCCCCTGCACGTTGATGATGGTGCAGAACGAGCATTGATAGGGACAGCCCCGGCCAGCGTCGAAGCTCGTGCTCAGCCCGAGCGTGCGCGCCACGTACCGCTTCGGGAGGAACGGCACCACCGTGCCCTCCATTCCCGGCAGGTCGTTCATGAAATTGTAGACCGGCGCGAGCCGGCCCGCGGCCGCATCCTGCAGCACCGCCTCGAGGCGCCCTTCGGCCTCGCCGGCGAAGATGGAGATGCCGAGGTCGCGGCAGGCGTCGAGTTCGACCGCGCGCCCGTCCAGCATCGACAGGCATCCGGAGACGTGGAAGCCGCCGATGGCGACCGCGATGCCGGCCCGGCGGAACTCGCGGGCGATGTCGAGGGCGCGGGGATATTGATTCGACTGCACCCCGACCAGCGCCAGCAGGCCGAAATTGCCGTTGCGTCGAAGGCGGGAGATCAGCGCGGGGACGTCGACGCGCGTATTTGTCTCATCGATCGCCTCGATGTCGATGCCTACATCGGGGCCGAGCACCTGGCGCTCGGCGCAATCAGCGGCGATGCCGTACATGGCGGCGAGGGAATTGGAGGGAATCATCGCGCGCCACCAACGGATCACGTATCCGTCGTCGTCGTAATGGGACGGCTTGACCAGGAGCAACTGAAAGCGCCGCGTCGCAGCCATGGGCATCTCCAGACGCTCTTTGGCGTTGCAGCCGCAGAGCGATCAAGCAGGGAGCATTGCGCCGCGCAGCAATAATCGCGGTCGCCGCGCCCCAACGCGCACCGACCGGTGGCATTCCAGATTATTGCAAAAAGCCCCCCTGGGACCGGATCGTCCCTGCGATGAGACTAACACACCGGGGACGGGCCGTAACAGCCAAATTGCCCCAAAACCGGCGGTTCGCCGCTGGGGATGAAATCCTGCCGAGTGCCTGTATACGCGGCACACCGCCGCATTTTGACCGGGATTGGCCGTTCGTATGATCTGCACGGTGCTGGGGCCGATCAGCAAAGGCTGCTATCCGCGCGAGAAACTCCCGTGAGGATCACCTCCCAGGCTGTGGTATAAGTTCGACTGCTGAGTCACGCCTGCCGGGTCGGAGGCGTACTGAGCCGCGGCCGTTAGTGCCGTCATGCAGCAACCCCGACCTCACGAAGAATGCCTGCTCCCATGAACGATCCGAAAATCGATCCTGACAAAACCGTTCCGGACGTGAACGACGACACCCATGACGACATCATGTATCCGTCGTCCATCGCCTTCATTCTGGTGCATCTCGCCTGTTTCGGGGCCATCTGGTCCGGCATCACCTGGCAAGCCGTCGTGGTCTGCGTGGTCCTCTATTGGGCCCGCATCTTCGCCATCGGCGCCGGATACCACCGCTACTTCTCGCACCGGGCGTATTCGACCAGCCGTGCCTTCCAATTCGTGCTCGCCGTGATGTGCCAGAGCACCGCGCAGAAAAGCGTGCTGTGGTGGGCGTCAAAGCATCGCCATCACCATTTGTATTCCGACACCGAGTTCGACGTGCACTCGCCGCGCCACAAAGGCTTTGTGTACAGCCATGTCGGGTGGATCTTCTCGCGCCGGCACGACACCACCGACCTCGTGAAGATCGCCGACTTCGCCCGCTTTCCCGAACTGATGTGGCTGCACCGCTACGAGCTCGTGCCGGCCTTCGTGCTGGCGATCATCTGCCTTCTCATCGCGGGATGGCCGGGCCTGTTCGTCGGATTCTTCTTGAGCACCGTCTTCGTCTATCATGGGACGTTCTGCATCAACTCGCTCGCCCATGTGCTGGGAAAGAAGCGGTATCTCACCGGCGACGATTCCCGGAACAACTGGCTGCTGGCGATCTTCACCATGGGCGAAGGCTGGCACAACAACCACCATGCCTATCAGAGCAGCGTGCGCCAGGGATTCAAATGGTGGGAATACGACCCCACTTTCTACCTGTTGAGGACGCTTTCCTTCGTCGGGATCGTATGGGACCTGAAATATCCGCCGAAGGCGGTGGTGCGCAACGAGCATCGTCTCGGCTCGCGCATCATCAGTCGCGCCGCCGCGCAGCTCGCTGAGAGCTTCCATCCCGAAGGCCTTGCAGTGGCCGTAAGCGCCGCGCTCGATGGAGCGACGCTGGCGGCGCTGCGGGAGAAGATGTCCGCGACCCAGCAGCGCGCCGCCAACGTGCTCGCCAACATTCACCTCCCGCACCTGCCTACCCGCAGCGAGATCTTCGGCCGCGCCGCGGCGATGTTCACCAAGACGTCCTCGATGGACGACATCGTGGACATGGCGCACATGCTCATTCTCGATACGATCGGCGCCCGGCTGTGCCTGAGCGCACAGAGCCAGAACTGAGCCCGATGCCGCGGCGCGCGCGTGCGCGGCGGCGGCGATCGCCGTTTGGCGAGCCGCGGGGCTTTCGTTGACGTCCCCGGTGGATATCGACATGCAGGACGATCCGCGCGAGCAAATCGCCGAGCTCGAGGTGCAGATCGAGGAGCTCGCGGGAGCGTTGGAACGGTGCCGCAAGATGGCGCTGGCTTCGAAGGCAGCCATGGTGTTCGGCGGAATTCTGCTGACGGCGACGATCCTCGGCGTCATCGACTTCAATCCGACGGCGATGACTGCTGCCCTGGCAGCCCTGTTGGGCGGCGTCGTCGTTTTCGGGTCGAACTCGTCGACGTCGAACCAGCTCGCGGAATCCATGAGAAACGCCGAGGCGCTCCGCGCTGCGCTGATCGGGCGGCTCGACATTCGCCTGGTGCACGACGCGTCCACCACGCTCCATTGAAGCATCCGCGAGATCTCATTGATTAGCTTCTCGTCTCACTGATTCCGCTGGTGCGCGAACACGCAAGCGCATTGACCTCGGGCCTGCGCCTTCGGGACTGTTTGTCGCATTCGGATTCGTGGAACAACACGTGCGGCGCGCGGGTTATGCCCTGACGTAGTGGGTCTGCCGCGTATCGAGTTTGGGCTGGCCCTTCGCGTCGGGGCCCCAACCAGAGCCCCCGGTTGGGGTGACCCGTCCTGCCATCGCGGCCGTATTGAGCCGGGAGTGAGTGATGCCGGAGCCATCGAACAAGGCGGACCTATATCGCAAAGTGGCGGCGGAATATGCCGAGTTGGCCAAAAACGCCACTTCGCCCTTCCTTCGCAGCTACTATCAGCGCATTGCCGAGGAGTACCTGGTGCGGGTCGAGGGCGAGTTGAGATTCGCGGAGCGAGAAGGCGAAGCCATTCCGGAGCAGAGCGGGTTGTCCGCTACCGGGCACACGGGCAGGTAGGCTCGGAGGTCGGCAAAGGCGCGGTTCGCCTGCCGCAGGAACTTCTTGCTCACGCCGCGCAAACCTGCGCCCGTGGTGGGGGTGAGTCGAAATGCAGACTTCCCGCCGGGGAGATGCCCGCCGTGGCTCAGGAAACCGTCTACATCGTCCAGTCGTTCCGGGCTGGCCGCGGGGCTCGCCTCGTCGCCGACCCCTCCGTCGCATGCAAATCGGAACAGACCGCCCGCCGCACGGCAGAGCGCCTTGCCCAGTCCAGAGTGGGCGTGGTCGCCTGGTCGCGCACCGGGGATGCCGAGCTTGGAGACTTCGACGAGGATCCCGTCATTCTGTTTCGCGCCGGGCGCATACCGCCGGAACTCGATCAGGGATGATTGCAGCGGCGGACTTATGCCGACATTTGGGTTCGCCGAATGTCGAAGTCAGCGCCCTACTCCGGTCCCGGGTCCGGCAGGCTTGCGCCAGACGCTCGCCAGCCACGGCTGCTGCTCGCGCGGCAGGCCGGCGGGGCGGTAATAATGGGTGAGCTCGACGAATCCCGCAGCAGACAAGTAACCGCGCCAGCTTTCGAGATCGTGATAGACGCCGTAGCGCCCGCCATTCCATCCTTCCTCGTTGTGGCCGCGCGGATTCGAGGCAAACAGCACGCCGCCCGGTTTCAGGGATGCATGCAACCGGAGCAGGACGTTCGGCAACGCACGGCTCGGCACGTGGAACAGCGACGCATTGGCGAACACGCCATCGAAGCGACAGGCCGGCAGATCGAGCGCGAGGAAATCCTGCTGCCATACCTCGCACCCGCTGTAGGCGCGCGCCATCGCGGCGAACTGCGAGGCGCCCTCGACACCGATCGCGATATGCCCGCGCGCAGCCAACGCCTTGAGGTCGCGGCCGGGCCCGCAGCCGAAATCGAGCAGCGTGAAGGGCGGTCGGCCTTCGATGTATTGCAACAGCGCCGCGATGTTCTGGCTCACGTCATGATCGCGCGTGCCTTCCCAAAATTGGCCGGCGCGCTGGTTGTAATATTCCAGCGTGAGCTCGGAAGTTTTCTTCGGGTCGCGCGAAACCGGCGTCATGCCCACACACTCACTGCGTCGCGTCTCGGTGGCGTCCCAGGGCGCTATCGATTCAGGTTGAATCCAGTCCCCTTTGGACACGACGCCGCGGGCGCATGCTTTACTATGCGAATGCCCGGTACAAGTGATACATTGCGCGGGCGGCGATGTTCATCTGTCGCGCTATCAAAGGAAAATCAAGAATGGCTTTGCGAAGTAAGACCATGACCAAAGGTCCTGATCCGGAAGAGCCGGCGCAGGAGCTGTTCTCCCAGCGCAGGAGGCCGGAAACCGGGCAATTCCTTCTACAGGTGGATCGCCAGACCAAAGCGTCGTTCGCGACCTTTGAAGCCGCCGAAGCGGCGGGTCTCGTGATCAAGAAGAGCTTCCCCGTGGTCCGCGTGGCGATTTACGACGCCGTCACCTGCGTGAACAAGATTATCGAACTGCCGGCGGCCTGATCTCGCGCGCATGTCGCTTCGGCCGGTCGGCCGGGACATGCTCCAGCGTCACCCGACGTTCATCGATCAAATCCGTGATTTTGTCGTTCCGGGACGCTGCTTCGCGGCGAGTCCGTTCGCGCGACAGGCTGGATTCCGGGCGCGCGACGCGCGCCTCGAAACGACCGAGTCGAGTGCGCGGCGCGCTGCAGCGATCGCGCGCGCCTATTTCGCCCCGGCGCGTCGGATACTCTTGACGGCCAATGCCGGCTGGCCGGACTTTTCGGCGATGAGCCGGTCCTGTTCTTCGATCACGGCGCGCGCGGGAGCGTCACCGTCGAGTCCGCCGAGGATTTCGCGCGGAACCCTGCGGTTGGATCGCTGAGAGCCGTCGGCGTAGAACACGTCGAACAGATCGAATTCGGCGCGCGTTGCCGGCTTCCTTGCCATGATCTTACTCCCTGCTCACCGGCAGATTCTGATCTCGTCCGAAAGTCTGCATCTTTCGGGATCATGCGGTATTCGTGCAAAAGCCCGGCGTGTTGCCGCCGGGCCCGCTGGATACACCTCGAAGAGAAGTTAGACGGCCTGCAGATTCGCGGCGGCCAGCTTGCCGCGCTCGCTGACGACGTCGTAGCTCAGCTTCTGCCCCTCATTGAGGGTGCTCATGCCGGCACGCTCGACTGCGGAAATGTGGACGAACACGTCCTTTCCGCCGTCTGCCGGCTGGATGAAACCGAAGCCCTTTTGGGAATTGAAAAACTTGACGGTACCTGTTGCCATGACGGCCTCCATTGAAAACGCCGAGTGGCGTCCGCGTGCTGCTCGACATTCGCAGCCTTACGTCCGAATTCGACGTTGTCTTGGGAAGAGCCCTCGCGGGCAACAACAAGAACAGGCAAAATCTCGAACGAACGCTTATATGGGCCTGGAAGCAGGCGATATCAACCCCCTTGATGAGAGAGTTCGCTCGCGCGGGACCGAATTGGAACCCAGGACTTCGATGAAAATCGGCACCGGTTTCAAGGCAAACTATTTCTTGCGCGTGTTCACGCGGGCCAGGACCTGCATGCCCGCGGCGGTCGCGGCGGCTTCCGTCGAAAATATCGGCACCGAATACTTGATCGGCTCGGTGATGCCGTCCCGGTACAGGCTCCATGCATATTTCTTGCGATCTACGCGAATTTTCAGAGTAAGTTCGGTTTCCTGATTCATCCCGCCACCTGCATTGGACCTGCCGACCGACGGCAAATCCCAAGTCCGCTTCGATGATCGCCCAGCACCGGCGTCGACAAACGCCGTTGCGCTTGCTTTGGGCGGCGCCGCTCCGACGCACCGCCATGCGCAACGTTCACAGGCAGGCGCCGGCCAAACTCACACCTTTTCCAAATCGCTTTCCTTGACGACGCGTTCGTGCGGCTCGCGCACGCTCTTGATGCGGTACTGTTGCTCGCCGCCATTGTCAGGAAGCTGCCGGACGATCTTGTAATCGCCGTCGGCCGCCGATTTATAGGGAAGGCCGCGAGAAAGCCGCACCGTCTGTCCTGATCGAAATTGGGGTGTCATGTCCGCTCCGGTTGTTGGCGCGTCGCTCCGGCACGTGCGATGCCTCGGCCATTGCCGACCCCGGGGGCCCGCAATGCAGCGCATGATGACAGAACCGGCAGCAAGAACAAAGCTTTCCGGTCCGCGCATTAAGCACGCACCTCGCGATCAACGTCGCGTGCATTGATCGGAACTGCAATCGTTGGCACGAACCAGGAAGCGGTGCGCGGCTCTCAAGGTCGGGCGGCAACGCTCGGCTCCAGAGTGATCACACAGCATTGCCGATGTATCGAAGCCGAACCCACCTTATGCGACTGCGTCCCGTTCGTCCACACAATAGCGATGCCTTTGCCGACATTCGGGAATATTTATAGTCGCTTGGCTAGCTTTCCCGGGCTTTGATCTTACATATCCTCAGTGTCTGTGGTCGTCGTTCACCGGATATTTCATCAATATTTCGGAGATAGTTGAATGCCACGCTTCTTCCCGGGCGGTTTGCCTCGAATGGGGCCATGGCCGCAGCAAGAGACCGGGGGCCGCGAGCGAGCAGGCCGTTTCCGATCTCGGGTGCTTTTCGATCCGCGGCGGCGTCTCGCCGGAAAGGAGACCATGATGAGCGGACTTGATCAGGTACCAGCGGTGGAGGAGATTTTCGACTACGAGGCGGAGGCCGAGCTGTTCTCAGCGCGCAATCGAAAATCCAGCCGCCAATCCTCCGGATACAAGCGATTCGACCGGGCCGCGGAGGCGATCCGGTTTGCCATCGAGGACCTGCCGCCGGAGCAGTTGCTCCGCGCCCACCTTCAGGTCGAGGAGGCGAGGTTCGACGGCAACGGAATTCGCCGCCTGTATGACGCCCCGGCATTTCCGCTCGCCCGGCGCGACGCGGGGGAGCCGCTGTGATCACACGTACCCAGCGCAGGTCCGTCGAGTTTCGCCGCGCGTTCCTGCTCAAGGGGGTCGACAGGATTTTGCCCGCCGGAAAATATGACATCGTCTCGGACGAAGAATTGATCGAGGGGCTCTCTTTTCCGGTCTATCGCCGCGTCTCCACCAACATCTTCGTCCCCGCGCCCTCGCAGGCGTCCGCGGTCGAGATGGTGGCTGTCGATCCGCGCGATCTGCAGGCCGCGCAGGATCAGGATGCAGGCACGCCGCCATTGCCGGCTGCCGAAGTCGCTGTCGGCCCAGTGCCCGGCGGCGAATCGATCCAACCGAAGTAGCGTCCGCGGGGCAGCGGCTGGTGGCGTGTCACGACGCCCTTGCCGCCAATTTCGTGGACTTGCATCTCGTGGACTTGCATCTCGTGGACTTGCATCTCGTGAACTTGTCTTGCATCTCGCCAGCCTGCACCTCGCCGACTTGACCGGTCTTGCATTGAGCGGCGATCTGTAGTTTTCCATTGGCTCCATCTCGAATGTGTGTGATGCCGATGAACGAAGCTCCGCCGGATCGCCTTTCCACCGACACCAATAGCCCGTTCTACAATGCCGAGTTGCTCGAGAGGGGCATCGGCATACGCTTCAAGGGCGTCGAGAAGAACAATGTCGAGGAATACTGCGTCAGCGAAGGTTGGATTCGCGTCGCCGCGGGAACGGCAAAGGACCGCAACGGCAATCCCATGACGATCAAGCTCAAAGGCGCGGTCGAGCCCTATTTTCGGCAGAGCGCGCCCCCCGCAGAGGATGCCGCCGATACGGACTGAAGGCCGGTCGGACGCCCGCGGACCTCGGAAGCGATGGATGGCTGAACCGGAGGAAGAAGGATGCTTGCGCGACTGGCACCGTTCATGGTGCTGCTTCTTTCATCTTCGGCGATGGCGCTCGACACGACCAAGCTCGGCCAGGCAGGCAGCCTGGGTCTCGATGAGATGATGCCGCTCATCAAGAAGTCTCCGCAGCTCAAGCGCGAAGTCACCGAGGCGGTCGCGAAAACCAAGCTCAAGGGAGACGAGATCAGGTGTGACGGCATGCGTTTCCCCGGCCAGTGGGTCAATCTCGGGGGAGAACGCGCATCGCCCTATGTCTGCAAGATCGGAGACAAGTGGCTCGAAGTGCGCGCGACGGTGCGAGTTACCGGCGGCCGGAGGAAGACCTTCGAGACGATCACCCCGGACGCGATGAAAAACGCGACGACTGTCAGCGAATCAAACCCGACATGGAAATGGACGGATCACGAGCCGTCTCCCGCCAAATGAGCCGCGATGACGGGGGGCTGACGCTTTCGGCCGCCGGGCCGCGAAAAAGGCGAACACCCCCCGTCACTGCTGACGGCGCAGGTCCAGATCGAGATAGGTCGCGCCGAGCTCCTGGCCGGTGTCGACCAGAGTGACCTTGATCAGACGCGCATTGCGCTGGCCGGGTTCCCGCATCGGATTTATCTGGACGCTGACGCGCTCGCCGGGCTTCAGGGCCGTGGCCGACCATCCCCCCTGACGCGTCAGGTTTGCCGGGCCGCTGGTTTCGAGCCGCCAGACCGCGGGTTGATCGAGCACTCGTCGACCTTGCCGTTGACCAGGAGGAACACATGCGGGTTCGTCCACTGCAACTCCACCACCGTGCCGTTGAGCGTGACGGTGGTCGTCCTGTCGTACATCACCATGGCGTGGTGGGCCGCGACCATGTTTGTGCCCGCCGCACCCGCGCACAGGACGGTTAGTGCGGCGACGACTTTGACAACGGGTTTCATTGCGTCTCCGAAGGCTCGAATGTAGACATCTCAGCCTCTTCCGCGTTTTCGCGCAAGTGGTGTAACCCAATCGCAGAGCCGCAAGCGGACATGACAACATCCGGGGCTTTGCGAGCCGCCAAAGGCAGCGAGACGATGTACAGAGTGGTCCTAGAGTGTAGCGGCATATCGAGCGACGAAGGACACACCGCGGCACTCGATATTGCCAAAAATTTCACAGAACACCGACCGCACCACGTAAACGTCACGTGCACCTTCGCAGATGGCAAGCTCACACTCGTCGCCGAGAACGACTTTGACCCGAAAGGATTGGCTTTAATGGATGAGTTCTCCGATTGCCTCTGCGCCTACATATCTGGGAGGCGCGGAGACGCCTCCGTAAAATCCGCGACGATCGTCTGAATTGTCAGTTCTACGCGGGCGCGCAAACGGCACGATCCTGTGGCGGGCCTGCAGGAGCCAGCACTCGCCGCTTCCACAGCGAGGGAGAGTTCGGCTATCCTCAATTCCCATAACAGAGCCCATCGAGTCCGTATGCGGACCGAAAATGGGCTGGCGCGAAAGGGAGGCGTTGCGATGTCTGAACTGAAAAAGGTACTGCGGTGCGCGGCGGCCGTCGCATTGTTTGCCGGGGCCGCCGCCTGGATGGTGGGCACGCGCGCATCGGCGGAGCAGATTCCCCAATTGTCGGCACCGGGCCTGGGATGGATCAGCAACGGCGCCTGGCTCGATCCGCCGCCCGGCACCGGCCACGGCCCCATCAAGCAGGATCCGGCCCATCCCTTCCACGGCAACCTGGACGGTCCCGGACAGGTGACGTTCGCCCTCGGCGACACCAAGGATCCGGTCCTCAAGCCGTGGGCCGCCGCGCAGATGCTCGCCTCGAATGAAGAGGTGCTCAGCGGCAAGCGGGGCCTGCCCTTCACCGCCCAGTCGCGGTGCTGGCCCGGCGGCGTTCCCGGGCAATTGCTCTATCCGATCGAGCCCATGTATTTCATCCAGACGCCGAAGCAGGTGTGGATGATCTGGCAGCGCGACCACATGGTGCGCCGCATCTATCTCACCGACCAGCACTCGGAAGCCGTGAAGCCGTCATGGTTCGGCGAATCGATCGGCCATTACGAGAACGGCGATACGCTGGTGGTCGACACCATCGGCCTTTCCACGAGAAACAGCTATGTCGACAATTACCGCACCCCGCACACGGAGAAGGAGCACGTCGTCGAGCGCTACAAGATGAGCGCCGACGGCAAGATGCTGGAAGCCTTCGGTGACGGTCGAAGACCCCGACACCTTCAACGCGCCGCTGCACATGCTCAAGCGCTGGCGCCGCGCCGGCAACCCGCATGCTGGAGACGGTGTGCGCCGAGAACAACAGCGATCGTTTCAGCAAGAACCTGTTCCCGATCCCCCAGGCCGACAAGCCCGACTTCTGACGGGCGGGGCCGCGGCCGGCGGATCGAGTTCGCCGGCCGAGAGCTGCTTTGCGGCTTCAATGCGCAACGCTTCGCGGAACGCCGGATCGCGCTCGGCGCGGGCCTTCACGGTTTCCTTGAACTCTCTCGTCAGCGGCATCTCGCTCGGCCTCTTTTTTCGCACCGTTTGTAACCCATGAGCCCGGCAAAAATCCTCCTGCTCGAAGGCTCGGCGAGCGTACAACCTTTGGTAGAATTTCCGTACTTTTACAGGCATAAAATGATGCGTAAAACATGATATTGCATGCTTGAAACGAGAAAACATCGCCGCTAAAGATGAGCGAGGCATTCGAGACCAGGCAGTTCAAGCCCTCGCCATGATCACCGCTGCGCAGCTCCGCGCCGCCCGGGCGCTTCTAGGGATCGACCAGCGCGAGCTCGCCTCCCAGTGCGGCCTTTCGGTGCCCACCATCCAGCGCATGGAAGGCAGCGACGGCGTCATCCGCGGCAATGTCGATTCCCTGATGAAGCTCGTGGCCGCCCTCGACAGCGCCGGCATCGAGCTGATCGGCGAAGGGACCGTGAGCCAGTCCGGCGGGCGGGGCGTCCGGCTCAAGGTCATGGGCGCGGCGTCCGCCGCCAGGCCGGTGGCAAAGCCGCAGCCGGCCGAGGAGTGAGCGGGATGGCCGTCGTCGCCGAACTCTGGTGCGTGGCGCTGCTTCTCGCCACCGCAGTGCTGGCGGTGATCGTGCGGGCGCCGCTGGCGTCCCGCGCCGTCTACGGCGTGACGCTGGTCGTGACCCTGGTCGGCTTCATGGCGGCGTTTGCCACCGTGGCGGCCGGAACCACCATGGTGACCCTCCCGCTCGGGCTGCCGTGGATCGGAGCCCATTTTCGCATCGACGCACTCACCGCCTTTTTTCTCATCGTCATCAATCTCGGCGCCGCCGGCGCCTCCCTCTACGGCGTCGGTTACGGCGAGCATGAGCACGAGCCGCAACGCGTCCTGCCGTTCTTCCCCGCCTTTCTCGCCGGCATGAACCTGGTGTTGATGGCAGACGACGCCTTCACCTTCCTGGTGTCGTGGGAGTTCATGTCGCTGTCGTCCTGGGCACTGGTGATGGCGCATCACCGCGAGGGCGACAATGCCCGCGCCGGATACGTCTACATCGTGATGGCAGCCGTGGGCACGATGGCGCTGCTGCTGGGCTTCGGCCTGCTCGCCGGCCCCGCCGGCCTCTATACATTCGGCGAAATGCGCGCCAATGCCGCGACGCCGATGTCGGCGGGCCTCGTTCTCGGCCTCGCGCTGTTCGGCGCGGGATCGAAGGCCGGGCTGGTGCCGCTCCATGTCTGGCTGCCGCTCGCGCATCCGGCGGCGCCGAGCCACGTCTCGGCACTGATGAGCGGCGTGATGACCAAGGTCGCGGTTTACGGCTTCGTGCGGATTGCCTTCGATCTGCTCGGCGCACCGCAATGGTGGTGGAGCGTGCCGGTGTTGGTGCTCGGCGGCGCAAGCGCGGCGATGGGCCTGCTCTCAGCCGTGCTACAGGGCGACCTGAAGAAGCTCCTGGCCTACAGCACGATCGAGAATGTCGGCATCGTGTTCGTCGGGCTGGGCCTTGCGCTCGCTTTCAAGGCAAACGCGATGCCGGCCGCCGCGGCGCTCGCCATGACTGCGGCACTGTTCCACGTCCTCAATCACAGCATCTTCAAGAGCCTGCTGTTCTTCGGTTCCGGCGCAATACTGACGGCGACCGGCCAACGCGACATGGAACAGCTGGGCGGCCTCATCCATCGCATGCCGCTGACTGCTTTCACATTCCTTGTGGGATGCACGGCGATCTCAGCACTGCCGCCGCTCAACGGCTTCGTCTCGGAATGGCTCACCTTCCAGGCGATCCTCTTGAGCCCGGAGTTGCCGCAATGGGGCCTGAAGTTCCTGGTGCCTGCGGTCGGCGCGATGCTCGCGCTGTCGGCGGCGCTTGCCGCGGCCTGCTTCGTCAAGGCGTTCGGCGTGAGCTTCCTCGGGCGACCGCGCACGACCATGGCCGCAGACGCGAACGAGGTCGACCGCTGGTCGCTCGCGGCCATGTTCATTTTCGCAAGCCTGTGTCTCGTCATCGGAATCATTCCCGGCCCGGTCATCGACGCACTCGCACCGGTGGTGAGCGGGCTGGTGGCCGAGCGCATGCCGGTGCAGACCGCTGAACCGTGGCTGTCGATCGTGCCGATCGCCGAGAGCCGCAGTTCCTATAATGGGTTCCTGGTCTTCGCCTTCATCGCCATGTCGACGCTCGCCACGGCGGAGATCATCCACCGCTTTGCCTCGCGCGCGGTGCGCCGCGCCCCGGCTTGGGACTGCGGCTTCCCGGACCCCAACCCGGCCACGCAATACACCGCCGGCAGCTTCGCCCAGCCCATCCGCCGCGTCTTCGGGGAAGTCGTGTTCCTGGCCCGCGAACAGGTGGAGATGCCCGCGCCGGGCGAAACCGGTCCTGCGCGGCTCACCGTCACGCTGCGCGATCTCGTTTGGGAGACGCTCTATGCTCCGCTCGCCACCGCAATTTGGTTTGGCACCGAGAAGCTCAATCATCTGCAGTTCCTGACCATCCGCAAGTACCTCAGCCTTGTATTCGCGGCACTCGTCGCCCTGCTGCTGGGGGTGTCGCTATGGTCTTGATGCGCGATCTCCTGCTGCGGACGGCGCGCCACGATGTCGGCGGAGCAGTGGCATGACGCCCGTCGTCATTGCCTTATGCAGCGTGCCGGTCTTCCTCGGCTTGCCTTTGCTGGCTGCAGCCCCGATGGGATGGTCGGCCGCGACCCGCCTGATCTACGGGGCATGCCTTGCCATTTCCCTTGTCGTCTTCGTCGTGGCGCTCACCCAACTGGCGAGCGCCAGCGGCGCGGCATCGTCACTGCGCCTGCCCCTCGGATTGCCGTGGATCGGCGCACATTTTCGCATCGATGCTCTCAGTGCGTTCTTTCTCGTCGTCGTGAACCTCGGAGCTGCCGCCGCAAGTCTATTCGCCCTCGGCTATGGCCAGCACGAGGATGCTCCGCAGCGCGTGCTGCCCTTCTATCCAGCATTCCTCGCCGGCATGAATCTCGTGGTGCTGGCCGACGATGCCTTCACCTTCCTGGTGTCCTGGGAATTCATGTCGCTGTCCTCCTGGGCGCTGGTGATGGCGCACCACCGTGACCGCGAGAACAGGTTCGCAGGTTACGTCTACATCGTCATGGCGAGCTTCGGAACGCTCAACCTGCTGCTCGCGTTCGGATTGCTCGCGGGCGGCGGCGGCGGCTATTCATTTGCCGAGATGCGCGCCGCTCCGACCGCGTTCTCCGGGCTGGTCCTCATCCTGACCATCCTCGGCGCCGGCTCAAAGGCGGGCCTGGTGCCGCTCCACGTCTGGCTGCCGCTCGCGCATCCGGCGGCGCCGAGCCACGTCTCGGCGCTGATGAGCGGCGTCATGACCAAGGTGGCGGTTTACGGCTTCATCCGCATCGTCTTCGATCTCAGCGGGCCACCGGCTTGGTGGTGGAGCATCGCCGTCATCCCGCTCGCCGGCATCACCTGCGTGCTCGGCGTGCTCAGCGCGCTCATGCAGCACGACCTCAAGCGCCTGCTCGCCTACCACACCGTGGAGAACATAGGCATCATCTTCATCGGCCTTGGTCTCGCCCTCGCCTTCTCAGCCCATGACATGCCGGCCGCCGCGGCGCTGGCCATGACTGCGGCGCTGTTCCACGTTCTCAATCACAGCATCTTCAAGAGCCTGCTGTTCTTCGGTTCCGGCGCAATACTGACGGCGACCGGCCAACGCGACATGGAACAGCTGGGCGGCCTCATCCATCGCATGCCGCTGACTGCTTTCACATTCCTTGTGGGATGCATGGCAATCTCGGCACTGCCGCCGCTCAACGGCTTCGTCTCGGAATGGCTCACCTTCCAGGCGATCCTCTTGAGCCCGGAGGTCCCGTCCTGGGGCATCAAGCTGATCGTGCCTGCAGTCGGCGCGATGCTCGCGCTGTCGGCGGCGCTTGCCGCGGCCTGCTTCGTCAAGGCGTTCGGCGTGAGCTTCCTCGGGCGGCCGCGTTCGACCATGGCCGCAGGCGCGAACGAGGTCGACCGCTGGTCGCTCGCGGCCATGTTCATTTTCGCAAGCCTGTGTCTCCTCATCGGAGTCGTCCCCGGCCCGGTCATCGACGCACTCGCGCCGGCCGTGAGCGCGCTCGTCGCCGAGCGCATGCCGGTGCAGGCCGCCGACCCGTGGCTGTCGATCGTGCCGATCGCCGAGAGCCGCAGTTCCTATAATGGGCTCCTGGTCTTCGTCTTCATCGCCGTAGCGGCGCTCGCCACGGCGGAGATCATCCACCGCTTTGCCTCGCGCGCGGTGCGCCGCGCCCCGGCTTGGGACTGCGGCTTCCCGGACCCCAGCCCGGCCACGCAATATACCGCCGGCAGCTTCGCCCAGCCGATCCGCCGCGTCTTCGGGGAAGTCGTGTTCCTGGCCCGCGAACAGGTGGAGATGCCCGCGCCGGGCGAAACCGGCGCTGCGCGGCTCACCGTTACGCTGCACGATCCCGTCTGGGACACGCTCTATGCGCCGCTCGCCACCCTAATTTGGTTCGGCACTGAGAAGCTCAATCATCTGCAGTTCCTGACCATCCGCAAGTACCTCAGCATGGTGTTTGCGTTGCTCACCGCCCTCCTGATCTTTCTCATGCTCGTGATGCTGGTATGGACCTGATCCTCGGTCTCATCGCTCAAGGCGCGCAGATGATGTTGGTGCTCTTGCTGGCACCGCTGCTCCTGGGCTATACGCGCAAGGTCAAGGCCCGTTTGCTGCGCCGCCAAGGGCCCCCGATCCTGCAGCCCTACCGTGACCTGCTGCGCCTCATCCGCAAGGAAGCCGTGCTGGCGGAGAATGCATCCTGGCTGTTCCGCAGCGGCCCCTACATGATCTTTGCTGCCACCTGGGTGGCAGCCGCACTGGTTCCGACGTTCGCGACGAGACTGCAGTTCAGCTGGACCGCCGACCTGATTGCGATCACGGCGCTCATCGGCTCGTCGCGGTTCTTCCTGGCGCTCGTCGGCATGGATATCGGTACCAGCTTCGGCGGCATCGGCTCGAGCCGCGAGATGATGTTCGCCTCGCTCGCCGAGCCGGCGATGATAATGATCGTGTTCACGCTGGCTCTTCTTGCCGGCTCGACCCAGCTCTCGGTCGTCGCCGAGTTCATGCGGACGAATGCCAGCCTGCGGGTTTCGCTCGGGCTCGTGCTCATCGCGCTCATGATCGTGGCTCTCGCCGAAAATGCACGCGTTCCCGTGGACAACCCGGCCACCCATCTCGAGCTCACCATGGTGCACGAGGCCATGGTGCTGGAATATTCTGGAAGGCATCTCGCGGTCCTCGAGCTTGCCGCCGCCCTCAAGCTGTTGCTCTACCTCTCGCTCATCGCCTGCATCTTCGTGCCATGGGGGATCGCCCCAATGGGCAGCGGTCCGGCAGCCTATGCGATCGGCTTGGCGAGCTACCTCGGGAAGCTCGCGGTGGGGGGCTTTCTGCTCGGCGTGTTCGAGACCTCGATCGCCAAGATGCGCGTGTTCCGGGTGCCGGACTTCCTGGGCATTGCCCTGATGCTCGGACTGCTCGGCATGCTTCTGCTCTTCGTGTCACGGAGCTTTTGATGAGGGGCTTTTCTCTCGATGTCGCGCATATGCTGGCCGGCGGTATGGTGCTGGTGAGCTTCATGTTGCTTTACCAAGACCGCATGTTTGCGCTGCTCAACGTTTTTGCGCTGCATGCGATCGTGCTCTCCGCCTCGGTCGCGTGGCAGGCCTACATCCAGGATGCCCCGCATCTTTACGTTCCAGCCGCAATCGCGCTGGTGCTCAAGGGCATCATCATTCCGGTCGCTCTGCGCAGGGTCGTGATCCGACTCGGCATCCACCGAGAGATCGAGACGGTCGTTGGCATTGGGCCGACCCTGCTCTTTGGCGTGGGGCTTGTCGCGCTCTCCATGGTCGTCATGCTCAAGGCGGCGGAAACGGCCGATCCATTGGCGCGCGAGGACCTCGCATTTGCCTTGTCGATACTGCTGCTCGGCCTGCTCATGATGGTGACGCGGCGCAACGCCGTCAGCCAGATCGTCGGCTTCATGTCGATCGAGAACGGACTTATCCTCGCGGCCACGGCTGCCAGAGGCATGCCGCTCGTCGTTGAGATCAGCGTGGCGTTCTCGGTCCTGGTCGCCTTCATCGTCATCGGCGTGTTCCTGTTCCGAATCCGCGAGCGGTTCGATTCGGTCGATCTTCAAGCGCTCGACGACTTTCGCGGAGAACGCCGGTGAACGGTTTCCTTGCCCAATTCACTTTTGATCCGCTGACTGCCGTGCTCGTCATTCCCGCGGTGACTGCCGCGCTGCTGGCGCTGCTGCCCAACTATTGGATTGCTGCTCGCATCAATGTACTGGCCACGTTCGCTACGCTGATCGCTGCGGTATCGCTTCTGTTCGATCGGCCACCGCTGGGCGGCTACCTTTTTGTCGATGATCTCAACAACGTCTTCATCGTACTGACCGCTTTCGTCGCCTTCACCACCAGCGTCTTCAGCGCCAGCTATATCGCACACGAGTTGGAGATCGGCCGGCTCACGCCCCGCCATCTGCGCTTTTACCACGCGATGTATCAGACCCTGATGTTCGCCATGAACCTCGGGCTCACCGCAAACAACATCGGCCTGATGTGGGTGGCGATCGAGCTCGCCACGCTCACCACGGTGCTGATGGTCGGAATCTATCGCACCCATGAGGCGCTCGAGGCCGCGTGGAAATATTTCATCCTCGGCAGCGTCGGTATCGCGCTCGCGCTGTTCGGCACGATCCTGGTCTACATGGCGGCGCGACCGGTGATCGGCGAAGGAGCCGACGCCATGGTGTGGACCACGCTGGTCGAGAAGGCCAGCGGCTTCAGCCCCGAGCTCTTGAACGTCGCTTTCGTCTTTCTGCTGCTCGGCTATGGCACCAAGGTGGGGCTGGCGCCGCTGCACGCTTGGCTGCCGGATGCGCATGCCGAGGGTCCTACGCCGATTTCGGCCGTGCTGTCGGGCCTCCTGCTCAACGTCGCACTCTACGCGCTGCTGCGCTTCAAGATGCTGCTGGCGGTGAACCCGGGCGCGCTCGCGCCGGGCCCGCTGATGATCACGTTGGGACTGCTCTCGCTCATCTTTGCGGCGTTCATGCTGTACCGGCGGCGCGACATCAAGCGGATGTTTGCCTATTCCTCGATCGAGCACATGGGCATCATCGTGTTCGCCTTCGGCATGGGCGGGCTGCTCGCCAACTTTGCCGGGCTGCTGCACATGGTCATGCACTCGCTGACGAAGTCGGCGATCTTCTTCGCCGTCGGTCACATCGCGCAGGCCAAGGGAACCCAGAAGATCGCCGAGATGGGAGGGCTCACTGAAACCAACCCCGTGCTTGGTTGGGGTCTCGTGCTCGGCGTCGTCGCGATCGCCGGCCTTCCCCCGCTGGGTATCTTCATGAGCGAGTTTCTCGTGGTCAGCTCTACCTTCGCCCGCGAGCCGTTGCTCGCGATACTGATGGTGTTCGGATTGCTGGTCGGCTTCGGTGCGTTGTTCCTGCGGCTGAACAGTATCGCGTTCGGCGAGCCGCGGGGCACGAACGCCGAACAAACAGCATCCTACGTGCCGATGTTTACTCATTTGGCGCTGGTGTTTGCCGGTGGGATCTATCTGCCTCCACAAATGGTCACGTGGTTCCAGAACGTCGCCAAGCTCCTAGGATAGGCCCATGCTGATCGACAGGATTCCGGGTCAGAGAGTCAGCGGGCACAATCCCGCTCCCCGCGTCGTCGTGAGCTCGGAGACTTGGCGCATGCTCGCCACAGAGCTTGCGGCAGGCCGCGTTACGCTGTTCGGTCTGTGGGGCGACACCGATCGGGTGCACATGGCGCTTCTGGAGGAAGCCGAAATCGTCGTCGTGACGGTCGAATGCCGGGACGGCGGGTTTCCCTCGGTCGCGCAGGCGCATCCGCCCGCGATCCGCCTCGAACGCGCGATCCACGACCTCTACGGTTTGGAACCGCTTGGCCTTCCGGACCCGCGGCCTTGGCTCGATCATGGCCGCTGGGGTGTAAAACACCCGCTTGGAGCTCGAGCCGAAGCGCCGCCGGATTCGGAGCGGTATAAATTTTTGCCGACTGAAGGCGAAGGCCTGCACCAGATCCCGGTCGGTCCCGTGCATGCCGGCATCATCGAGCCCGGCCATTTCCGGTTCACCGCCAGCGGCGAAACCATCGTGCGCCTCGAGGAGCGGCTGGGCTACGTCCACAAAGGGATCGAATCCCTGATGACGGGCGCCTCGCTCGAACACGCGGGCCGCCTTGCCGGCCGCACCTCGGGCGACAGCACGGTTGCCTACGCCTATGCCTTCGCGCGCGCCGCCGAGGCGGCCCTGGGCATCGACGTGCCGCCACGCGCCGTCTGGCTGCGCGCTTTGATGGCGGAGCTCGAACGCCTCGCCAATCATCTCGGCGACATCGGCGCGATCTGCAACGACGCCGCCTTCGCGCTCATGCACGCCCATTGCGCGATGCTGCGCGAGCATGTCCTGCGCGCGGCCGCAGCCTGCTTCGGCCACCGGCTGATGATGGACTGCATCGTCGCCGGCGGCGTGGGCGCCGATCTCGCGCCCCAGGGCGTCGAGCGAATCCGCGCCCTCCTCGCCATCATCCGCGCGGCGTTCCCGGCGCTGATCGAGCTCTACGACAACACCGCCTCGCTCCAGGACCGCACCGTGAGCACCGGAAACCTCGACCCTGCCCTCGCCCGCAGGTTCGGCTGCGGCGGCTATGTCGGCCGCGCCTCCGGCCGCGACTTCGACGCCCGCCGGAGTCTCGCCTACCCGCCCTACGACACGCTCCGCTTCGACGTGCCCGTGCTGCGCGACTGCGACGTCAATGCGCGGGTGTGGATCCGCATCCGCGAGGTCGAGCAGAGCCTCGGCCTGGTGGACCAGATTCTCCTACGCTTGCCGTCGGGGCCCGTGCACGTGCCTGCGGCGGGAACCGGTTTGGAGGTCGAGGGCATGGCCGTCGTCGAAGGCTTCCGCGGCGACGTGCTGGCTTGGCTTCGTCTCGACGCCGAGGCCCGCGTCATGCGCTGTCACCTGCGCGACCCCTCCTGGTTCCAGTGGCCGGTGCTGGAGGCCGCGATCGAAGGCAACATCGTCGCCGACTTCCCGCTCTGCAACAAATCCTTCAACTGCTCCTATTCGGGGCACGATCTTTAGAAGCGACCGCTCATGCGCAAGCTGCTGCTCGAAAGCCTGCTCAAGGTCCCCGTCACCGAAACGGCGCCGGACAGCGACGCCGCGGCCTTGGCCGAGCTCGCTGGCGCGGTCGACCGCGCCGCCCGCGCCACGCTCGGCCGCAGCCTCTCGATCCGCCAGGTCGACGCCGGCTCCTGCAACGCCTGCGAACTGGAGATCCACGCGCTGGGCAACGCCTTCTACGATCTCGAACGGTTCGGCCTGCGGTTCGTGGCTTCGCCGCGCCATGCCGACGTGCTGCTGGTGACGGGCCCGGTGACCAAGAACATGCGCGAGGCGCTCGAGCGCACCTACCGCGCGACCCCCGCCCCCAAATGGGTGGTCGCCGCCGGCGGCTGCGCCCGCGACGGCGGCATCTTCGCCGGCAGCTACGCCTGCGTCGGCGGCGTGTCCGCGGTGATCCCCGTGGATCTGCACATCCCGGGTTGCCCGCCAACTCCGATGGCGTTGCTCAAGGGGCTGATCGCGTTGATGACGACTGCCAAGCCGAGTTGAACGTCGAAGCGCTCGATGTGATTACCGCAACCGCCAGCGCCCCCGCCGACGCGTAGGCCACATCAGTTAAAGTGGCAGCCGGCAAAAGCCTTGCGCGGGCACATCGAGTGCGGAATTGAATTTCGCGGAGAGATTCTGGAAGGCGATCAACCCCGTGAGTTCGACGATAGTGTCGTCGCCCCAACGCTCTTTCAAGCGAAGGCGCAGGTCGTCATCTACCTTGTTGAGCGAGGTTGCCTCCGCGTATTCGAGCGCGAGGCGTTCATCCGGCGCAAAGAGATCGGTCCGGCGCCATTCTGCGAGACTTGAGACCTTCTCTTCGGATACTCCGCGCTCCGCCAGCGTGGCAGTGTTGATATCGACGCAAAAGGCGCAGCGGTTGATCTGCGATACCCTCACCATGACGAGTGACCTCAGCACCGGCGACAACGGCGAGGAGCGCCGCTCGAGCGCGCCGTAGAGCAACGCAAATGCAGCAAATACCCATGGCGAACGCGCCCACAACAGGCTTGAATCGAGCATGCGGCCGAAGATGCGTCGCTGCTTCCAGAAGAGTAGACGGACGAACCAGGGATAGCTGCGAGGCGGTTTGGCTGCGACGTGCTGCATCGGTCATCTCCTGGCGAGAACACCGCCGCCGCGCGTCGCTGCAGCAGCAACATTCCCGCGATCAGTTACCGTGGGAAGGTCTTGTGGGGCGTTCCCTATGTCGCCTTGGACGCCGTGACGATCGCATAGCCCAGATTGCCTTCCTTGATCGCCTGGAGCGCGTGTTTCGCGACCTTTCTAGCTGCTTCGAAGTCAAAGCCCGGCAACGCAAGCTTCTTGAGCCCGACCATGACATCCGCGGCGAGTAGCCGTAAACGCATCTGGTTGACGAGCTCGATGAGCGCGGAATCGTGCTCCTCGGTCACTCCCACTTCAAGACCGGCACCAGAGAGTAGGGCCGCACACGTCGCAAGCGGTTGTGCATCGGCAATGCACGCTATCCGAGACAACAGCCCGTCGAGTTCCGGCGCCAGCGCCCCATTTCGGGTGAGATCGCTCAGCCCGACGCGGCCACCCTTGCGCAGCACCCGCGCGAACTCATTGGCCGCAGCCTGTTTGTTCGGGAACGTGCAGAAGGCGCATTCGCAGATGATGACGTCGAATGACCCGTCGGCAAACGGGAGACGCTCGGCATCCCCCTGCTGAAACCAAACTCTCTCGCCCAGGCCCATGTCGTTCGCGTTGCGAGCGGCCTCTTCGACGTTTTTGCCGCTATAGTCGATGCCCACCACCTCACATCCGAACCTCGCGGCGAGCAACACCGCGCTCGCTCCTTTTCCTGCCGCCACGTCCAGCACGCGCGTTTGCGGCGTGAGATTCAAGATCTGACCCAGGCGCTCGGTAAGTCTGGTGCCGCCCGGATGGAACGACTCGCCCAACAGCAGCCTCGCCGCATCGCTCTCGTACAGGGCGGCACAACATTGCTTCACGACCGAAGGCGAAATGTCTCCGGCACCGCTTTCCGGCGTCCCGACGCTTCTCAATTCATCGATCAATCGCGCCTCCGGCTATCGAAGTCGAACACGACCGGCCTCGGCTCGTAAGCACGACCTTCGCGCCGGGCGCGGCGCCGCTCGGGCTCCATCGCATTGAGCTGGGCTCTCGCCTGCTCCCGATACCCCACCGAGTTGTAGGCGCAGAATGGAACCTGCTTGCCACCCGGCAACAGAAACTCCTTGCAGCATTTCATGAGGTTCTTCTGGTTGAAGGTCCACGGGTCCATGAAATCCTGGAGCGCGATCATGATCATGCTCTTGGCGATGTCGCGAACCGTCAGGCTGTCGGGAAGTCCGCACGCCTGGCACGAGAGCGCGAGTTGATGAACCGCCTTCGGCGACCCGGCGACCGATGAAGACGACCATAGGCCCTCCAATGCCGCCTTGATCTCCAAATCGAAATCCGGAACGATCCGATTGGTAATGTAGTCGAGGTAGTCGTTGACGTCGACGATACGTGGCAGCGGGGTCACCTGGTCGCCTTCGACAAAGGCGTAAGTGACCGAGTTGCATGTCGGAAAACAGCAGGGCACAGGCACGAAGTCGCTGGCAACGAATTTGCCGCCGGTCTGCGCTTCGATCGACCGAATGATATCCGGGATCGTCATGCGGCTCATCGGATCGTGCTGCATGTGGCGGCCGGCATGAAAGGCCGGTTGAAACGTCACCCCTCGAATCGCCGGATGCTTGATTGCAAATTCGACGATCCTGCCGATCTCATGCTCGTTCACTCCGCGCTCGATGGCCGGAACGATCGTGACACCCAGCCCGATCTCCGCAAGCCGGTCGAGCGCCCGCAACTTCTCCTCGAGGAGGTCCGGCTCGCCGCGGATTATCCGGTAGGTCTCCGATTCGAATCCGTCGAATTGAAAGTAGAAAGCGGGTCTCACCTCGTTCAGTTGCTCCAGAAAACGATCGTCGCGAGCGATTCGCTTCCCATTGGTGTTGAGCATCACGAAGCGAATGTTGCGGGACTGGGCGGCACGAACGAAATCGATGATCCGCGGATGAATGGTCGGCTCGCCGCCGGAAAATTGGAGAACCTCCGGATTGCCTTCGGTGCGAACGTAATCGTCGAGCAGTTGTTCGACCTCTTCGAGCGTCAGGCTGAATCCAGGCGCGGCATCCGCGAAGCAAAGCGGACAATCCATGTCGCAGGCGCTGTTGACCTCGATGATTCCGAGGCATGCATGCTGCTCGTGGTCCGGGCACAGGCCGCAATCGTGCGGACAGCCGCGCTCAATCTCTGTGCCATATGCCAGCGGGATGGTGCCGGGCTTGTTGTACGGCGCGAACGACGTGTATGCCTTCGCATCGGCGTAAACGAGCGCCATGAACGGCCCGCAATCGGGACAGTGTTTGCTCATATAGACTTTGTCATCGCGCAAGAGAATCTTAGCGTCGATTACCTTTCGGCAAGCGGGGCAGATGCTGCGCGTAAGCTCATGAAAAACGTAGTCGGAATCTTCACGGCGCCGCGCTGCGACCGCGGGCATGCCGGCATCGAGTTTGTTCATGGGCCTGCGCCTCCCGACGAAATCCAGTCATTCGATCATCTATCGCAGTTGCCATACTGCCCACAGCAGGACCGGGGACAGGAATGTCGTCATGAGGCAATAGAAACAGAAGCTGCCAAGATTCGCCATGTCGCGCACGCCGACAATATTCGCGAGCGTCGCCATGACAGAAAGTACAAGCAGCGCAATCCAGACCCATCGCCCGGCCGGAGCGACCAAAAGCGCCAGAATGACCGCGTAAACAACGGCGCCGATGTATCCGTCTGGAATGCCGAATGGTCGGGCAAATGGCGCGTCGGCAACTCCTTCGCAGCCATCAGCGAAGATGGGGCACACTAAGCGCCCTACGAACCGGCTCTGATAAAGGCCGACGTAGAGCATGGCCGCGGCACTCGCTGCCGCGACGCCGATTGCGACAAGGCGGTACCCAATCATCAATAAGGCCTATCGTTCGAGGTCACGGCATTTCGAAGGGCCGGGACCACTTTCTGTCGTCGGGAAGGTGTTCGCAGGTCCACGCAGGGGATGTCTCACTCTGTCTTCTTCAGCTTAACCGCATCGGCACAGGATCCGCCGAATTGCAGATCTCTCCGCCTAAGAAGCCAGTAGATTCGATTCAGTGCGATGCAGGACGCGCCGTCCAAACACGCCTCCCAGCCCGGTGATCAGCGCGGCGGTGCCGAGATTCCAGATCAGGATCATCATGGTGGCATCGAGATCGTGGAACAGCGACAGCGCGCTCGACGTGATGGCGGCGACCGCGAGCGCGCCCGCCATGGTGACGGCGCCGGGGCGCAGCAGCGCCGCGTAGCGCAGCATCACCGCGAGCGCGATCGCCAGCGGCACGCTGGTGAGCACGAGGGTCGCGAAACATCGCACCGCCTCGCCCATGCGAACGCCGTCGGGCCCGATGCTGACCCAATCGGTCAGGCAGCCATAGCCGATGGTGCCGACCCACACCGCCAGCGCCGGCGCGGGCAGCAGCAGCCACCACTGCGAGCGGTCGGGAAGGCTGACCATGAACGCTGCCACCGCGGCGAGGATTCCGGTGGCGAGCGCGGCCGCGATGCTCACGGCGAAGACGGGCTGGTGCAGGCGCTCGGCGAGGTCCGCCGCGCACGCCATGCCCGATCGCCAGCAGCGCGAGGATCGAGGCCCGCGAGGGCGAGCCACAGGCCGGCGCGCACCAGCGGCGGGCGCAGCCGGCGCACCGGCGTCGCGCACTCCACCAGGGCATCGATGAGGTCGGGGGTTTTGGTCACGGCGCGTCGCTCGGCTGTCGCAGTAGTTTTCGCAGGGACTTGATGGCGCGGTGGGTCGCCACCTTGAGGGCGGACACCGATTTGCCGCTCGCCAGCGCCGCCTCGTTCAAGGACATCTCCTTGAGCTTGAGCAGCCTGATCGCCTGGCGCTGGTCGGGCGGAAGATGCTCGATCGCCGCGTGCAGGACCGCTTCGTCCGCTGCTCGTTTCACCAATGCTCGACTGGAAGTTCGCCGGATGGGCCGAAAAGGTTTCATGCTCGGCCGTCAATTCGATTTCGCGGGAGCGGGCCCGCATCTGGCGCCGCAGCCGGTCGATGATGCGCCGGTTGGCGATGGCGACCAGCCACGGCCCGAACGGACGGCCGGGATCATAGGCGTGGCGGACGGCGTGGACCGTCAGCAGCACGTCCTGCACCGCGTCTTCGATATCGCCGGTCTCGCGAAAGCATCGCGTCGCCAGCGCGCGCAGATAGGGCGTGATGTCTTCGAGCAGCGCGCGATAGGCATGCGCGGTCGCCGTCCTGCGCGCGGGCCATGAGGTGCGACCAGTCGCGCTCCCCGGCAACGCGCGTGTCGCCGGCGCGTCCGGGCTGCGCGCCCGGCGAACCGACGAAGCCACCAGCGTCAATGGCGGTATGCGCTTGCGCCGCCCGGGGGACATATCGCCTCTCGTGGTTCGCCGACCCTTTTGTGTCATTGCCGGTCAAGCCGGGCGATGACAGTGAAGTTGCTGTCAACACTGACGGAGAAATGCTCGCAGCGAGCGACTGCGACAATTCCCATACACCACACGGACCGCACGCCGGTAGAAATCTATTTTTGCCGGCGAGGTGTAACCTTCCGGTCCCCGCGGCGAACCTCCCGCAGTCTCGCTCCGAGACTCATGGAGAGGTCTTGATCATGAGCAATCGTCTGCTTGCCGCTTCCGTTCTCTCAACCGCCGTCGGGCTGGCGCTGGCCGCGCAGTCGCCGTCGGTTCGCGCCCAGGGCGCCAATCCGCCGCAAGTCGTGAAGGACAACATGGCGCGCATGGCCGCAAGACAAGCTGGAGAAGTGCTACGGCATCAACGCCGCCGCCAAGAACGATTGCGCCGAGGGCGCGCATTCCTGCGCCGGCCAGTCGACCCAGGCGCGCGATACAAAGTCGTTCGTGCTGCTGCCGGCCGGCGATTGCGCCAAGATTCAGGGCGGCAAGACGACCTCGACGTAACGGCCGGCCGATGTCGCCTACGGCACAAACAGCCCTGCCCTATTCCGGCGAAAGCCGGAATAGGGCTGCGCTTCCAGCACCACCAGGCGGTGCTGGACGTTCGCCCCGACGTGGCGTGGATGGAAGTTCACACCGAGAACTACATGGGCGGCGGCACGCCGTTGCGCTATCTCGACGCCATCCGCCGCGATTATCCGATTTCGCTGCACGGCGTCGGGCTGTCGCTCGGCAGCGCCGAGGGATTGGACCCGGCGCATCTCGAACGCATTCGCAGCGTCGCCGAGCGGGTCGAGCCCGGCCTGATGTCCGAGCACATCGCCTGGAGCGTCGTCGGCGGCACCTATCTCGCCGACCTGTTGCCGCTGCCGATGACCGAGGAATCGCTTGCGGTGGTGTGCCGGCATGTCGACCAGGTGCAGAGCCATCATGAAGCGCCGGATCCTGGTGGAAAATCCATCCACCTATCTGCGCTTCCGCCATTCGACCATTCCGGAATGGGAATTCATGGCCGCGGTGGCCGCGCGCACCGGCTGCGGCATCCTGTGCGACGTCAACAACATCTATGTCAGCGCCCACAATCATGGCTGGGACGCATCGGCCTATCTCGCCGGACTGCCGCCGGCCGCGATCGGGGAAATCCATCTCGCCGGCCACAGCGTGCGGCCGCTGCCCGACGGCGGCACCTTGCGCATCGACGATCACGGCTCGCGGGTCATCGCCGAGGTGTGGGCGCTCTACGACGAAGCGCTCGCGCGGTTCGGCCCGGTCCCGACCCTGATCGAATGGGACACCGACGTGCCGCCCCTCGACGTGCTGCTCGGCGAAGCGGACCATGCCGGGGCGTTCCTCGCGCGGGCCGAACAGGAGGCGCGCGGTGCCGACGCTGCTTGAGACTCAGCGCGCCATGCGCGCGAGCCTGGTCGACGGCGACGACGCGCGCGGCCGCGGCGATGCTCGCCGACGGCATGTCGCGCCGACCGGCTCAACATCTACCGCAACACCTTCTTCACCGGCGTCACCAAGGCGCTGCGGCTGACCTATCCGGCCGTTCACCGGCTGGTCGGCGCCGATTTCTTCGAGGGCGCCGCCGCGCCTGTTCATCGCGCGGCATCCGCCCCGCGCGGCCTATCTCGACGATTACGGCGCGGACTTCCCGGAATTCCTGCGCGACCTTTCAGCCTGCCGCGTCGCTCGTCTATCTCGCCGATGTCGGCGCGCCTCGAATGGGCGGTCAGCCGCGCCATCCATGCCGCCGACGTCGAGCCGCTCGACCTTGCGCGGCTTGCCGCGCTTTCGCGCCGAAGATCAGGGGCGCGTCCGCTTCGTGCCGCATCCCTCGATCGGCCTGCTGCGCGCGGACTATCCGGTCGATGTGATCTGGCGCGGCGTGCTGGATGGAGACGATGCGGCGCTCGCCGCCGTCGATCTCGACGCCGGACCGGTCCGGCTGCTGGTGGAGCGCCGCGCCACCGGGGTCGAAGTATCGCGCCTCGACGAGCGCCGCCTGGCGCTTCGCGGCAGAGCTGTGCGATGGCCGGCCGGTCGAGGCGGCGCTCGACGAGCGCCGCCGGCACGTCCGCCGATGCGCTGCTGGCCGAACATCTCGCCGCCGGACGGTTCGTCGATTTCCGCCTGACGCCGCCCGAACTCATGGCCTCCCTCACGGCAACGCTAGAGGCGGCACCATGACCGACGTCGCCGCGTCCAGGCCATCGCCACTGCTCGCGCTGGTGGAGCGGGCGCTCAAGCTGCTCGATGGCGTCCCCTATACGCTCCTCGCGCTGCCATTGCGCGTCGGCGCCGCCGCCGTGTTCTGGAATTCCGCCCAGGCGAAGCTCGCGAATTGGGATACGACCATCGAGCTTTTCACCGAGGAATACAAAGTGCCGCTGCTGCCGCCGGAGATCGCCGCCAAACATGGCGCTCGGCATCGAGCTCGTCACGCCGGTGCTGCTGGTGCTGGGCCTGCTGACCCGGGCCGCCGCGTTCGTGCTGCTCGGCATGACGGCGGTGATCGAGATATTCGTCTATCCGCAGGCGTGGCCGACCCACATCCAATGGGCCGCGATGCTGCTGGTGCTGCTCTGCCGCGGCGCCGGCAAGCTGTCGCTCGATCATGTAATATGGCGACGCCTGCGGCAGCGGCTCGGTGCCGACATGTCCGCGGGTTGACGGCACGCGGGTGTGAAATGCAGCTCTTGTCGACAATCACCTGTCCGGCCTGCGGCCACCGCAGCACCGAAGAAATGCCGACGGATGCGTGCCGGTTCTTTTTCGAGTGCTCGGGTTGCGGCGTGCGCATGAAGCCGAAACCGGGCGATTGCTGCGTGTTCTGCTCGTTCGGCGACGTGCCCTGTCCTCCGGTGCAGGAGGCGCGCGCCAAAGGCGATCCGACGGGTTGCTGCTCCCCGAGTATCAGGAGCTCGTGACGCCGATGCCCAATGTCGGCTCTCAGCCCCCGACCAATTTTTCCAAGCAGCGACGGCTGATCGTGACCGGCTTGACGGGGAGCCTGCTCTCTCATGCGTTCGAAACGTCCGCTTTGTCGGAAGGGCTCGATATCCCCTCATTTGAATTCGGGCGCTATCAATTCACCATCCTACATCCGCAAAGAGATATTCCTTTCGCCAGATTGTTCGGCCTCGACGGCGCTACGGTCGAGCTTCCGACACTGAAGGGACGGCCAATTCTATTGAACTTTTGGGCCACCTGGTGTGCGCCGTGCCGTGCGGAACTGCCGATCCTCGAGCGGCTGCACATGCGACAAGGCCCTGATGGACTGCATGTTCTTGCGGTCTGCGAGGATCGGGCCGAGCGTTCAGCTGTCGTGCGCTTCGTCGAGGCCCTCGGAATAAAACATTTGCCGGTCTACCGCGATCCCAATGGCTACGTCGCTTCTTCGGATCGCGACAACAAAAAAAACGCTCCGTTTGCGCTGTATGGAATGCCTATCACGTACCTGATTTCCGCCTCCGGAAAGGTCGTCGGATACATGTCGGGAGCTGCCGATTGGAACAGCGAGTCGGCCCACAGTCTGGTCGACTATCTGCGCCGGTCATGATTTGCCGCGGAGTGCAGGCGGCCGAGGATTTACCGCCCGGTCATTGCCAATCCTGGTTTTGGACTGTATGGTCCAAAACAATGACCACTGCTGATGGTGCGTGAATGGCCCGTCCCCGAGATTTCGACGTCGATGCCGCGCTCGACCGCGCGATGGAGATGTTTTGGTCCAAGGGCTACGAAGCAACCTCGCTCGACGACCTCTGCGGGGGCACGGGTCTGAGCCGGTCGAGCCTCTACGCCACGTTCGGAAACAAACGAAACCTGTTGCTGCGGTCGGTCGACCGCTATGTCGAGCTGCGAACCCCGCGCATCACTGCGATACTGGCGCAACCGATATCGATTCACGACGCGTTCGCCTCCCTCGCCCGGCAATTCATCGACCAGATCGTCGCCGGCCCCGGCCGGCGCGGCTGCTTTCTCGGGAATTGCGCTGCGGAACTCCCGCGCAGCGATCGTGCGGCTCTGGCGCGGGTCCGCCGGGGCCTCGAATCCACCGTGGCGACCTTTCGCGGCGCACTCGCCTGCGCGAAGGCTCGCGGCGAACTGGCCGACAGCGCCGACGTGGACGCACTTGCCCGCTTTCTCACCGCCGGGTTCCAGGGCTTGCGCCTGGTCGGCAAGGTGAACGCCGATCGCGCTGAGCTCGAAGACATTGCGACGACCATGCTGCGGTGCCTCGAACCGGCGCACGCGGGGCGCCGCCACTAGGCCATCCCGAAAGGTCATCGGACACGACGATCAAGCCCGGCCGCGCTTCAAAAATCTCCAAGGGAGGAATTCATGGACCAGAGAACCCGACCGGCACCGCGCCTCGCTCCGCTTCCGCCCGAACATTCGCCCGAGCTCGCCGGCCATTTCGAGACCACGCGCAAACGCATGGGATTTGTTCCCAACAGCGTGCTGATCATGCAACGCAGCCCCAAGATGGTGCGCGGATTTACCGAGATGAGCGCGGCGATCTGGGATCCGCAGGGCAAGGTCGATCTCAAGCTCAAGCGGCTCATTTCGCATGTGGCGAGCCGTTCCGCCGGCTGCAAATACTGCATGGCACATACGGCCGAAGGCGCGGTGAAGGTCGGGGTCGACCAACGGAAGCTCGACGCAGTCTGGAGCTACCAGACGAGCCCCCTCTTCAGCGCGGCGGAACGCGCGGCCCTCGACGTCGCCGTCGCTGCCGGGTGCGTGCCGAACGCCGTGACCGACGAGATGTTCATGGAGCTGCGCAAGCACTGGAGCGACGACGAGGTCGTCGAGATCATCGGAGTGATTGCGATGTTCGGCTTTCTCAATCGTTGGAACGATACTTTCGCGACGCCGCTCGAGGACGAGCCACTGGAATTCGCCGAGAAGCATCTAGCCCCGCACGGTTGGGATGCCGGCAAGCACCGCGCACAGGGGATTTGAACGGCCGGTTCGCGGCCATGGACGATCCACCACCCACCCTTGGGTGTTGTGCTCGTCAAACCGAGGAGGATTCAGCGATGCTGTCACGTCGATTCGTTCTGTTGACCGCGGCCGCGGCGGCCGCCGCGAGCGTCACACCGGCGTTCTCCGCCGGCCCGCAGCCCTTCGATGCCGCGGCGTTCGCCGCCGCGCAGAAATCCGGCAAACCGATCTTCATCGGAATCCACGCCACGTGGTGCCCGATCTGCAAGGCGCAGGCACCGATCCTCAGCGAGCTCATGTCCGATCCGAAATTCAAGGATCTTCTCTACTTCACCGTCGATTTCGACTCGCAGAAGGACTTGGTACGGCGTTTCGGTGCGCGAATGCAGTCGACGCTCATCGCGTTCAAGGGCGACAACGAGCAGGGCCGGTCGGTTGGTGACCGCAACCGCGAATCGATCGCCACCCTGCTGAACAAAGTGCTGTGACTGCGATGGCGCCGCAGACCACCCCCGGCCATGCGCGCCTCGATTTCGACGCAGGACGGGGAAAGAAGATGCGGTCCGGCGAAGTGCAATCATCTCGACCGGGCGGAAGGCTTCGCCCATGACGGCAGGAACTCTCGCGCTGTCTTTCATCGCCGGCATGCTGTCGATCCTGTCGCCGTGCGTGCTGCCGATACTTCCGATCGTCCTCGGTGCGGCCGCGTCAGAACGGAAATTCGGCCCGGTGGCGCTCGCCGCCGGGTTGTCGATATCCTTCGTCGTCATCGGATTGTTCGTCGCGACCATCGGCTACTCGATAGGCCTCGACGGCGACGTGTTTCGCCGCGTCGCGGCCGCACTCATGATCGCTATCGGGTTGGTCCTGGTGCTACCCCGATTTCAGGCCCAACTCGCGGCGGCGAGCGGGCCCGTTGCCAATTGGGCGGATACCGGCCTCCGCGGTCTGCGCGGCGGCGGCGCGTCGGGCCAGTTCTGGGTCGGGGTGCTGCTGGGCGCCGTATGGAGCCCCTGTGTCGGCCCGACCCTCGGCGCCGCCTCGCTCCTGGCGGCCCAGGGCCGCGATCTCGGTCAAGTCGGCCTCATCATGTTCGTATTCGGCGTCGGCGCGGCGCTCCCGCTCCTTGCGATCGGATTGGTCTCCCGCGAGGCCATGTTGCGATGGCGCCATCGGCTGGCATCGGCCGGCCAAGGCATGAAGGCTGTACTCGGCGCCGTATTCATCGCGTTCGGCATTCTCGTGTTGACCGGGCTCGACAAAGTGGTGGAGACGGCGCTCGTCGAGGCGTCGCCGCAATGGCTGACCGATCTGACGACGCGGTTTTGACGGAGTGTCCGCAACAAAACTCGCAGGCGACCAAATAATCTGATTTCGCAGCGCCAAAATGGCGCATTTCCAGGGAGGAGCACATGACGAAAGCAAGGAACTTCGCCGTCGCGACCACCATTGCGGCGCTTGCCGGATTCGCTACCGCGGTTGCGGTCCACGCCGGCGGCGACAAGATCGCGTTTCCCGAGAGCTACGGCAAAGGCGTGGTCTACATGACCCTCGACCGTCCCGAGAACAAACAGGTCCGCGAATATTTCACGAGCCCGCAGGCTGTCGATGCCGCCAAGAAAGGCGCGCCGCTGCCGGACGGCACCGTGATCACGGTCGTGCAATACGCCGCACAACTCGACCCTCAGGGCAACCCCGCCAAGGATGTCAATGGCCGCCTCACCAGGACGAACAACATCGTGGGCTACACCGTGATGGAGAAGCGGGCCGGCTGGGGCGCCGAATATCCGGAGAACGTGCGCAACGGCGAGTGGGAATACCAAGCCTTCCGTGCCGACAAGACGCCGAACCCGAATGCCAATCTGGGCGCATGCTTCAACTGCCACAAGCCGCAGGCCACCAACGACTACGTCTATTCCTACGACAAGCTCAAGGTGTCTGCGCGATAGGCCAAGCGGCCGCAGTGCCGCTCTGCGGCACTGCCCCACCGGTCGAGACCGCGCAGCGGTGCCGCAATACCGGCGTGACGCCCGCAAGCATCCTGGATAGAATGCCAACCGGCGGTGCGGGTCCTTTCTCTGCGCGAATTTCCCGCATCTATAAGCACGGGAGGACACGATGTCCCACAGGCCACTGCTCGCCGCGACCGCACTCGCCGCGGCGATCACGTCGGCTGCGGCCGCCCGGGCGTTCGACGATGCGAAGTATCCCGACCTCTCCGGACAGTGGCTCGCCGTCGGCGTCGGGGACCAACCCGCGTTCGATCCGACCAGGCCAGCGGGACCGGGGCAGCAGGCCCCGCTGACGCCGGAATATCAGGCAGTGCTGGAGGCAAGCGTCGCCGACCAAGCCAGGGGCGGCTTCGGCAACTGGCCCTCACGCATCGAGTGTCTCCCACCCGGCATGCCGGCGATGATGTCGCTCTATCGTCCCATGGAAATCATCGCGCTTCCGGAGACGACCTACATCCGCATCGAATACGCCCATGATACCCATCGTCGGATCTTCACCGACGGACGCGACTGGCCGGCGGACATCGAGCCGAGCTTTGCGGGTTATTCCATCGGCAATTGGATCGATACGGACGGCGACGGTCGCTATGACTTGCTCGAAGTCGAGACCCGCAGCTTCAAAGGTCCGCGCGCGCTGGACGCTGCAGGCACGCCCACGCACGAGGACAACCAGTCGATCGTCAGGGAGCGGATCTTTTTCGACAAGGCCGATCCGAAGCTCCTGCACGACGAGATCACCCTGATCGACCACGCCTTGACCCGCCCGTGGACGGTGTTGAAAAGCTATCGCCGCGATCCCGCGCGCTATCCGAACTGGTCCGAAGACACCTGCCACGCCGACAACAAGCTGATGAAAGTCGGCACCGAGGTCTATTCCAAAGGCGATGACGGCAACATCTCGCCCACCAGAAAGGGCCAGACGCCGCCCGATCTCCGGTATTTTCCGAAGAAGCCGAACTGACCGCTCAATGGCTGCGACTCCACGTCTTAGTCGTCACGCACCGCGCGTGCTACGCTGTCCGCGGAGCACGCGTCATCTTGCGAGGGAAACATGCAAAGGTCATTGCTCGCCGCCGGCCTTACCTGCCTGTTACTGAGCGCGGTCGCCAGCACCGAAGGCCGCGCCGAAAGCGATTTCAAGGTGACGCTGCTGGGCACGGCCTCGCCGGCGCCGCGGCCCGACCGGTTCGGGCCGAGCACGCTGGTCGAGGCAGGCGACCAGAAGCTGCTCATCGACGCCGGCCGCGGCGTGCCGATCCGCATCTGGCAACTCAAGGTGCCGATCGGAAAGATTGATGCGCTGTTCCTCACCCACTATCACTCCGACCACACCTCCGGAGTTCCCGACCTGTGGCTGACCGGCTGGCTGGCGACGCCGTTCGGCCAGCGCACGGCGCCGTTCCATGTGATCGGTCCGGTCGGGGCGAAAGCGCTGATGGAAAACCTGCAGAAGGCCTACGCCCTCGACATCAAGATTCGCCTCGAGGACGAGAAGCTTCCACCCGAGGGCGTGGCCGTCAATGTCGAGGAGTTCAATGGCGAGGGCGTGGTCTACGAGAAGAATGGCGTGAAGGTGGTGGCCTTCGAGGTCCATCACGGCGATGCCATCAAGCCCTCGGTCGGATACCGCATCGAATACAAGGGCCATGCCGTCGTGCTGTCCGGCGACACCCGTTATGACGAGAACGTGGTTAAAAACGCCACTGGCGCCGATCTCCTGATCCACGAGGTCGGGTCCGCGCGGCCGGGCCTGATGGCGATTCCCACATTCCAGCGCATCATGGCGCACCACACGACGCCGAAAGAGGCGGGTACGGTGTTCGCAAAGGCCAAGGTGAAGCTCGCCGTCTATGCGCACATCGTGCTGCTGAGCAACGCACAAAATCCCGAGCCGACGCTCGACGACGTGGTCGCGGAAACCCGCCAGACCTATGGCGGCCCGCTCGAAGTCGGCGAGGACCTCATGTCGTTCGAGATCGGCGATACCGTGATGACCCGGCGTTTCAAGCCATAGAGCATGATCCGATGCGGTCGACCCACTCTTGGACGTCATCGCCGGGCTTGACCAGGCGATCTCGATGAGGAGGGCACGGTACCTCAAAATCGAGATGGCCAGCCCGGCCACGATGATCCCAGGTGTTCGGCACGGCCGATCACCGATCAGAAAATCTTGACCGCGCTCAACAGCGTCTTCCACACGCCCCAAGCCAGCGGAATCCCGACGATAGCCCAGAACACCGCGGCCTTCGCGTCGAGTCCACCCTTGCCGATCCCGAACGACCCGGACGGCGCAATTTTCCCCGCGGCACCCTGCTGCGCTTGCAGCGCAGCCACCTCTTCCGGCTTCATGAACCATTTGTCGGCCAGCGGCTTGATCAGGTAATTGCAGACGAAGCCCGCAACCAGCATTCCGGCCAGCACGTACATGGTTACGTCGTAGACGTGATCGCGCGGAACGCCCGCCGCGATCTCGAACTCGCGGATGTAGTTCACGACCACCGGACCGACGATGCCGGCGGTCGACCACGCGGTCAGCAGCCGGCCGTGGATGGCGCCGACGAACTGGGTGCCGAAGATGTCGGCCAGATAGGCCGGCACGGTGGCGAACCCGCCGCCATACATCGACAGGATGACGCAGAAGAAAGCGACGAACAGCGCCTTGTTGCCGGAATGCGCCGCCCAGGGTGCGAGCGCGTACATGGCGATGCCGAGCAGGAAGAACGTGTAGTAGGTGTTCTTGCGGCCGATGTAGTCGGACAGCGACGCCCAGAAGAAGCGGCCGCCGATGTTGAACAGCGAGAGCAGGCCCGTGAAGCCCGGCCGCGATTGCCGCGATCAACGTGCGCTGCTCGGGACTGAGCTGCGTGAAGCCCAACTCCGGCTGGCCGATCAGCGAGCCGCCGAAAATCTCCTGCAGCATCGGCGAGGCCATTCCGATCACGCCGATGCCGGCCGACACGTTGAGACAGAGCACGGCCCAGATCAGCCAGAACTGCCTGGTCTTGTGGGCGTTCTTGAGATGCGACGTTGCGTTGCGTGATCATCGCCTTGGTGTTGCTCGGCGGCGTCCATCCGTCGGGACGCCAGCCGGCCGGCGGGCAAGCGATAGCCGAACGCACCGATCATCATGAACACGAAGTAGATCGCGCCCATGGTGAGAAACGTCTGCCATACCCCGACCGACGCCGGCGTGCGGAAATGGTTCATCAGCAGGTCGGCGAGCGGAGCGCCGATCATGGCGCCGCCGCCGAAGCCCATGATCGCCATGCCGGTCGCCATGCCGCGGCGATCGGGGAACCACTTCACCAGCGTGGAGACCGGCGAGATGTAGCCGAGGCCGAGCCCGATGCCGCCGATCACGCCGGAGCCGACCCACAGCATCCAGAGTTGATGCGTGATGACGCCGATGGCGGAGATCACGAGCCCGCCGCACCAGCACAGTGCGGCAACGACGCCGGCCTTGCGCGGGCCCGACGCGCTCCAGCCAGCCGCCCCACATCGCGGCCGATGACCCCAGCAGGACGAAGAACAGGGTGTACATCCAGCCGAGGCTCGAAATGCGCCAGTCGCAGGTCGTGGTGAAAAGCTCACCGGCGAGCGAGAGGTCCGGGCAGGCGACGCTCTTGTCGATGCCGATTGCGCGCGACAGCGGCAGCCAGAACACGCTGAAGCCGTACGCCATTCCGATGCAGAGATGGATGCAGAGCGCCGCCGGCGGCACCAGCCAGCGATTGAACCCGGCCTTGGCGATGATGCGTTCCCGGTCGAGCAGCCCCGCCGCGGGTCCAAAGCCGCCTCCCGCTTGTTCGATCGTCGTCATTTCAGTTTCCTCCCGATATGGCTCTTATGAGCTCTGTGGTGCGGCCATTTGCAGCTTGCCTTCCGTTGCGCCGTGCGGAGCTTGTCGATCGCCGCGCGGACCGGCGGATCGAGTCCGGCGCCGCCGGCATCGAGATGCGCGACGATCGCGGAACGCATGCGCGGGTCCCAGAATTTCGCGATATGCTCGGCGATGCCGGCGACCGCCTTGTCGGGGCCCTGGCTGGCGAAGAACTTGCCGATCTGGTTGGCCATGTAGACGAGCTTGTCAGGCGACACAGGCGACCTGCTCCTTGCGTGATGCGACGAGGGTGGGTGAAGATCTCAAAGCCGTCGCCGCGCGCGATCGCGACCAGCGTGATGCCGGCCGCTTCGGCGGTGCGGACGGCGAGCGCGGTGGGCGCCGAGATCGCGACGATGAAGGGAATGCCGACGGCAGCGGTCTTCTGCACCATCTCGACCGAAACGCGACTGGTCAGGAGAACCATGCCGGCCCGGCCGACGACACGCTCGCGGGCGAGCGCACCGCCGAGCTTGTCGAGCGCATTGTGGCGTCCGACGTCCTCGCGCAGCGCAACGAGCCCCAGGGACGGTTCCCAGAATGCCGCGGCGTGAACCGCTCGGGTGTCTCGGTTAATCGCCTGATGCGGCGCGACGGAGTCGATCGCCCGCATGATGTCGCGCGGCGTGAAGAGTTGGCCGTCGGGGACGACGGCGGGCAGGCCGCATCGCCTCGGCCAGCGTCTCGATGCCGCACAGCCCGCATCCCGTCGGCCCCGCAAGCTGCCTCCGCCGCGCACCGAAGACCGCGGCGCGCGGCGCGGACGAGCCACATCCGCAACTCGATCCCGACCTCCTCCTCGATGATCTCCAGACGCTCGATTTCATCGATCGACCGAAACGATTCCTTCGGTCAGGCTGAAGCCGAGCGCAAAATCCTCCAGATCCTGCGGCGTCGCCATCATCACCGCATAGGACGTGCCGTTGTACGTGAAGGCGATCGCCGTCTCCTCCGGGATGGCGCGATCCCCGTCGGAGAAATCGCCGGCGTGCCAGGCCAAGCGGGCAATGCGGCTGATCGGCGGATCCACGCGGTTCTACTCCGCGGCTTCCACGGCATCGGGCAATACGGCGGCTCCGACGCGCGAGGTTGCCGTAGCGCTCCTGCCACTCGGTCGGGCCGTTCGACGGCGTGACCTGAACCGCGGTCACCTTGTATTCGGGGCAGTTGGTCGCCCAGTCCGAGTAATCGGTGGTGATGACATTGGCCTGGGTGCCCGGGTGATGGAACGTGGTGTAGATCACGCCGGGAGCCACCCGCTCGGTGATCAGCGCGCGCAACGTCGTCTCGCCGGAGCGGCTCGCCAGCTTGACCCAGTCGCCGTCGCGAATGCCGCGCTGCTCGGCGTCGTGGGGATGCATTTCGAGGCGGTCTTCCTCGTGCCAGACCACGTTCGCGGTGCGCCGCGTCTGCGCGCCGACATTGTACTGGCTGAGGATGCGGCCGGTGGTAAGCAGCAGCGGGAAGCGCGGACCGGTGCGCTCGTCGGTCGCGACGTATTCGGTGATGACGAACTTGCCCTTGCCGCGCACGAAGCCGTCGATGTGCATGACCGGCGTGCCGGTCGGCGCCTTCTCGTTGCACGGCCACTGGATCGAGCCGAGCGCATCGAGCTTCTCGAACGAGACGCCGGCGAAAGTCGGCGTGAGGCGCGCGATCTCGTCCATGACCTGCGAGGGATGATCGTAGTGCATGGGAAAGCCCATCGCCTTGGCGATCTCGAGGGTGATTTCCCAGTCGGCCTTGCCGGACTTCGACGGCATCACCTTGCGCACGCGCTGGATGCGCCGCTCGGCATTGGTGAAGGTGCCGTCCTTTTCCAGGAACGTCGACCCCGGCAGGAAGACGTGGGCGTAGTTTGCGGTCTCGTTCAGGAACAGATCCTGCACCACCACGCATTCCATCGCGGCGAGGCCTGCCGCGACATGCTTGGTGTCGGGGTCGGACTGGAGGATGTCCTCGCCCTGGACGTAGAGGCCCTTGAACGAACCATCGACGGCAGCGTCCAGCATGTTCGGGATGCGCAGGCCGGGCTCGTTGTCGAGATGCACGCCCCACAGCGCCTCGAACATGGCGCGGGTCGCGTCGCTGGAAATGTGCCGGTAGCCGCGAGAGCTCGTGCGGGAACGAGCCCATGTCGCAGGCGCCCTGCACGTTGTTCTGCCCGCGCAGGGGATTTACGCCGACGCCGGGACGCCCGATATTGCCGGTCGCCATGGCGAGGTTGGCGATGGCGATCACCGTGGTCGAGCCCTGGCTGTGCTCGGTGACGCCGAGCCCGTAATAGATCGCCCCGTTGCCGCCGGTGGCGTAGAGCCGGGCGGCGGCGCGGATGGTCTCCGCGGGGACCCCGGAGATCTTCGCCACCGCCTCCGGGCTGTTGCGGGGATCGGAGACGAAGGCCGCCCAGTCCTGGAATTCGTCCCAGTCGCAGCGCTCGCGCACGAAGGCCTCGTTGACGAGGCCTTCGGTCACGACGACGTGGGCGAGCGCGGTGAGCACCGCGACATTGGTGCCGGGCAGCAGCGGCAGATGATGCGCGGCCTCCACATGGGGCGTGCGCACGAGATCGATGCGGCGCGGATCGATCACGATCAGCTTCGCGCCCTGGCGCAGGCGCTTCTTCATGCGCGAGGCGAACACGGGATGGGCATCGGTCGGATTGGCGCCGATCAGGACCACGACGTCGGTCTCTTCCACGGAATCGAAGTCCTGGGTGCCGGCGGAGGTACCGAACGTGGTGCTCAGCCCATAGCCGGTCGGCGAGTGGCAGACCCGGGCGCAGGTATCGACATTGTTGTTGCCGAAGCCGCCGCGGATCAGCTTCTGCACCAGGAACGTCTCCTCGTTGGTGCAGCGTGACGACGTGATGCCGCCGATGGAGCGGCGGCCGTATTTGTCCTGGATGCGCTTGAACTCGGACGCGGTGTGCGCGATCGCCTCCTCCCAGGAGACCTCGCGCCAGGGCTCGCCGATGTTCTCGCGGATCATCGGCTTGAGGATGCGTTCGCGGTGGGTGGTGTAGCCCCAGGCGAAGCGGCCTTTGACGCAGGAATGGCCGCGATTGGCCTTGCCGTCCTTGTAGGGCACCATGCGAACGACTTCGTCGCCGCGCATCTCCGCCTTGAACGCGCAGCCGACGCCGCAATAGGCGCAGGTCGTCACCACCGAATGCTCGGGCTGGCCGATCTCGATGACCGATTTTTCAGTGAGCGTCGCGGTCGGACACGCCTGCACGCAGGCGCCGCACGACACGCACTCCGAAGCGAGGAAGGATTCCTCCATGCCCGGCGACACCACGGACTCGAACCCGCGCCCGGCGATGGTCAGCGCGAAGGTCCCCTGCACCTCCTCGCAGGCGCGCACACAGCGCGAGCAGACGATGCATTTCGACGGGTCGTAGGTGAAATAGGGATTGGATCTCGTCCTTGCCCGGATTGGGATGCTTGTCGCCGGCATAGCCGTAGCGCACGTCGCGCAGGCCGACGGCGCCGGCCATGTCCTGCAGCTCGCAGTCGCCATTGGCCGCGCAGGTGAGGCAGTCCAGGGGATGGTCGGAGATGTAGAGCTCCATGACCCCCTTGCGCAGGCGCTTCAGCCGCTCGGTCTGGGTGCGCACCGCCATCCCGGCGGCGACCGGCGTGGTGCAGGAGGCCGGCGTGCCGGCACGACCCTCGATCTCGACGAGGCACAGCCGACAGGAGCCGAAGGCATCGAGCATGTCGGTGGCGCAGAGTTTCGGGATCCGCGTGCCCATCTCCATAGCCGCCCGCATGATCGAGGTTCCCTCGGGCACCGTCACGGCCCGGCCGTCGATGGTCAGCGTGACCGTCTTTGGCGCCTTGGAGCGCGGCGTGCCGTAGTCGGTCTCATGAACGAGCGACATGGCGTCCTCCTTCATTCCGCGGCTTCGAGACGCGGCGGTCTCGCGCCGAAATCCTCGGGAAAATGGGTGAGCGCGCTGATCACGGGATAGGGCGTAAACCCGCCGAGCGCGCACAGCGAACCGAACTTCATGGTGTGGCAGAGGTCTTCGAGCACGCCGAGATTCGCCGCGCGGTCTTCGCCGCGGATGATGCGGTCAAGGGTTTCGACGCCGCGGGTCGAGCCGATGCGGCACGGCGTGCACTTGCCGCAGGATTCGATCGCGCAGAATTCCATGGCGAAGCGGGCCTGCTTCGCCATGTCGACGGTGTCGTCGAACACGACGATGCCGCCATGGCCGATGAGGCCGTCGCGCGCGGCGAAGGCCTCGTAGTCGAACGGCGTGTCGAACAAGGCGCGGGGGAAATAGGCGCCCAGGGGCCCGCCGACCTGAACGGCGCGCACCGGCCGCCCGCTGGCGGTGCCGCCGCCGACGTCGTCGACGAGCTCGCCGAGCGTGATGCCGAACGCGGTCTCGAACAGTCCGCCCCGCCTGACATTGCCGGCGAGCTGGATCGGCATGGTCCCACGCGAGCGGCCCATGCCGAAATCGCAGTAATGCGCCGCGCCCCGCGCCAGCACGATCGGCACCGACGCCAGCGACAGCACGTTGTTGATCACGGTCGGCGCGCCGAACAGACCGGCATGGGCCGGCAGCGGCGGCTTCGCCCGCACGATCCCGCGCTTGCCTTCGAGGCTTTCGAGCAGCGAGGTCTCTTCGCCGCAGACATAGGCCCCTGCTCCGGCGCGCACTTCGATGTCGAATGCATAGGGCGAGCCGGCGACGCCGGCGCCGAGCAGGCGATCCCGGCGGGCATACGCGATGGCCGCCGTCATCACCGCGATCGCGTGGGGATATTCCGAACGGATGTAGACGTAACCCTCGGTCGCCCCGACAGCGATGCCGGCGATGACCATTCCTTCGATCAGCACGAAGGGATCGCCTTCCATGATCATGCGATCGGCAAAGGTGCCGCTGTCGCCCTCGTCGGCATTGCAGACGATGTATTTTTGCGGCGCCGCCGCCTGCGCGACGGTCCGCCACTTGATGCCGGTCGGAAAGCCCGCGCCGCCGCGTCCGCGCAGGCCCGACCGCACTACCTCTTCGATGATGCCCTGCGGTCCGAGCGACAGCGCGCGCTCCAGCCCGGAAAAGCCGCCATGGGCGCGATAGTCGGACATGGAGAGCGGATCGACCACGCCGCAGCGCGCGAAGGTCAGCCGCGTCTGGCGCTTCAGCCATGGAATCTCGTCGGTGAGGCCGTGCCGAAGCGGATGCGTACCATCGCGCGCGAGCGCCGCGTTGAGAACGCCGGCGGCGTCGTGGGGCGTGACGGGGCCGTAGGCCACCCGGCCGGACGGCGTCGCCACCTCCACCAACGGCTCCAGCCAGTAGAGCCCGCGCGAACCGGTGCGCACGATCTCGATGTCGAGACGGCGATCGATTGCCGCCTGACCCAGCGCGAAAGCGACCTCGTCGGCGCCCACAGCGAGCGCGCCGGCGTCGCCGGGAATGAAAAAGCGCAGTGTCATCGCTGGGCCTGCGCGAGCACGGCATCGAGCCGCCGCTCGTCCAGCCGCCCCACCACCGTTCCGTCGATCATGGCGGAAGGCGCGGTGGCACAGAGCCCGAGGCAGTAGACCGGCTCCAGCGTGACACTGCCGTCCGCCGCGGTCGCCCCCATGGCGATGCCGAGTCGCGCCGCGGCGCGCGCGGCGAGCGCATCGCCGCCGGCGGCCTGGCACGCTTCCGCCTGGCACAGCTTGAGCACGTGCCGCCCCGCCGGGGCGCGGCGGAAGTCGTGGTAGAAGGTGACGACGCCGTGGATTTCAGCCCGCGAGCGGTTCAGCGCCGCGGCGATGAGCGGCTCGGCCGCCTCGTCGATGTAGCCGAACTCGTCCTGCAAGGCGTGCAGGATCGGCAGCAGCGGGCCGTTCAGGTGCAACAATTCCCGGATACGCTGTTGCGCCACCTCAGGGTTCCACGGCGTTCGTCCAACCACCCCATTGCCTCCGGCCGTCCGGCGCTCGAACAGAACGCTTTCAACATATGAAGAAAATAACATATCTTTGGCACATGCTGTTTCTATTACAGTTATCTGTTTCCACTCCGCACTCAATATGATTGTATGAGCATATGTCACAGATACGTCCGACGCTCGACCTCGACCTCGTGTGGACTGCGGGGCACCAGCCGCGAAAGCCGATCGACGCCGACCTGTTCCGGCTGCTCGAAGCAATCAAGCACTCGGGGAAGCTGACGGTCGCGACGGCGGAGGTCGGCCTGCCCTACCGGCAGGCATGGGGGCTGATCACGATGTGGTCGGAGCGGATGGGGCAACCGCTCGTCGCCAAGGAACAGGGACGCGGCACCAAGCTGACGGTCCTCGGTGAGCGCCTCCTATGGATTCGCGAGAGGATCAACGCCAGGCTGGCGCCCCACCTCGAGAGCGCCGCGTCCGAGGTCGAGCAGCAGCTCAGCGAAATCCTCAACGAGCCGCACCCAGCGCTCTGCGTTTATGCCAGCCACGATCTCGTGCTCGCCGAATTGCGCGACCTGCTGCGGACGGGCCCGGGCCCCAAGCTCGACGTGCGGTTCGTGGGGAGCCTCGAGAGCGTCATCGCGCTGTGCAAATCGCAGTGCGAGATCGCTGGCTTCCATCTCCCGGAAGGCGCGCTCGGGCGCGAGGTCTTCCCGAAATACGAGCCGTGGCTCAAGCCGCGCGTCCAGCGCCTGATCCATTTCATCCGCCGGGCGCAGGGCCTGATCGTCGCGCCGGGAAATCCGCTCGGAATTAGGGGCCTCGCCGACGTGGCCCGGACCAAGGCGAGATTCATAAACCGGCAGCGCGGCTCCGGCACCCACCTCGCGCTGGACAAGATGCTGGCCGACGGCGGCATCGATAAGGGCGATATCAGCGGCTACTACACCGAGGAGTTCACGCATCTGGCGGTCGCGGCCGCCATCGCCGGCGGCGTCGCCGACGTCGGCCTCGGCATCGAGGCGGCGGCGCGCCGGCTGAAAATGGATTTCATCCCGCTCTTCCACGAGGACTATTACCTGCTCGCCAAGCGGGAAACGATCGAACGGGAGGATGTCCAGAACATCATCGCGGTACTGAAGACGGAAGCGTTTCGAAAGATCGTCGCCGCTTTCCCCGGCTACGAGGCATCCGTCGCCGGCTCGGTCGTCACGCTGGACGACGCGATGTCGCGAGAACCGGCAAAGCCTGCGCTCGATCCGGCGGTTCCGGCAATGGCCGCGGGATTTGGCGAGTGATTTTTGATCGGAGCCACGATGCGGCGTGAATTTCTGATTGCCATTGCCCTCGCAGCCATGACGGCGTCGGCGGCCGCCCAAACCGTGCGCCTCCATGCAGCCGGCAGCTTGCGGACCGCACTGGTCGAGATGTCCGCTGCGTTCGAAAAAACCTACGGCGTGAAGGTCGAGGCGACATTCGGCGCCTCTGGCCGGTTGCGGGACGAGATCGCCGCCGGCGCCACCGCTGAGGTCTTTGCCTCCGCCAACATGGAACACCCGCAGGCGCTCGCAAAGATGGGGAGAAGTAGTCCAGTCGTGCTGTTTGCACGCAATCAGATGTGCGTCCTGGCGCGGCGCGGGCTCGACCTCGATTCCGCGAACTTGCTTGCCCGCATGCTCGATCCGCAAATCAAGCTCGCGACGTCGACACCGATAGCCGATCCCGCCGGAGATTATGCGTGGGAGGTCTTCCGCAAGGCGGAGGCGCTCGTGCCCGGCGCTTTCAAGACCCTCGAGGCAAAGGCGCTGCAGATGGTCGGCGGACCTGCGAGCCCCGCGGCGCCGCCCGGCCGCAGCGCTTACGGCGCGATTATGGCGGAAGGCAAGGCCGACATGTTTCTGACCTACCGCACCAACGCGCTGGCCGCCGTGTCGGAAAATCCCGGCCAACAGGTGATAGCGCTGCCGGCTCAACTGGCGGTCGGCGCCGAGTACGGTCTGACGGTCATGGCTTCAGCCTCGCCGCAGGCCTACCGTTTCGCCATGTTCATCCTCTCCACGCAAGGCCAGAAAATTCTTCTTGAAAATGGATTTGCAGTGCCGACAGCGCGGGATTAGTTGCGGCAAAGGCGTTGCGTGTTGCTGCGGACTCCAAGGAACGCGAGACCTCCCAGGACGGAGCTACACGGATTGACGGCGGCCTCGAAATGAATTGGGGTCCCGCCCGAGCTTCGGGAGCATGCCATGCCCGCCCTTCAAGGGGTGCTGGAAACCGTCCTCTACGTCGACGACTTCGAACGTGCCCGCGCCTTCTATGAGGGCCTGTTCGGGCTCGCGACGGTATATTCCGATCAGCGGATGTGCGCCTATGACGTCGGCGGTCGCAGCATGTTGCTGCTGTTCCGCAGAGGCTCCTCGCTCGACACCATCAAGATGCCGGGCGGCACCATCCCGCCTCATGACGGGAGCGGACCGCTTCACATCGCATTCTCCATTCGCGCGGACGAACTCCCGGCGTGGGAGGCACGCCTGGGCGATTTCGGTGTCGAGATCGAAGGCCGCACCAACTGGCCGCGCGGCGGGATCAGCATCTATTTTCGCGACCCGGACGGACACCTGCTCGAACTGGCGACACCTGGGTTGTGGCCGGGCCACTGAAATTCATGCAGCGAGCGCAGCCCGCCCTGCGTTCCGATCACTGCGATGCCTTGTTGGATGCGGACGCCGACCCGAGATAAGTCGAGAGGTATTCGAGAATTATCGTCCGCTGGTCCGGAGTGACGTTCAGTCCATAGCTGGTCATCTCGTCGATGACGCCTATCCAGCCGTCCCGGGTCAGCCCGGTCGCGGCGACGACCATGCTGAGGTCGTGACAGGCCTGGCACTCGCGGGAGACGACCTCCCGGTTGGGCCCCGCCGGCAACTCGATCCCCTGTGCCGCGGCTGCGCCGAGCATCAAAACGGTGGCGCCGAGGGCGCCTAACGACAATCTCACACTGCTCATATCGCCGGTCTCCTTCGGACGCCGGTGAAAACGTTCCTGGCCCGAAACGGGCCCATCCATGGCACCGGATTCTCTGGTGGAAACGCGGCCGCCCCGCTTTCCTGATAACATGCAGGCAACAGCGCTGTCTGCCCCGCTGAGGCCGCTTGTGAACAGGGGCACGCGCATGGGTTGTCCCGGTGTCAGCCCCGTGCCGTCACACCGAACCCGCACGGTCGCCGCACTCCCGAGTGCTGTCGTCCGAAGTGCAGTCGCCGGACATTCGCCTTCGTTCCGGCCGCATTGTCGCACTTGAGAAAGGTCAACGCGCGTCGTGCCGACGTCCCGTATCCAAGTGCAAATTGTGAGGGAAATCCGATGACGATCAAGGACATTCTGCTGCCGCTCACGAGCTATCCGACGCCGACCCAGAAGCAGGCGGTAGAGAATGCCGTCGCCGTGGCGGAGAGCTTCGGAGCGCTGGTTTCGGCGGTCGCGTTCGAAGTGGACGTTCAGTCTCCCGTCGGCTTGTACGCCGATCCCGTCGGCATCAGCGGCATCCTCGCCGCCGACCGCAAGAAAAGCGCCTACAACGCGCGCGACCTCCTCAGCAACTTCGAGACGATCGCGGCAGCGCGCGGGATCGCGCACGACCACAGCCTGCTGCAGTGCAGGCTGCTTGAAATTCCAGGGCGGCTGGTCGACGAAGCTCGATTTTTCGACCTTGCGATGGTGCCGCTGAAGGAGGCGGTCGCGATCGAGCTGGACATCGCCGAGAAGCTCGTATTCGAGTTCGGACGACCCGTCCTGATTTTTCCCGACGACTCCAAGCGCGAGCTGCCCGCGTCCTTGAAGAACGTCGCCGTGGCCTGGGACTTCAGCCGCCCCGCCACCAGGGCGATCGCGGACGCCCTGCCCCTGCTCCAACGGGCGAAACAAGTACGGGTCTTCACGGTCGTCGACGACAAGCCGATCGATAAATCGCAGTCGGTCGCGAAGCTGGCCAAGCATCTGGCGCGACACGGCGTGGAAATCGTTTCCGAAGACGTGAAGTCCAATGGGCGGGCGATCGGCGACGTGTTCGAGGCATATGTCGGCCAACACAAGATCGACCTGCTCGTCATGGGTGCGTACGGTCACTCGCGGGTGCGGGAATTCATTCTCGGCGGTGCGACCAGGAGCATCCTCAACCGCCCCCCGACCTGGGTATTCCTCTCTCATTAGAGCGCCATCGCCCGGGCGGCGGAGCTGGCGGTTTCGCGAGTGGCGTCGGCTGCGTCGACTGAAGCGTTTGCGGTATACTTTCCATAAGCCGCAAAGCGACGCACGGCCCGCTTCGAAGGTTGCGCTTGGTCCCATTGCGCTAAATCAACGAGGCGACGGACAATCGCAGTAGAAACTCAAACATGCCAAGGCCGGCATCAGGAGCATTCCGGTATGATCGCATCATCAACGCCGCCGATCAGGATCGGGAACACTCCGACCGGACTCCTGCGCCGCATTCGCGCGACGGCCGCGTTCGGCGCGTTCGCACTCGTCATCGCCGGCTCGACGCCGAACATCGGCCCGGCATCCATCGCTCATGCCCAGACCGCCCAGCAGTGGCCCGGGTTTGCGGACGTGGTCGAAAAGATCAAGCCCGGCGTGATTTCGGTGCGCACCAGGCCCGATGCCGGCGCGCGGGCGGGCAAGGGCAAGGCGCCGTTGCCCGACGAAACACCGCTGGAGCGCTTCTTTCGCCGCTTCGGCCAGCCGGACGGCGACTCCGCGCCGCCCCTCAACCAGATCTCGAGGCAGGGTTCCGGCTTCTTCATTTCGCCGGACGGCTACGCCGTGACCAACAACCACGTCGTGACCGGCGTCAAGACCGTCGAGGTCACGACCGACGGCGGCAAGACCTACACCGCCAGGGTGATCGGCTCCGACGAGCGCACCGATGTCGCCTTGATCAAGGTCGAGGGACGCTCGGATTTTCCGACCGCAAAATTTTCCGAGCGGATTCCGCGCGTCGGGGACTGGGTGCTCGCGGTCGGCAACCCTTTCGGCCTCGGCGGCACCGTGACCGCGGGCATCGTGTCGGCGCGGGGACGCGACATCGGCGCCGGCCCCTATGACGACTTCATCCAGATCGACGCCCCTGTGAACCAGGGCAATTCCGGCGGTCCTACCTTCGATATCGAAGGCAATGTGATCGGCGTCAATACCGCCATCGTTTCGCCCTCGGGCGGCTCGGTCGGCATCGGCTTCGCTATACCCGCGGAGACCGTCAAATCGGTCATTGCCCAGCTCAAGGACAAGGGCAAGGTCACCCGCGGCTGGATCGGCGTGCAGATCCAATCGATCACGCCCGAGATCGCCGAGAATCTCGGCCTCGCGGGGACCCGCGGCGCGCTGGTCGCGGAACCGGAAGCCAACGGACCGGCGAGCAAGGCCGGCATCGATGCCGGAGACATCATCACTGCCGTCAACGGCAAGCAGGTCGCCGATTCCCGCGAGCTCGCACGGACGATCAGCGCCATGCCGCCGGGCACGTCCGCGAAGCTGACCGTGGCACGCAAGGGCCAGGAGAGAACCGTCACCGTCACGCTCGGAGAACTGCCGGATCAGCGCGAGGCGGCCGTGACCTCCGACAAACAGTCGAAGAATACGAATATCCCGCAGCTCGGCCTCGCGGTCGCGCCCAAGGCCGGCAGCGAGGGCGTGGTCGTGACCGACGTGGACGACGACGGAACCGCTGCCGAGTACGGCATGAAGGCCGGCGACGTCATCCTCGAGGCGGGCGGCAAGAAAGTCGCCAATGCGGCCGACCTGCGCAATGCGGTCCAGGCGGCAGAAAAGAGCGGCAAGCGGACGGTGCTGATGCGGGTGAAGACCGGCACCACCGCGAGATACGTGACGCTGCCGATCAGCCGGGGATAGCCGGCAAGCGCCGGCTCGATCTGCCTTCAACCCACACCAGAAAAAAGGCCCCGACCCGGAGATCCGGAACGGGACCTGATGCTGCTTGTTTCCGGTGGGAGGAGTACCTGATTACGCAGCGATTAATTTATGGGCTCAGGGCCTCGCTTCGACCTTGAGATAGATCAATGGCGCCCCCCGGAGAGCGCCACGTCAGTCAAGTTTCACCGCCTGCTTTCAGTGAGCAGAAGTTGCGAAATGATTCGCACGAAAACGACTCCTATACGTACGTATAGTCACGTTATTTCTTCAGATGCCTCAACGATATCTGTGGACAGTGGCGGCCGAGACATGAATCCGTCATTTGTGTGGCACTGGCCGGAAGGAAAGCTGCCTTGTCGAAAGTCCCCATGATATCGATTGTCGACGATGATCGATCGTTGCGCGAGGCAACCAAGGGACTGGTGAGGTCATTCGGTTACGGAGCCGATGCTTTCGCTTCAGCCGAGGAATTTCTGCAGTCAGACCGCCTCAACGACACCTCCTGCCTCATCCTGGACGTGAACATGCCGGGGCTCAGCGGCATCGAGCTGCAAAAGCAGCTGATCGCGCAAGGCAACCGCATGCCGATCATCTTCATCACGGCGGTTCCCGAGGAGAGCACCCGGGACAAGGCGCTCAAGGCGGGCGCGGTCGGGTTCCTGAGCAAGCCGTTCCGGGAAGAATGGCTGATCAATCACCTCGACGTGGCGCTCAACCGCGAAAAGCCGGACTGCGAGCGCTAGCCGGTTTCTGCGGCGCCCGCCGGACTTAACTGATCATCAGACAGCAGCGTGGAATCGGTCCGGCTTGCTTGGCCCGTTTGGCCCTCCGCCGTCCCTCCGTTCATGGCTGGTTCGATCAGCGGTTCGGGCCGCCCCTCTCGCCGCCATTATCGGCGGTGCACCTAAACCTAAGTTTAGGTTCGCCACTCCCTTGAGATAGCCGCACAGGACCTGGGTTCAATGGACCCGGCGATTTCTTAACCTATTGTTAACGATACGCAGGGGCGGTTTTGGATACCGGGGGTTTTCATGCAAATCGGATGTGCGCTGGCCAATGTTGGCACCCGTTACGTCGGGAACGATGTCGCGGAACGTTCAGACGACGCGCTGCTCTCGGCTGTTGCCCGGGGCGACAAGCTTGCCCTCAAGACTCTGTATGCCCGGCACAACCTGCGGGTCTACCGCTTTGCCCTGCGCCAGACCCGCGATGAGTCGCTGGCCGAGGATGTCGTCAGTGAGGTGTTCCTCCACGCCTGGCGCGGCGCCAAGAACTTCCAGTCCAAATCCAAGGTTTCGACCTGGCTGCTGGCGATCGCCCACAACAAGGCGAAGGATGCGCTGCAGCGCCGCCGGCACGAATATCTCAGCGATGACGACGCCGCCGCCGTCGAGGATCCCGCGGACAATCCGGAGACCACCTGGAGCAAGAAGGAACGCAGCGCGCTCCTGCAGGCATGCCTGACCAAGCTTCCGGCCGCGCAGCGCGAAGTCATCGACCTCGTCTATTACCACCACAAGTCGGTCGAAGAGGTCGCGCAAATCGTTGGCGCCCAGGCGAGCACCGTCAAGACGCGCATGTTCTATGCGCGCAGCCGGTTGGCGCAGATGCTCAACCAGGCCGGGATCGAACACGCTTTTGCCTGATGATGACGGCATACGGAAATCGTCATGGCCGGGCCTGTCCCGGCCATTTCGATTTTTGAGGCACCGTGCCCCTCCTGGTCGTCGCGCAGTTCGCGAAGCCTCGGGTCGAAGTCTCGGGTCAAGGTCTAGACCCGGCGATGAAGCCGCGCCGATCTCACCGGAACATGCTTTAGATCGTCCGCCGCAAGACTAAACCAACGTATAGAGCACCGATCTCTTCGGACATCTTCGATTTACGAACGTACAATTTAGAGACTTTGTTAACCAACTTATGTTCGCCCCCATCGTGCACGTTGCGCGGCGGTACGGGGGGTTGAAGATGTCCACCACAATCAAAACGCTCTTGGCCGCGACCGCTCTTGTCGGTGCGATGGTGCTGTTCTCGGGAGCAACCGAGGAGCGCCTCGACATCCGCTCGCCGGGCGTGACCTGCCCCGTGTTCGCCTGGCCCAATTCCTACAGCGCCTGCCTCGATGACGGGGTCCGGCCTTCCGGCGCGATCGAGGAAGTGGAATTCGCCGCTGCCGACCTTCAGCCGGTCGCGCCCGCGGTGTTCGAATAATTCGTTTGGGGGAGAAATCATCATGGCGAACTTCGAAAACAAGAATCGCACTGGTCAGCGTCGCCGCCGTCGCAGCCATCGTCTGTTCTCCGCTGGGAAGCCCGGCATTCGGTGGGCCGCTGGCGTGGGCTGCGCCGACCCAGGGACAGACGTCGATTTTCGATCGGGTGCTGCGAGAGCCGGCGACCGCGCAACCGTCGTCGGACGCGAGCGCCGCATTGCCGGCCAATCTGCGCCGCCAGGTCGTCGACTTCCGCACCACCGAGCAGGCCGGCACGATCATCATCGATACGCCGAATACCTACCTCTACTACGTGCTCGGCGGCGGCAAGGCGATCCGCTACGGCATCGGCGTGGGCCGCGAAGGCTTCACCTGGTCGGGCGTGCAGACGGTCGCGCGCAAGGCCGAGTGGCCGGACTGGATCCCGCCCGCCGAAATGCTGCAGCGCCAGCCCTACCTGCCGCGGTTCATGGCCGGCGGTCCCGGCAACCCGCTCGGCGCCCGCGCCATGTATCTCGGCGGCACGATCTATCGCATCCATGGCACCAACGCGCCCTCGACCATCGGCGGGCAGGTGTCGAGCGGCTGCATCCGCATGGTGAACGACGACGTCATCGATCTCTATGGCCGCGTGAACGTCGGCGCGAAGGTGGTGGTGTTGCCGGCCGAACGCGGCGCCGATGCCTATGCCGCGCGGACCCGGTCGGGCGTGTCGCTCGCCGCCAACCGCACGTCCCTTCCTGCGGTCCACTGATGCCGCTGTCACAGCAGTGCTCTGGAACTGTTTGAGGAGCCCGCAATGAACCACTCGATGTTGACCTGCGGCGTCACCACCCACCTCAAGATCGTGGCGGTCGCACTGATCGCCGCCGTGCTCGTGGCCACCGCCGGAATCAAGGCACGGCTGGACGATTCGGGCACCGCCAACATGACCGCCAGCGCAAGGGCCGGCGGGCCGGCGCTGAAAGCCGGCAAGCCAGCGGTCTATTCGACGCGCAACGACGCTGCGATTCGCTGAGCCGATGTGATCGCGGCTTTCCGCGATCACCGGCCTCTCATGGATTTGAATGCGCCGCACAGCACTGCTGCGGCGTCAACTTGCTGTTGGGTAGGCGGCTCTTGGCGAGCCGTACTGCCCGCCCTCCCCTTGAGTCCAATCCCGTCACTTCAACCAACTGACGAGCCAGATGGCATCGAGAGGGCGCGCCCGCGCGTATCGATCGATTCAGTCGCTGCATCATCGAAACAAAATTTGAAGGCGTGATTCACCGCAAGCAGCTTAGTTTCGTGGCAGCGGGCAGACCTTCGTGGCCGATCATGTTCAAGAATCTGCGCACCAGCACGAAGCTGTTCATCCTGTGGTGCGTGTTCATCGTTTCGATCGGCGTGGCGACTTACGGTCTCGTCGCCGAGAAGAAAATTGCCATCGATTTTGCGCGCAAGGAACTCGTCGGCACCAAATATCTCGCGACCGTCCGCGCCGTCTTCGCGGCCATCCTGACCGATCGGGCGAACTCCGCACCAATCGGCCAGCCCCAGACATCCGCTGATAATAGGCCGTCCGCCGATGAAGTGGCCGGAGCATTGGATGCTGCTCAATCCGCCGCCGGCGCCGTGCTGCAGACTGCGGAGCTCGAGCAGACGCTTGCTGCGACGCTTCGCGAATTGCGGTCGAACAAGGCCGACGGCCCTGGCCGAGATGCGCTGGTCGCGGATGCCATCGCCAAGGCGCGAAGATTGGCGGTACGCATCGGCGACGACTTCGAACCTTACGCTCGATCCGGACCTCGACACATTTTACGTGCAGGATATCGTCGTCGGAAAGCTGCCGACTTTCCTCGGTCATCTCGGCGAGGGGCAGAGATTGCTCCGCGAGGCTGCTGCAGCTCCCGCTGCCGGCCATGGCGTCCGCATCGTCATGCTGGACGGTCTGCTCCGGTCGACCACGGACGCGATAGAAACCAATCTCGCCGCGGCGTATCGCGGAAACGTCGATGGAAAGCTGAAGCCGGCCGTCGAGGCAAACTTCGTCCGGATGATTTCCGACGCAAATTCACATCTGAGCCGCGTGAAGTCGATCATAGCCGCCGGCCAGGCGACGGCGTCCGATGCGGCATCTCCCAACCCTCTCTTTGCAAGCGCCGTGCAAAGCGCGATCGATGCGTGGACGGTTTCGCATTCGGAACTCGACCGCCTGCTCCAGCAACGAATCGATGCCCTGCTGGGCAAGCTTCGGCTCAGCCTCCTGTTCATCGGCTTGGCCACCTGCCTGAGCATGTTCATCGCATTCATGACGTACTGGCACATCGTGCGGCCGCTGCAGCGACTCGAAAAGCTGGCGAGGACGGTGCGCGAAACCAAGGACTACAGCCTGCGCACCGATATCCGCAGTCACGACGAGATCGGACGGCTTGCAATCGCTTTCAACGACATGCTGTCCGAGCTCGCCAAGGCGCGCGAGCGCGAGGTTGCCGACCAGGCGCGAGCCGGTGCGGTGCAATCCGAGCTCGCCCGCGTCGCGCGTCTGACGACCATGGGCGAGATGGCCGCAACGGTCGCCCATGAAATCAACCAGCCGTTGGCCGCCATCGTAGCCAACGGCAATGCCGGCTTGCGCTGGCTCAAGAACAAGACTCCTGATCTGGGTGAGGTCGAGCAATCGTTGAAGCGGATCGTCAAGGACGGTCATCGCGCGGGTGAAACCATTCGAAGCATCCGAGGGATGTTGCGAAAGACCAGCCAGGCCAAGATGCCGCTCGACGTCAACGAACTGATCCGGGGCGTCATCGCACTCGCACACAACGAACTCGCGAAGCACCGCGTGCAGGTCCAGACGGCCTTGAGCCCGAGGCTTCCCCCCGTACTGGCCGATCGGACCCAGTTGCAGCAGGTCATGTGGAATTTGATCGTGAACGCGGCCGAATCCATGGATTCCGTCGTGGACCGCGCGCGGATATTGAAGGTGAGATCGGAGATGCACGACGACGCAAACGTGCTCCTCACGGTGGAAGACTGCGGCATTGGCATAGACCCGCAGGACCACAACCGGATCTTCGAGGCTTTCTTCACGACGAAGTCCAGCGGCATCGGGATGGGATTGTCGATCTGCCGGTCGATCGTCGAGGCCCATGGCGGGAGTCTCTGGGTGTCCGCCGGCAAACCCCATGGATCGATTTTCAGGGTTGTCTTGCCGATGGCTGCGTACACGGCGAAGGACGAACGGCAGCAGCTTGAAAGGGCTCCGTGATCCGTGCCTTGGGGAAACGGCGCTTGGCTGCCTCCGCCGCGGTGGCCCACCGGCGCGCGTGACCTCCCTGATCTGAGGCTCGCGGCGGCGCCCCCCGGATCGCCAGACCCGAAAAGTTCAAACAAGGCAGAGGCATGCGCAGAATCAAAGAGCGCGATCCGATTGCACGGATCGCGCTCTGATACAGCGAGGCCAGGCGCTGCGCGCGGGCCACAAAAAAGGGCGCGCGCCTCTGGGGCGCGCGCGACCATCGACGAGGTTGGGGTGGGGGGTGGGGGGTATCCTCAGCCGATGGTAATTGGTACGGTGCTTGCGAGGCATGCATGAAACGCTCATGCCCCGCACCGTCGGCTACGCCGGCGGCAAACACGTTGGATCACGCAAACGCAACTGAACTCAACCGCCACCAGATCCAGAGCCATGTCCTTGGTGGCTGTCTATGGCAGTGATCTTGTCACCGCCGCCCCCTATGCAAAATTGATCCTAGGTACAGAGTCATTGTGCTTTGGTGGCGGGACACTATCCTTAGGTTCAATATGGTCAGGCTCCGCGTCCGGGGGCGGACCGCGGAGCGTCCGGTTCTCGCCACATTTGCGGCACCGCCACGGCCGTTTCATGGCCGACGGATGACGATCCGAGCCCGTCTTTCAGGCTCGCCACCGTGCCGGCTTTTTTGTAGATTTCATTGATTTTTCAATCGGGTCGGGGACTGACAAATGAAGGGGCCATCCGAATCGCAGCCGATCGTCTTCGTCATCGACGATGACGAATTGATTCGCGAGGCGCTCCGGAGCCTTCTGCGATCAGTTGGGCTGCGTGTAGAGCTGTTCGGCGCGGCGTCGGAGTTCCTGAAGAGCAAGCTGCCGGATGCGCCCAGCTGTCTCGTGCTCGACGTCAGGCTGCCGGGGGTGAGCGGGCTCGATTTTCAAACCGAGCTCGCCAAGGCCAACGTCCACATTCCCATCATATTCATCACCGGGCACGGCGATATTCCCATGACCGTGCGGGCAATGAAGGCCGGCGCCGTGGAGTTCCTCACCAAGCCTTTTCGCGACCAGGAGCTGCTCGACTCCGTCGGTATCGCGCTCGAGCGCGACCGCGCACGGCGCGAGCAGGACAGCACTGTTCACGATGTCAAGGTTCACTTCGAATCGCTGACGCCGCGGGAGCAGGAGGTAATGGGATTTGTCACAGCGGGACTCATGAACAAGCAAATTGCGGCGAAGCTCGGAGTGAGCGAGATTACCGTGAAGGTCCATCGCGGCAACGTCATGCGCAAGATGGGAGCGAAATCGCTGGCCGAGTTGGTGAGGATGGCTGATATCCTGGGGATACGCCGTGTACAACCATAGGGGGCCTAAACCAATGTATAGTATCCCTGACCATCCCTGATGTTGGATTCTCGCGCCGCTACAGGGGCGCCGGGGGCACCGGCCTCAAGTCGTCTGAAATCAAAAAGATCAAGGAGCGCCGACTTGCGCAGAACTCTCCTGATTTCGATCGTAGACGACGATGAATTGATGCGAGAGGCAACTAAGGGACTAGTGAGATCGCTTGGCTATCACGCGGCCACATTTTCGTCCGCGGAGGAATTTCTGAACTCGGACCTCGTGCACCGCACGTCGTGCCTGATCACGGACATGCAGATGCCGGGGCTGAGCGGCGCCGATCTGCAGCACCGTCTGATTTCCCAAGGACGGTGTATGCCCACCATTTTTGTCACCGCGTTTCCTGATGAAAAGATTCGGAACCGCGTGCTGACGGCCGGAGCGATCGGATATCTGAGCAAGCCATTTACCGAAGAGAGCTTGATTACGTGCCTCGATACGGCGCTGAGCGACGACAGCGCTGAGGGCGTCCGCCAGTAAATTCTGCTTTCCCTTAAAATTCCGGCCGCCTCGACACGTTGCAGCGCGTCGGCATCGAGTTCAATGCGGCTCGGGGACAAAAGCTGAACATCCGAAGGCGCTGGCGCGCGCCTCAACTCCGGTTTCCGGAATGCTTATACGGCCGATTCACCTGGAGCAGTATCACCGCCCGGTGACGGATTCTCCTGCGGATCGGCACGAGGCGGGCGGACGACCGTGACGCTGCACGGCGCCTCCTCGGCGATCTTGGCAGACACGCTGCCGAGCAACTTGCGCCGGAAGGAATCCTGCCGTGCGCCGACCAGCAGGTGATCGACACGGTTGGCCTCGACGAAATCCAGGATCGCCGATGCGGGATCGATTGCCTCGAGCACATGCACGGTGAGGCGGGCCTCCTCCAGCTTCAGCGGCTCGGCCCAGTGCCGCAGCGCGACCAGCCGGTCGAGGTGCTTGTTGTGGCCTTGCGCGTCGAGGGTGGTGTCGAGCGTGATGCGGCTCTGCCTCAGCACGTTGAGGCAGGCGAGCCGCGCCGACGGCAGCGTCGCGAGTATACGCCCGGCGGTCATGCGCAGAGCTTCGTTGAGGGCTGCGGACCCCTCGGCGAGATCGACGGCGACGGCAACGATCGGGGCTGATGCGAGCTGGGCAGCGAGCGGCGGCTTCGCGCGCGGCCGTTTCAGATCGGTATTGAAGCGCCGCCTCAGAACGGTGGTCAGCGGATCGCGCTTGGTGCGCTCGGATCGCGCGGTCAGCTTCACCTGGGCCGGATGGCTCAAATCGAATGCAAGCTGGGCCGCCGTCGGACAACGCCAGACAGGATCGGCCTCGATGCAACGAAGGACGATTTCCTGCAGCCAGGGCGGATAGTCCGGCCTCAGGCGGCGCGGAGGATATGGATCGCGCCACAGCCGCCGGCGCATCCCGTACATCGTCTCGCTTTCGCCGAACGGCCGCACGCCGGTCGAGAAGAAGTAGAGCAGCACCCCCAGGGCGAACAGGTCGCTCCGCGGATCCTGCCGGCTGCCGAGCAGTTGCTCCGGCGCCATGTAGGGAGCCGTACCGAAGGGCAGATGGAACTCGGCCTGCATCAGGTCCGGGAGATGATCGTGCCGCGACAGGCCGAAGTCGAGGAGAACGGCTTCGCGGGTCGGCCGGAACATGATGTTGCTCGGCTTGACGTCGAGATGAATGACGTGCTGCCGGTGGATATCGTCGAGCGCGGTGGCGACCTTCACGCCGATCTCGGCCACCTCGTCATACGGCAGCGGGAGATTCGGCAACTGCGCCAGCAGCGTCTTGCCGGGAATGAATTCCATCACGATGTAGGGCTGCAAGGCGAAATCGCCGGCGGAAATGAACTTCGGGACATGCACCCCGGACAGCCGCGGCAGAATCATTTGCTCCATTTCGAAACTGACGATGGCGGCGGGGTCGGCTTGTTCGCCGAGTTTCGGCACCTTCATCAGCATCGGCATCATCATGCCGGGGCGCGAGACACGCCACAGCGTCGCCATGCCTCCCTCGTGGACGCACGCCTCGATGAGAAAGCCATCGACGATCGAACCTGCTTCGAGCGACGGCTTGACCATTCCTCACCTCCCGACGAACAGCCGCTCGGCCAGGCGCGGCGGCAGGCCCTTATTCAGGATCCGAGCGGCAGCCTGCTCGATGTCGTAGGGCACGCGGCGATAGGTGATCTCGCGGCGTTCCGTATCCAGCATGACGTAGGAGGCCGCGGGATTGCCGTCGCGGGGCTGGCCCACCGCGCCGAGCACCGCGAGCCAGCGCCGTCCGGGCAGCAACTGCACCGCGACGCCCGCAGTCGGGGTGAAGGCGGTCATCTTGCCGGTCGCCGACATGGAATAGAGCGCGGGCCGATGGATGTGACCGCAGAACGTGACGCCGGCGGACGTGGCGCTGATGCTGCGGGCAGCATCCGCGACGCTCGCCACATAGTTCCAGATCCTCGGCCTGCTCGCCTCGGCATGGACGTACAGGCGGTCCTCATCTTCCAGTGTGAGCGGCAAGCCGGCGAGAAACTGCCGCTCCGCCGGCCCGAGCTCGCCGCGCGTCCACTCGATGGCGATCTGGGCTTCCGCGTTGAGATCTTCGCGCGCGTTGCCGACCGCGCTGTCATGGTTGCCCTGTACCGCCATGGCGCCCTTGTCCACGAGATCCATGACGGTCGCCACCGTCCACTCGGGATCGGCTCCATAGCCGACATAATCGCCCAGCAGCACGATCCGCTCCGCGCCGAGATCGCGTGCCTGAGCGAGGCACGCGTCGAACGCTGGACGGTTGGCGTGAACATCCGCGAAGAAAGCGATCAGCACGGCTTTGCCCTCATGACCCATCGGTGGTCAATCGGGGACATCAGGCGTTGATCTTCGTCAAAAGGGCAAGATGCCACGCATGCTCGGCCGCGCATGGCGAGGGCCGTTCAGCCCGGCCCAGCCGGCACGTTATTCTGGGGCTGGCCGCGGCGGGCTGTCACTCCGCGGGAATTGCCGATCGCGGCGCGGTCGCCTCGGCCGTCTCGCGCCGGAACACGAGCCAGCCGAACAACAGCATGTCGGCAAGAACGATCAGCGAAGACACCGCCGCGATGGGGTCGCCGATTTCGTGGCCGGTGTGCACCAAGCCGACGCCGATGGTGAGGATCACCGTAGCGACGATCCAAACCCAGACCTGCACCATTGCCGCCCGGCTGCGATCAAGGGCCGGATGCAGGTGATAGAAGATGCCGAACAGAAAAAGGGACACCCATCCCAGCAGATTGAGGTGCGCGTGTGCGGGCATGGCCGCGTGATCTCCTGACGCCGCCATTACGATGCCCCATATCATACCGGCAATGACCAGCACCACGGCGGCCTGGAAGCTCAAAGACGAAGCCTTCATTGCGATCTCCCTACAGCAAAGTGAGCGCTTGGTATCCGAATCGAATGCCCGGCCACAAGCAAATTGTGTCGCCGGGGAGCAGCCGCGTGACACCGTGGGGGCTTAGAGAATCGCAGTGATGATCTGAACGGTCGCGACCTGCGCTTTCGCGCGCTATATTGGTTAGGCGGCCAACACGTTCTTTCAGAAAACGCGACACAAGATCCAGGTTGGGAGATCCATGAAAGTTTCCAAGCTCGAATGCCTTCCGGTCCATGCCGGCTGGCGCAAGAATTTCGTTTTTGTGCGCGTCGAGACCGATTCCGGGATCGTCGGCTGGGGCGAAGCTTACAGCCAGTATGATCGCGACCGCGCCATCGCCGCGCAGGTTGAGGAACTCGGCCGCTATGTCGTGGGGCGCGACCCCTTCCAGATCCGCCACATCCTGCAGGTCGCCTTCGACGACTACGCCCAGCGCCGGGGTTCGCTGGAGCTTTATTGCGCGACCTCGGGCATCGAGCAGGCCTTGTGGGACATCATCGGCAAGGCGACCAGGCAGCCCGTCTACAATCTCCTCGGCGGCCCCGTCCGTTCGCGCATTCGCGTCTATGCGAACGGCTGGAGCTACAAGATGCGAGAAGCCGGAGGACTATGCCCGCGGCGCCGAGGCGGTGCTCGCTCGCGGCTTCACCGCGATGAAGTTCGATCCGGTGCCGGGGGTGTGGAGAACCTATATCCCGAAGGACCACATCAGGCGCGCCGTGAAAGTCATGCGCGCCATGCGCGACGCGGTCGGCCCGGACGTCGACCTTCTCCTCGACATCCACCGGCGCCTGGCGCCGATGCACGCCATCGAGCTCGCCAATGCGCTGGCGGAATTCGAGCCGTACTGGCTCGAAGAGCCGTGCCAGTCCGAAAATATCGAGGCGCTCGCGGAAGTGCGGCGGGCCAGTCGTATTCCAGTGGTGACGGGAGAGGCGCTGCACACGCGGGCGGATTTCCGGCCGGTGTTCCGGGCGCGCGCGGTCGACATCATCAATCCCGACGTCTCCAACTGCGGCGGCATTCTCGAGCTCATGTATATCGCCGCAGCCGCAGAAGCCGAATCGATCGCGGTGTCGCCGCACAATTACAATTCGACGACGCTCTCGCTGTCGGCCACGGTGCATGCCGCAGCCTGCATGCCCAATTTCATCATCACCGAATACTTCCTGCCGTTCGAGGAGATCGGCCAGCGCCTGTGTCCGAACCTGCTCAAGCCCGTCAACGGATACATCGCGCTGCCCGAGGGCCCCGGGCTCGGCCTGGAGGTCGACGAGGACGCGGTGCGAGCAGCCAAGGGAAAGCAATTCCCGGCGCAGAACCTTCCGGTCGATCGAAGAAGAAGGTCCGTAGCCGCATGGAGAGGAACGACCGATGAAGCGCATTCTCGCAGCGGCGCTGCTTCTGCTCGCCGGCGCGGCCACCGCAGCCGCAGACGCGGACGCCTATCCCAGCCGGACCGTGAAGCTGTTGTGCTGGACCAGCGCCGGGGCTCCGCTCGACGTGATGATGCGACAGCTGGGCAAGCAGCTCGGCGAGATTTTCGGGCAGACCGTGGTGGTCGAAAATCGCGCCGGCGGATCGGGCGCCGCCGCCATGGCGACGCTGATGAACCAGCCGGCCGACGGCTACAACGTGCTCTCGACCACCTCCAGCATGTCGTTCACCATGGCCACCGGGCGCATTGCGTTCGGGCCGCAGAATTTCACCGTGCTGCCCGCCATCCAGGCCGAGCCTTCGGCGGTGGCGGTGCGCGCCGACAGCCGTTTCAAGACGCTGACGCAGCTCGTCGAGCATCTGCGCGACCACCCCGACACACTGACCGTCGGAGGCTTCTCGGCGGCCGGCTTCCACCAGTTCGTGTTCTACCGCCTGCAGCAGGAGGCGAAGTTCAAGGCGGACTGGATTCCCTTCAAGGGCGGCCAGGAGGCGGGGCTCGCGCTGCTCGGCGGCCACATCGACGTCGCCGTGATCACGCCGAGCTCGGCGCTGGCGCAGATTCAGAACGGCGACCTCAGGCTGCTCGCCATCAGCTCCGCGCAGCGCGACGAGTATTTTCCGGACATACCGACGTTCAAGGAGCAGGGCTTCAATGTCGTCGAGACCATCTGGCGCGGCGTCATGGTGAAGGCGGGAACGCCGCAATCGGTGATCGACATCCTGACGGCGGCGATCGAAAAGGTGAGGCAGACGCAGGAGTGGAAAGATTTCTCCCGCGTGAACCTGCAGTCTTCTCCGAACTATTCGCTCGAAGACATGCAGAAGCTGGTCGCCGGCGAAATCAGCTCCGATCGCGCGTTCCTCGAGAGCAGCGGATTTCTCAAAAGAATGAATTGAGCCGGTTGCGCCCGCCGCAACGGTCCGTGTCAATCCTCAGGCGGAGCCGACAGGCTCCGCCTGTGTTCTGACGGGCATTCGAGCGCGAGCGGCCCCGGTCACCGATGCCTGCCGCCGCCGCGACCGCCGCCGCCATGGCCGCCGCCTCCGCGACCCCCGCCAGGCCTGCCGCCGCCCCCATGGAAGCTCGGTCTCGGCGCTCCGCCCGCCGCGGCGCCCGGCGGACGCCTCGGCGGCGCCGGCCGCGTGACCCCTGCCCCGCCGCCGCCCGGCCGGACCTCAGGCCGATGGCCGCCCGGCCGCCCTGCACCCGGCTGGCCGCCCGGTCGATGCCCTTGCCCCGCGCCCGGCGACCTTGGGGGCCGAATGTCCGGCCCTGCGCCCGGCGGCACTCCGGGCCCATTCCCCGGTCCTCCCGCACCCGGCGGCAGGCCGGGCCGATTTCCGGGTTTCTCACCGGGCTTTCCAGGTCGGTTCCCGGGTCCTGGCACTCCAGGACGATTCCCGGGTCCGGCGCCGGGCACTCCGGGCCGGTTTCCGGGTCTGGCACCGGGCTCTCCCGGCCGACCCGGCCCGCTTGGCAACACTCCCGGCAGATTGCCTTGCCCCGGCTGGCCGATCCCGGGACGATTTCCCGGGCGGACGCCGCCCGGCGGTACACCGGGTCCCGGCCCCGGCGGGCGACCGCCGGGCCTGGTGGGCCGGCCAACCGGCCCGCCCGGGCGGCTCATGCCGCCGCCGGGACGGAAGCCCGGGTTGTTCGGACGCCAGACCCCATTGTTGCCGCCGTGCCAGCGACGATTGGGGCTGATGGTGTTCCAGCGGTTGACGTTGACGTTCACGCCGCCATAGCGACCAGCGCATCCCCAGTTCGGGCGGGCCCAGCCCCAGAGGCCGGCTGCAATCGCCACGCCGGCGCCGAACACCAATCCCGGCGACCAGCGCGCCAGACGGGATAGCCGTAGCCGGGTGGCGGCGCGTAATACACCGGCGGCAGGTCGGCATAGGGCCAGGTGCCGTACACCTCGGACGGATTGTAGGTCGGCACGTAGACCACATCGGGCTGGGCCGGCTCGATCACGATCTCCTGCTGGCGCGGATCGATCGCGCCGGGGGGGCGGCGGCGGCTCGGTCCGCACGATCTGCTGCGGCGTCGACTGTAAATTGCCGGCAGCCTGGGCCTTTTCGCGCAGGCGCTGGATCGCGTCGAACACGTCTGCCTGCTGCGCCTGCATGGCATAGCCGAGCTGCTGGGTCCATTCGAGCTGCTGGTTGAGCATCTCCAGCACCTGCGGAAACGGAACGAGCGATTTGACCGACGGATCCCACGGCTGCGTCTTCAAGCACATTCTCAAGCGCATTGCCCTTCAGATCCTTGTTCCGGCCCTGCGCCAGCCATCGGCTCGCGGCCACGATCTCCAGGGGATTTGTCGTCGCCATCAGAAGCTGGGTGAGCAGCGCATCGGGATAAAGCGCAATCGGCGCGAGGAGAGCATCGAGCTGGGCGGAGCTGAAATTCTCCGCTTGGCCCTGGTCCGGCGCGGCCACGGGAGCCGGCGCGGGGCCGATGCGGGCTGCGCCCCGAGCGGCGCCGGCATGGTGCCGATCACCAGGGCCGCGCTGGTCACATAGGTCAGGAGCTGACGAAACATGGCGGCCTCCGATCGGAAAGGGAGGTTGCTTTAACACCATGGCGTTGCGCTCTGTCCAGGGTCCAGTCGCCCGCCCTCACCGCGGGGTCGGGCGCCGCCACGACGCCTTCCAACCGCGAGGGCGAACTGGTAGCGTCGTAATCGAGTTGCTGGCGGGACGTGCCGAAGTCCTGCAAATCAAAGGCAGCCTTTAGTGTCTCCGGCGGACGCCCCCAAAGATGCCTCGATAAGATCTGAAGACGCTGGGATCAAGCAGCGCTATCGCCGCCTTTGTGAGTGGCCCAGGGAGGACGAAATGAACCCGCGCGTTCTTTCGAGGATGGAATCGATTTTCGGTTTGGTCGCGGCGGCCGCCGTTCTCATGAGCAGCGAGGCCTGCGCGCAAATCACCGATGGCGTGGTCAAGATCGGCATACTCACGGATATGTCGAGCCTCTACGCCGACGACACCGGCCCCGGCTCGGTCGCCGCCGCGAAGCTCGCGGTCGAGGACTTCGGCGCCGCCGCCAAGGGCATGAAGGTCGAAATCGTCGCCGCTGACCATCAGAACAAAGCCGACATCGGCTCGAGCATCGCCAATGCTTGGTTCGACGTGGACAAGGTCGATTTGATCGTCGACGTGCCCAATTCCGGCGTCGCGCTCGCGGTCAGCGAGATAGCGAAGCAGAAAAACAAGTTGTTCCTGGCATCGGGGCCCGCGACCTCGGACCTCACCGGGTCGAAATGCAACGCCAACACCGTCCATTGGACCTACGACACCTGGATGCTCGCCCATGGAACCGGCAACGCCATGGTCAAGACCGGCGGCGACACCTGGTACTTCATCACCGCCGACTACGCTTTCGGGCTGGCGCTCGAACGCGACACGGCGGCGGTGGTCGAGGCCAGTGGCGGCAAGGTGCTCGGCAAGGTCCGGGTTCCCCTCAACAACAATGACTTCTCGTCGTTCCTGCTGCAGGCGCAGGCGTCCAAGGCCAAGGTGATCGGCCTCGCCAATGCCGGCGGCGACACCATCAATTCCATCAAGCAGGCGGCCGAGTTCGGCGTCGTCAAAGGCGGCCAGAGCCTCGCCGGCCTCTTGGTGTTTGCACCCGACGTGGCGGCGCTCGGACTGCCGCTGGCGCAAGGCCTGGTGTTCACCGAGACCTGGTATTGGGACATGAACGACAACAACCGCGCCTGGACCAAGCGCTGGCAGGTCGAGCGGCCGGGCAAGCTGCCGACCATGAACCATGCCGGCGTCTATTCCGGGGTCCTTCATTATCTGAAGGCAGTGGAGGCATTGAAGGCCGATGGCGATGGCCGTGCCGTCGTCGCGAAGATGAAGGAAATGCCCACCGACGATCGCCTGTATGGCAAGGGAACCATCCGCGTCGACGGACGCAAGATCCACGACGCCTACTTGTTCGAGGTGAAGAAGCCCGAGGAGTCCAAGTACACCGGCGACCTCTACAAGCTGCGCGCCACCATCCCGGCCGCGGAAGCGTTCCGCCCGCTCAAGGAAGGCGGCTGCCCGCTGGTCAGCGGGTGAGCTTGCCCGACTCCGATGACGCGGGCTGCATTCCCTTGGCTGTGATGACGGCCGCGGATTGCGGTGAAGCGAGGAATGCGACCAGGCGACGTGCCGACGGCACGTCCGTCGCGGTCGCCGCCACCGCCGCCGAGAACACCGTGACGTGCTGCATCCCGGGCGGAAGCTCTCCGACCAGGTCGAGGCCGGGGACCCCCAGGATTTCCGCGATCTGCTGAAGCCCGATCTCGGCTTCGCCGGACGCGACGACATCGCCGACCACGACCACCCCGCCGGCGCCGCCGCCGACCCGCTTGATCTTTCCCTGCAGTTCCGCGGTCATTCCCAACCGCTCGAACACCCCGACGAGATGATTGCCGCTGGGGCTGCCGGTGGCGGGATCGGCGATCGCGATCGATCTCGCATCGCGCAAGGTGCGCTTGAAGGATTCGACTGAACCGATGTCCGGCCTCGCCGCGCCGGCGCGCACCGCGACCCCGATCGAGGACCGTGCCACCGCCGTCGCCGTTTCCGGCAGGACCTTGTCGTGATGCCGCAGTTCGTCGATCGCGGCCGCGGTGGTGATCACGACATCGGCCGCCTCGCCTGCCAGCACACGGGCTTTGACGCCGCCGGAGTTCGTAAACTGCACCTCCACCGGTTTGCCGGCGATGTGCTGGAGCGTCTCCCGCAGTTCATCGATGACGGGATGCATGGCACCCGCGGACAGGATGCGCAGATGGGAAGACGGTATCGGCTGGATCGACATGAGATTGATCTCAAGGGTTCGCGCGGCGCGGCAGGCTTCTCCCCCACCGTCCGCCCATCGGGCAAATTTGGGCGAATTCGGTTGCCCATCCCACACCCGACGTTGATATATTTGTTAGCGACACGGCGCCATCGTGACACCGCGCGCCAGCATCGGCCATGATCGCGGCAAGGAGACAGAATGATGAACCATACCCTATCGATGAGCTACACCCTGGACGCGCTCGCCGCCGACATCCATCGCGAGTTGTCGCGCGATCCCTCTGCCGCGGCAAAGGAAGCGGTGTGCCGGCACGTGTCGCGCGCGCTGACCGATCCGGAATTCGTCGCCACCCACCTCAAGGACAGGCCGGCGGGCTCGAATCCGCGGGAAGTCCTCTACGAAGATCCGAAACTCGGCTTCTGCATCTGCGCCCACGTCTACGACGGCAAGGCGATCGGATCGCCGCACGATCACGGGTCGAGCTGGGCGATCTACGGACAGGCCACCGGGGTCACGGAAATGACGGAGTGGAAGATCGTCGAGAAGGGCGAGGCGGAAAAGCCGTCATTGGTCGAGCCGGTCCGCACCTATGTGATGCATCCCGGCGACGTCCAATTCTACGATATCGGCGCCGTGCATTCGCCCAAGCGCGAAGCGCCGGTGAAGCTGATCCGCATCGAGGGAAAGAACCTCGATCACGTCAAGCGTTCCAACATCAAGGCGAAATAGCCGGCCGCAGTCAGAGCATTGATTTTGAGAATGATCTTTATCCGAAAAGTCTGCAACTTTTCGGGATCATGCTCTGGCGAGGCGGAACACACCACGCTCTTGCGCGTCGAGCTGGGCGAGCAGGCCGGTTTCCCAGGCGAGATATTGCCGGGCCGCCGCGGCGTTGCCGTCATGGCGGTCGTGGGTGAAGAACAGATAGTCGATGCAGTCGGAATCAGCCGGACGATCCGGCGAAACTTCGATGGGCAGGCCGGCGTCGCACCAGGCCTCGTAGCCGCCCGCGATCGCCCGCACATCGTTCGAGCCGGCTTCAGCGAGATCGATGGCGGCGAGCGCGGCCAGTCCGGGTTCATCGGCCATGATGGCGATGGTCTTGCGCGGGAGTCGCAACGGCGGCGATCCCCGGTCTGATCGCCCATCTCGCCCCGGCCACGTGACCCTTGCGAAAGACCATGCTGGCGCGCAGATCGATTACCTCGACCGCGCCCGCGCGCAATCCGGCGGCTGTCTCGTGGACGGATATCGGCCGCAGAGCCCGCGGCTCAAAGCTTTCGGCGGCTCGCCGCCAGTCGAGCACGGTCGCCGCGGCGGCGTCTTCGAGCACGCAGGCCTCGTGGCCGAGCTGGTGCAGCCAGCCCGCGACCACGGGCGCGCGCACCTGTTCGCCGTCGAACAGCACCACCCGGGCCCCTTTGACGCCGACCCACTGGTCGGTCGCCTGGACGAGTTGGCCGCCGGGAGCATGGACGAAACCCGGCAAGCCGCCGGCAGCGAATTCCTCGGCGGTGCGGACATCGAACAGATAGGTCGTGCGCGTGTCTTCGCCGAGCCAGCCATGCGCCGTACTGGGAGCGACGAATGGCGCGCCGCACGCCGCGGCGAAGGCGCGCGCCCGCGTCTGCAGCGCCGCGAGATCGGCGTTGCCGACCGCGTCGACGTAGCGGCGGCTGGCGCTGCGTTCGAGCTCGAGCCCCGCCAGGAACCAGCCCTGCGTGCCGTTCTCGAGCGCGAACGACCGGATTGGGGATGCCGAAATCGATCAGGGTCTGCGCGCCGATGATCGAACGCGTGCGGCCGGCGCAATTGACCACGATCTTGGTTTTCGGATCGGGCGCGATATCCCGGATGCGCAACACCAACTCGCCGTTCGGGCAGCAGATGCCGCCGGGAATGTTCATCTTGCGGTATTCGGCAAACGGGCGGCCGTCGACGATGACGAAATCCTCTTTGGCGGCGCGCATGGAGACGACGTCATGGGCGGAAATGCGCGGCGTGTGCCGCTCGTGCTCGACGATCTCGCCGAACACTTTGCTGGGCACGTTCACGCCGGCATACAGCGTGTATCCCGCCCGGCCCCATGCCTTCGCGCCGCCGGCGAGTACGAACACGTTGCGATAGCCGAGTGCCGCGGCGCGGGCGGCGGCGCGCACTGCCACGCCATCGCCGTCGTCGCACAGAACGATCCGAACCGCGGCGTTTGGCGCGAGTTTGGGCAGGCCGAGCTCGAAGCGGCTGTACGGCAGGGGCACGGAAAAGAACAGGTGGCCCATTCCGTACTGCCCATGCTCACGCACATCGAACAGCGCGATTTCCCGGCCGTCGGAAAGCCAGCTCTTGAGGGTCGGCGCGTCGATCTCGGCAGGCATTGTTCTTGCCTCTGTCGTGGGTGGTGTCGTGGGTGTCATGGATGTCATCAAGCGTCTGGTTACGGCGTTGTGGATTGCTGATGCAAGCCCAATGGGTTAGCGTCAACGACGACCATTGGTACAGCTGGGCTGTGGAGGTTTAGCATGGGTCAAACAAGATTGCCGGCACGGATCGCACTCGGCGCCGCCGGAGCGTTGATCATCGCCGCCGCAGCGCTCGCGCAAACGCCGCAGCCCGCCCCACCCGCCGCGCCCCCTGCCCCGCAATACCCGCCGACCGCAACCATCACCACGCCCGGCTATCCCGCGCTCGGGCCTGCCGATCCCAATCTCCGCGTGACCAGCCTGCCGAACGGCAAGAAGATTCACCTGCTGCCGGCGACGCTCGACACGACGCAGTGGGGCTGGTTCGACAACGCCCAGCCGCCCGTGCTGCGCGTCCATTCCGGCGACACCATCGTCATGGAAACGATGATGCACAGCCACAACCAGGTGGTTCCAGGAACGACCATCGCGCAGATCAAGAAGCTGCGCACCGATTTTCCCGGCCGCGGGCCGCACACGCTGACGGGCCCCATCTATATCGAGGAAGCCCAGCCCGGCGATGTGCTCAAGGTGACGCTGAACAAGATCGTGCCGCGGGCCTATGCGACGAACTTCAATGTCCCGGGAATGTTCGGCGAGTTTCCCAGCATCTATCAGGACGGTCAGGTCAAGTATCTCTACCTCGATCTCGACACCATGACGACCGAGTTCCTGCCCGGCATCGTTTTGCCGCTCCGCCCGTTCCCGGGCACGCTGGGCATCGCGCGCAAGGAGCCCGGCCGCTATTCGAGCGTGCCGCCCGGCGAATACGCCGGCAACATGGACATCCGCGACTTCATCCCGGGCTCCACGCTCTATGTGCCGGTGCAGGTGCCGGGCGCGTTGCTGTGGAGCGGCGACTCCCACGCGGGCCAGGGCAATGGCGAGGTCAACCTCACCGCCATGGAGACCGCCTATAAGGAGCTCAACATCACCGTGGAGGTCGTCAAGGGCATGACGCTCGACTTCCCGCGCATCGAGACGATGAAATCCTGGATCACCATGGGAATGGACCAGGACCTGAACAAGGCGTGGGCGCAGGCCAAGGCGCAGACCATCAAGTTCCTCTCCGAGCAGCGCGGCATCCCCGCCGCGCAGGCGGAGACACTGATGGCGAGCGTGTCCGATTGCCGCGTCTCTCAGGTCGTCAACGTCAAGAAGGGCATCCACTGCCTCAGCCCCAAGAATGCGAGCGACAAGGAAGACCTGGAGCGCCCGACCACGGAAACAGCGACCTATTACGTCTCCCATGTGAAGGACGCCGACCTCAACAAGGCGATGGATCAGGCATCGATGGGCATGATCAAGTTTCTCGAAACTGACAAGAAGATCGCGCGGCTCGATGCCTACGGCCTCGCCAGCGTGGCGATGGATTGCCGCGTAGGCGCGATTTCCGACACCGAGAAGAACGTCCATTGCGTGATCCCGAAAAGCATCTGGGTCGCGAACGCCGGCAAGCGTTGACCAGACGATGGAAGGGCCGGCCCTTCGGCTTTCCTAGAGCGAAGGCGCGACGCCTCGCACTCGTCGCGCTCTCGTTTGCGGTCCTGGTCGTTCTGGCGCCGCGGACGCTTGCGCAGGATCGCATCCAAGAGGACCGCATCCAAAAGAACCGCATCGAGGTCGTGACCACCACGACCGACTTGCGCAGCTTGGTCGAGGCGGTGGGCGGTGAGCGGGTCGCGGTGGTGAGCCTTGCTCCCGCGACCATGGACGCCGAGGAATACCAGCCCAAGCCGCAGGACATCCTGCGCGTGAAGAATGCGCGCATGTTCGTGCGCGTCGGGCTCGACTACGACCTGTGGGCCGATCGCCTGCTGGCGCAGGCCGGCCGACCCGAGATCAACCGCGGCGGCCCCTTCTATGTCGATGCCTCCCGCGGCATCGCGGTGCTCGAGCTTCGCGGCATGAGCATCGGTCCCGGCGACGGCCATGCCCATGGCAGCGGCAACCCGCATTACTGGCTCGATCCGGAGAATGCCGACATCATCACCGGCGCGATCCTCGAAGCATTGGTGCGGATCGATCCGGAGGACGCTGCGGGCTACGAGGCCCGCCGCGCGGCGTTCCTTGACCGCCTGCGCGCCAAGCTCAGGGAATGGGAGGCAGCGCTGGCGCCGCTCAGGGCCATGCCCATCGTCGCCTACCACAACAGCTGGCCGTATTTTGCGCGCCGCTTCCGGCTCGACCTCCTGGACTTCATCGAGATCAAGCCCGGCGTGCCGCCGAGCCCCGCGCACCTCGCCGGGATCATCCAGGCGATGCGCGCCCGCGACGTCCGCATCGTCGTGCGCGAGCCGCACGAGCCGGAGCGCGACGTCGCCTTCGTGGCGAACAGGGCCGGGGCTTCGATCGTGACGCTGGCCGCGTCGGTCGGCGCGCTGCCGCAGGCCGGCGACTACATCGCGCTGTTCGACGCCGACGTCGCGGCCTTGAAAGCAGCGGCTGCGCCGAAATGAGCGAGGCGCTCGCCTTCCTGTGGCCGCCGTTCCTGGTGGCGGCGTGCCTCACCGGCATCCACACCTATTTCGGCATCCAGGTCCTCGCCCGCAAAGTGATCTTCGTCGATCTGGCGCTGGCGCAGGTGGCGGCGCTCGGTGCGACCGCGGCATTCATGCTCGGTCATCCCCCCCAGGGCGCCGCAACTTACGGCTATTCGCTGGCCTTCACCCTGCTGGCGGCGGTGCTGCTGGCCTTCACGCGGGCGTGGGCGACGCGGGTGCCCCAGGAGGCCCTGATCGGCGTCGTCTATGTCGTGGCGGCGGCGGCGGCGATCCTGCTCATCGACCGGGCGCCCCAGGGCGCCGAGCATCTCAAGCAGATCCTGACCGGGAACATCCTGACCAGCGGGCTCGATGATCTTGCCGTCATTGTCCCGCTCTACGCCGCGGTGGGCGTGCTGCACTGGCTGCTGCGCCGCCGGCTGACCGGAACGGGGACGCTCGCCTGGGAATTCGTGTTCTACGCGACCTTTGGCGTGGTCGTGACCTCATCGGTCGCGATTGCCGGCGTGCTGCTGGTGTTCTCGTTTCTCATCATTCCCGCCGCCATCGGCGTGATCTTCGCGTCGTCGCCGGCACGACAGCTCGCCATCGGCTGGATCGTCGGCACCTTGGCCAGCGCAGCCGGCCTCGCCGCTTCGTTTGCCTTCGATCTGCCCACCGGCGCGACCATGGTCTGTGCTTTCGGCGGCGCATTGGCCGCGGCGGGGCTGCTCTATCCGTTTCTGCGCGGCGATCGCCAAAACGCAACGCGCGTTGCGATCGCGGCGGCACGCTGGACCGCCGCCGCGATCCTGGCGGGGTCCGCATTGCAGTTCGCGATCGCGCCGCGCGCGGACCAGCCGCTCATCGACATGGCCGAGCATGCGTTTCCATCGCTGCGTTCGCTGTATTTTACCCGCGCCGAGGAGATGACCTTCGCGGACGCCGGCCAATATGCCGAGCGCTACCGTCTCGAGGCGGGAGAGCTCAACGATCGCGAGAAGCGCAGCCGCACCGAAGGCGACGCCCTCGACGACTTCAGCGTCGCGCGCATGTCCTCGTTCCTGAAATCTTACGCCGAGATGCGAAAGGGCGAGCAATTCGTCATGGACGAGGTGCGCGCACGGGCGCGCGAGCGGGTGCGATGGGGCGTGGGCGCCGGTTTGCTGGCGTTCGCACTGCTGTTGGCCCCGGTGCGGTGGCGACGCCTGTGGGCGCGTGCACCGCACTAGCAATATTCGATCGCATTCCGCTTGCGGGACAATGGATTTTCGGCGCACGATATTGCGGTTTGCGCGATTGATCCACCTCAATGTGCGTATCGCCGATGACGCGAGGATCGCACCAGACGCGAGCGCCCTCCAACAGGTCGCTTCCGGGGAAAGCGACATGGAACTCAAATCGAGTGCCTTTTCCGACGGTGACGCGGTCCCGCGGCGCTTCACCTGCGAGGGCGAGGATCTGTCCCCGCCGCTTCAATGGAACGATGCGCCGGCGGGAACCCGCAGTTTCGTGATTCTCTGTGACGATCTCGATGCCCCGGCGGGGACATGGCATCACTGGGCGGCTTACAACATTCCCGTCGAGCGCACGGCGCTCCCCGACGGCGCCGGCCGGCCGGGCCAGGCGGGCCTGATGCAGGCGATCAACGATTTCGGCCGGCTTGGCTATGGCGGGCCATGTCCGCCACGCAGCCACGGGCCGCATCACTATCGCTTCCGGCTGCTGGCGCTCTCGATCGAGTACTTGCCGGTACGGAAGACTCCATCATGCCCGGATGTCGAACGGGAAGCGCGCAAACACCTCATCGAGGAAGCGATCCTCACCGGGTCGTATGAGCGGTGACGACCGCCGGCAAAAAAGGTTCGAACAACACCGGATGCGGCTAACGATATTCGTCGAGCACCGGCGGGATACCGTTACGACAGCCGGCACTCAATTCGCGGCCCTCTTCATGGCCTTGAGCGGGTCCTTGACGGATTCGAAGGTGCCGAATTCCACATTTTGGAGTTCGTGATCCACTCTTTCGACCTTCCGGATGTAGACATTATGGATGACGTCGCGTGTATCCGGATCGATTGCGATCGGACCGCGTGGACTTTCCCACGCCATGCCCTTCATCGCGCTGACAAGCGCGTCGCCATCGGTCGATCCATGGCTCTTCTCGAGCGCCGCATAGATCAGATGCATGCCGTCGTAGCCACTGACCGAAAGGAAGTTCGGCTGGAAGGTCGGATTTGCTGTCTTGAAGGCATCGACATACGCCTTGTTCAGAGCTGATGGATGCAGCGGCGAATAGAATCCGGCGGTCACTGTGCCAAGCATGGCGTCACCCATTCCGTCGAGACCCTCATCGTCTGTGAGGTCGCCGGTCCCGATCAGTCTGATACCCGTCTTGTCGAGGCCGCGCTCGACGAACTGCCTCGCAAACACTCCGGCCTGTCCGTTCGCGGGCATGAATGCGAACAGCGTATCGGGCTTCAGGTCCCGGGCGCGTTGGAGGAAGGGCGCGAAGTCGGGATTCGCAAGTGGCACCTTGATATTCTCCAAGATTTGCCCACCGCCCTTGGTGAATCGGTCCATGAACACGCTGGATGCTTCAGCTCCGGGGGCGAAATCGGATTGGATGACGACGGCCCGCCGGCTGCCGTTTTGCAACGCCCAATCGGCGATGATGCCGGACTGCTGTCCCAGCGTAAAACTTGTGCGCACGATGTACGGCGATTTCTCCGTTACGAACGAGGTCCCCGATATCATCAGGACGGTCGGTATCTTGGCTTCGCTCGCGAGCGGGGCGAGGGCGAGGGCGCTTGGAGTGAGCCCCGCGCCGATGAAGTTGACTTTGTCGGTGACGATGAGTTCCTGGGCCATCCGCTTCGCCACATCGGGAATGCTCGCGTCATCCTTGACGATGAGCTGAACCCTCCTGCCGCCAACCAAGTCGCCATTTTGTTGCATGAACAGCCGAATCCCGGCGAGCACCTGCCGGCCTGCGGGGGCAAATGCGCCAGTCATCGGCAGCACCACGCCAATTTTGACGACTTCTTGGGCGTTGGTCGGTCCCACCGAAGAGGCGAGCGCGCCGGCGAGCAGCATCGGAAGCAGGTGTCTGGGCCACATCTCAGTTTTCCTTTCGGAGCGAAACTCGATTGGCTTCAACAGGAATGGCTTCAACAGAATTAAGCCCGTCGCGACGTATCGTCCTTCCATGAGCGCCCGAGATCGTGCGCGTCGTTCATTGGACTAGGCCGAGAGTGAAATGACTGCTTGTTCGTACTCCCCCGAGCCCATCTTGCCTGCGTCGAAGATCGAGTGGTCGGCGATCCATTCGCGGGACTGCGCGAACACCTCCTTGGTGTACGGCTCGAAAACGATGCGCTCGCCGGGTCCCCATCGACGCGTGTCCATTTTGCTTTGGAAGCGATCGGGGAATTCGTTCTTGTAATAGTGGGTATAGAGTTCGGGACGCAGATCGATGTCGCGCTGCGCTCGCCTCAGCGCGCGGAAGTATTTGCGGACATCTTCAGGCTGCGGGTTGCCGTTTATCATCGCAGCTATCATGAAGGTGTTGTCGATGATTTTGCGGAAGCCGAGTTGCTCGGCGAAATAGTAGGGCCCGCCGAACAGGGCGGCCGCCTGCGACTTGCCCTCGAACAACGCCTCCATCCGGCGGAACAGCATGCCTTCGGCGAACGACAGCGCAATTTTGTCGGGAGGCAGGTACTGTTCGAGCGCCTGGATCGTCGAATAGTGGCTGCCGGATTGGTACCCGACCGAGATCGGCACTCCGGTCAAGTCGGCGGGCGTTCTTATCGGCAAATCGGCAGGGACAAAAACTGCGGCCGGCGCCACCGAGTAGGCATCCGCATAAAGCTTGGTGTATCCGTTGGAGGCCGCCACGTTCACGGTCCAATGGCAGGCGCAGGTTACGTTCGATGCGCGCCCCTTCTCTATGCTCTGGAACGCGCCTGCCTTGCCTACCGTTTCGTGGTGCGCTCCGTCGGTCGAGCGGATGAATTCCTTGAATTCGTAGTCAAGGTTTTCCGCGCGGAAATAGCCCTTTTCCTCGGCGACCCATTCCTGCAAGCGAAAATGCGGCTCAACGACAAATTTTGACATTGCTCTTCTCCGACCGCGCCACGGCAAGGCTTCGAAGTGGACCGGAAAAGCAACCCAAGGGCCGCTGCATGCCGGCCACGCTTGAAGATCACAGTTGACAGTACATGATCCGTTTGATCGAACCTATGCCAAAAAGGGAATGATCGTCATGACGAAGTGGAATGATGCCGATCTGCGGCTGCGCGATCTCAAGGTTTTGAGCACCGTGTTGCGAGAGCGCAACCTGACGCGCGCGGCGGAGGTGCTCGACACCACGCAGCCCTCGATCAGCAAGGTTCTGGCTCGGCTTCGGGGACATTTCGGTGATCCCCTGTTCATTCGCAATGGCAACGCAATGCACCCGACACCCAGGGCGCTGGAGATTGCAGAGCCGCTTCGCGGCGTGCTGGTCGCCTCGGACAGCCTTCGGATTTCCTCGGCGTCGTTCGATCCTGGAAAGTCAGATCGCATCTTCGCGCTTTTGGTTACCGATGTCGGCATGATGCTGTTTCTTCCCTCGCTCATGAGCCGAGTGGGCAAGAAAGGACCACGACTGAGCCTGCGTGCCGTGCCGTTCGATTCCAGACACTTCGAATCGAAGCTGGAATCGGGCGAAGCGGACTTGGCCTTAGGCGCTTTTCCCAACGCCCCGCGCGGTCTGCGGCGCCAGCGCCTGTATTTCAGCGGCTACCTGAGCGTCGCCCGGAAGGATCACCCCAAGCTGGCGACGTTGCGCAGCCGCTCCGGATTTCGCGCGGCACGGCACATCATCGTCATGGCGTCGGATACCGGACACGCGGCGCATCGAATGGTGCAACAAGCCCTGGAGGCCGAGGTTGTCCCCGAAAACGTTTCATTACGCCTGTCGAGTTTCATAGCTGCCGCGGTCGTCGCCTCCCAAACCGACGGCATCGCGACGGTACCGACCAACGTCGCAACGTTCTTCGCCGAGCAATTGGAACTCGCGACGTTCCGGCCTCCTATGCCGTTGCCGACATACGAAATTGCGCAGTACTGGCACGAAAGATATCACCGCGACCCAGGCCATCGTTGGCTCAGATCCATATCCTTCGATCTGTTCGCAAAGTCCCGTCGGCCCCCTTGATCCACGTCCTGGTTCAGGAACCGTCCCCAGTCATGGGGACGGCAACGCGGCGTTTCGCCTGATCTCAGCGCCCCGCCACGCCCTGAGTGTTGACGTAGAGCGAATAGAGCGAGTGGCCCGCCGCCATGAACAGGCGGTTGCGGTAGGCGCCGCCGAAGGTGAGGTTGGCGCAGCGCTCCGGCAACGCGATGCGTCCGATCTTCTTGCCGTCCTTGTTGAAGATCATCACGCCGTCGAGATCCTCGCCCGGGCCCGCCCCGCACCACAGGTTGCCGTCGACATCGCAGCGCATGCCGTCGGTGATGTTGCCGGGATCGCGGGCGACGACCACGCGGCCATTGGCCAGCCTCGTCCCGTCATCCACCACGTCATAGGCGCGGATGACCCGCGGGTCCGGAAGGTTGTCGGCCAGATACAAGATGCGCTCGTCCGGTGAGAAGCAGAGCCCGTTCGGGCGCAGATCCCCGGCCACCACCGTCGCGCGCCCGGTCTTGGGATCGAGACGGTAGACATTGGTCGGCAGTTCCGCCTTCCCGACTCGACCCTCATAGGGGTCGAAGCCCGGGGCGGCCGGGTCCGAGAACCAGATCGAGTCGTCGGACTTGACGATGATGTCGTTCGGCGAATTGAGCGGCTTGCCGTCGAACTTGTCGATCAGCACGGTGATGGAGCCGTCGTGTTCGGTGCGCGTCACCCGGCGCGTATTGTGCTCGCAGGTGACGAGACGGCCCTGGCGATCGCGGGCAAGCCCGTTGGAGTTGTTCGAGGGCTGTCGGAACACGGCGGTTCGACCGGTAACCTCGTCCCAGCGCATCATGCGGTTGTTCGGGACGTCGCTCCAGAGGAGGCAGCGCGCGTCGCCGAGCCACACTGGGCCCTCGCTCCAGCGGTTGCCCGTGAAGAGTTGTTCTACGCTCGCCTGCTGCACGCGATAGCGTGCGAAGCTCGGGTCGAGGATGTGAACTGCCGGATCGGGATACCGCAGGCTGGGCTCCCAGGCGGCAAAGGCGCGCGGCGCGGCCGCAAGCGTGACTGCGCCGGCGCCTGCACCGAGCATATGGCGTCGCGTGATCTGCATGGCGTTTCCCCTCGTATGTCATGAATTTGATCGAGCCTGCCGGTCACTGCCGGCCACGCCATATCGCCGGCTGGGGCGGGGAAGGCAAGACCACCGTTGTTCGAATGTCCGGGCGGCGATCCGGCTGCCATGCTGCGGCGCAGCGTGTGAGACCGTTGGCTTTTCGGCGCGGCGCCGAAGCTCTCGATTAACGCTTCGGGTGGTCGGGTTGGATTGCCGCATTGACAAATTTCGCGGGCGGTCGCGATATTGTCGCAGGCATGGAGCAGCTTAAATACCGCTGCGGTGGCTTCGTTACTTTGCCGATATTCGACGGCGAAGGCGTCGCCGGTTCGCGGGAAATCGCTCCTGGATGGCGCCTCAATGAGCTGGGTTCGATCGAACCTTAGATTTGGGTCGTGGTGCGCGCTGTTCGCGCTCGCCATCCAATTGGCCGTTCTGTTCAGTCACGTGCATTGCGCGCAGACAGCCTGCTGGCCGGCGTCCCAGCCGGCCATCGGATCCGTTGGACAAGCTTCGAGCGATGCCCCCGCCCAGTCGAAACCGGCGGCGCCGGCGGCGGGCGAATACTGCCTGCTTTGCGCGCTCATCCATCTGGCCGGAAACGTCCTGCCGGCCGTGGCGCCCGCACCATCCGTGTCGGCCGCCGTCGGCCCGGGACGGATTTGGACCGATCTTTCGGTCGTCCTGGCGGCCCCGCCGCATGGTATTTTCCAGGCCCGCGCACCACCCCTCGCCTGACCATCTGCGTTGACCGGCCGCGGCACGCCCGCGCCGGCGCGACGCCCAATCGCGCACGCGGTCGCGGACATTTCCAGAACAAGATCCGCCTCCGCACCTGATGGCCAACCGGCGGGCCCAAAATGACGCAATCCGACAATCCAGGCGACCACGACGGCATGCCGGCGCGGCATCCGCTCTTGCGCGCCGCAGCGACACTGGGCGTGCTCCTGGTCGTCGCCGCGGCGGGGATCGGCATCTATTACTTCGCTTCCCGAAGCGGCGCGCTCCGCGCCCAGGAGCCGTCGCTCCACGACACCGCCGCGTTCTACACCGTCGACGGCGCGCGGATAACGGTGCCGCCGACTTCGCCATTGCGCGTCAAGCTCGGGATCGCCGACATCGCGGACAAGAATATCCAGCGCAGCCTGACGCTGCCGGCGGTGGTGGAAGCCGACCCGGCCCGCACCGCGAAGGTCATGCCGCCCGTGGCCGGCCGCGTGATCGACCTCAAGGTTCAGCTCGGGGCGAGGGTCGCGCAGGGCGACGTGCTTGCGGTGATCGAATTCAGCGACCTCGCGCAGGCAATCTCCGATCTCGAGAAGGCGCGCTCCGCGCTCACGCTCACCAAGCAGACGCTCGACCGGTTGCTCACCCTGGAAAAAACCCGCGCCATTGCGGTCAAGGACCGCGAGCAGGCGCAGAGCGACTACGCGCAGGCCCAGTCGGAATTCGAGCGGGCCCAAAATCGGCTCCAGGCGATCGGTGCGCCCTCGGATCAGAGAGGTGACGACCGGCACCTCGCCATGAAGGCGCCGGTGGCCGGCAGCGTGATCGACCTGCAGATGGCCCCGGGCGCCTTCCTCAACGATCCCACGGCGCCGGTCATGACGATCGCCGACCTGAGCACCGTCTGGGTCACCGCCAACGTTCCCGAGAAGGACACCTCACTGATCTCGAAGGGCCAGTCCGTCGAGGTCGTATTCACGGCCTATCCGAACGAGGTCTTCAAGGGCAACGTCCTCTTCGTCAGCGATGTCCTCGATCCCGACACGCGGCGGACCAAGGTTCGCATCGCGTTCGCCAATCCGGACATTCGCCTCAAGCCGAACATGTTCGCAACCGCCACGTTCCTCGCGCCGGAGCGGGCGATGCCGGTGGTGCCCACCACGGCCCTGATGCTGCGGAACGAGACCGATCAGGTGTTCGTCGAGGTCGCGCCTTGGGTGTTCGAAGCGCGTCCCGTCGAGATCGCGTTCCAGCAGGGCAGTGAAGCGATCGTGGCGCGCGGCGTGAAGGCGGGCGAGCGCGTCGTCGTCAAGGGCGGGGTGCTGCTCAATGATTGACGCCCTCGTCACGCTGGCTCTGCGAAAGCGCATGGTGGTGGCGATGATCTGCGTCTTCGTCGCCATCTACGGCTACTATTCCTGGACCCAGCTCGCGATCGAGGCATATCCGGACATCGCGGACACCAGCTCCCAGGTCGTCACCCAGGCGCCCGGCATGGCGGCCGAGGAGGTGGAGCAGCGAATTACGATTCCGCTGGAGCGTGAGCTCAACGGCACGCCGGGCCTGCTGTTCATGCGCTCGAAGAGCACGTTCGGGCTGTCGCTGATCACCATCGTGTTCCGCGACGGCGTCGAGGACTATTGGTCGCGTCAGCGCCTCCTCGAGCGAATCCAGAACGTCACCCTGCCGCCGGGATTGACGCCCGGCCTCGATCCGCTGACGTCGCCCACCGGCCAGATTTACTATTACACGCTGGAATCCGACACCAAGGGGCTGCGCGAGCTTTCCGAAATCCAGCGCTGGGTCGTCATTCCCGCGCTCAAGCAGGTGCCCGGGGTCGCCGACATCCAGACCTTCGGCGGCATCACGACCCAGTTCCAGCTCGAGCTCGATCCCCAGCAGCTGCTTCGTTTCAACCTGTCGCTGGCGAACGTCGAAGCGGCCATCAACGCCAACAATACCAGTGCCGGCGGCAGCGTCGTGGCCCGCGGCGACATGGGCTATGTCATCCGCGGCATCGGTCTCGTGCAGACCCTCGACGACCTCGGCGCCATCGTGGTCACCCAGCGCAACGGCACCCCGATCCTGCTTCGCGACCTCGGCAAGCTGAAACTCGCCAATCAGGAGCGCCACGGCGTGCTCGGCAAGAACCGCAAGAACGATGCGGTGGAGGGAACAGTGCTGTTGCTGCGCGGCCAGAACCCCTCTCAGGTCATCAACGGCGTTCACGCCAAGATTGCCGAACTGAACGAGCGCCTCAAGAACGACGACGTGCGGATCGTGCCCTATATCGACCGCGCCGATCTGGTCGATGCGACGATCGACAAGATCTCGCACACCATCTTCGAGGGCATCGGCCTGGTGCTCATCGTCCTCATCCTGTTTCTCGGCAGCCCGCGCACCGCCCTGATCATCGGCGTCACCATTCCGTTCGCAATGGTCACGGCGTTCATCCTGATGAATCTCACCAAGATACCGGCCAATCTGCTGTCCCTCGGCGCAATCGATTTCGGCATCATCGTCGACGGCGCCATCGTGATGACGGAGGCCATCCTGCGGCGCCGCGAGGCCGAGCCCAACCGGCCTTTGACCGAGGAAGACGCAGCCCAGGCCGCTCATCAGGTGGCGCGGCCGATCTTCTTCGCGACCCTGATCATCATCACCACCTACTTCCCGCTGTTCGCGTTCCAGCGTGTCGAGGCCAAGCTGTTCTACCCGATGGTCTACGCCGTCGGCTTTGCCCAGTTCGGCGCGCTGCTGCTGGCGCTCACGCTGGTGCCGGGCCTCGCCTATCTCGCCTACCGCAAGCCCCGCCGGACCTTCCACAACCACGCTCTCGCCTGGCTGGAGCGGGAATATCGAAGAACGCTGCAGGGGTCGCTGCGCCGGCCCGGCATCGTCTATGCCCTGACGCGGCGTCGCCGCTGCCGCGGTGGTCGCGCTCGGCATGACGGTCTCGCGCGAATTCCTGCCCGAGCTCGATGAAGGCGCGATCTGGCTGCACGCGGAAATGTCCGGCGGGATTTCCCTCGCCAAGGCGATGGAGATGGATGCCGAGCTGCGCAAGGTCGTCATGGAGTTTCCCGAGGTTTCCAACGTGGTGACCCATGTCGGCCGCAACGACGACGGCACCGATCCGTGGACGCCGTCGCACGTCGAGGCGGGCGTCACGCTTCGTCCCTACAACACCTGGCCGTCGGGTGGCACCAAGCATGATCTCGTCCGCCGGATGTCCGCGCGCCTCGCCGAACTGCCAGGCTACGAGATCGAAATCAGCCAGCCGATCATCGACAGCGTGAGGGACAAGGTGTTCGAGCCGCACAGTCAGCTCGCCGTGAAGATATTTGGCGACGATATCGGCGAACTGCGCCGCATCGCCAAAGAGGTCGCCGCCGTTCTCGAGAAAGTACCCGGCACCGCCGACGTGCTGGTGGACGAGCGGCCGCCACTGGCACAGATCGCAATCACGGCGGACCGCGAGGCGGCGGCACGCTACGGCATCAATGTCGCCGACATCGCCGACCTCATCCAGACCGGCATCGGCGGCGTCGGGGTCAGCCAGGTCTTCATCGGCGACCGCCGCTACGACGTGACCGTGCGTTTTCCGGAGGCGGCGCGCAACAACCCGGAAGTCCTCGGAAATCTGGTGCTCACATCGAGTTCCGGTGCGCTGGTGCCGCTGTCGCAGGTGGCGCGCATCAAGATGCAGACCGGCGAGAGCACCATCAATCGCGACATGAACCAGCGCTACCTCATGGTGAAGCTCAATTCCGACGGTCGCAGCCTTCCGGCAATTCTGGCGGAGGCGAAGCAGGCCATCGGCGAAAAGGTCAAATTCGATCCGAGCCGCTACCGCATCGAGTGGAGCGGCGACTTCGAGAGCGAGCAGCGGGCGGAAGCGCGCCTCGGCCTGATCCTCGCCCTGATCCTCGGGCTGATGATCGTGCTGCTGTTCGCCGAATTCGGCACGCTGCGCCAGGTGGCGCTGATTCTCCTCGTCGTGCCGCTGGCGACGCTCGGCGGACTGATCGCCCTGCATGTCACCGGCGTCACCCTCAATGTCTCGTCCGCCGTGGGCTTCATTGCGCTGTTCGGCGTGGCCGTGATGAACGGCGTCATCATGGTGGCAAATCTCAATCGGCTCCGCGATTCCGGCGTTCCGCTCATCGATGCGGTCATCGCCGGCGCAAGCGAACGACTGCGGCCGGTCCTGATGACCGCGACCGTCGCCACCGTCGGCATGCTGCCGGCCGCACTCGCCACCGGAGTCGGCAGCGACGTGCAGCGCAGCCTCGCGACGGTCGTAGCGGGCGGCCTGATGCTGGCGACGCTTCTGACCCTGTTCCTGATACCCACGTACTATTTCGTCATGGAACGGGTATTCGCCCGGCGGGAGGAAGCCGACGAAGTAGAGGTCGCGCAGTCGTCGGCGTGACGGCGGCGGTGGCGCTCTTTCGCTCGCCCAGCCTTACGCGACCGACGGACATGGCGCTTTCGCCATCTCTCCCAAGGCAGCAACCTGCGAGGTGGTTCAGATGGGGCGGCGGTTGAGTCGCTTGGCTAGGCCTCCGCTCGCGTTGTCAGTCATCAACCTCGCCGCTTCCACGAAATCCAATGCGGCGACAGCGGCGTGTTCGTGCCGCAATTTGGTCCGCGTGGTCGCCACTGCGTCAGCCTGCCGCGGGAACTTTTGGCAATGCAATTTTTGATCCGGAGGGCATCAGGTACGAGTGCAAATGGCCGTGAATGAGATATGTATTCGGCCCTGGGGGGCCTCACGGAAGGGCCGCGTGATGTTCTTGCGTAAGTTCGGGCTGTCCTGCCTGAATTGTCTGCCTGCGTTCGGCGCCGGGCTGCTGTGCTGGGTCTTGCTCGGCGGAATTGTGCATGCCCAGGCGCCGCAGCAGGGCGCCGCTGCGCCGGCCGCTCCGGCTTCTTCTGCATCGCCCAGCGCCACCGCGCCGGTTGCCACCCCTCCCGCGCCCGCAAGCGATGCCGCTCAGCCTCGAGGCGAGGCCGCCGTTCCGCCTGCCATGGACGTCGCACCGGGATTGCTGCCGCGCGATCTCACGCCGTGGGGCATGTTCAAATCGGCCGACATCGTCGTCCAGGCGGTGATGATCGGCCTCCTCTTGGCTTCGGTGCTGACCTGGACCATCTGGCTCGCCAAGACGCTGGAACTCGTGGGCGCGCGCCGAGGCCTCATCCGCGCCCAGGACGTGCTCGCGGATGCACGCTCGCTCGCCGAAGCTGCCAAGCCGGCGAGTCTCCGCGAGCCTGCAGGTCGCGCTGTTGATCCAGGCGGTGGAGGGCGAGTTGCGCCGCTCGCCCGACCGGCGCGATATCGACGGCATCAAGGAGCGCATCGGGGCACGATTCGAGCGCATCGAAGCCAGCGTGGGCCGGCAGATGCAGCGCGGCACCGGCATCCTCGCCACCATCGGTGCGACCGCGCCCTTCGTCGGCCTGTTCGGCACGGTGTGGGGGATCATGAACAGCTTCATCGGCATTTCGAAGCTGCACACCACCAATCTCGCTGTGGTCGCGCCAGGCATCGCCGAGGCGCTGCTCGCCACCGCCTTTGGACTCGCGGCGGCGATACCGGCGGTCGTGATCTACAATATGTTCTCGCGCTCGATCGCGCACTATCGCGCGCTCTATGCCGACACCAGCGTCGAGATCCTCACCATGGTCAGCCGCGATCTCGTCCAGCGTTATCCGGTGGCCGCTCCGGCGGCGGAGTGACCTCATGAACATCCGTCGCCATCACTGCGAGGAGTGGCGGGCTTGAGTGTGGCCGATCAACTCTTCCGGGTGGATCGCGCGGACACCGTGCGTTGGATCGCGTGCTTTGCCGTGGTGGTCGTCGCCCACGGCGTGGGGGCGTTGAGCTTGCTGCAGTCCCCCGAGGCGTCCGACTTCGAGGCGGGCGCACCGGTCGTCATGCTCGAACTCCCCGAGATCTCGGCAGCCCCCGCGACGCCTCCCACCGATCTCGCGCCGGGGCCCGCGGAGGAGCAGAGCGAGCCGACACCACCGCCCAAGGAAGAAACCAAGCCGATCGAGGAGGAGGCGGAAGTCGCGCTGCCGATCCCCGAGCCACCCAAGCCCCAACCGCCCGTCGAACAGCGGCAGGCGACGGCGGCGCCGTCTGCAGAAATGCCTCCGTCGGCCGCGGCGCCGCCTACGCCGGGAGCTGCGGTGCACACGCCGGCCGCATTCATCCGATGGCAGAGCGCGCTCGCCGCCCATCTCGAACGCTTCAAGCGCTACCCCACGGCAGCACGCGCGCACCGCGAACAAGGTATGGCGAGGGTAGCCTTCACCATCGACCACGAAGGTCACCTGCTGAGCAGCCGGATCGTACAGAGCTCGGGGTCGTCGCTGCTTGATGAGGAAACGCTCGCCCTGCTTGCGCGCGCCCAGCCGATGCCGAAGCCCCCCGGCAGCGCGCCCGACAGCGCCTTGTCCTTCATCGTTCCCGTGCGCTTCAACATCAGGTAGCGCTCTGGGAGATCGCGCCCGCGGATGTCCTCGAGGCTGATTCCGTCGGTGCTGCCGGCGAGGTGCGGCGAACCGATCGCACCGCCTTGCCGGCCTTCTTTCATCCGGCGGATTGCATGCAGGCCGATCGTTGCTTACTAGACCTCCGCGAGACCGCCACCGCAGCAGGGCGTCGGGCGGGCAATGATTCGGAGGAAGGGATGACGATGGCCGGACAAATCAGGGATTGCTTGCCGCCCGATCGCAATCCCCGCAAGCCCAAGGTGGTCCTGCCCAAAGGCGCCGTCGACACCCACGTCCACGTCTTCGAGCCCGGCTACAAGCTGTCACCGGACCGCGGCTACAATCCGCCGGACTCGACGCTGGCCGATCTCAAGCACCTGCATGCCACCCTCGGCGTCGACCGCGTGGTGTTCACCCAGCCGTCCGTCTACGGCGTCGACAACTCCGCCATCCTGAACGGCATGGCGGCGTTCAATGCCGAGACGCCGAAGCGGGCGCGCGCGGTGGTGGCGATCACCATGGACATCAGCGATGACGAGATCGCGGCGCTCGATGCCTGCGGCGCCCGTGGGGTGCGGCTCAACACCGACAACAAGGGCGGCATGCCCGTCGAGATGGACGCTATTCCGGATCTCGCCGCCCGCATCGCCCCGTTCGGCTGGCACATCGAGTTCCTGTTCCCCGGCAAGGACATCATCGAGCTGATGCCGGTCTTCACGAAGATCACGGTGCCGATATCGATCGGCCACTTCGCCTACCAGCCGGCAACCGCCGGGGTGCAGGCGCCGGGATTCCAGGCGCTGATCGAGCTCATGCGCCGCGGGAACACCTGGATGAAGATCTCCGGCGCCAACCGGGTCAGCGCGACCGATCTGCCCCCCTATGACGACGTGAAGCCCCTGGCCCATGCCCTCATCGCGGCGGCGCCGGAGCGGATCATGTGGGGCACCGACTGGCCGCACCCCAACAAGTACCTCGTCAACCCCAATGACGGAGATCTCGTGGACGCCTTCGGCGACTGGGTGACCGATGAAGGGATGCGCCGCAAGATCATGGTCGAGACCCCGGCCGCCTTCTATCGGTTTTGACGCGCCGGTAAAACGGTGCGGCGGACAAGACCGCCGGCCGCTTCGGCGCGCCTTGGCTTTGGTCCGAGAACTGGCGGCGTGTGAAGGAACGATGGCGGATCGCGATTCGAAAATTGGCGTCATTGTGGCGGTTCCGGGCAAAACGATGCAGAAACGCAACACCTTTCGACTGCCTCGGAGACGACCCCTGACGCGTCGCATAATTAATTGAAAACTATATATAATCTCGAATATTAATTTTCATAGGAATTGCACATTGTCCCCATTCGTTGCGCGCTTGCAACAGCCAGAACAACGCGGACCTGCTACGTATGAGTCCACGGAAGCAAGGTCAATAACGAGGCAAACATGATCGCGCGTATGACTGCAGAAGGCCGGGTTCTTGGTTTCGACGCGGGTGACTGGCTGATGCTCATCGGCGGCTCCGCTCTCGCGGGCCTGCTGACTCTGCTGGTGGCTTGATCCGACGCCCTGCCGACCGGCCCCAGGCCGGTCGTGAACTCGACTACGACAGTCTCAGGCTTCTGGGCACACGCGCCCGCTCCGACAAAGGCTCCGTCACCGCCGCTCCATGCGGTGCCTACCGAGCCGGCCCCGCATGCATCAGTTCGTCCTCTCTGGGGCCGTCCACGATGAGGAAGCCGACGAGACCCCTCTCGATTCTCGATAACGCATGGTCGACCAGCGTGTAGCGTCCTGCACGGTCGATCTTGAATTCTACCACGGTGGCCCCGCCGGGAGGCACCGAGACCGTCTGCACGCCTGTCAGCGGCACCGCCCCGAGGCTCGCACCTTCGTAGACGCGGTCGAAAATCTCTCCGATGACGTGGAAGGACGACGTGAAGTTCGGCCCACCCACACCGAAGAAGATGCGCGCAGTCTCGCCGGGGCGCGCACGCAGCGGATGCGCTTTGGTCAGGGCGCCCACTGAACCGTTGAAGAGGAAATACTCCGGTCGCTCGGAGATGAGCTTGACGTAGTCCATCTCCTGATCGCCCTGAGTGCCGAAGGGCCGGGCCGTGTAGAGCTCCCCTTGCATCACATAGAACTCGCGGTCGACCTGCGGCAGCCCGCCCTCCGGTTCGACGAGTATCATCCCGTACATGCCGCTGGTGATGTGATGCGGCACGCTCGGCGTGGCGCAATGATAGACGAACAGCCCGGGAATGAGCGCCTTGAATGTGACGATCTTCTCTTGCCCGGGATCGGCCTGCGTGAATTCGGCGCCGCCGCCCGGACCCGTGGCTGCGTGAAAGTCCACGGAGTGGATCATCACGCTGTTCTCGTCGTTCTTCAGATGCACTTCGACGATGTCGCCGACCCGCACACGAATGAATGGGCCGGGCACTTTCCCGCCGAATGTCCAGAAATTGTAGGTGGTCTTGTTGTCGAGCTGTCCTTTGAGTTCGATCGTTTGAAGGTCGACGCGCACGACCTGCGGCGGACGGGCGCGAATGGGCGCGGGAAGATCGGTCGGATCGCGTACGATGTCGGCCGCGGTGGCGACCGTCGCGGCGCGCGGTCCTGCCATCACCTGGATGCGCCCCTCCATTCCGGCCTCGCGGTGGCCCGGGATCGAACAGAAGTAGATGAACTCGCCGGACTTATCGGCGGTGAACGACATCGTGCTGCTCGCGCCTCTTCCCACCACCCGGTCGGAACGCGCGGCGTATTGTTCGACGACGATGTCGTGCTCGGCACCCTCGCCATTGATCAGATTGATCTGAACCGTCTCGCCTTCATGCACCATCAGCAGCGGGTTGACCTTGCCCTCGATGTCGCCACCGACGCCGATATAGACCATTCGTCCCTCGGCGATGCCGGAGCGAAGCGTGAAGCTCGTGGGAGCATGCATATCCCCCATCGCGGCGGCTCCCGGACTTGCAATTCCAGGACTTGCAATTCCGGGACTTGGAGCATTTTGCGACGCGGGCACGCCCTGAGGAGGCGGACTGTTCTGGGCTAGCGCTGCAGGCGGCGACGAATGGTTATGTTGCTGGGCCCATGTCGGAGACGCGAACGTCGTGATAACGGCTGCAAAGAGCAGCGCCTTCAACATGGGCATGCCAACGGTCCTCCCGGCGAGACCAACGATTTCCGCAGGGCTTTGCGGGAAGCGAGGGCTGTCAGCTATAGAAATAGCTGGGCGACGATCATTCCCTGTTGATTCACATCAATGGTCGAAAGCACGGGGTCGCCGCCCGTGACGATGCGTTGGCGATACATAAGTGCAAAAACGAGAGGAAACCCCATGAAGACAGCTCTGTATGGCGTCGCAGCCGCCCTCGCCGCCTTCCTGGCGCCCGCCGCCGGCGCCGCGGAGATCACGGTCATCGCCTCGAACGCCGTCCGGGAGCCCTACCGCGAGCTCATCCCGATCTTCGAGAAGGAGACCGGGCACAAGGTCACGATCGACTGGGGCGGAACCGTCGACATCGTAAAGCGGGTCGCCGGCGGCGAGGTGGCGGATATCGTCATCATCCCGGCCGGTCGCATCGACGACTTCGTCAAGCAAGGCAAGCTCGCGGGCCGCACCGATCTCGCGAAGTCCGGGGTCGGCGTCGCGGCGCGCGCCGACATGCCGCGGCCCGACATCTCGTCCGCCGAGGCGCTCAGGAACACCCTGCTCGCCGCCAAGTCGATCATCCTTTCATCGGGGCCGAGCAGCCTCTACCTCCCTACCCTCTTCCAGAAGCTGGGAATCGCCGAACAGCTCAAGCCGAAGATCACCCAGATCGGTCCAGGTCTGGGTGTCGGCGCAGCAATTGCGCGCGGGGAAGGCGAGATCGGCTTTACCCAGATGAGCGAACTGATGTCGGTCGAGGGCATCGCGTATCTCGGTCCGCTGCCCGCCGAGATCCAGATGGTCACCGTGTTTTCCGCGGGCGTCCACACCGCCGCGCCGGCCCCGGACGCCGCCCGGGCGCTGCTGAAATTTCTGACCACCCCGCAAGCCGCAACGGTGCTGCGGCATCACGGCATGGAGCCGGGCTGAGGGCCGGCTCCTGTCGGCGGCACAATGTGGGCGACGATTTCATCCATGGAGGCGATCTTGGACCAATTGCAGGCTGACGAGATGACGCGCCGCGTGATGTCCTACAGCAAACTGATGGACATCAAGACGTTTTCCGGCGTGGCGACTTTTTTCCGCTCCAACTTCCGTCCGGGCCTCGACGAGGTAGATGTCGCGCTCCTCGGTGTGCCGACCGACTTGGGACTCACCCAGCGCAGCGGCGCACGTCACGGTCCGCGGGAAATCCGTAATCAGTCGTGCAATATCCTCTACTATAACCCGTTGACCAAGGTCATCCCGTTCGAGCTGGCGCGCGTCGCCGACATCGGCGACGCGCCGCTGGCCAGCGCGTTCAATCTCGAGAATTTGATCGCCGAACTGCATGCGTTCTACGTCAAACTGAACGAGGCAGGGATCGTCCCGGTAAGCGCGGGCGGGGATCATTCCATCACCTACCCGATTCTCAAGGCGCTCGGCGCCGGACGTCCGGTCGGATTGGTGCATATCGACGCCCACATCGACTGCACCGATCGCATCGCCGACAGCACCTTGCACCATGGAAGCCCGTTCAAGAACGCGGTCGTCGATGGCGCGCTCGACCCGAAACGTACCGTGCATATCGCGATCCGCGACCCGGCCGCAGAGTTCGAAACTTTCGCTCATGAGACGGGGCAGACCGTGATCGACATCGACCGGTTCTACGACCTGGGCGTCAAAGGCGTCGTTGCCGAGGCGCGGCGCGTCGTCGGCGACGGTCCGACCTACATCTCGTTCGACATCGACGGCCTGGACCCTGCCTATGCGCCAGGAACCGGCACCCCGGTGGTGGAGGAATCACCACGTACGAGGCCAAGCGACTGCTGCAGGGCCTGCGCGGCCTCGACGTCGTCGGCTGCGATATCGTCGAAGTGTCACCCCCATTTGATTCAGCGGGGATCACGGCGCTGGCCGGAGCGCAGCTGATGTATGAGATGCTTTGCCTTGCGGCCGAGTCGTTCGCGCAGCGAACCAAGCGCTGAGTCTTTGTGTCGGTGCGGCCAAAGCCGGTTGGCGACCTGCCTACACGATCTGGCATCTCCACGGGGAATGGCACTCCTAAAGCCATGTCAATCAGGCATTGTTTTGACAGGCGAAATCGGATTTGATCGCGATCCAAATCAAAAACGATGGATCGGGGAGTGCAATGGAGGGTGCGAGGTACGAGGCTCCGGAAACGCTGCAGGCCGCTGTGGCGCTGCTCGCCGGAGCGACGGGCACGGCGCGTATCCTGGCGGGCGGCACCGATGTGATCGTGCAGATGGAGACCGAGCTGATCGAGCCGGCGCTCCTGGTCGACATCAAGAAAATCAAGGAGACCCGGGAGATCGCCAGCGAGAACGGGGGATTTCGCATCGGCGCCGCCGTCCCCGGCATGGAAATCGTGGAGCACACTGGTTTGTGCAAGGCGTGGCCGGGCGTCGTCGACGGCGTGAAGCTGATCGGCTCGATCCAGATCAAGGGCCGCGCCAGCATGGGCGGCAATCTGTGCAACGGCTCGCCGGCCGCCGACAGCGTGCCGCCCCTGATCGCGGCAGGCGCGATCGCCCGGATCATCGGCCCGAACGGCGTGCGCGAAGTCCCGGTCGAGACGATCCCGGTCGGCCCCGGCAAGACTTCGCTGACCAAGGGCGAGATCGTGGTCTCGTTCTTCCTGCCGGCGCGGCCCCCGCGTTCGGGCGACGCCTATCAGCGGTTCACGCCGCGCACCGAGATGGACATCGCGGTGGTCGGCGTCGGCATCAACCTCACCCTCGATGCCGGCGGAACCTGCACGGCGGCGCGGGTCGCGCTCGGGGCCGTGGCGCCGACCGTGCTGCTGGTGAAGGAGGCGGCCGATGCGCTGATCGGCACGCGGCTCGACGATGCCGCGCTCGAACGCCTCGCAAAAGCGGCAAGCGCCGCCTGCCGGCCGATCGACGACAAGCGCGGCACCAAGGAATATCGGGTCAAGGTGGCGGGCGTGCTGGCGAGGCGAACGGCTCAGCAGGCGCTCGAGCGGGCGAGGGCTGGCCGATGAGCAAGAAATATCACGTCACCACGACGGTGAACGGCGACGAATGCGAGTTCCTGTGCGAGGCGCAACAGACGCTGCTCGATATCCTGCGCGACGAATTGATGCTCAGCGGCACCAAGGAAGGCTGCGGCACCGGCGACTGCGGCGCCTGCACCGTGATGGTCGACGGCACCATGGTGTGCTCGTGCCTCGTGCTCGCGGTCGAGACCGAAGGCAGCAAAGTCGAAACCATCGAAGGCATGGCGAAGGGCAACACGCTGCATCCGCTGCAGCGCAATTTCCTGGAGCTCAACGGCCTGCAATGCGGCATCTGCACACCCGGCATCCTGATCGCCGCCAAGGCGCTGCTGGAGCGCAACCCCGATCCAAGCGAAACCGAGATACGCTACTGGCTCGCCGGCAACCTGTGCCGCTGCACCGGCTATGACAAGATCATCCGTTCGGTTCAGGCGGCAGCCAAGGAAATGAGAGGAGCCCGATCATGACGATCCTGGAGAACAGCGGCTTCAATCGCGACAAGAAGCTCAAGATCGTCGGCACCTCGCCGGTCAAGCATGACGGCCTCGACAAGGTGACGGGACGCGCCAAATTCGGCGCCGACCTGTTCCTGCCGGGCATGCTGGTCGGCAAAATTCTGCGCAGCCCGCACGCCCACGCGATCATCAAGTCGATCGACACCTCGGCCGCCGAGCGGCTCCCCGGCGTCAAGTCGGTGGTGACGCGCGCGGACTTTCCCGAGATCAAGGCCGGGACGGCCGGCGGCGACATGACCCGCAATGCCATGGCCCGCGAGAAAGCGCTCTACGACGGCCATCCCGTCGCGGCCGTCGCTGCAACCAGCGAGTCGATCGCGCGGCAGGCACTCAAGCTGATCAAGGTCGAATACGAGGTGCTGCCCCACGTGATCGACCCCATCGAGGCCATGAAGCCCGGCGCGCCGATCCTGCACGAGCATGTGCGCACCAAGGGCATCAAGGGCGCCGACCAGCCCACGAACGTGATCGAGCGGCTCGATCTCGCCATGGGCGACGTCGCCAAGGGCTTCGCCGCGGCCGACGTGATCGTCGAGCGCGAATACGACACCAAGCCGATGCACCAGGGCTATATCGAGCCGCAGAGCTGCGTCGCGACCTCGACCGAGGACGGCCAGATCGAGCTGTGGTGCTGCACCCAGGCGCCGTGGGTCTATCGCGACCGGCTCACCGAAATCCTCAAGATCGACCAGGCCAAGATCCGCGTCACCCAGTCGGAAATGGGCGGCGGCTTCGGCGGCAAGACCGGGTTCTACGCCGAGCCGGTGGCGATCCTGCTGGCGCGCAAGGCCAAGCGTCCGGTGAAGATCACGCTCACCCGCAACGAAGTGTTCCGCGCCACCGGTCCGGTGTCCGGCACCAGGTCCCGCATCAAGATGGGCGTGAAGAAGGACGGCACCATCACCGCCGCCGAGGCCGAGCTGATCTTCCAGACCGGCGCCTTCACCGGCTCGATGTATTTCAATGCGCCGCAGGCGATGTTCACCCGTTACAATCTGGAGAACGTCAAGACGGTGTCCTACGAGGTGGTGTCGAATCGCCCCAAGGTGAATTCGTTCCGCGCGCCCTGCGTGCCGCAGGTCGTGTTCGGGGTCGAGGGCGTGGTCGACGAGCTCGCCCGCAAGATCGGCATGGACCCGATCGACCTGCGCCTCAAGAACGCGGCCACCGAAGGCTACAAGACGATCTACGGCGAGACCTTCGGGCCGATCGGCTTCGTCGAGACGCTGGAGGCGGCCAAGAAGTGCGAGCACTACAATTCGCCGGTGCCCAAAGGCCAGGGCCGCGGCGTCGCTGCCGGCTTCTGGTTCAATCGCGGCGGCGAGACCACCGGAACCCTGAATGTCGCCACCGACGGCTCGATCACACTGATCCTCGGCACGTCCGACGTCGCGGGCTCGCGCATCTCCATCAGCATGATGGCGGCCGAGGAGCTGGGCATTCCCGTCGACAAGGTGCGCGCCATCATGGCCGACACCCACTCGCTCGGCTTCAACCGCGTCACCGCGGGCAGCCGCACCACCTTTGCGACCGGCATGGTGATCGTCGATTCCGCCCGCAAGGCGATCACCGAGCTGTGCAAGCGCGCAGCGGGGATCTGGGGCGTGCCCGAGGACGGCGTCACGTTCGAGGACGGCTACTGTCGCCCCGCGAGCTCCAATGTCGGCACCTTCGAGCCGATGTCGATCGCGCAGATCGCGGCGAAGACGACGCCGACCCATGGCGCCATCGCCGGCCACTCCGAGATGAACGTCACCGGCGCCGGCCCCGGCTTCGGGCTGCACATCGTCGACGTCGAGGTCGACAAGGAAACCGGGCGCGTCGACATCAAGCGCTACACCGTGGTCGAGGACGCCGGCAAGGCGATCCATCCGCTCCAGGTCGAGGGCCAATACCAGGGCGGCGCCGTCCAGGGCATCGGCTGGGCGCTCAACGAGGAATATTGCTACGGCGAAGACGGCCGCATGCAGAATGCGAGCTTCCTCGACTACCGCATGCCGGTCGCCTCCGACGTGCCGATGATCGACACCGAGATCGTCGAGGTCCCCAATCCGCGCCACCCCTACGGCTTGCGCGGCGTCGGCGAGGTGCCGGTAGTGCCGACCATGGCGGCCATCGCCAACGCCATCGGCGCCGCCATCGGCATCCGGCCCCAGTCGCTCCCGATGTCGCCGCCGAAGCTGCTGAAGTTGATGGACGAGGCAAGGGCGAAGACATAGGCGCGGCGCGCGTGATTTCATTTACGACCTCATCCTGAGGAGCCGTGCGCAGCACGGCGTCTCGAAGGATGGCCGCAAGCATGACGTGCGCAATCCCACGCGACGAATGCGCCTGTCGCCGTCCTTCGAGACGCGCGCAAGAGCGCGCTCCTCAGGACGAGGTCGCAAAAAATGATTCAGCCGTTCCAGGTCCTGGAGCACTGTCAATTCGGGCGAATCCGACAGCGCCCCAAATGCCTCTTTTCGCGATCATGCCTTCGTCGCCGGCGCCAGCAACACCCCGCGCTGGCCGAAACCGACTTCGGGACGCGGCACGTTGCCGGGCGCCTTGTCGCCGCGCACGGTGTCGACGAGATCGCCGAGGTCGGACGGAAAGTCGTCGCCGCGCCAGGCGACGTGACCGTCCGGGCGCACCAGCACCAGCGGCTTCTCGTAGGCGTGGACCAGATCGGGCTGGCTCGACTCGAACACCGTGACCGGCATCTTGCGGATGGCCGCCGCCGCGACGAATGCCGCCGCCTCGGGCGCCGCGTCGCCGAGCCGCATCAGCACGAAGCCGCGGCCGAACAGGTCGAGCGTCGAGCGGCCGTCCGCGACGAGCCAGACGTGGGGCGCGCGATGGCCGGGCCGCGAGGTCGCGGCATAGATCGCGGGATCGTCCGGTGGCTCCGACGTGCCGTCGGGCACCACGATGGGCGAATGCTCGTAGCGATAGCCGAGATGGATGCCGGTCGAAAACCATTCGCGCCGCATCGCATTGGTGTAGCGGCGGCCGAAATCCGCGCGGGCGGCGTCGCCCGCAGGCCCGGCCGCAAACACCAGCGGATCGGCCTTGGGCATCACCATGCGGCCGAGATTGCCGCCGGCCTCGGTGATGTTGCGGATGCCCACCGGGCGCCGTTCGATCTCGTAGGATTTGAGGAGATGGCGGCCGCCCCAGCCCGTGAGCACCGCGTCGAGCTTCCAGGCGAGATCGACCGCATCCTGGATGCCGGTGTTCATGCCGAAGCCGCCGGTGGGCGAGAACATATGGACGGCATCGCCGGCGATGAAGACGCGCGCGGTGCCGTAGCTGTCGGCCACCAGCAGGCGGCGTATCCACGGCAGGATCGAGACGATCTCGAAGGCGAAATCGACGCCGACGATCTTGCGGATGGCGTCGCCGATCTCGCTCTCGGAATAGCGCCGCGGCTGGTCGTTGCCGACGATGGAAACGCGGTAGCAGTCGCGGCCGTCGATGGCGACGATGGTGCCCCACATGCCGCGCTCCTCGAAGGCGATGAAGCGGTAGAACTGGCCCTTGTCGTGCAGCGTCTTCAGCGCCGGGCTGCGGAAGATGATGTTGGTGGTGTAGGTCAGCGCCGGATTGCCCGACAACGTGATGCCGAGCCGGGAGCGCACCGCGCTCGCACCGCCGTCGCAGCCGGCGAGATAGGCGGCCTCGACGACCTGCCGCTCGCCGGTCGTGACATCCTCGACCGTCACCAGCACCTGGTCCGCCTGCTCCTCAAACGCAACCAGCCGGCACAGGTGGCGGATGGTGACGCTGGGCTGGCGGCGGGCGAAGTCGAACAGGATCGGGTCGAACATGTCCTGGGGAACACGCTCGCGCTTCTGCGGTGACCCCGGCGCCGGCTGCTCGTCGCCGCGCGAAGCAAATCGCTCGCGGCCGAATTCGTAGCCGGTGATGCTGGTGCCCCAGACGCAGTCCTGCCGGAAGTCGCGCGGATAGGGCGCGTCGCGCACGGCGTCGAGCAGGCCCCAGCGCCGGCAGAACTCCATGGTGCGCACGCCCACCATGTCCATCTTGGGCTGGACGATCGCGCCGTCGGACTGCTCGATCAGCAAGCACGTAACGCCGCGGCTGCCGAGGTCGCCGGCGAGCGCCAGCCCCACCGGACCGGCGCCGACGATCAGCACGCTGGTCGACGCCGGTATCGGCGGCGTCAGAAGTCTCGAGCATTCGGTTCTCCCTGGCTTCGTTGTATAGCAGAGGCTGCCCCGGCGCGGCGATATCGTCGCACCACCTGTCGCGTGCGCATTCCGACCAAAGCTGTGTTAAACCTCAGGGCCTAACTCGGGATAAAAACGATGGGGCTGGAAAACGTCACCACCTCCGCGAGCGCAGCCGTCGACTACGACAAATTCCGGCTGCGTCGCTTTATCGAACACCTCGGTCGCATCGGCGAGCTTGAGCGCAGGGCGGGCACGACGCGGCTGTCCGAGGTCGCGCAGGCGCTGGAGGCAAACCCCAAGGCGGTGCTGTTCGAGGCGGCCGGCGGTTTCGCGCTCGTTGGCAACGTCCTGGCGAGCCGCACGCGCTTCGCCGCTGCCTTCGGCGTGCCGGCGGCGAAGCTGCTGCCGGAAATCCTGCGCCGCCTGCGCGGCAAGCCCGAGCTGATCGAGGTCACCCGCGAGGAGGCGCCGGTGCAGGCCGTGGTCGCGACCGGGACCGATATCGACCTCACCAAGCTTCCGGTGCATCTGCAGCACGGCAAGGACGGCGGCCCCTACATCTCCGCGGCCATCGACTTCGCGTTCGACCGCGCCGCCGGCTGGACCAATGTGGGGCTGCGCCGCCTGATGCTGCGCGGCCGCACGCAGGCCGGCATCGATCTCGTCGCTCCCAGCGATCTTCGCGCGATCTATCTCGCGAGCCTCGGCCGCGGCGAGCGGTTGCCGCTCAGCATCGTGGTCGGCAGTCACCCCATCGACTATTTCGCCGCCACCATGCGGCTGCCGGTCGACGAGCTCGGCCTCGTCGCCTCCCTGCGCGGCGAAAAGCTCGCGGTGGTCAAGAGCATCACCAACGATATCCGCGTGCCTGCCGACGCCGAATGGGTGCTCGAAGGCTATCTCGGCGAGGAAGGCTATCGCGAGCCGGAAGGCCCCTACGGCGAATTCCTCGGCTACTACGGCGGCGTCAAGACCAATCCGATTTTCCACGTCACCGCGATCACGCGCCGCGCCGACGCGCTGTTCCAGACCCTCACCATCGGCGGCGCCACCATGAGCCGCACCGACACCGCGCAGCTCGCGGCGCTGCGCACCGAGGTGCTGGTGTGGCGCGCGCTGGAGACCGCGATCCGCGAACCGGTCGCGATCTACGCACCGCCCGCGACCGGCGGCGTCTACAATGTCCGCATCGCGATGCGCTCGCGCGTGCCCGGCGAGGCGCGCAACGCCATCGCCGCGGCGTTCGGTTCCCAGGCCAACGTGAAGAACGTGTTCGTGGTCGACCCCGACATCGACGTGTTCTCCGACGAACAGACGGAATGGGCGCTGGCGACGCGGTTCCAACCACATCGCGATCTCGTGGTGGCCAGCGGATTCCGCACCCTGCCGCTCGACCCTTCGCTCGGCGACGAGACCACCGGCGCCAAGATCGGCTATGACCTCACCATGCCGGCTTCGGCGAAAGGCCTCGAAGGCGAGATCCCAAAGGCGCCGCAGTTCGACGGCGCGCGCTTTGCGTCCATCGAGGCGGCGCTGCAGGACGGGCCGAAGTTCTTCGCCGAGTTGATGGCCGCGGTCGCAACCGACGACGGCCGCGATATCGTGCTGGTGCTCGAAGCGCTGCAAGACCAGGGCCGCCTGCGCCGCGATCCTGCGGACGGTCGCTACAGTGTGGTGAAATGACCGGATTCCTCCGACATTGCGCGAAGGCGGCGCTCGCGATCGGGTGGGCCTGCCTGATGCAGGCGGGCGCCTCGGCCGCCTATCCCGAGCGCCCCGTCACCATCGTGGTGCCGTTCGCGCCCGGAGGCGCCAACGACGTGGTGGTGCGGTTGATCCAGGCGCCGCTCGCAGAAGCGCTGGGACAGCCGATCATCGTAGAGAACCGCGGCGGCGCCGGCGGCAATATTGGCATCAGCCAGGTGGCGCATGCGCGGCCCGACGGCTACACGCTGCTGATGGCGGCGTCGGGGTTTGCCGTCAATCCGAGCCTCTATGCGAAAGTGTCCTACGATCCCCTGCACGACTTCGAGCAGGTCGCGGAACTGTGCGTGTTTCCGATCGTCTACACCGTGCGCCCGGACCTGGGCGTCGGCACGCTGGCGGAATTGATCGCGCGGGCGCGGAGCAAACCCGGCGTGCTCAACTACTCCACGCCGGGCATCGGGACCGTGCCGCATCTCGCGACCGAGCTGTTGAAACTCGACACCGGCATCGACATGGTTCACGTCGGTTATCCCGGTGCGGCGCCCGCGGCCCAGGCGATCCTGACGAGAACTGTCGAGGTCGCGTCGATGTCGGTTGCGGTCGCGCTGCCGCTTATCGAGGCCGGCACCCTCAGGGGCCTCGCCGTGACGAGCCACGAACGCTGGCCGGAATTGCCGGCGGTGCCCACCGTGGAGGAAGCCGGCGTTCCCGCCGCCTCGGCTGACACCTGGCAGGGCATCATGGCCCCGGCTGGCACGCCGAAAGAAGTAATCGAGCGGCTCGCTGCGGCGCTGATCGAGATCGTCCAGCGCCAGGACATTCGCGACAAGCTGCTGCATGCGGGCTTTCGTGCCACCGGCAAGCGCCCGCAGGAATTTCGCGACCGCATCATTTTCGAAGTGCCGAAATGGAAGGACGTGATCGCGAAGGCGCACATCAAGGCGGAGTGAAGCGCATCATGCCGCCGCCTGCGCGCAGCCCACGTACATATATGTCATCGGACGCGGGCCCCGCGCGTATTCGGTCCGGAGCCTCGTCAAATCGAAGCCGGCCGAGCGAATGAGCGCGTCGATCTTGCGGTCCAGGTGGCAGCCTCCCGCAAGATGACGCCACACGGGGGTCAGCCGGTGCTGCCAGCGCTCAACACCGGGCTCCGGTGAAAGTCCGTGTTCGACGAAGACGAGATTGCCGCCCGGCTTGAGCACCCGCCGCATCTCGTGCAGCGCCGCCAACGGGTCCGCGATCGAGCAGAGCGTCCAGGTCATCACCACCGTGTCGATGCTGCCCTCCGCAAGCGGGATCGCGGCTGCAGATCCCTGCATGAGGTCGACGCGAACGTCGGCAGCGTCGGCGCGCCGGCGCGCAATTCCAAGCAGCCGCGGCGAGGGATCGATCCCGTGAATCGTCTCGACCTGCCCGCCGTAGAGCGCAAGGTTCAAGCCCGATCCGACTCCGACTTCCAGCACCCGACCGCTCGCAGCGGCGACCACCTCGCGGCGATATTTGCCGAGCTGCTCCTGTCGCATGGCGAAGTCGAGGATCGGCGGCAGAATCCAGCGGTCATAGAAATTCACGACGACCTCTCCTGGCGAAAATGCGCTACCGCGGATCGGCGATGCGCCCCTCGAACAGGATCGCGCCGGTGGTATCGTCGACGAGGTAGAACAGGAAAGGATGATCGACCCGGAAGGGCTCCGGCGTCCCCGGCATCGCCACTGCGGAACGCGCTACGACGATGGCGGTGGCGGCGGCAGCCTCGGTGCTTTCCTCCGAAACGTCGATGACGGCGCGATGCACGATGTCGCTGATGTAAAGGCGCTCCTGCACGAGCGGCCGGCCGGTCATGCCGGAAAAATCCGCGGTGTTCGGGTCGAACGCCTTTTGCATTCCGGCCTGCCGGAACGGGGCCACCAGACCGGCCTTGTATTCGGTCTTGAACCGCGGCAGCGCCAGCGCGACCGGTTTCTGCGCCTTGCCGTCGCGCAAGGCGGCAAACAGCTCCGTGAGCTCGTTGGCGCCGAGACGCCTTGCGACTGCATCGGCGCCCTCGACATCGTCCGGCAGCACGATGACGAGGCCGAGCTCGGGGACCACGTAGTTCAGCCGGACGGCACGATAGCCGCCACGCGAGACCAGCGAAAATCTTCCGGTCTGGTTCATCAGCGGGAACATCGGCCTGTTGCGACCGCGTGAGATGGAAAGGCGCGTCCGCGGTGAGCTTCTTGTCGAACACCGATGCCCAACGCGCCTTGAAATATATTGCGTCGAGGAGGACCGCCGAGGAATTGGGATCGAGTCGGTCGAGCATCTTGGGGATCCGATCCTCGGTCTTGCGAGCGACCCAACCATTGACGTCGTCTAGGCTCGCGCCGGCGAACACTTCGGCGGCGTACTTGCTCTTGAGCGCCGCGATGTAATCCGCGGACATGACGTCGCCGCGCTTGATCAGCATCAGCGCATTGGCGGCGAGGAGCCTGGCCGACGGCGGCGTCGCGCCGGCGCCGACGCAGCGGTCGCCCTGGAGCAGCAGGCCGTAGCGGCACTGGTTCGCCATGTCGCCGGCCGGCTTCATCTCGCAATTCCGCCCGGCAACCGTCGCTCCCGGCGGACAGGCCGGCGGCGCGGCGCTGTGGTCGTAGTCGTTGAGGATCGACAGCACTTCGGCATTCGCCATATCGATCGCATCCGCCGACATGCGCATGGAAAGCACCCGCATCATCTCGGAAGCGGTGTCGCCCCGTGCGCCCGTCACCGCCATCGACATGGCGGTACCAATCGAATAGGGCGAGAACACGATATTGCCGGGCGTGGCGGCGAATTGCCCGAACAGCTGCTGGCCGGTGGTGTTGTAGGCCCGCGCCAGCAGCGTCACCCGCGCCTCCGCGGCGATGTTCAGTTGTGCCGCGGCCGGCCAAGGCGCCAAGGCGCCGATGAGGGCAATAACTCCGGCCATCGCATTTGCGATGGTCGCTCCGAATTTGACCAAATGCATGAGTTGCCTCTGCTGCCGGCGTGCCCGCGGCCATGATATCGTGCATGCCTGAAAGATCAAAGCTGCGGAAGGCGAGGTCATGTCAGCCGTGCGTTTGTGGCGCACAGGGTGCGCAACCGCGACGGTCGGCTTGTCTATGCGGCCTTGCCCACGAGCCATCGCCGTTGTATCGCAACCCCTGGAGTCTTCGCGCGGCCACGGGCGCACGGTAGTCACGCGGATGTCCACCGCGAAGTCCGGATGAGGTCATGAGCAAAGTTACAAAGGTCTGGTTACGCAGGCTCCGTCTCCCGCTCGTGCAACCTTATCGGCTCTCCTATCGCACCTTCGAGGAATTCGAGCCGTTTCTGGTCGAGATCGAAGACGATGAAGGCCGCCGCGGATTTTCGGACGGCCACATCTCGCCGGGCTCGAGCAGCGAGACGCGCGAAGGCGGTTGGGCGTTCGCCATCGAGACCATCAAATCGTCACTGGGGCGCGATACCGAAGATTTAAAGGCGCGTGCACTCGCGCGTTTCGCCGAGAGCAAGGTGGCGGCGACCCTGCTCGTCACCGCCGTGGAGGTACTCGAAGGCCACCCCGACCTCGACGTGCCCAAGACGACGAAGCTGCCGCTGCTCACCCCGATCAATGCGCTCGAACCCGCCGGGATTGCGAAGGAGATCGAGGAATGGCTTGGGATGGGCTTTCGCGACCTTCAAGGTGAAGGTCGGCAAGGACGTGACGGCGGACCTCGAACGCGTTGCGGTCATCCAGCGCGCAGTGGCCGGTCGGGCGACGCTGCGGCTCGACGCCAACCGGGCCTATTCGAGGGACGCCGGTGAAAAGTTCGCGGCTTCTCTCGACCCCAATGGCATCGAACTGTTCGAGCAGCCCTGCGACGACAAGGACTGGGACGCCAACGCCGCCGTCGCCCGCGTCTCGACGGTGCCGCTGATGCTCGACGAGCCGATCTGCACCCTCGCCGACATCGACCGCGCGGCGGAGATCGAGGGGGTCGGCTACTGCAAGCTCAAGCTCAAGCGCTTCGGCAGCCTCTCGCGCCTCAAGGAAGGGCTCGCCCGTGTGAAGGCCAACTGGGCTCGATGTCGGTGCTCGGCGATGGGCTCGGCAGCGAGATCCACAATTGGCTGGAGGCAGCGGTGGCGCGCACGACCATCACCAATGCCGGCGAGTTCAACGGATTCATCAAGTCCAGGGAGCGGTTGCTCTCGCCGCCGCTTCCGTTCGAGGCGGGGGCGGTGATCCTGCCGATGGGCTATTCGCCCACGCTCGACCGGGCGGCCATCGAACGCTTCACGGTCGAGACGATGCTGCTTCGAATAACGGATCATTCGGGAGAACAGCATTCGATGGCTCACGAGCGGCTGATTGCGGAACTCGACAAGCGGCGCGCAGACCGCACGGCGGATGGGCGGCCCGGAGAAGCTCGCCCAGCGCGCCAAGCGCGGCCAGCTCAATGCGCAGGAGCGGCTCGATGCGCTGGTCGACCCCGGAAGCTTCATCGAGCTCGGCCTGCTCGGCGCCTCGGCATTCGACGCGGTCGCCGGACGAGACGCCGCGCGACGCCAAGATCACCGGCTTCGGCCGGATCGACGGCCGCGATGTCGGCGTGGTCATCAACGACTTCACCATCAAGGGCTCGTCGACCAGCGCCACCAATTCGCGCAAGATGGGCTACATCCGCCGGACCTGCACCGAGCGCGGCCTGCCGTTCGTGCACATCGGCGAATCGACCGGCGCGCGCCTGCCCGACGCCATGGGCTCCAAGGGCATGGGCCAGCTGCTCGGCAACGACATCACCCAGTTCCGCCGCACCCGCGAGACGCCGTGGGCGGCGGCGGCGCTCGACACCTCGTTCGGCTCGTCCGCCTGGCAGTGCTGCTGCGCCGATTTCTCGGTGATGAAGAAGGGCTCGATCATGGCGGTGTCGAGCCCGCGCCTCGTGTCCATGGCGATCGGCCAGAAGGTCGATCTGGAGGAACTCGGCGGCTGGCGGCTGCACGCCGAGCAGACCGGCCTGATCGACTATTTCGTCGACACCGACGCCGAGGCGATGGCGTCGATCCGCCGGTTCCTCTCCTACATGCCGAGCCATCATCGCGAGCTGCCGCCGGTCGCTCCGGTTCCGGAAGGATCGGGAGAGGACCAGGACCGGCTGCTCGACGTCGTGCCGGAGAAGCGGACGCAGGTCTACAACATGAAGAAGGTGGTCGAGATCATCGTCGATCGCGACAGCTTCTTCGAGATCAAGGCGCGGTTCGGCCGGCCGGCGATCGTCGGGCTGGCGCGGCTCGCCGGCCACAGCGTCGGCATCATCGCCAACAATCCGGCTGTCGGCGGCGGCGCTCTGTCCGGCGAAGCCTGCCGCAAGATCGTCGACTTCACGGTGCTGTGCGACAGCTTCAACATCCCGCTCATCCGCATGATGGATACGCCCGGCTTCGTGGTCGGGCTCGACGCCGAGCGGCGCGGCGCGCCCGGCCACATCATGAACTTCATGAACGCCACGTGCCTGACGACGACGCCGCAGATCACCGTCATCGTCCGCAAGGCCTATGGCCGCGCCTATGTCGCGATGGGCGGCGGCGCTCACAACGACACCATGGTCGCGTGGCCGACCGCCGAGGTGAGCTTCATGGATCCCGTGTTCGCCACCAGCATCGTGCACAACAAGACGGCCGGCGACGACGGCTTCGAGGATGCGCTGGCGCACATCCAGAAGGACCTCGAAATCTGGGACATGGCCCGGATCTTCTCGGCGCACGACGTCATCAAGCCGCAGGAAACCCGCGACTTCCTCATCCGCATGCTCGACCTGCAGCGGCGGCGGCGCACCGGCGGCATCGGCGAGCATCTCATGCGGACCTGGCCGACGAGTTATTAAGCCCCCGATACTCTCGGTGTCATCGCCCGGCCTTGACCGGGCAATCCAGTACTCACGGCCGGCGGTTACTGGATCGCCCGGTCAAGCCGGGCGATGACAGCGAAACTGTGTGCCGCATTGAGTGAAACGCGCCCTCAGCGTGGAGCCGCGAGGCCGGCGGCCTCCAGCAGGAGCTTGCCGCGCTCGTCGATGAAGCGCGTCGTCGCGCGGCCCGACACGAACACGGAATCTTCGAGACAGGCGACCAGGAACTCGCGATTGGTCTTGATGCCTTCGACGCGCGTCGACCTCAGCGCGTCGGCCGCATTGGCGATCGCGGCGGCGCGGTCTTCTCCCGCACGCGATGATCTTGGCGATGAGCGGATCGTAATAGGGCGTAACCTGCTCGCCTTCGCGGTAGCCGCTGTCGATCCGCAGCGTGGCGGACTGCTCAGGAAACCGGAACACCCCCAGCACGCCCGGTGACGGCATGAACATCTTTGCCGGATTTTCGGCGTAGAGCCGGCACTCGATCGAGCACCCCTTCCGCATAATGGCGTGCTGATCCATTCGGCCGAGACGGCCCCGGGCAAGCTCGATCTGCATGGCGACGAGGTCGGCGCCGGTCACCATCTCGGTCACGGCATGCTCGACCTGGATGCGCGTGTTCATTTCGAGGAAAAAGAATTCGAGGGTGTCGGCATCGACCACATATTCGACCGTGCCGGCGCCGGCATATTTGACGGCGCGCGCCAGCGCCACCGCCGTCTCGGCCATCCGTTGCGTCGAATCGCGCCGGAAGCCCCGGCGCCGCGCATTCCTCGATCACCTTCTGGAAACGGCGCTGCACCGAGCAGTCGCGCTCGAAAAGAGTGGATGGCACGCCCATCGCCGAAACCGAACACCTGGATCTCGACATGGCGCGCCTGCGGGATGTAGCGCTCGAGATAGATCGTGCCGTCGCCGAACGCCCGCGCCGCCATCGACTGCGTCGCGGCCGCGACCTCCCGCAGCTTGTCCGGCGCGTCGACCCGCCGCATGCCGATGCCGCCGCCGCCCGCCGCGGCCTTGACGAGAAGCGGAAACCCGACGGCCTTCGCCGCTTCCTCGATGCCGGCGAGGTCCGCCTTCCACGAAGCGAGCACTGCCCGGCAGGACCGGAACGCCGGCGGCCATCGCCGCCTCGCGCGCGCGCTGCTTGTCGCCCATCGTCTCGATCTGGTCGGGGCTGCGGACCGATCCAGACGAGACCCGCAGCGCCGACCGCCCGCGCGAAATCGGCGTTTTCCGACAGGAATCCGTATCCGGGATGGATAAGTCCTGCACCGGAGGTGCGCGCGGCTTCGAGATGCGCTCGATCAGCGAGATAGCTCTCCTGCGCGCGCGGCTTGCCGATGCAGATGACCCTGATCGGCCTCTTCCACATGCGCAGACGCGGCATCCGCCTCGGAATAGACCGCCACCGTCTCGAGGCCGAGCCGCCGGCAGCTGCGGATGATCCGCCGCGCGATCTCGCCGCGATTGGCGATCAGCACCCGACCAGAGTACCGGCCACAGGCGCGCTCCCGCTCACACTTCGAGGCGCGCCACGACGCTTCCCTCGGTGACGACTTCGCCTTCTGAAACAAGAATTTCCTTCACCGTGCCGGGCTCCGGCGCGGAAATCGGGAATTTCCATCTTCATCGATTCCAGCATCACGATCGCCTCGTCCTCCTCGACCTTCTGCCCGGGCTTGGCGAGGACCTTCCAGACGTTTCCCGTGATCTCCGCCTTGACGTCGATGAGTCGCCATGGTCTGACTTCCTGTTCTCGCAACTCTCTCGGCTCTTATGCCTGATGCCTACGGGCGATTTCGGCCGATGAGCCGCCGACAAGCTCGCTCAGCAGAACCGGAAGCAGGCCGCCGGCGTGAAGAAGATGCTGCTCTCGCTCGGTTTCAAGATCGATTCCGACCTCGATCGTGTCCATGGAGCCGGCTTCGCGATGCACGTCAAGCAAGAGCGTGCCGCCGAGCGCGATGCCCTCGGCGAGGCCGCGCAGCGCGAAGGTCTCGCGCCCGGTGAGCGCCAGCGACTTCCGGCCGGCGCCGGGAGGAAACAGCAGCGGCAGAATGCCGACGTTGACGAGGTTCGATCGATGGATGCGCTCGAAGGATTCCGCGAGCACGGCCCTCACACCGAGATAGCGCTGCCCTTTGGCGGCCCAGTCGCGCGAGGACCCACTGCCGAACGCCCTGCCCGCGATGATGATCGTGGGAGTGCCGCGCGCGGCGTAGGTGCTGCTGGCCTCGAAGATCGAGCATCTCCGCCCTTCCGGCCACAACGTCGTGATGCCGCCGCGCGCGCCATCGACCATTTCGTTGAGCAGGTGGGCATTGGCGAACGTGCCGCGAACCGCGATCGCATGGTTCCCGCGCCGCGCGGAATAAGTGCCGAAATCTTCGGGCTTGACGCCGCGCGCGGCGAGATAGTCCGCCGCCGGACTTTGCGGCCTGATCGGCGCCGTTGGGGGAGAGATGATCGGTAGTGATACCGTCGCCGAAGACGGCCAAGGCGCGGATGCCGTCGATAGAGTTTTCCGTGACGGCGCCGCGCGTCAACTCTTCGCTCGGCAGCGGGGCAAGGAACGTGTCGTCGGATTGCCAGGGATAGCGCGCACCGGCCGGCCCCTTGGACGTCCTGCCAGCCGGAATGCCCGAGCTGCCCGCTCCGGTAGACGCCACGGTACTTTTCGGCAGAGACCACGGACGACAGCGCCGCCACCTCGGCATCCGAAGGCCACACCTCCGACAGCATGATCCCTCGCCCGTTCGCGTCGACGCCGATGGGATCGCGGGTGAGATCGCACAGCACCGTTCCCGTGAGCGCATAGGCGATGACGAGAGCAGGCGAGGCGAGGTAGGCCGCACGCACCAGCGGATGGATGCGGCCCTCGAAATTGCGGTTGCCGGAGAGAACCGCGACGCCCTGAATCCCGTGCGCGACAATGTCGTCTTCCAGACCGGGCGCCAGCGGCCCGGAGTTGCCGTTGCAGGTGGTGCAGCCGAAGCCGATGATCTGAAAGCCCAGGGCATCGAGACCGTCCTGCAAGCCCGCATCCCGCATGTACTCGCGCACGACAAGCGAGCCCGGCGCAAAGGACGTCTTGACCCAGGGCTTCGGCTTGAGGCCCAGCCTCGCGACATTGCGCGCGAGCAGGCCGGCCGCGAGCATCGCGCTCGGGTTGGCGGTGTTGGTGCAACTCGTGATCGCGGCAATGACGACGTCGCCATCCGCGAGCGAATGGCCGGCCGCGGGTCGCCGCCGGGGCCTGGTCGGCGCGCGCTCCGAACACCCGTTCGAACGAGCCGCGCACACCGGACAGCGAGACCCGCTGCTCCGGGCGGTTCGGCCCCGCGAGCGACGGCTCAACGCTCGACAAGTCGAATTCGATCACCTCGTCATAGATCGAGGGGTCGACCGGCACCGCCGGATACCGCCACAGCATCTGGCACTTGGCATAGGTCTCCACGCGCCGGATCAGCGCCTCGTCGCGCCCGGTCAGCCGCAGATATCGCAGCGTCATGTCGTCGATGGGAAAATACACGCCTGCCGCGCCGTATTCCGGCGCCATGTTGGCGATGGTGGCGCGCGTCTCCACCGGCATCTTGTCGATGCCGCTGCCGCAGGCCTCGATGAACGCGCCGGTGACGCCGCGCTTGCGCAACCGTTCCGCCACATGGAGCACGAGGTCGGTCGCAATGGTGCCGGGCGGCAGTTCGCCTTCGAGCCGCAGCCCGACGACGCGCGGCCGGCTCAGCAGTGTCGGATGGCCGAGCATGGCGCCTTCCGCCTCGATTCCGCCGACGCCCAGCCCGAGCACGCCGAGGCCGCTCACCATCGTAGTGTGGCTGTCGGTCCCCATCACAGTGTCGGGCATCGCCAGGAGGCCGTTCTCGAAGGGTTCGACGCGCACGACGCTGGAAAGATATTCCAGGTTGAGCTGGTGCATGATCCCGGCGCCGGGCGGAAGCAGACGGATGTTGTCGAACGCCTGTGCGCACCATTTGAGAAACGCAAACCGCTCCCGGTTGCGCTCGATCTCGATGCGTTCGTTGAGCGCGCGTGCGTCGGCGCGTCCGCCATGCACCGCGATCAGCGCGTGATCCAGAACGAAGTCGATCGGTATCCTCGGATTGACCCGCAGGGGATCGCCGCCCTTCTCCGCGACGGCGTCGCGCAGCGATGCCAGATCGGTCATCAGCGGCACGCCGGTGAAATCCTGGAGCAGCAGGCGGGCGGGGTGAAACTCGATGATGCCGGCCCTCGGCCTGCGATCGAGACCGCCGAGATCGAGGCTTGCGGGATCGGCGGCATGCCGCAGGGCGCTCTCGGCGAGAATTCGCAGCGTGAACGGCAGGCGGCTCGACGGGCACAGCCCCTCCCGTTCCGCCCGTTCGAGGCTCACATAGGAAATGCCGCGCTCGCCGCCGGGGAGCGTATCGAGGAGGGTTGCATGGAGCGCGCGATCGGTCACGACGCCTGGGCTTTCCGCGCCGACTGCGGGGTCGCGGCCAGCCGCCGCTCCAGATGCGCCACGGCCGCCAGCGCCTTGGCAAGCTCGGGAATCTCATCGAACATCGGTATGCCGAGCCGACCGGCGGTCTCGCGATATTTGCGCTTGCGTTCCTCCAGCGCGGGATCGCCGTCGGTGCGGAACGCGAGCAGCAGGTGCGCCGCGTCCCCGTGCTCGGAAAGCGCGCTCTCGATAAACCCGAAAATGCTGTCGATGGGGTCGACCCCGCCGCGGCCGGAGAACGACGACATGTTCAGGTGCAGGGCGATCGCATCGGGGGCAGCCTCGTTGTAGACGATGTCGAGTATCTGCCGCGCGACCTCGCCGTTGTTTTCCTGAAGGGTCGCGACCGGCGTATCGATGGGATTTGCCACGCTCGAGCCGGGCGGCAGCTTGAGGGCCTCGAGGCGGGCGCGCACCTTCGGCTCGAACGGCGACACATCGAGGCCGTGGGCGGCGAAGAAGTCGGCGCCGAGCACGCTGGTGCCGCCGCCATTGCCGAACATCACGACCCGCCGCGTCGGGCGTTCCGGCCTCGGCGTGAGATATTGCAGGGTCAGCAGCGTATCGACGAATTCGTCCAAGCGTCGCCACCTCGACGCATGGCGTTTGCGCGCAGAGCGCCGTCCACACCCTGCCGTCGCCGGCCAGCGCGCCGGTATGGGATGCCGCCGCGAGCCGCCCCTGCGCCGAGCGGCCGCCGCACAGGAGGACGATCGGCTTGTCGCTCTTACGCGCCAGTTCGAAAAAGCCGCGCCCGTCCTTGATGTCTTCGAGGTAGCAGCCGATCGCCCTCGTGAGCGGATCGGCCAGGTAGAATTCGAGGAGATCGGCGGGGGTGATGTCCGCGCAGTTTCCCGCCGTGACCGCCCCGCTGAATCGCAGCCCCTTCACCTGCCCCCGCTTGATCATGTTGGTGGTCAGGCCGCCGCTCTGGGAGATGAGGCCGATCGAGCCGACCTCGCGCGGTGCATTGTCGGGAAAGGTGAGACCGCCGCGCGGGGAATAGGTGCCGAGGCAATTGGGGCCGATGACGCGTACGCCGCCGCGGTGCGCCTTCTCGACGAGGTCGCGTTCGAGGTCGCCGCCGCCCTCGACCTCGGAAAAGCCGCTCGATATCACCTGGGCGAACCGCAGATGGCCGTCCGCCGCGGCAAGAAGTGGCCCGATGCGCTCGGCGCCGATGGCGACGAATGCGTAGTCGATCGGCCGCGGCGTCGAGGCGATGCTCTTGTAGGCCGGCAGCCCCTCGATCTCGGCGGCTTCGGGATGAATGGGATAGAGTTCGCCGGTGAACCCGAACGCCTTCATTCTCCGGATAAAGGTGTTGGCAAGCGCGATGCCTCCCTTCGCCGAAGCCCCGAGCACGCCGACGGTCCTGGGCTCGAACAGCGCACGGAAGCGCTCCAGCGCCGGCAAATCGTCGTACGGCTTCTTGCCGGAGGCGGGCGCGAGCGGCTTGCGATCAGTCAGGATCACGCGGGCATCGACTGCGATCAGCCCGCGCTCGCCGACGATGATCGGGTTGATGTCGAGCTCGGCGATATCCGATTGCAAGCCGCATCAGCAGCCCGTCGCGGCCGCCGACCTTCATGAGCGCATCGATCAGCGCGGCCTTGTCGACCGGCCGTTGTCCGCGCGCGCCGTCGAGCAGGGCCGCGCCCTTGAGTTCGCCGAGCATGCTGCGGGCGTCGCCGGCATCGATCGGGCAGATGCGGAACGCGACGTCCTTGAGGATCTCGACGAAGATGCCGCCGAGCCCCACCATCACCACCGGCCCGAACTGCGGATCGCGGTAGCCGCCGATCACGACTTCCTGGCCCTTCGGCGCCATTTCCTCGATGAGCCAGCCATCTATCCCCGCGGCCCGGATCGCCGGAATTTCGCTCATGGCCGCAACTGCGTCGCGGACCGCCGCGGCGTCCCTGAGATGGAGCCGGACGCCGCCGACGTCGCTCTTGTGCAGAATGTTTGCGGAAACGACTTTTACAACCAGCGGTGCGGTGAGCGCCTGTGCCTTCGCCGCGGCGTCCTCCGCGTCCCGCGCAAGAAGGCCGCGCGGCACCGGAATCGAAACGCTCTGGAGGAGACGCTTGCCGGAAGCTTCGTCGAGCGCCGTTCGCTGCTGCCGGCGCGCGTCGGCAATGATCTCTTCCGGACTCACCGTGTTTCCCTGTCGCTGCGGTAAATGGTCGTCTAGAACATTTCGGAGGGGGACCATAGGGGGTTGATGCGGGGCGAACAAGCTTGCGGGCCCGGCCCGGGACGCGTAGGATGCGCTCGCGGCGCAAGAGGGCCGTGCCGCGAGTGCGGGATATAGCAGGAGGAGCCTTGAGGATGACAGCACGATCAATCCTGGCTGCGTTGATCGTGTCCGCCATCATGCCGGCGTCTCCGTCGTGGGCGCAGGCCGCATACCCCGAACAGCCGATCCGCTACCTGCTTCATGTGTCGCCCGGCGGCGCCACCGACGTCATGGCGCGCAAGCTCGCCGTCGGCCTCGAGAAGATCCTCGGCAAGCCCGTCATCGTCGAGAACAAGGCCGGCGGGCGCGGCGCCCAGCAGATGGTCGAACTCACGCGCTCCAAGCCGGACGGATATACAATCGGCGCGGTGACCTCCTCGCACATCGGCGCATTCAACCAGACCCTCAAGCAGTTCAACGTCGACAGCGTGGAATGGATCACCGATCTCGTCGAAGAGCCGTATCTGTTCGTGGTTCCCAAGGACAGCCCGATCAAGAGCATGAAGGACATGGCGGACGCGATCCGCATGAAGCCGGGATTCGTCGTCGCCGGGTTCGTGCGCGGCTCGGGGAGCCACTTCGCGTGGGAGATGTACGCGAAGGCGGCGGATTTGCCGAAGGCCAACATCAATTGGGTTCCCTACGACAGCGTCGGCGACGCCGTAACCGCTGTGCTGGGCCAGCATGGACAGGCCACCATCGCCTATCTCGATCTCGTGAAGGACCACGTCGAGGCCGGCAACCTGAGGGTCATCGGCGTGATGACCGACCGGCGCATGGCGCAGCTGCCGGACGTGCCGACCTTGCGCGAGCAGGGCTACGACGTCGACACCAGCTGGCAGCAGTTCCGCGGAATCATCGGACCGAAAGGCATGCCGGACGCGATCAAGGCGAAGCTCGCCAGCGCGGCTGCCGCGGTGATCAGCACCGACGACATGAAGAAAGTACATCGATGAGGCCTCGCTCGAGGTCGACCTCAAGAACCCCGCCGAATTCACCGCCTATGCCAAGAAGCAGGATCAGCTGACAAAGGAGTGGATGCGAACGCTTGGTCTCGTTCGCTAGCAAAAGAACACGCGCTGCAGGAAATGTCCGACACCGTTCCCTCACCGGTAAATCCGCACAGGTCTTGGACCGATCGTCTCGCTGTCCGCAGCGAGGTCATCGACCTCGTCGTCGGCATCAGTCTCGTGGTTCTTGCGGCCGCGTTTTGGCTCGGTGCCGCGCAATTCGACGAGGCCGATACGACGGGAATCGGCGCGGCGACGTTTCCGAGAGGAATTGCAGTGCTGCTCGGCGCGGCCGCCGTGATGCTGGTTGCACGCGCATTCATGGCCCTGAGCGGAAGGATGCCGACCGGCATCACCGTCACGGAGCGCCCCGGCCATGTCGTTGCCGGAATGGGCCTGGTGATCCTGTTTCCAGTGCTGATGACGAATCTCGGATTCTACATCGGCTCCGCGCTCTGGATGCCTGCCCTGTTCGTCGTCGCCGGATACCGCAAGCCGCTCGGCATCGTCATGCTTACCGCGGGATTTCTCGCCTTCGCGAAGGTCGCCTTCGAGATGACGCTCGGAGTGCGCCTCCCATGAGGGCGTGAGATGAACGACGGCTTCCTGCAAGCGCTGGCGATGTTCGGCTCGTGGCAGGTCGCGACCGCGCTCATGGCGGGTGTGCTGGTCGGTTATGTCGTCGGCGCCCTGCCCGGCCTGTCTGCCAGCATGGGCATGGCCTTGCTCATTCCCTTCACGTTCGGGCTCTCGCCGGTCGTCTCCATCGTCATGCTGGTGACGCTGTACATGGCGTCGGAGTATTCCGGGGCCATCCCGGCGATACTCTGCAACACGCCTGGCGAGCCTTCGGCGGCGATCACCGCCCTCGACGGCTATCCCATGCGGCTGCGCGGTGAGGCCGGACAGGCCCTCACGCTATCGATACTCGGTTCCGCGTTCGGATCGATCATCAGCACCGGCCTGCTCATCGTCACCGCGCAGAGCATCGCGGCGTTCGCGCTGGCGTTCGGCCCGGCCGACTATTTTGCGCTGGCGGTGCTCGGGCTCAGCCTGATTTCCTGCCTCGCCGGGAACTCCCTCCTGCGGGGCATGATCGGCTTGCTGTTCGGCCTGCTGTTGACGACGATCGGTATCGATCCGGTCGATGGATCGACCCGCTACGCCTTCACGCCGGACCTCTTGGGCGGGGTCAGCTTCATCGCCGCGTTGATCGGACTGTTTGCGCTGTCCGAGGTATTCGAGATGCTCGAAACCTCGAACCAGAATCCGGAGCCGCTGCAGGAGATGCCCGGCCTGTCCGGACAGCTCTCGCTGCTGGTCCCGCATCGGTGGACCCTGATGCGAAGCACGCTGGTGGGTTTCGCGATCGGGGTGGTGCCCGGAGCCGGGGCGACGATCGCTTCGCTCACCGCCTATGTCCTGGAGAAGCGCCTGTCCAAGGACCCCAACTCGTTCGGCAAGGGCAATCCCGCCGGCGTGGTCGCCTCCGAAACCGCCAACAATGCGTGCATCCCCGGCGCGCTGGCGCCGATGCTGGCGCTCGGCATCCCCAGCAAGGCGAGCGTCGCCATTCTGATCGGCGCGCTGACGATCCACGGCGTGCAGCCCGGCCCGCTGCTCTTCACCAAGCACCCGGAGATACCCTACTCCATCTACATCGCGCTCTTCATCGGCATGCCCTTCATGGTCATGCTGGGATTGTGGGGCGCGAAGCTCTGGATCAGGCTGACGCTTATTCCAACGAGCGTGGTCGCCGTGCTGGTCGCGGCCATCTGCCTGCTCGGCACCTATGCGGAGGCCGGCGACGTATTCGCGGTCTATACCTCGATCTTCTTCGGCATCGTCGGCTATGTGTTGCGCAAGGCCGGAATCGGACCGACGCCGATTGTTCTGGCGCTGGTGCTCGGCAATATGATGGAATCCAATTTCCGCCGCGCCATGCTGCAGTCGGGCGGCGATCCCTCCGTCTTTGTTTTGAATCCGATCTCGGCGGTATGCCTCGTCCTGGCGGCGCTCATGCTGGTGGTGCCGGTCGTGCAGGATGCCCGCCGGGCCCGGAAAAGCCGCGAAGCTGCGCCGAGCGAGGCGTCGTGAACGGTCCGCCGGCCATGGAATGCCGCACTGGCGCTGGAGTTGCAGGATACCGTCCATGACCTCGCCCTTGAGAATTCTCGCCGCCGCGCTCGCCTTCCTCGCAGGGCCGGCCTGGGCGCAGCAGTTTCCTTCCCGGCAGATCACTCTCGTGGTGCCCTTCGCCGCCGGCGGCTCCAACGACGTCATCGCCAGGGTGATCGGCGCGCGGCTCCAGAAGGCGTTCGGCCAGCCGGTGGTGATCGAGAACCAGTCGGGCGCGAGCGGATCGATCGGCGTGGCAAGGGTCGCAAAGTCCGAGCCCGATGGGCACACGCTCGTCGTCATCTCCAGCACCTTCACCATCAATGCCGTGCTGCAGTCGAAACAATCGTTCGACGCGCAGGCGAGCTTCGCGCCGGTGGCGCTGGTCGGGAGGTCGCCGCTGATGCTCGCGACGGCGCCGACCATTCCGGTAAAGACGCCGGCCGAGTTTCTGGCCTATGCACGCGCCAATCCCGGCAAGCTCAATTACGGTTCAGCCGGCAACGGCAGCATCAACCAGATCGGCGCGGAGCTCCTGAAAAGCGCAGCCAAGATTGATCTGACCCATGTTCCCTATCGCGGCGTTCCCCTGGCCCTCAACGATCTCATCGCCGGCCAAGTGCACGTTATCGTTGGCAGCATGCCGGCCATGATGACGCAGGTGCTTGGCGGCAAGGTCACCGGCCTTGCCGTCACCAGCAAATACCGATCCATCGCATTTCCGGATTTGCCGACATTGGACGAGACGATCGGCCCCGGCTTCGAACTCTACCAGTGGTGGGGCATCCTCGCGCCGGCCGGCACTCCGGCGGCCACCGTGTCGACGCTGAACGCCGCCATCAATGCGGCGCTCGACACCGAGGAGTTGAAGGCAATCCTCGCGCGCGAAGGCGCCGAGGTGACGCCGGGGCCGCCGTCCGACCTGAAATTGCTCATCAGCGAGGAGATTTCGCGTTGGAAGAAGCTTGCGGCCGAGGGCAGAATTCACGCTGAATGACGCGGCCACCGCAGTGGCATGGAGGACAGCTTGCCTTTCGACGCCGAACTCGAGGAACTCAGGAAGCGGACCGAGCAGGCCCTCGCCATGGGAGGGGCCGAAAAGCTCAAGAAGCGCCGCACGCAGGGCGTGCTCAATGCCCGCGAGCGGCTCGATGCGCTGCTCGATCCGGGCTCGTTCATCGAGTCGGGAATGCATGCCCGCAGCTTCAAGAAGGACATGGCGGAGAAGACCCCGGCCGACGGCAAGGTCGCGGGCTATGGACGCATCGACGGCCGCGAGGTGGCTGTCGTCTCCAACGACTTCACCGTGCTGGGCGCGTCTTCGAGCGCGATCAACGGCAAGAAGATCCGCCACGTGCGGGAGACCGCGACCCAGCGCGGGTTGCCCATCGTCTTTCTCGGAGAATCCGCCGGTGCGCGCATGCCGGACCGCATGGGCGCGGCGGGACGCGCGATCCTGGGCCAGGACCCGGTGGAGTATCAGCGCCGCCGCGAAACGCCCTGGGTGTCGGCGTTGCTCGGCGCCTGCTACGGCTCCTCCACCTGGTACACATGCCTCTCCGACTTCGCCGTGATGCGCAAGGGCGCGACGATGGCCGTCGCCAGCGACCGCGTGATCTCGCTCGCCATCGGCCAGCAGGTCGATTCCGAGGAACTCGGCGGCTGGCGGCTGCATGCGGATACCACCGGGCTCATCGATGTCGTTGCAGAGACCGATCAGGAAGCGATTGCGGCCATCAAGACCTTTCTAAGTTACTTGCCCGGCTCGAGCGCGGAGCCGGCGCCCCGTCACGCGGTCACTCCCGGCTCGGAGGACGGCGCCGCGAAAATTCTCGAGGTGATGCCGACGGAGCGAAGCAAGGTCTACGACGTGCGCGAGATCGTCCGCTGCATCGTCGACCGCGACAGCTTCTTCGAGCTCAAGGCGCGCTTCGGCAAGTCGATCGCGACCGGCTTGGCAAGGCTGGACGGCCGCTCGGTCGGCATCATCGCCAACAATCCGAAGTTCAAGGGCGGCGCCATCGACGTGGACGCCATGCGCAAGGCGACGAGCTTCCTCGTGCTGTGCGACTCCTTCAACATTCCTCTCATCCTCATGGTCGACCAGCCCGGCTTCCTCATCGGAGCGGAAGGCGAGAAGCGCTGGGCGCCGGGCCGGATCATGAACTGGATGAATGCGCTCAGCCTCGTCACCGTGCCGAAACTCTCGGTCATCCTGCGCAAGAGCTATGGGCAGGCCTATCTCAACATGGGCGGCGGCCGAAACTCCGACGAAGTGCTGTGCTGGCCTACGGCCGATCTCGGATTCGTCGCCGCGGCCGTCGGCGTGAATATTCTCTATGGATTGAAGCGCGAGGACGATCCCGAGCGCTTCGACAGGCTGCGCCAGGAACTCGAGCAGGACAGCTCAGCCTGGGCGCTCGCGGCGCTCTACGAGACCCACGCCGTGATCGACCCGCGCGACACGCGCAGCACCCTCAAGCGTCTGCTCGAAGTCCACAGCGGGCCGCACGGCGTCGTGGGCCGGCACCAGCTCGCAAACTGGCCGACAAGCTACTGATACGTTGCCCTTGATGCGCCCCTACGAGGTGATCCAATGAGACGGCGGGAGTTCTTTGCGGGTCTTGCTGCCGCGGCATGGTCCGCGTCGGCACAGGCGCAACTGGCCTCCAGGCGCTACCGCATCGGGGTGCTGGACACGAGCGCGCGGCAGGTCAACGCAAATTTCGACGTGCTCCAGAAAAGTCTGCACGAACGCGGCTATGTCGAGGGTCAAAACACGACCTTCGAATATCGTTCGGCGGACGGGCACAACGAAAGCTTTCCCGAACTCGCCAGGGAACTGGTGCGCGTCAATGTCGATGTGATCGTGACGCGGGGGACGCCCGCGGCGCTCGCGGCCAGAGCGGCGAGCACCACCATTCCGGTGGTGATGGCAGCCGCGGGCAATCCACTCGCCATTGCACGCAACCCCTCTCGGCCGGCCGGCAACATGACCGGATTTGGCGCTTACGTTCAAGGCATCGAGGGAAAGCGCGTCGAGATACTCAACGCCATGCTTGCGAAGGTGGAACGCGTCGCGGGTCTCATGAACTTGTCCAATCCGTCACGTCAGGCGGAATGGAACCAGGTCGAGGCAAGCGCGCGCTCCCTGGGCATCGACACGCAAGTTTTGGACACGCGGGCACTGGCGGACATCGAACGATCCTTCGATTCTGCAACGCGCTGGCATGCCGACGGACTGGTGGTCGGGAGCGATACGCTCATGCAAACCAACCAACGCCTTGTCGTCGAGCTTGCGGCAAAACATCGCTTGCCGGCGATCTACACGTTCAGGGATTTCGTGGAGGCGGGCGGGCTGCTGTCCTACGGCGTAAGCCTGCCCGATCTCTACCGGCGCGCCGCCGCTTATGTCGACAGGATCCTGATGGGCGCGAGGCCCGATGAATTGCCGATCGAGCAGCCGACCGGTTTCGAGACGGTGATCAACCTCAAGACCGCAAAGGCGCTCGGCATCATCGTGCCGACCACACTTCTTTCCAGCGCCGAGGTCATCCAATAACGGCTCGCGGATGTGAATTTCGGGCCGCGCACATGCGGACGGTCGCTGCCGCCGTGGACCTCGATCGTTGATCTCAATCAATGTCGGACGTCGCAAGAAACCGGATCATCAAATTCGGCTCGATTTCCGATCGTTGACACATGCGCGCCTCCAGGAAGCGTTCCGTGTGAGGCAATGCCGGCTGACGCGCGGTCGCTCGGCGCTCGACGCAGAGGAGTGCACCCCATGATGACACGACGACAGGCGAATGCCGGGCTGGTCTCGGCCGCAATGATTGCCGGCACTTCGATCGCCGGTGCGGAGCCCGCAAAGATCAAGGAACTGCCGCCGCCGCGGCCAACCGGCGGCAAGCCCCTGATCGATGCGCTGAAACTGCGACGCTCCATCCGCGAATACGCCGATCGTCCGCTGCCGCCGCAAGTGCTGTCCGATCTCTTGTGGGCCGGGTTCGGCGTCAATCGCCCGAGCGGCGATCGCACCGCCCCCTATTGGCGTCACGTCATGGTCATCGACGTCTATGCCGCCCTCGCCGACGGGGTGTGGCTCTACGATCCCAAGCAGCACCGGCTCGAACAGCGCCTTGACACCGATATCCGCAGTCAGACCGGCACCCAGGATTTCGTCGGGACAGCGCCGCTCAATCTCGTTTACGTTGCGCATGGCGAGCGCATGCAGGATATCTCGCCCGAGGAGCGCCGCCTCTATGCCTCCGTCGACGTCGGGTTCATCGGCCAGAACGTCTACCTGTTCTGCGCGTCCGAAGGGCTCGCCACCGTGTTCCGCGGCTCGGTCGACACCAAGAAGCTCGGCGCGACGTTGCAGCTCGGCGACGGACAGTTCGTTACCTTCGCGCAATCGGTGGGATACCCGCGGGCGTAAGAGGCATGCCGGAGGCGCCGATCATCGCATCCGCGACTTCAGCCGGATCGTTTCGCCATCCACGACGAACTTGCCGTATCCGTGATGATGGATGGTTTTGGGATTCCTCTGCGCCGGATCGGTCCAGGCCTTGAGCACTTCAAGGACAAAAAGATTGTATTGGCTCACGAGACGGGTGTTGGCCACCTTGCATTCGAGATTGGCGAAGCACTCGGCCACAAGAGGCGCAGCCACGCGCTCGGCCGGAACCGGCGTCAGGCCGAACCGTTCGAACTTCTCCACATCGCGGCCTGAGCAGTTGCCGACCTTCACGACCGTAGGCGCCAGCTTGCGCGCGGGGATGGCGATTACGCACTGTTTGGTCGCGCGCAACGCGGCAAAACTGTAGTCCGCACCGCTGACGACGCAGGCAACCAGCGGCGGCTCGAACTCGACCATCATGTGCCAGGACATGGTCATCACGTTGGCACGACCTTTGTGGGCGGTCGTCAGCAGGACCACCGGCCCCGGTTCGAGCAACTGGTAGACTTTCGACAGCGGCAGATCTTTCATCGTGGTCGCGTTCGCTCGATGGCGGCGGCGGTGGCCTCACCGACCACATGCCGCAGCAGCGAGTCACCGGTCATCTCGGGCGGCTTCGGCAGGCCCATGAGGTCGAGCAGCGTCGGCGCAATGTCCGCCAGCCGTCCCGCGGCCAGCGTCGCGTCACCGCCGCCCATCACCAGCACGGGCACGGGGTTCGTGGTGTGCGACGTATGCGGGCCGCCGGTCTCAGGGTCGCGCATCAGCTCGCAATTGCCGTGATCGGCAGTAACGAGCAGCGCGCCGCCTGCCTCACGAACCGCCTGTGCGAGCCGGCCAAGGCCGGCATCGACGGTCTCGACAGCCTTGACCGCCGCCGCCAGCTTGCCGGTGTGCCCCACCATGTCCGGATTGGCGTAATTGAGCACGATCAGGTCGTATTTACCGGAGGCGATCGCATCCACCGCCTTTTGGGTCAGTTCCGGTGCCGACATCTCCGGTTGCAGGTCGTAGGTCGCAATCTTGGGCGACGGGACCATGATGCGGTCTTCGCCGGGATAGAGGGTCTCTTCGCCGCCGTTCAGGAAGTAGGTCACGTGGGCATATTTCTCCGTCTCGGCAATGCGCAATTGTGCGCGTCCGGCATCGGACACGACCTGGCCGAGACCGTTCCTGAGCTCCTGAGGCGGGAAGATCGCAGGCATGAACGCGCTGAGCTCTTCGCTGTAGTGCGTCATGCCGACGGCCGTCGCGACGCGCGGCGTGCGCGGGCGCGCAAAACCGGAAAAGGCGGGATCGACGAGCGCCGCAAGGATTTCGCGCACCCGGTCGGCACGGAAGTTGAAGCAGAGCACTCCGTCCCCATCCTTGATCCCGCGATAGTTGGCGACGACAGCGGGCAGCACGAACTCGTCGCTGAGATCACGCGCATAGGAGTTGGCAATGACGGCATCAGCACTCGGAAAATGCGGCCCCTTCGCTTCCACGATTGCGTCGTAGGCCTTGGCAACGCGCTCCCAGCGATGGTCGCGATCCATCGCGTAATAGCGGCCGCACACCGTCGCGATAGGGACCGACGGCGGCAGCGCGGCACTCAGGCGCGCGATGTCGTCCTTCGCGGACCGCGGCGGCGTGTCCCGGCCATCGGTGAATGCATGCACGACGGTGGGGATGCCGGCTTGCGAAAGCAGTGTCGCCAGCGCAGCCGCGTGATCCTGATGGGAATGCACGCCGCCCGGTGAAGCCAGGCCCAGGAGGTGGCAGGTGCCGCCGGTCTGCCGCAGGCGCGCGATGAGGCCGACCAGGGCGGGCGCCTCTCTGATGCGGCCATCGGCTATGGCGTCGTTGATGCGAGGCAAGTCCTGCATGACGACGCGCCCGGCGCCGATATTGAGATGTCCGACTTCGGAATTTCCCATTTGGCCCGGAGGCAAGCCGACGTCCTTGCCCGACGTCCGCAGCAGCGCATGCGGACACGTGCTCCACAACTTGTCGAAGCTGGGCGTGTGTGCCTGACGAACGGCATTGTTGGCGGGATCCTCGCGCCAACCCCAGCCGTCCAGGACAACCAGCATCACCGGCCGATGTTTCTGCATGCTTTGGACCTTTTCCCCCCAATGACAACCGCCGGCGCGCCACCGACTGTCCCGATTCGATAATGGGTCACCCGGCAGCCGCGACAGCTCCGAGCAGCATCTCGATGCGGCCGTTTCCCCACAGCGGCAGGATCAGACGCGAATATCCGGCTCCGCCGTGCTGCGATTTGCCGGCCGGCATATACCGGAAATAGGTCGGCGCGCGACGCTCGATCGTGGCCCGGCACTGGCTCGTGAGCTCGTCTATCGGCGGGTGGAGGTCGATCTCGTCAGAAAACTTGCCGGTTATGGCCGCACCATAGCGTTGTGTTATGTCGTCGCCAACGAGGTCGAGCCGGAACCGAAGCGGACTTTCGAACGCTTCGAGCACAATGACGTCGCGGGCCAGACGCGCCTGCATGGAGAATTTAACGTCATCCCAGAATGGAATGTCATTGCCGCCACGCTTCAAGCCGTTCCAATAGGCCCGGGCCCGATCGAGGTCCGGCTCCAATCGGTCCGGAAGCAGATACGTCCCACCGTCGCTCGTCATCTGTTAGCCCTTCCGTGTTCGGATCGATCGTTGCCGATCTCCGGGCGAGTGCGATCTCCCACTCCGGCCGATCGACTCCGCCAATGCAGGCTGATCATCGCACCTAGCATTTTCATGAGGTCGCGGCCAGTTTCGGGGCCGGCGCCGCCGAGGCTCCCTTCCGCCTCCCAATGCTTTCCTGCGGGCCGGCAAAGGTGCAAAGTTGCCAAGCCGTTTGTTTCGCTTCTCGCTGCATCGCAACAGCCCCGTCTCCCAGGTATGTTCTGGCATCACGCCCAGGAAGATGCCTAACCGTCACAATAATCGCATCCTGGGCCGGTGCGCGAATTGACATCACTCAATTCACCTACGCGCAAAGACAGCGATGCTGGCGTTCAGGCGCGATATTCAGCGCGATCGAAGGACCGGCCGGAAATGGCCCAAAACAACCAGGTGGGAGCACGTGCGCGGTTTGTCCGGTTCTGGATATCCGCGTCCGGATTCTGGAAGGGCGAAGGCTGCCTGGGTGAGCTGGGTGTTGACCGCCGGACTCATCGCGGTCGCGCTCGCGCAGATCGCAGTGCAGTACCGGCTCAATTACTGGAATCGCGATTTCTTCAATGCGCTGGAGGGTCGTGACGCCGCCGGGCTACGGGCACAGGCGCTGATATTCGCGCCGCTGGCGTGCCTGAGCGTTTCGCTGTCGGTCGCTTCCGTGTGGGGCCGCATGACCACGCAGCGCAAATGGCGCGAGTGGCTCACGAAACATCTGCTGGCGCTGTGGCTCAGGGACGAACGCTACCGCCGGCTCAAATTCGTGACCGGCGAATACCAGAATGCCGAATATCGCATCTCCTACGATGCGCGGATCGCCACCGATGCGCCGGTCGACATGGCGCTCGGATTGTTCACTGCGGCCTTGACGGCCGCTCGTGTTCATCGACGTGCTGTGGACGGTCGGCGGCAGCTTGACGGTCACTGTGGGCGGACATGAGGTGACGATACCGGGCTATCTCGTGCTCGGCGTCTGCCTCTATTCGTTCATCTTCACGACGGCGATGATCGCCATCGGCCGCAGATTGCCTGCCATCATCCAGAGCGAAAACCAGGCCGAAGCCGAGATGCTGGCGGCCGCCACCAGGATTCGCGAATCTGGGAGAACAGACGGCCCCGGCCGCGAGCGAACTCGACGGAGCGCAATCCGGTGTGGCAGGCCCTGGGCCAAGTCCTGGTCCGATGGCGTCAGTTGTGCTGGCAGCTCATGGGAACCACCATGGTCTCGCAGACCGATCTGTTGCTGGCGCCGGTATTCGCGTGGCTGCTGTGCACCCCGAAATACCTCGCCGGCACCATGACGCTCGGCGAACTCACCCAGGCTTCCGCCGCATTCGTCACGGTGCAGGTGGCGTTCAATTGGTTGGTCGACAATTATCAGCGGCTGTCGGACTGGCGGGCCGCGATCAATCGCGTCGCCACCTTGCTGCTGGCGCTCGACAGGTCGCGGGTCATCGAGCCCGCGCCCGTCGCGCCGCCGCGCCGAGAAGAGCAACCGCAGATCCAGCCTTGAGCCACCGGCGTCGTCACAATGCCCTGACCACCACCTGGGCCGCCAGTCGCCGGATGTCTTCGGGATGGGCGAGCCCGGTGCCGGGATTGAGCAGGGCCGATGATCCAGCCGCGACGCCCAGCCGAAACGCATGGTCGAGGTCGAGTCCCGCGGCCAGACCCCACACCATGGCACCGAGAAAACTGTCGCCGGCACCCACGGAACTGACCGGCGTAATCGGCGGCGGCTCGGCGCGCAGTACGCGGTCACGGTCGACGAGCAGCGCGCCGCGATGCCCCAATGTCAGGGCCACGATCTCGGCCTGTCGGCTTTTCACGAGCCGCGAAACTAGCCCGAAGCCAAGCCGCCTCGCCATCAAGCCGCTCGCCCACGAATTCGCTCAGTTCGCGCAAGTTGGGTTTGACCAGATGAACGCCTTCCTTGAGCGCCGCGGTCAGCGCCGGACCCGAGGTATCCAGCACGAATTTCGCCTCCCAGGTCTTTCGCGATCCGGCATGCACGCGCATAGAAGATTGGCAGGAGCGCCGGGCGGCAGGCTGCCGCTCGCAACCACGAAGTCGGGACGGTTTGCGCGCGCGCTCAGAACGTCGAGGGATGCGCGCCATTCGGGCTCGGCGACAGCCGGTCCCGGCAGCACGAAGCGGAATTGCTTTCCGCTCGTCTCCTCGAACACTGAGAAATCCTCCCGGGTCTCCTCCGCTATTTCCGAGGTCTGCGCTCGCGATACCTTCACGCTCGACCAGTCGCGACAGCAGCTGGCCGGTGGCGCCGCCGCGCGGATAGATCGCCGTCACCTCGCTGCCGAGCCTTCGCACGACGCGCGCCACGTTGATGCCGCCGCCGCCGGGGTCGCGCCGCGCCGCGGAGCATCGCAGCTTGTGGATCGGCATGATCCGCTCGACCGACGTCGATATGTCGATGGCCGGATTCGGCGTGAAGGTGACAATCCCGGTCATGGCACGGACGCCGCCTGGGCGAGCGATTTGAGCCCCAGGAATGCCGCATCCGGGTTCACGATGATGGTGGTCGGAATGCTCTCGACATATTCGCGGAAACGTCCCTTCGCCTCGAAGCGCGCGCGGAATTCCGACTGTGCGAGATAGTCGGCCAGGCGCGGTGCTATGCCGCCGGCAAGATAGACGCCGCCGCGCGCGCGAAACGTCAGCGCAAGATTGCCGGCGACCGTGCCCAGCATGGCACAGAACATGTCGACCGCCGCCCGGCAGGTCGTGCAACTGCGATCGAGCGCGATGCCGGGTGATCTCCGCGGCGGTCCGGCTCGCAACGGCGGCGTTGTCGATCGCCGCAATGGCAGCGTACAGATTTTCAAGCCCCGGCCCCGAAAGGGCGCGTTCGGCCGAGACATGGCCAAACCGCGCGCGCAGATGCGCAATGACGGCGTCCTCGCGCGGCGTCGTGCCCGGCAGCGTCGCGTGTCCGCCTTCCGTCGCAATGACCGTCATGTCGCCGCCGCGGCGCACCATCGCCGCCATGCCCAATCCGGTGCCGGGCCCGATCACGACCATCGGCTCTCCCGCTGCCGCTTGGCCGCCCGCGAGCGGCTTGACGTCATGCGCGCCCAGATGCGGCAGGGCCCAGGCGATGGCTTCGAAGTCGTTGATCAGGGTCACGGACGCGAAGCCGAACTTGGCGCGCAATTCGACCGGAATCGGCCACCCAATGACTGTTGGTGATGAGGCAGCGCCCGCCCCCCACCGGGCCTGCGACGCCAAGGACCGCGGCGCCGATCGCGGCTACGATCTCCGTGGTGGCCGAGGAAGCCGCCGATCGCATCGATCAGAGACGGATGGCCGGAGACCGCAACGTGATCGATCGGGCCGAGCCTGTCGCCGGTCAGCACCGCGAATCGTGCGGTCGTTCCGCCGATGTCGCCGAGCAGGATTTGATCGCCGCTCACGTCCAGGTCTCGGCTCGCGGCGGGCGTCGATTCGGAGGCCTTGATGAGCCGCGGCGTACCAATGGAACGATGCCTTCGGGATTCGCCGCTGCGTCGGGTAGTCCACATAGGTGATCCCGAACCGCGGACCGTATCCCGAGCCCCATTCGAAATTGTCGAGCAGCGACCATACGAAATAGCCGCGCACGTCGGCGCCGGCCTTGATCGCCTCGAACATCGCGGCCGTATAGGCCTGCAGAAAATCGATCCGGGGCTGGTCGGCGACCTCGCCGTTCTGCGTCGATCTCGTCGCGTAACGCCGTGCCGTTCTCCAGCACATAGATCGGCAGCCGGTAGCGTCTGTGGACCTCCATCAGCGTATCGCGAAATGCGTCCGGCTCGATCGGCCAGCCCATGCTGGTGCGCTGGCATCCGGGCGGCAAGTCGCCGAATCCGACGCCGAGGGGATTGCCGTCATCGGCCTTCAGATAGAGCGGCGAGTAGTGATTGAGCCCGAACCAGTCGATCGGACGGCAGATGCGGGCGAGATCGCCGGGCTGCTGACAGGGCGCGATGGCTTCGGCGAGCAATGGCGGATAGCACGCGAGCAACTGGGGATCGGGGAACGCGCCGTTCCAGTAGGCATCGAACTTGCGCGCCGCCGCCACGTCCTGCGGGGCGTCGCTCGCCGGCAGGCACGGCTGGCGGTTATGAATGATGCCGAGGGACGCCTGCGGCACGTTCGCGCGCAGCACGTCGACGGCCGCACCATGGGCGAGGTTCACGTGATGGATCGCGCGCAACAGCAGCGCGCGGTCGGCAATGCCGGGTGCCTGGCCGCCCATGCAGTAGCCGAACAGGGTGAACACCGAGGGCTCGTTGAACGTTGCAAAGCGCTTCACCCGGTCGCCATAGCGGCGCGCGATCAGCGCCGCATAGTCGGCAAACCACAGCGCGCAGTCGCGATTGGTCCAGCCGCCGAGGTCATCAAGCGCCTGTGGCAGATCCCAATGATAGAGACACAGCCACGGCTCGATTCCGGCGGCGAGCAATGCGTCGATCAGGCGGTCGTAAAACGCAAGGCCCGCCTCGTTGACGGCGCCGCGGCCCTTCGGCAGGACCCGCGGCCACGCCACTGAAAAACGATAGGCCTTGACGCCGAGTTCGCGCATCAGGCCGACGTCTTCCCGATAGCGATGATAGTGATCGCAGGCGACGTCCCCGGTATCGCCATTGGCGACCCGGCCGACCTGGCGGCAATAGCTGTCCCAGATGCTCGGGCCACGGCCATCCTGGTTGGCGGCCCCCTCGATCTGGTAGCTCGACGTCGAGACGCCCCAGGTGAAAGGACGCGGCACGGACTTGTGGCTCGATTTTGCAACAGAGGGGCGGGTCGCCATATGGACCTTCATGCGGCTGGGGGCACCGTGATCAGACTTCCTCTTCTTGATCGCAAATTGATCACCATCAAGAGCGTGCGGAGTCCGGTCGAGGTCGCCCGGATTTACGCGATCGGACACAGAATCACCGCTGCAGACGAAGCGGCATCAGCATATCTGGAGTTGCAAGGTTTGGATAACCTACCGGCGGATCGGCGCGCGGTATTGACCAATCGCAATTCGGTTCGGCGCGCCTATGCCTAGAATTACATTTTCTGCATTTCCGGGAAGTTTCCGATGAGGGTCGCGGACTTCATGACACGCAAGGTGGTGACGGTCAGGCCCGACACCTCCGTGCTGATCGCCGCCCAGCGGATGCTGGAGCGGAAAATCAGCGGCATGCCTGTCGTGGATGACGCCGGGTGCATCGTCGGAATCGTCACCGAACACGATCTGCTTCGCCGCGTCGAGACCAAGGGTGAGGCAAGTCGACCGCATTGGCTCCAGCTGATCATTGAACGCACCGGTCTGGCCGACGAAGCCGCCCGGTTTGACCGACGTACGGTCGGCGACGTCATGACTCCCAATCCGGTGACGGTGACCGAGGCCACGCCGCTGGAAGAGGCCGGTCGCCTCATCGAGGAGCATGGCTTCAAGCGATTGCCCGTCGTACGCGGCCGGGAGCTTGTCGGCATCATCGCCCGCGCCGACCTCGTGCAGGCGCTCACCCGCGCCATCCGCAAGGCAGCCGAGGCCGCGGAGCGCGATGCGAGCTTCAAGGCACGATTGATCGAGCTGGAGCGGCAAGCCCTGCTTCACCGCACGCGGTCGCAGAGGTAGCCGCCTCGCGTTCAAGCGGTCCGTGGCGGCGCTGCGGGCGGCGTCAGCGTTGCTTTTACCGTAACCTGCTATGGAAGCCGAAAAAAGTGAATCCGGGTCCAAATCAAGCCATTGAATTTGGCCGCTCCGATCCTCAAATCTTCGTGCATTGGAAGGTATGATGATGGCATCGAATTTTCCCGCTCGTTGGATGTGGTCCGAGGCGTGCGAAATGCTTGCCCGCGCGGACCGGCTGCATCGCGAAATGTTCCGGCCGGGGGGCGCCGTACGCATGCCGGTGTGGGAGCCGCCGGTGGATATTCTGGAGACCGAACGCGCCGTTCTGGTGCTGGTAGCGTTGCCTGGGGTCAATCCCGATGGGGTCGAGACATCCATCGATGGAAGCGATCTCTTGGTTTCGGGAAATCGTGTCCTTCCGGCGGAAATGCGGACGGCCGTCATTCATCGGCTCGAGCTTCCACAAGGCCGGTTCGAGCGCCGCGTGCGGCTTCCCGCCGGACGCTACAGCGCGGTGCACCGGGCTGCTTCCAACGGCTGTCTCGTCATCACCTTGCAGAAATCGGGGGCCCTCCGTGGTTGAAAATCAGCTCAAGGGCGCGTCCGAGGAGACCGCCGGCAGCACTCCGGCGCCCATGCCGCCATTGCCGCCGGATGCGATCATCATCGTCCCCGTGCGCAACACCGTGCTGTTCCCAGGTATCGTGCTGCCGATCACGATCGGCCGGCCGCGCTCGATCGCGGCGGCGCAGCAGGCGGTGCGAGAGCAGCGGCCGGTCGGCATCCTGATGCAGCGCAACGCCGAGACGGCCGATCCGCTTGCCGATCGACATGCACCGCATGGGTACGATTGCCAATATCGCGCGCTATATCACGGCGCCGGACGGCACGCACCATCTCGTGTGCCAGGGCGAGGAGCGGTTCCAGATCGTCGAATTCCTCAACGGCTGGCCTTTCTTCGTCGCGCGGGTGCTGCGAATCCCCGAGCCAGCGCCGGTGTCGGACGAGATCGAGGCCCGCTTCGTCCATCTCAAGGGACAAGCCGTGGAGGCGGTGCAACTCCTGCCGCAGGCTCCGCCCGAACTGCTGGCCGCAATCCAGGCCGTCGATACGCCGGCCGCGCTCGCCGACATGGTGGCGACCTACATGGACGCGACGCCGGACGAGAAGCAGGAGATCCTGGAGACCATCGACATCAAGGCCCGCATGGAGCGCGTGTCGCGCATCCTGGCGCACCGGATCGAGGTGCTCCGGCTGTCCCAGGAGATCGGCCGCGAAACCAAGGCATCGCTCGACGCACGCAATCGCGAGGTGCTGCTGCGCGAGCAGATGGCCGCAATCCAGCGCCAGTTGGGTGAAGGCGACGAAGGCAAGGCGACCGAGATCGCCGAGCTCAGCGAAGCCATCACCAAGGCCAAGATGCCGAAGGAGGTCGAGGACCAGGCGCGCAAAGAGCTGCGGCGGCTGCAACGGATGCCGGAAGCGGCGGGCGAATACGGCATGGTGCGCACCTATCTCGATTGGCTGGTCGAGCTGCCGTGGAGCCTGCCCGAGGAGAGCCCGATCGACATCGTGGCGGCGCGGCGCATCCTCGACGAGGATCATTTCGGGCTCGAGAAGATCAAGCGCCGGATCATCGAATACCTCGCCGTGCGCAAGCTCGCGCCTAACGGCAAGGCGCCGATCCTGTGCTTCGTCGGGCCGCCCGGCGTCGGCAAGACCTCGCTCGGCCAGTCGATCGCGCGCGCCATGAACCGCAAGTTCGTGCGGGTCAGCCTCGGCGGCGTCCATGACGAGGCGGAAATTCGCGGCCACCGGCGCACCTATATCGGCGCGCTGCCGGGCAACATTATCCAGGCGATCCGCAAGGCGGGCACGCGCAACTGCGTCATGATGCTCGATGAGATCGACAAGCTCGGCACCGGAATCCATGGCGATCCCGGCGCGGCGCTGCTGGAGGTGCTCGATCCCGAGCAGAACAGCACGTTCCGCGACAATTATCTGGCGGTTCCGTTCGACCTCAGCCGCGTCGTGTTCATCACGACAGCGAACATGCTTGATACCATTCCCGGGCCGCTGCGCGACCGCATGGAAATCATCAGCCTTCCCGGCTACACCGCCAACGAAAAGCTCGAGATTGCGCGGCGCTACCTGGTGGCGCGGCAGATGGAGGCGAACGGCCTACAGCCCGGCCAGGTCGAGGTCGCCGACGAGGCGCTACGCGAGATCATCCAGAATTACACGCGGGAGGCCGGCGTGCGAAACCTCGAGCGCGAGATCGGAAAGGTCCTGCGCCACGCGGCGGTGCGTATTGCCGAAGGACAGAGTGGGCCGATCCGTATCGCCTCCGGCGATCTCGCGCCCATCCTCGGCGCACCGCTGTTCGAGAACGAGGTGGCGATGCGGACCAGCGTGCCCGGCGTCGCGACCGGCCTCGCCTGGACGCCGGTCGGCGGCGACATCCTCTTCATTGAAGCGACCGCCAATCCGGGGCACGGCAAGTTGATCCTCACCGGCCAACTCGGCGAGGTAATGCGGGAAAGCGCCCAGGCGGCGCTCAGCATCGTCAAGAACCGTGCTGGCGCGCTCGGGATTGATGCCGGCCGCTTTGAGAAAACCGATATCCACATCCATGTGCCGGCCGGCGCGACACCGAAAGACGGGCCGAGCGCCGGCGTCGCCATGTTCATGGCGCTGGTCTCGCTCCTGACCAACCGCACCGTGCGCAGCGACACCGCCATGACGGGCGAAATCAGCCTGCGCGGGCTCGTGCTCCCGGTCGGCGGCATCAAGGAGAAAGTCGTCGCCGCGCAGCGCGCCGGCATCACCCGGGTGATGCTGCCGGCGCGGAACCGCAAGGATTTCGAGGACATTCCCGAACAGGCCCGCCAGCAGCTGGAATTCGTCTGGCTGGAGCGCGTCGACGAGGCGGTCTCCGCGGCGCTCGAGCCGGCGACGGCGGCAGACGAACCGGCTTCCGAGAGGCCGGTCCGCCGTCGCGCCGGGGCCGAGGCATGAGATGGGAATTTCCCGGACGCAGATCCGCCGGAACGGGCTTGGTGTTGCTGGCCGCACTCCAGATCCAACTCGTGTCCGGTGGCGCGCTTCGGGCGCAAGCTGGAGGCGTGGATAATCCGGGCTATGAACTTGCACCTGCCGAGGTGACGCCTATTGCAGCGGCGCCCGCTCCAGGATGGCTTGCCGGATCGCATCGTCAGGCGGTGCCCGGGTCGAACACCGACACAGGCGGCAGTGTCACCAGGGAAATCTGATCGAACACCAGCAGCTCAATTCCGGTTTCGAGCGACATGTTGATGCCCGCAATTTGGTTGCCGGGGATGAACGTGACATCCACAAGGTGAGATTCGTAGGCGTTGATCGGGACGCTCACCGAGCCCGTGTTGTACCCTACGCTGACGTGCCCCACCGTTCCCGGCCACGGCTTCGCCGACAGCTCGATGCTCACGAGACAGCGCTGAGCCGGCGATACGGTGAAGACAAAGCTCATTTGGCGGTGAGGAGGGTTGGCCTCTTGTTGTGGCGGCCACCACTGGATTGTGTCCCCGGCTCCGTCATAGAGATCCGCGTTGTAAACGCTCAGATAGGCCAGCGGCGAGTATTGGTACGGAACGTGCGCGGAGAGCTCGTAGGACGGTCCCCACCCGAAGATTCCTCCGAAGATTGAGGGATCGACGCGGTGGCCGAGTTGAAGCAGCCGTTTGGCACGGGACAGCGGCGCGACCGGGCGGTCCAGCGGAAAGGTGAGTATTTTTCCACTGTCGAGATCGGCCACGTGGTGCGCCCAGTGCTGGGTCTCTGCGAGTTCATGCAACCGGCGGCGACTTTCATTGATGTCCGTTCGGTTCATCAGTTCGTCTCCCCTCTCGTTTCGGCTTCCGACGTCACATTCCTGCGCGATGGAACCTGCGCGGTAATCTGGCCTCCTGGTGATCGAACTGTCCAACCGATTCTCGGTGTCTGGCGCCGCTCTTCAAGTCGAGAGCCAAGCCGCTGGCCGAAAATCTCCACGGACAACTTTGGAAGAGCTGCTCTTGCAGCGTGTGAGCTTGCCGTCCATTTCCACAAGGGCCGATCCCGCGTTTTTGCCCGGCCTATGGCGTGGAAATAAGCCCCCTGTCGGTCACGACTATCCAGCGGCTGCCCCAGCGCACGATCGAGTTCGAGCCTTCCGAGTCCCGGCACGTTGTCGCCGCGAGCGGCCCTGCGGATTCCGTCAGGCCCTTCCAAGACAGCCGTTCCACCGAGGACATCGCGTACTGTCCATCCGTCGACGGTGTCGGGCTTGGTTTCCGGAAACGGTGTCGATCTCGGCAGGAAATCAGGCTTGTGCCCGAAGCCTGATGCAGCGGGGTCTGACGGTGCTGCACTCGGCTGCGCCAGCATAGCGGTCTTGACGGCCTTGGGTTGTTGAGGCGCGCTTTGCGCGGACTCTCGCCTGTGACCGCGCATGCCTGCTGCGGCATCGGCAATCCTGCTGGGGTTTCCCAGGCGCGGCGCCGTTTCCCGATTTGCCTCCGGGCGGCCCAGGGTGAAGCGGCTGTCGGAGTCGAGCACCTCGCCCGATGGGGGAGTTGTTTGATCGATAGCAGTTGGATGACGGCTTTGAGTGAGGGAGGGAGGCAACCCGACGATCCATGCCGCGGCCAGGGAAGTCCCCAGCAGCACAGCAAGAACGACAGGCCTTGTTTGGGCGTTGCGAGACAAGACTACTTCCCTGGCCCGCGCCGGATCATCGATCCTGATGTCAGGAACCCATGCGCGCCGTTCCAGGCCGAGCCAGTTAACCTTGACCCCAATATTTTTCGGCAATGTGGCTGAAAATTCGCCGGCGGTGCTGGAAACAGCGGCTTGGCCTTGCAAGTCCCGCCCGGCGGTCCGACCCACGTCCTCGGGCTGACGAAGACTCTCCTGCGCTTCCTGCACCAGCGCGGCGATTTCAGTTTCAAGGGTCGGCACACCAGGCGCTGCCGAGGCCTGCGTTCCGTCGGCGTCGGCGTTCTGCGCAGGTGGCGGATATATCGGGTGAAATTCCCTGTAGTCGAACTTCCAATCGCCGAACGGATTGTCGGCGGCGGCAGGCCGGCCGCGTTCCATTACATTCGGGAACGTCGAGCTGCTCGAGCCGGTTGCGCCCTTCACGGCCCAATCGAGCGTAGAGAACATTGCTGCCACCTGTCGGCAAAAAAAGTCAGATGACGGTGCGCCCCAATGGTTACCGGAGCGTTTACCCGTCTCGGCCGCTACCGGCCGTCCTCGGGCCGGCGCGCCCAGTTCGCTGGGATGACGTCGGATTGAGCTATGCATAGACTGCCCACCCCGCCTCCCACCGAATCAAGGATATCGTTTTGACTGCCGATCGCGAGGTCGAACCTCTTTTCACGGCGCCGCCGCTGAGCTGCGACGCGCATTTCCATGTGTTCGGGCCGGCGGACAGTTATCCCCACGGCGGCGTCAGCGAGAAGCTTCGCTATGCGCCGCCGCTCGCGCCCCTCGAGGATTATCTCGTGCAGGCACGCGGGCTCGGATTCGAGCGCTTCGTCTTCGTCCAGCCCAGCGCCTATGGCCGCGACAATGCATACATGCTCGACGCCATGCGCCGCTTGCCGGGAAGCCGCGGCATCGTCGACGTCGATCAGGATGCGCCCGACGGCATGCTCGCCGCGCTCGACGCGACGGGGGTCCGCGGGGTGCGGATCAACGTCTCGCCGGTAAAGCCGCCCGAAGCCGGCTTCGGCGCCAGCCTGCTGCCCCGCATCGCCCGGCTCGATGCGCGTTGCGCCGAGATCGGCTGGCACCTGGATTTCCTGCTGCCGGGATGGCTGAGCCAGGAGCTGATGGGCACACTGCGCAGCCTTCGCGCCCCGTTTTCGCTCGCGCACATGGGCATGTTCCTCGCCGGCGGCGGCGTGGGCCAAACAGGATTTGTGCAACTGCTCGATCTGCTGCGCCGTGGCGAGGGACGGGCCTGGGTGAAACTCACAGGCACCTACCGCATCTCCACCGCGGCCAACTTCGCCGACGTCGATCCCATGGTCGCGGCGTTGATCGCGACGGCTCCGGACCGGCTCATCTGGGGGAGCGATTATCCGCACCTCTCCTTCGCCGACAAGGTGGGGACGGTCGAGCTGTTCAACCTGCTCCACCGCTGGGCGCCGGACGAGGCGATGAAGCGGAAGATTCTGGTCGAGAACCCGGCACGGCTGTTCGGATTCTGAAGAGCGCCGGAACGAAGTGGGCGGTGGGATTGGAGGATTCGCCATCCACAAGCGCTGCAAAAACGTTTACGCTCGATGGCAGGTCAAGTGCGCGGAGCTTGGGCCGTGAAAGACGAGCGTGGATGGAAAGCGTGATCCGGCGGCTGCGGTTGGGCTCTGGGTTGGTCATGTTGGCATACGTGACGACCCATCTCCTCAACCACAGCCTGGGCCTCCTCTCGGTCGATGTAATGGATCGCGCCCTCAGGCACGTCTACGACTATTGGGCGAGTCCGCTCGGCGGCGTATTCCTCTACGGCGCTTTCGCGACGCATTTCAGCCTGGCGCTGTGGGCGCTGTGGCTGCGCAGCTCGCTCAGGATGCCGGCCACCGAGGCGACGCAGCTCGTTCTCGGATTCTCGATTCCGTTTTTCCTCGTCGATCACGTCATGTGGACGCGCGTCTCCGACACGTTCTACGGTTCGGACTACGGCTACTACTCGACAATCCTGCACAAATACTTCGTGGCCTATCCGCTGTATGGCGGTCTCCAGCTCACGGTCCTGGTGATCGCCTGGATCCACGCCATGATCGGGCTGTGGTTCTGGCTGCGCCTGAAGCCGTGGTACCCACGCTGGCAGCCCATCCTCTACGCCTTCGCGCTGCTGATACCGACCTTTGCGATGCTCGGCGTGTTCGAGGGCGCCCGCCAGGTCACGGCGATGGCCGAGGATCCGGCGTGGCTCGCCCAGGTGGCGCAAGCGCACCCAAAGGCGGCTCCGGCGGATGCCGCGGTCATCGATCAGATGGTCGTGTGGGGACGTTACGCCTTTCTGGCGGCGTTGCTTGCCGTCCTCGCGGCACGGATCGTGCGTTGGTATTGGGAGCGCCGGCGCGGCGTCGTCCGACTGACCTATCCGAGCGGCCGCGTGGTCGCGATCGTGCACGGCGTATCGGTGCTGGAGGCAAGCCGCATGGCCGGCATCCCGCATGCCTCCGTGTGCGGAGGCCGTGGACGCTGCTCCACCTGCCGCGTCAGGGTCGAGGGACCGCGGGAGGCGATCGTGCCCCCCGGGACAGAGGAAATGAAGGTGTTGCACCGCGTGGGCGCGGCGCCCAACGTGCGGCTCGCCTGCCAATTGCGCCCGCGCGGCGATCTCCGCGTGACGCCGCTGTTGCCGGCGACCGCCCAGGCGCGGGAAGGATTTCGCCAACCGCGCTATCTCCACGGCGCCGAGCGCGAAATCGTGATCCTTTTCGGCGATCTCAGGGCCTTCACCAAGTTCTCCGAAGACAAGCTCCCCTACGATCTGGTTTTTCTGCTCAACAGGTATTTCGCCGAGATGGGCCACGCGGTAGAGGCGGCGGGCGGGCGCATCGACAAATTCATCGGCGACGGGGTGATGGCGCTGTTCGGGCTCGACAGCGGCGTCGAGGCGGGCTGCCGCGAGGCGCTCGCCGCGGCCAAGGATATGGCCGAGCGCATGCAAAGTCTCAATCGCGCGCTGATTAACGACCTGCCCGAGCCGCTGCGCATCGGCATCGGCATCCATACCGGCCCTGCGATCGTAGGCGAAATGGGTTACGGCACGGCCGTTTCGATCACCGCGGTCGGCGACAGCGTCAATACCGCGAGCCGGATGGAAGCCCTCACCAAGACCTACGCCTGCGAGCTCGTGATCTCCGAAGCCGTTGCCGCCCGTGCCGGCATCGATCTCGGCGCCGCCCCCAGCCACGAGATCGAAATCCGCGGCCGGGTCGCGCGGCTCGTGGTGCGCACGTTTGCGAGCGCCGGGGATGTCCCCGCGCTGTAGCGCATGACGGGTAAACGGTCGTGGGGAAAGACCGCGATGGCTGGCCGGGCTGAGAAGTTTCGATCCCGCCGGAAGGAATGAGCCAGTCGAAGCCCGTTCCTCGACATGGTGAAGTCGCCTCGTCCCCACCGCCCTTCGTCCGCTCACTTCTTGAAGTGCTTCAAGTCCGGCGGCGGCTGATCCTTCTTGGCGGGCATCAGTTCGCGAGCGCTGTTGAGCATGTAGTGCTCGTTGCCGATGTTGACCTGGAGATTGTCCTCAGCGCAGACGGCCTCGATCCAGATCGGTTTACGTTCACGATGCATGGTCTTCACTACCGTCCAGGGTCTGGTGAGCGCATGGTCGTAGGTCGTGACCTGGTCGTGCAGGATGTCCGGGTTCGCCTTGTCCAGATAGATCCGCTCCTTGACGGCGGTCTGGCCATCCTTGTGCATCGGCACGCCGGCGGCGTCATAGGTCCGTGGGTTCTTCAGGTTACGGGTTTCGATTTCGAGCACGTCGTAGCGGCCGTCGCCGTCCTCGTCGATCCATTTGCCGATCGAGTAGCCCATCCAGGACGGGCCTTCGTCCTCCGGAAAGCTGCGCCCGTCCGTATAGACGCGACGAAGCATGCCTAAGTATTCCATCAGGATGTAGGTGGTGTTGCGCTTGATGACGATTTCCATCGGCAGTATGAGATTCATGGCCCGCGGCATTCCTTCCAGGATGCAGGAATAGACCGGGTCGTCCCCAAATCCGCCCTTGGCCACATCGGCGAGATTGGCCTCGAAGATCGCCTGATACTCCGGCGTGAGCGGCGCTTCCTGTCCGCGCCCGGGCGGCTTCGTCTGGTCGTATCTCTCGATCGCGCCAGTTCTGATCCACTGGCCCTCGAACGCGGGATATTTGCTTTCATCAAACATCTGTTGAGCGGCGACCGGCGCTACGAACACAGCCATGGCCGTCGCTGTCCGACCGATTATGCTTCGAAATGCCATTGCTCTTCTCCCATGTGGGTGTCGGGACCGCGGCAACGCGCTGATCGGGGAAAAGCGAGCGCGGTCCCGCGCAGCGGCCGGAACGTCGAGGGATCACTTCGTTATTTCGGCGCCGCGACCGGATTGGTGAGATCGACCTGGGGCGGAAAGTAGGAGCCACCTGCCTCGCCGCTGTGGAGCGGACTGATCGTACCCTTGAACGAATCCCCGGGCTTGAAGGTATTGGCTTTGACCCCTTGTCTACCCATGATGCCGGGCGCCGGGCTTTCGAGGGTCCACTCCCTGACGGACCCGTCTGGACCCCTGACTTCCACGATCAATACGGAGTGCGGGTTGACATACCTGAACTCCTTCACCGTGCCCGAGATTTCAATTGGGTGCGCGGTGTCGAACATGGCAAACGAGTGATGCGCCATCGCGGCGCCGGTCGGGACGGCCAATGCAAGGCCGGCCGACACGACAATCGATCGCAATCTCATGATGTCGTTCCCCTCGGACTTTGAGCCAGATGCCGCAGCTCCGGGCCTCAGAGTTGCAAACATTCGCCAATGCGAATGTGAAGCGGTTCACACTTCCAGAGAGAAATTGTGGAGATGCTGAGCCACCGAGGCGATGCCGACGATGTCGGCCGGCTGCCGGTCAGGGTCCTGGTCCGCTACGCTTACTTCTTGGCCTTGAAGTACCGCAGGTCCGGCGCCGGCTGGCCGGTCTTGGTCGGCATCAGGTAGCCGTCGGCGCTCATCATGTAGGTCTCGCCGCCGATGACCACATGCGGGTTGTTCTCGGCGCAGTCGACGAAATCCCACACGCCGTTGGGGTCACGCTGGTAGTGCCTGGTCACGGTCCATGGACGCGTCAAGGCGTGGTCGATGACGGTGACCTCGTCGTGCAGCAGGTTCTTGTCGGCCTTGTCGAGAAAGATGCGCTCCTTGATGACGCTCTCGCCGTCGCGGTGGAGCGGCAGGCCGCTGCCTTCGAAGGTGCGCGGGCTCTTGAAGCCGCGGGATTCCACTTCGAGCAGGTCGTAGCGGCCGTCGCCGTCGGTATCGACCCAATGGCCGATGGAATAGCCGTTGAAGCTCGGCAGCAGGTCCTTGGGCCAATCGCGGCCGTCGGTGAAGATGCGGCGCGACGTCGTGTAGTCGGTCATGTAGTAGGTGACCTTCGGCGTGACGACGAACTCGACCGGAAAGATCGCGACCATCATCCGCGGCAGGCCGTGCGGCAGGCACAGGCCGGTCGGGTCGCCGGTGAGCCCGCCGATGGCGCGGTCCTTCAGGGTCGCCTCGAAAATGGCCTGATACTCAGGCGTCAGCGGCGCCTGCTGGCCGAGGCCCGGCGGCTTGGTCGGATCCCATTGGGGTGCCACGCCGGCGGGCCTGCGCCACTGCCCCGACCAGTCCGGGTATTTGGACATGTCCTGAGCGTGCGCGGCGACGGTCAGAGTAAGCAGTGCCACGAAAGCGATGATCGGGCTTCGGACGTGCATCACGGTCCCCCTTGAGGCTGACATGATTGTGGTTGCGAGCAGCATGAGGTCAGGATCAGCGCGCTCCCCGAAGGCGTGTGGCGTGTCGCCGCTCCCCGCGGCGCCAGCGCCAGGGCAGAATGATTGTTCGCTTGTCGAGCCTGCCGCTTGCCAGGGAGCCCTTTGTGTCCGCTTGCCTGTGATCTCACGCCTTCAGAGCCGCCGTCACATCGTCGAAGAGTTCGTCTACTTCCAGACGTCGGGGTATGATTTTTTGCTCCAGAGACCAATCGATGGCCATTTTCAAGGCTTTCCGGTTCGCCTCTACGCCAAACGGCGGAATGCTCGACAGGGCGCCCGCCGGAGCTGAAGCGCGGCTCTCGACAATCATCCGAAACAACTCCTGGACGACATCGGGGCGCTGCTTCGGCAGGTCACGGTGGACGGCGAACATATGATTGATCGGAATTACACCTTCCCTTTTGTACCACTCCTTGGCAGCCGAATGCGGATCCGGGATGAGGGGGCGAATCCGCGGATCATTCGGCATGTCGTTGCCGAGAATCGCTGCGGCAATCTCACCTGCGAGCATCATTTGAGCGAGTTTCTTCCCATGTGGAATGCGCTGGCAATTCGGTGGATCTTCGTGCTCAGCCAGATGAGCCTCATCGATCGTCAGCCAGGTTACCTTGTTTAGATCGACCCGATACTCATGCTGCAGAATTCCGCGGACCCAAAGGCCCGTTGTTTGCGCATAGGTCCGCACCCCGACCTTGCGTCCCTCGATATCCTTGGGCTTAAGCTCACCGAATTCGGCGCTGTAGCCTATGCAATGATGCTGAAATCGTCCGGATATCGGGGCCGGAAGAAGGACGTAAGGCTTGCCGAACGCTTTCGCCTGGAGGAACGTGACGATGGCCAATTCGCCTGCATCATATGCATTTTCGCGGACCATCGGTTTGAAGCCGTCATGCGCGGTTTTCGGGCCGCAGAAATCGAATTTGATCAGGGGAGAGGAGGTCGTTCCCTGCCTCAAGGCCGCGGTCACTGGATAATCCGCGAGATTGGTGCGCAGTGTGACTGGCCCAGTGGAAGGGAATCCCATCGAGTTTCTCCCGTATTTGAATTTGCCAGATGCGGAACTCCGATTTAGGCCGCACCGGCACCGTCAGACGTCTTCAGGTCTTCTGCACGGTGCATAAATTTGACGGCATGGAGCGTCCTCGGTCCAATCGAAACGCGGTCCCTGGATATAAGAATTTGTAAAATCAGCCGTTCTCTCGCCGACATCCGCGCGCGCCGGCAACTTCGGTCCATGCCCCGTCGGGATGGCGCCTGCGACACGCGAAGGTCCCTCGCGCATGCTTCGCGGGTGCCCTCACTTCGTCGGCCATGGCAGGCATTCGGCAAGTCCACGCCCCATGATCCATTCGAGATCATCCTTGGAGAGGAACGGCATCTCCTCGGTGAACAAGGTGACGGCCTGGCGATAGGTGCAGGTCGATCGGCTCAGCATCGCCGACAGGTCGGTTCCCCAGAACGCGCGGCGCGGACCAAACGCCTCGATCAACCGCTGCACGTAACTGTGGATGTTGCGGTACGGATAGGGAGCCGACGAGCATGTCGGCACCAATGTCAGCTTGACGAACACGTTCGGATATTTCGCCAGCGTGATGGTCTGCTCGATGGCGGGCGCCAGTTCATCGTCTTTCGTTCCCTTCAGCCGGCCCATGTGGTCCATGATCAATCGCAAGCGGGGATGCCGCGCCGCGATCTTGCCGATCTCGGCCTGCAAGGTCGACGCGTTGAGCATGACCGGAATGTCGAGCCGTTCCGCCGCCGGCCAGAACCAGTCTGCCGTGCCGTCGGTCATCCAGGGGCGGTCCCACTCGTGATGAAAGGTCAGCCGCACACCGAGCATACCGGGCTGATCCTTCCAGGTTTCCAGCATCCGGCGCGCTTCCGGCCGGTTGATCGGTAGCCGCCCCATGATGGCGAACCGGTCGGGATGCCTGGCGACGGCCTCGAGAGAATAATCCGCACGCTCGCCTTCCCACGAGGGCGGAATCAAAATCGCGCGGTGGACGCCGGCCTCCGCCATCCTGACGCTCAGGTCCTCATATTCCATCGGAGCGTCGAGATGCGCCGTGCGCCCCGGCTGCCAGGGACGATCGGGGGTTTCGGCCCGCCAAACGTGGAGCCCTGAATCGGTGATGATCATTTGCCTGTGTTCCGCATGCTTGGACGCTCCACTGCCAACCTTCTCGATGGTCCTTCAGTCACCCTGCAGGTCCTTCCACGGCGCGATCCAGCTTTCGATGCGCCGCATCAGCGCGGTGAGCGTCACGCCGAGCACCATCAGCGTGAGGATCGGCACGAACATCGCGGCGGTGTCGTACTGGTTGCCGTATTTCACGATCAGGGCGCCGAGCCCGGTGATGGCGGTGAAGAATTCCGCCACCACCATGCCGATGATGGAGCGGCCGACGCCGAGCCGCAGTCCCGTCATCATGTAGGGCAGCGACGCCGGCAGGATGAACTTGGTGAAGAGCTGCCGCTCGGTGGCATCGAAGGCAAAGCCCACGTCGAGCAGCGGCTGCGGCACGTTGCGCACGCCCGCCGCGGTGTTGATGAGGATCGGGAAGATCGCGAGGATCACCACGATGAAGAGCTTCGCCGAGAAGCCGAGCCCGAACCACAGCACCACCAGCGGGATGATGGCGACCAGGGGCGTCGCGTAGAGCGCATTGACCAGCCAGTCGGTCGCCGCCTCCACGGTGCGGTAGCGCCCGATCAAAAGGCCGATGGCGATGCCGATCACCGAGGCGACGAAGAAGCCGAGCAGCAGCGTGCCGAGGCTGTCGAGCAGGGCCGCGATCAGTTCGCCGCTGCGGATCATCTCGGTTGCCGACACCGCGATCGCGGTGGGGTAGGACATGAACAGCGGCTCGATCTGGCGCCCGAACACCTCCCAGCCCACCAGCACGCCGATCACCGAAACGAGCCGGATGAGCTTGTTGCGATTGCTGCGCGGCGGCGGCCCGAGCTCCTCGATATCGGGCGCGACCGCTTCCGCGACGCCGTCGGCGGACAGCGACACGGCTTCCTGCGGCGGGCTGGCGAGGTGCTCGCTCATGCGGCGGCCGAGGATGGCGCGCGGATGAGTTCCCACATCTGCGTGCGCATTTTCTGGAACGCCGGCTCGCCGCGCAGCAGCGGCAGTTCCGCGCGCGGGCGCGCGAACGGCACCGGCAGGGTGGCCTTGATCCGGCCCGGCTTGGCGCCGAGCACGATGACGCGGTCGCTCAAGTAGATCGCCTCGTCGAGATCGTGGGTGACGAACAGGATCGTCTTGCCGGTCTCGGCATGGATGCGCAGCAGTTCGCGCTGCAGGATCTCGCGGGTCTGGGCGTCGAGCGCGGAAAACGGCTCGTCCATCAGCAGCACGGCGGGATCGATGGCGAGCGCGCGGGCGAGCCCGACGCGTTGCTGCATGCCGCCGGACAGCTCATGGGGGAACTGGCGCGCCGAGACGCCGAGGCCGACCAGCTCGAGCAGGCGCTGCGCCGCCGTCCGGCGCTTGGCCGCCGGCGACCCCTTGCAGCTCCAGGCCGAGCTCGACATTGCTGATCGCGGTGCGCCACGGCAACAGGTTCGGCTGCTGGAACACGAAGCCGCGGTCGCGGCCGGGGCCGTGCACCACATGGCCGTCGAGCTTGATGGTGCCGTGGTCGAGCCGGACCAGGCCCTGCACGATGCGCAGCAGCGTGGTCTTGCCGCAGCCGCTTTCGCCCACCAGCGACACGATCTCGTTCTCGCCGACCTCGAAGGAGATGTGCCGCAGCACCGGCAGCACGGAATCCTTCTCGCCCGGCCCGCCGCGCACGCGAAAGGTCTTCGAGACGTCCTCGACCGCGAGCTTGATTCGGTCCGGCATGTCTGCGGCCATATCGTCTCAGGTCGAAGGCGCCGATGATGGCGTCCTGCGATGTTGCACTATCTGTCGCGCAATGCTGGATAGAGCGATTGCGCGGTCTTGGCGAAAATCCAGTCCTGATCGGACTGCGGCAGGCACGCAACCGAAGCGCGCGCGACCGCCAGCAAGTTTTTGAGCGGGCCCTCCGAGGCCGGGTAGTTGGACCCCCAGGCGATCCGGGAGGCGCCGAACGCGCCGACCAGCTTGGGAAAGAACGTCTCCGGCGTTGCCTTGCCGTTGCGGCATTCGGTGAACGTGCGGGGCGTCACCTTGAGGTGGATAGTTGGAAACCGCGCAAGCTCGAACAGGCCTGCAGCGGCGGCATAAGGCGGCCCGTCATCGAGCACCGGCCGCGCCAGGTGATCGAGAATCACCTTCACGTGCGGGAACCGCTTCAGCAGGTTGACGAGCTGCGGGAACGCCTGCTTGGACATCTGCATACAGATGGGAATGCCGAGTTCGCCGGCGGTCTCCCAGGCCGGATAGACGCGCGGATCGTCGATCCAGTCCGCCTGGCTCTGCATGGTGCTGCCAATGGTGAACAGCCGTATGCCGGTCAGCCCGCGGCCAAACCAATATCGCATCCGCTCCGGCGCATCGGCCGCGAGCACGTCCACCGAGAACACCGCGGTAAAGCGGTTCGGGTGAGCGGCAACCGCGTCTGCCACATACGAGTTATCGTGACCGTAGCAGGTCGAGGCTTGCACGATCGCCGACTTGTCGACGCCCGCCTCGTCCATGGCGGCGATCATCTGGTCGACGGTGACGGGCCGCAGGCGCGACCAATCGGATTGATGGCCGCCTAGCGGCGCCAACGGATAGCGCTTCTCGTCGGCGGCGATGATGTGCGGATGAATGTCGATCGTCTTGCTTGGCATCGAGGCGCCTACTCCGCGAATTCCGCCGGTCGCCTTAACGGCACTCTCTGGCCGACCGGCGGCGTGACAATTTCTGCCCGCGCCGACACGCGCTGGGCGAAACGTCACTCACCCGGCGGGTGTCCTTGCGGTTATGGACACACTGCTCGGATACAGGGAAATTGATTCTGCCGCAGCATCCATAAGTTTTGGGCAGGAGGAGACCGCAAGGCTCCTCGATGGCCATTTCGGGCGAGAATCCGGCAGACAGCGACCGTCGCCCCCAACTTCTCGACTACGTCCGGCACGCCGGGCACTTTTGGGCGCGGTCATCCCCCTGATCCCGCCTCGTCGCAATGCAGCATTGCCGGACCGAGCCATCGGCGAGGAACACCTGCGCGGTCTCTTCGATGACCATTGACGGTCGCCTCATTGTGCCGCGGGCAGACGCTGGATGCTCGCGCCGGTTCGAACGATGGGAACCGCTCAGCTGGCTCTCAGCAACTCCTTTACAGGCATCAGAGACGCCGTCACCCGTTTCCGAATGATGCGAAGAAAATTTACCTGAAGTTGAGTTGGTAACCAGTTTTTTCGCATCGTCACTCCGATCCACGGGATCGGTTCGATTGGTCCGTAAGGGACCGCGGCGAGTGCGTCATCCTCATACATCAGTTCATAGGAGGTGAGCAGTGTGAGGCAGTCACTGCGAGCAAGCATGAGCCGGATCGTCGGGAGCGAAGATGTCTCCACTCGTGCTTGCGGTTTGTGCCGACCCGCAAACAGGGCCTCGAAGCAAACTCGTCGACAGGCTCCCGGGGTCCCGACCACCCAGTCGTAGGCTGAAAGATCGTCGAGCATGACTTTCCTCTTGGCGAAGAGAGGATGTCCTTGCCGCGCGACGATCACATAGGGCGCCTTGGCCAGAGGCTCCTGGATCAAATCTTCCGGAACCGGATTTCTGAGCAACCCGATGACAAAATCCACGTCGCCGCCCCGTAAGCTCCTCAGCATGGCCCCAGAGCTGCCGTTCGGGATTCGTACGTTAGCGTGCGGATAGGCCGAAATGAATTCATTGAGAACTGACGCGAGCAGGAAGCTGCCGGCAAGTTGCATGGCGCCAATCACAATTTGACCCCTAAGACTCCCTTTGGCCGATTCCAGCTCCTCGATGCCCCACTCGATCTCCCGCGTGGCAAGCTTGAGCTTGCGCGCAAATTCGGCCCCCGCCGGAGTCGCCGCGATGCCGAACGCCGTCCGATGATAGAGTGGCTTGCGTAGATCCCGTTCCAAATCACGGGCGGCGCGGCTCAGCGTTGCCTGCGAGGCCCCAAGAGCGCGTGCAGCCTGGGCAAATGAGCCATTTTCGACGATTGAGATCAGACTGCGTACCTGTGATTTCGTAATGCGGCTGGCCATTACCGGGGCGTGAGAAGCTGGCACTCCGAGTTCAATGAGCGCCTGCTCGATCTGCGAGAACAGCCGCTCTATTCGCCGCTGGAAAATGACACCGAGTTCGTTGAGATAGCTTCCACTGGCGCCGCGTTCCAGCAGGCTGATTCCTAACCGCTCTTCAAGCTTTGCGATCGCTTGAGTGACGGCGGGTTGGGACAGGTGGCACTCTTCGGACGCGCGACGAACGCTGGACAGGCGGGCAACGCTCTCGAACAGCTTAAGATGTCGAAGGCTTACCGAGACGGCTCCTCGATCCGAGTCTAAGCCATACATTTTTATGTTTCCTCCCGTAGCCGGCTTAGCAGGATTCTATACCCCCAGGCGCCGGCCACAAATTTTGGACCCAATCTGCGTCACGATGACGCGAGGGAGGCGTTTTCACGAATGGTGCGAGGGACTTACCACTTCATAGCTTGGTCGGTGGTGCGCTAACTTCAAACCGCACCGCGCCGTGATCTCGGCATCCAGTTCCCGGTCTGGACGCTCGTCAGCGTGCAACAATTTATGCCGGTCCGGCTTCTCTGGCCCTGATCAAGTCCCGAACCTTCTGGGCGGGTCTTCTCGATCCCTGCTCTAATCGAGCCGATCAACCGAACCGTCTGTCACAGGCCGCAGGCGAGAACCTGCAGGAGCTGAAATGCCGGTAGAAGCCGCAACTCAATAATCCACGATGCTGAACGAGATTACGTCCAATCGCTGGAACGTGGTTTAGAAAATCCGAAGACCTACGCCGCGGTCGTTGCCGACCTCCGGGAGGCAATCGACTTCATCAACACCAACCCCCGCGAGGCCGGAGCCTTCCAAGCAGCTGGAAAGACATCTGGTTCGAAAACAATTGGGAGACCGGCCGGCAGCCGATCGGCGCAACGCGGCTGCGACAATGCCCGACGAATTGGTTCTGTCCGACGGCTAAAAAGGCGCCCCCGCAAAACGCGGAGCGCTTCGCCGCGACTTCTCGACAACGCGGATATTACGCGAAAGCCGGCTCTTTGGGCTTGGAATCGACTCGCTCGGGAAGGCCGAAAAACCGACGCGCATTCAGGCCAAGCACCTTTTCCTTGTCTTCTTTGGACAGGCCCACTTCATCCAGGACCTTGAGCGCCTTTTCCGTCGACCAGCAGGGATAGTCGTCACCGAACATAATATGATCGACGCCAAAAAACTCGATCGCAAATTTCACGCCGGCCGCGTGGGGCGAGACAGTGTCGGTATAGAACGTCTTGAGGTACACGCTCGGATCTTTCGGCAGGTTCGCCGGACCGCAACTCTTGTCCATGCGGCCGGCCTGATAGGGTAGCGCACCGCCTGTGTGCGACATGAACACCTTGAGTTTCGGATGGCGCTCGATGATGCCTGACAAGATGAGCCTGGTCGCCGTAACGCTGACGTCGAAGGCGCGGCCCAGTGCCAGGTGCAGAGCCCCGTTATATCCGTCGAGCAAGTCGATGAACGTGTTGTCGGTAGGATGGATGAACAGGGGAACGCCGAGCTGCGCGATGCGAGCATAGAACGGCTCGAGGCGCGGATGATCGATGTGGTTGTCTCTGCCGATGCTGCCCGGAATGTTCACGCCGATCAGGCCAAGCTTCTGGACCATACGGTCCAGCTCGTCGATTGCGGCTTGGGTGTCTTGCAGCGGCACGACACCACTCGTCCAGACGCGGCCCGGATAGCGCCGCTGCGCCTCGGCCATCTCGTCATTGTACATGCGCGAGTAATAGATGCCGTCAGCGAGCGGTATCTCCGAGAAGAACGTGGAGAACGGCCCAAGCGAACACACGAAATCGATGTGGTGGCCGGTGGAGTCCATGTGCCGGATGTGATCATCGAGATCGAACCAGACATTGCGTCTGTAGCCGACGACGCCGACGCGTCCGTAGGTTGCATACAAGTCATAGCCGCCGACGCTATTTCGTTCGGCGCGTGGATAAGTGCCCTTGCGCTGGCACAGATCCTCGAACACGGATCGGGGCAACCAATGAACGTGGCAATTCAGAATTCGCATCGCGCTCTCCTACGGGCTTTTCCGCGCGCTTCCCGAGGTTAAGAAATTCAAACAAATGTACGTTCGGAAACACGATCGGTCAATTGCGACCATTTCCCGGTGATCGCGCGAAGGGTTGGCAGAGAAGGCAGTTTCCGATAGCGTGAACGCTCCTGAACGACGCCGTGAACGTCCCGCCCCCAGGTAGCACCGCTGGCTTAACGTCGGGTTTCGCGCTCAGGCGGGTACCGAACGCGTGCGCGAGGACACATGCATCTACTCTTGCCGGCATCGTGGGATCGCTCGCAACTCCCGCGCCGAACACTTTTGAAGAACCTGGGCGCCTTGAGCCTTGCCGCCCTCGGCTCCGGCAGCGCTGCAGCAGAGAACTTTCCAAATCGGGCGATCCGAATCATCGTTCCGACCTCGGCCGGCGGCGGCAATGACATCATCGCCCGCGTGATCAGCCAACGGCTGAACGAAGTGTGGGGCCGCCCCGTCGTCGTTGAGAACAGGCCGGGCGCCGATGGAACAATCGGGGCGGCAGTCGTCGCGAAATCTCCTCCGGATGGCTATACGCTCATGCTTTGCACGAACGCGGTGCTCAGCATCAATCCACCGCTTTATCCGCACTTGACCTATGATCCGCTCAAGGATTTCACACCAATTACCGTCGCCTCGTTGTCGCCCTTCCTGCTTGTGGTTCACCCATCGCTGCCGGTGACCACCGTGGCGGAGCTCATTGCCTACGCCAAGGCCCATCCAACAGAGATTAATTACAGCTCCTCAGGGACCGGCTCAGTCACCCATCTTGCCGGCGCGTTGTTCAACAAAATGGCTGGCATCAAGACCGTCCACGTTCCGTACAGAGGTTCCGCGCCCGCAATCACGGACCTTCTGAGCGGCCGTATTCAGATGCGCTTCTCCGCCATCGCCCCTATCCTGCCCCTGGTGAGGGCCGGTCAACTGCGTGCGATCGCGATCACCAGCGCGGACAGGTTCGGCCTGATGCAGGATCTGCCGACCGTCGCCGCGACGGTTCCGGGTTATGTCGCAACGATCTGGTATGGGCTCGTCGGGCCGGCCGGAATGGCGTCAGACGTGGTCGGCACTATCCACTCCGAAGTCGTGCGGCAGCTCACTGCTGCCGACGTCATTGCGAAACTGGTGGCTGACGGTTCCGAAGCGGTCGGCAATTCTCCCGCACAATTTGCCGAGCTGATGCGGACCGAGTCCGCTAAGTGGTCGGAGATCATTCGCGAGAGCGCGATACAGCTGGAGAAGTAGTGCTGAGCGCCGCGGTGTGCGACGGCTGAGCATTTCGGGGTAAGTATGAGTCTCGCGCTCAAGTGGCTGCAGTGATGGGACCGGAGCGGCGTTGCCGGCACAGCGGCTCACAGTAATTCGAAACCGAGCCGTGCTCGTGTCAGCGCCCGGCGAGCTTGCGTCCCTTCTCAAGAGGAGCGAGGCTGCGCACGGGAGCCGCCATGAGGAAGCGATAGCCCTCCTGCAGAACGCGCTCGACGTTGTCGTTGCCCACATGCGGATGCCCGACCGGGACGTTGAATTCGCGACACGTGGCTACAATCTCCGCCATGGCGGCGCGCACCTCGGGGTGATCGTACTGGCGCGGCACCCCAAGCTCTTGGCTCAAGTCGCCTTCGCCGATCAGGATGCCGCCGATGCCGGGCACGTTCTTGAGCATGTCGCGCAAGTTCTTGATGCCGAGCGTGTCCTCGATCATGAGCATCACGACGACCTCGCCGTCGGGATCGAGCGGCCAGACGTCGGCCTTGGCGTAGTATTCCTTTTGCGAAAGCCCCCAGTAACGGCACGCCGAAGTCGGCCCGTCGCCGCGCAGACCGGCCGGCTCATAGCGCGGCGACACCTTGGGTCGGGGATAGCGGCACGCGGCCACCGCATTCATGGCCTGCTCGACCGTCCCCGTGTGCGGCCACACGATTCCGTACGCGCCCCGGTCGAGCGCCTGTTTGGCGAGCCACTGGTTGCGCTCGTCGCCGTTCGGAGGGATGCGCACAAACGGCGTCACCGCGGGTGCAACCGAGCCCGACTTGGCGATTTGCTGGCGATTGAGGAGATATTGCAGGGCGTCCTGAAGCGCGCTCGGGTCCCAGGGATTGTGCTCCATTTCGAACACGACGCCGTCATACGGCGACGTGCTGAAGGCGATGGCGGTGGTTCGATCGGCGCTCGCAAACGAGGCGAATGCCGGCTTGCCGCTTTCCCAGGCGCGGATTACTCCATTGAGGCGGCTCGCACTCGTCATTACGGGTTCTCCGTTTCAGGTCAGACCGCGCTGGGCGAGGACCTTGTTCAGCCGCCCGTACACGCGGCGGGCGTTCTGTTCAAAAATCTGATTGCGGTGTGCTGCCGACAAATGCGCCGCGCCATCGATATACCGGCGCGTGTCATCGAAGCGGTGCCCGGTTTCGGGATCGACGCCCTTCACGGCGCCGATCATCTCGGACGCGAAGAGCACGTTCTCGACAGGCACGACGCTCGTCAGCAGATCGACTCCTTTCTGGTGATAGACGCAGGTATCGAAGAACACGTTCTTGAGCAGCAGTTCGGGCAGCGGGGGACGCTTCATGTCCTGGGCGAGGCCCCGGTAGCGGCCCCAGTGGTAGGGCACGGCGCCGCCGCCATGCGGGATGATGAATTTGAGCGTCGGAAAGTCCTTGAACAGGTCCGAGGTCAGGAACTGCATGAAGGCGGACGTGTCGCCGTTGATGTAGTGCGCCCCGGTGCCGTGGAAGTTAGGGTTGCACGAGGCCGCGACATGAACCATCGCAGGCACGTCGAGCTCGACCATCTTTTCGTAGAGCGGATACCACCACCGATCGGTCAACGGCGGGTCCTTCCAGTACCCGCCGGACGGGTCCGGATTGAGATTGCAGCCGATGAAGCCGAGCTCGTTGACGCAGCGCTCTAGCTCGGGGATGCATGTCTTCGGCTCGACGCCCGGCGACTGCGGCAGCTGGCATACACCTACAAAGCTTTTCGGGTAGATGCGGCAAACCTGCGCGATCAAGTCGTTGCAGGCCCGCGACCATTCGCTGCTGGTCTCGAACGTGCCGATGTGATGAGCCATCTTTCCGGCGCCGGGGGAAAAGATCGAGATGTCCGTCCCGCGCTCGCGCTGCAGCTTGAGCTGAGCGGGCTCGAGCGTCTCGCGCACCTGATCATCGGAAATCTGAAGGCTGCGGTCCGCGGCCCCTCCCGGACTTGTGAGAGCCGCAATCTGCGCTTTGCGGAACATCTCAAGCGCCTTGGGCGCCGTCGTGTAGTGTCCATGACAATCGATGATCATGACAACCTCTCGCGCGGATCAGTCTTGCAGGACGGGATAGAGCTGTTGCGCGGTCTTCGCGAAGATCCAGCTTCGGTCGGCATCGGACAACGAGCGCAAGGCCGACTTCGATGCGGCGACAATCTCGCCCATCGTGCCGGGACTCGCCGGGTAATTGGACCCCCACGCGATGCGGTTGGCGCCGAAAACACCGGCGAGCTTCGGGATCAGCGTGTCGGCTGTCGCCTCGCCCTTGATCGTGCTCTTGAGGCCCGAGGGCGTCAGCTTGAGATAGCAATTTGGGAAATCCGCGAGCGCGAAATAGTCCTTTGCCGCGTTGTAAGGCGGTCCGTCCTCCACCGGCGGCCGACCCAAGTGGTCGATGATCAGGCGAACGCGAGGGAACCGCTTGAGGGTGCTCTTGAGTTGCTCGAGCCCTTCTCCGGTCCCGTGCACGTTGGTGGCCACCGAGATACCGAGCTCGCCGGCGCACTCCCACGCCGGAAAAGTCACGGGATCGGTTATTGCCAGCCAGGCTTCTTTGATCGTGCTTCCCCGCGCAAAGATCCGCATACCGGTCATGCCTTTGCCGTACCAGTAGCGCATGCGATCCGGGGCATCGGGCAGCGTCACGTTGACGGAGAACACGCCGGTGAAGCGCTTGGGATGAGCTGCGACAGCGTCCACCACATAGTCGTTGTTGAAGCCATAGGTCGTCGACGAATGCACGATGGCCGCCTTATCGACCCCTGCCTCATCCATCGCAGCGACAAGCTCCTCGAGCGTCACCGAGCGTTCCTTCGACCACTCCGATTGCTTGCCGCCGATTGGCGTCACGGGGTAGCGCACGGTGTCGCGCGAAACGATGTGGGGATGTATGTCGACGATGTTCGACGGCATGCAGGCGACCTCGATCCTTGGGCTGGCAGCTCACGCGTCCGTGTTGATGAACAGCTCGTCCACGCTGAGCATGCGGGGAATGAGCCCCTGCTGGAACGCGTAAAGAACCAGTGTTTCGATGCTGCGCCGGTTGATCTCGAGCCCATACGGCAGCGGGTCCTCACCGACGACCTTCATCTGTTTGAGATAGCGCTGATCGTTCTTGCCGACCGACTCACCGCTGCGCAGCCGATTGACATAGCGTTGCTTGGATTCCTGGAAGGCATCAAACAGCGCCTTTGGGAGCCATGGGTTGGCTTTCAGGATTTCGTCTTTGATGACGAGCGTGCTGTGCATGGGATAGATCCCGGTGCGCCGAAACCACTCGGCGCCGAGGCTGTCGGGATCCGAAAACAGCTCGCGATAGTTGCTTGTTTCCTTGCGCTCCTTTGCCTGCCAGCCGGCCTTGGGCGGCCCCTCGCGCCCGATTCCGGCGTTGGCGGCGAAGCCCGCCTGGATCTCGCCCGAGGCCATCATTGAGGCAAGTGACTTGCCTTCGGGCACATGCTCGACGTTGGGCGGCAGCTTGAACTGGGTGACGTGCTCCTCGTCATCGACAACCCAGGTCACCTTGGAGGAGTTCGAGCCCGAACTCGTTGACGAGGATACCGCGGGTCCAGACCCCGGTCGTGACCGAGTATGCCCGCACGCCGACCTTCTTTCCCTCGAGGTCCTTGGGCTCCCGGATGCCGGCATCATCGCGCACCAGCAGACCCGCATGGTGGAATCTTCGCTCGAAGAAGATCGGGATCGCAGTGAAAGGGGCGCCGTAGGCTTTGGCGATGATGTATGTCGTCGGCGCTAGCTCGCAGACGTCGTACGCGACGTCGCGCACCATCCGCCGGAATGCGAGGATCTGCGGCTCCACCTCGATGTAGGACAGCGTTGCGCCCTGGACGGGCACGGCGCCGCTCTTTAATGCCGCTGTGTGCCCGTGTGTGCGCAGGGCGGTTGTGAGAGTCAGGGGTTTCGTCGAGTCAGCCAAGGAGCTTCACCGCATCTCGAGCCAGGGACATGTCGCAGACTTGATCGAACGGCAGCACGCGCTTCTGCACGCCGAGAGAAACGTTGAGGTCCTGCATATACCGGACGCGCTGCTCCGAGAGCACGAGATCGACGGCGAATGGCTTGTGGTCATAGTAGAACTGCCACTGCGCCTCGGCGTCCTCGCGGTTATCCTTGCTTATGGCCGCGGCATACGCCTTGAGAAAGGGCTCGCGCGATTTTGTTTCGCTGAGGAACTGGTAAAGCCTCCGGTATGCGGCGAGCGTGCGCACAATTGCGTCGCGCTTTGTGGCGATCGCGCGGTCGGAGGCGTAGGAGGCCTGGTAGGTATACTCCTGCAAGTCCGCGTAGAATCGCCCATCCTCGAGCGTGTGCGTACCGAACCGCCCCCCCAGCCACAGCTCGCAGGGACCTGCGTCTATGGTGCCGGCAACGATGGCGCGAAAGACGTCTGGGCTGCTGCCGACGTTGACGAACTTGACCTTCTTTTCGTCGATACCTCGCTTGCGAAGCAATGCGACCACGAGTTGATGCAGGAGCGCGCCGGGTGATCCCGTGCCCACGGTGCGACCTTCGAGATCTTTGACGGTCTTGATGGCCGGGTTCTTCGTCAGGATCCCTTGCAGCCCCAGCAGTGCGCCGCCGGCGAGGATCTTGAGCTTTGCACCTTTCTCGATTGCGGGCAGCACCTGGCCGAAGCCGGACAGCCCGCACATGTCCGTCTCTCCCGACAGCAAGCTGCCGATCAGCTTCGAGCCATCCGACACATGCAGTATGTTGGCATCAAGCCCCAGCTGTTCGAATATTCCTTCCTGCCTCAGCAACGCCGCCAGCACGACATTGGTGTTACCGGAGGTGTTGACTATGTTGACCCTGAGCCGGTCCGCCGCGGTCAGCGGTCGAGGCGTGATCAGGCTGAAAGCGGCGGCAGCCCCGGCGCACAGGACATCACGACGGTCGAGCCGAGAATTTGCGTGCTTGGAACGTTGACGTTCTGCGGATCGCATCATGTCGCCATTAGAGCAGTGATTTGGGGATGAGGGTCATAAGAAGCACGACAGGGACTCATAAGTTTCTTCCAATTGCAGTGCATGGCTGCGTTCGTCTCCGGCACAGGTGGAAAGTTCCATAACCGTCACTAAGCGAATCCCGCTCCATAACCCTTGTGTCGCCTGCGCGTCGAGAGTCAGTAGAAGCCCTCTCTATTGGCCACCGCCCGGATGAAGGTCGCAACCCGGTGTTGACACTGCGAACTCGTTCCGCCTGGGCCAAGGACTCGATGCTGAGCTCCATCCCATTAGTGCGACCGGAGCAGGTCGTTCCCCGCGGCCGAAGCCAAACAGTGATCCAATCCTGTGACGGCCCGATAGGCGCGGTGAGCCGCTTCGACACGATGCTCTCGATGCCCGTCTTGCAGGGCGTGCCGGAGCACGGCGGCGGCCCGAAGGCCACCGCTGCCCTTTTGGGATGGCCCCACGCAATGAACCCAACCGGGTGGCGCAACACTACTCGTATGCGGTTGGTCGCGATTCACCCGCCCGCTATCAATCTCGGATCGGGAGGTGCCCGCCACCGACTGAGCCGACCGCTACCGGAGGGACAAATGGACTGGACTTTCGCACTGTTTTTGATGGTTACAGCTTGCTACGTGATCAAGTGGTAGTGGGCGGAACGAGCCCTAGGCAGGACAGAAGCCGGGATTCGCCCACAGCGGCTGTCGTCGACCAATTTACGCCCGATTGTCATCAGCGTCGTCGGCTCACGCGCCAGCGCCACAACGGGGCGCGATGACGCAGTCCCCCGACCCAGAGGGCTCGCATTTCCCGTCCGTTTTGTTGCGTGACGAGCCGCGCCGGCTGCGCCTGCGAAGCGTTGAGGTCTTGATTGTTGTCGGCTTATTCGATGAAGGCAATGCGCGACTAAATCGGATAGCGCGACAGCGCTTGGGTGGGTTGGCATCCTTGAGCGGGCTGACATTTTCCACGAGCTAAACCAGAGAATGCCCTTCTATGAGCTACCGACCCCACCCTGGCCGACAGGAAAATACTCGTTCGGGCGTCAAAACTTATCAAAAGGCGACTATTGGGAAAACCGGGCGAGCAACGCCTTCACCCGAGCAGGCGCCCATCGCTTGACCAAGATCGGCGCCGGCTTACTGCCGCTCTTCGATTGGATCCTCTTTCCGGCGTCCACGGCAGAGACGTCCACGCCCTGGCCTGGGCCGACCACGACGGAAGTGGCCGTATCCTTGCGGGCGACCGCGACTTGCCCCAGCAGCACCAGCGTGGAGGTCTGGCCCGGTTTGACCTCCATCGCCCATTTTGTGCCACGCACGGAGGCGACCACCTCGGGCGTCAGGATCTGAAAGTCGTGATGCCGCTTGGGGTGAAACTCGATGAGCAGCGCCCCACTGTCGAGTTGAACCGATGGCGGCAGCCCGTCCTCACCCGCCGCGGCCGGATGATAGACCGTTCCCGGTGCGGGCGTGATCGTAAGCTCGGAACCGCAGCGCAGGATTTTCTCGTTCGGATTGTGTTTGTCCGGGCTCAGAACGCAGGTGCCGGATTGCGCCATCGCCGATCCGCCGGTGCCACCCCAGAGCGCGAGCAAGACTCCGGCGCCATAAAGAGTGTGCGCGGCGGTCCGCGATACCATGGCCAAGCTCCCGTATGTCGCATGTGACGAGCGCAGCGGCTCGAGCATCTGCGATGATACAGTGCTTTGGCTGCCCGTCTCCTCTAAATTGCAAATTCGCGCGCAATTCAGGCAACAAATTACTTTGCAACAAATTGGCCCAACCCGGGTCCGGTGCTGGGGGACAACCGGACTCACTCGGCATGCTCGCGAACGACACGATTGACCCTGAGCTGCCGCAGTGCAACGACGCAGTCGTGATGGCTAACCCTTGTTCGCGGTGGCTCATCGTCGCCAAAGCATTGGGGGACGTTTGTTTTGCGGCTTCTACCGGTGCCCGAGCCCAAGGGCACACCCGGCAAGAGACGGGCTGCCGCTGTTTTCATGTTCCCGAGCTTGGACTAAGGCCGGGCCCCTAGGTCCCCAGACTCTGAAATGGACCTGGTAGGCAGCTTTCAAAGCAGAATTAAGCAGTTGATGGAGGCGACGCCTGGAATTAAACCAGGGTAAACGGTTTTGCGGACCGCTGCGTAATCACTCCGCCACGTCGCCTTAAAGAGCGTTAGAGCCCTGACCAACTGATCTGCAGCTGCATCGTAGAGGTAGTTCTGCCAGGGCTCATGAAGGTTCAACCGGCCCGAGACTTTTTTTCGACCCTGGCGTCAGGCCCACTTGCGCGTCCCCACACAGAGCTCGCGTGCGTTATGTCCTCGATCCTGCACTGGCGCGACGGAGTGACAGTATCCGCAACAAAGCCGCTCCGGACCGATGCCGTCATCGGGTATGCTGCATCCCCAGTCCGTTGGCCTCGGCTTGTGACTTCGATCACAGATGCGTCGTGACCTCCCGTCTATCGTTTGACCGATCTTGCACAAGGCCTGCCTTTGGTAGGGCTTCGAAAGAACGGAGACGTGCGATGGATTTCTCGGTTTCGCTGAAGGCAGAAAACCTAGGCACTCTCTTCGAAGCGCTCGTGCATTCATCCGGCGGTGTCGTCCCGGGAGATGTCAGGCAGAACGCCTCAAGTGCGGCGCCGCAATCGAATCTTTCTTTCGACCGCAGGCTTTCGCTGCTGCGCCGGTACGGAACCTTCACGAACGGCTACTCGGTGGCCTTCCAGGAAGGGCTCGAATACTTTGGAAACGAACGGGGATTTCTCGCCTACAGGATGGTCGGAGGTACCGCGCTCGTTCTTGCCGATCCCTTGGTCTCGCCCGAGAACCGCGAGGGGCTCATTCGCGAATTCCTGCAGGTGAAGCCCGATGTCTGCTTCTGTCAGGCTTCACCTCCCGTGGCAGCGATTCTCGCCAGCATGGGATTCACGGTCAACGAGATGGGCACCGAGACCTGGATCGAACTCGCCGGCTACAAGATGAGAAACCTGCGCCGCGCCCTCAAGCGCACGACCGAAAATGGATGCGTCATCAAGGAGTGCACCTCGGCGTCGGTCGGTATGGACAAGATCGCGGACGTGTCGGAGCGCTGGCGCGGGACCCGCACCTACAAGAACCGCGAAGTGTGCTTCCTCAACAGGCCCATCGTGCTCGGCGACGAAATTGACGTGCGCCGGTTCTTCGCCTTCGATCGTGGCGGCAATCTGGTGGCGTACTCATTCTTCGATCCGGTCTACCAGGATGGCCAGGTGGTCTCCTATGTGGCCGCGTTCAAGCGGCGCCTACCGGAAACCGATCCGCTGATCTGCTCCGCGATCATGCAGTTCGCGATCGATGTTTTTCAGCGGGAAAAACGAAAGTCGCTCTATTTCGGCCTCTCGCCGCTGGCCGACGTCGAGGACAAGGAATTCCGGCACAGCTGCTTCATGAGCCTCAACTTTCGTCACGCCTTCCGGTGCCCGCTGTTCAATCGCTTCTGCTACCCGGTTCAGGGGCATGCCGAACACAAGCGCCGTTACGGTGGAACGGCCGAGCAAACCTATTTCGCCTTCAATACGGGCTGGGCGCTGCCGCGAATGGTCAAACTCTTGAGGGCTTGCAACATGATCTAGAGAGCGAAGCGAAGCAACTGCCGCGAGGTTTGACCCTCATGGCGTTTTGTTCAGCCTTCGTGTTTCGCAAATGGGTCATCGGCCGCTTCTCAACATCGGGGTTGAGGCTGTCGACCGAAACGACGCGACTGGTCCGCCACCTGCCGGAGCGATGAAAACATCTGCCAACCTGGGATAATTGTCGTTGGAGCACCCCATGAATGACAGGAAAGAGGCGGAGTGGCCGGCGACAGCACTGCCCGCCAACTCCGCCAAGCGGTGGAAGGTGTTACCACCCACACCTGCGCCGATCCCCCGTGAGGGTAGCGGCCACGCCGATGCGAACGGGGTCAGCATTTACCTCGCGGTCTACGGTGAGCGCCCGCACGTGATGCGGCTGCATTACCGATCCGCAGCCCAGGAGAACGTTGGTGAAGCCCTCGGGCCCTGTTCGCTCGCTGCACAGAACAGGGAGGTGAGCTTTCGATGAGAGATCTGCTCGAAGCGGGAAGACTGCTGCTCCTCGACATGGCGTCGACGATCTTTTTTCTTGTGGTTCTTCTACTCACGAAGAACCTCCCTTTGTCGGTGTCGCTCGGCATCACGCTGGGCTTCGCCCAGATCGGCTGGCAGTGGACGCGAAAGAAGCCGATCGACGTAATGCAGTGGATGAGCCTCGCCGCTGTGATGGGTTCCGGCGCTGCAACTCTGATCAGCCACGATCCGCGCTTTGTGATGGTCAAGCCGAGCCTGATCTACATCGTCGTCGGTCTCGTCATGCTGAGGCCGGGATGGATGAACCGCTATCTGCCACCCGTCGCCAGAGACAAGGTGTCAGAGCTCGCTGTCTTCTTCGGCTTTGCTTGGGCGGCGTTGATGTTCGTTTCCGCGGCGCTGAACCTGTTTGTCGCCCTGAATTTTGGCGTTGTTGCCTGGTCGACGTTCATGACGATCTACGGCATCGTCAGCAAGGCCGGCATGGTTTTAATTCAGCATGCCACCATGCGCCACATCAGCGGCCGCCGCGCTCGGGTGTCGGCACTTGTCGCAAGCCACGCGCAGCCGGGCCAGTTAGGCTAAGGTAACTCGCTTCACCGGTCCGGCGTAGCCGGCGCAGGACCCGCCAGGGCTGGCTGCGACCGCCACCAAGCCCGTGAGCTTAATGAGAGTCTCGCTTCAGAAAAAGATACTCTATCACAGATACCTAGCGCGAATATCAACCGTCGATTTGATTCCAACCATGTTTAGATTGGTTTCAAGCCAACGTTCGGCACTGTTCCTCCCGATATCATGGAGATGCATGAGAAAGCGCTCATCTGCATTCAGCTGGCTTATCGGGCCGAGGCCTTGCATCACATCGTCGGCCTCAATCGAGTGTAGCAACATGCGTTTCAGGTTGCCGTCGGTAACCGTTCCGTCGTCGATAAGATTGCCGACGAACGCAATGGCGCGCATCTCGCGAAAAAGCGACGAGTTGAAACTGATTTCGTTAATCCGATTTATGATCTCCGGAGCCGTTTTTGGTATTTCAAGCCGTTCGGTCGGGTTAATGTGAACGATAAGAACGTCGCATGATTTGCATCCGTAGATGAGCGGAAACAATGCAGGATTGCCCATGTATCCCCCATCCCAAAAATAGTCGCCTTCGATTTCGACTGCCTGGCTGAGCAGCGGCAAGCACGAAGAGGCGAGCACGCTTGCCACGGAAAGTTCATCACCGCTGAACACCCGAATCTTGCCCGTGCGCACATTGGTTGCGCTCAGAAAGATTTTGACGGCGCATTGGCGACGCAGCCTCTCGAAATCGACAACCTCCTCGAGAATCTCTTTGAGGGGATTATAGTTGAATGGGTTGAGTTGATAGGGCGAAAAAATTCGAGACAGCATATCGAAGAAAAAGTAGCCGGGGGAGTACTCAAGCCCGTGGTTATGAATTATACGGTCGAACCATGAGGGTTGCAGAGGGCTCGTTCTCGCTAACCTCGACACTCGGTCCCAGAGATCCGCGAGCGCGTTTATGGCGCCCTCGCGTCCACCCACGGTGAGACCGTGGGCAAGCACCACGGCATTTATCGCTCCGGCGCTGGTGGCGCTTACGCCCTCGATCTCAAATCGCGGCTCCTGCAAGAGCCGCTCCAGGACGCCCCAGGTGAAAGCACCGTGGGCTCCCCCGCCCTGAAGCGCGAGATTAACAAGCTTCGTTTTTGTCATCACTCCCGTGGTCTCTCTTTTGGCCAGCGACTGCTGCGCTGTTCCGGCACAACCACCCAAGGTCAGGCGACTGTTCTAAGTTATGACCAATGCATGCATCTGGTCCAATCCTGTTCTTCCCTTGCTGGCTCCCCTTGTGCGTGGACTTACCCGAGGTGAGCTGATGCGGCTGACGAGATCGATCGGCACCATTCCCTTGGTACCGAACCGCTCACGCATTTGAGCTTCTGGCCGATTGGCGCAAGGTCAAAAACGAAATCTTAGGACCAAATTCAGGTCCGCCGGCGGGCGTGGGCGTCGACGCGCCGCCGCAGCCCGGTTCCCACCCAGTTGAGCCCCCGTCGCACTCCGCGCTCACGGTGTGACGTGCGTCACGGAGCCTCTCGTCTGAACGCTGTAGCAATTAGTCCACGCGCACAAACTCAGTGCCGATGATCATAAAGGAGATCCGCTATGACTACGGAGACGAATGCTTTCGACACGGTCGCCAACATCATCGCCGAGACGTGCGATATTCCCCGCGACGAGATCAAACCGGAGAGCCACGCCATTAACGATCTCGGGATCGACAGCCTGGATTTCCTCGATGTTGCCTTCGCCATCGACAAGGCCTTCGGGATCAAGCTGCCGCTCGAGCAGTGGACCCAGGAGGTCAATGACGGCAAGGCCACGACCGAGCAGTACTTCGTCCTCAACAATCTCTGCGCCAGCATAGACGGTCTGGTCGCGGCGAAGGCGGCATAGGCCATGCGCCCCGAATACTTTCAGCTCATCGATCGGATCGTCGAACTCGATCTGGTGGCCCGCACCATCAAAGCGGAGGCGCAGGTTCCCGAGACCAGCACGATCTTCGAGGGGCACTTCCCCGGTCATCCGCTGATGCCCGGGGTCCTTCTGATCGAATCAATGGCCCAAGCCTCGGGCTGGCTGATTATCGGCGCAAACGGGTTTGCACGCATGCCGTTCCTGGCGGCGGTAAAGGAAGCGAAGTTGCGGACATTCGTCACCCCCGGACAATTGTTGTCGCTGCGGGCGAGCCTGCTGCACGACGGTTCCGGCTACGCGATGACCAAGGCGGTTGTCGCCGTCGACGGCAAGACGGTCGCCGAAAGCGAGCTCACCTTCAAAGTGATGCCGTTTCCTGACCCGCGATTCCGCACCAGCATGGGCGAAGTTGCGCAGCGCATTGGATTCCCAATGGAGGCGGCATATGCGTGAAACATCCCGCGAGACCTGGATCACCGGGGTCGGCATCCTGTCCTGCCTCGGCGAAGGGCCCGAAGCCCATTGGCAGGCACTCAACACCGGCAAGAGCAATGTCGAGAGCGCGGCCTTCGCGCCTTACCTCGTTCATCCGCTGGCCCCCGTGAATTTCGACGCCCAGATCCCGAAAAAGGGCGACCAGCGGCAAATGGAGCCGTGGCAGCGGATCGGCACCTATGCCGCCGGCCTCGCGCTCGACAGCGCCGGGGTCAAAGGCAATGCTGAACTGCTGAGCCGCATGGACATGATCGTGGCCGCCGGCGGCGGCGAACGCGATCTCGCGGCCGACGGCGCCATTCTCATTGGCCTGCCGAAGGCGGCGAGACAGGAGCCCTTCATCAACGAGAAGCTCATGAGCGTACTGCGCCCGACGCTGTTTCTGGCGCAACTGTCTAATCTGCTCGCGGGCAACATCTCGATCGTCCACGGCGTCACCGGCTCGTCGCGCACCTTCATGGGCGAGGAGGCGGCCGGCGTCGACGCGGTGCGGATCGGGATGGCTCGCATCCAGTCCGGCCAGAGCGACATTGCGCTGGTGGGCGGCGCCCAAAACTGCGAACGCAAGGAAATGCTGCTGCTGCACGAGTTCGCCGGACATAACCTCACCAAGGAATTCCAGCCGGTATGGGAGCGCCGCGGCCAACCCAGCTTCGCGTTGGGTTCGATGGGAGCGTTCCTGGTGCTGGAAAGCAGCGACAACGCACGCGCCCGGGGCGCCAAGCCGATGGCGCGGCTGAGCAGCGTGGTCAACGCCAGATCCGATCGCAAGCCCGGCGACGTCGCTGCGACGCTCGCAAGGTTGTGGGATAAGACCGCACCCCCGCGGGAAAAAGGCGGCGCCCTCATTTCCGGAGCGACCGGCGTCGAGCCCGCGACCGCGGAGGAGCGTGCCTTTCTGAGCAGCCATCCCGAATTTGCGGTGCGCGCCACCGGAACACAACTAGGCCACGGTGTGGAGCCCCAATTTGCGATGAACATTGCGCTCGCGGCGATTGCTCTGCAGCGGGGTGAGTTGTTTGCGTCACAGGACGCGACCGGGTTAGAGCGGACATCAAGCGGTGCGCTCACGCAGGCGGTCGTGACCAGCGTCGGGCATTGGCGCGGCGAGGGTTTGGCACTGGTCGAGAAGATCGATTGAAACTCCGGGAGGTTCATATGGTAGCCATTCACGACAAGTTCGGACGGCCCGTGGTCGTCGTCACTGGGAGCGGCCTCGTCACCTCGCTCGGTGCGGGGAAGGCCGACAACTGGAAGCGGCTCACAGCGGGCGAGTCCGGCATCCATGCCATCACCCGCTTCGCCACCGAGGGCCTCAAGACCAAGATCGCGGGCACCATCGATTACCTCACGACCGGGCCAGTGTCGGCGCCGGAGATGGCGGAGCGTCTCGCAGAGGTCGCGGTCGAAGAGGCGATCGCACAATCCGGGATCGGATCGTACCGTCGGTTTCCCGGCCCGCTGTTCCTGGCGGTGGCCCCAAACGAACTCGAGTGGCCACAGCGCGGGGAGCTTGCCAAGGCCTCGGGCGCCGAGGCCGTGGGCTATGACGACCTGCTGCGCGCCGCAGCATCCGGGCGCTTCCGTTCCTATCACGAGCGCTTCCTGTTCGGATCGGTCGGCGAAGCGCTTGCCGCCAAGTTCGGCACCGAAGGCTCGCCGATCTCGCTGTCCACCGCCTGCGCCTCCGGCGCGAGCGCGATCCAGCTCGGCCTCGAGGCGATCCGGCGCGGCGAGACCGACGCGGCGCTGTGCGTTGCCACCGACGGCTCGATCAATGTGGAGAGCCTGGTCCGCTTCTCGCTGCTATCCGCCCTTTCGGTGCAAAACGATCCTCCACAGACCGCGGCGAAGCCGTTTTCCAAGAACCGCGACGGCTTCGTGATGGCCGAAGGCGCCGGCGCCATGGTGCTCGAGAGCTACGAGTCGGCGGTCGCGCGCGGAGCGCGCATTCTCGGGGTCGTCGCCGGCTGCGGGGAGCTCGCAGATTCCTTTCACCGCACAAGGTCTAGTCCGGACGCAAAGCCCGCCATCGGCTGCATCCGCAAAGCCATCGCCGATGCCGGGCTCACCCCCGAGGACATCGATTACGTCAACGCCCACGGCACGAGCACGCCGGAGAACGACAAGATGGAATGCACCGCGGTCTCCGCCGTGCTCGGCGAGCGCACCAAGGACGTGCCGATCTCCTCCAACAAGTCGATGATCGGGCACACGCTGTCCGCCGCCGGCGCGGTGGAGGCGGTGATCACGCTGATGACGCTGGAGCACGAACGCATCCCGCCGACCATCAACTATCAGGTGCCGGATCCCACCATTCCGCTCGACGTGGTGCCCAATGCGGCGCGCGATGCGCGGATGCGCTACGCCATCTCCAACTCATTCGGGTTCGGCGGCCAGAACGTGTCCCTGGTGATGGCACGGGAGGTAGTATTATGAATACTTCCGCGAGTGATCGGCGCGTCCTCGTGACCGGCGGGGAATGCGGCCTAGACGCAGCGATCGGCAACAATCTGGAGGGAAAGCGGATGCGTGCACTGACATTGGTCGCCGACCGCAAGGTCGAGCTGGCCGAACTCGATGCCCCGCCGGCGCCCGTCGCCGGCGAGGTGCAGGTCCGCGTCAAGGCGGTTGCGCTCAACCATCTCGACCTCTGGGGATATCGCGGCATGGCCTTCGCCAAGCGCAAGATGCCGCTCGTGGTCGGCGCCGAGGCCGCCGGCGAGGTCGCCGCAGTGGGACCGGGCGTCACCACGCTCAAGCCCGGCGATCCCGTCGTGATGTACGGCGCGCAAACCTGCGGCGTCTGCAAGGCCTGCCGCGAGGGCCGCGACAACCTGTGCGAGGACACGCGCAGTATCATGGGCTTTCATGTCGACGGCTTCGCCCGCGAATACGTCAACATGCCGGAGCGCCTGGTCATCAAGGTGCCGGCAGGAGTATCGATGCGCGACGCCGCCTGCGCGCCGATCGCGTTTTCGACCGTCGAGCACATGCTGTTCGACAACGCCAAGCTCCAGCCCGGCGAATCCATTCTCGTCCATGCCGGCGGCTCCGGCATCGGCACCGTCGCCATCATGATGGCGAAGGCGATCGGCTGCACGGTGATCACCACCATTGGCGACGACGCCAAGGCGGAGAAGGTGAGGAAACTGGGCGCCGACCACATCATCAACTACCGCCGGGACCGGTTCGAGCCCATCGTGCGCAAGGTCACCGCCAAGAAGGGCGTCGATGTCGTGTTCGAGCATGTCGGGGCGGAGACCTTCAACGGTTCGCTGCTCTGCCTCAAGCGCGGCGGCCGGCTCGTCACCTGCGGCGCGACTTCGGGGCCGACCGTGACCTTCAACCTGATGCAGCTGTTCCAGCAGCAATACAAGATCTTCGGCTCGTTCGGCGCATCGATGCGCAACATTCGCGACGGGCTCGCCAAGATGGCTGGCGGCATGCTGCCGGTGATCGACACCGAGGTTGAACTCGCCGATTTCGAGCGCGGCCTCGCCCGGCTCGAGGGGCGCCAAGTGTTCGGCAAAGTGATCGTGAATTTCTAAAGCGCTTTTGTTTAGGTGGCCCCCGCTTCGCTGTCATCGCCCGGCTCGACCCGGCGATCCGGTAAACACCGACCGTGAGCACTGGACTGCCCGGATCAAGTCGGGCAACGACACTAGCTAAAGCGGGACTTTGGAGATGCACCAACGGATGGGGGTTCCGCCCGTCCGCACCGCCCCGGAACCGGACGGATGGCATGGGGCAGCTGTGGGGCCAGAAAGAGCCATCATCTCGACTTCGCTCGGCGACATGATACAGGTAGGTCTCGGCTAATGCGTTGACGGAAGAGCCCGTGTGGCTGTCGACAACGAGACATAGATCATCGACGCTGGTGACTTGAGAGTGCGCAAACGCGCCAATTGTGGGCGGGAACCTTGAACGTTTTATATACTGCTTCTGAGTTTTCGACTATGGCATGAGAAATGCTGGCAACGACTGCAACCTGCGATCTCTACAAATCATTTCCCGAAGAGGCGTAGCACTTGTCCGAGGTACTGAAACCATTTGCTCTATCTCTGACCGATCTTGAGCTGCCTACTTCCGACGTCTTAGCGCCATTTGCGATGAGGTCCGCGCCGCGAGTGCGCGGAAAGCATAAGGTCAGTCGCTCCCGATTTGGCGAGTGGTTATGCGCTAAAGCGGAACCGCTGTTCCACATAGAACGAAACCGCTTGCACGGTAGTGCGCTGCGCGGCGGGTGGGCGTCCCCGCCTTCGATCCATTGGCCGATCTGCCGGCCTGAGACGCTGACTTCACCCGACCGTCAGCTTCTCGAGGCACTCGTGGTGCAACGCGCTGCCCGTGCGCGAGGTGATCACCGGAACGCGCCGGTAGAGGCAAAGCTGCTTCTGCGGCAGCTTCGGCAGGCGCTCGATCTCATGCGCCCCGCCGCCGAGCGACTGAATGAACTCGGCGGTGCGCACGGTGATCCCGAGCCCTGCGCCGACGGCAGCACGCACAGCCGCAAGGCTCGCGCTGACGAGCGCGATGCGCCAAGTGATGCCAGCCTCGTCGAGCGCTGCAACAGCCGCCCGGCGAAAGGCGCACGGCTCCTCGAGCATCACAAGCGGCAAGGGGCGCTCGTCGATGAGACTCCGCTGCCGGTTGCCGATCCAGCGCATCGGTACGAGGCCTAGCGTGTCGCGCGGCAGCCGCGTGTTGACCTGGAACGCGATCGCCTGATCGAGCTTGCCCGCCTCCATCGCATCGATCAACGCCTGGCTGGTGTCGACCACCACCTCGATGCGCGCCTCAGGATGCGTCGCCATGAAATCAGCGAGCACGGTCGTAGCGCCCGCCTCGATCACGTCGTGCAGGACACCGAGACGGACCGTGCCGGATAACCTGTCGCTGCTCATGGCGCTGAGCGCGGCGTCGTTGGCGGCTAGGATCGTGCGCGCGTGATCAAGAAGCTGCCGGCCGGCCGAGGTCGCCTCCATCCGCCGTCCGGACTTCTGGAACAGCGCGCGCCCGACCTGCTCCTCGAGTCGGTCGATCTGGAGGCTGACGGCGGATACCGTGCGCCCGACGCGCTCGGCCGCGGCCGCGAACGTGCCCGCATCGGCGATGGCGACGAAGGTACGCAGGAAGTCGATAGACAAGGCCCGGCTCATTCTTGAGAGAATTTAAACTTATCGATGAAAAAATTCAAGTTTTCATAACCTCTGCCTTGAGACATGATGCAGGCGTAAAGAAAGGTATCAAGGGTCAAGATATTGGAAACAAAGGAGTAATTGCAATGGGCATGATCCTGAGCCGCGCATCTATTCCGAGCTTCGGGAACGAGGCAACCCCCGAGTTGAAACGGCGCCCGTTCGACCAGAATCTCTGGGCCCGACTAGAGACCATGGAGATCGACCCGCCGGACGCCACAACTCGATTTCAGCACCGCCTGAAGCAATACAACAGATGGACCGACGAGTTCGCCGCCCGGGTGACCAAGGAGTATCGCCGGTTCCTCTATCTGGCCGCGCGCGCCGGTCATCCAGTGACACCGTCGGACACGGTCGATCAGGCTTGGCACCTGCATCTGATCTACACGCGGCACTACTGGCGGGAGCTGTGCGACAATATCCTGGGGTTGCAGCTCCACCACGAGCCGAGCGCCGGCGGTACGGTCGAGAGCAACAAGTTCGAGCGCCAGTATGAGCAGACGATCGAAAGCTACAAGGCGACCTTCGGTGTGGCGCCGCCGGCGGACATCTGGCCGGCGCGCGAGCCTGCCAAGCTCGGTGGGCTTGGCAAGAAGTTCCTGGTCGCAGGCGGAACGGTTGTCAGTATGGCAATTGCGCTCAAGGTGGCCAACCTTCCCCTGCTCATTCCCCTGATCATCTTCGTCGCGATTTTCGGTATCTTCACCTACAGCTATGCCGCGACCGCTGCGCCTAACCCGAACAAGCGCGGCGGTGGCTGTGGCGCGGCGGGAAGCGGCGGTCACGGTGCCGCGGCCGCCTCCTGCGGCTGGAGTGGCAGCGACGGAGGCGGTGGCGGCTGCGGTAGCGCAGGTGGTGGTAGCTGCGGTGGAGGAGGTTGTAGCGGCTAGGCGCAGAGGGCCGCAGACTGACATTCGCGCATCGCCAAGGGTGCGGGTGGAGGTCGCGGCGATGTGCACTCGCGCTTTTGTGGCAGGCGCTCCAGCGTCGCGGACCCGTTCCATCAGGTCGGCGTCTATGTCGGGCGCATCCTCAAGGGAACGAAGCCCATGCAGCCAACCAAATTCCAGCTGGTCAATTTCAACACCGCTAAGGCGCTCGGCCTCACGTCCCGGAAAAATTCTCGGCTCGCGGACAAGGTCATCGACTAGATCGCTGGATATCGGAGATGGGTCATTCGCGACGCTGCTGCACACCTCTATGGCAGCACTGCAACCGGAAGGGGACCAGGATGCGGCTTACGCCGTCCGTTGGCCGTGCTGGAATGCTCATCCGAAAGGTTTGCAACTTTTTGGGATCATGCTCTGGCGCGTCTCTTGCCAACAGGAAGCCGAGCCTGACGGGGTGTCCCCCGCGGCCGGATGCGTCTTGCAGGTGGCGATTTGCCCAGGGGCGCTCTCAAAGCTGACAGTGCTGCGGCCTCGCTCGCCGGGAGCCCGACGCTATTTCCCGGCGAGGAGCAAACCACTTGTCCCGCCGAAACCGAACGAGTCGGACGCGGTCGTCAAACTGGACAAGCTCAGCCGTGCGAGAACGCAGGGACGAGCGGTGGTTTCGGCGGTCAGACCGGCCGCGCCGAATCGAAATCCGATCTTAGCGAGGCGCGCGAGCAGGGAATGGGTCGGCTCCGAACCATCGCGAACCCGTTGTCGTCCCGGCAGCTTGTCGAGGCCGGCCACGTCACGCAGCGGCCGCCAATCGTGGTGGCGCGTCGCTCCGATCAGAGCAGATGCGGCGCCGGCACACAGCAACGCGGCATCGGTGAAGGTCTTTTGCAGACGCGCGAACTGGAGAGCGGCACGCGTAACGTACTTCTCCTGCGAGGTCACGAGACCGACCACGTCGGACGCGCGGGCGAGAGCTGCCGAACGACGCAATGCGGTCCCGATGTGTCGCATGGCCGCCAATCCCCGTGATTCTCCCGTAACGCCGAAGCTCACGATCTCCTGCCAGTTCCGGCTCGCCCGATCGGCGTCGCGCGGCAACCGGAACGCCCGGCGCACCGGCGAGAGCTTGTCGAGCTCGTCATCGGAAAATTGCCGCCAGTCGAGCACCTGCCAATGGGCGTAGGGCGCCGCCTCGCCGCGCGGCGAGACCACCACGTGATAGGTCGCGTCGGCGAGGTCGGCCGAGGCGGTCGAGGCGATCTCGTCGATCTGCATCGCCGCCTTGCTGTCAAGGAAGCGCATCTCGAGATGCTTGCCCACCGCGGCCGCGCCGGTGTGCGGCAGCTCGATCTTCCGGCCGATGCGCGGCAGGCGCGGGGCGAAGGTCTTGGCCACGACCTTCGCGCCCTGGCGCCCGAGCTCATAAACGCCCGCACGCAGAAAGCTCATCTGGGCGCGACGGTCGGGAATTGCGCGCAACATCTCGGGTTCGATGGGTTTGCCGATCTTGACCTCGATCGACTTGCCCCGCAGCCTGAGAAACTCCGTAGGCAGGGCCAGAAATCCGAGCTCGGCGCGAAGCCGCGCAGCGAGGTAGTAACGAAGCCGGTTGCGGCCGGAAAACCAGACCGGCACCAGCAGGGCATCGTGATGACGCGCGATCCGGATGAACGCATCGCGCCAGCTGCGGTCCGAAATGATGCCATTGAGCTGCAGACGCGACGAAATCCCGGCGGGAAACACGCCCAAGGCTTGGTACTTCGTGCCAAATTCCTGGCGCAATTTCACCAGCGACTCGAGGTTGAGGGCGGCCGTGCTGCAAAACGGGTCGACCGGGATCATCTTCTGCGACAGGGAGCGCATGAACTTCATGTGCTGGTTCCCGAGGATCCGATAGTCGGGAAACTGGCTGTCGAGCAAAATCGACAGCCCCAGCACGTTTCCACCGCCGGTCGGATGATTGGCGAACAGCACGACCGGCCGATCTCCGATCGATTTGAGGTTCTCGAGGCCGTTGAATTCGTAGTGGATTTGGAGCGCTTCGGCGAGTGCGGCGAGCCCGTCGGGACGCCCACTGGCCTCAACCGACGAAACGAGCGCGTTGAGCTCCGCGAACCCGAATATCCGTTGTGCGAGGGCCGCCCACGCGGGCGTGTCGTCCCCGTGGCTTGCCAGCGTGTTGGCCAGCGCCGACTGGAGCCAGTTGCGGTTCGCGCGGCCGGAGGCCTGCGGATTGCCAGGCGCGGGACCGCCCGACGAACTCAGCCCAGCAAGGGCGAGGGCCGGAACTGCCTGAGGGGTCATTTCGGATGCACAGGATTGGAACATGGCGCTGATCCGGGTTGTCGGTCGTCTCGGGGGAGAGTGCCTGTTCGCCGGTCCCGGCACTGTGACGGCCATCACACAGAAATGCAGACCCAAGGCGAGCGATTGAAACGGCGTGAGCACAAGTATCGCCGCCGGATGTAGCTTCTGGATTTGGCAAGATCGTCTCGGCAGATTGAACCTTCGTGAGCCCTTCCACCACTATCTCTACGATGCAGCCGCAGCTCAGTAGGTCAGAGCGCCTGGGTGTGGACCAGGAGGTCGGGGTGTTCGACACCCTCGAGCCGTTCCACTTACGTATTCGCGTCATGTCAAAGTTGTCCCCATATCGTCGCTCTTGCACGCCTTCACGTCAGCAAGCGGATGCGCCGATTCCGGATGGATTGTCGGCTGCAAATGAAAGACGATATGTTCGGTATTGTCCGAGCTTCATTGCACAGAGAAGGTGAGATGCCTGCGCCGCGGTGATACGGTTCGTATCCGCGGCTCGACGTGCCCGATAGAATACGGCATGCGCTCTTGCCGGTCGAAATTTCGAACTGAGAACCACCCGGAGTTCGCTCTTAGGAAAAAGTTCATGCGCCACCTGTTTTCCTTGTTGCCGGCGGGCACCGCCAAGCGTTGGCAGGCGCTGCCACCCACGCCTGCGCCCGTCCCCTCTGAGCGGAGCGGCCACGCCGATGCGAACGGGGTCAGCATCTACTATGCGGTCTACGGCGAGGGCTCGCCCGTGATCTTGCTGCATGGGGGGTTGGCGAACGCGGATTACTGGGGCAACCAGGTCCGGGCGCTGATGCCGCACCATACCGTGATCGTGATGGACAGTCGCGGCCATGGCCGCAGCACCCGGGATTCGCGGCCGTACGGTTACGATCTGATGGCAGACGACGTTCTCTCGCTGATGGACGTGTTGCAGGTGCCGAAAGCCGATATCGTGGGATGGAGCGACGGCGGCATTCTCGCCCTCGATTTGGCGATCCGCCACCCGGATCGGGTCGGCAAGATTTTTGCGTTTGCGGCGGCTACCAGATCCTCGGGCTCCAAGTACGGCGCCATCATGAATCCCACCGTCGTCGCTTTCATCAAACGCGCCGGCCAGGAGTACAAAGCGTACTCGACCGCACCAAAGGAATTCAGCTCGTTTGTACTGCAAATCATCAAAATGTGGGCAAGTCAGCCGAACTGGACCGATGCAGAGCTCAAGGCGATCTCTTCGCCCGTGCTGGTGGTCGGCGGCGACCATGACGAAACGGTCAAGCGTGAGCATACGGAATACATTGCCGCGACGATCCCCGGCGCCGAACTTCTGTTCCTACCCAGCACGAGTCATTTCGCGTTTCTGCAGGACCCGGAGCTTTTCAACTCCGCGGTCCTGCACTTTCTAGGCGACTGTTAGAGTCGCCTGATGTTGGATCAGCGAGACCCAAGAACGTCGCGGGCACAGTGAGAGTGCGGTAATGGCGCTTAACATTTCGGCTTGGTCGATCCGTCAGCCGCTTCCCTCGGTCGTGCTTTCGATCATCCTGTTGCTGCTCGGCTGGGCGAGCTTCATGAAGCTGCCGATCACGCGCCTTCCTGCCGCCGACATTCCCGTCATCTCGGTGGTCGTGAGCCAGTTCGGCGCGGGGCCGTCCGAGCTCGAGGTTCAGGTCACCAAATACGTCGAAGACAGCGTCTCCGGCGTCGAAGGCGTCCGCCACATCACGTCGCAGATCTCCGACGGGATGTCAGTCACGACGATCGAGTTCAGGCTCGAGACGAACACCGATCGCGCGCTCAACGACGTCAAGGACGCGGTCACCCGGGCCCGCCCCAATCTGCCGCGGAACATCGACGGGGAGCCGCTGGTCCAGCGCGTCGACGTCGTCGCTCTGCCCATCGTCACCTATGCGGCGATCTCGCCGGGCAAGACGCCGGAACGGCTGTCGTGGTTCGTGGACGACGTGGTGCAGCGGTCCCTCCAGGGAGTGCGCGGCGTTGCCCAGGTCGAGCGCGTCGGCGGCGTCGACCGCGAGATCCTGGTAACGCTCGATCCGGACCGGCTGCAGGCGGTCGGCCTGACCGCGGCCGACGTCAGCAAGCTATTGCGCGGCACCAATGTCGACCTTGCGGGCGGCCGCGCCGAAATCGGCGGCCGGGACCAGACGATTCGGACCCTGGCGGGGGCCAAGACCCTCAATGACCTCTCCGGCTTGATGATCGGCCTGCCGATGGGCGGCCAGATCCGGCTCGAGGATCTCGGCGTCGTGACCGACACCGTTGCCACGCCATCGACCTTCGCCCGCTACAACGGCGATCCCGTCGTTGCCTTCGGCATCTGGCGGTCCAAGGGCGTGAGCGATGTGGTCGTCGCCGCCGCAGTGCAGAAGAAAATCGACGAGATCAAGGAGCTCTACCCCGACGTCGAGCTCAAGCCGATCGACAACACGGTCGATTTCACCCTCGGCAATTACGAGGCAGCCATCCATACGCTGTTCGAGGGCGCGGCGCTGGCGGTCATCATCGTGTTCCTGTTTCTGCGAGACATCCGGGCCACTGTCATCGCCGCAGTCTCGCTGCCGCTTTCGATCTTTCCCGCCTTCTGGGTGCTCGACCTTCTCGGCTTCTCGCTCAATCTCGTGAGCTTCCTCGCCATCACGCTTTCGACCGGCATCCTGGTCGACGATGCGATCGTCGAGATCGAGAACATTGTTCGCCATATGCGAATGGGAAAGTCGCCCTATCAGGCGGCGATCGATGCCGCTGATGAGATCGGTCTCGCGGTCATCGCCATCAGCCTGACCATCGTCGCGATCTTCACGCCGGCGAGCTTCATGCCGGGCATCGCCGGACAGTTTTTCAAGCAGTTCGGCATCACGGTGTCGGTGCAGGTCCTCTTCTCGCTGCTGGCGGCGCGGCTCATCACGCCGATGCTGGCGGCCTACTTCCTGCGCCATCACACCATCGTGGAGCCGCCGCCCGGGATCGTTCTGCGCACCTATACGCGCCTCGTCACCTGGTCGGTTCGGCATTACCTGGTCACCGTCATGATCGGCCTGATGCTGTTTGCGGCATCGATCTGGAGCATGGGGCTGTTGTCCAAAGGGTTCTTGCCGGACCAGGACGAGTCCAAGTCCCGCCTCGCCATCGAGCTGCCACCTGGTTCCCAGCTTTCCGACACGGAACGGGTGACCGAGGAGATCGTCAAGAAGTTGCGCGTGCGGCCGGAGGTCAGGAGCGTCTTCGTCGATGGCGGGAGGGTGCCCAAGGCATCGAAGGAAATTCGCCGGGCGTCGCTCTACGTCAACTATGCGCCGAAAAACGAACGCTCGATCTCCCAACATGACCTCGAGTTCGCCATCGGCCGCGAACTCGACGACATGCCGGACCTGCGCTACTGGTTCGCCGACGAAAGCGGGTTGCGCGCAATTACTCTGGATGTGACCGGCGCCGACAGTGCGACGGTAGCGACGGTCGCCGAAGAACTTGCGACCCAGATGAGGCGGATTCCGCTGATTTCCGACGTCATTTCGGAAACCTCGCTCGAGCGGCCGGAGCTCCGCATCCGTCCGCGAACCGACATGCTGGCGCGCCTAGGCGTCTCCACCGAGGGGCTGTCCGAGACGATCCGGGTGGCCACGATCGGCGACATCGGACCGGCGCTTGCCCGATTCGACGCCGGCGACCGGCTGGTACCGATCCGCGTAAAACTCGACGAAAGGGCGCGCACCAACCTGCAGATCATCGAGCAATTGCGCGTGCCGATGGGGCGCGGCGGCGGCGTTCCGCTCGGCGTGATTGCCGACATCTCGCTCGATCAGGGGCCGATCAACATCGATCGCTTCGATCGCAACCGCCGCGCCGTCCTGACGGCGGACCTCGCCGGGGGGGCCTCCCTCGAGGACGCGATGAAAGCGATCTACGCCCTGCCGGTGATGAAGAGCCATCCCAAGGGCATCAACTTCAGCGAGTCGGGCGACGCGGAAAACATGGCCGATCTGTTCGACGGTTTCGCCAATGCGATGAAGCTCGGGCTGATGATGGTTTACGCGGTGCTCGTCCTGCTGTTCGGCAGCTTCCTCCAGCCGATCACCATCCTGTTCTCGCTGCCGCTTTCGATCGGCGGCGCGATCATCGCCCTTCTGCTCGGAGGCATGCAGCTTACGGTGCCGGTGTCCATCGGCATCCTGATGCTGATGGGCATCGTCACCAAAAACGCGATCATGCTCGTCGACTTCGCCATCGAGTTCGATTCACGGCGGGATGGAACGCGACGCCGCAATCATCGACGCCGGCCAGAAACGTGCGCGGCCGATCATCATGACGACCATCGCGATGATCGCCGGCATGATCCCGAGCGCGCTGGCGTTCGGCGATGGGGGCGAATTCCGTGCGCCGATGGCCTATGCGGTCATCGGCGGGCTTTTGTGCTCGACGGCGCTTTCGCTCGTGTTCGTGCCGGCCATGTTCGTATTGATGGATAATGTGTCCCGGTTCTCGTCGTGGCTGGGCAGCCGCTTGGTCGGCAAATCCGAGCCCGATGCGCTCAAAGACGCGCCTCAAGGGCCGCCAGCACCGCAGATGTAGCGCAGGGCAGTGCGTTTATCGCGCGGGAGTGCCGGAGTGGCGGTCGCTCTCTGTGGCACGGACATGGACGGCTCTTTCGCGGTGACTGACACTTCAGGGATCTGAGGTGAGGGCATCCCCAAGGATTGTCGGTCTTCCGCGCGCCTTCGCTAGGACCTGCGCTCCGCTCTGGCCGCGGATGCCTCATCACGGAGCCTCTTGATGGTCGGAGCGCACCGGCCGCATCGTGCCCGGCACCCGAGGTCGGCATAAACTTGGCTGACTGTCGGCAGACGCTGCTGCACGGCCGCGACCACGGAGAAAATCTGTTTGTCGCTGATGACATTGCACGAGCAGACGACCATGACATTGCCTCCACTTCTTACCAACAGAGCTGACGCTGGGCACGGCCTTAAGCGATATGCGGGGCCATCCGCGGCGAGTGCCAACCGCTCTAGATCATGTTGCAGGCCCTCAAGAGCTTGAACACGCGCGGCAGCGCCAAGCGTGCGTTAAAAGCGAAATAGGTCTGTTCGGGCACGCCACGGAATTCGCGCTTGTGGGACGCATGCCCCTGGAGCGGGTAGATGAAGCGATTGAACAGCGGGCAACCGAAGGCGTAGCGAAAAGCGCGGCTCAGTAAGGCGTTGTGTCGGAAATCCTTGTCCGCGATATCGGCCAACGGCGAGAGGCCGAGAAAGAGCCATTTTCTCTCTTCCTGTTGGAATGCGTCGATCGCGGACTGGAGAATCGCGGAGCAGATGATCGGATCAGCTTCCGGAAGGCGGCGCTTGAACGAGGTGGAATAGCCCACCACCTGCCCGTCCTCGTAGATCGGGTCATAAAACGAGAATGCCACCAGCTTGCCGTCGCGATCGAAGGCGAAGAATTTCCGCACGTCGACCTCGTCACCGAGCACGATCGGCCGATTTACGAAGCCGACCTCGCGGCTTTTGTACGTGCGGGTCTGGCGCCAGCGGTCGGACACGGTCTCGATCTCGTCGATGCCGACGGAAGCGGCCGTGCATTCCCTGATGGTATACCCGGACTTGGCCGCACGCTTCGAGGCGGCGCGCAGGCTCTTGCGCTTGTAGTTCGCCAGATCGATTCGGGTCTCCGTACCCATCTCGTTGACCTTGAAGCCCATGCGGGCCAGCAGCTCTGAGGTCGGGCGGGATACCTGGCAAAAGCAGACGTCGGAATTCGCCTGCACGAACTCGCGAATGAGGACTTCGCAGTTTTCGGGTGAGGTCACGGGGTCGGCCAGAACGAATGCAGTGCGTCCGACCATCTTGTAGGCGAGAAATCCTTGGTCGTTCCCGAAGTATTCAAGCCCTTCCTGGAAAGACGCGGAGTAGGCGAGAGTGAATGACCCGTGTTGACGCAGCCACGAGAGCCTGCGGTCAAAGGAGAAGTCTGAACGTGCCGCCGGCGCCCTTTCCGCGATGATTCCCGGGAAATGCTCGTGAAATGAAGGCGCATCAGATTCGGGATAGCGGCTCGGGATCTGTTCCTTCAGCGAAACCAGCGAATCCATCGCACGTCTCCATTCCTTGCGACGCCGGCCGAACGTGGCGTCGCGCCAAGATGGTCGAACGCTAGATGAGATCACCACGACGCGTATGTGATTGAGGTCACGTGCACGAGCGAGGCCGTCGGCGGCGCGCAGGCGGCGCGGGATGACGCCCACCCGAGTGATTTCGATCACAGAACGTCAAGTCCGGACCATGTAGCAATCGGGTCAGGCCCAAAACGACGGTGCCGATGACCAGAAAGGACACATGTCATGAGGACGGAAAAGATCAACTTCGGTTGCAGCGTCCACGATGTAGACGCCAATACGGTGACGCCGGCGGCGATCGCGGAGCTGAAAGACCTGCTCTACAAGAATCGCCTGATTGTGCTCAAGGACCAGGCCGTCAGCGAGCAGCAGTATTGCGACTTCGCGAACCGCTTCGGTTTTCCGGTTCCATACCTGCAGGACAACTATCACCACCCGGATTTCCCGCTGATCTTTGTCTCCTCCAACGTCAAAAGCGACGGCAAGCCGATCGGTGTCGCGCGTACCGGCGGCTACTGGCACTCGGATACGTCGTTCGAGAAGGAGCCAAAAGTCCTCACCATGCTGATGCCCAAGGTTCTGCCCCGCAACCATCCGCGCAGCACCAAGTTCATCGACATGGCGGAGGTCTATGCAGCGCTGCCCCAGGCCACCAAGGACAGGCTTGCCGGCGCCCAGTTCCTGCACAGCGGGCGCTACCGCTACAAGGTCCGTGCGGACAACGTGGGCTTCGACATCTTCGAGATCCTGCAATTCATCGATCTCGTCGCGCCGGCCTCTCGCCACCCGGCCGTCATTACGCACCCTTACACCGGAGAGAAGGTGATCTATGGGAACCGCGGCTTCACGATTGGAATCGCCGACAGGTCGCTCGACGAGTCCGCCGAGCTGCTCAAGGAGATCTTCGACTTCGCCGAGACCGATCGGTTCGTCAAGGAAGTGCGCTGGTCCATGGGGGACATCATCATCTGGGACAATCGCTTCCTCAGTCACACCTCAGGACGCAACAGCGGGCCCGAGGAAGAGACCATGATGCACCGCATCACCCTGCGCGATGATTTTCCCCTTTGCGCAAGCCAAGTGGTCGAGAAGGCCACCGCCGCATAACGCATTGCGTCCAAACAAAGGAGGTTGTCATGAATGCGGTTTCTCTCCAGGCTCGGCCGGCTGACGGCATCGTCCAGATCGGCAATCGGGCCCCCGCCCTTTCCCCCGACATGTTGAGCCCTCACCGGTACGAGGGACTAGACAGCGAGGCGCGCGACGACAAAGGCAATGGCCATCGTCTGCCGATGGCAATCTCCGACGCGTTCGTGGCCGAGATCCTCAAGCCCTACCGCGAGCACGCGAAGTACCTGAAGTCGGCCGAGATCACGCAGTTCTCCGAAAAGGCGCTGCACGACAGCACCTCGGACGAGAGCCTCGTCACCGGCACAGGCAAGTTCTCGATCCCTGAGAGCTGCTACATCGACGACACCGGCCATTTCAACGCCGTGGAGTTCAACATCTGCTACAACCAGCTCGCCTACGTCGTGTTCGGCAAGTGCGTCGAAGCGGGACTGATGCACCAGCTCTGGCGGGTGAACGTGGATATTCCCTCGTTCACCAAGAAAATCCCCTCGTTCACCGAGTACAAGCGCCACCAGCTCCCGGCCATGCTGATCGTGCGCGTGGACGGAGTGCGTTTCTTCAAGCCGATGAAGAGCGACGACTTCCGCGCCGAGCTCAGCATCGACAGGATGACCTTGCTGGGACAGGCGGGCTTCTTCTTCACGACCATCACGTTCTCCGATTGCGAGGGCGTCAAAGCCAAGGGCTCAGTCGTATTGGCTTTTCAGCCCGACCTTACCCAGCACAAGGAGTGAACGACCATGGCTAGGCACGCAGCAATTCAGTCGGCTGAGACGATGGCCTTCCTGAGGGCGGTCGTCGCCGGAGAGAAGGATCTCGCGGTGAGGTCCGAGGATCGCTTGGCGAAGCACTTCCTCGGCCGCAAATACCGGCTGCTCGTCACCGTCGGCGTGCAGGCACTCCTCAAGCGAATCTTGGAGTTTGCCGTGCCGGGGAGCTATGGCTTCACCATTGCCCGCACCCGGCACTTTGACGAGCTTCTGCTGTCGGAGAGCCGTGCTGGCATCGAGCAACTGGTGCTATTGGGAGCAGGCTACGACACGCGGCCGTTCCGCCTGCGGGACGCGCTGCGGAACATCAGGGTATTCGAGATTGATCATCCGGGAACCCAGGCGCGCAAGCGGCGCATGTTGGCACAGATCGACGAGTCGAGCCCGGCAAACGTGTCTTACATACCTGTCGACTTCAATAAGCAATCTCTGCAGGAAGCCCTCGCCGAACATGGATTCTCGCCGCGACAGGAAGACGCTGTTCCTGTGGGAGGGCGTCTCCTACTACCTGCCGCGGGCGGTTGTCGAAGGTGTGCTCGACTTCGTCGGCAGTTGCGCTGCGGGGAGCTCCATTGTCTTCGACTATGCCATCACCGCTTTCGTCAACGGCGACACGTCTACCTACGGCGGACGGCAAGTGGCCCGCTGGCTCAAAAAGATCCGCGAACCTTTCCTGTTCGGGCTGGATCCGGCGGAAACACCGGAATTCCTGAGAGCCCACGAGCTCGACACCGTCTCCGACCTTGGTCCGGAAGACCTCGCGAAAACATATCTGAAAGCCAGGGATGGTCGCTCGATCGGCATGACGTTCGGCCACGTCCGCATGGTGCATGCCAGAGCCACCGGCGCGAGGAAACCGGCAGCGTCCCCTGTGTGCCTGCGGAATGCGGCCCAAGATATGAGACTGCGGCGCAGAAGAATTCCGTTCGCGAGCTCAATGATGCCTTACGGCAGACGTTCACAGGCGGCCGCGTGCTCGTTTCGCCGGGCGTCCTTTCGTTGCCGGCGGAAGCCAACGCGGAGGTTCTCGAACGAGTTCGCAGCTTTACGGCATTCGATGCAGAGAACGCAGCTGACCATGACTTCGGCAGGTTCGACTTGGCCGGCGTCGCCTACTGCTTCGAACTGGAATGCCCCCCGCGCGCGCACGATGGCTCCAAGGAGGCCCCCGACGGCGGCAAGGCGACCCGCGTGCTGACCATCATGTGCGCTGACGAATACTGACGAGTCCAAGTACATTCCAATCGACCTCCTCGGTGAACCCACTTGAAGCCGTCGTGACGACCACGCCGGCTTCACTGGTGGCCGTCGATCACCATCGACCACAGGACCTGCCATGATGGCTGCTGATTTTGGAGCGCTGGTCGCCCGGCATCGAAAATACTTTCTCTCGGGAAAGACCCGTCCGGTCGAATGGCGCGAGGCTCAGCTCGACGCCCTGCATGCGATGATGACCGAGCGCGCCGAAGATTTCTTCGACGCGCTTTGGAAGGACCTGCGCCGCAACCGCGTCGACGCCGATCTCGTCGACGTGAAATATGTCGCCGACGACGCGGCCTATGCGCGCCACCAGCTGCGGCGCTGGATGCATCCGCTAGCATGTGAGCACGCCGCTCATCTTGGCGCCGGGGCGCACCGAGGTACGCTTCGATCCGCTCGGGGTGGGGTTGATCATCGGCTCCTGGAACTATCCGATCGTGCTGTCGCCTGTCGCCGCTGGTGGCGGCGATCGCGGGCGGCAATGCCGCGGTGATCAAGCCGTCGGAAGTAGCCCCGGCCTGCGCCGACGCGATCGCCCGGCTGGTGCCGCAATATCTCGACCCGGACGCGTTTTCGGTCGTGGTCGGCGGCGTGCCGGAGACGACCGCGCTGCTCGAGCAGGCATGGGACCACATCTTCTTCACCGGCAGTCCGCCGATCGGCAAGGTCGTCATGGCCGCCGCCGCCAAGAACCTCACGCCGGTCGTGCTCGAACTGGGCGGCAAGAACCCGACCATCGTGCACAGCTCGGCAAATCTGAGGGTGGCGGCGCGCCGCATCGCCCAGGGCCGCTGGGTGAATGCCGGGCAGACCTGCACCGCGCCCGATCATGTGCTGGTGTTCAAGGACGTCGCAAGGGATTTCCTCGAGCACTGAAAAAGGCCGTGGTCGGCTTCTACGGCGCCGATCCGCAGCAGAGCCCGGACTACGGCCGCATCGTGAATGCCCGTCACTTCGACCGGTTGACGCGCCTTCTCGGCAGCGGAAAGATCTACCACGGCGGCCAGCATGACCGCGACGACCTCTTCATCGCGCCCACCATCCTCGTCGACGTGGCGCACGATTCTCCCATCATGCAGGAAGAGATATTCGGTCCGATCCTGCCGGTGCTGGAGGTCGACAGCGTCGAGGAGGTGATCCGAACACGTCAACGCGCAGCCCGCTCCGCTCGGCCTCTACGTGTTCGCGGAGGATGCGAGCGTCTCCGCCCGGATTCTCGACGCGACCAGGTCCGGCGACGCCGCGGTCAACGACTGCACGGTGCAGCCGCTGATGCAGGACCTGCCGTTCGGCGGCGTCGGCAATTCCGGCATGGGCAAGTATCACGGCGAGTGGGGCTTTCGCGCCTACACCAATGCGCGCGGCGTGCTCCACCACAGCACGATGTTCGATCCCGGCGTCCGCTATCCGCCCTACAGCGAGAACGAACGGTTGCGCGGAATTTTGGGCCGCCTGATGTCCTGACCGGCGTGGACTTTGCCACCGCACGCCTCGATCCGGTCGAACAGTCAAACTGAGGGAATCCCCATCGTTCTTAACGCCAATCGAGATTGGAGACTTTAAAACTGCTAGTGAGCAGCCGAACCGAGCTCGTCGAGTATCGGGCATTCTGGTCGATCGTTACCATGGCACCGGTCGGAGAGCGCCGCGATGGCATTTCGGATGGCCGTCATTTCCGCGATCTTGCGATCGAGCTCGGCAACGTGTTCGAGCGCCAATTTCTTGACGGCGCGGCTCGCGCGCTTGCCGTTGCGGTAGAGCTCCAGCAACTTCGAAATATCCTTGAGAGGGAAGCCCAGCGCCCGTGCGCGCTGGATGAAGCGCAAGGTTTGTATGTCGGCCTCGCCGTAGGTGCGATAGTGGTTCTCGCCCCGCGCCGCGCGTTTGATGATTCCCGCCTCTTCGTAGAAGCGGATCGTCTTCGGCGACACGCCCGAGCGGTTGGCCACCTCGCCGATCTTCAAATCACGCATCTTCATCTCCTTGCCTCCTGGTGTCGTCGGGCCGCCAACGGCGCAGCAGCAGCGCATTCGACACCACACTCACCGAGGAAAGCGCCATGGCAGCCGCTGCGATCATTGGGCTCAGGACGCCGGCGGCTGCCAGCGGTATGCCCACGATATTGTAAATGAAGGCCCAGAACAGCCCTTGCCGGATCTTGTCATAAGTCGCACGGCTCACCGCGATCGCGTCGCCGATCAACAGCGGGTCGCCGCGCATCAATGTGATCCCCGCCGTTTGCATCGCCACGTCGGCGCCCGTACCCATGGCGATACCGACATCGGCGGCGGCGAGCGCGGGAGCGTCGTTCACGCCGTCGCCCACCATGGCGACGTGCCTTCCGTCCGCTTGAAGCCGCAGAACCTCGGCTGCCTTGTCACCGGGTAACATGCCGGCGATGACGCGACCCATTCCAATCCGTGTTGCGACCGCCGCTGCGGTTCGCTCGTTGTCGCCGGTCATCAATATCGTCTCGATGCCGATCTCTTGCAAATGGCGGACGGCCGCTTGCGATTGTGGCTTCACGCGATCGGCGACAGCGATGATGCCGAGCAGTTTTGGTGCGGGCTTGCGGGCCGCCACCCACATGACGGTACGCCCCTGCGCTTCGAGCTCTTCCGCCGATCCGGCCATGGCATCGATGTCGACGCCTTCCCCCAACATCAGACGACGATTGCCGATGGCAATCGACCTGCCACCGACCCGGGCGAGCAGTCCCATGCCGGCGCGGCTCTGAAAATCCTCCAAGGCCAACAAATCGATGCCTGCCGCCTTCGTCAAAACGGCGCGCGCCAGCGGGTGCTCGCTGCCCGTCTGGGCAGAGGCGGCCAGCATGAGCAATTGTCGTCTATCGATCCCGTCCGCGATGATGTCGGTCACCGCCGGCTTTCCCTCGGTCAGCGTGCCGGTCTTGTCGAGGATTGCTGTATCGATACGGTGCGTGCGTTCCAGGGCCTCCGCGTCCCGGATCAGGATTCCAGCCTTCGCTGCGACGCCGGTCCCGACCATCAGAGCCGTCGGCGTGGCAAGGCCAAGCGCGCAAGGACAGGCGATCACCATCACGGAGACGGCCGGGATGATGCCGCTGGCAACATCTCCGGTAATCAACCACCAACCGACGAATGTAGCGACCGCTATCAGCAAGACGATCGGCACGAAAATGGCGGACACGCGGTCGACAAGACGCTGCACCGGTGCCTTCTTGACTTGCGCACTTTCGACAAGGGCGATGATCCTGGCGAGCGTGGATTGTTTGCCTACGGCGCTGGTTTCGATTCGCAGCAGGCCGCCGCCGTTGATGGCGCCGCCCGTGACCTTATCGCCGACGGATTTGGTGACGGGCAGGCTCTCGCCGGTGAGCAGGCTCTCGTCGACCTCGCTGCTGCCGGAAAGCACGATGCCGTCGACCGGCAGCCGCTCGCCTGGCCGCACCACGACGATGTCGGCGACCGCGACAGCGGAGGCCGGAACTTCGATCTCCCTACCGGCGCGCTCGATCCGGGCGGTTTCCGGTCGCAGGGACATCAAGGCGCGAATTGCTGCGGCGGTCGAGCGCTTGGCCCGCAATTCGAGCCATTTGCCCAGCATGACAAGGGCCATGACCACGGCGGAGGCCTCGAAATAGAGACGATCGCCGCTGCCCACGCCACTCATGCCACCGACGCCACTCATGCCACCCATGCCGTCAGTGTCCGGGCTCAGAAACAGATATAGGCTATAAAAATAGGCCGTCGACGTTCCAAGTGCGACCAGTAGATCCATATTCCCGGCCCCGGCACGAACGGCCTTCCACGCCGCCATGTAGAAGCGCCCACCAAGAACGAATTGAACGGGCGTCGCGAGCATAAATTGGAGCCATTCCGGCACGGCCACGCCAATCATGGGCAACAGCAATGGCGCACTGAGAACAATCGCTGCCGCGACACGCCAAGTCTCATGCTTCAGGCGCCGTTTTTCGACCGCTTCTACCTGCTTGTCGTGATCGAGGTCACCTGTCAGCAGCGTTCCGCCATACCCTGCCGATTGCAGGGCAGCTACGAGATCGGCCGGACGCAGTATTCCGGCAATGCCATCCACAGACGCCGTTTCGACCGCAAGATTGACGCTCGCGCGAAGGACACCCGGAACACGCGACAGTGCCTTTTCGACCCGGCCTGCGCACGAGGCGCAAGTCATGCCGGAAATGGCGAGATCGCGGGTCTCGTGGCGCACATCGTAGCCGGCACGCACGACCGCCTCGGCAATCGCAGCAGGGCTGACCCGCGCGGGATCGAAATGCACGTCGGCCTTCTCGCCTGCAAAATTGATTGAGGCTTGGACGCTGGGAAGGGCGCCCAGCGCTTTTTCCAAGCGCCGCGCACAGCTGGCGCAGGTCATGCCTTCGATGGGCAGCACGACGTGTTCGGTTTCGGTTTCGGTTTCGGTTTCGACTGCGGCAACAACACTCATCTCGCGCGGCTCCAGTTGAACGGTTCAGGCCACAAGGCGCACGCCGTAGCCTCGGCCTTCGATGGCATCAGCAAGAGCCTCGGCGGGCGCAGTGGCCTCGACGACCGCACGGCCGCCAGCAAGATCGACTTCCACGCGTGCCACTCCCGGCACGGCAGACAAAACTCGCTCGACCGATCGGGCACAGCCGGCACAGGTCATGCCCGAGATCATCAACGTGATGTGTCGGTTAGCTCGGACACTTGGTTCAGCGGAATCCATGGCGAAACTCCTCACTACAGCAAACGGAATCAGTCCTTCCAGCGAACTGGAAACAATATGAGGTTTCCCCCTGCTGGAAGGTCAAGCGCGGACGCGCATAATTTTGAATCGAGGGTCAGTGCTTACGAAGTGGGCCCGTGGCTGTACCTCGGTGAGCTTCGGCTCAGACTTAGACGACCTGCCTGCACCGTGATGGGCCATTAGACCCGTGCGATCGGAGTCGATGATCATTCCGTGCCGCGGACATACGCTTCGTTTGACGCCATGAGCCTCCCCGCACCGCGCACCAAGGTTTGGTGAACCCGCGTACGGCATCTGATGGAAACGTGGATTGCCAGGGCGTTAAGCAACTCACGGAATTTTCGTCTCCTGACCTCCTGCTGGCGGTGTCTGCGGTGTTCATCCTTGCAGTTCTTCGAACAGTAGAAGATCCAACCGTTGAAAGTGACAAGATGGTGTCGGACCATGCCAAACGGGCCCGAGCATTGGTGGCATCTCTTGCCCACCGCTGTAACTGATCGCCTGCCTGGAACGCGTTCGAACATATGCATGCTCACTTGGGTCCAATTTCGGGGACCGGTGGAGACAGCAGGGCCATAGCGTTCCACTCGATTTGGACCATTCCGCACTTCCCACAGCGCAAGACCAGCCGCTCGCCCAAAGTGCGCCCTGCCCGCGGCTTGGTTTCGATCCTGCTCAGCTCCATGTGGTGGTCGCAAACCGGGCAAGGCCGCGCGCAGTCCAACGTCGCCATTTGCGTTGAAGCCGTCATTGATCGGGCTCTCCTCGATGCTGGCCGTTGGCGGTGAGAAATTTCTTCTTGACCGGGTCGCGTCACCTGCCGGGCATTCTGAATGCGCAACGGCTTTTCAGGAATCAGGCGGACGCTTCGGGTGACCCGCAACATTGCTTGCCGCCAGCTCGCTTCCCAGCAGTTCGTGCGTCGTTCGAATCAGACCATGAATTCCTTGACACTCTGCAGCGAGAAGTAGACGGCGGGGGTGACCGAGAGGACGCCGTTTCCAGTTTCGACGCCGACCACCAGGACTCGGATGATCTTGAATGCGTTCGCGCCGTGCCGTGCCATTGCAACTTGCGCGCCCCGCATGTAGGCGATGTTCATCATCGCGCATGCAGTGGGGTTTTTCTCCTCGTCATTGACGTACTGGATGGCGGCTTGCGCATCGCCGGTGTACTGGGCGACAAAGTGTTCCACCTGTTCCTGCGTGTCGCAGACGAGGCTCGCGCCGACTTCATAGTCCGAGGCGTGTGCCGGACCGCAAAATGGCGCGGCGAGCAGTGCGAAGAGCGATACGACGTGCGCAGCGAACCTCATGTGTGCCTCCTGTCAGGAGTGGTTTGATTCTCTCTGTCAGGGTTGTCGGGCAATTCTGGCCCGCGGTTCACCGCTGGCCGATCAGCGGCAGCACCGCGCGCCCTTAACGTGATACTCGTCACACACTGCCGTCCTCGACGGCGACCTCGGTGCGCGATCGGTTCGGTCCAAGGCTAGAGCATGACCGTCGCCGACCTAAGTATCAGGCGACTTGCTCTGCGCGCCGCGCCATCGAGCAGCTCACGCTCTTGGAGTTACTGCCGGCTACATGGGCATGGTCGACAGTATCACTAGCGTTGTGGCACAGATGAAGGGCCGAAAGGCGGACTTTAGTCGAGCACCGGATTCCCGTTCAAACAGCAGGGCCCACTAAAACAGCCACAGGTGCCGCTACTGGTCGGTAGCTTTCAGTGAGGCACCTCTCGCCCTCACGATACACACGATGTGAACGCGACGACCTGGAGCGCACTTGCCGCTCAGGAATTGCGGATGATGGTCTCCCGATGACTGCCGGAACTGCTTGGAAAAGCAAATCGCGATTGAACCTGGACAGTCCTAGGACGTACAAACAGTTGGCAATGTCGCGCTTTCGGTGAGCCCAAGGTAGCTCAGTTGGTAGAGCACGTGACTGAAAATCACGGTGTCGGTGGTTCGATCCCATCCCTGGGTACCATTTCGTTAGCACGCAGGTGCCCGACCCTTTGGGCGGGACAGCTAACGGCGGGACACACGTCGTTCCCGGCGCCGCCGCCCTGCCCGCGTTCGTGCTGAGCGTTCGTCGACCGGTGCATCCCTCGCTTCTACCAACCCCTTGGGCGAACCGGACCGGGTGCCGCGAGCATCAAGCACGACCGCTATCGGTTCTCGCTGTGTCGACAAGACCTGGCGGGTGCGGTGAACCATAGGCAGCCGTCCAATCACGAATGAGGAGGAAATCAGGCGCTCCGGTTGCCTTCCGCCCGGAGTGACCAAACACCTGTGAGGGACACCATGCGCCATCTTTGTTCGCTGCTTCTGTTTTCATTCCTCTGCGCCCCGCCGTCGGTGGCCCAGGAGGGAGCGGCCGATGCCATCACCATGCCGAAGCCCGTCAACATCAGCCGCTTCATCCCCGCCGGCGAAGAGCGAACGGTGAATTTCGTCGCGTCGCTGTTTCCCGACTGCGCTTCGCGCGGACCGATCGTCGCCCGCATCATCAGGCCGCCGGCCCACGGCGCCCTGACCTTCGAAAACGCCAATTCCTTCCCCAACTTCCTCGCCACCAATCGATTGTCGTCGTGCAACGACAAGAAAACATCAGGCCTCAACGTCGTCTACAAAGCCGAAGACGGATATCTCGGCGATGACGGGGCGGACGTCTTCCTGATGTTTCCCGACGGCACCGCGGCCGAGTGGCACTATTTCATCCTTGTGAAGTAGCGGTTGTGCCGGCGCCAATGCGCTGCCGCGCCATCGCGTAGTTGACCGCGCGCATGGCAGCAATGCCATCCGCAAGTTGTGGCTTCTGAGCAGACCGAACCGATCCTGCGGGTGCTCGGCGCGCGCAACGATATCATCAAGGGGATCAACCGGGCGCCAGCAGAACGGAAGCAGGAACGCGAGCTCGGCAGCCTCGTCCTCCACGGCCGGGAGGTCGACCGCATTGCCGTCACCATCGACGGCATCGACGGGCAGGTCCACCACGTCACGCTGCGCGACACCGCCACCACGGAGGAGGCACGATTCGGCAGCATCGTGATGGGCTCAGCTTCAGCCTCGTCCCGTGGCGGCCGGTGACCGACCGCAAGATCGGTCGCGAGGTCTTCGGCGTCGTGCGCGGCAATGACATCTCCTGGCAGCTCGGGCGCGCCAGGGGGCTCGGAATTGGGATGTAGCATCACTCCCTGATCCTCGTGCGTCCGAAACTTGCCTGTCCGGGTAGAGACAACGCTTTCGCGACCAGTGCGCAAACTCACGTCGGTGATACCCCGGTATACCCGGCCACAATATGCTCAGAAGTCGTGATCGCCTAAGTGGCTGAGATCATTGGCTGAGGACGCAGTCCTGATCGAACCGGTCTCCGAAGCATATTCCCTGCTAACAGGGAAATTAACAGGGCGTTCTACGATTTAAGGACCAAATCTGAACACGAATTCGACCTTTAACTAAAAATATCAATGACTTATCGTATGAATGCACAGGGTAGCTTAACAGGGAAATTCTGCGCTGAAACAGGAGCGTTGGCGTCAGGACAGGGAGAAAACAGACGTTCCCGGAGGCAGTGACTGGGCTTTTATGAAGCCGGAGATATCAGCGACCAGCGTTTCAGACACTCGCGCGTGACCAGAATGCGCATGCGCGGGCCGTCGATGAACTGATCGGCGACGAAGTCGAGCGACCAGCGGTGATCGGCCACTGGGGGAGCAGTCATCGGCGCCCGCGTGCCCAACGCCCGCTTGCGTCCGCCCCGCCGTCAAGACCATGAGGTGCTCCTCGCGATAGAACCGGAACAGGCGCTTGTCGGTTCACCAGGAAGCCCTCCCGTGGCAGCCGAATGCGCCAGTGCGCAGCTTTGCGTCCTCCATTTCAGCCGCCCTTCACGGCGGCCTGTGGCAACCAGCTCCGCTCCGCCCGCTCGCGAACGAGGCGCGCTTCCAGACTCGGGTGCTTGCGCTCGTTGTAATTGTACTCGGCGTCCAACCAGAAAGCTGCGATCGCATCGACGAAACTGCGAAGCCGATCGACGGCGATATCCATCGCTGCGATCGGCGTCGGATTCGATGGAGGCGGGCCGAACTCCGGCGGCAACGGCGACTCCGGTCGCCACAGATGCAGCGCAACGCCGCGATGGTTCGACCGCAGACAGGCCGTCACCATGCCGGCAAGCGTTACCGAGATGGTGGACAATGTCCAGCGCATCAAAACTTGGGAAAGACTCGAGCTGCTGCAATTCGTCGATGTGCTGAGGATCTTCAGGGCTGACGAAAAGGCGCAGATTGACGAAACCGCCTTTGGCTGTCGCGACGTCCTGCTCAGCTCCACGTTCGGGAAAATCAGCCTGGCGTCGGGAAGTCTGCCGCAGTTCGGTGATTCACAACCTCCTGGTACGTATCGGTGACGTAGTAGTCGGTGACCGCGATGGCCTCGACGGCGGGCGTAGCCTGCTCAAGCGCCAAAAGATAATCGTTCCACGCGCCAGCCCCTTTGAACTGGTCGTTCATCACGTTGCCCGGGGCGTGAAATGTGCGGCTTCCATCTCCGCCATTCCGGCCCTCTGTTGAGCATGTTCAACCCCTATCGGATGCATTTGGCCGCCTGGTTCTCGCGCGCAGCCATGTCTTTACGTCGGTCCATCAGCGCCTCAAAGGCCCAGCGCCCTCGAGTGACAACCCTCGTCGTGCATGCGGCAGTGCCCGTCCATCATGCAAGAACTCCATCAGTCGGCACCACCAACCGCGTCTGCCCGATAGGCTTCATATATAGAAGTCGCCAAAGCCGAAGAAATTGATCCGTCGGCGTGAAGTAAAACAGGCTGGTCTTGCTCTGCGTGTCCGACGCGATCAGCATACCATCTGGCAGATACGCGCTTGCCGACAGCACGCCGATGACGCGCGCGTGGAGCGTCTTCTCTCCGAAATGACCTTGTCCACACCACAGCCCCGGAGGTCATGCGATCGCTCATTCGATCCGTGATGGTGTCGGGATGACGATTTGAGCTGCTGGCGCCCGACGTTTTCACGGACTTGTGAACAAGCTGAATTCCCGAACCTGTGGGAGCTAGGTCCGTTTTGCGCGGTGAGTGGGCTCGTGTGACGCCGTTTTCAGTTTGATTTGGCGCATATAACGATATACGCACGCAAGCCTGCGCAGTCCCGGCCTCACGTGAGGATAATGCCACGGCAAACTGCTCCAATGGCGGAGAGTCGGTCTCGAGCTTGATAGCTGGGATTCCTGTTGAGGCCAAGCGTCGGGCGCCGGATCGCGGCGCTGGCGAAGCCGGCAACCGTTCCGGCTTTCCGTTATACGGCCTATTAAAAACGAATAGTATGGGAGCGAGAATTCAGCGCTCTAAATCGGAGCGCCGATGAAACCTCTAACAACGCCCCTTCCGGCCAAACGCCGGACGAAACCCAAAATTTCCTTCGAATTCCTTCCGCTTGCCAGCATCACGCCTAATCCGCACAACGCGCGCGAGCACAGCCCCAAGCAGATCGCCAAACTGAAGCGGAGCCTTGCGCGGTTTGGCTTCGTCACGCCAGTTGTCATCGACGACCAGAACCAGCTGCTGTGCGGTCACGCTCGAACTGGAAGCTCGCCAAACAGCTCGGATACGTTGTCATCCGAGTCGTTCGCGCCAGCCATCGAGCGAATCCGAGAAACGAGCGTTCATCCTAGCTGACAACCGGCTCGCTGAACTGGCATCCTGGAATCGCAAGGCGCTTGGACGCGAGCTACGCTTTCTGAGCGATCTCGACATTGATTTCGATTTTGCCGCCATCGGTTTCGAAACGGGGGAAGTAGACTTCATCCTTGAGAGCGATGAGGAAGCCGATGATCGGGCCGATTCACTTCCTCGCGCGACCGGCCTACGCCCGTCACGAAGTTCGGCGACCTGTGGCAACTGGGCGAGCATCATCTCTATTGCGGGTCGGCGCTCGAAAAATTGTCTTATGACACGGTGCTCGTGGGCGATCGGGCTCGAAGGAACCGGTGTTTACGGACCCGCCGTACAATGTCCCGATCAACGGCCATGTCGGCGGCCGCGGCGCTGTCAAACACCGCGAATTTGCAATGGGATCCGGCGAAATGGCGCCTGAGCAATTCGTGACGTTTCTCGCAACCACGGCAAGCCGAATCGACGGGGCCGCATGCGACGGCGCCATATGTTTCGTCTGCATGGATTGGCGCCATTGCGAACAGCTTCTCGAGCGACAAAACGCTTTGAGCTCAAGAACATCTGTGTGTGGGTGAAAAACAACGGCGGAATGGGCTCGCTTTATCGGTCCCAGCACGAGTTCGTTTTGTCTTCAAATGCGGGCCGGCCGATCACATCAACAACGTCGAGCTCGGTAGACACGGTCGCAACCGGACAAATGTGTGGGAATATCGTGGCTCCAATAGCTTCGGCGCCGATCGTGAGTCTCTCCTGCAATGCCACCCCACCGTCAAACCGGTCGCGTTGGTCACTGACGCCATCAAGGATTGCTCCAGGCGCGGCGATCTCGTCCTCGATCCATTTGGCGGGTCGGGCACAACGCTGATCGCGGCCGAAAAGCCAAGCGGCGCGCCGCCCTGATCGAACTCGATCCCCTTTACGCCGACGTCACCATCAGACGTTGGCAGACCTACACGGGCGGTACAGCCGTGCACGCCGCAACAGGCTCGACATTTTCCGACACAGAGAGCGCTACCGAAGCGCCGTAACAGCTTCAGGCAGAGGTAACTCCTATGACAGATGACGACAAGTCGGGCGGCGGAGTTGGGCGATGTGTCCCCGGGCGACGAGCAGTCCGGGTACAAACGCCCACCCGGGAGGGGTCGATTCAAGTCGGGAGTATCGGGCAACCCGCGCGGGCGACCCAAGGGATCGCGAAATCTGCGGACGGTTTTCGAGCGGGAGATGAACGCAAACGTTGATGTTCGTGCAAACGGCAAGGCCCGCCGCGTCAGAACTTTAACGGCTATCTTATGCGCCTCAAAGAAATGGCAATTAAAGGAGACATCAGGGCCATCACCAAGACCATTGACACGGCGATAAAACTTGACGCAACGGCGGGTTCAGAGAACCAAGTTCAGGAAGTACTCTCGGATGACGACAAAGAACTCCTTGCTGACTTCCTTAAGGACAACATGCCCGAGCAGGTCGCCGGGCAAGGGCCGGCGACCGGCCCGAGCGAACGTCATTCCGCCGTTTTACCGGATGTTGAGGCAGGAACGCGGGGCTCGGATAAGTCATATCTAGACCTTGAGGGGCGCGTACCGGACAGGCATCCGCTGCGCCTAATTCGGCGCAGCGTCGACGACTTGCTGGCGGCGCTCAACGCCGACTTGGAGGTCTACGTGAACACCCAGCGGCCACCAATCGTGCCCGAGCAGGTGCTGCGGGGCTGCTGCTGCAGGCGTTCTACACAATTCGGTCGGAGACGGAGCTGATTGGAGCAGCTCGACTACAATCTGCTCTATCGCTGGTTCGTCGGGCTCCGCGGCGACGAGCGAGCATGGGCGCCACTGGAGTTCACGAAGGGCCTTTGTCGGCTGTTGGATGCGGACGTTGCGGACAGATTTCTTGTCGATTTACAGAACAACTCTGAGGTGCAACGCCTTTTATTGGACTCCCACTTCTCGGTTGACGTCGCGCAATTACGAGCCTGGGGCGGGGCCGTCGGATAGCCGGACAGCAGCCAACCGAATGCTGATTTGACAGACCACCCGGGTGCCACCAAACCAGCATGGTGGAGCACTTGCCATCATGCGAATTTCAGCGACCTTCGATAGGAGTGAATTTTGAAAATAACTTTATAGGATTTGTAGCTTTTTTTCGGCGCTCCACCGAGAGGAGCTATTACCGTTTGCACGAAAGTGCTTCAAGATCGTCCATCCCGGCAAAGTGTTGACCGTAAATTGGCACCACAAAGTGATTGCTTTTGAACTGCATGAGTTAATGGAGGGGAAGACGCGGAACCTGATCATCAATGTGCCCCCGCGCTCCCTCAAATCATTTCTCGTTTCCATCGTGCTGCCGGCCTTTCTCTTGGGCAAAAATCCCGCTTTCAAAATCGTCTGCGTGAGCTATTCGCAAGATCTCGCAACCACGCTTGCGACGGACTTCCGAAAGATCGTTGACTCCGAATGGTATCGGAAGCTCTTCAACGTCGATCCACCTATGAAAAACGCCGAAGGCGAATACCAGACCGCCGCGGGCGGCTTTCGATATGCGACTTCGATCACAGGTACCTTCACGGGTCGCGGCGGCGAGCTGATCATCATTGACGATCCTCTAAACGCCGGCGAGGCCTATTCCAAGTCGAGCCGGCAAAAAGTCATTGACTGGTTTACCGGCAGCGCGGTGTCTCGGCTCGACGACAAGCGCACCGGAGCCAGAAAATCCTGGTCATGCAGCGCCTTCATCAAGAGGATCTCGCTGGATTTCTGCTTGAGCAGGGCGGATGGCGGCATTTGAAGCTTCCGGCTATTGCACCGGAGGACTGCAGTTTCCGGCTTCGCGGCGTTAGGACGCATTATTGGAAGCAAGGCACCGCCCTTGAGGAAGTTCGGGAGCCACTGACCGTATTGGCCGATCTCAAACGTCAGCTGGGGATCTACGCGTTCAACGCCCAATATTTGCAGGAGCCGCTGCCCCCTACCGGCAACATGCTCAAAGAAAGCTGGCTTCGCTATGTGGATGTATTTCCGGCGCCACAATCAGGTGATCAGATCATACAAAGCTGGGACACCGCTATGAAGGCCGGCGACTCCAACGACCATTCAGTTTGCGCAACTTTTCGAGTCCGCAGACAAGAACGAGTACTACCTCATTGACGTGTTTAGGGACCGCCTCGAATTTCCCGGACTGGTCAAAAAGGTCGGCGAACTCGTACATCGGTTCTCCAAGGCGGATGCAGTTCTGATCGAAGATCGTGTGTCAGGGACCTCGCTGATCCAGGAAATCGAAGCGGCGAGGTGTTCAGGGCGTCATCGGCATTGGCCCGTCGGCCGACAAGCAATCCAGGATGATGGCTCAGACGCCAAAGCTCGAGGCAGGCTCTTTGATTCTTCCAAGAACGGCACCTTGGCTCTCGGACTTCCTAGCGGAGTACCTGGCATTCCCGTATGGAAAATATGACGATCAAATGGATGCCCTTTCCCAATTCCTGGAGTGGCAGGGCGCTCGTGAAAACCACGTTTTTGAATGGGAGTTTTGACGGTGCTGGTGACTGTCGTGCATCATCAGGCCTATTTTCTTGATCGCGGTTAATCTTCGGCATTGTGCGCCGGCTTAGGCTGTGCCCCTCATTGCTAATTCCGACGACGTTGCGACTCTCAAGGCGATGCTGATCGCCGCGGATGCGGCGCGGCTTGCCGCGGAAGCGAAGGCGCAGAACGCGGAGGCCGAGGCGAAGGCGCGGGCGCTTTTGATCCAGCAGATGAAGTTCACCATCGCCAAGTTGCGCCATGAGCAGTACGGCCAATCCTCGGAGCGCGGCGCAATCCTCGAACAGCTTGAGCTTCAGCTCGCCGATCTGGAAGAGAATACTCCGAAGCCGAGGCGCAAGCCCATCTCCGCCCTTCTTCAAAGTGGCTAATCGATAAACATTCGTTATGATACATTTCCCTTTCGTTTCAGGAGGAATAGTTGACCTCGCGGCACAGATGGCGACGTGGCGGCCGCGCGCGCCCTGATCGGCGCAGAGGTTGACGCCCGAGATGAGGATCAGTTAACCGTTCTTATTCATGAAGTGTTTATGGGAAGGCTGCGGCCATTACGCCTGCCCCGAGGCGATGACCTGGTGTGAGCAGAACGGCATCGACTATGTCTTCGGCCTGGCCGGCACCAAGCCGCTCGCCAGAAAGGTCGACGAGGCCTCCGACGCGGTTCGAACCAAACGCGCGGTCGACAACCAGGCCGTGGTGTTTTCGCAGTTTCTCAACTGGCGAACCAACGGAGACGGATTCGTTTTCGACGCGGATTTCGGTTGGGACGATGCGCCTCGTGCGCGCAGACCCTGACGCTCTGCTCTGGCTTCTGGGGCGTTGACACCTGATCCGGCAGCGGCAACCAAGTCCGGTGCGGGCGAATGTCCGTATCATTTGCTGATCCTTTTGCTCCGAAACCAGCAGGAAGATTATCCAGAAAGGACTGGCATTCGGGTGCGAACGGAGCGGTACTGTGACCGTTCCGGGCGGCGATCAGCACCTCGGAATCCTGCCCCGCCGGCCTCGCGGCCACTGCGGGGCTTCGGTGGTGGCGGCGCACTCGCCGTCGACAACCGAATGGAGGATTCCGTGAAATTGACCGATACCCAACTGGTGCTGCTGTCGGCGGCATCGCAGCGCGACGACCGTGCCCTCGAGCGGCCGTCAAATCTGACCGGCGGCGCCGCGGGCAAGGTCGTCGCCAAGCTTCTGACCGAAGGCCTCATCGAGGAAATCCAATCGCGCGGCTCGCTTGCCGATTTGGCGCCGCGACGAGGACGGCCCACGCTCGCTGCGGATCACCAAGAAGGGCCTCCAGGCCATCCGGGTTGAGGACGAGGCCTCGGGTTCGGCGGAACCGGCCAAGAAGCCGGCCGCTCCGTCGACAAACCGGCGAAGCCCGCCAAGGCGCCCGCCAGCCCACGAAAGAGCCGGAAAAACGAATCTCCGCGAACGCGTGCCGGCTCCAAGCAGGCCACCGTGGTCGCGATGTTGAGCCGCCCGCAGGGAACGACGATCGCGGCGATCATGAAGGAGACGGGGTGGCAACAGCATTCGGTGCGAGGGTTCTTCGCCGGCGCCGTCCGAAAGAAGCTGGGCCTCACCCTCGTCTCGGAAAAGCTCGATGGCGAGCGGGTGTATCGCATCGTCAGCCCGCAGCCTCGCAAGGGCAAGACAGGCCGCACCGCCGCGTGATCGCCGGTCCGTCCCGAGAGCCGCTTCCGGCATGCCCGGCGCGGCTCGAAGTCCTTCACTTCCCTCGAACATGCAGGTTCAATCATGAGCAAGCCCACAGAAAGCGAAATCATCGCCGAGGTCGAAAAGCTGCGGACCCTTGGCAAGGACGACCTGCGGCTCCGGTGGTCCAAGATGTTCGGCAAGGCCCCGCCCCCTGCCCTCACCAAGGATCTGCTCGGCCGCATGATCGCCTGGCGCATCCAGGAGAAATTCTACGGCGGGCACGACAAGGCCACACTCAGGCTGCTCGACGGGCTCGCTCGTGGCGAGGTCGCCAAGCCGGCCACCGAGCCGCAGCTCAGGCCCGGCACCGTCCTGATGCGCGAGCACCGAGGTGTGCGGCACACGGTAACCGTCACCCCCGACGGCTTCGTCTGGCAGGATCAGACCTATCCCAGCCTCTCGGCCGTCGCCCGCGCCATCACCGGCACGTCGTGGAACGGGCGCCGCTTCTTCGGCCTGCGGATGAAACGGAAAGCCGATCGGGCGGAGGCCGGCCGATGACGCCGCACGCACCGAGAAAGCTTCTCCGCTGCGCCATCTACACCCGCAAATCCACCGAGCATAATCTCGACCTGGAGTTCAATTCCCTCGATGCCCAGCGGGAGGCCTGCGAGGCCTACATCAAGAGCCAGGCCCACGAGGGCTGGCGGCTGGTCCGGACCCGCTATGACGATGGCGGCCTGTCCGGCGCCTCCCTCGACCGCCCTGCGCTGCAGGAGCTGCTGGACGATGTCCGCGGCGGCAAGATCGATGTCATCGTCGTCTACAAGGTCGACCGTCTGACCCGTT
>CAWBSI010000019.1:0-179952 GCA_963791375.1 uncultured Alphaproteobacteria bacterium
TGCGAGTGCATGGATCTTCGTATTGCGCCCTCCACGCGAGCGGCCAACAGCCTGCCTTTGCTCCCCCCTTTTCCGCCGGCTGCTGACCGGTGGGCTTTCACGTGCGTGGAGTTCGATCATCTGTGTCTCTGTGGATCGCCCGTTCCCGGCAAATTCCCGAAAGAGGTTTTCCCAGATGCCGCGCCGCGCCCAGCGAACAAACCTGTTATAGATCGTCGTCGGCGGACCATATTCGGGTGGACAATCGCACCAGCGGCAACCGCTTTTCAACACATGCACAATGCCGCTGATTATACGCCGATCGTCCACTCGCTCGACACCTCGCACATCCGTTGGCAGATGGGGCTCGATGCGCTTCCACTGCTCATCGCTCAGCCAAAACAGGTTCCTCCGCATGATCCCGATCCCCCCAGAACAAATCGGGTCCGTATCGAATCAGAATTGCTTTGCCACAGCAGCAAAATTAATGAGTTTTGACCCTAGTCTTGCTTGCCTGAATAGATTTTTCTGCATCGATAGGTGGAGTGCTTGACTTAACCAATATGATGTTAGGCGACTCTTCTCAAACTTCCGGGTTGGGCACCAATCGCTTTGGCCAGCATGCTCGAAAGGTGCGCTCCCCACTTTTCAAGGGCCTCCTTGCGCTCCGCAAGGAATTGGTGCCGCTGGTACACTGCAGCTACCCCGGAGATCGTTCCGGACTGGTGGTTGAGAATCTTGTCGGCGACGTGGGGTGCAACGCCAAGGCCGGCCATTCCGGACACGCAGGTGCGCCGCAGATCGTGAAGACGCCATCCGGTGACACCGGATATCGCGTCGAGCTCGCGCTTCGCGTTGCTGAAGTCTTGAAACGGATGCGTGCCCGCAACGGAAAATACGAATTTGCCCTGCTTCTTCGCCTCTTTCAGCACGGCGATGGCCTGATCCGACAAATGCACGATGTGGGGCTTCGCATTCTTTGTTCTTAGATTGGGCAAAGTCCATATCCGGTTATGAAGGTCGATCTCGTCCCAAACGCAGCGCGCCGCCTCTTCCCGCCGCTGCCCCGTCAATGCCAGAAGTTCGACGATACCGCCATATGGCCCACCGATCTGCCGGGCTCCGATGATCACCCGCGTGAGTTCGTCGTCGTTCAAGACGCGGTCCCGCGCGACCTCCCTCGTCGGCAGCGGGATGCCTTCGGCCGGCGACTGATCCAACACCGCCCGGCCCACGCACCAACGCAGGAAGGTCCTGACAGCCTTAAGTGTCTTGTTGGCGGCAACCGGCGCACCGCGCTGCTCCACCGCAGACACGATGTCCATGACATCCCGCTTGCTGATCTCGTGAATGCTTCGGCCACCCCATGCGCCCAATTCTCGGCGAAGCATTTGCGACGTCGCGCGAGCCGAGCAATTCTGTGAAACGTGCTGAGCGATGTAGGCTTCGAGTAGGTCCTCGACGCGATCGGTCACCATCCTTTTTCGCGCGTCCCGCTTCTCGGTGGCGAGGTCACGTCCCTCAAGCTTGGCGGTGAAGACCTTCTGCGCTGATACCCGCGCTTGATGAAGGGTCACTCGACCGTAGGGGCCGATCGTGTATTTCCGCAGCCGGGAACCTGCGCCTCCCGTCCGAAACAGGACGACAAAGACTTTCCGGCCTGCCGGGGTGACCTTGACGCCAAAGCCCGGGCAGCCCGAGTCCCAATAGACGATGTCCTTGGCAGGCGTCGGTAGGTCGTCTATCACGCCTTTGGTCAGCTTCACGCGCGGCATCTGACTTGTCCCCCTTCATGCTACCCCGACTCAAAATAGGTAGCACCACACGGGCTAGCTGAGGACAATTCGTGACCGTCCGTCCGCCTCGACGCAAGCAAAATCAATGTCCTATCCACTTCCAGGAACCAACTTCCATCCCAGGGAAACCAATCCCCGGGAACGGGGAGGGAAAAGAAGGTCACCGCACCGGGCGGATGCAGCTGTCCAGCTTTTCGGAGGCCGCCCGGGTCATGTAGATGCCGGTGAGCCGGCGCAGGCCGGGGCCGGGCTGGCGCGGGTTGCGGCGGACCGGATTGGGCAGCGTCGCCGCGAGCAGCGCTGCCTCCTGGGGCGTCAATTGCCGCGCCGGCTTGCCGAACGCCCGCCGCGCCGCGGCCTCGGCGCCGAATTCCCCGTTGGGGCCCCATTCGACCATGTTGAGATAGATTTCGATCTGCCGGCGCTTGGGGATGACGAGGTTGATCCACAGCGCCAGCGGCATTTCGAGCCCCTTGCGGATGAAGCTGCGCCCCTGCCACAGGAACAGGTTCTTGGCGAGCTGCTGGGTGATGGTGGAGCCGCCGCGGGCGTCGCTCAGCGCATCCGCCTTCGCCACCGCCTCCCGCATCTGCCGCAGATCGACACCATGATGGGTGCAGAAGCTGCCGTCCTCGGCGGCGATCACCGCGCGGGGCAGATTGGGGTCGATGCGATCGATCGGCACTACGGTGCGCTCGACCCTCGCGCCCTTGGCGCGGCGCCACAGCATGAGGGTCGAGACGGGATCGACGAACCGGTAAAGCGGCACCAGCGCATAGGGGATGAGCAAGACGAGCACGACCGCGATGATGGCGATGCGCAGCCACCGCCACAGCGGTCGGCGGGGCGTTGTCGGTGGCGGTGGGGATGGCGGGGCTTTTCGCGGCTGCGGACTCATACCCCAGCATACCAACAATCCGTGCGCTTCTGAGGCCAGCAATGATTTTTGGGACCTTATCCTGAGGAGCCGGCGCAGCCGGCGTCTCGAAGGATGGCCACACGCGCTTCCGTTGCACGAAGTTGCGCATGCGGTGCCCACGGCCATCCTTCGAGACGCGCGCTAAAGCGCGCCCTCAGGATGAGGTCGTAAGAAAGAGATCACGTGATCCAAGGCGGCCGAGCCTCATGTCTTGGATGCACGGCCGTGAAAAATAAAGATATGGTGAGGGCCTGTTCAATCGCCCCGGGAGCGACCATGCCGGCGACCACCACGAAACGCAATCCGTTCCGGCGCGCGCTGCGGATCATCCGGGTCCGGCCGCGGCTGTTTCTCTCGGCGCTGGTCGGCATCATCGTCGCGGTGGCGTGGCCGTCGACTTTCCATGGCGCCACTCGCGTGCTGTTCGGATGGGATATCGGGGTCGGGCTCTACCTCATCCTCGCCTTCCGGATCATGGCGACCACGGATATCGACGGAATGCGACGCCATGCGGCGCGCCAGGACGAGGGGCGGATCGCCGTCCTCTTCCTCACCGCCGTCGCCGCGCTGGCGAGCCTCGGCGCGATCATCGCCGAACTGGGCGGCGCCAACAAGGCGCCCGCCCATCTCGCTCTCGCCGCGATCACCATCCTGCTGTCGTGGACCTTCACCCACACGATCTTCGCGCTCCACTACGCCTACGAGTATTACGACGAAGACGGCCGCAGGGGCGGCGGCCTGAAGTTCCCCGGCGACGAGCCGCCGGACTATTGGGATTTCCTCTATTTCTCGCTCGTGATCGGCATGACGTCGCAGGTGTCCGACGTCGCCGTCACCTCGAACAAGATCCGCCGCATGGTGACCGGACACGGCGTGGTGTCGTTCGTCTTCAACGCGACGCTGCTCGCCTTGACGGTGAACATCGCCGCCAGCCTGCTGTGACGCGTCAAAACTCCCGCCCGATCAGGAAATGATCGAGCGAGTAGACGCCGCCGCCATGGACGAGGAAATAGAACGCCGCCACCGTCCACAGCAGCGTGTATTCGAGCCCGAGCGTGTTCCAGAAAAAGCCGCCGACCCGCCAGCGCTCGACATTCGACACCGCGAGAAAGATGACGATCGGCACCGCCGCCGGCCGCGTGAACAGGCCGAGCGCGAGCAGCGGTCCGCACACGAGCTGGGTCACCGAGATGGCGGGCGCCCAGAACCAGCCGGGACGGTAGCCGTCCTGATCGAGCTGCGCGGCAAGCTGCTTCAGGTTCCCGACCTTGAGGCCGCTGCCGCCGAAGCAGCCGAACGTCATGCGCAGGCCATGCGGAACCAGCGTCAGGCCGACGACGACGCGCAGCAAGGCCTCGGCGACCGGCGCGAGCGTCGCATAGAGGCCGGCGAGGCCCGGGACGATGAGCGGCGTCACCTGATCGAGCATTTGCTGGCGTCCATTTTCGCTAAAGCATGATCCGGTTTGCCCCCTCCCCCTACTTCAGGGGGAGGGTTGGGGTGGGGGTCCGCTGACTCGCCACAAGCGCCACATATGCGGCCCGCGATCCCCTCCCCACCCTTCCCCTTTTCAAGGGGAGGGAGTCGCAAGCCCCCGCGAAATCAAGACAGTCTGATCTCGCCGAGAGTGATGCTGGCGCCGAGCACGCGCCGCGACCGACTTCCTCGCGCGGCCCGGCGCCTCGATCTCGACGGTGTAGGCGCCGGAATTCTCGTCGAGCTTGTCGAATTTGAAGTCGCCGTAATTGTCGCTCGCGGTTTCCGCGACCACCGTGCCGCCGCGCATCAGCCGCACGCGCGCGCCTTCGACGCAATCGACGATGCCCTTCGCCTCCGTCGACACGGTGCCGCCGATGAAGCATTTCGCGTAGCGCCACAGGTTGCGATAGTAGACCCGTGGCCTGGTGTTGAGCTCCGGCTTGATGGTCTCGAGGCCCTCCTCGCGGGCCATGCGCGCCATCTCGGCATCGTCGAGCTTGACCGCCCGCATCGCCCCGGTCGGGCACGACTGATGGCCGCGGGTCTTCAGCCATCCCTGGTCGATGAGATGCGCGTCGAACGGCCAGTGCTGCGGTAACTGCAGCTCCTCGTTCCACCAGATGTGGCCGTAGGGACAGGCATCGACGAGCTGCTTCTGCCCCTTGGCCTTGACGGGATCGATGATGACGATGCCGTCCTCGCGCTTGGCGATCGCGCCGTCCCTGGCCGCCTTGATGCAGGGCGCGTCGTCGCAGTGGTTGCACATGGTGGGAACGTAGGCGATGTCGATCATCGGCGCCTGGCCGCGCTCCTTCTGCAGGATGTCGATCCAGCGGTGGCCGTGCTTGGGCATCGGCGCGGCATAGCCGGGAAAATCATTGCCGACATACTCGTCCATGGCGGCGAGCGTGCACAGCTGGCAGTTCGTGCACTCCGCGACGTCGATGATCATGTTCCACTTGGTCATGGAAGAACTTGCATTTCCCTCCCGAACTTCGGGAGGCGGGTAGGAACTGCTTCGCTCGAACTGCCCCTCCCCCGGCCTTCCCCGCGCGGGGAGGGGGAAGGGAGAACTACTTCGCCGGCACCAGGCTCGCGGCTTCCAGCGTGCGCTTGATGCCCTTGTCGCGTTCCATTTCGGCGAAGGTCGCGGACATGTGCTCGGTGCGGCCGTCCCACAGCTCGACCTGCACCAGCGAATTGGCTCCGGCGAGCGAATGGGTCGACTTGGTCTGGGTGCGTTCCGGCGTCAGCAGGTTGAGGCAGCCGCCGCGATCGACCGATTTGCCGGGCTCACCCATGGGGTCGTAGACGGCGGAGGACTCATAGCCGTGGCAGACGCCGCGGGCGAGGCGCTGGGTCGGCAGCGCCGCGCAGATTACGGCGCCGCGGTCGTTGAAGACCTTGACGAGGTCGTTCTTCTTGATGCCGCGCGCGGCGGCATCCTCGGCGTTGAGGCGCAGCACCCAGTAATAGTAGCCGTTCACGTTGACGCGGTGGTCGGCGATGTTGAGCAGGAAGCTATCCTTGCCGTCACCCTGGGTGTGGAAGGAGTATTTGGAGTGCGGCGTGAGGAGCTGCAGCGGGATAGTTCTCGAACATCGCGCCGGAATGCGGCCCTTCCCATGACGGCTCGTATTTCACGATCGGGCGGGCGCTCGGGATCGTTGAAGCGCTTGAGGCTGTTGCACTCGAATTCGAGCTTGCCGGACTGGGTCTGCAGGCCGCGCTGGAATTCCTGCGCATAGTCGGACGGCAGCGGATGCGCCTCCGGCACGTCCTTCTTGCGGTTTTCCCAGAACCAGCGGAACGACACCGGCGCGCGCAGCTTCTCCTTCTCCGCCGGCACCACGTAGTAGCCCCTGCGGATGAACTCCTTCCACGAGATGCGCTTGGGCAGGTCGGAGGCTTCGAACAGGCGCTTGACCCAGTCGATCTCGTTCATGCCCTCGTTGAAGTAATTGGCGAGCCCGAGCCGCTTGCAGATCTCGGTGAAGATCCAATAGTCCGACTTCGATTCCCCCAGCGGCGCGATCGCCGGCGCCTGGAAGATGATGACGCGGTGATTGAGCTGCTGCTGGCCGTGATGGCCGTAGCCGCCGAGCCCCGCCCATTCGCTGATGTCGACGCGCTCGAAATTGGAGCAGGCCGGCAGGATCACGTCGGCGAACTTCGCCTCGCCCTCGAACCAGATCGACTGGTTGACGACGAATTCGAGATTGTCCGACTGGTACATCCGCACATGGCGGTTGGTGTTGTTCATGGTCGACAGCATCGAGCCGCCGTACTTGTAGAGCATCTTCACCGGCGCGTGGCCGGGCGCCGGATAGGAGAACTTGGCGAACTGGTGCTCGATCGACTTGCCGACCCAGGGATAGCCCTCGGCCTTGCCGTCGGCGATCGCCTCCGGCATCCAGATGCGCGGGATGCGCTGGAAGGTCGAGGACATGGTCGGCAGCTGCGGCATGCGCTGGTAGAGCTCGACCGGCATCGAGGTGTTCTCGAGATCGCCGGACATGCCGCCGTCGGCGTAGCCCGGGAAATAGAAATTGAAATCGAGCGGGCAGCCCCACTGCAGATTGCCCATGTTGACGCCGGGCTTGCCGAGGCCCTGCATCGCCGTGAGGCACACCATGACGCGGGCCCATTGGATGCCGGTCTGGTTGCGGCAGGCGCCGCCATGGCCGTTGCCCCAGCCGCCGGGGGCGAGATAGACGCGCTTGCCTCCCCATTCGCGGGCAAGCGCGCGCACATCCTTGGCGGGGACGCCGGTCTCCTGCTCCTGCCACTCCGGCGTCTTCGGCGTGCCGTCCTCGTCGCCGAGGAGATAGGCCTTCCACTTGTCGAAGCCGACCGTGTGCGTGCGCACGTAGTCCTTGTCGTAGAGGTCTTCCTTGATCCAGACGTAGGCGATCGCCATCGCCATGGCGACCGAGGTGGTCGGCTTCGGCGCGAACCATTTGCCCGGCAGGAACTGCGCCGACGCGTTGAAATAGGGATCGACGTGGACGACCTTGATGCCGAGCTTGGGGTTCTTGAGCCACTGCCGGCGCACGGTGCCTTCCTGGGCGCCGTAGGAACCGCTGGTGCTCTCCGGGTCGGCCGCCCAGAATACGATCATGTCGCAGTTCTGCAGGCAGTCCTCGACGGTGCCGTAGGTCTCGGACTGCCCGACGCGCAGCGTATAGCCCCAGTGATGCACCGCGCCCCAGTACCAGCCCTCCCAGCTGTCGGGATTGTGGTGGACCTGGGTGTAGCCGACGGCATTGCGGAAGCGATGCAGCGCCGAGAGATAGTAGCCGATATTGCCCCAGGTGTGGTGCGAGCCGTGGGACACCGCCATGACGCCCGGGCCGTACGTGCTCTTGAGACGCTTGATCTCGGAGGAAACGATGTCGAGCGCCTCGTCCCATGAAATCCGCACATAGCCGGACTTGCCGCGGTTCTCCGGATTGCGCGCGCCGTTGGGATCGAAGTCGACCCGCTTCATGGGATGGAGCAGGCGGTCCGGCGAATAGACGATCGATTTGGCGTTCTGCCCGTGGGGCGCGAGCGTGGTCTTGCGCGGCGGGGTGAACTTCATGCCGCGTGCCTCAATGGTCCAAGGCTGCGGATCGGTGTCGTCGAAATCGATCGGCGTCATGCGCACGATCCGGCCGTCCTTGACGTGCACGAACACCGGGCCGCCGTTGGTCATGTTGCAATAGCGCATGGTGCCGTCGGCGAGCCTCAAGCCGAACTGCCAGCCGGCGGTCATGGTCGCCATCATGGTCTGGGCCCACCAGTTGGTGAGGTCCTCCGGCCCGTCGACGGTGAGGTTGAAATCCTTCTGGGCGTTGATCTGGTCGAGCCAGTTGATCGGCGGCGTCAGCAGCGAGGCGCCGATCGCCGCGTTCTTGAAGGCGAGCGTGATGTCGGGATTGGCATGGAGCCCGGCGCCGGACGTCACCTTGCCGGCGCGGACCTCGAACCAGCGCCCGACCTCCTCGTCGCGCGCCTTGATCTGGGCGACCAGGTTGCGCTCACGCAGTCGGTCGCGGAACTTCGGGATGCCGGCGCGCCGAAAGCTTCATCGCCTGGGCAAAGCCCCACAGGATGACCGAGAACTTGGCTGTCGCGATGCTCATGGCCGTTCCTCGCTGGTCGGCAATCCGGTTCGAGCGCCCGCAAACCGACACGCGGCTGCAGCCGCGCTCGTTCCCATCGGTCTATTATGGAATATTGGCGCGCTCAAGGGATGCGCTGCGGTTCCCGCCGATCGTGGCGCGCAACCCGGCGTTCCGCGCGTGATGCGGCAAACCCGACGTTATTTGCCGGATCGCTTGAAATACTTCAGATCCGGAGGCTGCTGCCCCTTCTTGGTGGGCATCAGAAAGCCGTCGCCGCTCAGCATGTAGCTCTCGTTTCCGATCTGGACGTGATTGTTGCCCTCGCCGCAGACTTCTTCGATCCACATGGGTTGCGGATCAGATTGCCGGCGATAGCTCTTGAGGACCGACCACGGCCGCGTCAGCGCATGGTCGATCACGGTGACCTCGTCGAGCAGGATGTTGGGGTCGTTCTTGTCGAGGTAGAGCCGCTCTTGACGATGGTCTGATTGTCGTCGTGCAGCGGAATTCCGCTGGCATCGTAGGCGCGCGGGCCGGTGAAGCCGCGGGTCTCGACCTCGAGCACGTCGTATTTGCCGTCGCCATCCGTGTCGATCCATTTGCCGATGGAATATCCGAGCAGGGACGGCTCGATCTGCGCGGGCCAGTCGCGCCCGTCGGTGAAGATCCGCCGCGAAGTCGCGGATGTTTTCGACCAGAACGTGCGTGGTGTTCGGCGTGACGACGAATTCGGTCTGGCCATAGCCGTTGGTCACGCGCGGCATGCCGGGCGAAACGCAGGTGTAGGTTTCGCCGATGCCCTGCCCGCCGGCCGCCTGGTCCGCGAGGTTGGCTTCGAAGCGGGCCTGGTACTCGGGCGTCAATGGAGGCTGTTGCGCCGGACCCCAGGCCTTGGCCGGGTCGAAGACGTTGGCCCGGCCCTGGCGCCGCCACCGGTGTTCGCATTCGGTCCCCGACGCCACTGGCCTTTCAGATCGGGGTATTTCGTTTCGTCGAACGCCGACGCCGCGACGATCGTCGCCAACAGCGCGGCCGACCAGCACGGACACAACGATCGCGCCTCGTCGAACATCGTCGTCCTCCCAGCGATCGACAGGACATGCAGAGTCGAATCTCGCGCGAGCACGCCGGACACCCGCAGCGAACCCTGCGCGCCTTCCGCAGTCACAAGCATAGTCGCTTCGCCGAGATGCCACAAAGCATCCGATGCCGGCTCCTGCCCCGCGGATCGCCAAGAAGCGTCTATGCTGGCGTCGCTTCGGTGCCGGACACCGTGGCACGACGCGGATGCGGCGCGGTAGCTCTCGGCGCACGTGCGCGGACGCGCGGCGAAGCGAGGCGAGAGGGCGGAGCATGATTTACCGCAGCGCGATCGGCGCAGCCGCCGTCGTGGCGGCGCTGCTGTGACATCGACGGCCGCACAGGCCTTCGACGATGCGAAATATCCCGACCTCTCCGGCCAATGGGTCGCGGTCCGGCTCGGCGTCCGGGGCCAACCGGCGTTCGACCCGACGAAGCCCTGGGGCCTCGGGCAGCAGGCGCCGTTGACACCCGAATATCAGAAGGTTCTGGAGGCCAGCATCGCCGAGCAAGCCAAAGGCAACCAGGGAAATTGGCTGTCCGGCGTCTCCTGCCTCCCGACCGGCATGCCGACGATGATGACGCTCTATCGTCCGATGGAAATCGTGGTGCTGCCGGACACCACCTACATTCGGATCGATCACACCCACCAATCCCACCGCCGGATCTTTACGGACGGGCGCCACATGGCCGAAGGAATTCCCGCCGAGCTTCCGCGGCTATTCCATCGGCACATGGATCGATACCGACGGCGACGGCAAGTACGACGTGCTCGAGGTCGAGACGCGCTTCCTGAAAGGCCCCGGGCCTTGGACCCGGCCGGCATGCCGACCCACGCGGACAACAACTCCATCGTCAAGGAGCGCATCTACTTCGACAAGGCCGTTCCGGAATTCCTGCACGACGAGATCACGCTGATCGACGATGCCTTCACCCGTCCCTGGACGGTATTGAAGACGTACCGGCGCGCGCCGGACAAGTATCCGGACTGGCCCGAGGACAGCTGCGACAGCGACGGCATGGTGATGATCGGCAAGGAAACCTATTACCGGAGCGGGGACGGCACCATCATGCCCACCAGCAAGGATCAGCCGGCGCCGGACCTGAGATATTTCCCGCAGTCGCGCGAAGTGACGGGCTGTTGCAATCGCTGCCCGCGCCAGTGCAACTTATTTGACCCGGCGGCGGATTTCGTTGATGACGACGCTGTTGTCGAGATCGCCTTCGCCCGCGGCGACGCAGGCGGCGAGGATGTCGCGGTGAACCTCGAGCAGCGGCAGTTCCTGGCCGCGACGCGCCGCCTGTTCCAGCATGAGATCGACGTCCTTCAAGGTCTGGCGGGCGCGGCCTTCCGGCGCGAAATCCGATGCCGCCATTTTTGCGCCCTTGGTGTCCATGACCTGGGAATAGGCGGCCGATCCCCGCGCGATCTTGAGGAACGCATTGGGATCGAGGCCGAGGCGGGTGGCGAATACCAGGCCCTCGGCCAGCGCGACGCGGTTGAGCCCGAGAATGAGATTGACCGCGAGCTTGGCGCGGCCACCGTCGCCGGGGCCGCCGACGTGGAACCGCGAAGGAAACACCGCATCGAGCACGCCCGAGATTTCGGCGGCCACCGCAGGGTCGCCGCCGATCAGCCCGACGCCCTCGCCGCGCCGAACCTGCTCGCTGGTGCCCGACACCGGCGTCTCCAGAAAGCGCAGTCCGCGCGCGGCGACGCGCTCGGCCAAGGCGGCGATGCGGTCGGGATCGCAGGTCGAGGTGCACATCACGATCTTGCCGGAGCGCTCGCCGAGCGCGGCGAGGATCGGACCCTCCACCACCTGCTCGACCTGACCGGTGTCGAACACCGCGAGCACGATGGGGTTGGCGCTGCGGGCAAGTTCGGCGATCGAGGCGCACGCGCGGCCGCCGAGCGCGACGAGGTTGTCGTTCTTGGCCGCGTCGGTATCGAAACCGACCACCGCGAAACCGGCGGCGATGAGCCGGCGCGCCAGCACGCTTCCCATCAGACCGAGACCGACGATGCCGACCGGATCGCTCATGCCGTTGCACTTCCTCAGCTCTTGCGCGGTGCGCGGACCTCTTGCGCGATCCGCGGGTTCGTTCCATGTCACATTTCCCGGCCAGCCGCAAAATCCGGCAAGGACTGTTTTATGATCAATGCAGCGATCGTCGGACTGGGACGCTGGGGCCGCAACCACGTCGCGTCAGTCGCGGGCAGCCGCCGCATCCGCTACGTGCGCGGTGTGACCAGGAATCCGGCGCTGGCGCAGGACTTCGCCGCCCAGCACGGCCTCACCCTCACGAGCGACCTCGCCGAGGTGCTGGCCGACCCCGGCATCGACGCCGTGTTTCTCGCGACGCCCCATTCCCAGCATGTGGACGAGGTGGTCACGGTCGCAAAGGCCGGCAAGGCGGTGTGGTGCGAAAAGCCGCTCGCGCTCACCCGCGCCGAGGCGGCGCGCGCGGTCGAGGCCTGCCGCGTCGCCGGCGTGCCGATCGCCAGCGGCTACAACCGGCGCTGCTTTTCCTCCATGCGCGAGATCAGGCGCGTGGTCGACGGCGGCACGCTCGGCGACATCCTCCACATCGAGGGGCACTTCTCCAACGAATACTCCACCCGCGTCGCCGGCGGAGGCTGGCGCGACGATCCCTTGGAATCGCCGGGGTTCGGCATGACCGGCTGCGGCCTGCACGTGCTCGATGCGCTCGTCTCCCTCGCCGGCCCGATCCGGCAGGTCGACGCCAAGGCATTCGCACCGAAGCCCGCACCCGATCCGCGCGACGCCGTGGCAGTGCTCGCGCAATTCGCCTCCGGCGCCACTGGTCTGATGGCGACGGTGCGCGCGAGCGCGCCGTTCTGGCGCGTGCACGTGTTCGGCACCAACGGCTTCGCCGAGGCGCGCGACGAGGACATCTTGCGGGTCGGCTACATCGGACAGGCGCCGCGGGAGGAGACTTTCGCGCGCGTCGATTCGCTGCGGGCCATGGCCGAAGCCTTCGTCGATGCCATCGAAGCGCGCACGCCGTTTTTGATGACGCCGAAGGAACTCGTCGACGTCACCGCCGCCTTCGAGGCGGTGGTGACCTCGCTCGCGACCGGCGCTCCGGTGGCGGTGCCCACGACAGAGCAAATTTGACGTAGCCAAGTTGGCGCCGCTTCTCCCTCCCCGACTTCGGGGAGGAGCGGGGTGGGGTTCCTTCTACAGAACAACGCCTGGTGAGGAAGACCCCACCCTGGCCCTCCCCGAAGTCGGGGAGGGAAACGACGTCTACCTCGATGCCCGGTGCTGCGTCGTCGCGGCGGACTTTTCCGACAGCGCCTTGCGCAGCCAGCGCTCGATCACGTCGGCGATCTGGTCGGAGTTCTTTTCCAGCATCATCATGTGGCCGTTGCCGTGGATGCCCATGGCGCCGAGGTTGAGCCAGGTCGGGTGCACGCCGGCCTGCTCCAGGAACTTCACCACGCAATGCTCATAAGGCCCGTGGAACGAAGCTTCGCCGGTGACGATCGCGATCGGCAGCTTCTGCAGGTTGGGCAATTGCCGCGCCGGCGCCTTCTGCAGCCAGCATTTGGCAAGGTCCGGACCGTCCGCCTTGTCCTGCTGCTCGAAGGCGAGCTCGGAGGCGTTCGCCGCCGGCGGCGCATAGGTGATCGGAATCGAGGTGAGCCCCCAAGTGCGGGTGCGCGGGCCGTCGCGGAACCACTCGGGCGCGCCGAGGAAATCAACGTCGTAGACCGGCGGGGCCGACGGCTCGGCCTGGATCAGCGCCTTGACGAGATTGGGCCGCTGGTCGACCGCCTCCCAGCCATAGGCGCCGGACTGCGAATGGGTCATCAGGATCACCGGGCCGAGCTTGTCGATGAGGGCCGCGAGCGCGTCGCGGTTGAGCGCCTGGATCACGTCCGCTTTTTGCACGAACGGCACCTGGGAGGCGAAGAACTGGTCGAAGTTGGGATCGCCCGCCATGCCGGTGCCCGGCCACTGCGTGTGCAGGCGAGCCTGCGGCCACAGATTGTACTTCTCCGGCGCGGTGAAGCGCTGCTGCACCCGGAGGACTTGCGGAAAGGCCTGCGGCCCGTCGGTGTCCGGCTGATAGGACGAACGGGCGCGGCCGGGCTGCTCGACGATGTAGACGGCATAGCCGCGCCGCAGGAAATGCTGCGTCCAGCCCTCGCGGCCGTCGGTGGTGCCGTTGAAATTGGTCGCGGTCTGCGCCGCGCCCGGCACGACCACCAGCGGATAGGGCTGGGTGCGCTTGCGCGGGATCTGGAACTCCACATAGATCTGGCCGCTCATCACCTTCTTGTCGCCGACCTGCGAATATTTTCCGCCGACGAAGAAATAGCCCTGCTTGGCGATGGCGAGCGGCTCCTGCGCGGATGCCGCCGAACAGAAGAACGCCGCGGCGAGCGCGGCCGTGGTCGCGAGCTTGGAGATCATGGTGTCCTCCCGAGTGCGCGCGCCCTGCATGGGGCACGCGACGTTTGCGGGGGGAGCTTAACCGAGAGGGAGGCTGGGGGACATGACAAATGGATCAGCCAGGTGGGCGTGGTCCCAATCAAACCCGCGGTCATTCCGGGGCGCCGCGCAGTTACTATCTGTGTCGCAATTGCAGACTTGCGGTCTCCCTCCCCCTGAAAGGGGGGAGGGCTGGGTGGGGGTCCGCCGATCCATCACCCATATCGCCCGCGACCCCCTCCCCGACCCTCCCCCTTTTAGGGGAGGGAGGAAGGCGCGCGTTACTTCTTCGCCTGCGGGAAATACTTCTGCAGATATTTCAGGTCGGGCGCAGCCTGGCCCTTCTGGATCGGCATCAGGTAGCCTTCGGAATCCGCGAGGTACAATTCGCCGCCGATCGCCACCCAGCGGTTGTCCTCGGTGCAATTGTATTCCTCGTAGATCGGGTGGTGCTCGCGCTTGTAGAAGCGCGACACCGTCCACGGCCGCGTCAGCGCGTGGTCGTAGGTCGTGATCTCGTTGCGCAGAATGTCCGGATTGGCCTTATCGAGATAGATCTTCTCCTTGACCACGGTCTCGTTGTCCTTGGAGAGCGGCGTGCCGGCGGAGTCGAACAGGCGCGGTCCGCGCATGTGACGGGTTTCGATTTCGAGGGTGTCGAAGGTGCCGTCATTGTCGGTGTCGAGCCATTTGCCGATGGAGTAGCCGACGAAGGCCGGATCGGGTTCGGCCGGGAACTCGCGCCCGTCCGTGTAGATGCGCCGGATCGGGCTCATGGATTCGATCAGCATGTAGGTGACCTTCGGCTTGATCACGATTTCCATGGGCTCGTACATCATCATCACCCGCGGCATGCCGACCGGGCCGCAAGTGCCCTTGATGTCGAACTGGACGCCCGCCTTGCCCTTGGCGAGGTTCGCCTCGAACACGGCCTGGTATTCGGGCGTGAGCGGAGCCTGCTGCCCGAGCCCTCCGGGCTTGGTCGGATCCCAGGTGCCGACCGGGCTGCCGCGATTCCACAGGCCCTCCCAGTCCGGATATTTCTTCGCCTCCTCCGCCGCGGCAACGGCGCTCGATACCAGCACCGCGGCGAGCGCCGCCATGCCGATCGCGCTTCGGCAAGTAAAGCTTCGGAACCCCATTGCAGTTCTCCCTCGTGTGGACCGGCGACCTGCCGGCGTCGTTGGCGCGAGCTTAGTTGACGCGCATCTCGCTGTCATCGCCCGGCTCGACCGCGAAAGGGCCGTGCGCGCCCGTATCATGCACAAGCCGGGCTCACGCCATCCGGTTCGACAGCGTGCCGATGTCCTCGATCCAGAGCTTCACCACGTCGCCGGGTTTGAGGAATTCCTTGCGCGCCGCGCCGACCCCCGACGGGGTGCCGGTCAGGATCACGTCGCCCGGATTGAGGGTGATGCGGGAGCTGAGATGGGCGATCTGCTCGGCGATGGTGAAGATCATCTGGGAGGAGTTGGAATCCTGCTTGATGACGTCGTTGACCCACAGCTTCAGGCCGAGCTTCTGGGGGTCGGCAATGTCGCCGGCCGGCACGATCCACGGCCCCAGCGGGCATGAGCCGTCGAAGTTCTTGTGCGCCACCCAGTCGAACTTGAACGGCGAGGTGTCCGGAACATTGGGCCTTCGGCCCATGTCGCGCGCGGAGAGGTCGTTGGCGATGGTGTAGCCGGCCACGTGGTCGAGCGCCTGCTCCAGCGCGACGTTCTTGGCGGTGCGGCCGATCACGGCGGCCAGCTCGACCTCCCAGTCCATGGTCTGCGACATCGCGGAGATCTGGACGGTGTCGTCGCGGGCGGCAAGCGTGCTGCGCCCAACCTTGATGAAGTGCCAGGGCTTGAGGCCGAGCGTATGCGGGTCCGGCTCCGGCGGCCGGTTCTGCAGCCGGGCCATCTCGGCGGCGTGGTCGGCGTAGTTCGCCCCGGCGCAATAGATCGCCGACGGCCACCGGACCGGCGCAAGCAGCCGCACGCCCGCAAGCTTCTCGCCGGTCCCCGGCGCGGGGGCGGCCTTAGCGAGGCGTTGGCGCGCCGCGGCCCAGTCGTCGAGAATGCCGAGCACGGTGGCGTCGCCCGGGCGTCCTGTGAGCTTGGCCGCATCGAACACTTCGTCCCCGATCACGACGCCGGCCCGCGGCTCCGCGGCCCCGACGTAGGTCACCAGCCGATAGCTCGTCATGTTCGCTCCCTTTGTTGCCGGGCAACAAACCGGTTTGCGGCTCCCTTGGCAAGAACCGGGATGAAAACCGCAAGCGGCGCATGCATAAATGCCTCACTCGCGCCTTGCTCAACTGGCTGGTTGCTGCTGCGGATTTCAGATATAAGCGCAGGATTCAACAATCAGGCCGGCCCTCACGGCCCGGGAGGAAGCGCTTCGCATGGCTGAGAAACTTGTTGGCAAGATTTCCGAGTTCAAGGACGGCGACCGCCGCATCGTGTTCGTGGGCGACCACGAGATCGGCGTATTTCGGGAAAACGGGACGTTCTACGCCTACAGCAATTACTGCCTGCACCAGGGCGGGCCGGCCTGCGAGGGACTGACCATCGCCAAGGTCGAAGAGCGATTGATGCCGGACAAGACTTCCAAGGGGTTGTATTTTTCCGACACCGAATTGCATTTCGTGTGTCCGTGGCACGGCTATGAATACGACATGAAGACCGGCGAGTGCGTCTCCGACCGCAAGCTCAAGCTGCGCAAATACGAGGTGATCCAGAAGGGGGACGAGGTTTATGTCCGCGCATAAGCCCGCGGCGACCAAGGTTGCACCCAAGCCAGCGACAAAGCCGGCAGCAAAGCCCGCGGCCAAGGTCGCGGCCAAGGTTTCGGCAAGGCCCGCCGGGCGCGCGAAGCCGACGCCCGCGGGCGCCAATGGCGCGGCCGCGGAGACTTCCGATGCCGCCACGCGCCTCGCCCGCGACATCGACCGCGCGCTCAATGAGGGACGCACCGACCTCCTGAGCGAGGAAGCGCTGCAGGCGCTGATGGCGGCGGTGTGCCGGAGCTACTCCGCACGAATCGAAGCCGGCGGCAATTTTCCCCCGCTGGCGAACCGCAGCCGCGTGACCTCGACCGATGTCATGGTGACCGCGAGCGGATTGCTGAAAGCGGCCAACCTCGCCGTTTTCGAACTCGGAATGTGGCAAAGCTGGACCGGGCGCTGATCGTCGGTCCTCAACAGAAGTCTTTTGGAGGCACGCAATGGAACTGATGTCCGATCGCGGCCGGCGCATCACGGTAGACGAGCTCAACACTTCGCGGCTCCTCGCCCACGCCCGCCAGCAGGCGCACAAGCGCAAGTTCGACGACATGCTGATCGTCGACGTCGACGCCCATCACTACGAAAACGAATCCATGAAGGACATCCTGCCCTTCATGGAGAACGACGTGCTGCGCCAGCTTTCCATGGCGCAGGGCATGAAGGGCGGCCGCGGCACCCTGATCCCGCAGCAGATCGGCTACCAGGACATGGGCGGCCGGGTCACCCGGTACACCATGCGCGGTTCGGAGAAGACCGAGCCGGGCACCCATCGCGACATCCAGCTCGGCAACCGCTGGATGGACGCCATGAGCGTCGACTATTCATGCCTGTTCCCCACCGGCATGCTCAACATCGGCCTGCATCCCCAGAAGGAGATGGAGTCCGACCTGTGCTGGGCCTACAACCGCTGGGTCACCGAGAAGGTGCTGCCGGAAGGCGGCGGGCGCATGTATTCCATGCTCACGCTGCCGTTGTCGGACCCCGACCAGGCGCTGCGCCATGTGGAAACCTTCGGCCACCGCAAGGACGTCGGCGGCTTCATGATCACCACCGTGCGCACGCTGCCGGTGCACGACAACGCCTACATGAAGCTCTACCGCGCCATCGAGGAACGCGGCCTCGTGCTGTCGTTCCATTCGGCGTTCAACTGGAACGAAAACGTGTTCCGCGGCTGCAACCGCTTCATCGCGGTGCATGCGCTCGGCTTCTCGTTCTACAACATCCTTCACTGCACCAATTGGGTGGTGAACGGCATGGGCGAGCGCTTCCCCAAGCTGCCGGTGATCTGGATCGAGTCCGGCCTCGCCTGGGTGCCGTTCCTGATGCAGCGGCTCGACCATGAATACATGATGCGGCCGTCGGAGTGCCCGCTGCTCAAGAAGAAGCCGAGCGAATACATGCGCGACATGTATTATTCCTCGCAGCCGATGGAGATCCAGGATCACGCCGCGATGGAGCAGACCTTCCGCATGATGGACGCGGAGAACCGCCTGCTCTACGCCTCCGACTACCCGCACTGGGACTTCGACCTGCCGTCGACGATCTACGACCTGCCGTTCCTCTCCGAGAAGGGCAAGCACAACATCCTCGGCGGCACCGCGGCGCGGCTGTTCAAGCTCAAGCCGCGCAACGAGAAGCAGAAAGAGAACCTGATCAAGTTCGGCAACTACACCGCAGCGTAGCGGTGGCGGTTTTTCATTCAGGTCGATACCTACTTTGCTGTCGTCGCCCGGCTTGACCGGGCGATCCAGTAACCACCGACCGGGCGTACTGGATTGCCCGGTCAAGCCGGGCAATGACACCGATGAGGGAGATTCGGGAACGCGTTTTGTCCCGTTTGCGGGTGGCTACGCGCCTATTTGCTGCCATCGTCGCATCGTCCGCGAGCGCGCTCGCGCAGGACGCGCCCTCGTTCAAGGGCAAGAACGTCGACATCTACACCGGCTACACCGTCGGCGGCGGCTACGATCTCTACACCCGCCTGCTGGCGCGGCATATCGGCAAGCACCTCCCCGGCGACCCGTCGGTGGTGCCGAAGAACATGGAGGGCGCGGCGAGCATCCGCCTCGCCAACTGGCTCTACAATGCCGCGCCCAAGGACGGCACCGCCTTCGGCACCATCGGCCGCGGCACCGCGCTCGATCCCCTGCTCGGCCAGCCCGGCGCCCAGTTCGACGGCACCAAGTTCAACTGGATCGGCAGCGCCAATGACGAGGTGAGCGTGTGCGTCGCCTGGCACACCTCGGGCTTCTCGACCTTCGACGATCTCATGAAGAAGGAACTCCTGATCGGCGGCACCGGGCCCGGCGACGACACCGTCCAGTTCGGCAAGGTCCTGGTCGGCGTACTCGGCGCCAAGCTGCGGATCATCGCCGGCTATCCCGGCGGCAACGACGCCGTGCTGGCGATGGAGCGCGGCGAACTGCAGGGCCGCTGCGGCTGGTCCTATTCGAGCGTGAAGGCCGCCCATCCGGATTGGCTCGCGCAGAAGAAGATCGCGATCCTGGTGCAGTTCGCGCTCGCCAAGCACCCCGAACTGCCCGACGTGCCGCTGATCACCGACCTCGCCAAGACCGAGGACCAGCAGAAGCTCCTGAAATTCGTGTTCGCCCGCCAGGTGATGGGGCGGCCCTACCTCGCCCCGCCCGGCGTGCCGCCCGCCACCGTCGCCGCGCTGCGCCGCGCCTTCATGGAGACCATGGCCGACAAGGAATTTCTGGCGGATGCCGAACGCTCCAAGCTCGAAATCACGCCGGTCTCCGGCGAGCGCATCCAGGCACTGGTGGCGGAGCTCTACAAGACGCCGCCGGAGCTGACGAAGCGGCTGGCGGAGATGTTGAGGTAGGCGAGGGCGGAGCTCGGAGCGGCAATTCGACCTCTCCAGAAGGACGCCGTGCACAGCACGGCGTCTCGAAGGATGGCAGCAAGCACAGCACACGAACATTTTGTCCGAGAGCAGCGCTGTGGTCATCACTTCGAGACGGCGCTTCGCGCGCTCCTCAGGATGAGCGACTTGGGTGTTATGGTGAGGGCATGAGGGATCGATTTTCCAAGGTGCTGCACGTGTTCGGCGCTGAGTCTATTTCGCGCTGGCCTGGAGCGCGGATCATGTTCGGCCATGCCGCGATGACTTCTGGTTCCAGGGTTTGCGGGAAGCTACGGAGATCATGCAGCCCCTGTCAACATTATAGCGTAACTAGGATGCGCCGTCGCTGTTGACACTTGCGCCCGGCGTCCTGTTGCTCGTCGGCCTCGGAGCGGTTGCGGTCTGATTAGCAAAAACCGATCGGCTGATAGCGTCCTCGCCCCCGGGGAGGGGATACTCATTTTTCTGCAAAACAACCCCGTGCAAAGTAGAATTCTTGGCGCCAGTGGCAGCGCGGTCCACGATTCCCTCGCGGTGATGGCCGCGTCACCCAGTCCACCCCGATCAATCTCAACAATTCAGAGGAAAGCAACAACCCGCCTGCATGACGGCGTGCACGTAGGCAACGGCCGGATGAGGCGCTTTGCCTTCTTTCGAACCCGTCGGCGATGTTGTCCAATCCTCTGATAAATATGTAGATCGCCGTGAACGTCTGAATGCAGATGACCTGCCAAATCCAGATATCGAAGTCGCTACTAAAGTCCGAACTAAATGAGCCCCTCCCCTGTTTCCAATTGTAGCCGAGAACGAAAATGCCGAATGCGACCTATCGCCCCATAAAAGACCCTGTAGTGCTGCCTAATCGAAAACAAACTAAGCGCTAGGATGATTGCCCCGACGATGTTCAGGACGCGGCTCGGCCCATCGAAAACTTCAAGTGCCGATGCTACAACGACAACCGCCAAAATCGCGGGCGGCGCGGCGCTGCGAACCATCACTGCCGAACGCATTCGTCCCCCCTACTCCGCCGCCTCCGTCGCCGGCGTCCCATCCTCCGGGAACTCCTTCTGCATGCGCGGCGTCACGCCGTTCTTGCGCATCTCTTCCAGCCAGATCGGGTGGATGCGCTTGTCCTGGTCCTCGTATTCGATCTGGTCGCCGCCTTCCTTCTGGCTGAGCGACACCGCGCCCTTCTCGCCGGGCTTGACGCCGAGGAGCGAGCGGCGCTGCTGCAGGGTGAGCGGATAGCGCAGGCCGCCGACGCCGGTGGCGAGATAGCGCGCCGGGTGCTGGCTCGCGTTGAAGTGCTGGTGGTACTGCTGGTCAGCGGGCGGGAACACCACGCCGTAGTGCCAGTCGAGGCGCTGGAAATCCTGTTGGTCGTCGTACCACAAGAGCGAATAGCCGTGGCCGGTGACGCACATGACGTGGAAGCCGGGGCCGTGGCGGTGACCCTTCTTGTAGGTGCCGACCGGCATTTCCGAGATGTGGGCGTGCATGGTGCCGTCGGCGAGCACGAACATGATGTTGGTGCCGCCGCCGCCGCGGTCGCCCCAGGATTTCAGCTCGATGGCGGCGAGGTCGGGGACGAAATTGGTTTCCCACATGTGGTTGCCGGGCCGCACCGTGATGAGGTCGCCTTCGCCGGCGAAATACTCGTTCTTGCCGGCGCGCGCGGCGAACTCGAAATCGGTGTCGAACACGAAGCGCTCGTCATGGAAGGTGTTCATGACCAGCGGCAGGTCGGTGGTGGAAACGAGCAGCGCGCGCTCGCGGCCGCTGCCGTTGAAGTGGCGATGCTTGGCGTTGAGCGGGATCGCGAACAGGCTGCGCGGGCCCCATTCGAAGCTCTTCTTGCGGCCGTCGGAGAATTCGATCTGGGTCGAGCCGGTGCCTTCGAGGACGCAGATCACGTCCTCGTAGAGGTGGCGCTGCGGCGTGGTGGCGCCGCCGGGCGGCAGGTCGAACACGAACATGTTGGCGAAGTCGCCGCGGCCCTTGAGATGCACCGCCGCCGACTTGACGCCGGTGCGCGGCCACATCGCGGTCTCGACCTTGAAGAGGTCGATGCCGTAGTCCTCGACCACCGGCAGGCCTTCCTTCTCGACCCAGTCGAGATAGGCGTCGACCCCGTAGCGCGGCTTCTGCTCGCCCATGGTTTCCTTCCCAATTCACTTGCGGACCGCACTCTCCCTCCCCCTGAAAGGGGGAGGGTTGGGGTGGGGGTCCGCTGCCGCTCCTCAAGCGCCGTGCCTGCCGCCCGCGATCCCCTCCCCAACCTCCCCTTTTTAAGGGGAGGGAGAAGGCACTCCTTCTGACACAGTAAAGCCAGTCAATCCTGTGGCGATCAGGAAAACAATAGCGATTTGATCACCACGGGAACGACGCCCGGCGGCGTGATGGGCTCGCCGACATCGACGAAATCGAGCTCCTGCAGCGCAACCCCGTCGATGGAGACGAGATCGCCGGAGAGGCCGAGTTCCTCGGTGAGGATGCGGCCCATGGTCTTGCCGATGTCGCCGTCGATCATCAGGAGCAGCGGCTGGGGGCGGTGTCCATCCGGAGCGACCGCGGCCATGATGGCGCGGCCGGCCGCAGCGAGGCGGGGATAATCCGGATCGCCATGCCAGGAGAACGCGATGGCGAGGCGCGCATCGGGTTCGAGATCGAGCCGCGCCAGCCCGGCCGCGATGGTCGCGGCGATGGCGTCACCGTCGATGGCGCCGCCGAGATCGAGGCCGACATGGACCACGGGGACGTTGTGCACCGGCAGCACGCCGGGCCGCGGCAGATGGATGGTCTTGCCGCTGACCTGAACGGTGAACTGGGAGGCACCGATCACGGTGGCGCGGATGCGCTGGCCGGGATCGACCAGGGCGAGCGTCGTGCGCTGCGCCAGCTCGGCGCGCAATGCCGTGGCGAGCAGCTTGGCGATATCGCCGTAGTCGCGGTCCTCATAACCGAAGACATATTCCGACACCCCGCCGGAGAAGGTGATGGCTTCCGGCGCCCTGTGGCGCTTGAGCGGCGCGGTGAGGAGCAACGATTGCCCGAGCGCATCGGGGGCTACATCGAGAATGTAATCGGCGGCGATGGTCGGCGAGCCGGCGTGCGATCGCTTCGCGCGGCTGGTGGCTCGCGAGCGTCGCGGGGTCGGTCGCGATGCCCAGCGCATCGGCGACGAGGCGCGCGGAATCGTCGACCCTGCTCCACGCGCCACCCTCGTCGCGCGCGAGCAGCCGGCCGCCGACGGCGAAGGCGGCGACGCCCATGAGCACGCCATTGTCGATCAAGGCGAGCTTGGTGGTGCCGCCGCCGATGTCTACGTGGAGCACGCAGGCGCCGCGCTCCCTGGAGAGCTTCACGGCGCCGGCGCCGTGAGCCGCGAGCGCGCATTCGAGCTTGTGGCCGGCGGTGGCGCAGACGAACTTGCCGGCTTCCGCGGCGAACAGTTCGTCGATCGCCTGGGCATTCTTGCGCTTGATCGCTTCGCCGGTGAGGATCACCGCGCCGCTGTCGACATCGTCGCGCTCAAAACCCGCGTCGCGGTAGCACTGCGCGATGAAGGCGCCGAGCGCTGCGGCATCGATGGTGCCGTCGGCGAGAAACGGCGTCAGCATGATCGGCGAGCGCCACACCACCTGGCGATGGACGACGACGAACCGGCTCGACAGCCCCTGGGTCTGGCGCTGCAGCAGCACCTTGGCGAACAGCAGGTGCGACGTGGAGCTGCCGATGTCGATGCCGATGGTGGAGAGCTCGACGTTCTCCTGGCTCCAGATGTATCGCGCGATCTCGGCGCGGTCCTCGTCGGACATCGTGAGATGTTCGTGAAAGATGTCGAGGTCGTGCATGAGAATTCCGCCCAACCGGGCCCAGTTGCGATTCGGTGGGCACAGTGCCCCCACAGCCCACGGCTTGTAAAGCGCGAGGCGAGCGCTTAGAGCGTTCCCCGCTTAGTCAAACTTCGCTGATAGGGGTCGGGAAGGTTTGGCCCTCCCCGCCCTCCGAACCGTACGGGCGGTTTTCCCGCATACGGCTCTCCAGTCGGTGGTTTCCTCATCGGGGTTGTCTCGCTACACGTCGGATCGTATGAAACGAGCGATCCTACGCATGCGAAGAAGGCCTTGGCCAGGGTTGGAGCCGTGCCTATGCCTGCTTTGACGTCGTTACCCACGCCGACACCATGCGCCCGGTCCACAGCTGAGCTTCCGCCTGCGACCCGCCGGGTCGCTTCCGGGTTCTGCGCTCCGTCTAGCCCATGCGGGCATTCGTCGGCGCTGTCTTTGCCTTGCTCTGTTCCTCGCACATCCACCTTCCTACCCACCTTCCCTCCATGCGGTTTTGCTATCCGCGCTTCGTGTGGCTTACCGCCACAGCGGTACTATGCGGGCTCTGACTCCTGCCGGGCTCTCGCAAGCCCGACAGGTCTCTCCGCTTACCCTGCACGGCCTTCCGGGCATCCCGTCCCCAACCACGTCGTGCGCCCGAACGCCGCTTTGCCAGTCACCTCAGCGCGTCCGGTCGGTAGAGGCTTCGCCATCAATGAGCAGGCTCGCCGCAACACGCCGCCGAATCGGGTTCGTCATCCTACGGGCTGTCCGTTCGCTTCCGGCTGCTCCCCACCCCGCCTCGCGGCGACGCAGTTGCCTTCGGCTACATACGATGTGACCTCCTATGGCATGGACTCTCACCACGCCGACAATGCAGACTCACGGACGCACTCATCGCCCGGCTTGACCGGGCGATCCAGTAAACACCGACCGTGAGTACTGGATTGCCCGGTCAAGCCGGGCAATGACACCGATATGGTCAGAGTAACTCTAAAGCACCGCCGCAGGGCATCTTGATGAAACGCAGCACCGAACGCATCCTGACCACCCATGTCGGCAGCCTGATCCGGCCGCCGGCGCTGATCGAGTTTCTGCGCGCGCAGCAGGAGCGCCGGCCGGTCGACGAAGCGGCGTTCGCGGCGTGCCTTGCCTCATCGGTCGCCGAGATCGTGCGCCAGCAGGCCGAGGCCGGCGTCGACGTGGTCAGCGACGGCGAGTTCGGCAAGACCATCAGCTGGTCGCAATATGCGCTGGAGCGCCTCTCCGGCTTCGAGCGGCGGCCGATGAAGGCGGGCGCCAACCCCTTTGCGCGCGGCGCCGACCGCAGCCGGTTCGCCGAATTCTACGCCGAGCTCGACGCCCGCGACGCGCCGGCGACCCAGTCGGAAGCGGCCTGCATCGGCCCCATCGCCTATACCGGACAGGCGGCGCTGCAGCGCGACATCGACAACCTCAAGGCGGCATTGGCGAAGACGGCGGTGACCGAGGCGTTCCTGCCGGTCGCGGCTCCCGCGAGCGTCATCCCCGACCGCAAGAACGAATACTACGCCAATGACGACGACTGCCTGCAGGCGATCGCCGAGGCGATGCGCACCGAATACCGCATGATCGTCGATGCCGGCTTCCTGGTGCAGCTCGACGACGCCCGCACCGCCGTCACCTTCGACCGCATGGTGCCGCCGGCGAGCTTTGCCGACTACCGGCATTGGGTCGGCCGCTATGTGGAGGTGCTCAACCATGCGCTGGAAGGCATTCCGCAGGACCGCGTGCGCTATCACGTCTGCTGGGGAAGCTGGCCGGGGCCCCATACCACCGACGTGCCGCTGCGCGACATCGTCGACCTCATCCTGCAGGTGCGCACCGGAGCCTACGTGATCGAAGGCGCCAATCCGCGCCACGAGCATGAATGGAAGGTGTGGCAGAGCGTGAAGCTGCCCGCCGGCAAGGTGCTCATTCCCGGCGTGATCAGCCACGCCACCAACATCGTCGAGCATCCCGAGCTCGTGTGCGAACGCATCGTGCGTCTGGCGCGGCTGGTCGGTCGCGAAAACATCATTGCCGGCACCGATTGCGGCTTTGCGCAAAGCCCGATGTACCGGCGGGTGCATCCGACCATCATGTGGGCCAAGCTCGAAGCGCTGGCCGCCGGCGCGAAGCTCGCGACCGCGGAGCTGTGGGGGTAGGGCTCCGAGCTGCTTGCTAGTCCGTCCTGACGAACTGAAGCTGAACGACGCTCATTGCTCCAGTCATGGGAATGAGCACGGACGGCGATTTCAAGGTCAACTTGTTACCGTCAACCCGCATGAAGAATACGCGATTTGTTCCGGTCAGGGCCTGATTCGCCGCCGCGTCGACATGAATGGTGACCTTGATCCCGTCAGGTGTCTGAGCCGGATCGACATCATATCTGCCTGTATAGGCTGCGCTTGTTTTCATGAGAGAGACGGATTCGGCTTCGGTCAGCGCGGCGGCAGCCGGCGCTTTGCGAGAGGAGTCGACCAACATCACCCAAAAACGAGCCGGGCTGAATCCGATATAGCCGCCTGGGTGGTCGCCGAGGGGATAGCTGACCTGATTGCCGCTGGTCGCGGTGAAGGACACGAGCTGCCACGACCCGACAAGCTGATCCTTCGTCGTCACCGGCTGTGCCTGCAACGACGCCGATAAAACAAACGCCGTCAAAACCGCGATTCCTGCCAAAATCGATTTGGTCGAAATTCTCATTTGCTTCCTCCAGCTACCGGCCACGATATCCTGCGCCGGCCTGTTGATGTTAGGTGAACTTGCCTGGAGCGGATAGTCCCATGATTTCGCTTTGCCGCGCGCAGCATGCGTCACGGCACCTATACGTCCTGCTCATTTGAATTTTCGTTTTGGGCTCTCGGCCCGCGCGATGCCATAGGCGCGATACAGCTCTTCAAAGTCGGCGGCCAGTTCGTAGCACAGCGTGAGCTTGCGGGTCGAAAGGTCCCACCACGCGTTGGGGAAGCCGCAGCTCTGCATTTCCAATGTGAAGGGCGCCGGCCAGGCGAACTCATCCGCCACGTGCTGGGCCACCGTTTCCAGCAACTGGATGGAGCGGGCCGCCTGGGCGCTGTGTTCGAGCCTGCCCGTGGCTTCGCCATAGAACCACATCGATCTTCGTTTTGGGCTGATCGGGCGCGCGCAGATGCGGCTTGAGCACCAGATCCCAGGAATACGAGGCGTTGCTGTAGTCTCCCGCGCAGCGCTCCTGTCGGGCGTCCGGCAGCATCGTCTCGCTGGCGAGATCCCTGAATTTGCTCCGGTCGGAGCCGACCATCATGCACACGATCTGGTAGGCGCGCTGCAGATCGATGCCGTGCTCGTCGTAGTAGTTGATTTTGTCTCCTGTCTTTTGATCGCGGCGGTTGGACAAGAACCAGCCCTTCGCCGCCTCGGCAAGCACGCGATGTGAAAATGCAGACCCCAGCCTGATCATTCTCAGCGTGGCGAACGAATCAGCCGCGTCCTCCGCCCTTCCAAGGACCGGCAAGCCCATTTGCGTGATGGCGGCATGGGCGATTTCATGACACAGCACAAACAGCATGTTGCCGGATACGAATTCCGCGAGGCCCTGGGTCTCGGTCTTCGGCAAGCTTTCGGCGGCGGTCGAACCGAGCAGCGGTGCGTTCGACATGCCGAGCATGGCGGACAGGCCGATGGAGCCGGCGAGCGCGGCAACGGTTCGTCTCGAAAAGGTAGACACGTGCAACTCCTCAAAATGAAGGCTGAGCCCCGAGAGGGTGCCTGGCCTGTCAGCGGCATCTGCCGTATTCACCGATCAGACCGCGGGGGGCGACGCTTTATTCCCTTGAAACCGTGCCGCCATGGGCCAGCCCGAACCCGCCTCAAGACGCCGCGTGCAGCAATCTGTGAAATTGGAGCAGGACCGTTCCGGAGACGCCGCGCTGTACCTCGGCGCGCGCATGCGCCCACGCGCTTGCGAACATCGCCAGCGAACGGAGATGCCCCGCCACGATCTGATCGGCCAACACAGTGCTGTTCTGCGGCAGCGTAGCGACGATGAGGAGAGTTGCGGCAACTGCCGCGACGATCGGCCAGTCTGCCGCCTGAAGGCCGCAGCGCAATGGTCCGGAGCGGTACGTCTCACGCTCTCTGCCGAGCGAAGAGCCTTTCATGCGACTTCTCCATTGATCTTCAGCTGACAGAAGCGATGACGGCACGCACGGAATGATGTGCACTCCGGCCAGCGGCGTTGGCTGCGCCTCGAAAGACGAAGGAATTGACCGGCGCAAAGCCGGCCAATTCTTCGATCGTTCCTCAGCGCTCGCCGCCCAATTGGAAGTCGGGGTTCAGGTTGTTGTTCGAAGGCCGCGGATACGACCCGTAGACGCCGCTCGATGACGGGAATTGCCGCATCTGGGGTGGGGCATACCCATATGCCTGCTCGAACATGCGCGAGAGATTTCGACCGTGCGTTTGACCGCCGGTCCGGTGTTGTGCATTGGTCCCGTTGGCCATGAGCATCAATGCGCCAAGTACAATGAAGGCCTGCTTCGCTCTCATGATGACTTTTCTCCTGTGATGCCGTTACAACCACAGGACCGATCGCGTGAACGAGGAGGCGAGAAGTACCCGTGATGGCCATGACACTCGCGGCCGGCGCGGATAATTCCTGCAGGGGCCATCACGACTGCTTTACGTCGGCGTGAATTCGTTTCGACGAAAAACGCAGCCGCACCGTTTTCCCAAACGTGGTATCGAGACCTCGCAACCCTTTCCCGGCGCGGTTGAGTTATGGGGACAGTCCTATGCAATCGCTGGTGCTCGTCGTGTTTCTCGCCCTCTTCGGCGCCACTGCCGCGCAGGCGCAATCGGTCGAGAGCTTCTACCGCGGCCGCAACATCAATCTCGTGATCGGCTACAGCGTCGGCGGCGGCTACGACCTGCACGGCCGGTTGCTGGCACGCCACCTCGGCAAGCACATCCCCGGCAACCCCGGCATCATCGTCCAGAACATGCCTGGCGGCGGCAGCCTGCGCGCCGCCAATTTCCTCTACAATGCCGCGCCCAAGGACGGCACCACCATCGGCGTGTTCTCCCGTGGCATGGCGATGGAGCCCCTGATCGGCGCCAGCAACACCCAATACGACTCCCGCAAGTTCACCTGGATCGGCAGCGTCACCAACGAAGTCAGCGTGTGCGCCACCTCAAGCGGCTCCAAGGTGAAGACCTGGGACGACATGCTCAGCATTCCCTTCACCGTGGCCGGCGAAGGCTCGGGCTCCGACCCCGATATCTTCGCCACCATGATCAAGAACGTATTCGGCGCCAAGCTGCGCCTGATCCCGGGCTATCCCGGCAGCTCCGAGATGACGCTCGCCATCGAGCGTGGCGAAGTGGACGGCAGGTGCGGCTGGACGTGGACGAGCATCCGGGTGCAGCGCCCGGAGTGGATCACGGAGCACCGGCTCAACATCCTGGTCCAGCTGGCATCCCGGCGCAGCGCGGAACTCGCCGACGTGCCGCTCCTCACCGAGCATGCCACCACCGAGCGCCAGCGCCAGATCGTCGACGTGGTGCTGAGCCGCCAGACGATGGGCCGGCCAGTGGTCGCGCCGCCGGGCGTGCCGGAGGACCGCAAGCAGGCGTTGCGCCGGGCCTTCGACGCCACCATGACCGACCCGGCGTACGTCGCCGAGGCGGCCGGGCACGGCCTCGAGATCAATCCCGTCGGCGGCGCCGACCTCGACAAGCTGCTCGCCGATCTCTACGCGACCCCGCCGGAGATCATCGCCGAGGTCCGCGCCATCATCGCGCCCGGCGCGAAGTAGGAGATCGCTGCGGCTACTCGGCCTTGATGCCCGAGGCTTTGATGATGGGCCACCACTTCTCGATCTCCGCCTCATGGAAGGCGGCGAGAGCCTCGGGGGTGCGTTGCTCGGAAGGCAGAATTTGCTGCCCGATATCGGCCAAACGCTTGCGCACGACCGGATCGGCGAGCGCTTCCGCGACTGCGGCATTGAGCTTTGCGATGATGGCCTTCGGGGTGCCTCGCGGCGCCCAGAGCGCATGCCAAGGGGCAATATAGAGCCCCGGTGCTCCCGCCTCGTCGACCGTCGGCACGTCCGGCGCGACCGCCAAACGCTTCCTTCCAGTGACGGCATAAGCCTTGAGCAGGCCCGCTCGGATCTGCGGGAGCAAGTTCCCCGGCTGATTGAATTGCAGGTCAATCTGTCCCGCCAGCAAATCTTGCAAGGCCGGCGCCAAACCACGATAGCTCACCGTTTGGAGTTGTGTCCCGGTTGCTTGTTGGAAGAGAAACTGCGCGACCTGATCCGTGCCCCCGGCGGCTCCCAGGGTGGCTTTGCCGGGGTTGGCCTTCAGCCATGCGATCAGTTCCTTCAAATCGTTTGCGGGCAGCGCCTTGTTCCCCACGAGCATCAGCGGAGTTTCGACGATCAAGCTGACCGGATCAAAATCCGTCCGTACGTCGTATTGGACGTGATAAATTGCACTGTTCGCCACATGCGTCGACCACGTCGACATGAGAAGCATGTAACCGTCGGCCGGAGCACGGGCGACGCGCCCCGCGGCAATGGTGCCGCCTGCACCGCCGACGTCTTCGACGATGACAGGCCGGCCGAGCGACTCTCTCATCCGCTCCGAAAGGATCCGCGCGATCGTATCGGTGGGGCCGCCCGCGGCGAACGGCACGACGATCGTGATCGGCCGCGATGGATAGACTTGAGCCGACACCCGTCCGGCGAAGCCAAAAACCATCACCACGGCAAGCGCCGCGAAGAGAACCGCGCATCCTTCCAGGCGGCGCGTCTGGGCCCTCCATTTCGTCATCATTTCCGAGTCCCTTTTCGCGCTGATCTTGATATCGCAGCCCAACAGGGGTGTCACACGGTGCGCGCCTTCGCAATTGCGTCTTTTCGCGGCGGAACGGCAAAAGTGTTGTTCGCGATGCCAAGTCATCCAATGCTTGAAGTCATCCGATGCTTGAAGACCTTAATTGGAGCCAGCTCCCCAGGTCAAACCGGCAAGTTAGACCGGCAAGTCAAACTGGCAGGTCAAACCCGCAGGTCAACCCGGTCGGCGCCGCGGCGCGCGCCGCCCCGGAATGACGGGGCAAGATGGTTATCGCGGGGGGCTCGTGGCTGCCTGTCGGCCGTCTTCCGTTGACGCTGTCGCTGCGACCTTTCATAGAAGAACGACAAGTCCATCCAGGGAGCGCCCCTTATGCTGAACACCGCCGCGCCACGTGCCGACCAGCGCTTGCGCAACGCGCCCAAGCAGGATCTCCGCGTCTGGCTGGCGCAGATGGAGGAAGCCGGCGAACTCGTGACCGTCACCGGCGCCGAGCGCGACGAGGAGATCGGCGGCATCGTCGACATCTACCAGCGCACCATGGGCGCGCCCGCGGTGATGTTCGACGAGATTCCCGGGTTTCCGCGCGGCCGGCGCGTGGTCGCGAACATCCTCACATCGGTGCGGCGGATCAACCTCACCCTGGGTATGCCGGCCGACACGAGTGAGATGGACCTGGTGCGCTACTGGCGCGCCTACATGAAGAACCCCGAGACCATCCCGCCGGTGACGGTGACGAGCGGGCCGCTCATGGAGAACGTCGCCACCGGCGCCGACATCGACATCCTCAAGATACCGACGCCGAAATGGCACGAGCACGATGGCGGCCGCTACATCGGCACCGGCTGCATGGTGATCATGCAGCATCCCGACACCGGCTGGATCAACTACGGCGCCTACCGCATCCAGGCCCAGGACAAAGCCGTCGCCTCGGTCATGACCTCGAAGGGCAAGCACGGCAACCTGATCATGCGGCGCTGGCACGAGCTTGGAAAGCCGTGCCCGATCGCGGTGGTCTGCGGGATGCACCCCGCGCTGTTCATGGTGGCGGGCATCGAGATCCCTTACGGGAAAAACGAATACGACGCCGCCGGACGGCTGCTCGGCGAGCCCGTCGAGGTCATCATCGGCCCCAAGACCGGCCTGCCTATCCCGGCCCATGCGGAGATCGCATTCGAGGGCTTCGTGCATCCGGACGATTTGGTCGACGAAGGCCCGCTCGGCGAGTGGACCGGCTATTACGCCGGCGGCAAGAAGCGCGAGCCCGCGATCCGCATCGAGACCTTCTGGCACCGCAACGATCCCGTGCTGCTCGGCGCCGTGCCGGGCATGCCGCCCAACGACGACACCTTCTACCGCGGCACCTACCGCTGTGGCGCAGTGTGGAACCAGCTCGAAGCCGCGGGCATTCCCGAGGTCAAGGGCGTGTGGTCCCACGAGGCCGGCGGCAGCCGACTGTGGCTCACCGTCGCCATCAAGCAGATGTATGGCGGCCACTCCAAGCAGGCCGGCCTCATCGCCTCGCAGTGCCATGCCGGCGCCTATGCCAACCGTTGGGTGGTCGTGGTCGACGACGACATCGATCCCGCCGACATGAACCAGGTGATCTGGGCGATGTGCACGCGGTTCGATCCGCGCGAGGACATCGAGACCTTGCGCGGATGCTGGAGCACCTCGCTCGATCCGATGGCCTACGGCCCCGACGACCCGCGCAATGCACGCGTCGTCATCGACGCCTGCAAGCCGTGGGCGCGGCGCGACACCTTCCCCATCGAGGCGCGCTCCAGCAAGGAGCTCGACGCCCGCATCCGCGCCAAGTTCGCGGCGTTCCTGCCGAAGGGGGCGTGAGGGGGATGGCGAATGTATTCATCCCAAGGGTTCATGAACCCTCATTAGGACCTCATCCTGAGGAGCGCGCCTTGGCGCGCGTCTCGAAGGACGGCACCGGGTACAGCATGCGCAAGTCTTGGCAATGGCAGTGTGTGCGGCCGTCCTTCGAGACGCCGGCTGCGCCGGCTCCTCAGGATGAGGTCGTAAGAACGGGTCGGGCGCGCAACAAGAACGAGGCGCGCTGACCTATGACCGAAAAATTCGACATCACGCTCAACATCAACGGCCGCGACTATCCGATCCGGGTCGAGGCGCGGCGTACGCTGGTGGACGCCATCCGCGACGATTGCGGACAGACCGGGACTCATATCGGCTGCGAGCACGGCATCTGCGGCGCCTGCACCATCATTCTCGATGACGACGCCGTGCGCGCCTGCCTGATGTTCGCGGTCCAGGCCGACGGCCGCAAGATCCGCACCGTCGAAGGGCTCGCCGACGGCGACAAGCTGCATCCGATCCAGCAGGCCTTCATCGATCATCACGGCCTGCAATGCGGCTTCTGCACGCCGGGCTTCCTGATGCTCGCCGTCAACGTCCTGGAACGCCAGCCCGACATCGGCGACGACGAAATGCTCGATGTGCTCGCCTCCAATCTGTGCCGTTGCACCGGCTACCAGAACATCATCAAGGCGGTGCGCGCCGCCGCCGCGGAGATGCGCAAGGCGGTGACGTGACCTGTGCTATCCCGTCCCGCCGCGGTCGGATCAACGGCGCGTGCTCGGGCATCCGGTGCCGCGCATCGAGGACCCGCCGCTCGTCACCGGACGCGGCCTGTTCGCCGGCGATGTCGCCTTCACCCATCAGCTTCATATGCGCGTGGTGCGCGCCGGCGTCGCCCATGGCAGGATCATGCGCATCGATGCGGCGGCGGCGCTGCGCCTGCCGGGGGTGGTGGCGGTGTGGACCAGCGCCGACGTCCCGGACATTCCCCCGATCGATTTCCGCGATGCCTCGCGTGCGGCGGACGAGATCAAGCCGTATCGCCAGCCGGTGCTGGCGCGGGGCCGGGTGCGTTATGTCGGCGATCCCGTGGCGGCGGTGTTTGCCCACGACCCCTATGTCGCCGAGGATGCCGCCGACCTCGTCGAAGTCGAGATCGAACCGTTGCCGGCGCTGCTCTCGGCGAGCGACCCGCCCGGCGAATTCGACGACGGCCGCACCACCGCGCCGCTGATCGTGCGCCACAGCTTCGGCGACATCGATGCGGCGTTCGCCGAGGCCCATGCGGTGATCGAGCTCGACCTTTCGATCGGCCGCCATTCCGGGGTGCCGCTGGAGACGCGCGGCGCCATCGGCTTCTACGACGCCGCCCACGACGTGCTGGAGCTGCACGGCGCCGCCAAGGTGCCGCACCGGAATAAAGAGACCCTCGTGCGCATGCTCAAGCTCACGCCGGCGCAGATCCATCTCCATGAAGGCCACACCGGCGGCGGCTTCGGCGTGCGCGGCGAGCTCTATCCGGAAGACCTCCTGGTGCTGGTCGCCGCCAGGCGCTTCGGCCGTCCGGTCAAATGGATCGAGGACCGCCGCGAGAACCTGATCGCGACCAATCATTCGCGCCAACAGCGCCATCGCATCCGTGCCGCCGTGGACAACAACGGCCGCCTGCTCGGCATCGACGACGAATTCTTCCACGACCAGGGCGCCTATGTGCGCACCCACGGCGCCAGCGTGGTGGGGCGCACCATGAGCATGCTCACCGGCGCCTACAAGGTCGGAGCCTATCGCGCCGCCGGCCATTTCCGCCTCACCAACAAGACGCCGGCCGCAACCTATCGCGCCCCGGGCCGCTTCGAAGGCAGCTTCGTGCGCGAGCGCGTGATGGATGCGATCGCAGCAAAGCTCGGCATCGATCGCGTCGCGTTGCGACGGGCTAACCTCATCCCCGCTGCCGAGATGCCCTACACCATCGCCTTCAGCGAGAAGGGCGCCGAGGAATTGCCGCTCGACTCCGGTGATTTCCCGGGCTTCTTCGACAAGGCGCTGGCTCATTTCCGCTGGAGCGAGGTGGAGGCCGCTACCGCGGCGCGGCGCGCGGCGGGGGAACTCGCCGGCACCGGCGTCGCCTTCTTCCTGGAGGAGGCCGGCCGCGGCCCGCGCGACGGCGCGCAGATTTCCATCGACACCAGCGGCGCGGTCGAGGTCGTCACCGGCGGCGCCTCGGTCGGCCAGGGCTTCGAGACCGTGATGGCGCAGATCTGCGCGGAGACGCTCGGCGTCGACTACCGCGGCGTGCGGGTGGTGCACGGCCAGACCGACCGCATCGCCCACGGCATCGGCGCCCATGCCGCGCGCGCCACCGTGTTGACCGGGGGCGCGGTCCATGCCACTGCCGTAAAGCTGCGTGGCCTCGCGCTCGGCTATGCGGCGGAGCTGCTGCAGACGCCGGCCTCGGAACTCGACATCGTCGATGGCGTCGTGCGCAAGCGCGGGATACACGGTCCCCCGCGTAGCGATGCGTTGCCTGGTGGCCCCTCGATCGCGCTCGGCGATCTCGCGCGCCGCGTCGGCCCGGCGTCGGACCTGCTGGCCGGCCGCAATCCCGGGCTCACGGCACAGGCCTGGTTTGAGACCGAGCACACCGTGTTTCCGTTCGGCGCCCATTTCGCGGTGGTTCGTGTCGATGCCGGCACCGGCCGCGTCACCGTCGAGCGCCTGATGGTCGCCTACGATGTCGGCCGCGCCGTCAATCCGATGATGCTCGAGGGACAGCTCGTCGGCGGCGCCGTCCAGGGCCTCGGCGGCGCGCTGTTCGAGGAGTTCACCTATGGCGAGAACGGCGATCCCCTCGCCGTCACCTTCGCCGATTACCTCATGCCGACGCTCTCCGACGTGCCGCCCATCGAGACGCTCATCACCGAGGACGCGCCGAGCCCGCGCAACCCGCTCGGCCTCAAGGGCGGCGGCGAAGCCGGCATCAACGCCATCGGCGCTGTCATCGCGAGCGCGATCGACGACGCCATCGGCATTCCCGGCGCGGTGACGCAACTCCCGGTGACGCCGCAGCGCATGCGCGAGATTTTGCGCCGGGCGGGCCGGTGAGCGAACAGGACGTAAGGCCCGGGCCTCTTTGATCGGTGGCCGCCGGCCGGCAACTCTCGCCGTCCCCCTTGCAAGCGACATGGATTGAGGTCACCTTGACTGCGAAAGATCGCATTTTTTCCGTAGCAGGGTTTGAAATGCCCAAGATCTTTATCAGCTACTCCCGCGTGGATTCGGAATTTGCCGAAAAGCTGGTAACCGACCTGCGGTCGGCGGGAGTGGATCTTTGGTTCGATCAACATGACATTTTGCCGGGCGATCGATGGGACAGCGCAGTGGAAAGTGCGCTGATGACCTCACCGTGGCTCATGGTTGTTCTGACGCCTGAGTCGGTGGCCTCCCAGAATGTCATGGACGAAGTTGCCGAAGCGCTGAAGTTGGGCAAAAGAATCGTGCCCGTTCTGCATCGCCAATGTGACATTCCATTTCGCATCGGGCGACTGCAGTATGTTGATTTTACGGGTCCGTATGAACGTGGAATCAAACAACTGATGGCGATCGTCAGCGCTCCGCAACCGGCGCCGACGGGCCCGACTTCCGCACCGCCGACATATTTCCTGAGCGAAGGCGGTCCCGGCAATTCCTCGGTGGGGGCCGGCCGATCGAAACCTGTGCTCATCGCGGCCTCGTGCGCCGCGGTCGTACTCGCCGCGGGGATTTGGGGCGGTGTGAAGCTGTTCCATAGGCCTGATCCGGGCCCGCCGGAAGTGCTGTCCGTCTCGGGTCCGCCAACATGGTGCAAAGGAACCCTTAGTACTGCGGAGCGTGCAGTCTGTGACACCTCGACGCTGTGGCTTCTCGATGCGCAGTTGAACCAAAAGTATGAAGCAGCCACTGCGCGCGTGGGACTGGACCGCGAAAAGCTGAGCAGCCTGAGCAGCACCGAAGGGATGTGGCGCAAGAATCAGCGTGAGGTCTGCGCGTCCGATGTGACGTGTTTGGAAGGCGCGTATCGGAGCCGCATCACGGTGCTTTCCGGGATTAAATAGTCGCAGGCGTCGCTGACCGCTTGGCCCCGGCAGCGACAGGCGCCGGGTGTCGCGGCGACCGAACCGCCGCGCGTCGTGTATCGCCCGCTCCGTGAACCGAAGGGTGGGCCGCTACGTCATTCATCCGCCGTTCATGCAACGCCGAACGGTGGCAAAGACGAAGGCTTGGCGAGCCCCCCGAGGGTGCTGCTGCAGAACCGCGTCCGTCTGACGCGCCGCAGCGAGGACGTCCGCGCTGTGACGAACGTCACTCTCGGAGCGGTCGCTGCTGAACCGGACCCCGGCCCCCACTGACAACCCATGAGAAAGGAGAGCAACCACTCTTTTCAGGAGGCTTCGATGAACTATGCAAAACGCCTTGTAGCGCTCGCCGCACTGCTGGCTACGCACGTTTGCGCTCCCGCGCAGGCCTCGGATTACGAGGTCGGCAAGAGCCTCGTCTGCGACACTCAGGGCCAGGTGGAACGCTTCGTTGACCTCTTCACCGGAGATGCGTCAGCCGCGATCAGGGTCGTCAATGCCGAGGCGCACAATCCCAGCGCCTGCGCGATAGCGAACGTCGCCTACATGCGCGGCGGGTCGATCGGGATGGCCCGGCACGGCGACAACGCGTTCGAGATCGTCCACATCCTGGTGATCGGCATCGCAACCGAAGGCGGCGTCCGCCCGATCAGCCCCGGCGCCTATTTCACGCTGTTCAGCGTCAAGGAATACGCGATCTGATCCGGACATTCGCGATTTTCCCGACGAAGACGGCCCCCTCGCGGAATCGGAAAACATCTTTCCGCCTTCGAGGGCAGCATCGGCGGCGGCGAATAACCTTCCGCAAAACGATTGCGGTGCTATCCTTGCCCCTACTCCATGGTAGCGCGTTTCGACGCGCCCGGCTTCTGGGTAGGACAATGGCTGGACAAAAGCGTTATCTGAGGCGGCTTGCGCCGGGCATCGCGGCGATATCGATTGGATTTGCGCTCAAGGGCGCATTCGCCGCCGAATACGTGCTGATGCCGAGCCCGCAGACCGTTCACATCGGACATTTCAACGCCGCACTCAAACCGGTGTTGACGATCAATTCGGGCGATACCGTCACCATCGAAACTGCGACGCAGATCGATCCGGCCGAGGTCGATCGGTCCGGCGTGGTGCCGCCGGGCGCGGTGCCGGACTACACCCGTGCGATCTATCGCGAGGTGAAAGATCGCGGCCCCGGCGCTCACATTCTCTCCGGTCCTATTTTCGTCAACGGCGCGCAGCTGGGCGACGTGCTGGAGGTGCGCATCCAGGAGATCGATCTCGCCACCGACTATGGGTACAACGTCCAGCGGCCCTATCTCGGCGCGCTGCCGGCGGAATTCCCCGGCGTGTTCCAGCGCGTCATAAGGATCGACCGCGCCGCCAAGACCGCCGAAATCGCGCCCGGCGTCGTGATCCCTGTCAACCGGCCGTTCTTCGGCACCCTGGGGCTCGCGCCGCTGCCCGCCATGGGCCGCATCAGCAGCGGCCCGCCCGGCGTGCACACCGGCAATATCGACAACAAGGACGTGGCCGCGGGGACGACCCTCTACATGCCCGTCTATGTCGCCGGCGCGGTGTTCTCGGTCGGCGACGGCCACGCCGCCCAGGGCCACGGCGAGGTCGATCTGTCCGCCATCGAAACCGGGCTGCGCGGCAAGTTCCAGTTCATCGTGCGCAAGGACATGAAGATCACCTGGCCTCGCGCCGAGACCGCCACCCATTGGATCGTGATGGGCCTCAACCCGAACCTCGAAGAGGCCATGAAGATGGCGGTTCGCGAGACCATCAGCTTTCTCACGGAGCGCTTTCCCAAGCTCAGCCGCGAGGAGGCCTACATGATCGCGAGCATCGCGGTCGACTATCACGTCACCCAGGTGGTCGACGGCACCAAGGGCATCCACGGCATGATTCCGAAGGCGATCTTCGCCGGGCAGTAAGATCGTACTGTCTCTGACGGTCCAATCCCGCGCATCCCGAATCCCGACGGCTGCCGGATGGTCGGCGAGCGATGAGACACCTGTGGAACTTGGGCGTCAGAAACAAGACGCCGAGCTGGGAACACAGTCGCACCTCGGTTGTTTCTCACTGCGTCACTCCCTCGTTGGATCACCTCGGCCGAGCTCGGCCGTGCACCCTCCCCTGCGAAGGGAGCGGCAAACAACGAACAAGAGGAGGCTTCGATGCAGGAGCGCGTGCAATACGGCAAGGCCTATCCCGATGCCTACAAGGCCATGCTGGCGCTGAGCCAGGCGGTCGAGAGAACGGGGCTCGCCCCTCAGCTGATCGACCTGGTCAATTATCGCGCGTCGCAGCTCAACGGCTGCGCGTTCTGCCTCGACATGCATTCGAAGGATCTGCGTGCCCGAGGCGAGACCGAGCAACGCTTGTACATGATCAGCGCCTGGCGTGAGGTGCCACAACTCTACAGCAGCCGCGAGCGCGCCGCGCTGGCCTGGGCCGAGGCGGTGACCCGGCTCGAGGACCAGGAGGTTGCGGATGCGGTCTACGACATGGCGCGCAAGGAGTTCAGCGAAGCCGAACTGGTGCAGCTCACCTTGGCAATCGTGGCGATCAATGGCTGGAACCGTCTGAACGTGGCGTTCCGCACGCCGGCCGGGAACTACAAATCGGCGATCATGAGCAAGACCGGCTGAAGATTCGGGTGACGGGGCGACCGCACCCGCCGTGGCCTCAGGGCGCGCGGCGAGGCCGCCATCCGATCACGTCCACTTCAGGCGCTGCACGATCGCGCGGCCCATCACCCAGTCCTTGTCGCTCTCGCTGAGGAAGCTCAGCTCTTCGGTGAATTGGGTGATGCGCTGGCGGTAGCTCGCCTTGGCGTACGAATTCGTGATGTCGGTGCCCCAGTAGCAGCGCTGCGGGCCGTAGGCGTCGAACACGCGCTTCACGTGGACCGCGACGTCGCGGAACGGATAGGGCTCGCGCGAAAGGCCGGGCGAGGCCGACACCTTGACGCTGACGTTGGGGTATTTCGCGAGCGCGACCGTGTGCCCGATCGCTTCCTCGATCTTGTTGTCCTTCAGGATGGCCGCCGTCGTGCCCATGTGGTCGAGGATCAATGTGAGCTGCGGGTGGCGCTCCGCGATCGGGCCGAACAGCGCGGTGCGGTCCGGCGCGAAACACATGACGGGAAGTCCGGCCTTTTCGGCCGCTGCCCAGAACCAGTTCGCCGTGCCGTCCGTGAGCCAAGGTATCGTCTGGGCGTTGTTGAAGATCACGCGCACTCCCAGCATCCCCTGCTGCTCCTTCCATTTCGGCAGCAGATCGGCCGACTTGGGGTCCTGCAGCGGGATGCGGCCCATGACGCGGAAGCGGGTCGGATAGCGCTTCACCGCCTCGAGCGCATAGTCGTTGCGGTCGCCGGGCCAGGACGGCGGGACGATCACCACGCGATCCACGCCCGCCTCGTCCATCATCGGCACCAGCCGCTCGATGGTGAAGGGCTCCGGCAACTGGGGCTGGAGGCCGGGAACCCATTTCCAGTCCGGCGACTCCGCCTTCCACAGGTGGACCTGCGCATCGACGATCATGCGCCGGTCGACCTGGGCGGCCGCCTTGTGCGGGCCTTGCGTCGCCAGCACCGCGCCGGCACCAAGGGTATTGGTGACAAAGCTGCGTCGAGTCGGCATGGATCGATCCTCCCTGAAGCCCGCTGCGACGGCGTTCATTCGGCGACGCCGCCTTGCCCGCTGATTATGCGCTCCTCCAGCCCCCCGCCACAACAGCGCTAACCGCGGGACGACGCTGAATTGACCGAAGGCCTTCGAGGCGGCCCCAATGCGCCGGGTTCCGTGATGTCCGCTTCCGGGCTGAAGCCAGACCTCTTCACCTGTCACACGACGTCGCAGAAGGGCCAAGGAGCTGCCATCGGGCGCTGTGAGACTGGTTCCAACGCGGGCTGGGCCACGATAGGCTGCCTCCAATCAGAGCAGGTATCGGAGTCTTCGGCCCGAATGATGTGGCGGGACGTGCCGCCGACAGAAGGGAGATCGGCATGAACCGGATTTTCAAGATGATCTGCGTGAGCGTGGCGGGTGCGTCGACGCTCACGACCGCTGCCATGGCGCAATGGTCGATCGGCCAGCCGGGCTCGCGCGAGCCGCCCCCAGGCCTGAACCGCTATGTCTATCTGGTGATGTCCGATCCTCTGCCGGGCAGGGAATTCGATTTCAACGACGGCTACCAGAACATGCATATGGGCGATCTGGTGCAGCTCCCCGGTTGGACCGGGGCACAGCGTTTTCGGCTGACGCCCGACGTCGTGCCGCGCAACATCAAACCGCTCTACCGGCGCGGCAATCTGATCATCTGGGATCAGGAAGGCACCGATCTCGGCAAGCTGCGCAGCGACGCGGAGGCTGCCATCGCCGGTGGCAAGAGCCGCCGCATCCCCGGATTCGACTACTCGCCTGACGGCGGGGTCAGGGCATACTACCAAGTCATCGGCCCACGCACGACGCGTCCCGACGGCCGCAAGCCGTTCATTCCCGCCTACGCCGACAACAAGACGCCGCGGCCCAACCGGTACATCATGCTTGATTTCGTCGAGCCGCTTGCCGGCGTCGACGATGCCACTTTCGAAGCGGCACTTTCGAAGCGCGCCACCGAAGTGCTCGCATTGCCGGGCTGGATGGCGGCGCAGCCGTTCCGCCTCGCCACGCCACCTGCGGTCGACGCCCGGCCGCGTCTCCCCTTCCCGAAATACATGGTGATCTGGGAAACCGAAGCCGGCCATCCACAGGAACTGCAGGACAGGCTGATCGCCGCGACAAAGGCGGGTGAGCTCAAGGCGCTGGCTGCCGACCCTGCGACCGCGCAGTCAAGCTGGTGGGTGACCATATCGCCCTTCATCACCAAAGACGATTTCCAACGATAAGACTTGCGGCGCAAACGCCACTATGCTTGCCGTTGGGACGGCCGGCATCATCTGGGTCAGAGCGAAGGAACGCTTGCCGGCTACGCATTGTGTGACGCGTGGCCCTGCAAAAAGCCTTTCAAGGCAACGCTGGCCTGACGGGCATCAGTGTCAACAACACTAAGGCTGACAGTACGTGACGCATGGCTTAAATTGCGGACCGCCGGAAGGCAAAAGCCAGCGGGTTACCGTTCCCGCCGGCAGCCGCCGCGGCCAGCGCCCTTAGTAAAGAAACGGGCTTGTTCGGGAGGATTCCATGTCGATTCGTATCGTGCCCGCCATCCTGGCGGCGGCTGTGTCGGTGGCCTTCGGTTTCCCGCCGGCCAACGCCCAACAGCCTCAGAAGCCGCAGCCCCCGCAATCGCTGCGTCTCCATGTTCTCGACTGCGGCAAAATCACCCCTGCCAGCGTCGAGGCGTACGGCTTGAAGCCGAGCGAAATGGTCAACACAAATATGGTCACGCCCTGCTTCCTGATCGTTCACCCGCGCGGAAGCCTGATCTGGGATACCGGCGAAATTCCCGACAGCGCCTTCAAGGATGGCGTCTCGCCCCAGAAGCTGAATGCCTTCACGGTCGATCGCCCGCTGCTCCCGCAACTCGCCGCGATCGGCTACACCCCGGCCAACATCACTTATATGGCGCTCTCCCACTACCATGGCGATCACGTCGCCAACGCCAGCCTGTTCGCCGGTTCCACCTGGATCGTGCAGAAGGGCGACCGGGACCCGATCCTCGCGCCGCGGCCGGCCGAACAACCGGCAGTAGGCCGCGTGCCGGACCCGAAATTTTTCGAGGGCCTCGCCAACAGCAAAACGGTTCTGCTGAACGGCGAGGATCATGATGTGTTTGGCGATGGCACCGTGGTCATCAAATCCACGCCGGGTCATACGCCCGGGCACCAGTCCCTGTTTCTCAAGCTCGCCAACACCGGGAACGTCCTGCTGTCGGGCGATCTCTATCACTATCCGGAAGAGATCACGTACAAGAAAATTCCGTCCTTCGACACCAACAAGGAGCAGACCGCGAAGAGCCGCGAGATGATCGAAGAATTCGTGAAACAGAACCACGCGCAGCTCTGGATCCAGCACGATTACACCACCGGGATCAAGCGGAAGATCGCTCCCGAGTTTTACGACTGAGCGAGTCTTGCTGGAATGGGACCGATCTAATGGACTCACTGCGGTGTCATTCCCTGCTTTCGCGCGTGTGAAGAATTGGTCTGCCGCTGCTTGCCCCCGAGTCAGGCTCGTGGTTGTGATTCACTGGCGCCCTGCAGCGAGGTGATTCGACATGAGCGATGCGCGGGTCATTCGGCCGGATCGATCGCAGACGCGATGGGACTACATTGATCTGGAGGCGTTGCTGCCCTCGGACCATCGTGGCCGCATTGTGTGGAGCTTCGTGGAGAGCCTCAACCTGTCCGAACTCTCTGCATCCATCAAGTCGCGAGAAGGCGAGGCGGGACGGCTGGCGACCGACCCTGCAGTTTTGCTGGCGCTGTGGCTCTATGTGACCGCAGAGGGGTTGGCTCGGCGCGCGAACTCGATCGCCTTGCGGAGCGCGATCTGGCCTATCGCTGGATCGCTGGCGGTGTGCCGCTGAACTACCACGGACTGGCGGACTTCCGGGTCGGGCACCCGGCCGTACTCGACCGGCTTTTGACCGAGAGCGTGACCGCGCTGATCAACGAAGGACTGGTCTCGCTCGCGGAGATCGCGGTGGACGGTACCAAGGTGCGCGCCAGTGCGAGCAACGTCATTCAGCAGGCTTCCAGCGGCGTGGTCATCGCAACGCCCGGCAGCATTATGCCTCCCCGGTTGCCGATCTCGGTGCCGCCGTAGCGGTCAGCGAAGACCGGCGGCAATGGTCGACCGTTCGGCGGGCATAGCCAAAGGCGAAGCAGATGCCGCTTGCGCTCGGGCTCCGACCAGTCCTCGTAATCGGTGCGATCATGCAGGATCACGTGGTTGTGGATGAGCTGGATATCGCCCGGCTTGAACTCGATATCGAGATAGTTCGACGGGTCGTTGGCGAGGGCGTCGAACAGATCGAGCGCCTCGATTTGCTTTCCCGTCAGCCTCGGCGCGTCGGGAAAGCGCTGCGCCGACGCGATGTAGTATCGGTTGCCGTAGAACACCGAGAGCCGATCGGCATGCCAATGGAAGATCGGTGTTTCGTAGTAGCCCTTCTTGCCGGGCGCCACTTCGCCGCGACGATCGAAGCAGAACGGCTCGAACAACACGGCGGCGAGATCAGGGCGACGGCGAAACATCTCGTTGTAGAGGAACATTGAGCTGACGATGCGGCTCAAGCCGCCGGCCTTTGCTGTTTTCAGACAGAGCAGCGCAACGATATCAGCCGAGTCCGTATGAAAGGTCTGCTTGTGCGTCGTCTGGTAGATGCGCGCGGTCGGATCCTCGACGCTTCGGCCGAGGTCCTTCACATGGCCGAGGATATGACCTTTGCCGTTCTGCGACACCGGCTTGCCGAAATAGGCCCCGATGCCGAGAAAGGCTGCCGCGGCCTCCTCCATCGAATAGCGCTCGACCGGGATGCCGCGGATGACCATGAAGCCTCGGCCCTGCAGCAGAACGTCGTCTCGGATCAAGGTGAGGCGCTTGCCGAGTTGCGGCAGTTCAAAGTTGTGCCGATCGATGGCGATATGATCGATGCCTCGTTGTACGATCGCCTGCACGGCGGCGTCGATCTCGGTAATCTCGGCGTCCGTCAGTCGGTGAGTGAAGTCGCCGGACTTTCTAAAGTCAATGCTTTGCCAAGCGGCCAATCCTTCAATCGTTTTGTTCGGCATTGACGGCACGAATGGCGGTTCGAATCTGGAAACACTTCTGATCATGACATGATCGTCCTGTGAACGCCGACATAGCATTTTCCGAAAAATTAGACAGGTCAAGTCGGAGAGCGTCGACCACGCGCCGTGCACATTTGTGGCCTTCCGGCAATCTGGCCAACCGCGTATGTCAAACAGACGTGCGTTGAGTTAGAGTTGACAGCGGTATATGCTGAGTTGTGTTTTTTGCCGGCAGCGCAGATGCCGCCGCGAGGTGAGCGCTATGAAATTCAACCGACATCCGTTTTTGGCGAATACCATCAAAATTCCACGCCGAAAATTTTTCCGTCTGGCAGCGGGTGCTGTCGCTCTCCCGGCCCTTTCACGACGCGCATTGGCGCTCGATTATCCGACCCGGCCGGTCCGGTTCATCTCCGGCTTTCTGGCTGGCGGGCCCGTCGACATCACTACCCGCGTCATGGCGGATTGGTTCTCGAGCGATCTCGGCCAGCAGTTCGTGGTCGAGGACCGCGCCGGCATGGGCGGCAATCTCGGCGCCCAGGCGATGATCAATTCGCCGCCGGACGGCTACACGCTTCTGCTCGTGGGGGCCAACAACGCCATTAGTGCCTCGCTCTACAAGAAACTGCCGTTTGATTTCATCCGCGACACCGTTCCAGTCGCCGGCGTCATGCGTGTGACCAACATCATGGTGGTGCCGCCGGCCCTGCCGGTCAAAACCGTCGCCGACTTCATTGCCTATGCCAAGGCCAATCCCGGCAAGCTGAGTTTTGCGTCGTCGGGCAACGGCACCTCGGTGCACATGTCGGGCGAATTGTTCAAAGCGATGACCGGCGTCGAAATGGTCCACGTGCCGTACCGCGGCTCCTCCGGCGCCTACCCGGATCTCATGACCGGCAAGGTCGATGTGATGTTCGACAATCTACCGGGCGCGATCGAATTCGTCCGCAATGGCCAGTTGCGCGCGCTCGGCGTCACCGTGGCGAAGCGCTGGCCGGCGCTGCCGGAGGTGCCTGCAATCGCGGAAACCGTTCCGGGCTACGAGACGAGCGTGTGGTACGGCATCTCGGCGCCCAAAGGCACGCCGCCGGAGATCGTCGAGATCCTGAATAAGTCGGTGGCGGCGGCGCTCGCCAATCCGAAGATGCATGCCAAGCTTGTCGATCTCGGCGGTATTCCGACGCCGATGTCGCCGGCCGAATTCGGCAAGCTCATCGCCGACGAAACCGAGAAGTGGGCCAAGGTGGTGAAGTTGGCCAATATCTCGGTGGAGTGAGCGCGGCACAGCGTTCGTTCGGCGACGCCGCCATGCCGGCTAATTGTGCGCTCCTTCGGGCCCCCGCCACAACAGCGTTAGCCGCGGGACGACGTTGAATTCACCGAAGTTGCCGCGCCTCCGGGCGGCCTCAATGCGCCGATTCCGTGATGTCCGCTTCCGGGCTGAAGCCAGACCTACTTCACCTGTCACACGATGTCGCAGAACGGCCAGGGCACCTGCCGTCCAGGGCTCTGGTTCCCCTGCCACCCGGATCGCGTTAGACTCGCCCCACAAAGCGGGAGATCGAGAATGCGGCGGCGGGAGTTCATTGCGGGGCTTGGTGGAGCGGTCGCCTTGTCGCTGTCCGCGCGGGCGCAGCAGCAGGCGACGCCGGTCATCGGATTCCTCGGCGGCGAGTTGCCGGCCACGGAGGCTTGGCGGGTCGCGGCGGTTCGCGAGGGCCTGCAACAGGCCGGCTTCGCTGAAGGCCGGAACCTGGCGATCGAATATCGTTGGGCGGAGGGGCAGGGTGACCGATTGCCCGCCCTGGCGGCCGATCTCGTACGCCGTCAAGTGTCAGTGATTGCTGCATTGAGCGGTGTGCGGTCTGCGCTGGCCGCGAAGGCGGCAACTACAACCATCCCAGTTGTCTTCATAACCGGAGGCGACCCGGTAAAGTTGGGCCTTGTTGCCAGCCTCAATCGGCCGGATGGAAACCTCACCGGCATTGCTGGCCTCGGCAACGAGCTGGTGGGCAAACAGCTCGGAGAGATTCGCGAGCTCTTGCCCAAAGCCGAAACGATTGGATTTCTGGTGAATCCAAATAACCCCAACACCGATCTCGATACGACACAACTGCGAATGGCGGCACAACGGATCGGATTACGACTGGAATTATTCCTAACCCGCGGAGAGCGGGATTTTGATTCCGTGTTCGCTGCATTGGTTCAGCCAAAGGTCGGTGGACTGCTGGTCGAAAATGACCCCCTCTTCAACAACCGGATCGAACAACTGGCCGCTTTAGCCACGCAACATGCAATCCCGGCGATTCATGCACAGCGAGAATTCGCCCTCGCCGGAGGATTGATGAGCTACGGGCCAAGCATTGCGGGCACGTTTCGGGAGATGGGCAACTACGTCGGTCGAATCTTGAAGGGCGAAAGGCCCGCCGATCTGCCGGTTGTGCGGCCGACCAAATTCGAGCTCGTCATAAATCTCAAGACCGCCAAGGCGCTCGGCCTCACCGTTCCCGAATTGCTGTTGGCGACCGCCGACGAGTTGATCCGGTAGCGACGAACGAAATGACCGGATTGGGTCAACTCGACCGCTCCACGATGTCCGCCCTTGTCGGAATTGCCGCCACGAGCGGACGTCGGCACCCGACAACCCCGTACAAAATCCGCGACCGCCCAACGTCGCGCCCGCCCCGTCAAATCCTATGCTCGTCGCCGCGTTTGCGTCCCTGGAACACCGGCAGGAACAGCTCGTCGAGCGACATCCGGCGCGGGGTCAGCCCCTGCTCGTGGGAGAAGCCGGCGAGCACTTCCAGCGTGTTGCGATTGCGCTCGGTAAGGCCGTATTCCCAGGGATCGGGGCCGAGGATCGCCACCTGCTCCTCCAGCGCCTCCTGGTACCAGGCGAGCGGCACGATGCGCGGGTTCTTCATGCGCTCCATGGCGATCGTCTTCGACTTGTTGAAGGCATGGTACATGTTGATGGGGACCCAGGGATGGCGCTCGACGATCTCCTGCTTGATCCCCATCACATGCATGATCGGGAAGATGCCGGTCTTCTTGTAGAACGCGATCTCCTCCTGCTTGTAGTTCGGCCACAGCCGCGCCACCCGCGGATCGCCGGCCGTGAACGGCTTGATGATGCTGGAATGGATGACGGCGTCGAGCTCGCCCTCGGCAAGCATGGTCTCCACCGACTTGTCGTTGGGCAGCCGCGTGAGCCTGAGCCCGGGCGGCGGGGTGAAGTCAACGTCCTCGTCGAGCTCCGCGACCCATTCGACCGCGGTGTGCGGCACCCCATATTCCTTCTCCAGCAGGCCGCGCATCCAGTGGATTGCCGTCACCAGGAACGACTTGATGCCGATGCGGCGACCGATCAGGTCGGTGGGTTTGGTGATGCCCTTGGCCGTATTGACGAAGACGAAGCCGTGGCGGAAGCGGCGATGCAGGAACACGGGAATCGCCCGCACCGGAAGATCATGACCGCGGGCGACGATGTAGGACGACGCCGAGGTCTCCGCCATGTCGAAATCTCGGTTGCGCAGGAAGCGCCAGTGGCGGGTCGTGGAGTCCATGTCGGTGAGCACGGTGAGGTCGATGCCGTCGGGCGTCACCTCTCCCTCCTTGAGGGGACGGATAATCTCGTAATCGCCGCAGGCGAGCGTGATGGGAATGTTCTTTGCCACTGTTTCCTCCAATGAAGCGTCCTGCTCTGAAGCATCTTGCGATGACGCTGCCCTATTGGTGTCATTGCCCGACTTGACCGGGCAATCCAGTACGCCCGGTCGGTGTTTACTGGATCGCCCGGTCAAAGCCGGGCGATGACAGCGAAGTTTTGCAACCGGCTCACCCGCGCCGCGCCAGGATCTCCTTGAGCCGCGACGGGGTGATCGGCAGCGCGGTGATGGCGCCGGGCATTCCGATGGCGGCATCGACCGCCGACGCGATCGCGGCGCCAACCCCGGTGATGCCGCTCTCGCCGGCGCCCTTGATGCCGAGCGGATTGAGGTCGGTCGGGAAATCCTCGGTGAGGATGATCTCGACCTGCGGCGTCTCGCGGGCGGTCGGCATGAGATAGTCGGCGAACGTCACCGCGAGCGGGTCGCCGTTTTCGCTGTAGCGGAACTCCTCCATCAGCGCGCCGCCGAGCCCCTGGGTGAACCCGCCGACGATCTGGCCCTTGACCAGCATCGGATTGATGGCGCGGCCGATGTCGTAGCCGATGACGTAACGCTCCACCGTGACGCCGCCGGTGTCGCCGTCGACCTTCACCACCGCGATGTGGCTGCCATAGGGATAGACCTGCCGTTCGACGTTGAACCAGCCCTCGGCCGCGAGGCCGGGCTCGCGGCCGGCGAGGGTTTTCGAGGTCGGCAGCAGCGCGGTGGCGATGGCGCCGAGCGTCATCGACGCACCTGAGCCGTCGCTGCGCCTGACCACGCCGCCGACGATGTCCAGATCGTCGGGCGCTGCCTGCATGAGCTGTGCCGCGATGTCGAGCGCCTTGTCCCGCAGCTTCAGTCCCGCGACCCGCGTGGCCGAAGCGGTCATCACTGTGGCACGCGAGGCATGGGCGCCGATACCGAACTCGATGCGGTCGGTCTGGCCGTGGGTCACGCGCACGCGGGCGATATCGACACCGATCATTTCGGCCGCAACCTGCGCCATCACGGTTTCGAACCCCTGCCCGATCGACGCGCCACCGGTGATCACCTCGACCGCGCCGGAGGTGTCGACCGCGATCCTGACGCCGTCGGACGGCCCGAGCCCGCTCTTCTCCACGAACATCGCGATGCCGGCGCCGACCATTTCGCCGGCGGCGCGCCTGCGCTCGAGATCGGCCTGCAGTTCGTCCCAGGACGCGGCGGCGAGCACCGTTTCGAGCAGCCCCATATAGTCGCCGGTGTCGAAGTGGATCTCCTCGCCGAGCGCTTCCAGCGGGCGCGGATAAGGCATCTCCTCGGCGGTGATGGCGTTGCGGCGGCGCACCTCAATGGGGTCGATGCCGAGCTTGACCGAGATCGCATCGATCAGGCGCTCGCGGATGAAAGTGGTCTCGTAGCGGCCCGGCGCCCGATAGGTCGCGGCCGGCGTCTTGTTGGTGAGGCGGAAGTGGCCGAGCGAACGATAGGCCGGCACCCGGTACGGCCCCGGCAGGATGCCGCAGATCATCATGGGGACGCGGATGGCGTGGGTGCGCACATAGGCGCCCTGGTCGTGCCAGAATTCGTCGTCCAGGGCGAGGATGCGGCCCTCGGCATCGAGCGCGGCGCGGATCTTGTGGCGCTGCTGGCGCGAGTGGTTGGCGCAGGTGAGATGCTCGCGGCGATCTTCGATCCATTTCACCGGGCGTCCGAGCCGCATCGCGGCGACACAGACCAGTACGTCCTCTGGATAGATCTCGCCGCGGATGCCGAAGCCGCCACCCACATGGGCCTCGTGGACGTGGATCGACGACGGGCTGCGCTTGAGCATGTGGGCGAGCAGGTCGCGGTTGCGGTGGGGCACCTTGGCGGCGCCGTGCAGCTCGAGGATGTCGCGCGAGGCGTCATGGCGGCCGACGGCGCCGCGCGTCTCCAGCGGCACGCCGCTGTGGCGGCCGACCGAGAGATCGAGCTCGACCACGGTTTCGGCGCGGGCGAACACGGCGTCGACGTCGCCATAGCCCTGGCGGACGATGGTCGGCTCGGTGTTGCGGCCCGGCGAGAACTCGCCGGGCTCCGCATCGGCGGCGAGCAGCACCGGCAATTCGACGATGTCGATAACCACGAGGTCGGCGGCGTCCTCCGCAATGTAGGGATCGACGGCGAACACCGCCGCCACGGGCTCGCCGACATAGCGCACGCGGTCGGTGGCGAGCACGGGCTGGCGGTACGGCTCCAGCCGCTCGATGCGGCCTTCGCGGAAATCGATCGGCGGCACATCGGCGATGTCGGCGGCGGTCCATACCGCGACGACCCCCGGCAGCGCCCGCGCCTGCGCGGTGTCGATGGCGACGATCCTGCCGTGGGCGACCTGCGCGCGGGCGATCCGCATGTGAAGCTGGTGCGGAAACGAGATGTCGCCGGCGAAGCGGCCGGTTCCCCTGACCAGCGGCGGATCCTCGAGCCGCGGCACCGACTGGCCGATGTACTTATTGCCGGCGATCTTGGCGGGGTCGATCTGATCGCTAGCGATTTTCATGGGCGGGACGTCGTCACGAAGCAGCCTGCTCCAGCGCGCGGCGGGTCACGGTGGCGACGAGTTCGCGGCGATAGACGGCGTCGGTCTGCGCGTCGGTCAGGGGATCGATGGCGGCGGCAGCAGCAGCGGCCGCAGCCGTGAACGCGGCTGCGCCGAGCGGGCGTCCCGCGAGCAGCGCTTCCGCCGCCGCGATCCGGCGCGGATGGGCCTCGGCGCCGCCGACGCCGACGCGCGGCGCGGCGATGACGCCGTTGTCGATCTCGAAGGCGACCAGCGCCATGCCCATGGCGAAATCGCCGGCGCGCCGGTTGAACTCGTAGAAGCCCCAGCGGGTCGCCTCAGCCAGCAGCGGCACTCGCACCTCGGCGAGCAATTCGTCGGGTTCCAGCGCCGTCGTCATGATGCCCTGAAAATATTCGCGCGCCGCGATCGTGCGGGACCCCCGCGTTGAGCGCGCCACCATCTCGGCGTCGAGCGTCGCCGCGACCAGGCACCATTCGGATGCCGGGTCCGCGTGAGCGACGCTGCCGCAGAATGTGCCGCGGGTGCGGATCGGATAATGGGCGATGTGGCGCATCACGGCCGAGAGCAGGTGTCCCAGCGGCCCCGCCACCACTGGGCGATGGAACGCCTGGTGGCGCACGCCGGCGCCGATCGCGAGACGTCCGTTCTCGCTCGCGAGACGCCTGAGATCGGCGATCCCGTTGATGTCAACGAGATGATGCGGCCGCGCCAGGCGGAACGCCATGGTCGGCACCAGGCTCTGGCCGCCGGCCAGCACCCGCCCGTCGTCGGGAGCGTATTGCGCCAGCATCGCCACCGCTTCCTCGACCGTCTTTGGTGCGTGATATCGGAACGCGGCGGGCTTCATCGGCCGGGGCTCACCTCAGTCCGCCGAACGCGGCATTCCCCGAGCCCGGCATGGCGCCGTCTCATTTTTGAGACAACGCGTTTTTTTTGGATTGATACATGATATCTGTTGTAAGTAAAGGAACGGACGCCGCCCCGGCGCCGCGCGTTAAGCAGCTCGTCAGATGAAGCCACCTCCGTTCAGTTATCACGATCCCAAGACCGTCTCCGAAGTGGTCGGCCTGCTGTCCACACTGGAGAACGCCAAGCTGCTGGCCGGCGGCCAGTCGCTGATGCCGATGCTCAATTTCCGCTTCGTGCAGCCCGACCACATCATCGACCTCAACCGGGTCGAGGGCCTGTCCTATATCCGCGACACCGCCGACGGCATGGAGGTCGGCGCCATGACGCGCCAGCGCGACCTCGAATTCTCCGCGCTGGTGGAAAAGAAGTTCCCGCTGATGCACGAGGCGATCCAGAACATCGGCCATCGCCAGACCCGCAATCGCGGCACCATCGGCGGCTCGCTGTGCCACCTCGATCCGTCCGCCGAGCTGGTGTCCTGCGCCATGACGCTCGACGCGACTGTGGTCGTGACGGGCCCCAAGGGCCAGCGCGACATCAAGTTCGCGGATTTTCCGGTGGCCTATCTCACCTCTGCGGTCGAACCCGACGAGGTGCTCACCGCGATCCGCTTTGTCGCCTGGCCGGCCAAGCACGGCTATGCCTTCATCGAATTCGCCAGGCGGCACGGCGACTTCGCCATCGTGTCGGCCGCCGTGCTGCTCACGGTGGACAGCGCCGGCAAGATCATCCGCGCGGCGGTGACGCTCGGCGGCATGGGCACCGCGCCGGTGCGGGCAAGCGAATTGGAAAAGACGCTGATCGGCAAGGCGCCGGACACCGCGTTCCTGCGCGAGGCCTGCGAGAGCTGCCGCAGCTTCGAGGCGCTCGACGACGTGCACGCGCCGGCGTCCTACCGCCAGCATCTCGCCACCGTGATGTCGCGCCGCGCTTTGGAAAAAGCGTATGCGCGCGCCACCGGCAAAGCATAGGACTCCGCGATGGGTGAGACGCGCAAGATCGCCTTGACAGTCAACGGCAAGCGCTACGAGGAAGAAGTCGAGGTGCGGGTCACGCTCGCCGACTTCATCCGCCACCAGCTCGGCCTCACCGGCACCCATCTCGGCTGCGAGCATGGCGTGTGCGGGGCATGCACTATCCTGCTGGACGGCCTTTCCGCGCGCTCCTGCCTGATGCTTGCGGTGCAGGCCGACGGCCATGAATTCCTCACCGTCGAGGGCATCGCGCCCAGCCCCGACAAGCTGCATCCGCTGCAGCAGGCCTTCCACGAGAATCACGGCCTGCAATGCGGCTTCTGCACGCCCGGGCATGCTGACCACCCTGATCGAATTTTTGCGCGACAATCCCGACCCGACCGAGCAGGAGGTCCGCATCGCCATCTCCGGCAATCTGTGCCGCTGCACCGGCTATCAGAACATCGTCATCTCGGCGCTGGATGCCGCGAAGCGTCTGCAGGCCGAAGCGGGGCAGAAGGCTTGAGCGGCGGCACGTTCGGAAAAAATGTCGCGCGGCTGGAAGATCGCCGCCCTGCTGACCGGCACCGGCCGGTTCGTCGATGACATCCGTCTTCCCGGCATGCGCCACGCCGCCTTCGTGCGCAGTCCCCACGCCCATGCCCTGATCGCGGAATATCGACACCGCCGCGGCGCGCGCAGTGCCGGGCGTCGACGCCGTGTTCACCCTGGCCGAGTTGCGGCCCCATCTCACCACCGATCGCCTGGTGGTGGCGCTGCCGACGCCGGCGTTCCGCCAGCAGGTCGATCGGCCGGTGCTGGCTGCGCGACGAGGTCTTGCATGTGGGCGAGCCCGTCGCCGTCGTCATCGCCGGCGAGCCGCCATGTCGCGGAGGATGCGGCGGCGCTGGTCGCGATCGATTACGAGGCGCTGCCCGCCGTGGTCGATGCCCGGGCGGCGCTGGCGACGGACTCGCCGCCGGTCCATCACGGCGGCCCCCACAATCTCGTGGCCGAATTCGATCTCGGCTATGGCGACGCGGACGCGGCGTTCGCCGGCGCGCGCCCATGTGTTTCGCGAGCGCTTCGCGATCCATCGCGGCGGCAGCCATTCGATCGAATGCCGCGGCGTCGTCGCGAATTACGATGCGCAACGACGACCGGCTGACGGTCTACAGCTCGACCCAGACGCCGCATGTGTGCATGCGCATGCTCGCCGAACTGCTCGGGCGCGACGAAAACCAGGTCCGCGTGGTGACGCCCGATGTCGGCGGCGGGTTCGGGCCGAAGCTCGTGTTCTACCAGGAAGAGGCCGTCGTCGCGCTCGCCGCGCTGCTGCTCCGGCCGGCCGGTGAAGTGGATCGAGGACCGCCGCGAGCACTTCATCGCGACGACCCAGGAGCGCGATCAGTTCTGGGACGTCGAGATCGCCGTCGACGCGGCCGGCAAGATCCGCGGCTTTCGCGGCAGCTCATCCACGAGCACGGCGCCTATACGGCGCGCGGCGTCAACGTGCCCTACGGCTCCGGCGGCGGCATTGACGCTCGGCTACGAGGTTCCGGCCTATCGTCTCGACATCAAGCTGGCGCTCACCAACAAGGTGCCGGTGACGCCGGTGCGCGGCGCCGGCCAGCCGCAGGGCGTGTTCGCGATGGAGCGCATGCTCGACCGGGTCGCGCGCGAGCTCGCCATCGACCGCGCCGAAGTGCGCCGCCGCAATCTCATCCCGGCCGACAAGATGCCGTACCGGACCGCGGCTCAAGACCCGCGGCGGCATGCAGGTCGTGCTCGACTCCGGCGACTTTCCGGCCTGCCAGCGCATGGCGGTAGAGCGCGCCGGCTGGGCGGATTTCGCGGCGCGGCAGCAGGCGGCGCGGCGGCAGGGCCGCTATCATCGGGATCGGCGTCGCCAATTATGTCGAGGGCACCGGACGCGGGCCGTTCGAGCCGGTGACGGTGCGGATCGCGCCGTCCGGCAAGGTCCATGTCTTCTGCGGCGCCGCGGCCATGGGCCAGAGCACCAAGACCATGCTCGCCCAGATCGTCGCCGAGCAACTCGGCGGCGACATGGCGGCGCTCACCGTCACCACCGGCGACAGCGCCGCAACCGCGCTCGGGCTCGGCGGATTCAACAGCCGCCAGGCGGTGCTCGCGGGCTCGTCCGCCCACCGCGCCGCCGTCAAGGTGCGCGACAAGGCGCTTCTCGTGGCCGGGCAGCTCCTCGAATGCGCCGCGCAGGACCTGGAGATCGTGGGCAGCGAAATCCGAGTCCGAGGGCGCGCCCGATCTCAAGGTCGGATTTGCCGACGATCGCGCGCGCCACCATGGGCACGCCGGGCTATTACCTGCCGGGCGGCGTCGATGCCGGCATGGAGGCGAGCGAGGCCGTCGTCATCGACGACATGACCTATGCCAACGGCAGCGCCGTCTGCGAGGTCGAGGTCGACATCGAGACCGGCGAGGTGCGAATCCTGCGCTTCGTGTTCGTGCATGATTGCGGGCGCGCCATTCATCCCATGATCGTCGAGGGCCAGGTGGTCGGAGCGGTGGCGCACGCGATCGGCAACACGTTGTTTGAGAGGATGCAGTTCGGCGCCGACGGCCAGCCGCTGACGACGACGTTCGCCGATTATCTCCTGGTCACGGCGGCGGAGATGCCGCGACATCGAGCTGCTGCACCATTCCTCGCCGACCCCGCTCAATCCGCTCGGCATCAAGGGCGTTGGCGAGACCGGCACGCTGCCGACCGCGGCGGCGCTCGTGTCGGCCATCGAGGACGCGCTCGCGCCGTTCGCAGTGCGCATCACCCACGCTCCGATCACGCCGGCGGAGATCGTCGAAAAGCTCGCGGCTTCGCGGAGGCATAAATGATTACGACCATTGCCTCCAGCCTTTTGCTCCATTCTCGGCCAGCTCTTCCCCCCCCTTGAAAAGGGGAGGGTCGGGGTGGGATCGCGGGCGGCAGCGCAGCGCCCGTGGCACGTCCGCGGACCCCCACCCCACCCTCCCCCTGAAAAGGGGAGGGAGCAGGCAACGCGACCACGCGCCAATGCCGGTAAGCTCCCGCGCGTGGCGCTGGCGGCACTCGTACTCGCCGCGCTGGCGCGACCCGCTTCCGCCGAGGATGCGCGTCAAGGTGGCGCTCGGCCAGCGCGGCAATTGGGAGACCGCGGCCTCCGAGCTCGGCCAGAATGCCGGTCTGTTCCGCAAGCGCGGGCTCGAGCTCGAGCTGCTCTACACCAACGGTAGCGCCGAGACCCTGCAGGCGGTGATCTCCGGCAGCGTCGACATCGGCATCGGGCTCGGCACTACGGCGGTGATGGCGGCATATGCCAAGGGAGCTCCGCTGCGCGTCATCGGCAATGCCAGCTCCGGCTCCAGCGAATACTGGTACGTGCCGGCGGATTCGCCGATCAAGTCCATGGCCGACGCCGGCGGCAAGACCATCGCCTATTCCACCACGGGATCGTCGAGCCACCTCATCGTGCTCTCCTTCATCAGGACCAACGGCCTGTTTGCGAGAGCCGTCGGCACCGGGGGCCCGGCGGCAACCCTCACCCAGGTCATGTCCGGCCAGATCGACGTCGGCTGGTCGTCGCCGCCATTCGGGCTCGATGCCGTCAGCGACGGCAGGATCAGGGTCATCGCAAGGGGCAATGACCTCCCGGAATTCCGCGACCAGACGATCCGGCTGATCGTCGCCAATGCCGGCTTCCTGGAGCGCCGCAAGGATGTCGCCGCCCGTTTCGTCCAGGGCTACCGCGACGCGCTGGACTGGATGTATTCCGATCCGGTCGCGCTCGACGCCTATGCGGAATTCGCGAAGACTTCCCCCGCCAATGCACGCGAGGTGCGCGACGTCTATTATCCGCGCGATCACCTGATGGTCGACTTCATCAAGGGCCTCGATGTTGCGATGATAAATGGCATCGCTTTTCGATACATCGTCCTGCCGCTCACGAAGGAGCAGCTCGACGAGCCTGTTCCAGATCCCCACGCCGATCAAGTGAGGCCGCCCGCCGCATCCCATGGCCATACGCTTCGACGATATCGGTAACCGCCTCAAGGCGTTCCGTCTCGGCTCCGGGCTCTCAGCCGACGAGATCGCGAGCCGGCTCGATATTTCGCGCACCGCGCTCTACCGCTTCGAGAAGGGCGAGCTGGCCAAGATCGAAACGCTGGAGAAGCTCGCGGAGCTGCTGGGCGTCTCGGTGCCGACCTTGCTCGGCGTCGGCGTCGAATATATCGGCTCGGCGGTTGCCTATTTCGAGCGCATGCGCCAGATCGAGGAGACCTCCGAGCACATCATCGTGCTGGCGGGGCCGATCTCCTATCTGCTGGCATCGGAGGGTTTCGACCAGGCGCTCGCGGAAATCCTGCGCGAAAGCATTCCCGACGCCGCCGAGGGCCGCAAGCGCGCGCTCGCCCAGGTCGACGAGGTGATGGCGGTGCTGCGCCAGCGCAAGGAGACCTATCGGCGCCGCCAGCCCGGCATCGTCAACCTGATCTCGGCGGCCGAGATGCAGCACTTCCTGCGCAACGGCCTGGTCGGGCGGCTCGACCTGCCGGACAAGGTGCGGCGCGAGCGCCGCGCGCTTGCCCGCGCCGAGGCCGAGCATTTCGTCGCGCTGATGGAGGACGAGCCGATCGGCGTCCAGATCGGCATCGTGCCCGACACCCTGCCCCACGCCAGCTTCCAGATCTTCCGCCAGCCGGACCGCCAGGTCCTGGCGCTGTCGCCGTTCCGGCTCGGCGAGGAACCCAACATCCGCGTCGGCGTCGCCATGATCACGTCGGCGCCGGAGGCCCTGGCGCTCCACGAGAAAATGGCGAAGGACCTGTGGCGCCGCGCCCTCAAGGGCGGCGCCGCCGTCGCCCTGATGCGCGAGATGATCGCGTAGGCGCAGCGTTTCGATATATCGGCCTCGTGCAGCCGACATGGCGCTTGTGAACGCCGTGCTTCGACAAGCGAGATCGCCGGGACAGGCCCGGCGATGACGGTGTTTGGGTTGGTGACAAGTGTCGACACGATTGCGCCTCGCCGCCCTTTCGCCGCCTCAGTCGCGGGTGTAGCCTGTGTCCAACAAATAAAATTTACAGGGAGGACACGATGGCGCGACGCGACCGTTCGATTCGGACTGCGCACATTCGGACTGCGCTGTTGGCCGGCAGCATTCTCGCCGGCCCCGCCTTGGCAGCGGACGTAACCCCGCAACGGCTCGTCAACGCCGACAAGGAACCGCAGAACTGGCTGATGAACCATCGCACCTATGATGGCCAGCGCTTCTCACCGCTCGACAAGATCAACAAGGGCAACGTCAAGGGGCTCAAGCTCGCCTACACGGTCGCGCTCGGCGGCACCGCCGCCAACCAATATGTCATGGCGACCCCGCTGGCGGAGGACGGCTTCCTCTACATCACCGACTCGGCGGGGGTGCTCTACAAGATCGACGGCACCTCCGGCGATGTCGGCCGCATCGTGTGGCGCATGGATCCCGGACAACAGCGCCAGCAGCGCAATCGCGGCGCCGCGCTGTGGGGCAATCTCGTCATCACCGCCGCCGACGACCCGCCGCGGATCGTCGCGACCAACAAGGATACCGGCCGGGTGGTGTGGGAAACCGGCTTCCCCGAGACGCCCGACGTGGCGATGACCTCGGCCCCGCTCGCCGTCAAGGACAAGATCATCATCGGCGCCGCCGGCGGCGACCAGGGCGTGCGCGACTGGATGGCGGGCCTCGACGCCGCGACCGGCAAGCCGCTGTGGCGCAAGTTCACCGTTCCCGCGCCCGGCGAGCCCGGCAGCGAGACTTGGAAGGACAAGAACAACGCCTGGCAGACCGGCGGCGGCGCGGTATGGGTGACCGGCACCTATGACCCTGACACCAACCAGACCATCTGGGGCACCGGCAACCCGGTGCCGATGTACGATCCGACCTACCGTCCGGGGGACAATCTCTACACCAACAGCGCGATCTCCTGGGATCCAGACACCGGCAAGATGAACTGGTACTTCCAGTACACCCCGGGCGACATGTGGGATTACGACGAGGTCGGCACTCACATCCTGGTCGACGGCGTGGTCGCGGGACAACCGCGCAAGCTGATCACGCACTCTGCGCGCAACGGCTTCGTCTATACGATGGACCGGTTCAACGGCCAGACCGTGATGGCCAAGCCCTACATGGAGGTCAACTGGACCAAGGGCATCGACCAGAAGACCGGCAAGCCGGTCGACTACGATCCGACCAAGGACATCCAGACCTATGCCGGCGTCGCCAACCACAACCCGAGCGAGCCCACCAAGCGGGCCTGTCCGGGTCATGCCGGCGGCAACAATTTCTGGCCGTCCACCTACAGCCCGAAGACCAAGCTCCTCTACATACCCACGCTCTCCAACTGCGAGGACATCTCGATCGACACCGCCAAGCACAGCAAGGAAAAGGGCTGGAACGGCGGCAGCTTCAAGACCACCGAGCGCTACGAGAGCAACCTCACCGCCGTCGATCCCGTCACCGGCGAGATCAAGAAGAGCGTCCACGTTCGCTATCCCAACTACAGCGGTGCGCTCTCGACCGGCGGAGGCCTCGTCTTCAACGCGCTGCTGGACGGCACCATTGCGGCGTACGACGACACCACCCTCGACGAGCTGTGGAAGTTCAATGCGGGCTCGGGCTTCCATGCGCCGCCGATGACCTTCGAGGTGAACGGCAAGCAATATGTGGCGATCGCGTCGGGAGCGGGCCCGGCGGCGAAGTCGCGGCTCGTCAACACGCCGGAGCTCAAGGAGCAGCGCAACGCGACGGTGCTTTACGTATTCGGGCTCTAGGCAAGACCTGCGGGGCGAGCGGCGCGGCCGAAACGCCGCGCAACCTGCCGCGCTGGACCAATCGGCACCAACCAATCATAAAATCATGCAGCGAGGACACCATGACACGACGCGATCGTTCGATTCGCAATGCGCTCCTGGCCGGCAGCATGCTGGCCGCTTGGCCGGTGCTGGCGGCCGAGGTGACGCCGGAGCGGCTGCTCAATCCCGACAAGGAGCCGCAGAACTGGCTGATGAATCATCGCACCTATGACGGCCAGCGCTATTCGCCGCTGGACAAGATCAACAAGGCCAACGTCAAGGGGCTCAAGCTCGCCTACGCGGTCGCGCTCGGCGGCACGGCCGGCATGGAAGTGGTCTCGGCGACCCCGCTGGTGGAAGACGGCTTTCTCTACATCACCGACGCCTGGGGCGTGCTCTACAAGATCGACGGCACCTCCGGCGACGCCGGCCGCATCGTGTGGCGCATGGAGCCCAAGCAGGAAGCCCAGGCAACCAATCGCGGCGCCGCCCTGTGGGGCAACCTCGTCATATCCGCCGCAAACTACCCCGCCCGCATCATTGCCACCGATAAAACCAGCGGCAAGGTCGTGTGGGAGACCAACATGGTGTTCGGCCAGCCGGAACTGCGCTTGACCAGCGCGCCGCTCGCCATCAAGGACAAGATCATCGTGGGCGCGGCAGGCGGCGACCGCGGCGTCCGCGACTGGATCGCCGGCCTCGATGCCGCGACCGGCAAGGTGCTGTGGCGCAAATACACGATCCCGGCGCCCGGCGAGCCGGGCAGCGATACCTGGAAGGGCGCCAACAACGCCTGGCAGACCGGCGGCGCCGCCATGTGGGTGACGGGAACCTATGACCCCGCCACCAACCAGACGATCTGGGGCACCGGCAACCCCGTCCCGATGTTCGATCCCACCTATCGGCCGGGCGATAACCTCTACACCAACAGCGCGATTTCCTGGGACCCCGACACCGGCGGCATGAACTGGTTCTTCCAGTTCACGCCGGGCGACATGTGGGACTACGACGAGGTCGGCACCCACATCCTGATCGACGGCGTGGTCTTAGGGCAGCCGCGCAAGCTCGTCACCCATTCCGCGCGCAACGGCTTCCTCTACACGATGGACCGTTTCAATGGCCAGATCGTCGGCGCCAAGCCCTACATGGACAACGTCAACTGGACCAAGGGCATCGACCAGAAAACCGGCAAGCCCGTCGACTACGACCCCAACAAGGACATCCAGACCTATGCGGGCGTCGGCAACCTCACTCCGGGCGCGCCGCTCAAGAAGGTCTGTCCATCGCAGGCCGGCGGCAACAACTACTGGCCGTCGTCGTACAGCCCCAACACCAAGCTCATGTACATCCCGGCCATGACGGCCTGCGTAAACGTGTCGATCGACCGCGAGAAGCATAACGCCCAGAGGGGCTGGAACGGCGGGCTGAGCTCAGACTGACGAGCGCTTCGAGAGCAACCTCACCGCGGTCGACCCGGTGAGCGGCGAGATCAAGAAGAGCATCCACCTGCGCTACCCGAACTATTCCGGCACGCTTGCGACCGCCGGCGGGCTCGTTTTCCTCGGGTTGCTGGACGGTACGGTCGCAGCCTACGACGACACCACCCTCGACGAATTGTGGAAGCTCAATCTGGGCACCGGATTCTGCGCGCCGCCGATGACCTTCGAGGTCAACGGGAAGCAGTATCTCGCCATCGCATCGGGCCTGAGCGCGCCCGCCCGAGCAAAGCTCGTCAACACGCCGGAGCTCCGGGACATCCGCAACGGCACCGTGCTCTACGTGTTCGCGCTGTGAGGTGGTACTTCCCCCTCGCCCCGCTTGCGGGGAGAGGTTCGGGGTGAGGGGGCCTGTTCACGCGCTCAGACTCGCGGATAGGCCCCCTCACCCGGCGCGCAAGAGCGCGCCGACCTCTCCCCGCGCGCGGGGCGAGGTGAGAGCTGCGGCGAATTCGAATGCTCCGCCGGACAACGAGGGCGGATGATGACAACGAGTAGATCAGAAATGGAGAGGAAACCCATGCAAACGCAACACGCATTTTTGCGCAGCCTGCTGCTCACTGGCGGCGCCATCTTCGCGGCATTTGGAACCAACGCCTTGGCGGCCGAGGTGACGCCGGAGCGGCTCCTCAATCCCGACAAGGAGCCGCAGAACTGGCTGATGAATTACCGCACCTATGACGGCCAGCGCTATTCGCCGCTCGACATCATCAACAAGGGCAACGTCAAGGGCCTCAAGCTCGCCTATGCGGTCGCGCTCGGCGGCGGCGCGGGCAATGAATTCACCAATGCGACGCCGCTCGCCGAGGACGGCTTCCTCTACGTCACCGATTCCTGGGGCGTGCTCTACAAGATCGACGGCACCTCCGGCGATGCCGGCCGCATCGTGTGGCGCATGGACCCGGGACAAACCCGGCAGCAGCGCAACCGCGGCGCCGCGCTGTGGGGCAATCTCGTCATCACCGGCGCCGGCCTCGCGCCGCGGATCATCGCCACCGACAAGGACACGGGCAAGGTGGTGTGGGACACCACCTTCACCGACACCCCCGACGTGACGTTCACGGCGGCGCCCCTCGCCATCAAGGACAAGATCATCATCGGCGCCGCCAATGGCGACCAGGGTGTGCGCGACTGGATCGGCGCCGTCGATGCCAAGACCGGCAAGCGGCTGTGGCGGGAATTCACCATTCCCGCGCCCGGCGAGCCCGGCAGCGAGACCTGGAAGGGCAACACCAATGCCTGGCAGACCGGCGGCGGCGCGGTGTGGGTGACCGGGACTTATGACCCCGCCACCAACCAGACCATCTGGGGCACCGGCAATCCGGTGCCGATGTTCGACCCGACCTATCGCCCAGGTGACAATCTCTACACCAACAGCGCGATCTCCTACGATCCCGACAACGGCAAGATGAACTGGTATTTCCAGTTCACCCCCGGCGACATGTGGGATTACGACGAGGTCGGCACCCACATCCTGATCGACGGCGTGGTCGCGGGACAGCAGCGCAAGCTCTTCACGCATTCCGCGCGCAACGGCTTCCTTTACACGATGGACCGGTTCAACGGCCAGACGGTGCTGGCAAAGCCCTATATCGAGGTCAACTGGACCAAAGGCATCGATCAGAAGACCGGCAAGCCGCTCGACTACGACCCCAGCAAGGACATCCAGACCTATGCCGGCATCGGAAACCTGACCCCGGGCGAGCCGCTCAAGAAAGTCTGCCCGTCCCAGGCCGGCGGCAACAATTACTGGCCATCCTCCTACAGCCCGAAGACCAAGCTCCTCTACATACCCGCGCTCTCGAACTGCGTGACCATCACCATCGATCGGGAGAAGCACACCAAGGAAAGAGGCTGGAACGGCGGGCTGAGCCAGACCACCGAGCGTTGGGAGAGCAACATCACCGCCGCTGATCCCCTGACCGGCGAGATCAAGAAGACCGTTCACCTGCGCTACCCCAACTACGCCGGCACGCTGGCGACCGGCGGCGGCCTCGTCTTCAACGCGCTGCTCGACGGCACGGTCGCGGCCTACGACGACACCACCCTCGACGAGCTGTGGAAGATCAATGTCGGCTCCGGCTTCTCGGCGCCGCCGATGACCTTCGCGGTCAACGGTAAGCAATACGTCGCGATCGTGTCGGGGCCGAGCCCGGTCTCGCGCGCCCGGCTGATCAACACGCCGGAGCTCAAGGAGCAGCGCAACGCGCTCGTGCTCTACGTGTTCGGGCTGTGAGTGATGTCTCCCTCCCCCTGAAAGGGGGAGGGCCAGGGTGGGGGTCGCGCTCCGCGCGAGCGGCGCCGAAGTAGGCCCCCTCCCCAACCCTCCCCCTTTCAGCAGGAGGGAGCCGACCGCCCGCGATCAGCGCCACGACACCGACACTGATCCACTGCTTCATTGAAACGAACGCAACTCTGGGGACACCATGGCAAAACGCAATCGATCGCTCCGCGCCGCGCTGCTCGCGGGCAGCATGCTCGCGGCCTCGCCCGTGCTCGCAGCCGAGGTGACGCCGCAGCGGCTGCTCAATCCCGACAAGGAGCCGCAGAACTGGCTGATGAACCACCGCAGCTATGATGGCCAGCGGTTCTCGCCGCTCGAGCGGATCAACAAGAGCAACGTAAAGGGCCTCAAGCTCGCCTATGCGGTCGCGCTGGGCGGCGGTGCGGGCAATGAATCCAACGAGGCGACGGCGCTCGCCGAGGACGGCTTCCTCTACATCACGGATTCCTGGGGCGTGCTCTACAAGATCGACGGCACCGCGGGCGACGTCGGCCGGATCGTGTGGCGGATGGACCCCAAGCAGGAGCGGCAGGCGGTCAATCGCGGCGCCACGTTCTGGGGCAATCTCGTCATCACGCCCGCCAACGCGCCGGCCCGCATGATCGCCACCGACAAGACCACGGGGCAGATCGTGTGGGAGACCAATGTCGCCTTCGAGGTGCCGCAGGTGCAGATCACCGGCGCGCCGCTTGCGATCAAGGACAAGATCATCGTCGGCGCGGCCGGCGGCGACCGCGGCATCCGCGACTGGATCGCCGGCCTCGATGCGGCGACCGGCAAGGTGCTGTGGCGCAAATTCACCGTCCCGGCGCCGGGCGAGCCCGGCAGCGAAACCTGGAAAGGCAACACCAATGCGTGGCAGACCGGCGGCGGCGCCTTGTGGGTCACCGGCACCTATGACCCCGACACCAATCAGACGCTGTGGGGCGTGGGCAACCCGGTGCCGCAATTGGATGCGAGGGCGCGGCCGGGCGACAATCTCTTCACCAACAGCGTCACCTCCTGGGACCCCGACAGCGGCAAGATGAACTGGTACTTCCAGTACACGCCGGGGGACATGTGGGATTACGACGAGGTCGGCACCCACATCCTGTTCGAACGCGTGATCGACGGCCAGCCCCGCAAGCTCGTCACCCATTCGGCGCGCAACGGCTTCGTCTATACGATGGACCGCCACAACGGCGAGATGGTCGGCGCCAAGGCTTATACGGACGTCAACTGGACCAAGGGCATCGACCAGAAGACCGGCAAGCCGCTCGACTACGATCCCAACAAGGACGTCCAGACCTACTCCGGCCTCGCCAATCCGACGCCGGACGCTCCGGTGAAGAAGGTCTGCCCCAATCGCAACGGCGGCAACAACTACTACCCGTCATCCTACAGTCCCAAGACGCAGCTCCTCTACATCCCGGCCATGACGGCGTGCGAGTTCGTGTCCATCGACAAGGACAAGCCGAAAACGGAGAAAGGCTGGATCCCGCGCTCGGGCGGCTCCTTCAAGGTCGACGATCGCTATGAGAGCAATCTGACCGCCGTCGATCCCGTGACCTTCGAGATCAAGAAGAACGTGCACCTGCGCTACCCCAATTACGCCGGCGCGCTCACGACCGCCGGCGGGCTCGTTTTCATCGCCCTCATGGACGGCACGGTCGCGGCCTACGACGACGTCACGCTGGACGAACTGTGGCACGTCAATGTCGGCTCGGCCTTTGCCGCACCGCCGATGACCTTCGAGGCCAACGGCAAGCAATTCGTGGCGATCGCGTCGGGGCCGAGCGGGCCGGCCAAGGCGAAGATCCGCAACACGCCGGAACTCAGCGAGCAACGCAACGCGACCGTGCTCTACGTGTTCGGGCTGTGAGGTGATATCCGAGTCTGCTCCCTCCCCCAAAAAGGGGGAGGGAGCCTACAGATCAAGCACCGCACGAAAACGAAATGGGAGGATACCATGACAAATCGTAATCGATCGCTACGCGCGGCGCTCCTCGCCGGCAGCGTGCTGGCGGCCTGGCCTGCGCTCGCGGCCGAGGTTACGCCGCAGCGGCTCCTCAATCCCGACAAGGAGCCGCAGAACTGGCTGATGAATCACCGCAGCTATGACGGCCAGCGGTTCTCGCCCGCTCGACAAGATCAACAAGGGCAACGTCAAGGGCCTCAAGATCGCGTATGCGGTCCCGCTCGGAAACGCCGGCGTCAAGCAATTCATCGAGGCGACGCCGCTCGCCGAGGACGGCTTTCTCTACATCACCGATTCCGGGGCGTGCTCTACAAGATCGACGGCACCTCCGGCGGCGTCGGCCGGATCGTTTGGCACATGGACCCGAAGCAGGAGCGGCAAGTCGCCAACCGCGGCGCCACCTTCTGGGGCAATCTCGTGATCTCGCCCGCCAGCACGCCGGCCCGCGTCATCGCCACCGACAAGACCACCGGCCAAGTGGTGTGGGAAACCAACCTTTCCGACGGAGTCGCCAAGGTGACGGTGACCGGCGCGCCGCTCGCCATCAAGGACAAGATCATCGTCGGCGCCTCCGGCGGCGACACCGGCGTGCGCGACTGGATCGCCGGGCTCGATGCCGCGACCGGCAAGCTGCTGTGGCGCAAATACACCATTCCCGCACCGGGAGAGCCCGGCAGCGAGACCTGGAAGGACAAGAACAATTCCTGGCAGACCGGCGGCGGCGCCGTGTGGGTGACCGGAACCTATGATCCCGACACCAACCAGACGCTGTGGGGAGTAGGCAACCCGGTGCCGATGATGGATGCGCGGTTGCGGCCGGGCGACAACCTCTTCACCAACAGCGTGGTGTCGTGGGATCCCGACAGCGGCAAGATGAACTGGTACTTCCAGTTCACTCCCGGCGACATGTGGGACTTCGACGAGGTCGGCACCCACATCCTGATCGACCGCACGGTCAACGGGGAGCCGCGCAAGCTCTTCACCCATTCCGCGCGCAACGGCTTCGTCTATACAATGGATCGTCACAACGGCGACGATGGTCGGCGCCAAGCCCTATATGGAAGTGAACTGGACGAGAGGCATCGACCAGAAGACCGGCAAGCCGCTCGACTACGATCCCACCAAGGACGTGCAGACCTATTCGGGCATTGCCGATCCGACCTCGGAAACGCCCGTCAAGAAGGTGTGCCCGAACCGCACCGGCGGCAACAATTACTGGCCATCGTCCTACAGCCGGAACACCCAGCTGCTCTACATCCCCGTCATGACGGCATGCGAGTTCGTGACAAACAACCCGGACACGGTGAAGACGGATCAGGGCTGGTACAAGCGCACCGGCGGCGGCTACAAGGTCGACGGTCGCTACGAGAGCAATCTGACCGCGGTCGATCCGGTGACCCTCGAGATCAAGAAGAGCGTGCATCTGCCCTACCCCAACTACTCGGGCACGCTGTCGACCGGCGGCGGATTGATTTTCGCCGCGCTGCTCGACGGCACCGTCGCGGCCTTCGACGACAACACCCTCGAAGAGCTGTGGAAGATCAATGTCGGCGCAGGCTTCTCGGCACCGCCGATGACGTTCGAGGTCAACGGCAGGCAATATGTCGCGATCGCGTCGGGACCGAGCCCGGGATCGCAGAGCAAGCTCGTGCTGACGCCGGAACTCAAGGAGCAGCGCAACGCGACGGTGCTCTACGTGTTCGGTTTGTAAGCCTGCAGACGGCCGCGCCGGGGAGCCGCCGTGGCCGACACGACACGAACCGGCCGGACCCGCCTCTGGCGCGCCCGGCCGTTCGGCTATTGCCCGCCGCAAACAAAAAAGACGGGAACCCCGTGAACCTGCGTGCCTCCCTCCGCAACCAACGATCACGGCAACGATCCGCAGCCTCCCAGGGAGGCCACGCGATGCCGATTCCTTGACGCCTAGGAGGCACCAGATGCGCAAGATGCTGTCGTTTGGAATGGCCACAGTACTGGCCGCCGTCGCGATCACCGCATGGGCCACTGCCGCGCCCCGCCACAAGAGTCATCCCGAAATTACCACCGTAGGGATCAACCCCCTCATGCTCATGAAGAATTCGTCGGGCCTCCAGGTTCAGCAATACGACCTGTTTTGATCCGCCCGATACTTCTGCGAACGTCGTGGTCGGGCTTGTCCCGGCCACCTCGTTGATAAGGGCACAGTGCCCTTCCAAACGGGTCGGCAAGTGACTGCGTCTGACGGAGTCAATTTCTCGAGGGCGCGTCCGGTCCGCAGTTTTGCGCCATTCAAATCATCTGCAGTAGCGATGTCTTGAAGAATCCCGCGCGGGACATAAGACTACGCGCAAGATGAAGTCCGTTTCGTTCCAATGTTGCGCGGTCTTGGCGGGCATGCTGCTCGCGATCGGCGTCGCGAACGCGCAACTGCGCGGACACGGCGGGCCAGTCCGTGCGCTTGCGGTTTCAGCCGATGGTAAGACTGCGATTTCCGGAAGCTTCGATACGTCGGCGATCCGCTGGTCACTCGAACGCAACGCGGCCGAGCAGGTGCTTCGCTTCCATGACGGCGCCGTCAATGCGGTCGCCTTGCTCAGCGACGGCCGTGCCGTCACCAGCGGCGAGGACGCCCGCATCGCCATCTGGATGCCGGGCGAGCAGACGCCGCGCACGGTGCTCGAAGGGCATCGGGCGCCGGTGGCAGCGCTTGCCGTGTCCGGCGACGGCGGCTTATTGGCGTCCGCGTCCTGGGACCACACCGCGCGCCTGTGGCCGCTCGGTGGCGGTGCCTCACGGGTGCTCGAGGGCCATTCGCAAAACGTCAACGGCATCGCGTTCACGCCGGACGGGCAGGCGGTCGTCACCGTCGGCTACGACGCGACCTTGCGCATCTGGCCGCTTGCCGGCAACGGCGCACCCGCGATCGTCACGCTGCCGACACCGCTCAATGCGGTCGCAGTCGCGCCCGATGGCGAAATCATCACGGCGGGCGCCGACGGAAAGGTCTACGTCCTGTCGGCCGCGGGCGAGATACGCGGCGAAGTCGGGGCGGGTAACTCGCCCGTCATTGCGATCGCGCTCTCCGGCGACGGCAAGCGCATCGCGGCGGCGGGCATTCGCGGCGCCGTCGCCATCATCGACCGTGCCGCGCGGCGGGTCGAGCGCACACTGGTCGGGCCGGGTTTGCCGGTGTGGTCGGTCGCGTTCCTGCCCGACGAGCCGGACGCTGCTCACCGGCGGCGCGGATCGCATGATCCGCCGTTGGGACACCACGACCGGCGAACCCATGGACGGTCTGGCGGTCGGCGGCATCGACGATCCGCTCGCGGCTTATAACGGCGATCACGGCGCGGAGGTGTTTCGTGCCTGCATCGCCTGTCACGCGCTCCGGCCGGACCAAGGCAATCGCGCCGGCCCGACGCTTGCCGGCATTTTCGGGCGCAGGATCGCGACCCTGCCCGGCTACAATTTTTCCGCGGCGCTCAGGAAGCTCGACATCGTCTGGAGCCCTGAAACGGTCTCGAAGCTGTTCGAGATCGGCCCCGCGGCCTTTACGCCCGGCACCAAGATGCCGGAGCAGCGAATCGGCTCCGCCGCCGACCGGGCCGCGCTGGTGGAATTCCTGAAGAAGGCGGCGAGATGAGCCGAAATCACGGCTCGTCCTTCGGCTCCTCGGAGCGCGTGCGTTCCCTCAGGTAATCCTCGGTGGTGCGCACGGCGGGCCGCGGCGGCGCTTCCGAGCGGCCGAACTCGGCCTCGGTCACCGCGATCACGCGGCAGTCCGCGCACATCCTGATGGCGTCGAGCCGCCGGTCGGCGGCCTGGTACATCCAGTGCTTGCCGGCGAGGGCAGCGGCGACGCGTTCGATCGTGCTCTTCACGCCGAACGGCTTGCCGCAGCGGATGCAGTTGAACGGCTCCTCCCGCTTGAGCACACGCGCCGCCGCGGTGGCGGCGCGGAAGTCGAGCTGCGGCTTGAGCGTGATGACCTTCTCGGGACACGTCGCCTTGCACAATCCGCACTGCACGCAGACGTCCTCCACGAAGCGCAGCATGGGTTGGTCCGGGTCGTCCAGCAGGGCGCCGGTCGGACAGGCCGACACGCAGGAGAGGCAGAGCGTACATCCGTCCACGTCGACCTCGACCGCGCCGAAGGGCGCTTCCGCGGGCAGCGCGACGACATCGATGGGGTTCGGCGCCGCGCGCTGCAGTTCCCGCAGCGCGAGCCGCAGCACCTCCCGCTTGCCTCCCACGGGATTGAAACTCGCGGGCCGCGACGCGGGTTCGGACGCGACGATCCCCCGCAGCGCTGCGCCGAGCGCATCGGGATCATCGGTCTCGATCGTCGCAATCCGCCCCGCTCCGAACCCGAGGCCGGCCAGGATGGGCTCCGCCAGCGCGACCGTTTTCGCGAGCCCCGCAACGTCGTGGTGCGGCTTCGCGCGCAGCAGGAACCGCAGCGCCGATGCGCCATAGGCGAAGGCAGCAGCGACGGCTTCAAGGCCGACCTGGGTGACTTCGTTCACGCAGACCGGCAGCACGTTGGCCGGCAGCCCGTCGCCAAACCGGGCGAGCGCGTCGATCAGCGGCGTGCCATGGGCTTCGTCGTGCAGCAGCACGATGGCGCGCTCGCCGCCCGCTTCGCCATAGGCGCGCAGCATCGCGCGCAATTTTCGCATCAGCGCGTCGGCCGGCGGCAGCGCATAGGACGCGGCGCCGGTCGGGCAGACGGCGGCGCATTGCCCGCATCCCGCGCAAATCTGCGCATCGATCGCCACGTGATCGCCCGCCGGCGCAATCGCGCCCGCCGGGCAGAGGTCGAGGCAGCGGTGGCAGCCGACGATCCGCGAGCGCGAATGGGCGCAGAGGTTTTCGGTGAATGCGATGTAGCGCGGCTTGTCGAAGGTGCCGACGAGGTCGCGCGCCTTGAGCACCGCCTTCAGCACGGCCGCGGGATCGCCGGGATCGGCGCGCACATATCCATCGCGCAGATCAGGTGCGGAAAACAGCGGCGCCTGTCCGCAGATATCAACGATAACGTCGCACCGCGACACCGCGCCGTCCCTCGGCGAGCCGAAGTCGAGCGCACGGCGCGAGGACGGCGAAGGCTGCGCATAACCGTCGACGGTCAGCTCGAAAGCGCCGAGATGACCTTTGGCGGAACGAATCCGGCCCTGCACCACCGGGAATTTGGTGACCCCAGGCGGGATCAGCGCGGCGCCCGGCGCGATCAATACCGTGACGTCGAGGTGGTCCTTCAGAAGGTTCGCGGCCTCGATCGCCCTCTCGTCACGTCCGTAAATGAGAACGACGCCTTCGCTGTTGAGCGTGACGTAGGAAACGTCAGGCGTGGGTTCGCTCGCCGCCGCAATCAGCGCCGCCATCTTGGGGCCGGCATTTGCCGCATCCGCCGCCCAACCCGCGCTTTCCCGGAGATTGACGTAGCGGATGTCGGCGCCCTCGATACCGTCGGCGATCTCGGAGAACCGCGGCGCCTCCTGGGTGCATCCAACAACGAGCGGCTCGCCGGCGGACGCCGCGGCGCGGAAGCGCGCCAACTCGGCGCGGCAAAGCTGGCGCGCCGACGCGACGATTGCGCCCCGACAGCCGCGCCGCACCGATTCCACGTCGAGCGGCATCGTGTCTTCGCACGAGCAGATCAGAATATCGTGCGGGCGATCCGCCATTGCATTGTTCCGCAGGTAAGCGGCGCTGCGATGCCGCATCGTTCGTCCAGCCGTAGTCGTGCGACCCAAACAGATGGTTCCCATCGGTTTGGATAAGTCGCCCCACTACTTCAATAGGTGAGTGGGCTGACTTGTCCCAACATTTGGGAACCAAATGTTGTGGTCAGACCACAGGAGACTGGCCAGGGCGCGTGTCAAGATATAGTTGTAGCAAACAATAGGTATCAGCGCGCGAGGTTGCATGCCGCTCGAAACCAAAAGCCGCCTGCGCACGCCATTTGCGCGTGGTTTGGATCTGCCGCCGCCGTTCCGCCTGGTGACGCTGCGCGAGGTGGGCGACGCATTCGCCCACGCGGCTGCCGTCGCGGCAGAGGATGGAGCCGGGACGCTGGTTCATGTCGGCCGCTTCGACCTCGCGGAGTTTGCCGTGGTGCTGGAGCCGAACGAACCGCTGCGGACCGCGCGGCGCGCCATATACACGGGAATTTGCGCGCTCGGTGACGCGCTTGCGGCAAATGCGCCACCCGAGAAGCCGATCAGCTTCGATTGGCCCGATGCGATCCGGGTCGATGGCGGACTCGTCGGCGGCGCACGTCTCGCCTGGCCCGCGGCAGCGGACGAGGACGAGCCGCCGGCGTGGCTTGTCTTCGGCGCCATGATCCGCATTGTGGCGATGGGCGAAGGTGAGCCTGGGCTGCGGCCGCTCGCCGCGGCGCTCGAAGACGAAGGGTTCGATGATCTCGACGGCGGCGGGCTGGTGGAAAGTTTCGCGCGCCATCTGATGGCCACTGTCGATACCTGCCAGCACAAGGGATTCGGCGAAGTCGCGAAGAATTACCTCTCGCGTCTCACGCCAGGGATGGCTGCGGCTGGAAGCCGAAATTCTGCAAGGCAACCGAATGCCGTGCGCAAAGACATCGATAAAGAGGGAGACTTGCTGGTGCAGTACGCGGGTGGGCACGTCGAACGACATTCCCTCGTCGACGCACTCGCGATACCGTCGTGGCTCGATCCGGTGACCGGAGGGCCGCGCCGGTGAAACGCTTGTATTCGATTGAACCCTCGGATCAGGAGACGGCCGCGTGAACATCGCGCCCGCGCTTGCACAGATGTCTGTCGGCGTCGTGGTCGAGCGACGCAAGGCCACGAGCGCATGGATCGATCATGTGTGGCAACCCGTCGCCGTCCTGCCGGGGCGACCGCAGGCCGAGCCATGGACCGTACTTGCCGCCGACGGCGACGCGGCCACGTTTTACGCAGGCGCGGCCGATATCGCGCTTTATCGGACCGAAACCGGGCGATACCGCGACAATCTCGCGTCAGGCGCTCCGTCGCTGTGGGTCGTGTTGCGGCCGACCGGAGCCGAGCCGCCCTACAGCGTCGTCGCAGTCACGGCCGATCCTGCCGAGGGTGAATTGTTCACGCAGACCGGCGACGATCTCGTCGGGGCAGTGCCGATGCCCCCCGCCGTGCGCGACACGCTCGAAGCATTCATCGCCGAGCACCATGTCGAGCAGCCCTTCTACAAGCGCCAGCGCGACCGCGCCGAACCGCGGGGGCCGGCTCGCCCGCAGGCAGACGAGAAGAAACCGATCGAAAAGGACAAGGATCGATGAGCGATCCCGAGAGCTTTCTCTCCCGCTGGTCGCGCCGCAAGCGCGAGGTGTCGCAAGAAACCGAGGCAGCAAAGTCGCAGGCGGCTGCGGACGCACCCGCGCTGGATGATCGCCCGTCCGGCAATATTTCGCCGAGCCCTGCGCCCGGTGCGGTCGATCCCGCATCCGATCCGACGGGCCTGCCATCGATCGAATCGATCACCGCGAACACCGACATCCGCGCGTTCCTTTCCACCGGCGTGCCTGCGGATCTGGCGCGTGCGGCGCTTCGCCGCGCCTGGTCCTCCGATCCGGCGATCCGCGATTTCGTCGGACTGTCGGAGAATTCATGGGACTTCAACGCGCCGGACGGGATCCCCGGCTTCGGTCCAATCGACCCGGCCGAGGTGGGACGGCTCGTAGCGCAAGCCATCGGGAAGCCGGAGGAGGCCCCGGCTGCCGGCAATGCGTGTCCGCCCCCGACGCAAGCGGATCAACCGCAGCCCTGCGAATCCGGTCAAACCGCGACAGCGGGCGATGCGTCTGCCGCGTCAGATCAGAGACCGGAATTACAAGATCACGAGACAGTCGCCTCGGAAGAAATTATGCAACGCACCAAAGCAGATGTTGCGGTGCAAGAGCCGCCCGACCGCGGCGAAGACGGCATGACGTCGCCAAGGCGCAGCCATGGCGGCGCGCTCCCGGATTAGTTGTCGCGCCATAGCCTCGCCATAGCTTGAAGCTATTGACCCTGCGGTTGTAGCGGCACTACGTTCCTACAACCGGTCAAAACGCAAAAGAACGAAGAAAAAGCAATCGGCATGGACGACCAAGGTCTTCAGAAAGCGATACAAGCTGCCGGCGGCGTCACCGAGCTGGCACGCAGGATCGGCATTTCCCAACCGTCGATCTCCAATTGGTCGCGGGTTCCAGCCGAACGTGTGCTCGCGGTCGAGGCGGCGACAGGCACCGACCGCGCGATTCTTCGTCCCGATCTTTACGAAGGAAATGCCGGAGAACTAGACGACATCGATTCGGCACGCGCGCAGGAATATGCGCTGCTCGCCACCCTGCTGACGCATGCGCCGTCCGCGACGCTGCTGCGACGCCTTGCCAAGCTTCGCGGCGATGCGACGCCGCTGGGCCTCGCCCATGCGGCGCTCGGGCAAGCCGCGCATGACGCAAATGCCGAACAGGTCGAGCGTGAATTCTTCAATCTCTTCATCGGAATCGGACGCGGCGAGCTCGTTCCCTACGGCTCCTATTATCTGACCGGATTTCTCAACGAGCGCCCGCTCGCGCGGCTGCGCGACGATCTGCGCGCGCTCGGCATCGTGCGCGCAGACAATCAGCGAGAGCCGGAAGACCACGCCGCGATCCTCTGCGAGATCATGTCCGGACTTGCCGGCGGAAGCTTCGCGGCGGCGGCCGACGCGCAAAGAGAAATCTTCGAGAAGCATCTCGCCACCTGGGTCGGTCGCTTCTTCGCCGATCTGGAGCGTGCGGAAGCGGCCGGCTTTTACCGGCAGGTCGGGACGATCGGCCGGTTGTTCATCGACATCGAGACGGAAGCTTTCGCGCTGCCTTCGTGAAGGCCGTAAGCGCGCATCGAGAGGAGACGCGGTGATGACATCGCAACGCAAGCCGACACTGGGGCGTCGTGACTTCCTCCGTGCTCTCGGAGCCGGCGCCGCCGCGACCGCCGCGGCGCCGTTCTCCACCGAGGCGAAGGCCGACAGCGAGACCAACGACGAAAAACGCAAGTCTCGCTACCGGGTCACTGATGACGTCAAGGCGTACTACCGGGTCAACCGTTATCCGAAATAAGGGAGGCGTCCGTGCTTATCAGGAGAACGGAACGCGAGAAACGACACGGCGGCCGCGCACTTATCGCGGATGAATCGAATGGCCGCCTCGACCGCCGCACCTTCCTGCGCCGCTCCGGACTTGCTGCCGGCAGCCTCGCGGCGCTCGGTGCATTTCCGCTGAGCAGCGTTCGCAAGGCCGAGGCCGGCCCGCCGCCCGCCAAGGGCGCCGAGGTGACCGTTCGAAAGAGCGTCTGCACGCATTGCGCCGTCGGCTGCACAGTCACCGCGGAAGTGTCGAACGGCGTGTGGATCGGCCAGGAGCCGAGCTGGGACAGCCCGATCAATCGCGGCTCACATTGCGCCAAGGGCGCGTCGGTGCGCGAGTTGGTCTCCGGCGATCGCCGGCTCAAATATCCGCTGAAGCTGGTCAACGGCCAATGGACCCGCATCTCGTGGGACACGGCGATCGGCGAGATCGCCGGCAAGCTCATGGAGATCCGCGAGAAATCGGGCCCGGACTCGGTCTACTGGCTCGGCTCCGCGAAATTCACCAACGAGGGCGCCTATCTGTTCCGCAAGCTCGGCGCCTTCTGGGGAACCAACAACACCGATCATCAAGCGCGTATTTGCCATTCGACGACCGTCACGGGCGTAGCCAACACCTGGGGCTACGGCGCGATGACCAACAGCTTCAACGACATCCGGAACTCGAAGACCCAGATCATCATGGGCGGCAACCCGGCCGAAGCCCATCCGGTGTCCCTGCAGCACCTTCTGGAGGGCGCCGAACTCAACCGGGCGAACGTCGTCGTCATCGACCCGCGCATGACGCGGACCGCCGCGCATGCGACCGAATACGTGCGGCTGCGGCCCGGCACCGACATTCCGGTGCTCTACGGGATGATGTGGCACATCATCCAGAACGGGTGGGAGGACAAGGAGTTCATCGCGCAGCGCGTCTACGGCTTCGCAGACGTGCGCAAGGAGATCGAGAAGTGGACTCCCGAGGAGGTCGAGCGCGTCTCCGGCGTCCCGGGCGAGCAGCTCAAGCGGGTGGCGCAGATGTTCGCCACGCAGAAGCCGGCGACGCTGATCTGGTGCATGGGCCAGACCCAGCACACGGTCGGCACCGCCAATGTGCGCGCGAGTTGCATCCTGCTGCTCCTTACCGGCAACGTCGGCAAGCCGGGCACGGGCGCGAATATCTTCCGCGGCCACGACAACGTGCAGGGCGCCACCGATGTCGGGCTCGATATCGTGACCCTGCCGTTCTACTACGGCCTGGCCGAAGGTGCATGGAAGCACTGGGGTCGCGTCTGGGAGGTCGACTACGAGTACCTGCAATCCCGGTTCGACTCCAAGACGATCATGGAGACTCCGGGCATTCCGTTGACCCGCTGGTTCGATGCGGTCCTGTTGCCGAAAGATCAGGTCGCCCAGAAGGACAACGTCCGGGCGATGTTCGTGCAGGGCCACGCCAGCAACAGCATCACGCGCATTCCGGAATCGCTGAACGGGCTAAAGAAGCTCGATCTTCTGGTGGTGGCCGATCCGCATCCGACGACCTGGGCTTCGCTGGCGGTAAATGCGGGCCGCAAGGACAACATGTATCTTTTGCCGGCCTGCACCCAGTTTGAAGCGAGAGGCTCGCGGGTCGCATCGAACCGGTCGATGCAATGGGGCGAACAGGTGGTCAAGCCGATCTTCGAGTCGAAGGACGATCTCGAGATCATGTACCTGCTCACGTCCAAGCTCGGCTTTGCCGACAAGATGTTCAAGAACATCAAGGTCGAGAACAACTTGCCGGTGGCGGAAGACGTCCTGCGCGAGATCAATCGCGGCAGCTTCTCGACCGGCTATTGCGGCCAGTCGCCGGAGCGCATCAAGCTCCACATGGCCAACCAGAAGGACTTCGATCTGGTCACGATGCGGGCCAGTTCCGGCCCGTGCAAGGGCGACTATTACGGCCTGCCCTGGCCCTGCTGGGGCAAGCCGGAGGTCAACCATCCCGGCTCGCCGCTGCTTTACAACACGAACCTCAATGTCATGGACGGTGGTGGCACCTTCCGGGCACGGTTCGGGGTCGAGCGCGAGGGGGTAAACCTGCTCGCGGAAGGCTCCTACTCGCTGGGATCGGAGATCAAGGACGGCTATCCCGAGTTCACTTACGCCGTGCTCAAGAAGCTCGGCTGGGACGCCGATCTCACGGCCGAGGAGCTTGCCACCATTCAGAAGATCGGCGGCGCCAATCCCGATCCGGTGTCGTGGTCGATCGACCTGTCCGGCGGCATTCAGCGCGTCGCGCTGAAGCACGGTTGTGTCCCGTTCGGGAACGCCAAGGCACGCATGAACGCGTTCGGCCTGCCGGATCCTATCCCTGTGCACCGCGAGCCGATCTACACGCCACGGGTCGATCTCGTGTCGAAGTATCCGACCTTGCCCGACGCCAAGCAGTTCCGGCTGCCGAATATCGGCTTCACGGTCCAGAAGGCGGCGATCGACAAGGGCATCGCCAGGCAGTTTCCGCTGATCCTGAGTTCCGGCCGCCTGGTCGAATACGAAGGCGGCGGCGAGGAAACCCGTTCCAACAAGTGGCTCGCCGAACTGCAGCAGGAAATGTTCATCGAGATCAGTCCGTCGGATGCCGCCGAACGCGGCATCAAGGACGGCGCCTGGGTGTGGGTGACAGGGGCGGAAAGCGCCTCCAAAGCCAGGATGAAGGCGCTCGTCACCGAGCGAGTCGGCAAGGGCGTCGCGTGGATGCCTTTCCACTTCGGCGGCTGGTACCAAGGCGACGATCTGCGATCGAACTACCCGAAGGACGCCGATCCGATCGTGCTCGGCGAAAGCGCGAACACGATCACCACCTACGGATACGACCCGGCAACGGGCATGCAGGAACCCAAAGTCACCCTGTGTCAGATCAGGGCGGCATAAGGAGCAGGACCGATGGCTCGGATGAAGTTCCTTTGCGACGCTGACCGTTGCATCGAGTGCAATGCCTGCGTCACCGCCTGCAAGAACGAGAACGAGGTGCCCTGGGGCATCAATCGCCGGCGCGTCGTGACCATCAATGACGGCAAGCCGGGCGAGCGTTCGGTGTCGATGGCGTGCATGCACTGCACCGACGCCCCGTGCCAGGCGGTGTGCCCGACCAAGGCCATCTACACCACCGAGGACGGCGTGGTGCTGTCCTCCAAGGATCTGTGCATCGGCTGCGGCTATTGCTTCTACGCCTGCCCGTTCGGGGCGCCGCAATATCCGCAGGTCAGCAACTTCGGCTCGCGCGGCAAGATGGACAAGTGCACCTTCTGCGCCGGCGGCCCCGAGGAGGACGGCTCGAAGGAAGAGTACGAAAAATACGGCGCCAATCGTCTTGCCGCAGGCAAGCTGCCGCTGTGCGCCGAAATGTGCGCGACCAAGTCACTGCTGACCGGCGACGGTGAAGTGGTCGCCGACATCTACAAGACACGCGTCGCCACGCGCGGCTACGGCTCGGGCGCCTGGGGCTGGCTGACGGCCTACCGCGAGACGATCGAATCCTGACGGCACGAGGATCATGCGCAAAACGCCGATACGCCGCGCAAGATGGATGGAGCGGACATGACTGACTTCCTTTCGCGCATTCGTTCTGCCGCCGGCGCTTCCGCTGTGCTCGCTTGCGTCCTGGCTTGCCTGTTCCTGGCTTGCGCCGCATCGGCGCCTCCCGCGGGCGCGCAACGGCTGAACCCCGACGATTCGGTCAATCCGACCGCCAGCGCCGTGAAGGAACAGCAGCTGCTGGAGCAGATGCGCATCATCCGCGGCCGCGGCACCATTCCCGACGTGAAGTCCTACAACATCGAGCAGCCCGCCGGACGCGAGTGGCGGCACTTTCACGAGATCACGCTGCATTGGATCGGCGCGATCGCGATCCTCGGCATGCTCGCCTTGCTCGTGCTGTTCTATCTGATCCGTGGAATGGTGCGGATCGAAGGCGGGCGTTCCGGGCGCACGATCACGCGTTTCAATGCGTTCGAACGCTTCGTGCATTGGATGACGGCGACCTGTTTCGTCGTTCTCGCGCTGTCCGGCCTCAACATCACCTTCGGCAAGGAACTGCTGATGCCGCTGGTGGGCGCAGACACATTCTCCATTTGGTCGCAGTGGGCGAAATACGCCCACAATTATCTGAGCTTTCCGTTCACCCTCGGCGTGGTCGTGATCCTGCTGATGTGGATTGCCTGGAACATCCCCGGCAGGCTCGACGTCGAATGGCTCAAACAGGGCGGCGGGATCATCGGCCACAAGCATCCGCCGGCGCCGCGCTTCAATGCCGGCCAGAAGGCGATCTACTGGATCGTCGTCATCGGCGGCGCCGCGGTCGCGGTAACCGGCTATCTCCTGATGTTCCCGTTCTATGGGACAGGTATCGCCGACATGCAGCTGGCGCAAATGGTTCACGGCACCGTCGCGGTACTGTTCGTCGCCGTGATGATCGCTCACGCCTATGTCGGCACCATCGGGATGCAGGGCGCGTTCGAGGCCATGTGGGACGGCAAGGTCGACGTCAATTGGGCCAAGGAACACCACAGCGTCTGGCTTGCGGAGAAGATCGCCAAGGAACAGGCGAATCCGCCGGCCAAGGGCAGCATGGCCGCAGCGGAATAGCGTCCGCCGCCATCAATTTCATCTGACTTCGGCGACTGCGCTCAGACGCGCACGCCCGACATCGTGAATGCAACCGCCGCAGGCTCCTGGTACTCGTGGAGCACGACGGCGGCGCCGATCGCGAGAGCGGCGGCGATGATGCAGGAGATAATGAAGACGCGCATGCTCATCACACCTTCGGGAAGGGGCACTTCCGCGAGTATGACCCAGCCTCAGCCGAGATCAAGCGATCAGATGTAGCATGGTGCAGCGCGACCACGGGAAAGCCATCCCGAGGACGGGATGGGTGAAGAACCGGAGGCGCGCAAGATCGGTTAATCATTTCGTGACCGACACAAAACAGCTTTAGCTTTATTGTCCGCCGGATCAGCGGAATTCACTCGCCATGTTTGCGGAGCGGCGGCACGAACGAGCCTCCCCATTCCGCTCATCGAGCTGCGTCAAGACAGATTAAATGATTTGCTGCGAGAAGCAGACGCTCGCACAAGGCAAGAAACCCGCACTTCGTCGCTTAGGCGCATTGCGCAAGGAGCCCTTGCCCTCGGCTTGCCGTTCGCCAAACAAGGAGCGTCGCATGTTCCGCACTCTGCCGATCGCAGCGCTTGCCGGCACCATCGCTTTCGCGCCGGTGGCGCAGGCCTGCACGGGAATCCAGCTCGTCGCCAAGGATGGCGGCGTCATCGCCGCGCGGACGCTCGAGTTCGGCGTCGATCTCCAATCCAACGTGCTGATCATTCCGGCCGGCACCGCCATGACGGGAACCCTGCCGGACGGCGGCGCAGGCATCCGCTACACCACCAAGTACGGCATCGGCGGCGCCAACGGCGCCGGCATGACCGCCATCATCGACGGCATCAACGATCAGGGCCTCTATGTCGGCCTGTTCTATTTCCCGGGCTCTGCGAGCTATACCGACGCGACACCGGGGAATGCCGCCCATGCCATGGCGCCGTGGGAATACGGAACCTGGTTGCTCGGCAACTTTGCCAACGTCGAGGAGGTGAAGACCAACTTCGACAAGGTCGTGGTGGTGCCCGTCGTCCTGGCGATGCTGAAGCAAGTCCCCGGCGTCCATTTCGTCGTGCACGATCGCAATGGCCATGCGGTGGCGATCGAGCCGACCGACAAGAAGCTCAAATTGTTCGACAACCCGCTCGGCGTCATGACCAATTCGCCGACCTTCGACTGGCACATGACCAACCTGCGCAACTACATCAACCTGAAGCCGAACGACGTGGGTCACATCGAAATCGACAAGGTCAAGCTCGGGCAGTTCGGCGCGGGCTCTGGCATGCACGGCCTGCCCGGCGACTTCACGCCGCCGTCGCGCTTCGTGCGCGCCGTGGCATTCTCGAAGTCGGCGCCGCCGTCCGACGCCGCGCCGCAAGCCATCCTGCAGGCGTTCCACATTCTCAACGACTTCGATATTCCGCTCGGCTCGGTCCGCGAGTCCGACGAGGGCGTCATGATACCGGAGTATACGACCTGGACCGCCGCCTCCGACCTGAAGAATCTGCGCTGGTATTACCGGACCTTCGCCGATCAGACGATCCGCAGCGTCGATCTCAGGGCGGCGCTCGCCGCAGCAGGGGGAAAGATTCGGATCATCCCGATGCCATCCCAGCAGCCCATCGTCGACGTGTCGACGAACTTCAAGTGACCGCCCGCGCACCGGCCGGCGCAACGCTCTGCGCCGGAACTTTCGGCATCTTCACTTGCCAGGCTGCGCGTCCTTCGCCTGCCACTTCGCCGACAGCGCCGCACGGGGAATTTCCTTCCCGCGCAGATAGACCTTGTTGATCCGGCGCGTATTGGCGATGTCGTCGAGCGGATTGGCATCGAGCACGATGAAGTCGGCGCTCTTTCCCGGCCCCACCATGCCGAGATCGTCGAGGCCGAGAATTTCGGCCGCGGTGTGGGTTCCAAGGGTGACCGCCTGCATCGGCGTCAGCCCGGCCTTGGTCACCAGGAGCTCCAGCTCGACGTGGGAGCCGAGGCCGAAGAATTGGCCGCCGGTGACCCCGCCGGTATCGGTGCCGAGACCGAGGCGCACGCCGGCCGCATAGAGCTTCGCCGTGTTGCGCAGGTTCGTCGCGCCCATCTCCCGGGCACGCTGCACCGCCTTGGGGTCCGCGCTCGGGTTGGGCGAGAGCTGCTCGGCGAGCTGCTTGATGTCTTCCGCCGAGAAGGCCTGGCGCAGGGCGGGATCGTCGACCCAGGCGGGCTTCGCGGTATAGAGCGCGCGGCGCTCGCCCCACAGCGTCTCCACGAAGAACACGTTGGGGCGCTGCCTTGAGCAGCGCGATGAGCTCGTCGTCGACGTCCTTGTCGCGCACCATGTGGGCGAAGCCGTCGATCCCCGAACGCACGAGGTCCTTGACGTCGTCTAGGGCGAAGACGTGCGCCATCACCCGCATATTGTTCTTGTGCGCCTCGTCGATGAGCGCCCGATAGAGATTGGGCGTGAGCTTCGCCACGGTGCCGTTGCGGTCGTCGACCCAGATCTTGACCAGGTCGGCCTTGTGTGCGGCGAGTTCGCGGATGTCCTTGCGCGCTTCCTCCTCGGTGGTGATGCCATAGGCGCTGTCGCGCATGACCCCACCGGGGCCTGCATTGGGCATGCCGAATCCGCTGCCGGTGGTGAGGTAGCGCGCGCCCGAGCGCGCTTCGGCGCGCACGCGGTAAGGCAGGTCGCCGCGACCGGTGCCGGTCTCGAGCACCGCAGCGACGCCGTAGAAGGCATAGCGGTCGAGCATGTCGAGCAGGTTGTCGCGGGTGTAGTTGTCGGGGGTGAAGCTGGTGCCGGCGCGATAGCCCATGTGCACGTGATCGTCGACCAGCGCGGGCATCACCGTCTTGCCGGCGAGGTCGACCCGCGCCGCGCCGGGCGGTGGCGGCAGCTCCCCGCGCCGGCCGACGCCGACGAACCGGTCATTGGCGACGATGAAGGCCGAGTTCTCGATGACGACGCCGTCGCCGGTGAGAAGCCGTGCGCCCTCGTAGATGGTGACGGTGGGAGCTTGGGCGTGCGCGGGGTGAGGCGCGGCCAACAGCGCCAACGACGCAACGAACGCGGCGAACGAACTCCAAAGACTGCGACGCATCTTGGACTCCTGGATAGACGGTGATTCTTTCCCTCCCCGTCTTCGGGGAGGGTCAGGGTGGGGTTCTTACTTTGGAAGGCCACGCCCGTGGCCCCCACCCGACCTCGTGGAGCCTGTCATCGGGCCGGCCCAAGGCCGGACCCGTTGGCTCGGCCACCCTCCCCGAAGTCGGGGAGGGATAGCGGCCTACTTCAGCACGTCGCTCGCTTCGGCTGCGGCCACCAGGGCCTTTTCGTCGGCCGGGAGCAGGAAGCCCTCGGTGACGGCCTTGCGGGCGGCAAGCTGCACGGCGGCGACGTAGCCGGCGTGGCTGCCGTAGCGCTCCTCCAGGGAGGCGCGCGGGTCTTCGGTCGCGGTACGCTCGGCCTTGGTCTTCGCGAACGGAATCATGCCGCCGGCAAAGTTGCACTCCTTGCCCTTGTAGAAGCCGGCCGCAGTGATGTTCCAGCCGAGATAGGTGCCGAGCGGCGCATCGCGCAGCACCACCGGCACGCCGCCCAGTTCGTTGCCGTCGGCGTCGACGCGCGGGACCTTCAAGCGGATCACGTGCTTGATGCGCGGCGGCATCACCGACACGACGCCGGAGCCGTCGACCGGATTGAAGTCGGGCCCGAAGTCGTAGTCGATGGCGGGGTTGATCAGGCCGGTCGGCGCGTTCGCGGGCAAGCCCGGCAGCGCCGGGAACCCCATCGCCTGTGCCGTCGCATCGACGAGATCGCCGGACTTGAGGGTCGGATAGCGGCTTGGCGGCGGCGCCACGTCCTTCATCACCCAGTTGCGGAAATGGACGCGCAGCGCATTTACCGTTTCGGTGTGCGGCATTGGATTGGTGGGCAGCGCGCCCTGGCCCCATTCGGTGCCGGGACAGGCCGGCGGCGCGAGCGGAGCGGTAGAAAAGCCGCCGCGGCCGCCGCCATGCTGCGTGCTCGGAATGTAGTAGCGCCGCACGTTGTCCGGCAGCGGCAGGTCGGTATCGCCCGCAGAACCGACCCATTCCGGCGTCAGCTTGAGGCCCCAGACCTCGGCGGCGCCGAAATGCTCGACGATCTTCGGGCAGGTGTGGCTGGAATTGCAGCGATCGAGGATGCCGGCGGAGGGCAGGCCGCGGACCGGATCGGGCGCGTCGCCCCACCATTGCGGACCTTCGCTGCCGGCCTCGTAGAGGCGGAGTACGCCGTCGGGCATGGCAAAGCGCATGTTGAGCGCGATGCGCCGGCCGGCGATGATCGGCCACGCGCCCTCATAGACTTGGTGGCCCGCCTCGTCCTGATTGAAGCCGAAATGCAGGAAGCCGCGGACGTAGTTGCCGGATTGCGAGATGCCGCGGGTGATCGCCCACGACACGCCGCCGGCGACCGGGTTGGGCGTCCCGGCATCGTCCTGCGTGGCATATTTGAAGAAGGAGCCGACGTCGCGGAAGGCGGCAAAGCCGATCCCGAGCACCGGCGGATCCTTCGCCGTGAACAACACTTGGTAGAGAAGGTTCGGATCAAAGCCGTTCTTCAGGCAAACCTGGCTCGGATCGGGCGTGCCCGGAAACGGATTGTCGGCGCCGCACTTGGCGAACGCCCAGTCGCCGGGCGCGATCTCTGCGGTGGCGCCGATCTGGCCGTCGATCGTCTCCGAAGCGTGGGTGGTGAGGCTCGCTTCCTTGGTGTCGAGGCTCGCCGGCTTGTAGGGCATCGGATTGGTGTAGACGATCATCGGGTGCGAGTTCTTGCCGGACGCGTTGGTGATACGCACCATTACCCGGCCGGTGATCGAGGAGCCGTCGGCATTCTTGGCGACCGGCACGACGACATAGTCGTTGTTTGGTCCCGGCACCGTGCGGCCGGCCGCATCGCCCTGCCAGCCGCTGGAAAGCCCGATGTCGCCGGTTGCGCGCTCGGCCGGCACGATGGTGAGGCGGCCGCCGCGGTTCGGCACGTCGTGCCACATCAAATGGCTCGACTTCGTCATGTCGACCGGCTTCACCAGCTGGAACGTCGCGGTGTACTCGACCATCCCCTTGGCATTGCGCGGGGCGAGCTTGATGTCCTGGATCACCGCGTTCTTGGGATCGTTGGGATCGAGTTCGCCGAAGGCGCGCCCGACCAGCGTCTCGTACTGGCCGGCGGTGCCGAAGCTCGCGCCGTCGAAGGCGGGCGAGACCTTGTTCTCGATGACGATCTTCGTCACCCGCGCCTGCGCGCCCGACGCGAGGAGGGCGAGCAGGCTCGCCGCCGCGATGCCGGCTGCAGGTGCTACCGCCCGGCGCTGTTTCCGCGATTTCGTCATGAGCTTCTCCCGAAGGTTTTTGGAATTGAGGCAGGTGGGTCAGGCGGCATCTATTTCGTCGATAGGCGTCAAGCGCTCACCGATGCTCCGTCATCGTTAGCATGTGAAATCCTTTTGGGACCTCATCCTGAGGAGCGCGCTCGAGCGCGCGTCTCGAAGGATGGCCACGAGTCCGTGCTGTACATCCATCCTTCGAGACGCCGGCTGCGCCGGCTCCTCTGGATGAGGTCGCAAAAAGGTCGTTGGCATCTCCCGCTCACACATTGAGCCAGTCGAGCGACTTCTCGTTCTCGATGTTCTGCAGCCGGTCGAACAGCGGCTCGGTCCTGGCGCGGTCGAGCCGCTGGGTCAGCAGCAGGAATTTTTCCTTGAGCTCCGGCTGGGACAGCGGGCGCTCCGGCGTGCCCTTGAAGCTCGTCACCTTGCGCGAGAACTCGCGGCCGTCCTTGAGCCGGACGGTGACGGTGGCGGTGAGGTCGCGGCGGTCCTGGCCGGCGACGATCGGCATCTTGATTCGCGACGACATGTCGAGGATGGCACGGTCGTGCACCGCGGATTCGTCGAACGAGCGCGGATCGATCGGGTTGCGATAAAGCGCAAGCGCGACGCTGAACGGGATGCTGTACTGGGCGAGCATCATGTCCGGCGGCGCCGGAATGTTGTTGGGGCCCGCCATCCGGGCGTTGCCGAGGATATCGATCGAGGCGACTTCGGCGGCGGTGAACTTGTGCTCGTTGCGCAGATCGAGGATCGCGTCCACCGGATTGTGCGCGGTGATATGGCAGGCATAGCGCTTGAGCATGATCTCCATGGTGAAGTAGGTGCTGCCCAGCCCCTTGGTCAGTTCCGCCAGGTCCCAGTCGGTGCAGAACACCCGCAAAAAGCCCGCTTCGCCTTCAAGCACGCTGGTCGGGCCGGTGAAGCCTTCGGCCGCGAGATTGCCCGCCATGACGCCGGCCTCGGCCGCGCGCCCCATGTGCAGGCGCTTGACCATGGCGCCGTTGCCGGCATGGGCGAACTCCAGAAGGCCCGCAGCACAGGAGCCGGCGACGCCGAGCGCATTTGCCATTTTCGCGGCGTCGAGGTTCAAGAGCCGGCCGGTCGCCGTGGCGGCTCCGAACGGACCGGTGGTGCCCGGTGCGTGGAAGCCGCGCTGCTCATTGGTGTGCTTGGTCGCGTGGCCGATGCGGAACATGGTCTCGGCTCCCGCGACGAAGCCGGTGAGCAGCTCGCGGCCGGAAAGGCCGCGGTCCTGGGCGACAGCGAGCGCGGCGGTGAATGTGGTCGCGCCGGGATGCGAGCCGGAATCCGGCTTGGTCAGGCTGTCGAGCTCGAAAGCATGGGTCATGGCGGCATTGGAGAGCGCCGCGGCGCCCGCATGCACGCCTGCGCCGCCGGTGCCCAGGATGTAGCTCTTGCCGGCCGGACTGTTCTGCCGGGCATAGGCGATGATCATCTTGCTCCACGGCAATTCCGCGCCGAAGATGATCGCCGCCACCGAATCGGTCATGCAATCCTTGGCGCGCTGCAGCACCGCGGGCGGCAGATCCTCGAACCGCACCGAGGCGGCGTAGGCGGCGAGCTTCTCGGTCTCGTGATTGGTTTCCTGATGGGCGTGAGCCGCCGCCTGGGCGTTCGCCGCGCCTGCATCGAGGGACGCCACAGCCCCGCCGATCAGGGCTGGAGCCAAGGAAGGCGCGAGTTGCGCCGAACCCGCGACGGTCGCCATCTGCTTGAGAAAGGTGCGGCGGCCAAAGCCTTCATTGTCGGTCATGGAATCCTCCCAAAGCGCATCGCTCGATCTACGGCTTGGGACCAGTCTAGCCCGGATTTCGCCGCCGCTCCATCCGGGGTACACTGGTTCTCAATGGCGATAAAGCCGGGAGGAAACCATGCTGACCAGACGAGCAATGCTTCATGGCACGGGCGCCGCCCTGGTCGCGACGTGCATCGCCGGCGAGGCCCGGGCCGCAGCGCCAACCGTGAAGACCCCGGTCGATTTCGAGGTGCCGCCCGGCGCCTGCGATTGCCACGTGCACATCTTCGACCCCGCGCATTTTCCCTACGACAAGGACCGCGTCTATTCGCCGCCGGAAGCCTCCATCGCCGACCTGCTCGACCTGCAGAAGGCGCTGCATTTCGATCGCGTCGTCATCGTCACTCCGAGCGTCTACGGGATCGACAATTCCTGCACCCTCGATGCCATCAAGAGGCTCGGCGCCCGCGCGCGCGGCGTCGCCGTCATCGATCCCTCGATATCCAAGGGCCAGCTCGACGACATGGCCGGGATCGGCATCCACGGCGTGCGGCTCAACCTGGAGACGGCAGGGGAATCCAATCCGGACGTGGCCCGCCGCATGCTCCATTCCGCGGCCGAGCAGATCGGCGGCCGCGGCTGGCATATCCAGTTCAACACCAGCCTCGCCATGGTCGCGGCGCTGAAGAAGGATTTCGAGGCGCTGCCGATGCCCGTGGTGTTCGACCACTTCGCCCGCGCGCGGGCCGAGCTCGGACCGGGCCAGCCCCACTTCGACGCCCTCGCCGACCTCCTCAAATCCGGCCACGGCTACGTGAAGATTTCGGCGGCGTACCGCACCTCGAAACGGCCGCCGGATTTCCCCGACACCCTCCCGCTCGCCCAGGCGCTGGTCGCCGCCAATCCGGAGCGCGTGGTTTGGGGCAGCAACTGGCCGCATCCGGGACGCGGCCCGTCGCGCTACGAGCTCGCGCCGCCGCTCGTCAATGACGATGGGACGACGCTCAACCAGCTCCCGAAATGGGTGCCGGACGCCGCCACCCGCAAGAAGATCCTGGTCGACAATCCGGCGCGGCTCTACGGGTTCGGCTGAACCCGGGCGGGCGCCGGATTCGGCCGCAAAGCGCATGTCGACGAGGCTGCCTCGAGAGGACAGCGGCGAAGGCGAGACGACCAATTTCCAGGAACTCACGGAGGAAAAGTTGATGCTCTGTCGTAAACTGATGGGCGCCCTTGTGCTGGCGGGGTTCCTGAGCGCCGCGATTACTGAGGCTTTCGCGTTTGACGATTCCAAATACCCGGACTGGTCGGGCCAGTGGCGAGTAATCGGAGGGAATCGATGGGACCCAACCAAGCCACCACGCCGCGGGCAAAAGCCACCTCTCATCCCGGAATATCAGGCCATATTCGAAGCGAGCATCGCCGACCAGGACGCCGGCGGGCAAGGCAACGACTACCGCTACCGCTGCCTTCCTGCCGGCATGCCGCGGGTGATGACGGCACTCTTTCCGTTCGAGTTCGTGATCACGCCGAAGCTCACCTACATCATCTTCGAAAGCGCAATGCCGCGTCGCATTTACACGGACGGCCGCGATTTCAGCCGTTGGCCGAAGCCGGGCACCGAACCGGCCTTTGTCGGATACTCGATCGGAAAATGGATCGATGAAGATGGCGATGGTCGCTACGATGTGCTCGAGGTTGAGACCCGCCAAATGAAGGGTCCGCGGGCCATGGATCAGAGCGGACTTCCCGTTCACGAAGACAACGCGACCATCGTGAAGGAACGGTTCTACCGCGATAAGACCAACAAGGAACTATTTCACGCCGAGATCACAACCATCGACAACGCCTTCACGCAACCATGGACGGTGACGAAGAGTTACCGCCGCGAGGCCGAGGATCGTGACTGGTACGACAATGTCTGCGAGGAGGGAAACAACTACGTTGCGATCGGAAAGGAGATCTATTTCCTGAGCGGAGATGGCAACCTGATGCCCGCGAAGAAGGATCAGGCCCCGCCGGATCTTAAATATTTCAAGCGCGGCGCTCCTCAGAACTGAGAGTGGACGGGGCCGCACACGAAAGCGCCCTGCCCCATTTTGCGGCTTGATCCGTGCGCCATCCTGCGGAAGGGCCGGATTGGCTGCCTTCTCCTGGGCCGTCCGACTCTAGGCTGCTGGATATGGTTCGAGAAACAGCTCAGCCGCTGATCACCATTCCGGACATCGGCTCGATCCAGGTCAGGTGACTGACCACCGATTTCACGCCCGGGATGTTCTCGGCGCAGACCTTGATGGCCTCGCCCTGCGCGCCTTCGAGGATCGTGCCCCACAGCTCGACCACGCCGTCCTTGACCGAAACGTCGATCAGCGCCGCCGGCGCCCAGAACTGCTTTTCGAATTCGGCCAGCAGCTGCTGGCGGATCGCGGCGTCGCTCTGGGCCGGCGGCGGCGCGGTGCGGCCGAGGGTGGCGACCGCGTGCATCAGATTGGACCGGCTGACGATGCCGACCACCTGCGCGCCGCGCATCACCGGCACGCGCTTGATCCGCCGGCGCTCCATCACCTGCACGATCTCGTCGAGCGGCGTGTCCTCGGTGATGGTGATCGGCTCCCTTGTCATCACCTCCCCGACCTTGCGCGCATGGGACTCCACATATTCCTCGGCGAGGCGGTTGGGCCCGACCAGGAATTCGAGCCAGCGCGGCCGCTTGCGCGTGGTGCCGGTCTCGGCGCGGCGCAGGAAATCGCCTTCCGTCACCATGCCGACCAGCGCGCCCGAGGCATCGACCACCGGCAGGCCGCTGATGTGATTCCGCATCATCAGATCGACCGCCTCCAGCACGCCTGCATCGGGCGAGATCGAGATGACACGTGCGGTCATGATGTCGCCGGCTTTCATGGGAATCTCCTGTTGGTTAGAGCCGCCTGCAGATCGCGCCGACCCATTTGGTGTCATTGCCCGGCCTTGACCGGGCAATCCAGTACTCACCGCCGGCGTTTACTGGATCGCCCGGTCAAGCCGGGCGATGACAGCGCAGTATGGTTCAACATAAACGAGAAAGGTCCTGTTGCATTCATTGGAAAGAGCCCAATCGCTCAAAACGACCCGAATGCCGTGCCCAGGCCGATGACGACGGCGAGCGCGATGATGGCGCCGACGATGCCGACCATCACAATGTCGAAATAGCTCTCGCGATGGGTCGTCCCGCACACCGCGAGGAGCGTCACCACCGCTCCGTTGTGGGGAAGGCTGTCGAGCGTGCCCGATCCGATCACGGCGACACGGTGCAGCAAGGAGGGGTCGATCCCCTGCTCCCGCGCCAAGGCCAGGTAGGTGTCGCCGAGCGCGTCGAGCGCGATGGTCAATCCGCCCGAGGCGGAGCCTGTAAGCGCGGCGAGCACATTGGTCGCCGCCGCGAGCGAGACCAGCGGCCCGCCGCCGATGCCGAGCACCCAGTCGCGCACGACGGCGAAGGCCGGCATGGCCGCGACCACCGCGCCGAAGCCCACCAGGCTGGCGACGCTGAGCGCCGGCAGCACCGAGGCGTTCGCTCCGGCGTCCATGGTTTCCCGCAAAGCCGGCAGGCGCGACCAATTGACGACGACCACGGTCACGATCGCCGCGGCGAGCGCGGTGACGACGGCCCAGACGCCGCCCACCGCGGAGAGCGACGTGGCGCCCCAGCGTTCCTCGGCGAGATACGACACGTCGAGGCGCGGCAACACCACGAGCGACATCACGAGATTGACGCCCACCACCACGACGAGCGGCAGAACGGCAAGCCCGATCGCAGGAGCGGTCGCGCCGTGGACCCCGTGCTTGATTTCGGCCGGATCGAACTCGCGGGCGGTGGTGGCGCGCTCGCGGAGCATCTGATCGTTTACGATGGTGTCGGCGTCCGCCGGAGCGCCTTGCCCGAATTGCTCGCCGGCGCGCCTTGCGGATGCCTCGGCCCGGCCGAGCCACCACATCCCGAACCCGAGCATCACGGCGGAGGCGATGATGCCGAGCCCCGGCGCGGCGAACGGCGTCGTGCCGAAGAACGGCATCGGGATCGCGTTCTGGATCGCCGGCGTCCCCGGCAGGGCCGACATGGTGAAGGTGGACGTCCCCAGCGCAATGGCGGCCGGCATGAGCCGGCGCGGAATCGCAGCGGCGCGGAACAGCGCCTGCGCCATCGGCGCGAGCACGAAGAAGGCGACGAACAGGCTCACGCCGCCGTAGGTGACCAGCGCGCCGGCCAGCACCACCGCCAAAATGGCGCGCCGTTCCCCGAGCCGCCGCGTCATGTAATCGGCGATCGCCGTGACCGACCCGCTGTCATCCATCAGCTTGCCGAACAGCGCGCCCAGCAGGAAAATCGGGAAGAACTGCGCGAGAAAGCGTGCGGTGCCGTCCATGAACGTCTGCGTCCAATGGGCGAGCAGCGGTTCGCCGGCGAAGAGCGCGGCGGTGAGCGCCGCGGCCGGCGCGAGCAGCAGCACGCTCCAGCTGCGGAACGCGAGCGCGATGAGCAGCAGCAGGCCGAGTGCGATGCCGAGCAGCCCCATGGCGTCAGACGCCCTCCAGCAGAACGTCGAGGTCGAGCGACGATCGTCGGCCGAGGTCGGCGGCATGCGCTGTCAGGAAAGTTTCCGCCGCGCGCCGCCCTTCGTCCCGCAGCATGGTCAGGAACTCCCATTCGGCGTTGAGCTTCGACGAATAGCCGAGATTGACCATGGCCTCGCTGCTCACCCGGTGGATCCGCATGCCGGCCCATTGCGCCCCCTCGGTGTCGCCCGGCTGCGCCAGCTGCCGCAACAAGGCGATCATGCGGAGCTCCTTGAGCAGCACCGCGTTGAAGGAGACCTCGTTCAGACGGTTGAGGATATCCCGCGCCGACCGGGGAAAGCCCGGCCGTTCCACGGGATTGATCTGGACCAGGATGGTGTCCCGCGATTTGCATTCGCGCACCAGCGGCGTGATCGTGGGATTTCCGGAGTAGCCGCCGTCCCAGTAGTGCTCGCCATCGATCTCGACGGCCTTGAAGAATGTGGGCAGGCACGCCGATGCGAGAAGCACATCGGGCGTGATTTCGCCGTTGCGGAACACCCTTCCCCTGCCGGTGCTGACGTTTGTCGCCGTGATGAACAGCTTGATCGGACTTCGCGACAGCCGGCCGAAATCGATGGTCTGGGCCAGGACCTCATAGAGCGGATTGTCCCCGAGCGGGGCGAGGTCGTAAGGCGAGAACAGCCTCGACATCATGTCCATGGCGACGAACATAGGGGAGTGGTCGAGCGACCAGCGGCCGAGAAGGACATCGAGCGGACCGCGTTGGAACGGGCTGAAGCGCGCCGAACGCGAGACGCCGGCCCACAAGGACTTCGAGCGCCTTGCGAGCACCGTCGGCGCCCCCATCGGTATAGCCGTCGGCGAGCGCGGCGGCATTCATGGCGCCGGCCGACGTGCCGGAGATGCCGTCAATGCCCAGCCGCGGCTCCTCCAGCAGCCGATCGAGGACGCCCCACGTGAAAGCGCCGTGCGCTCCGCCGCCCTGCAGTGCCAGATCGACCAGGACGTCATCGGCAATTTTTTGCGTGGTCGGCGTTGCAGAGGTCGGCATCGGTTTCTCCAAATGGTTGTCGGCAGCCCGCTGCCCGCGTCGCCTTCTGCTCGACCTCCTCTAGCACATGCGAATGTCTTTTAGAGGCTGCAACACTGCGAGGCGCGGGAAGCAGATTTGCATGCACGAAGGCGCTGATGCGGACCGAAGCTTCGGTTTTGCCCCCTTTTGAGCGCAAGGGTTAGACATCCGGCGAGTTATAAACGACAATTCGACTCCGATGAGCGGACACGGCCTGTGAGCAATTTTGGTGTTGCTGCCGGTTTCTCGGGGTTGGCCGCCATCTGGCGGCTGGCGGCGTTCCTTGGGCTCTGGCTGATCCTCGCCGGCGCCGATCCTGCCGACCTTCCTGCCGGCGTCATCGCAATTGTGGCAGCGACCTGGACGAGCCTGCACCTGCTGCCGCCGGGCAGTTCGCATCCATCGCCCGCAGCGCTGGCCCGCCTCGCGCTGCGCTTCACTCGCCAGTCCATCGTCGCGGGCGTCGATGTCGCCCGGCGTGCGCTCGATCCGCGGTTGCCTTTGCGACCGGACTTTGTCATCTATCCGGCACACCTTCCGCCAGGTCCGGCGTTGGACGCGTTCTGCACATTGACGAGCCTGGCTCCCGGGACTCTGCCTGCAGGGCCGGACGCCAGCGGTGCGATCGTCATCCATTGCGTCGACGTCGGCCAGCCGGTGGCTGCGCACCTGGCTGCAGACGAGAGGCTTTTCACGCGGGCGTTGGGAGGCCACGGCGATGCCTGATTTTCTCGTCGCATCTTCCGGCTTCGTGCTCGTGATGGTGGCGCTCGGCCTCATGCGCATCCTGCGCGGTCCGGCGCGGGCGGACCGCATGATGGCGGCACAGCTTCTCGGCACCGGCGGCATAGCGGCGCTGTTGTTGTTGTCAGCGGCGACGAAAGTGCCCGCGCTGGTGGATGTCGCGGTGACCCTGGCGCTGCTCGCCGCGTTCGCTTCGGTCGCCTTTGTCATCGGCGGCTCTCGCCCGAGCCCACAGTGACCCGGAGGCGGCAGAGCGCCCATGAGCATCGCGCGTGACATCTTCACCATTCTGGCCGTTCTGGCTGGCGCCTTTTTCTTCATGGCCGGCACGGTCGGGTTGCTGCGGTTCCCCGATCCGCTGACCCGCCTGCACGCGTTGACCAAGGCGGACAATCTCGGCCTCGGCCTGGTGGTGCTCGGCCTGTTGCCGCAAGCGGACGGACCGCTCGGCGCGCTGAAGCTGGTCGGCGTCTGGCTGCTCGTGCTGTTGGCGGGAGCGACGGTCGCCCAGCTCATTGCGCGTGAGGCACGGCGCGGCGGGCCGCAGGCATGACGATCGATCTTGCACTCGATTGCGGAATTGCCGCGCTGGTGGCGGCTGTGGCCGTGTGGACGATCGTCGCGCGCGGCACTTTTGCCGCAGTCGTCGGATTCGTCGCCTATGGACTGCTGCTGACTCTCGTCTGGGTGCGCCTCGATGCCATCGACGTGGCGCTGACCGAGGCGGCGATCGGCGGCGGCTTGACCGGCGCGCTGCTGCTCGGCGCGGCGGCACGCCTGCGCGCCAGCTGAGGTCGTGGCGGATGCGGAACGTCCCGGTGCAGTCCTGCGCCTCGCCGCGGCATTGCTTTCGGCGACGGTCGCGGCCGCGCTCGCGACAGCGGTGCTGCTTCTGCCCGACCCCGCGCCCACGCTCGCGCCGGCGGCGGCCGATAATGCCGCCGCGACCAGCCTCGGCAATCCCGTCACCAACGTGCTGATGGCCTTCCGCGCCATGGACACGATGCTGGAAAAGGTCGTGCTCCTGCTCGCGTTGGTCGGCGTGTGGTCGCTGGCGCCCGATCGGCTCTGGGGCGGGCGCCCGACATCGATGCGCCAAGCCGATCCCAACGGCGCACTTACTCTTCTCGCGCAATTGCTTCCGCCGGTCGGCATCGTCGTGGGTATCTACATCCTGTGGGAGGGCGCCAATCATCCCGGCGGCGCGTTCCAGGGCGGCACCATCCTCGCCGCCATGTGGCTGCTGGTCATGATGGCGGGGCTCAGGGATGCACCGCAAGTGAACCGCCGGCGGCTGCGGCTGATACTCATTGCGGGCCCGACAGTGTTCCTCATCGTCGGCCTCGGTGGGCTGTGGCTGGGCGATGCGTTCCTCGCCTATCCCGTTGCGTATGCCAAGCCGTTGATCCTGGCGATCGAGTTCGCGATGACGCTGACGATCGCGGTCACGCTCGGCCTGCTGCTGGCCGGTCCACCGGCGCGGGAGCCTTGCCCATGAGCGCGGCGATCGTGTTCGGACTGTGCGGCGCGGTGGCGGTGGGCGCCGGCCTGTATGGCCTGATCACGAATCCGCAGCCGCTCCGGAAAATCCTCGCCTTCAATCTCCTCGGCGCCGGCGCGTTCCTGTTCTTCGGCGTCGTCGCGCGCCGGGGGGCCGCCGCGGGATTTGGCGGCGACCCGGTCCCGCAGGCGCTCGTCATTACGGGGATCGTCGTCGCCTTTTCCGCGACAGCCCTGGCGGTCGCGCTATTGCTGCGCCTGTTCCAGGTATCCGGCACGGCCACACTGCGCGCGGACGCAGCGGCGAACGCCCGCGACGATCCAACCGACGCATGATGTCCGCCCCTGCATTGGACGCGGCGACGGCAGGCGGGAGCCTGCTGGTGCTCTCGATCGTCGTCCCGGTGGTGGGCGTGCTGCTCGCATTCGTCGCCGGCGGACGCTGGGTTGAACGCATCGCGCTGGCGACCATGCCGGTCGGCCTCGTACTCGCGGTTGCGATATTCTTCGCCGTGCGGCAGACGCGCGTTCCGCTGGTCTATCTGCTCGGCGGGTGGGCTCCGCCGCTCGGCGTGGCGCTGCGCGCAGACGGGCTGTCGGCGGTCATGATGGTGACGACGGCGGTGGTGATCTGCGCCATCGGCGTGTTTGCGCGCGCGGACTTCCCCACTCCAGCCGGATCGGTCGAGGCCCGCGCGCCGTTCACGTTCTGGATCCTCCTGCTGGCGGTGTGGGGAGCGCTGAACACGGTCTTCCTGGGCGGGGATCTCTTTACGCTCTATGTCGCGCTGGAGTTGCTGACCTTCGCCGCGGTGCCGCTGGTCTGCCTCGATGGGCGCGCGGAAACGCTGCAGGCGGCGCTGCGCTATCTGCTGTTCGCGCTGCTCGGCTCTGCCCTTTATCTGGTAGGCACCGCACTGCTCTACGGCGAATACGGCACGCTCGACATCGTCCTGCTGTCCCAGCGGGTTCAAGCTGCCCCGGTAACGATCATCGCCGCCGCGCTGATGACCGCGGGGCTTCTCGCCAAGACCGCCCTCTTCCCGCTGCATTTGTGGCTGCCGCCCGCCCATGCCGGCGCGCCGGCGGCCGCCAGCGCCGTATTGTCCGCGCTGGTGGTGAAGGGATCGTTCTTCATCGTGGTGCGCCTGTGGTTCAACGTGATGCCGGCGCTGCCGGGCCCGGCCGCCGCACAATTGCTCGCCGCTCTCGGCGCGGCGGCCATCGTGTTCGGCAGCGTCGTCGCGCTGCGGCAGGAGCGATTGAAGCTGCTGATCGCCTACTCGACGCTGGCGCAGATCGGCTACCTCTTCCTGATGTTTCCGCTCGCGTTCGACCCCGTGACGGCGCAACTCCAAGGCGGCGTCGCGTTGGCAGGCGGCATGCTGCAGGCGATTTCGCACGCGACCGCGAAGGCCGCCATGTTCATGGCTGCCGGACTGATCTACGCCGCGCTGGGGCACGATCGCATCGCGGGCCTCGCGGGTATCGGACGGGCGCTGCCGATGAGCGTGCTCGCCTTCGGAATAGCGGGGGTGTCGCTGATCGGGCTGCCGCCGAGCGGTGCCTACCTCGCCAAGAAGCTGCTGCTCCAGGCGGCGACCGAGACGGAGCAGTGGTGGTGGGCGATCGTGATACAGGCCGGCGGGATCTTCACGAGCAGCTACGTGGTGCTGGCGCTCGCCCACGCACTGGCGTCGGCGAATCGAGCCGGTCACGCTGCGGGTCTTCGTCCCGCGCATCCAGCAAGTCGGCAGCGCTGGCGCTCGCGCTGTGTTCGCTGTCGCTCGGACTGATCTCCTGGCAGGCCTATCTCTCGCTTTCCTCCGATACGTCCTCCAGTCCGGTGACGCTCGAAACGCTGACGACGGCGCTGTGGCCGATCCTGGTCGGCGGCGCGCTGGCAATCCTGCTGGGGCGCTGGGGGTATTCGCTGGCGCGCGTTCCCTTGGGGAATGTCGTCGTCGCAATGGTGAGCCCCGCCCGACGCATGGCCCTTGCCTTTGGCAGGGCGATCGAACAGGTGGATGGCACACTCCGGCAATGGCCGGCGGCAGGTGTCTCGCTCCTGGCGGTGGCGATCATGTTCGGCGTCGCAATGCTGGCGTGGCATTGACCAAGTCCGGATACAGGCAGGAGGCCGCGCACTTGCGCTGTCAGTGCTCTGCAATAAGATGAACTTAGGATTTTCCGCGGGTGAGAGAAACTGGAAAAAGATCGCGTGAAGGCTTGTTGACTTGGTTGATGTGCGCCTCTGAACGGAAGCCGAGGAGAGCCAATGCGTACGCGGTCGACGAGCTCTGAAGCAGGCGGACACGATCGGGCCAAGGGTGCAATCGGCCAGCGCGTTGCGCTCGTGGCGGCGACGGTTTTCCTGGCGGCCTGTCAACCGGAAACTCAAGTCTTCGGCCCCGGAGGTTCGTCCGGTCCGGACGGTGACCGTCGTCAAGCGCGACATCGGCGAAACCGTCACCTACACCGGGCGCATCGAGGCCGAAAACGAGACGCGCCTGTCGTTTCGCATCGGCGGGCGGATGGTCGAGCGATCCGCCAATGTCGGCGATCGGGTCGAGCCCGGGCAGGTGGTGGCCAAGCTCGAGCCGCAGAACGAGCTCAACGCCTTGCGCTCCGCACAGGCGGCCGTCGCCGCGGCCCAGGCGCAATTCAACGAGGCCAAGACCAACTACGAGCGCCAGAAATTTCTTTTCGTCCAGAGACGTCGCGTCGCGCGTCCAGTACGAGCGGGCGGAGCAGACCCAGGAAACCGCGCGTGCCCAGCTCGATTCCGCGGAGGCGCAGTTGAAGATCGCCGAGGACCAGGTGAGCGACACCGAGCTGAAGGCGGATGCCGGCGGGATCGTGATCGCCACCGCCGCCGAGCCCGGCGAAGTGGTCCAGGCCGGGCAGTTGATCATTCGCGTGGCGCCCAAGGGCGGGCGAGATGCCGTGTTCGACGTGCCCGGGCCAGGTGTTGCGGTCGGCGCCGAGCGAACCGCTCGTCACGGTGAGCCTGACGGACGATCCGGCCGTGACGACCATCGGGCGCGTCCGGGAGGTTTCGCCGCAGGCCGATCCCGTCACCAGGACATTCGAGGTCAAGGTCGGCCTGACCGATCCGCCCGCGGCCATGCGGCTCGGCGCGACCGTCATCGGACGCGTGCAACTCGACAGCATCCCCGACGATCGAGATTCCCGCCACCGCGCTCACCGAATTCGATCGCCGGCCCGCCGTCTGGGTCGTCGATCCGTCGAGCCTGACCGTGTCGCTGCGAAACGTCGACGTGCTGCGCCACAATCCCGCGACGGTCGCCATTTCCAAGGCCTGGATACCGGGGAGATCGTGGTGACCGCAGGCGCCCAGGCGCTCCATCCCGGCCAGAAGACCCGCCTGCTGGGATCGGCGCGGTGATGCAGTTCAATCTCTCCGAATGGGCGCTCAAGCATCGCTCGTTCGTGGTGTATTTGATGCTCGTCGCGATCGTCGCGGGCGCGATGTCCTATCTGCGTCTCGGCCGCAACGAAGATCCCGCGTTCACCTTCAGGACGATGATCGTGCAGGCGGCCTGGCCGGGCGCGACCCTCGACGACACGCTCGATCAGGTGACCGAGCGGATCGAGCGGACGCTCAAGGAGACGCCCAGTCTCGACTTCCTGCGCAGCTTCACCAGCGCCGGCGTCACGACCATATTCGTGACGCTCAAGGGGAGCACGCCGGCCAAGGAAGTGCCCGACATCTGGTATCATGTGCGAAAGAGCGTCGGCGACATCCGCCACACCTTGCCGCCCGGCGTCGTCGGGCCCGGCTTCAACGACGAGTTCGGCGACACCTTCGGGATCATCTACGGCTTCACGGCGGACGGATTTACCCACCGCGAGCTTCGCGATTACGTCGAGAGCATCCGGGCCAAGCTGCTGCGCGTGGCCGACGTCTCCAAGATCGAGATCCTCGGCGCCCAGGACGAACAGATCATCATCGAGTTCTCCACCGAGAAACTCGCGGGGCTGGGGATCGACCGCGCCGCCTTGATCGCTGCGTTGCAGGCGCAGAATGCGGTCAGTCCCGCCGGCATCCTGCAGACGGGCGATGAAAAGCTCTCGCTTCGCGTCTCCGGCGCGTTCGAATCCGAATTGGACATTCTGGCCATCAACATCGCCTCGAACGGCCGCCTGCTCCGATTGGGCGACATTGCCGACGTCAGGCGGATCTACGTCGATCCCCCGCAGCCGATGTTCCGCGTGAACGGAAAGCCGGCCATCGGCCTCGCCATCGCCATGCGGGAGGGCGGGGACATCCTGACGCTGGGCCGAAACATTCAACGGACCATGGACGAGATCACCGCCGACCTGCCGATCGGCATCGAGCCGACGCTCGTGGCCGATCAATCGTCGGTCGTCCAGAGCGCGATCGGCGAGTTCATGGAATCGCTGTGGCAGGCGATCGCCATCATCATGGCGGTGAGCGTCGTCAGCCTCGGCGTCCGGGCCGGCGCCATCGTCGCGCTTTCGATTCCGCTGACGCTTGCGGTCGTGTTTCCGGTCATGGAATTCGTCAGCATCGATCTGCAGCGCATTTCGCTGGGCGCGCTCATCATCGCGCTGACCCTGCTCGTCGACGACGCCATGAGCACGATCGACGCCATGACGATGCGCCTCGCGCAGGGCGACGAAAAGGAACAGGCCGCCACGTTCGCCTACAAGACGTTGGCGTTCCCGATGCTGACCGGATCGTTCGTGACGATGGCGGGCTTCGTGCCGATCGGGTTTGCGAAGAGCGCCGCCGGCGAATACACATTTTCGATCTTCGCCGTCGTCAGCATCGCGGTGCTGGCGTCCTGGCTGGTCGCGGTGATCTTCATTCCGCTGCTGGGCGTCGCGCTGCTGGCCAAGCCGAGCGCTCGCACAACCAGCCGAGCCCGGTTTGGTCGATCCGCATCTTCCGCAGCGTGCTCGTCGCCGCCATGCGGATGCGATGGCTCACCATCCTGGTGACGCTCGCCTGCTTCGCGGTCGCCGTGCTTGCCATCCCCTCGGTGCCCAGACAGTTCTTCCCGTCGTCGGACCGGCCGGAACTGCTGGTCGATCTGAGGCTGCCGCAGGGCGCTTCGATCTATGCCAGCAGCGACGCTTCGGCCAAGCTCGACGCGATCCTCAAGGCCGATCCCGACGTCGAACGCTGGAGCACCAATGTCGGGCGCGGCGCGATCCGATTCTATCTGCCGCTCAGCGTCGAGCTGCCCAACGACTTCTTCACGCAGTTCGTCGTCATCGCCAAGGACATCGCCGCCCGCGAGCGGCTTCGCGCCAAGCTGGAGCGCGTGCTCGAGGAGGATTTCCCGGGCGCGGTGACGCGAATCGTTCCGCTGGAACTCGGGCCGCCGGTCGGCTGGCCGGTGCAATATCGCGTCAGCGGTCCGGACGTGAACGAAGTGCGCGACATCGCCTTTCGGCTCGCCCAGGTCGTCGCCACGGATGCCCGCGCGCGGCGGATCAATTTCGATTGGATCGAGCCGGCCCGGCAGGTTCGCATCCGCATCGATCAGGACCAGGCGCGGCTGCTGGGCTTGAGCTCGGACTCGATCGCGGCGGTGCTCAACAAGGTGATGTCCGGCCTGCCCGTTACGCAGGTGCGGGACGGCATCTATCTGGTCGATGTGGTCATGCGGGCAACCGACGAGCAGCGCGTTTCCCTGTCGACGCTGCGCAACCTGCAGTTTCCGCTTCCGAACGGCCGCACCGTGCCGCTCGGCCAGTTCGCGACCTTGGATTTCGAGCAGGAGTTTCCGCTGATCTGGCGTCGTGACGGCGTCCCGACGCTGACCATCCAGGCCGACGTGACGCAGGGCGCTTCGCCCGAAGCGGTGGTCGCCACGCTTGCGCCCGCGGTCGCGAAGCTCGAAGCAAGCCTGCCGAGGTCCTATCACATCGCGGTGGGCGGCACGGTCGAGGAGAGCGCGCAGTCGCAGGCCTCCGTCTATGCGGTGGTGCCGCTGATGCTGTTCATCACGATCACGTTCCTGATGATGCAGCTCCAGAGCTTCAGCCGGCTTTTCCTGGTGTTGAGCGTCGTTCCCATGGGCCTGATCGGCGTCGTCGCCGCGCTGCTGTTGTTCAACCGGCCGCTCGGCTTCGTGGCCATCCTCGGGATATTGGCGCTGCTCGGGATGATCGCGCGCAATGCCGTGATCCTCATCGACCAGATCGAGGCCGAGCGGGCGGAGGGCAAGGCGATATGGGACGCGGTGATCGAGGCCTCGATGTCCCGCTTCCGCCCGATCATGCTCACGGCAATATCGACGGTGCTCGGCATGATACCGATCGCGCCCACCATATTCTGGGGGCCGATGGCCTTCGCGATCATGGGCGGATTGCTGGTCGCGACCGTCCTGACGCTGATCTTCCTGCCGGCGCTCTACGTCACCTGGTTTCGCGTGAGAGAGCCGGAGGTGGGCGCACCAGGGACAGCACTACAACACTGATGCGTGACAAGGACAGGCTTGGCGCCCCGAGGACCCCATGAGCGACCCCGTCAATAGCGCCGGCACGACGAGCGACCGCGGGTTGCGCGTGTCGGCCGGCCTTTGCGCCGCCATCCTCATCGTCACCGCCCTTTATTTCTCGGGCTCGATCTTCGCGCCGCTGGCATTCGCCTTGCTGATCATCGCCATCATATGGCCGGTCCAGAAGCGCCTCCAGGCGCGGCTGCCCAAGCTCGTCGCGCTCGCCGTGAGCATGCTGGCGACCATCGTGATCCTCACCGCGTTCGTACTGCTGGTCGCGTGGGGGTTCGGTCGCGTCGGCCGTTTCATCGTCAGCGACGCCGCCCGCTTTCAACTCTGGTACGGGAATCTGGCCGAATGGCTGGAAGGGCACGGGATCGTGCTGGCGGGCCTGTGGGCGGAGCATTTCAACGTCGGCTGGCTGATCAGCTTGTTCCAGCAGATCACGACCCGGTTGAATTCGACGCTCAGCTTTTCTCTCGTCGTGCTGATCTACGTGATCCTCGGCCTGCTCGAGGTCGACGACGCCGCCGCCAAGCTGCGCGCGCCCGAGACCGGCGAATTCGGCAGGGTTCTGCTCAAAGGCGGGGCCGAGACCGCCGCGAAATTCCGCCGCTACATGCTGGTCCGGACCCAGATGAGCGTCATGACGGGCCTGCTGGTGTGGGGCTTCGCCGCGCTGGTGGGGCTCCCGCTTGCGGCTGAATGGGGCGTGATCGCCTTCGCGCTCAACTACATTCCCTTCATCGGCCCCTTCATCGCGACGCTGTTCCCGACCTTGTTCGCCATCGCGCAGTTCGAATCCTGGCAGATGGCGGTCATCGTTTTCGCCTGCCTCAATCTCATCCAGTTCGTGGTCGGAAGCTACATCGAGCCCCGGATCGCGGGCAACGCGCTTTCCATTTCGCCGTTCCTTGTGCTGTTCGCAGTGTTCTTCTGGACCTTCGTGTGGGGGATCGCCGGCGCCTTCATCGGCGTGCCGATCGCCATCGCGGCCCTGACACTGTGCGAGCAGCACCCGTCCACCCGATGGATTGCGGACCTGCTGGGAGGTCCCGGCGAGCCGGCGTGACTTCAGTCAGGGTCGGGTTGCGTCAACGATGAATTGTCGAGAGCTTTCCGTCCGGGCAGCTCGATACGGTCCGGTTCGAGCAGCTTGAGCGTGCCGTCGGCGCCGACCGCCAGATTGTGTATGTAGAAATAGGTATCGCGGTCGTCGGTCACTTCCATGACCGGGGACGGCGCTGATACGATCATCAGCCCCCCGCACTCGCCGATCCAGTCGATATGCCGGTGGCCGTGCATGACCACCGCGCGGTCCGCCAGGCGTTGCAGACGCCGCACGAACCAGCTGCCGTTGACGAGCGCCGTTCCGATCCGCACGGACAGGGCTTTGGCGGGCTTCGGATACTCGACGACGTGATGGTGCAGCGCCACGATCCAGCAGGCGCGAGGGAACTGGGCGACGGCAATGTCGATGCCCTTCGCCTGCTCCATAGACATCATTCCCAACGCATTGGTGAAGGAGAAATGGGTGTCGGCGTTGGAGTTCAGCACGATCACCCCCAGTCCATCCTCGGTGTCGGGCGGCAGGACCATGGGAAAGATCGCCGCCCAAAGATCGGCCAGGCGCAGCGACAGGCGGATCGAGCCCTTGTCCGCGAACTCTTCGATTTCGGCGCGATGCGGCTCCAGGACTTGTGCCAATGTGTCGCCGAGCCGGCCGGCCTTGGCGTCGACCACCTTGAAGCGTGAACCCTGCATCGCGTCGAGCGCGGAGACGGTGCGCAGCTGGCGCAAGCGCTTGGTCGGGCTGGTCGGCAGGTCGAGGCGGGCCGGATTGGCGCGGTCCACCACGTTGACGTCGTGGTTGCCGGGAAGCCCGATCAACAGTCCGGCGAGCGCGGGGTAAGGCGCCAGGGCATCGAAAACCTCGGCCCATTCCGCGGACACGCCGGCATCGGTCAGGTCTCCAGAGATCAGGATAGCGTCGAGCGGTTGCGTCGCGTGAATCTCGTCCAGCCGCGCCAGGAGTTGCCGCAAGCGCTCGTTGCCGCGCGGGCCGGACCGGCCGCTCTCGACCCGGAAGCCGTACCGCTCGCCCACGGTATGGATGTCGGAGAGGTGCGCCACGCGCCAGGAGCGGCCGTCTCGCGGGCGGGCATCGAATGCGCGCAGGTCGCGCGGCTGCGCCATGATCGCGTCGGCCATGCCCCATATGAGTGCCGCCCCGCCGAAATAGCCGGCGATGATGACGACCGCGTTCGCGAGCGCAACCGCGATGAGCAGCCGCGGCGATGCGAACTCCGCGAGGCTGCCGGCCCAGCGCGTGGCCGGCCACGCGAGCAGTACGAGCCCAAACGAGGCCGCGCTGATCGCCACGCCCGACGCCGCGGCGCAGCCGGCCCGGACCGAGGCCCGCCCGGCCGGACTCACGCCCTGAGGGAGCAACTGTTCGGCCACCTGCCTCAACCCTTCGCGACAGAAGATGTAGAGCGGCTGCACCCCCAAGGCGTTCAGCGACCAGAAACTGCTTTCGATCAGGCGCAGGAGCGGACGCCCGCCGAACCACGCGATCGCGATCAGGATCAACAGCAGCAGGACCGGCGTGACCCCCGTCAGGATGTCCATGACCTTGGACGAAGCAACGGACAGCCACCACGACGCGATGAGCGGCGATATCCCGAGCACGACGCCGGGCAGCCCGATCAACAGGATCCACGCCAGCACCAGTTTCGGCAGGCTGACCTCCGCCAGCAGGCTGCCGGCCAGCGAGAACAGCGACCGCCGCTTGGTGCTGGACGCATCGTCCTCGATATCGCCGTCGCGCGGATCGATGATCAGCTTCATTTAAGGTGCCGCCAGGTCGACCGCGAAAGCGCGGCGTTGCACGATTTCATGGGATCACGGTCCTGCAAGATCAAGACCGGATAGACATTGCCGTGTCGCGGTCATAAATGGAAGGTTGTTCGACGCCGCGATGAGGCTCGTTTTTCGCACCGAGGGAGCGATGCAATGCGATGGCTCAACATCATTGTGGTCGCGCTGTTTGCGATTGCGACGGCGCTCTTCGCAATCCAGAACTTCGAGATCGTCACCCTGTCCTTCCTGGGTATCAGCGCGCGGACGCCGCTCGCGCTCCTGGTCGTGATCATCTACGTGTTGGGGATGGCGACCGGCGGCAGCCTGTTCGCGCTGCTGCGACGATCCATTGCAAGATCGAGGTTCAACGCGATGACCAAGTCGTAGCGAGCATTCCGATTCCGCTTACCCGCGTTGTCATTGCCCGGCTTGACCGGGCAATCCAGTACTCACGGTCGGCGGTTACTGGATCGCCCGGTCAAGCCGGGCGATGACAGTGTGGACCCCCGCGCCCGGCTCTCCTACTTGGTCGGATCGAGCGAGGCCACATAGGCGGAGATCGCGATGACGTCGTCCGCGGTGAGCTTGTCGACGACCGCCTTCATCAGCGCAGCCGAGGTGCCGCCGCGATCGCCGGTCTGGAAGTAGTAGATCTGGCGGGCGATGTTGCCGGGCGAACGGCCGGCGAGGCTGGGGACGTCGCCGAGCCCCTTCAGTCCCGGGCCGTGGCAGATCGCGCAGGCGATGGTCTTGCCGTCGCCGCCGGACGCGACAAGTGCCTCGCCCTTCTTCAGGCTGCCGACCGGCACATAGGAAACGAAGCTCGCGTGGGGATCGCGCAGCTCGACCCGCTCCATGTCCTCCGGCACTTCGACGATGCGGTTGCCGATCGGCTCGGTGCCGCCCGAGGGATGCTGCAGCCGCCGCGTTCCCTTGAAATAGGTCTTCGGCACCGTGTCGGCTTCGACCACCCGCGTCCACCGCATCAATTTCAAGCCGGCAAAGAATTCGGTCGAGGCCTTGATTTCGTCCGGCGTCATTTCCTTGGCGAACCTGGTCATGGCGGCCGCGCCGGCGCCGCCCCTGGCGCCGGTTTTGAAGTCTGCCAGTTGCCGCGCCAGATAGGCCGCAGTGGTCCCCGGCAGGCGGGAGTTCTCGGGATGGCCATGGCCGTGAGGGAGATGGCAGCCGATGCAGGCGCGCACCGTGGTGCCGTTGCCATGGGCGACGATCGCCGGCATCGGCGGGTGCTCGTCGGGGAACCAGTCCGGCGAATCCATCTGCGAGTCGATCTGCGCCCGGGTGTAGGTCCGCGTGCTCCCCGGCGCCTGCAGGGGCTTGCCGCTGTCGGGCTCGGCCTGCACGTTCGCGGCTTGCGCGGGAGGATAGGCCCAGTCCGGACGCTCGGCCGCGACGGCGGACACGGGCAGAACAGCCAGGATCAAAACCGGGATGAGATTCCTCATGATGTTTCCCCTTTGTGGCCCCTTTTTAGATCGGGTCGCGGCAATCCTAGCCGGAACCGGACGCGGGCGAAATCCTGGCCTTGTGTCGCCGGCGCGCGGCGTGTTTCGTACGGTGGCCGATGGCGCAACTCAACTCAGGCGCGGACATCAGCGCAATTGGTCGCGCTTCGAAGGTCAGGACGCCGATGAATTCACCTTTTACTCACCGGCTCGCCCGACATGACGATATTCCGGCGCTGAATCTGCTGATGGCGGCGTCAATTCGCGAATTGCTGCGTGATTTTCTCTCGCCGCCGGCGGTGGAGGCCTCTTTCGACGTCATGGGCCTGGACACCCAGCTCATCGATGACGGGACCTACTTCGTCGTCGAATGTGACGGTGTGCTCGCGGGCTGTGGCGGATGGAGCCGCCGGGCAACGCTGTTCGGCGGCGATCACACCGCGAGGCGCAACGCGGCACTCCTCGATCCACGAAAAGACGCAGCCCGCGTGCGCGCGATGTACACGAGCCCCTCATTCGCACGCCGCGGCCTCGGTCGTCTGGTGCTCGGCCTTTGCGAGCAAGCAGCGGCCGCGGCGGGTTTTACGCGTGTGGAACTTGCGGCGACCATGGCGGGGGAGCCGCTCTACCGCGCCTGCGGCTATCAGGACATCGAACGCTTCGAGGCCGACACCCGCTCAGGAGTTCGCGTCCCGCTCGTTCGCATGGGAAAGCGGATAGGATGAGTGAGTAGGACGGAGTGATCGACATCATGTTTCCTGGGGCCAGCGTCCTCCTGCTTGTTCTTCTCCTCGCCCTGCCCCGGCCGGCGGTCGCGCAGGCCGTTTCCGCGACCGACGATTTCATCGGATCGATCGACATGGGCGGCCGCAAGATCCATCTCGAATGCGGGGGCGCCGGCGTACCTACCGTCATCCTCATTTCCGGCTACCGCAACGATGGCGAGATCTGGACGGTCGAACCAGGCGCTGGACTGATACCGGTCTTCACCGGCGTCGCCGCCTTCGCCAGGGTGTGCGCCTATGATCGGCCCGGCACCGTTCTCGATACCACCAATGTCGGCCGCAGCGACCCGGTGCCGATGCCGCGGACGGCCGACGAAGCGATCGCCGAACTGCACGCGCTGCTGGCCGCGGCAAACATCCCCGGTCCGTATGTTCTCGTTGCCCATTCCCTGGGCGGTCTCTTTGCCCGCCTCTATGCAAGCACATGGCCGGACGAGGTCGCCGGGATGGTCCTTGTCGACGCCTTTCCGGAGTCTCTGGAAACCCTGCTCGGGCCGCGAGCGTGGAAAGCCTTTGAGGCAATAGCTTCGGGACCCCCTCCGGGTCTTGAGAAATACCGTGAGCTCGAGCACGTCGTTTTTACGGCCGCATCGCACCGCATGGCGGAAATGGCAGCCAAAGTCCCGCTCCGGCCGATGCCGCTCTTCGTCATCTCACGAGGCAAGCCGGTGGTGTTGCCGCCGAACCTCCCGGCCGGCTTTTCTCCCCAGGAGCTCGAGACGGCGTGGCGTGCCGGCCAGAAAGGGCTCGCTGCCCTGCTGCCCGACGCACGGCACGAAATCGCTGCCGAAAGTGATCACTATGTCCAGATCGCACAGCCGGCCCTGGTGGTCGCCGCGGTCCGCCGGGTCGTCAACGCGGTGCGTGACCGAGCCTCGTGGCGTCCCGGTGGGACGAAATAGGCCGCAGGGCTGATTCGCGTCAGCACATCACGGCGCAAGCCGGGCCGAGACCGTTCATCCGCCACCTTCGTATGACGCCGGCGTTCGGCGAGACGGTGGCGCAATTGGTGCGATGCGGAAACGATGCCTGTGAATCGGCGTCCAATTGTCGAACGATTTGCGCCCGATCGGATGGCTGCGCCCTTGTCAAATGGGCCCAAGGGCGCATATTCGGCGCTGCAATAATATTAAAATAAGGAAGCGTCTGACCATTGGAGGGCAACATGTCCGAAATCCTGGTCAACCTCATCATTCAGGCGATTGGCGGCGCCATCGGCGGTAATGCCATCGGAGCGACCCTCAAGAACATGGATCTCGGGCCGCTCGGCAACACGATCGCCGGTGCGCTTGGTGGCGCGGGCGGCGGTTCGATCCTCACCGCACTCATCCCTGCGCTCTCGGGCGGCGCCGGCGGCCTCGATATCGGCGCCATGGCGGGACAGCTGGTCGGCGGCGGCGCCACCGGCGCGATTGTAACCGCGATCGTCGGCGCCATCGTCAACGGCATGAAGAACAAGGCCTGATTCGGACCTTCGGGCGACTTCGCCGGATTGGTAAACCAGTCGCCTTGCGGCGATTTAACACTTCGCCTGCACGCGCTCGGGCGCAAGATCGTGCTGGAAGTCAAGTCTTGGGAGCGCTATCGGTAGGAGTCCGGGACGACAGCGCTCCAACTGCGCCGATGATCGAACCAGCGCGCAGAATCTTATCGACCAATGGGAGGAACAGTTGGCTAAGACAAATGCGGCCAAGGCGCCGGTTTCAAAGCTCAAGCGATCGGCAGTTGCCAAGACACCGTCGCGGAGGACCGCCCGGCTCCAGTCGAGCACTTGGTATCAGAAGGCCGCCCAATCGATCGGGATCAGCGACCGCCTCCCGAACGGCGCGACGAGGAGCGCCGCGAGTTCCGTACTCGAATCCGAACAGCGACGATCGCGCTGAACCCGACGCTCGAAGCGGCTGGACGTTTGCGGACTCGATGACATTTGCGGCCGAGGCCGCACCGCGTATGGCTGTCTTCCAGTCGCGTCCCGCTATTCGATCGTCACCTTGGCGGCGCGGATCAGGTCGCCCCACCGCCGCGTATCGGATTTAACGATCTCGGCCATCTTCTGCGGCGTGCCGCCGACCGGTTGGAGGTGCATCAATTTCATCTGCGCCTGCATTTCGGGCGCGGCCAGCACTGCGTTGATGGCGGCATTGAGCTTTGCGACGATGGGCGCCGGCGTCTTGGGCGGCGCCGAGATCGCGTTCCAGGTATCCGACACGAAGCCGGCAAGCCCCGCTTCCTGCATGGTGGGGATATCCGGCAATTCCGGAACGCGCTGCGGCGTCGTCACCGCGAGGATTCTGGCCCGGCCGCCTTTGTGCATTTCCATTGACGTCGCGAGTTCGTTGAAGAGCACGTCGACGTGGCCACCCATCAGATCGTTGATGGCGGGCGCAGTGCCCCGATAGGGCACGTGGAGGAGCTTGGTGCCGGTCGCCTGCTCGAACATCACGCCGGTCAGATGCGAGGTGGTGCCGTTGCCCTGCGAAGCGTAGCTGATCTTGCCGGGATTGGCCTTCGCATAGGCGATGAACTCCTGCACGGTCTTGGCCGGAAAATCCGATCGCACCGTGAGCGTATTCGGAATGGCGGTCATCACGGCGACCGGCGTAAACTGCGCAGGATCGAACGACATGCTCTTGTAGAGCAGCGGGTTGGTCGTAATCGGCGCCGGCTGCGAGGCGAGCAGGGTGTAGCCGTCGGGCTCCGCTGTGAAGACGGCCTCGGCGCCGATATTGCCGGATTGGCCGCCCTTGTTCTCGATCACGACGGTCTGGCCGAGACGGTGCTGCAGCTTGTCGGAGATGATGCGGGTGACCGTATCGACGCCGCCGCCGGGCGGCAGGCAGACGATGATCTTGATCGGCCGGTTCGGATAGTCCGCCTGCTGGGCATTGGCCGGCAGTGCGGCATATATCGCGCCCGCGGCGGCAATCAGCGTGAGCAGTTTCGACATAGCGTTGTCCTTCAAACCGGCAGCCATGAGGGAGCGGGCAAGCGTGCTTCCGCCAAGCGAACTTTAACCCGCGCCACACGCGAAATCAGCCCCGCAGAGGAGGCCGGCCAGGCACCAAAGAGTCGCAGGCGTGAGGAGCCGCCGGCTCAATCGGGCTTGATGTTGGCGGACTTGATGACCTTGGCGTAGATCTCCGTCACCTTGCTCATGATCTGCTTCAACTGCTCCGGCGTCCCGCCGCCGATACGCAGCCCGAGCGTGCGGCCCCGCGCAATCGTGTCGGGATCGGCGAGCACCTGGTTCACCGCGGCGTTGAGCTTCTCGATGATCGGCCGCGGCGTCGCCGCCGGGGCGAGGATCGCATTGTAGCCGTAGATCACCACATCGGGGAGCCCGACCTCGGCGGTGGTCGGCACGTCCGGCAGGTCGGGCGTGCGGGTCGCGGCGAGCACCGCCAGGGCGCGCAGCTTGCCGTCCTTCACCTGCGGGGCGAGCGGCACCAGGCTGTCGATGCCGGCCTGGACCTGGCCGCCGATCACGTCGGAAATGGCGGGCGCGCTGCCTTTGTAGGGGACCAGCACGAGATCGACGCCGGTGACGTCCTTGAGCTGCTCGAGCGCGATGCGGTAGTTGGTGCCCAGCCCCGGAACCGCCACCGCGATTTTCCCTGGCTGCGCCTTGGCGAGCTTGATCAGCTCGGGAAAGGTCTTTGCCGGCACCTTGTCGTTGACGACGACGAGGCCGTAGCTCTCGCCGAGCCAGACCACCGGGGCGAGATCCCTGTCGAGGTCATAGGGCAGGCTGGTGACGAGGCTCTGGTTGATGCTGAGTGCGCCATTGGTGAGCAGCAGCGTATAGCCGTCGGGGGCCGATTGCGCGGTCGCCTGGGTGCCGATGATGGTGTTGCCGCCGGGACGGTTGTCGATCACGACAGCCTGTCCGAGCACGCGTGCCAGCTTGTCGCCGATGAGGCGGGCGAAGACGTCGCTCAGTCCGCCCGGCGGATAGGGCACGATGAGCCGGATCGATTTCGCCGGCCAGTTTTGCGCCGGCGATGTTTGGGCGTGCGCACCGACTTGCGCCAACGCAGCCGCCATCGCCAATGCCGCGCACCAGATCAGCCCCTTGCGCATTCTCAGCCCCCGTTGTCAGGCTCGGATGATTGACCACACTCAGCCTACCACAGGCCGCGCCGCATCGCCCCCTCCCCCGCGCGGATGCGGCTTTGTCGGCCACCTTCCGCTGGCTCCGAGCGAAACCGGATCGGTATTGTGACCGCATAGAGCACAGGACTACACTCCCGTCCGGCCCAATTCAGAAGCTGCCAAAATCGACCAAAGGCAAAATCAACCACAGGGAGGAATCAATGAAACACCTGTTCACTACTGCGCTCGTTGCCGCCGCGTTTGCGCTGCCGCTGGCTGCCGCCGCGCAGGAGCGCTATGCGCCGCTCAATCCCGACCAGCTGAGCGCGGCACAGAAGGCCTACGTCGAGGGGTTGCAGAAGCCGCCGCGAAACAACACGACCGCTTTGAAGAACCCGCCCTTCAGGGTCTATATGCGCAGCCCCGAGCTCGCCGGCAAACTGGAGGCGGTGTCGGATTACGTGCGCTGGGGCAGCGGCCAGCCGCCGCGGCTGACCGAACTCGCGATCATGATCACCGCCCGCCAATGGTCGAGCCAGTGGATCTGGCGCGGACACTACCGGGCGGCCGTGAAGGGCGGGCTCGATCCAACCGTCGGCGCAGATATCGCCGCCGGCAAGCGCCCCGAGAAGATGAAGGAGGACGAGACGATCCTCTACAATTACGCGACCGAAATGTATCGCGACAAGGCGGTGTCGGACGCAACCTACGCTGCGGCGGTCAAGACCTTCGGCGAGAAGGGTCTGATCGATCTCGTCGCGACCATGGGCTACTACGACACGGTGGCGATGACGCTGATCACCGCCAAGGCCGTCGCGCCCAAAGAGGACGATGTCCCGCAGCTCGCGGCGCTGCCGCGATAATCGCGCGAAGCCCCTCCCCGCAAGGGGAGGGCGTCATCTTTCATTTGACGCTGAAGGGCAGAGTAAGCCCGAGGCTGCTTACCGGGACGGTTTGGGCGGGTCCGACCGCAATCAAAGGTGGACTACTGGGATTGAACATAATGCAACTCTGGCCTGCGTTGCGGACGGATTTCGCCGCTACCACAATCACCGGCGTGCCGGCGAAATAAATCGAGGGCGCCGTCGCCGGAGCGATCATGCCGACCGTCCCGATCACTGGCTCTATCACGTGATTGTCGTCGCTCAGATTTACGGGAAAATAGGCTTGGCCGGTGCAGTCAGTCGATTGATAAAAGGAAGGAATAGCGTCCTGCTCATTGTCGAATCCGGTTGTAAGGTCGCGGACCCTGAGCAAGACCCACACCCCGCTTATTTGGCGCACGACGAGGTCGGCGCTGTTGATCCCGATCAAGCGTCCAACGGTCTTCCCCATGGCGTCCACCATGATGCCCTGAAACAACGGCGGCTCGGTAGCGGCCGCTTTCGTCGCGGCCTGTTGGGCAACTGCCGCAGACACGCTAAAAAAGATCGAGGCAACGGACACAACCAATCGGCTCAATGACATTTGCCCCCCAATGATGGCGGCACAAGAATCTGGCGCATGGCGGGACGACCGGACCATTTGTTCCCCAGACGGTGCAATCGATACGCATCGAAAGTGAATTCTGAGCCTACCCACTATCTCTCTAAGTGGTTGATCTTAGGTTTATTGTTGCGAGCAAGATCCGCCGCGGCGTGGGCTTTGCGCTGCGGCACTCGGCCCTACGCCGAATATGAAGGACAAGACTACGAGCACCGGTGATACATTGGACCGTACGCACGTACCCGAGAACACCCCGCCGGGAGACCCGAAGTGGAGAAGATCATGAAACGACGCGTTGTGATGATGTCGGTCGTACTGCCACTGTTGGCGGCGGCCTTCCTGCTGGGCGGCGATCGGGGCGCCGGCGCGCAGGGACGACCTGAGATCCAGCGCAAGCCGCTGCTGCAACAGGATCTGGCGATTCCTGGCTACCAGATGGTGGTGAACATCGTGGAAATCCCTGCTGGAGTGAGCGAGATCAAGCACACCCATCCCGGCGCGCTCAGCGGTTACATTCTGGAAGGGACGCTCGTTCTCGAGCGCGAAGGGCAGCCGACCGCGACCTTCAAGCCCGGCGAACTGTTCTACGTCGAGTCCGGAAAAATTCATCAGGGCATCAACAACAGCAACTTGCCGGTCAAGATCGTCGCGACCCTGGTCCTCGAGAAGGCCAAGCCTGCGAGCGCCGCGGCGCAGTAGAATAGCGGAGAGACCCATGAACCCACAGGCGAACACGCGCGCCAGTAATACATATGCCGCCATGAGCAGATTTTGCAGCGAGGCGTCACGCGGCAAAAGCAGGTTCGGGGCGAAATCATCCGCGATCCCCGGGGTCCTGCTGTTGGCAGCAGCGGCGATTGGTCTGGGCGCTGGGACCAGGGTTGCGCATGCCCAGACGTCAGCGCCGACGAGCGTCGTTCACGCGCCCGCGGGCGACTTGCAAGGACTTGCGGCCAATGGCGTCGGTCAATTTCTCGGCATCCCCTTTGCGGCGCCTCCGGTGGGAGACCTGCGCTGGCAACCCCCGCACGACGCACAACGTTGGCAACAGACATTGCAGGCGACAAAGTTCGCAAACACCTGCGTCCAGCCGCAGCGCGGCGTGTTCGCCGCGCCCAGCAACACCGAGGATTGCCTCTATCTCAACGTATTCACGCCGAAGACGGAGCCCGATCCGGCCGCGCGCCAACCGGTCATGGTCTGGTTCCATGGCGGCGGCCTGTTCAGCGGTGAAAGCAACGACTACGACGGCAGCAAGCTCGCCCGCCGGGGCAACGTCGTCGTCGTGACGACGAACTATCGGGTCGGCGCGCTGGGCTTTTTCTCGCACCCCGCGATCAACGCGGAGGGCCATCCCTTTGCGAATTACGGCATCATGGACCAGCAGTCCGCGCTGCGGTGGGTTCAACGCAATATCGCGGCATTCGGCGGCGACCCCGGCAACGTGACGATCTTCGGACAGTCGGGCGGCGGCACCGCCGTCATGTCCAATCTGGTCTCGCCGTTGTCAAAAGGGCTGTTTCATCGCGCGATCAACCAGAGCGGGACGCGCATCGCGGTGACGCCGCCGGCCACCATGCTCAAGCTCGGCGAGGAATTCGCCGTCGCGTCCGGCTGTGCCGACCAGAGCGCGAAATGCCTGCGGTCCCTGACGGTCAAGCAGGTGCTCGACAATCAGGCGGGCATACTGCGGGTGGTGCCGGACTTCCCCACGGTCGACGGCACGATCATTCCCCACCGCGCATTGGAGGCTTTCAGCAGGGGGCTGTTCAACCAGGTACCGATCATGACGGGGCTCGTTGCCGACGAACAAGCGTACTTCCTTCCGGAGCCGAACACGCGCAAGCCCCTGACGGCGGACGACTTCAATCTCTACGCCGCATCGTTCGGCGCCGCGCATACGCAGACGCTCCTCGCCAAGTATCCGCTGGCGAGCTACCCCAGCCCGAGCCTCGCCGAAATCGCCATGGCGCAGGGCTTCAAGGCCTGCACGGCGCGCCTGCTCGATCAGCAATGGGCGAAATACGTCCCGGTCTACGCGTATCAATTCGCAGACCGCACGGCCCCGTCGTACTTTCCGGACGTGAGCTATCCGATGCGGGCCTATCACACCGCCGAATTGCAATATCTGTTTCCGCGGTTCCATGGCGGACAGGGCACGCCCCATTCGCTGAGCGACGCGCAGGAACGGCTGTCGGACGTCATGGTCGACTACTGGACCAACTTCGCGCGGACCGGAACGCCGGATCAGTCTTCCAATCACGCGCTCACGCCGTGGCCGCGTTATTCGGCCGAGAAGGACAACGTTTTGTACCTGGACCTCCCGGGCTCGAAAATCGCCGACGGTTACGGCAAGGCAAACGACTGCGACTTGTGGGATAAGATCCTCAACTATCAGTGAGGACGATGCCCCACTTCGTACGCACCTAGGGCTTTTCCGGACCTCGACCCAATTTCGCAGCCAGATGTATTGCGGCGCGAATGCGGACATAGGTCGCACAGCGGCAGAGATTCGTCATCTCCCGGTCGATGTCCTGGTCGGTCGGATGCGGGTGCACGCTCAGAAGGTGCGCCGCGGCCATGATCATTCCGGACTGGCAATAGCCGCATTGGGGGACGTCGAGATCGATCCAGGCTTTCTGGACGGGATGATCTCCGTGCGGTGCCAAGCCTTCGATGGTCGTTATGCGTTTGCCCTGGACCATCGTGATCGGCATGATGCATGTCCGGGTCGGAGCGCCCTCAATATGCATCGTGCAGGCCCCGCAAGCGCCGACGCCGCAGCCGAACTTGCTTCCGGTCAGCCCCAGATGCTCGCGAACGACCCACAACAGCGGGACGTCCTCGGGTCCATCGAATTCGGCCGGCTTTCCGTTCACGTAGAACTTGATCAACATGCTCTGTTCTCTCCACGCCGGATCATTTGCGCGCGGCTATGTGAAAGGCGTCGTCAGGGAACGGCATGACGTCGGGCCGTCGGCCGGTGGCGTGCAGCAGGGCCTGCGCAATCGCAGGCGCCACCGGCGCCAGCACCACCTCGCCTACGCCTTGCGGCGGACGATCGCTTGCAAGGACAATCGGGACAATCTCCGGCATCTCATCGATGCTCAGAAGCGGATAGTCGAAGAAGTTGCTCTGGTCGGTGCCGCCGTTCGAGAACGTGATCTTGCTCTTGAGCGTGTTGGTCATCGCGAACCCGATGCCGCCTTCGATCTGGGCCCTCAGCGTGTTCGGGTTGACCACGAGGCCGGCATCGACCGCGCAGAAGACCCGCCTTACCGCCAGCCTGTCGCCGACGCGCTTGAGCTCCACCACCTCGGCGACATGGGTATTGAATCGGCCGCCCCGGCCGATGTAGCAATTGTAGGCGATGCCGCGAAACGTATCGAGCGGCAACGGCGCGCCCCAGCCGGACGCCTGCGCGGCCGCATCGAGCACGCGGAGCGCGAGCGGTTCATCGGTCAGCAGGTTGCGCCTGTAAGTGTACTGATCGATGTCGGCGCGATTTGCGAGATCGGTTATCAAGCTCTCCCAAAAGAACACCGCCGCCGTCGAGCCGACCGATCGCATGAAATACACCGGGATCGGCAGCGGCGTGTCGACCGTCTCCACCAGAAAGTGCGGCAGCCGATAGCTCTGATTGTAGATGCCGTCGACCATGCTCTCGTCCCAGGCGCCCTGCGGCGTCTGATCGAGCCAGCTCTTGCGCGTGGCGGCGAACAGCGACTGACCGGCGACGCGCGCATGGATCGCCAGCGGATAGCCGCCCTCGTCCAGCACCGCACGAAAGCGGCCGCCCGCGTTCGGCCGGTAGACGTCGTGCTGCATGTCTTCTTCGCGCGAGCGAATGAGCTTGACCGCGCGCCCGACCGCCTTGGAAGCGTGAACGGCTTGCACGACAAAGTCCGGAACGATCTTGCGACCAAAGCTGCCGCCGAGAAATGTGACGTGCACCGTCACGTCGTCGACCTTGCACCCGGCTGCTTCCGCGACCGCCTCCTGGCAAGCGGTGACCGATTGGATCGGTCCCCAGACCTCGACCTTGCCATCCCGGTAGCTGGCGGTCGCATTGACTGGCTCGTGGGGAGCGTGCGCGATGTGCGGCAGCTTGAATCGCTGCTCGATCACCGACGCCGCACCCTTCAGGATTTCTGTCGGACGCCCCCTCACCAGCGCGGCGACGCCATGCTCGGCATTCAATGCATCGTCCAGCATCGCATCAATCTTCGCGGTCGAGAGATCGCCATGTGCACCGCCGTCGAACACGACGTCGAGAGCATCGATCGCGCGCTCGGCCTGCCAGAAGTAGTCCGCGACGACGCAAACCGCATTGTCGCGCGACGACCCCGGACCACGCCGCGAGCCCCCGTCTTCGTCGGCGCTCGCCGGGATTTTCACCACGGCGCGCACCCCGGGCATTTTGAGAATATCGGCTTCGTTCTTGATCGCGATCACCTGCCCGGTGAAGGACGGCGCCGTCTTGATTGCTGCATTGAGCATACCCGGGACGACGACGTCGATGCCGTAGATCGCGCTGCCGTTGCACTTCGCCGGCGTGTCCAATCGCGCCACCGGTCTGCCGATCAAATAAAGGCGGCCGGCGTCTTTCAGGGGCGGCGCGGCGCTCAGCTTGAGCCTCGCCGCGTCCCGCGCGAGTTCACCGTAGGACAGCTTCTTGCCGCGCGCGTTGATGACGAAGCCTTTCTCGGTCCGGCATGCGGAAACTTCGACGTCCCACTTGCGCGCCGCGGCGCGCGTCAGCACATCGCGGGTGGCGGCCCCGGCGGTGCGGAGCCGATCGTAAAGCGCCGCGGTCGACATCGAGGCGCCCTCTTTCTGCGCAGGCGCCTCTTGCCGGAAGGCGATTCTGTAAGCCGGCCTGCCCGTCACGAACCGAACCTCGACGCGCTCCCAGTCGGCATCGAGTTCATCCGCCAGGATCTGGGGCAGCGCCGTGTACGAGCCTTGTCCTACTTCCGGTTGCGAAAGCCCGAGCGTGATCTGTCCGCTCGACGCGATGATGATCCAATCCGTGATCTCATAGTCCGCCTGGTCCTTGCGTTCCGCCGCGCGGGTCGGCACTCCCGTGATCGGAACCAAGAGGGATGCGGTCGTAACGGTGGCTCCGACGAGCACAAAACGGCGCGACACGCTCGGCATCACAACAGCTCCGGTACTCTGTTCCGCGGGGACGACGCCGAGCGCTTACCTGATCGAGGAGTTCGGTTGCCCGTAATGCCAGCCTGGAACGATCGGACGCGAGCGGCGGCGGGACGTGGAAAATCTGCACCGGTATAAGCGCTCGGCATTGACGAAGATTTAAAGAAACAGCGAGACTCGCGTCAGCTTTCCGAACCTTTCAGCGCGCTCAGCGCGCCGGGAGGTTCCATCGTCTGTCGAAGTGACCCGCATGGGTGGTGCCGGCTACGGCAGCGATCCCGGACGCGCGAAATCGCGGTCGAATTCTTGCGTTGCAGCGAAGCCCTGCACTCGGCCCGGCCATTCACTCCCACCCCATTCTCAAACCCGGATATGTGGTGTAGCGTCCGTCTCGCAGCCGCCATCGGGAGACGTGCCGAACTCTCCCCTTCGACGCAGGCACGTTCGGAACAGCCGACATATTTCTCGGCCCGGAAAGACCAGCTGCCACCCGACCCGAGATATTTCAATCAACCGCGCAAGCGAGGGCATGCGTTCAGGGAGCCAATATCGTGAAACTTCCGCGCCGTCGGTTCCTGCATCTGGCAGCTGGGGCTGCCGCCCTGACGACAGTTTCTCGCGCCGCAGGGGCAACAACATATCCGTCAAGACCGGTGCGTTTGGTCGTAGGCTTCCCTGCCGGCGGGGCAACGGATTTCCACGCCCGTCTGATCGGGAGATGGCTGTCGGAGCGCCTGGGACAGCAATTCGTCATTGAGAATCGGCCGGGCGCCGGCGGAACTCTCGGCGCCGAAGCAGTGGTGCGCGCGCCCCCGGACGGTTACACGCTTCAATTGACCTCAATTACGGACGCGATCAACGCAACGCTCTACGACAAGCTCAGCTTCAATCTCATCGAGGATTTCGCGCCGGTGGCGGGCCTGGTGCTGGGCCCACAGATCATGGTGTTGTATCCGCCTCTCGCGATCGAGACTGTTCCGGAGTTCATCGCGTATGCCAAGGCCGATCCGGGCAAGATCAACATGGCCTCCGGCGGCAACGGAACGCCAGGCCATCTGTCCGGTGAGTTGTTCAAGATCGCGTCTGGTCTCAATATGCAGCACGTGCCGTATCGCGGTGAGGGACCCGCGCTGACCGACATGATCAGCGGTCACGTCCAAGTCATGTTCGTGAGCGTGGCGCCATCGCTGCCTTTCATCAGGGCAGGCAAGCTCAAGGCAATTGCGGTGACGACCGCGGCGCGTCTATCGGCGCTGCCCGATGTTCCAACCCTCGGCGAAACAGTTTCCGGATTCGAGGTAAACAGCTGGGCGGGAGTGAGCGCGCCGCGGGCCACGCCATTCGAAATCATCGATAGGCTCAACTCGGAAATCAATGCCGGCCTCGTGAGCTCGGATATCGCAGCGCGGTACGCCGAGCTCGGTTACACGCTCTTTCGCAGTACCCCCGCGGAGTTTGCGAGGTTCGTCAGATCCGACACGGAGAAATGGGCAAAGGTGATTCGGGCGGCCAATATCAAGCCGGAGTAAGCCCGTCGCGCCGCAACAATGTCAGATAGCTGCATCACGCGCTGAAGCTCGCGAAGGTCAGGTAGATTCCCAGGATCAGCGTTGCGCCCATGAGGACGTAGAACCGTTCTTCGTAGCGCACGGCCTCGAAAATCCTGAGCTTCGCATCCTCCGACAGCACCAGCAGCGCGCCGCCGCGGATCGTCACCAGCCAGCCGATAAGTGTGACGATGACCGGCAACGCGCCTCCCGACCAGATATTGTGACCGAGCACCATCGCCATGCCGGCAATGAGGGCGATCACTTCGACGAACAGCAGGAGCGGCGGGTTCCTGATCAACGCATGGACGGTTTCGACGGTGCGCTGCTTATGCGCCGTCAGCGCCAGCGCGACGATGATGCAGTAAAGCCCGATGAGCTTGCCGAGGAAGACCGTCAGCGGCGACATGGGCAGCTCCTCATCCGGCATCGTGCCACACGTGTTACAGGATTAGCCGACGAGCGCCCTTGACCTGCATCAAGCGGTCGCAGGCATGGCCCGTGCGACAAGTTCGCCTTGATATTCGGGCATTCCGAGCGGGCAACCCGCACGGAGAATGAGAGCCGTCTTCCCCACTTTCGTGCGACACCTCGCGCCGATTGACAAATCGCCCTCTCCTGTCAGTTTACCTGCCAACCGTCACGGGACCAGAGCAGGCTGGCCGTGCGACTTTTAGCCGGGAGAAACGCATGAAACTGGCGATCGCCGGAATTCTAGGGGGCGCTTTTCTGCTCGCCCCATTCGCCGCATCGGCACAGTCGACCGTCTACATTCCCGATGTCATCGAATTGTCCGGGGCCGGCGCGGTGTCCGGCACCAATTGGCGCGACGGCGTCATCATGGCGGTCGACGAGATCAACGCGAAGGGCGGCATTCTCGGCAAGAAGCTCAACGTGCCCCACATCGACACCCAGAGCGACGCCGGCATCGCGCGCGCGCAGATCCAGAAGGTGCTCGACAACGATCCCTATGTGGTGCTTGGGCCTGTCTTCTCCGGCTCGGTCCTGGTGACCATGGAACTCGCCAAGCAGGCCGAGATTCCCGAGATCACCGGCGCCGAGGCAGCCGCCGTCACCCAGAGGGGCAACCCCTATGTGTTCCGCACCTCGTTCGGCCAGCAATTCTCGATGCCGAAAATCGCCGACTACATGCGCGACGGCGTCAAGGCGAAGAAGGTCGCGGTGGTCTGGGTCAACAATGATTTCGGCAAGGGCGGACGGGATTTCTTCATCGCGGAAATGAAGAAGCGCAACATCCCCGTCGTCGCCGACATCTCCACCGAATCCGGCCAGGTCGATTTTGCGGCCGATGTCGTCAAGGTCAAGGGCGCCAACGCCGACGCCATCTTCGTCTACACCAACGAGGAAGAGAGCGCCCGCTTCCTGCGCGAGGCGAAGAAGCAGGGCATCACGGCGCCGCTGATCGGCGAAACCACCCTGCTCGGCCAGAAGGTGATCGAGCTCGCCGGCGACGCCGCCAACGGCGTGAGGGGGCATGTCGGCCTCACCGCGGACGCGCCGGTGCCGTCGTTCCAGCAGTTCGGCGCCAAGTTCAAGCAGCGCTTCGGCTACGCCAACGATCACAATGGGATCAAGGGCTACACGGCGGTCTACGCGATCAAATACGTGACCGAGAAGATCGGCAAGTTCGATTCAAAGCTGTTCGCCAAGACGCTGCACGGCTTGACCATCAAGCCCGAGAATGAGCCCGGAATCCTGCTGGAGGCGACCTGGGACGGCAATGGCGATATCGACCGCCAGAGCTTCCTCGGCGAAGTCGTCGACGGCAAGCAGAAGATCGTGGGGATCCTGCCCAAGCTCGGCGTGAAGTAGGGCGCCAAATCGGAGGCCGCTCGGTGGCGGCGTTCATTCAACTTTTGGTATCGGGTCTCGCGACCGGGGCGATTTACGCCCTGGTCGCGGTCGGATTCACCCTGCTGTGGCAGACGTCGCAGACCATCAACTTCGCCCAGGGCGAATTTGTGATGATCCCGGCGTTCTTCATCCTCGCCGCGATGAAGTTTCTCGGGCTCGGCTTCTGGCCGGCGAGCCTCGTCGGGCTCGCGGTGTCGCTGCTGGTGCTCGGCCTCATGTTCAAGCGCGTCATCGTCGATCCGATGCTGCGCCACGGCGTCCTGCCGCTGGTGATCTCCACCATCGCGCTGTCGTTGTTCCTTCGGGAATCCGCCAAGGACTTCTATTCGGCGCAGGCGCAGCCATTCCCGCCGCTGGTGGGAGCAAGCGACGTCAGCGTTCTCGGCGCCGTGATATCCGTCCAGAGCCTTGTCGTGCTCGCCGTGGCGATCGGCGCCGTGGCCGCGGTGCATCTCTTCCTCGCGCACACGCGAACCGGCCGCTGCATGCAGGCAACCGCACAAAATCCGACCGTAGCGCGCATTCTCGGCATCCCCGTCGGGCGGATGATCCTCTACACGTTTCTCATCAACGCGGCGCTGGTGACGATCGCCTCGGTGCTCATCAGCCCGATCTATCTCGCCAAGTTCACCAACGGCGAGACGCTCGGCCTCGCCGCCTTTGTCGCCGCCATCGTCGGCGGCTTCAATCAAGTGCGCGGCGCCATCGTCGGCGGACTCGTCCTCGGCATCGTCGAAAATCTTTCCGCGCATTACATCTCCGCCCAGTACCGCGGCGCGTTTCCCATGCTGCTGCTGGTGCTCGTCATCCTGTTCCGGCCGCACGGCCTGCTCGGGCGACCCGAGGAGCGCACGGTATGAGCGGCACCCGCACGTGGTCGTGGGTTGCCGCCGCGGTGGCGTTAGGCGCGCTGGCCGCCGTGCCGTTCCTGCTCAAGCCGTCCGGCGTCTATCTGATGAGTTACTGGGCGGTGACCGCCATCGCCGCGCTGGGGCTGAACCTCACGCTCGGCTATGCCGGCCAGATATCGCTGGCGCAAGGGGCCTTTGTCGGCATCGGCGCCTACACCGTGGCGATTGCGACCGCCCATGGCGTGCCCTTTCTCGCCGCCTTTGCGACGGCAGGCGCGCTGTGCTTCCTGATTGGATGGGTGCTCGGCTATCCGGCGCTGCGCGTGCAGCATCACTATCTCGCCTTCGTCACGCTGGCTTTCTCTACCGTCGTTTTTCTCGTGCTCCGCAATGAGGAATGGCTGACCGGCGGCGTCTATGGGATCAACGGCATTGCGCGGCCGAGCCTGTGGGACCCCAGCGCCTCGCGCGCCATGTTCGGCTGGTCGACGGCGCAGGCCAAGGCGGTCGATTTCTACGTGATCAGCCTGATCATGCTCGCCGTGTTTTCCGGCGTGCTGTGGTGGATGATCCGCTCGCCCTGGGGCCGCGCATTCGTGGCGCTGCGCGAGAACCCCACGCGTGCCCTGTCGCTCGGGGTCGACACCCGGCGCTACACCCTGATGGCGTTCGCAATCGGCTCCAGCTTCGGCGGCTGTGCCGGCGCGGTCTACGCGCCCTTGGTGCAGTTCATCGAGCCGAATTCGTTCTCGCTCGGGCTGTCGCTCAATCTCCTGCTGATGGTGATCGTCGGCGGTTCCGGCTATTTTCTCGGGCCTTTCGTCGGCGGCCTCGTGGCGATCCTGGCGCCGGAGTGGCTGCGCTTCACGGAAGGCTATTACCTCATCATCTATGCCATGCTGGTCATGATCCTCATGGCGTTCTGCCCGACCGGGTTGATCGGCCTCGCCGAGCGCGCCGTGGCGGCGCTGTCGCGGCCGCGCGATGCCCGCGCGCAAGATTCGTCGAAACACCCGGCCGAGGCGGCGCGGCCATGACCTCCCTTCTCGAGGTGCGCGAGCTGCGCAAGACGTTCGGCGGCATCGCGGCGGTCGACGGGGTGTCGTTCGAGGTCCGCGAAGGCGAAATCCTGGGCATCATCGGGCCGAACGGCTCAGGCAAGTCGACGCTGTTCAACTGCGTGCTCGGTCAATACGTCCCGACGGCGGGCCGGGTGTTCGTCGACGGACGGGAGACGACGGGCATGCGTCCCTGCGATCTCAACCGCCTCGGCGTCAGCCGCACGTTCCAGCTGCTGCAGGTGTTTCCGCAACTGACGGCGCGCGACAATCTCATTCTCGCCGGACAGGAACACCGTGGCTCCATGGCGTCGCGCCTGTTCGGCCAGCCGGATGTCGGCCTCGGCCCCGCGGCCGATCGCATGATCGAATTCTTTCGCCTGTCGCAGGTGGCGCATCAGAAAGCCGGCGGACTGAGCTACGGCCAGCAGAAGCTGCTCGACGCCGCCATGGCATTCATGGCGGGGCCGCGGCTGGTCCTGCTCGATGAGCCTGCCGGCGGCGTCAACCCGACGATGCTCGGCGCGCTGCGCGAGCGGCTGCGCGCCATCAACGCGGAGCAGCGCGCGACCTTCGTCGTCATCGAACACAACATGGAATTCGTGATGTCGCTGTGCTCGAGGATCCTGGTCCTCGCGGAGGGACGTATCATCGCCGAAGGCGCGCCCGCGGAGATTCGCGCCGACCCTAAGGTCATCGAGGCCTATCTTGGCCACTGACGCGCCATCGCCGATCCTCGAACTCGCCGATGTCGTCGCGGGTTACGGCGCCATGACGATCCTGAACGGGACGACGTTTCGCGTCCGCCGCGGCACCATCACGACCATCATCGGCCCGAACGGGGCGGGAAAGTCGACGGTGTTCAAGACGGTGTTCGGTCTCTTGAAGGCACGCTCGGGGCGCATCACGCTCGATGGAACGGACGCGACCAATACGGAGCCGCGCCGCCTGCTCGAACGCGGCGTCTGTTACATTCCGCAGGGCCGCAATATCTTCCCTGAGCTCAGCGTACGGCACAATCTCGAGCTCGGCGGCGTCGCCGCCGCGAAAGGCCTCGACGTCACCGCGCGGATCGAGTCGGCCATGGAGCGCTTCCCGGTGCTGCGCCGCAAGGCCGACCGCCAGGCTTCCACGCTCAGCGGCGGCGAACAGAAGCTCCTCGAAATCGCGCGCGGCCTGCTGCTCGACCCCAAGCTCATCCTGATCGACGAGCCTTCGATCGGACTGTCGCCCATCATGGTCGGCGAGACTTTCGATATCTTGAAGGATTTGCGATCCCGCGGCGTTTCGATCCTCATGGTCGAGCAGAACGCCAAGAGCGCGCTGGAAATCTCCGATGACGGGCTGGTGCTCGAGCTCGGCCGCACCCGCATGAGTGGTCCCGCGCGATTCCTGCTCGAGGATCCCCGCGTCGGCCAGCTGTTTCTCGGCGGCACCATCGAAAGCGAGGCGGCGTCATGAGCGGCGTATCCGGCCTCAAGGACCAGGTCGCCATCGTGACCGGCGCGGCGCGCGGCATCGGCCTCGCCATTGCGCACCGATTGAGCGCCGAGGGCTGCCGCGTCGTGGTCTGGGACCGCGACCTCGGCCCACTGGCTGGTTCAGGCTTCGCGCCGGACGGAGCCGATGCCGTCGACGTCACCGATTATGCCGGCGTCGAACGCGCCTTTGCGGCGGTCGTCGCGCGCTTCGGCCGGGTGCATATTCTCGTCAACAATGCCGGGGTCAACGGGCCGGTCGCTCCGGCGGAGCACTATCCGCTCGAGGATTTCGCGCGGGTGCTCGCCGTCGATCTAACCGGCGTGTTCCATTGCTGTCGCGCCGCGATCGCGCACATGAAGGCGAACGGCTATGGGCGCATCGTCAACATCGCGTCGATCGCGGGCAAGGAGGGCATGCCCGGGATTTCGGCCTATTCCGCCGCCAAGGCCGGCGTCATCGGCTACTCCAAGGCGATCGCGCGCGAGCTCGCCACCAGCGGCGTCACCGTGAATTGCGTCGCGCCGGCGATCACGCAGACCGAGCTGTTCCAGGAAATGACGCAACAGCATATCGACGCCGCGCTGGCGCGCATCCCGATGGGGCGCTTCTGCGCGCCGGAGGAGATCGCCGCGATCGTCGCCTTCGCGGCCAGTCCCGCCTGCAGTTTCACCACCGGCTTCGTCTTCGACGCCACCGGCGGACGCGCAACCTATTGAGGCTTTCGGCGATGGATCTACGTTCGGACCTCATCCTGAGGAGCCGTGCGAAAGCACGGCGTCTCGAAGGACGGCCACGGGCACGTGCCTCGCCCGGAATTGCATACGCTGTGCCCGCGGCATCCTTCGAGACGCGCGCAAGAGCGCGCTCCTCTGGATGAGGTCGCAAAACACGCGGGGCGGAACATCAACTCGTATTCCTTGTCATCGAAAAACGCTCTAGAAGACCAATCGCCACGGAGTTGAACAAAGCATGTCTCATCCCGACCGTTTCCTTCTCGCCGGCGTGATGGGCTGGCCGGTGATGCATTCGCGCTCGCCGCGCCTGCACAATTATTGGCTCAATAAGTACGGTCTGGTCGGCACCTATGTTCCGCTCGCGATCAAGGCGGAAGGCTTAGCGGCAGCACTGCGGGCGCTGCCCGCGCTCGGCTTTTCGGGCTGCAACCTGACCATTCCGCACAAGGAAACGGCGTTCGAGATCGTCGACGAGGTCGACCCTTCGGCGCGGCGCATCGGCGCGATCAACTGCGTCGTCGTGCGTCCCGACGGCTCCCTGTTCGGCCGCAACAATGACGGCTGGGGCTATATCGAATCCATCATCGAAGCCGCGCCCCAATGGCGCGCGGACGCGGGACCGATCGTCGTTCTGGGCGCGGGCGGCGGCGCCCGGGCCGTGGTGGTCGGTCTCGCCGACCGCGGCGCCAAGGAAATCCGTCTGGTCAACCGCACCCTCGATCGCGCCAAGCAGCTGGAGCGCGCCATCGGCGGCCCGGTACGCGCGATCGACTGGGCGAGCCGCGCCGACGCGCTCGACGGCGCCGCCATGCTCGTCAATACCACGAGCCAGGGCATGGTCGGCCAGCCCGCGCTCGACATCCCGCTCGACAAGTTGCCGAAGACCGCGCTGGTCTCCGACATCATTTACATTCCGAAGGAGACGCCGTTGCTCGCCGCCGCACGCGCGCGGGGCAATTGCACCGTCAACGGGCTCGGCATGCTGCTGAACCAGGCGCGTCCCGCCTTTCGCGACTGGTTCGGCGTCATGCCGGAGGTAACGCCGGAGCTGCGCGCCATGATCGAGGCGACGCTCTGATCGTCAGAGCATGATCCCGAAAAGTTGCAGACTTTGCGGACAAGATCATGCTCAAAATCAAAGACTTCAGAGAGTTATCCGATTCAACCTGAATGGATAACGCTCCAGAGACGGAGAACTCAAATGCCGCAGCGGCTTGCTCTTTTTTGCGTGGCGGCAATGGCCATGGCGTCAAGTCCAAGCGTTGCGCAGTCACCGTCGCCCAACGGTGTCAAAACGCTCAATCCACCGGGCGCCATCAAGGCGGAGGGGACCTGGAGTTCTGGGCGCCAGAGCCGGTGACTTCGTCTTTGTCGCCGGCATGCAAGGCGTCGATCCCGCGACCAACACGCTGGTGCAGGACCCCCAGGCGCGAATTCGTCAGGCATTCCTCAATATCAGGCTGATCGCCCAATCGGAGGGCGCCAGCCTGCAGGATTGCGTGCGGATCACCGTTTACGTCAGTGACCTGCACCGGTTCGCGCCCATGGTGGACAAGGCGCAGACAGAGCTCTGGGGCAAGCCGCCATATCCGCCCCGCACGATGGTTGAGGTCCAGCGCTTGTTTGACGATGATATCGTGGAGATCGATAGCGTCTTTTACGCTCCCATGAAAAAGTGAGTCGGGCGTACCCTGTCAAAGCCCGCCGAGATTGCGGAATTTCTGCACGCGTTTGCCCTGCACTTCGGCGCTGTAGATGTTGCCCTTGCTGTCGATCCCGATGAAGTGGAGGTTGTAGAACTCGCCGAGCTGATGGCCGACGCGACCGTATGAGGCCAGCAGTTTCCCGTCGGCGCGATTGATCACGTGGAATTGGCCGTTGGGGTCGTCGACCACCAGGAGATAGGTCTGCGCCGCGTCAGGCCACTTCACGATCGAGCCGATGCTGCCGGGCGCGCTCTCCTTCAGGACCGAGATTTCGCGCACGAAGGTCCCGTCCTTGCGGAACATCTGCATGCGGTTGTGGCTGCGGTCGCACACCAGAACCAGCCCGTCATTGGTCATGGTGATGCAATGCACGGGATTGCCGAACTGCTGCGGAGGGGGGCCCTTCGGATCCCACACGACCTTCTCGTCGGTCGGCGGCTTGCCGTAGGCGCCCCAGTGGCGCTTGTACGCGCCGGTCGCGGCATCGAACACAATCACGCGATGGTTGGCGTAGCCGTCGGCAACGAAGATCTCGTTGGTCTCAGGGTCGACCACCATGTCGGCGGGGCGGTTGAAGTGCTCGATGTCGTTCGAACCGCCGGGCGTGCCGGGCTTGCCCAGCCGCATGACGAACTTGCCGTCGCGGGTGAATTTATAGATGTGCCCGCCGCCTTCGACGTTGTCGCCGACCCAGACGAAGTTGTTGTGGTCGACGAAGATGCCGTGCCCGTCATTGCCCCACTTGTAATCGGGACCATCGCCGCCCCAGCCCTGCACCACCTTGCCGTTCTGGTCGAACTCGATCACCGGCGGCGCCGCCACGCAGCAGATCACATTCGTCGCCGTCGACGCGCGCTTCTCGCGGGCATCGAGCGAGCTCGGGCGCTGGTTGATCCAGATATGGTCCTGCTTGTCGACGTAGATGCCGCCGATGGTGCCGATGATCCAGTTGCTCGGCAGGGTCTGCGGCCAGCTCGGGTCGACCTGGAATTTCGGCGCCTCCGCGAGGGCCGGCTGCACCAGCACGGCTGCGACGAAGCCAATCAAAGCAATCCTGCGTCCGATGCGCGGCATCGATGCCTCCCTCTGCTTATGTACGTGTTGTTATCGTCGGACGCCCTGCTCGGTTGCCCGGCGCCGAGGCTAACGTCATTCGCAGGCCGTTTGCAACTCGGGCGCAGGCCGCCGTCGGCACGGACGTATCCGCCTTACCGCGAGACCGGAAAGGCTCTAATATTCACCGCAGCGGAAGCGAAACGGGGAATTCCCGAAGAAACAGCACGTGCCGCGCCAACGAAAATCCAGGGAGACGCCGTCATGTCGAACGCAATGAGACCAGCGCTTCGTTTCGCAGCCTTCGCGCTGCTCGCGATCTCGGCCGGAACCGTCTATTCGCAAACCACTGCGCCGACCAATTCGCTGCCCAATCCGTACCGCTCCATCGAGAACTGGGCGAAGATGCCGCAGGGCCGGACCTGGGGTTCTACCGCAGGGGTCTGGATCGATCCCGACGGCACCAGCGTGTGGGTCGCCGAGCGCTGCGGGGCCAATACGTGCGCCGGCTCGAATCTCGACCCCGATTCTCAAGTTCGACGCCTCCGGAAACCTGGTGCGGAGCTTCGGCGCCGGCATGTTCGTATTTCCGCACGGCCTCTTCGTCGACCGCGACGGCAACGTCTGGGTCACCGACGCTCAGGGCAAGGACGGCAAAGGCCACCAGGTCTTCAAGTTTGGCCCCGAGGGCAAGGTCCTGCTCGCGCTCGGCAAGCCGGGAACGGCGGGCGACGGTCCGGACACCTTCAACGCGCCGTCCTCGGTTCTGGTGGCGCCCAATGGCGACATTTTCGTCGGCGACGGACACGGCGGCAACACCAATTCCCGCATCGTCAAATTCTCCAAGGACGGCAAATTCATCAAGACCTGGGGAAAGAAAGGCTCCGCGCCCGGCGAGTTCGACACCCCGCACGCGCTCGCGATGGATTCGCGCGGACGGCTGTTCGTCGGCGACCGCAACAACAACCGCATCCAGATCTTCGATCAGGACGGCAAATTTATCGACCAGTGGGCGCAGTTCAGCCGTCCCAGCGGCGTCTACATCGACAAGAACGACGTCATCTACGTCGCCAATTCGGAATCGGAATTCGTCTCCAAGAATCACGACGGCTGGAAGCGGGGCATCCGCGTCGGCAAGGCGAGCGACGGATCGATAACGGCATTGATTCCCGATCCGGTCGAGAAGGCGACCCGCTCGAGCGCGGCTGAAGGCGTTACGGCCGACGTCATGGGCAACATCTACGGCGCCGAGGTCGGCCCCATGCGGCTGATGAAATACGTCCGGAATTGATGCGGGTTCGAACGGCGCGGTTTGAACCGTCAGGCGCGCGCCGGGCCGATGGCGAACGATGGCCGCAACGAACGGCACGCTGGGGGCGCCGTGAGCGTTGGCAGGACCGTGCCGGACATGTAGACTTTGATCCAATGCCTCCGCATCAACGCGGAGGCTGCCCAGGGGAGGAACCATGAAAAAGGCTTTCATCGCGATTCTGTTGCTGCCGCTCGTCCAGAGCGGCGCCGTGGCCCAGATTGTCGGCAATCCCGTCGCCGGCAAGGCATACTGGGAGCGGGAAGCGCCGCGCGCGACGGCGTGCAGGAACTGCCACGGCGGCATGGGCGAAGGCGCGTTCGGGCCGGATCTCGCCGGCCGCGGGCTGAATGCGACGCAGGTCATGCAGGCGGTTCGCAAGCCCTGGGGTATCATGCCGGCCTTCGTCGAGAGCCAGCTGTCCGACCAGGATGCCGCCGATCTCGCGGCCTACTTCGCCTCGATGCCGAAGCCGCCCGAGCCCGGCAAGTGGAGGTTCGAGGTTCCGGCCGGTGCGCCGCCCGGCCAGGCCACCCTCATCAACGTCGGCTGCGGCCAATGCCACGGCCCGACGCTCAACGGGCCGCGGGCAAATCTCGGCGCCGTCAACGGGGAATTCGATTATTTCGCGAACCTCGTCTACAACCATACGACCGCGATGGCGCCGCACCGGGCTTCGCTCGGGCAAACGGCCACAAACCTCGACATGGGCAACTATTCGAGGACACGCCTATCGGCCGGCACGTTGCGTCAGATCTATTTCTGGGCGCGTGATGAAATCGGATTCCGCGTTCCCATGCAGGGCGTGCTGAGCAAGGGCGAGGCCGGCCCGAGCGGCGCAACCTACACGCTGACGGTCGCCAACAACGGCCTTCAGGGCAAAGGCGTGATCGCGGAAGGACTGACCGTCAGTCTGACCCTCCCCCCCGATACGACCGTTGTGGCGGCGACCGGCACCGGCTATCAGGGCGTCCGCACCGACGACAAGACCAAGGCGACCGTCGCCGTGTGGCAGTTGCCGCGCAGCGCGCCCAAGGACCGGGAGCAGCTCACGATAACGCTCTCCAAGGCGGCGACCGCCGCCGGCAACCTCAAGGGTGAAATCCGCTGGGCGAAGCCGGCTCCCAAGACCGGGCCCGGCAGCGACGTCGTCGCCATCGCGGCGGCCCCGCTGTAGTTGCCGTCTCCCTCCCCCTGGAAGGGGGAGGGTTGGGGTGGGGGTCCTTCTGACTCGCCGCCCATACGGCCCGCGACCCCCTCCCCGACCCTCCCCCTTTCAGGGGGAGGGAGAGGAGTTAGCGTTTCCGCGTCTGCTTGAAGTATCTCAGGTCCGGCGGCGGCTGGTCCTTGCGCGCGGGCATTAGGAGGCCGTCGGCGCTGAGGTAATAATTGTCCTTGCCGATCACGACATGCGGGTTGTTCTCGCCGCAGATCCACTCGCGCCATTCTGCCTGCGGGTATGAATTGCGCCGGTAGTTCTTGGTCACCGTCCACGGCCGCGTCAGCGCATGGTCGATGGTGGTGATCTCGTCGTGCAGGAGGTCGCGGTCGGCCTTGTCGAGCCAGATGCGCTCCTTGAAGACACTCTCATTGTCTTCGTGCAGCGGCAGGCCGCTGGCGTCGTAGGCGCGCGGGCCCTTGAAGCCGCGGCTCTCGATCTCGAGCACGTCGTAGCGGCCGTCGCCGTCCTGGTCGATCCATTTGCCGATGGAATAGCCGACCCAGGTCGGCTCGATCTCCTTGGGCCAGTCGCGTCCGTCGGTATAGACGTGACGGCTGTGCTCGATGTGGTCGATCAGCACATAGGTGATGTCCGGCGTGATGATGAATTCGAGCGGCTCGTAGGCCGACATCATGCGCGGCATCCCGTTGGGGAGGCAGGCGAAGGTGGCCGAGGTGCCCTGCCCGCCATTGGCCTGGTCCACCAGATTGGCCTCGAACCGCGCCTGGTATTCGGGGGTGAGCGGAGCCTGCTGGCCGCGGCCCACCGGCTTCGACGGGTCATGGGGCGGCTGGCCGACGGCGCCGGGCACCCGGGCCCGCGTCCACAGGCCCTTCCAGTCCGGATATTTCGCGTCATCGAAGGCCAGCGCACCTGACGCCGCGACCATCACCGCGGCGGCCGTGACTGCGCCGATCATGCCTCGGGATGCCATGCCTGTTCTCCTTGCGATCATGATTTCAGGGCCGGCCACGAGCCGCCAATTTCATCGCAAATCAGCCCGGGGGACAATTGCAGCCTGCGGCCGGGACTGTTCCAACCCGGATTCTGCTTCGCCATTCGTGCTCCGGTTGCATTATTCCGACGAGTGAGACTCGGGCTGGCCTCGCCCGCGTCCTTGACGCAAATACCATGCCTCTCCGTCGGGCCGGCAAGGCAGGCGCGAGTGGTGCGATCGCCCCACTAATGCAATAAGTTGTGCCGGAATCTTCCCGACGGTCAGGAACCAAATGTTGGGGTCGGGTCACTACGGGGTTAATATGGGCGAAATCCACCCCAGATATGCTCCAGTGGTCTGAACCGACCGGCGCGAAATCACCAGGGATTTCAAGGAGACCGCAATGAACGACGTCGCCGCACCTTTGGCGAGGCACAAGACGACCCAGGTCAGGGTGGGGGACGTCACCGTCGGTGGCGGCGCCCCGGTGGTGGTGCAGTCGATGACCAACACCGACACCGCCGACGTCGACGCGACCGTGCGCCAGGTTGCGGCGCTGGCGCGGGCGGGCTCGGAACTGGTGCGCATCACCGTCGACCGCAACGAGGCGGCGGCCGCCGTTCCCCACATCAAGGAACGGCTCCTGAAGATGGGCGTGACCGCGCCGATCGTCGGCGATTTCCACTACATCGGCCATAAGCTGCTCGCCGAGCATCCCGCCTGCGCCGAGGCGCTCGACAAGTACCGCATCAATCCCGGCAATGTCGGGTTCAAGGAAAAGAAGGACCGCCAGTTCGGCGCCATCATCGAAAAGGCGCTCGAGCACGGCAAACCCGTGCGCATCGGCGCCAATTGGGGCTCGCTCGACCAGGAACTCCTGACCCACCTGATGGACGAGAACGCGAAGCTCCCGGAGCCCGCCGACGTGCGCGCAGTGACCCGCGAGGCGATGGTGCAGTCGGCGCTGCTCTCGGCCGGGCGTGCGGAAGAGATGGGCATGCCGCGCTCGCGCATCATCCTCTCCGCCAAGGTGTCGGCGGTGCAGGATCTCATCGCGGTCTATATCGATCTCGCGCGGCGCTCGGACTACGCCATCCATCTCGGCCTCACCGAGGCCGGCATGGGCACGAAGGGCGTCGTCGCGTCGTCGGCCGCCATGGGCATCCTGCTGCAGCAGGGCATCGGCGACACCGTGCGCGTCTCGCTGACGCCGGAGCCGGGCGGCGACCGCACGACTGGAAGTCAAGGTCGCCCAGGAACTGCTGCAGACCATGGGCTTCCGCACCTTCGTGCCGCTGGTCGCGGCGTGCCCGGGCTGCGGCCGCACCACCTCCACCACCTTCCAGGAGCTGGCGCGCGAAATCCAGGATTTCATCCACGTCTCCATGCCGGAATGGAAGACGCGCTATCCCGGCGTCGAAGGCCTCAACGTCGCGGTGATGGGCTGCATCGTCAACGGTCCCGGCGAATCCAAGCACGCCGACATCGGCATCTCGCTGCCCGGCACCGGCGAGACGCCGACCGCCCCGGTGTTCATCGACGGCAAGAAGGCGATGACGCTGCGCGGCCCGACGCTCACTACCGACTTCAAGAACATCGTGATCGACTACATCGAGCGCCGGTTCGGCACCGGCGCCGGACGCAGCGCGGCGGAGTAGGACTCGGCGTTGCCGGAGGGTCGCCAGTCACGTGCCGTCGCCGGCGGCTGCCTCGCCCTCATGGCGGCGTGGCTGACTTGCGCGGCGAGCGCTGAGACGTTCGAGTTGAGCTACACCTCGATCGCCGAAAAGAAGTGCCGGAAATTCGACGTCCTCAACATCGGCGACAACGAATACGCCGCATCGCGGGTTTGCGCCGGCCGCGGCGGATACAAGGTATTCATCAACGAAGATGATCTGCGGGCGACGCTCACGGTCGGCAAGACCCTGAAGCAAGCCGGCAAGGAGCCGGCGGCGCACGACCGTTACGGCGCGTTCAACGACTACGAGGACAAGGTCGAGTGGCGCAGCGGCCGGGACGGAAAGCCGTTCGCCATCATCGTCGGCTGGTCTTTTGCCGACAACGAAAACACCGATGCGACAGGGCGCCCGAAGAGCGCGCGGCTGTTGGTGGTGATGCGCCTGCCGCCGGGACCGGTGTGCAAGGTCGCCTATGTCGACCGCGCCGCCAATGGCGACGCCAACGTCCTCGCACGCAAGGCCGCCGACGACATCGCGCGCAACTTCAAATGCAGCACCGACAAGCCGCAGGTGATCGGCAAGCGCGGACGGGCCATCGAAGCAATGACGCCTGGCGGCGCGTCGGTGTCGCCGCCAGGCGGTGTGCCGCCTCCCGACACAAGGTGAGCTGCTGCCGGAGTGGGCCGCAGCCCGTTTGGAAATCCCTGGCTGGCGCGATGCGACGGGGATAGCATTGCGCCAACAAGAATACCTGGGAGGACATCATGACAGACCTGCTCAATGCTGGTTTCGGCAATTCCTGTGTGTGCGGCGCCTGCGGACCGACGACCGCACTGTCGCGGCGCAAATTTCTCTGTGCCGGCACCGCGGGCGCAGTAGCCGTAGCCGCCACGGCATCGGTGATCGGCTCGGCGAGCGCGCAGCAGCCAGCGGGCGTTGCACCGGGCCGGCCGATCCTGATCAAGGGCGGCTGCGTGCTCACCCTCGACCGCGCGCTCGGCGATTTCGAGACGGCGGACGTCCTCATCGAAGGCAAGACCATCACGGCGGTGCGGCCGAACATCAGCGTGCCGAACGCCGAGGTCATCGACGCCGCCCGCATGATCGTGATGCCGGGCTTCGTCGATACCCACCGGCACATGTGGCAGGGCATCCTGCGCAACGTGCTGCCGGACGGCTCGCTGGAGGATTACCGCGACGTGGTGCAGCGGACCTTCGGCGCGAAATATACGCCCGACGACGTCTATGCCGGCGACCTCTTCAGCGCGCTGGGCGCCATCGACAGCGGCGTCACCTGCATCCTCGACTGGTCCCACATCCACAACAGCCCGGCCCATTCCGACGCCGCCGTCAAGGCGCTGTTCGACTCGGGCGTGCGCGCGGTCTTCGCCTATGGCAACGGGCAGAACGAGACCGGCCGCTATTGGGAAATCGCGACCAGCAAATTCCCCGGCGACATCGCACGGCTGCGCAAGCAGTATTTCGCGAGCGACGACCAGCTGGTGACGCTCTATCTGGCGTCGCCGTCCGGCTCTCCGGAGCAGGTGCTGCCCGCCTTCAAGGCGGCCCGCGACGTCGGCGCGCGGATCACCATCCATGCCGGCGTCGGCCCGGGCGGCCGCAGCGGGCTTCTGGAAAAGCTCAACGCCGAGAAGGCGCTCGCCGGCGACACAACCTATGTGCACTGCTGTACGCTCAACGACACCGAATGGAAGCTGATCCGCGACACCGGCGGCACCGTCTCGATCGCGAGCTATGTGGAGAGCCTGATGGGCCACGGCATCCCGCCGATCCAGAAGGCGATCGACACAGGGATCCGGCCAAGCCTCTCCATCGACGTCGAGACATCGGTGCCCAACGATTTCTTCGCCCAGATGCGCACGGCGTTCTCGCTGCAGAAGCGGGAGGTGTGGGAGCGCCGGCACGCCGGCGACAAGAACCCGCCGAAATTCCTCACCGTGCGCGAAGTGCTGGAATTCGCCACCGTCGAAGGCGCCCGCGCCAACGGTCTCGACCGCAAGATCGGCACGCTCACGCCCGGCAAGGAGGCCGATATCATCCTGTTGAGCACCGACCGTCTCAACGTCATGCCGCTGAACAACGCCGTCGGCGCGGTGGTGGCGAACATGGGCCCGCAGAACGTCGACACCGTCTTGATCGCCGGCAAGGTGATGAAACGCAACGGCGCCATGCTGGGCATCAGCTATGACCGCCTCACCCGGCTCGGCGATGAGGCGCGCGACCGCATCTACGCCGCCGCAAAGGTGAAGAACACGCGGGTTTGAGGCGTTCGGATCGGCGGCATTTCGTCGAGGCGGGCCGCGGTGGATTTGATCCTATTCGAGTGACGCCGTTGAACTGAGATGCGTCATTCCGGGGCGCGCGTCTTCGCGGGAACCCGGAATCCGGGCTGCTGTGCGGGCGGCGAGGGGTCTGGATTCCGGGTTCGGCGCTTTCGCACCGCCCCGGAATTACGGAGTGAAATTGTCACTCCGATCGTATCCCCAACTTGCGCACCAGCGCGCCCCACTTCGCCTCTTCCGCGGCGATGTCGGCGGCCTGCTGCTCCAGCGTGCCGGGCAGCGGCTCGCCGCCCTCCTCGGCGATGCGGGCGCGCACGTCGTCGCGCGTGAGCGCGGCGCGCAGTTCGGCATTGAGCCGGTCAGCGATGGCACGACTGATCCCGGCCGGTGCGACCATGCCGTAGTGGATCACCGCCGCGTAGCCCGGCACGCCGGCTTCCGCGACGGTCGGCAGGTCCGGATAGATCGACGAGCGCGTCTCGCCGGTCACCGCGACCGGGCGCAGGCCCCCGCTGCGGAGCGACCCGAATACCGACGGAAAGGTGGTGATGGACATGTCCACATGGCCGCCGACGAGGTCGCCCTGCATCGCGCCGGTGCCGCGATAAGGGATGTGGGTCAGCTTGACGTCCGCCATGACGGCGAACAGTTCGGTCGAGAGGTGGGAGCCCGAGCCGACGCCGGCCGTCGCATAGGTGATCTTGCCCGGATCTTTCCTCGCGAGCGCAATCAGTTCGGCGACGCTGTGCACCGGCACCGACGGATGGACCACGAGAACCTGCTGGTAGGAGGCGATCAGCCCGATCGGCGCGAAATCCCGCCGCGGCTCGTAGCCGGGATCGGCATAGAGGGCGGGCGCGACGCCGAACACGCCGGAATGGCCGACCATCAGCGTGTAACCGTCGGGCGCGGCCTTGGCGACCGCCCGTGCTCCCAGGGTGCCGCCGGCGCCGGCGCGGTTCTCGATCACGAACTGCTGGCCGAGCGCGCGCCCCATGTGCTGGGCGATCAGCCGCGCCATGATGTCGTTGCCGCCGCCCGCCGCGAACGGCACCACGATGGTGACCGGGATGCGTCGGATAGGTCTGTGCCGCCGCCGGCGTGGCGGTGCCTGCGAAGACATAGGCCGCCACCAGGACTGCGAGGAATGATCCTGAAGTTCGCCGGGACAAATACGCAATCATGAGACTATTCCAGTTGGCGCACATGCGCTGCTTTCAACGCTTGCAACATCAACTCTACCGCATCTGAACACGCTCTGGACACAGCCTTCTCGGCTGTCTAGTTGTGACTCCGGCTCGAGCGCGACCGCGCCGCGCGCTGGGGAACCCATGAATTCCGCCGAATTGCCGGGCGAAGCGCCGGATGTCCTCGTGGTCGGGGCCGGCAATGCGGCCCTGTGCGCCGCGATCTCGGCGCACGAGAACGGCGCGCGCGTGCTGATGCTCGAAGCCGCGCCGTTCGAGGAGCGCGGCGGCAACTCGCATTTCACCGGCGGCGCCTTCCGCTTCGCGTTCCGCGGCGTCGACGATCTCATCGCCGTGCTGCCGTCGCTGGCCCAGGAAGACCTCGAGAACGTCGACTTCGGGACCTACACGCGAGGAGCAGTTCTTCGACGACCTGTTCGCCCTGACCCAATACCGGTCCGATCCCGATCTCGCGGAAATCCTGGTGCGCGGCAGTCTCGACACCGCGAAGTGGGTGGCGCGGCAGGGCGTGAAGCTGCAGCCGGGGCTCGGACGCCAGGCCTACAAGGTCGACGGCAAGTTCAAGTTCTGGGGCGGCCTCGCGCTGCACATCTGGGGCGGCGGGCCGGAACTGCTCAAGGCGCTCTATGCCAATGTGGAGCGGCGCGGCATCCGCATTCTCTACGAGACGCCGGCGATCGAGCCTCATCCGCGAGAACGGGCGGCTCGCGCGGCGTCGTGGCGGAGTACCGCGGCGCGCCGGTCGCGATCCGGGCCGGCGCCGTCGTGCTCGCCTGCGGCAGCTTCGAATCCAACCCGGAAATGCGCGCGCGCTATCTCGGGCCCGGCTGGGAGATCGCAAAAGTCCGCGGCACGCGCTTCAACATGGGCGCCGGCCTCGACATGGCGCTGCGCATCGGCGCGCGGCCCTACGGCAACTGGTCCGGCTGCCATTCCGTGGCGTGGGACATCAACGCGCCGCCCTATGGCGACCTCACCGTCGGCGACCAGTTCCAGAAGCACAATTACCCGTTCGGCATTCTCGTCAACGCCAAGGGCGAGCGCTACGTCGACGAGGGCGCCAACTTTCACAGCCACACCTACGCCAAGTATGGCGGCGAGATCGTCAAGCTGCCGGGCATGTTCGCCTGGCAGGTGTTCGACGCCAAGGTGAGCCACCTGCTTGCGCGGCGAGTATCGCATCCGCCGCGTGACCAAGGCGGAAGCCGGCACGCTGGAAGAACTGGCCGGCAAGCTCGACGGCGTCGACGCCGCAGGCGTTCCTGCGCACCGTGCGCGAATTCAACGCCGCCTGCCGCACCGATGTGCCGTTCAATCCCAATGTGCTGGATGGCCGCCGGACGCAGGGGCTCGCCATCGACAAGACCAACTGGGCCAATCCGCTCGATACCCCGCCGTTCCACGCCTATCACGTGACCACCGGCGTGACCTTCACGTTCGGCGGCCTCAAGATATCCACAGCAGGGCGAGGTCGAGGACCTCTACGGCCGGCTCATTCCGGGCCTCTATGCGGCGGGCGAAATGGTCGGCGGGCTGTTCTTCCACAATTACGCCAGCGGCACCGGCCTGATGTCGGGCGCGACCTTCGGCCGGCTGGCGGGACGCAGCGCGGCGCAATTCGCGCTGGCACCGGCGTCGCGAAGTGCCGCACGGGCGTGAGGACACCGCCCTTCGACAAGACGCGATCCGCAACTTCTGGTAAAAAGACGAAAAGCGAGGATCGCGCCATGGGAAGAACGCTCACGCTCGCATTCGCCGCGGCACTGCTCGCCGCCGCGCTGCCTTGCGCGCAGGCGCAGGTCTACCCCACCCGCCCGATCACGGTGATCGTTCCCTTCCCGGCGGGCGGGCCGACGGATTCGCTGATGCGCGTGCTGAGCGAGCCGATGCGGATGTCGCTCGGGCAGCCGCTGATCATCGAGAACGTCACCGGCGCGACCGGGAGCATCGGCGTCACCCGCGTCGTCCAGGCGGCGCCGGACGGCTACACCATGAGCATCGGCAACACCGCGACCCATGTGATCAACGGCGCGGTGTTCAATCTCAAATACGACCTCTTGAAGGACCTCGAGCCCGTCGCGCTGCTGCCGAGCAATCCGTTCCTGCTCGATGCGCGCACCAGCATTCCCGCCAAGAACCTGAAGGAATTTCTCGCCTGGGCCAAGGCGAGCCCGAAGCCGGTGTCGGCGGGCACGCCGGGGGTCGGATCGATCCCGCAGATGGCGGGCATCCTGTTGGAGAACCTCACTGGCGTGCATCTGCAATTCGTGCCCTATCGCGGCGCCGCGCCGGCGATGCAGGACCTCATCGCCGGCCAGATCGACATGATGTTCGACCAGGCCTGGAATTCGCTCGCCCAGGTGCGCGCCGGCGCCATCCGCGCCTATGCGGTCACCGCGAAGAAGCGGCTTGCGTCCGCGCCGGATATTCCGACCGCCGACGAGGCCGGCGTCCCTGGCCTCTACGCCACGGTGTGGAACGGCTTCTGGGTTCCCAAGGGCACGCCGCCCGAGATCGTGGCGAGGCTCAACGCGGCCGCGGTCGATGCACTCGCCGATCCCGCCGTGCGTCAGCGCCTCGCCGATCTCGGCCTCGAAATCCCGCCGCGCGACCAGCAGACGCCGCAGGCGCTGACCGCGCAGCAGAAGGCGGACGCCGAGAAATGGTGGCCGATCGTCAAGGCCGCGAACATCAAGATGGAATGACGGCGTAGGTCTGACACCCACGTCGCTGTCATTCGCCCGGCTCGACCGGGCGATCCAGTAAACACCGACCGTGAGTACTGGATTGCCCAGTCAAGGCCGGGCAATGACAACGATAGGGTCAGCGTAATCGAGCTGAACTAATTCGCCGACACCAAGGTGCGCTCGATCCAGCTTCGGGGCGCGTCATCCGGCTTGGCGCGGGCGCGGCGCGGCTTGGCGAAGCGCGCGAACACCAGGTTGAAGGCGGCGACGATGAGACCGGCGGCGAGCACCAGCCAGGCCGGGTTCAGCATCCCCACATTGTCCACGAAACTCTGCAACGTGTCCGGAATGCTTTCCAGATCGACATCGAAATAGAAGGTGAAGGCGGTCTGCAGCACGGCCAGCGGCGACACGTTGAATACGATGGCGACGCCGATGGACTGTGCCAGGAGCGTCAACGCCGCGACGACGATGCTGAGAACCGCAATTCCGGCGCTCGACAGCTCGCCGCGGATTCGCCGCACGACGATCCGGTAGCACATCAGCCACGCGAACAGTCCCGCGACCAGGGTCGGCGCGCTGACGTCCGCCTTGGTCTGCTGGAAGTAATGGATCAGCGCCAGGAAGGCGATCACATAGACGATCTGGTGCAGCCGCACCCAGCGCATACCGCCGAGCCGGCGCACCATGCCGTCGGTCGAGGTCGCCGCGAGCACGGCAAGGCCCGTCAGCGCGGTGAAGCCGATGACGAGATAGATGCGCTGAGCGATCTCGCTCGCCACCTTCAAGAGGTCGAAGTGCTGGTCGAGCACGAAGAGCGAAATGTGCAGGGCGGCATAGCAGAACGTGCCGACGCCGAGCATGCGCCGGATGTCGAGGAGTGGCCCGAACCGCGTGATGCGGCGCAGCGGCGTGATGGCGAGGGTGACCATCAGGAGCATCAGCGCCCAGAAGCCGGCGCGGTGGATGAGGTCGTTGACCGGCCGCGCTCCGGCCATGATCGCCTCGGCGTTCCACGCCGCAAGCGCCAGCGGCCACAGCAGCAGCGCCAGCGCCACGATGCGAAGCGGTGAGATCTGTCCGCGGCGGTCCCGCCAGATTTGAAGCTTAACCAGAACTTCCCTAGACATGCCCCGCCACTACCATCGTCGTTGCACGCGTGCCAGTCACAATGGCGACGCCGAAACGTGAAGGCAAGTGACGCTCAGGTGATGCCCGCGTGAGGCAAACGGGCGTGAGGTTCGGGGCGCGAGGTCAGGCGGGCGTGTGCGAGGCGATGATCGCCTCTCCCATGCGTACGAGGCGGGCGGCAGGGCCGTCGCGCCCGACGCTTTGGGCGCTGACCCTGGCGCCTTCGAGCAGCAGGAACAGTTCGTCGGCGAGAAACTCCGGCTCTTCGAGCGCCGCGGCGCGGCACAGCCGGACCAGGCGGTCGCGCTGGGCGCGCTTGACCTCCTCGATGACCTTGCGGGCGGGATGATCCTTCTCGGCGAGTTCCACCGCGGCGTTCGCCAGCGCGCAGCCGCGGCCGCCGGCGGCGACGATGTGATCGGTCATGGCCGCGAGCCAGGCTGTGAGCTCGGCGCGGGGATTGCCGGGATGGGCCGCCGCCAAGCGGTCCAGCTCGGCGTCGGCCTGCCGCGCGACCTGACGCAGGCATTCCGCGACCAGGAGGTCCTTGGAGGAAAAATGACGGTACAGCGTCATCTTGTTGGTGCCGGCCGCCTCGGCGATCTCATCAACCCCGACGGCCCGCACGCCTCGCTCGTAGAACAGGTCTCGCGCAACCGAAAGGATGCGCTCCCGCGGCGGCAGACGCTCCGCCGTGGGCTCTTTGAATGAAGATTCTGCGGGCATTACAATCATGGCTCTTGACAATGGGTGTTACCGGTAAGTACCTTAATTCTAGTGTTACCGGTCAGTACCACAAGGACGACGGAAAGTCACGCCTTTGTTGCGACCCCAGATCAGGAACAGATGCCATGTCCAACATTCTTTTTGTCACCAGCAGCGCCCGGGGCGCCGCCTCCTACTCAAACCAGGTCGCCCTTGCCCTTCTTGAGAAGCTCGAGGATGCCGACCCAAGCGCCGAGATCACCGTTCGCGACCTCACCCGGGCTCCCCTGCCCCATATCGACGAGGAATTCGTAACGGCAACCCGAGGCCCGGACGGCCCGCAGACCGACGCCCAGAAGACCATCGCCGCCCAGTCAGACGCGCTGGTGGACGAGCTGATCGCCGCCGACACCGTGGTGATCGCCGCCCCGATGATCAATTTCACCATTCCTTCCACGCTCAAGACCTGGATCGACTACATCGCGCGCGCCGGCCGCACCTTCAGCTACAGCGAAAGCGGCCCCAAAGGCCTGGTCACGGGAAAGCGCGTGTTTCTCGTCGTCGCCCGCGGCGGCGTTTACAGCAATCGGAAACAATTCGACTTTCAATTGCCCTACCTGCTCCACGTCCTCGCCTTCCTCGGCATGACAGATGTGGAGGTGATCGACGTCGAAGGCACTGCGTTCGGTCCGCAGGCTGCCGAGCGCGCCGTCGCGGCGGCGCTGGCCACAGTCGGCACGGTCGCTCTCGAGCGGCGCGTAGCCTGACGCAACGAAGGGAATTCGTGATGGAGTGCTTTTCAGAGCCTGGTCTCACCGAGGTGCTGTCCGACCCTCTGGTGCTGGAAGTGATGGCATCCGACGGCGTCGATCCCGGGGAACTCGAAGCGGCGCTCGACAGAGATCGCCGTCGACATCCGCCGGCGCGCGCCGAAATGGAAATCCGGCAGGCTTGATCGCTGCCGGTCCTGATCGCATCACCGTTCGGCCGGACGACCAGTTGCCCCTCTGTCGTTCGGCCGACAAAGGCCGGGCCCCTGGTTTGCACGCCACAGCCGCGCGGTTTCATCCCCGGTCGGCTTGACGTGCGGACCAACGGGTCCGGCCTTTGGCCGATCCGATGACAGACTTCCGGCCCGCGTTGTGTCATATTGAACGCGATCCCCTCAGCAATTGAACAATAATTCTTTAGCGGGAGGCGGGCATGGACAAGGGCGTTCTCGCGGCGGCCATCACGGCCCTCACAATGACGGCGGCGGCGGCACAGGCTCCCGCCAACACTGCGCTCATTGCGCGCGCGAAATCATTCGAGCTCGATACGCCCTATGTCCCACCGCCGGGCGATCCCTTGGCGCACCACGCAGCCGGCTATGCCAAGGTGATGTGCTCGGCCGTGTTCATGACCGGCCTCGCGCCGGACTTCGCAGCCGAAAATGTGGGGTTCTTCACGGCGCCCTATGGGGAGCGCGGAAAGCTCGGCAAGCCGGTCATCGATCGCGACAAGAAGGAGGTGCGCGTCACGCTCCCGAACGGCGTCGTTCGTACCGCCCAGTATCTCGGCAGCCAGGGATGCGTCACGCTGCCGATCGGCCAGAGCACCATGAACTTCACGCCGAAGGCCGTCACGAGCCGATTGCCCGATCCTTCGACCCAGCCATGGCCCATGGGCGACGTGCTGTCGCGGGAACCGCTGCCGCCCGAGATCGACGCCGCGAAGCTCGCGGCCGCAGTCAAAGCCGCGTTCGAGCCGGCTGAAGGGCTGACGGCTGCGTTCGTGGTCACGTGGAAAGGTCGGCTCATCGCCGAGCGCTACGGCGAAGGCATCACGGCGCGGACGCCGCTAGAGGGCTGGTCGATGGGCAAGAGCGTCACGGCGACGCTGTTCGGGGTTCTGGTCAAGCAAGGCGTCTACGCCTTGGACCAGCCGGCGCCTATACCGGAGTGGCAGACCCAAGGCGACCCGCGCGCCAACATACGCATCGCGGATATCCTCCACATGTCGAGCGGGCTTCGCATCAAGGCGCCCCAGGACCCGGACTACGATCCATCCGGCACCTATCCCGATCACCTCTACCTCTACACCGGCGGCGTCGATTCCTATCACTACGCGGCGACGCGGCCATTGCAGTGGCCGCCCAACACCGTCGGGCGTTATCACAACACCGATCCGGTGCTGATCAGCTACCTGATCCGACTCGGCGTCGAAAAACGCGGCGAAGACTATCTGTCGTTTCCGCAGCGGGCGCTGTTCGACAAGCTCGGCATCCGCACCATGGTGATCGAAACCGATCCGTTCGGAGATTTTCTCGGACAGGGTTATGAGGTCGGTGCCGGGCGCGATTGGGCGCGCCTCGGCAATCTCTATCTCCAGGACGGCGTCTGGAACGGCGAGCGCATCCTCCCGGAAGGCTATGCCAAGTTCGTCAGCACGCTCGCGCCCGCCTGGGCCGCCGATCAGCGCCCGATCTATGGAGCCTTCTTCTGGCTCAATGGCGACGGCCGATATCCGATTCCGCGTGACGCTTATTTCATGTCGGGCGCCGGCGGTCAGACCACCCTGATGATTCCGTCGCACGATCTCGTCGTCGTGCGCCTCGGGCACTATCGCGGCGAAGGGGCCGGCGCCCCGGGTTTCAGAAAGGCGCTCGCGCTGTTGATGGAGGCGGTGCCGAAGCGGAAATGACGAGCGCAGGCGCGCCTTCCCGTTCACTCTCCGAAGGCGGCGTCTACCCTTCCGCTTCGCGCGCGACCCGCGCCGCCGGCTCGCTCTCGGCGCTCACCTCATCAGTGCGCACCTCGTCGGTGCGCACCACGAACCGCTTGAGCGTGTTGGCGCCGAACGTGGTGCTGATCGCGACATCGGCGGCGTCGCGGCCGCGGGCGATCAGGATGCGGCCGATCCGGGGCGTGTTGTGGCGGGCATCGAAGGTATGCCAGCGCCCGCCGACATAGACCTCGAACCAGGCGCTGAAATCCATCGGAGTCGGATCCGGCGGCACCCCGATGTCGCCGAGATAGCCGGTGCAGTAGCGCGCCGGAATATTCATGCAGCGGCACAGCGTGACGGCCAGATGGGCGAAGTCGCGGCAAACCCCGCGTCCATGGGCCAGCGCCTCGACCGCGCCCCGCATCGGCGCGGCATGCTCGTAGCCGAACTTGATCCGGTGGTGGACGAAATCGCAGATCGCCTGCACGCGTGCCCAGCCGGGCGGCGTGGCGCCGAACATGTTCCACGCCGTCTGCATCAGGCGGTCGGTCTGGCAGTAACGGCTGCCGAGCAGGAACACGAGCGCGTCGTGCGGCAGGTCGGCGACTGCATGCTCCTCGGCTCCCGGATCGACCGCATCGGGCTGGCCGCTGTCGGCGACGATGGCGTCGCCGGCAATGCGGATCTCGCCGGCCGGCGCCAGCAGGCGCACGCATTTGTTGCCGAAGGCGTCCACATAGGAGTTGATCGAGCGCGACGGCGTGATGCGCATGCGGTCGGCCGTGAGCAGATCGGCCGCCCGCGAGGGATGCACGTTGAGCATGAAAATGATCGGCGTCGGTTGGACGCATTCATAGACGAGGTCGTAGCCGACGTGGATTTTCATGTTTCCTTCCTGCGCAAGGGTGGCGCTGACAAACTCGCCCGGCCGGCCAAAGGTTCCTTTGCCGGAACCGATCGAATTTGAACGGCTATATGGTTTTGGCGCGGCGACGTTGCCATATATTCCCAGAGAAAGAGGCTGCCCAAAAAAGTCGCAGCCGAGACCCAGTGGGCCAAGCAAAATTGACGCCAAGAACGTTTCTTCAAAGGGCGGGGCGCTTCCCGCTCTTATCTGTAGCGCCCCAGGAGATCATCCATGGACAAGATCAAGCCGCTCTTCACCGCCACCGCAACGGCCACCGGCGGACGCAACGGCCATACCGCGTCCTCGGACGGCATCGTCAGCGCCGACCTGTCCGTTCCCAAGGCGATGGGCGGTCCGGGCAAGCCGGGGACGGCGACGCCGGAGCATCTGTTCGCGGCGGGCTACGCCGCCTGCTTCGGCGGCGCGCTGGATTTCGTCGGCAAGCAGCACAAGAAGGATGCCAGCAAGGCCAGGATCGACTGCGCTGTAACGATCGGACCGCGCGACGGCGGAGGCTTCGGGCTCGCGGTGAAGCTGCACGTGGAAGACAAGAGCCTGCCGCAGGCCGAGCTCGAAGCCCTCGCCAAGGAGGCGCACGAGAAAATCTGCCCGTACTCCCACGCCACCAGGGGCAATGTCGACGTGACGCTGGAGGTGGTCGGTGCCTGAGCGCCTGTGAATCATTTTTGCTGACCTCATCCTGAGAGCTTGTAAATTCCCTTACGACCTCATCCTGAGGAGCCGTGCGCAGCGCGGCGTCTCGAAGGATGACCACAGACGTTGACGTCGCAACGAACTAAGCACGTCGTGCTCGCTGCCATCCTTCGAGACGCGCGCAGAAGCGCGCTCCTCAGGATGAGGTCGTAAAGAAATTTGCGAGCCCACACAGGCCGGAGCGAATGACGATGATCACTCTGTACCAGCAGCATGATTCCGGGAATTGCTACAAGGTCCGCCTGGTGCTGACTCATCTCGACCGGCCGTTCCGAACGGTTGCGGTTTCCTCATTCGATGGCTCGACCCGGCGTTCCGAATTCCTCGCGAAAAATCCGATCGGCAAGGTGCCCACTGTCCAACTCGGCGATGGCCGATTCCTGGCGGAGTCGAACGCGATCCTGCTGTATTTCGGCGAAGGGACCTCGCTGCTTCCCGATGACGCGTACGACCGGGCGAAAGTCTACGAGTGGCTTTTCTTCGAACAGTACAGCCACGAGCCGGCGATAGCAGTCCGGCGCGCGCTCAGCGTCTATCCGGAGCGCCGCGCCGACGCGACTCCCGAACGCATGGCGCATCTCTTGGCGAGCGGCAATCGGGCGCTGGCGGTCATGGAGCGACGCCTCGGCGAAGCCGATTGGCTTGCCGGCCACGCGTTTTCGCTCGCCGACATCTCGCTCTATGCCTACACGCACATGGCGGCCGACGGCGGATACGATCTGGGGCGCCTTCCAGCGATCGGCCGATGGCTGAATCGGGTTGCCGCCGTGCCGCGTCACCTCACGATCGAAGATGCGTCCGTGGCGGCGGGGTGAAGCAACTTCTCAAATCTCCTTCGCTCGCATGCTCACGCGCAGTAGTCCGCGGCCGCGGTCTTGTCGTCGTGCTTGGCAGTCAGCGCATTCATCGCCGGGGTCAGCACGATGGCGATCACGAGGTTGAGGATCAGCGTGTAGAGCGCGGTGTAGCCGGGGAAGGTCCAGCCGGCGAAGGCCAGCGGAAAGGCCGGCTGGAAATTGACTGCGGCCGCCATATAGGTGCCGGCGAAGGTGCCGGCCGCCCATCCGATCAGCAGCGCCCACGGATTGAACCATCGCGTGTAGAGGCCGATCAAATCGAATTAGCCTCAAAAGCGCGTTGCGTCATACCTGCTCCGCGGCACCGCGCTCTCGGAGGCGACGCAACATGCAGCGATGCAGCGTAACGCCGACTGCCCTACGGCTTGCCGCGCCGCACCAATATGCGCTATCGGCCCGCGCGCAGCCGTTCCAACAGCTCGACGGTCGGATAGGAATCCGCCGGCAGCCCGAACTTGATCTGCATGGCCCGGATGGCCTGCCGCGTCGAGGTGCCGAGCTTGCCGTCGGCGCCGCCGACGTCATGGCCGGCGCGGATCAGGTACTGCTGCAATTCCTTGGTCTGCTCGACGCTGAAGGGCGGCGGCGTGCCGCTGCCGCGCTGCATCGGACCCGCACCGGCAAGACGCGTCGCGTAATAGGCGGCGGTGGTGGAGTAGACGAGCGAAGAGTTCCACTTGAGGTAGGCCTGGAAATTGTCGAAGGCGAGGAAGGCCGGGCCGAACCGGCCCATCGGCAGCAGCAGCGAGGCCTTGAGCGCATCGTTCTCCAGCGGCCGCCCGTCGGCGCGCGCGACGCCCCAGTTCGCCCATTGCGACCGCGGATGCTGGATGGTGAGGTCGGCCTGATCCCATGGCAGCTTGGCCGGCACCCGCACCTCCTCCAGCCACGGCTCGCCGCGCTTCCAGCCGAGGCTGACGAGATAGTTGGCGGTGGAGCCGATCACGTCGGGCACGCTGCGCAACAGGTTGCGCTTGCCGTCGCCGTCATAGTCGACGGCATACTTGATGTATTCCGACGGCATCATCTGGGTCTGGCCGAGTTCGCCCGCCCATGACCCCAGCATGTCCGCCGGCGCGAGATCGCCGCGCTCGATCAGCCGCAGCGCGTCGAACAGATGGCCGCGGAACATATCGGCGCGGCGGCAGTCGTAGGCGAGCGAAGTCAGCGATTTGATCGAATGGTCCTTGCCCATGTTGGAGCCGAAATCGCTTTCGAGCCCCCAGAACCCGACGATGACCGGCGCCGGCACGCCATATTGCTTCTCGGCGCGGTCGAACACCGCGGCGTATTTCTTGATCTCGGCGGCGCCCTGCTGCAGCCGGTAGGCCGGCAGCATCTTGCCGGAGAATTCAAGGAAGCTCTGGGCAAAGATGCGCTGGCCGCGGTCGATGTTGACGATCCGCTGGTCGTAGACGAGGTAAGGCGATGCGGCGGCGATGGCGTTCTTCGAGATGCCCTGCGCGGCCGCCTCGGCCTTGAAGCGCGCCAGCCAGGCCTCGAAGGTGCCGTTGGGGCCATTGCTGCGGCAGTCGGAGGCCATCGCCGCAGTGGCCGCAAGCAACGCCGCCGCCAGAACGGGGGCTGCGCAGAGACGCCTGAGATCGTTTCGGTTCATGTTCGCCGCCGCATGTGGCCGTGGGAATCGGCTTATTTCTTACCACATGCGTGGCAGCATCGTGGCCACGGCGAGGCTTGTGCCCTTCTCCCTCCGCGTTCCCTGGGATGGGCGGGGCCCTTCCGGGTCCGGCTGCTTGCTGAAGCAGGGCGCACTACGTGCTCGGCCATTGATCTGCGTGGCTGATCGTCTCGTGCCGGCATTTGACGGCCGGACATCACGAGCTCAAGGCCGCTTGTCGACGTTCAATCAATTTATTCCTTTGTGAGCTCCATCACACTCATCCGTCATTGGCGGCATTAGGGTCGGCACGACTTCGATCACAGGGAGCGTTGCCATGACCGGACAAGCTCGTTCAAACCGACAAGCCAATGATGAGCCGTCGCTGGGAATGAGCCTCGGTGTCCTCTGCGTCATGCTGTTGGCGATGTTCGCGATTATCTCCAATATCAGCGTTCCCGACGTTCAATTGGCGCCGGCAGACCTGTTGGCTGTACTGTAGAGGCCGCCGAACGTCGCTCCCTTGGCAGAGCCTTATTCGCGCCCGAACAGGCGCTTGATCCAGGCGAGCAGCACCGCACCGGCCAGGGCGAAGGCGGAAATCGGCTTGGCGGGCGGCGGCGGTGTCGGCGGAGCAGACTTCTCAGGGGCGATGGACACAGCGGGTGCGGCAGACGCACCGGGTGCAGCGGATGCGGCAGGTGCGGCGGCCGCAGCAGGCGCAGCCGCCACCGGCCCGAGCTGCGCCTTCAGATTATTGGCAAACTGCGTGATGATCTGCGCCGCGGTGATCTGGATGATGCCGACGCCGCGGCCGTATTGGGCGACCGCGCCGGACAGCGTCAGGTTGGTGTGCACCAGCACCTTGGAGCCGCCGGTCACCGGCTCAAGATGGAACGTCGCGGTGGCATTGGCGGCGCCGCGCCCCTTGGCGTCGCTGCCCTGGGCGGCGACCTTGGCGCGGTGGTTGGCGTCGTCGATCTCCTCGAATTTCACCGTGCCGGCGAAAGCGAGCGACACCGGCCCGAGCCGCACGCCGACCTTGCCCTTGTAGGTGCGATCGTCGACCACTTCGGTCAATTCGGCGCCGGGCAGGCACGGCGCGATGCGCCTGATGTCCATCAGCACCTTCCAGGCGTCGTCGACCGGCAGCGGCACCTCGAACGCATTATCGAACTCCATGATCGCCACTCCGACTGGTTCGGCGCCACGGCCGCCGTATCCCGAGCTTATTCCAAATCCATTGCGACATGGCGAGCAGGCGCGCGTCCTCGTGGCGCGGCCCGACCAGTTGAATTCCGACCGGCAGGCCGTTGGGCCCGACCGCCGTCGGCAGCGTCACGGTGGGCGTGTGCAGCAGCGTCCACAGCGCCTGGAAAGCCGGGTCGCCGGTGTGATGGAGGCCCTCGGGCGCCTCGCCGCGCACGCAGGGCGCGAGCAGCACGTCCGCCTTGGCAAACACGGGGTCAAGCGCGGAGCGGCAACGCTCCGCGAGCCGGACCGCGGCGACGTAATCGGCATGCGCGAGGCCGAACCCGCGCTCGATGATCTTGCGCAACCGCTCGCTGATCGCGTCGCGGTGATGGTGCCATTCATGGGCCATGCCCATGGCGCGCTCGTAGTCGTTGATGATCTCGCGGGCGTGGCTGAGACCCGCGAATTCGTCGGGCAGCGCGATCTCCACGATCTCGGCGCCGGCATCGTTGAGCCGCCGCGCTGCGTCCTCGACGGCATCGATGGTCTCCAGCTGCGCATTCGCCCACATGTGAGTGCGGGTCAGGCCGACGCGCGGCGCACTCGATACGGCGACGAGCGGCGCCGGCTGCTCGCCCAGCAGCACCGCGCGCACCAGCGCGACATCGTCGAGGGTCCGCGCGATGAGGCCGATGGTGTCGAGCCCTTCCGCGGCGGGCTTCACGCCGAAGCGGTTGAAGGCGTTGTAGGTCGGCTTGTAGCCGACGACGCCGCAATAGGAGGCCGGCCGCAGCACCGAGCCGCCGGTCTGGGTGCCGAACGCGATCGGCACCATGCAATCGGCCACCGCGGCGGCCGAGCCGCTGGAGGAGCCGCCCGGCGTGCGCGTTTCGTCGTGAGGGTTGGTGGTCGGTCCCGCGGTGACGCCGGCGAACTCGCAGGTCACGGTCTTGCCGAGGATCACGGCGCCGGCCGCGCGCACCAGCGCGACGCAGGCGCCGTCGGCCGGCGGACGATGGCCCCGGTAGATCGGCGAGCCCATCTCGGTCGGCATGTCGAAGGTGTCGATCACATCCTTGACGCCGATCGGCAGCCCGTGCAGCGGCCCGCGCGTGGTCGCGCGATCGAGCGCACGCGCCTGGGCGAGCGCGGCCTCGGGATCGAAATTGGTCCAGGCCCGGATCAGCCCGTCCTGGTCCGCGATCCGCGCCAGGCAGGCGCGCAACACCGCTTCGCAGGTGAACGTGCCCGCGGCAATGCCGCGCACGATGTCGGTCGCGGCGAGTTCGTTGAGATGCGGCGTCGATGCCGGCACGCGGTCCTCTACTCTGCGGCCTACTCCGCGGCGGCTGAGGCCACCCCGCCATGGGCTTGTGACCAGCCGGCGGGATCATGCATGAACTTCTCGACCTCGGCGAGCATCCTGGGCTCGAACTTGTCGGACTCCTTGGCGACGCGCAGCACGTCCCACCAGGTCGCCAGCGTGTGCATGGTGATGCCGAGGTCTCCGAGGATTTTGCGGCCTTCCGGATAGATATCGTAGAAGAAGAACACGAAGATGTGGTCGACCTTGGCGCCGGCGTGGCGCAGCGCATTGCAGAAATTGACCTTGCTGCGACCGTCGGTGGTGAGGTCCTCCACCAGAAGGATGCGGTCGCCTTCGGTGAAATGACCCTCGATCTGGGCATTGCGGCCGAAGCCCTTGGACTTCTTGCGCACATAGAGCATGGGCAGGCTGAGCTTGTCGGCCATCCACGCCGCGAACGGAATGCCCGCGGTCTCCCCGCCGGCGATGGCGTCGAACTGCTCGAAGCCGGCGTCGCGCAGCACCGTTGAGGCGCCGAAATCGATCAGCGTCCGCCGCACGCGCGGAAACGAGATCAGCCGGCGGCAGTCGGTATAGACCGGGCTCGCCCAGCCGGAGGTAAAGATGAAGGGCTTCTCGCCCATGAACTGCACCGCACCTACCTCGAGGAACATTTTCGCGGTGAGGTCGGCGATCACCTTCTTGTCGGGAAATCCGATGCCAGTGGTCATGGGTGGTGCCTTACAGTTGGAGGCGATCGGCGCCTAGGGCATTTTACCGCCACGCCGACCTCAATCGTGTCATTGCCCGGCTTGACCGGGCAATCCAGTACGCCCGGTCGCTGTTTACTGGATCGCCCGGTCAAGCCGGGCGATGACAGCAAAGTGTGTGTCAACGCAAACGAAAAACGCCGCCGGCGAAACTCAGTTCGCCGTCACCTTCCACTCGATGGTCTCGCCGCCGCGGTAAATGATCGCCCGCTCGTCCGGCCCCTCGACCTTCACCTCTTCCGGCGCGACCCAGGAGATCTTTTCGAGCGTGATGGTATCGGTGTTGACCGGCAGCTTGTAATGGGTCGCGCCGTTGATGGCGGCGAAGGCTTCGAGCTTGTCGAGCGCGCCTTCCTCCTCGAACACTTTGGCATAGGTCTCGATCGCGACCGGCGAATTGAACATGCCGGGAATCCCGTTGACGCTGAGCTTCCTCGCCACCGGATGCGGCGCGGAATCGGTGCCGAGGAAGTAGCAGGACTCCCCCGATGTCGCGGCCTTGCGCAGCGCGGCGCGGTCGCGCGCGGTCTTGATGACCGGCATCACGTACATATAGGGCTTGAGGCCGTGGCCCAGCCAGTCGGTCCGGGTCAGGACCAGATGATAGGGCGTGATGGTGCCGCCGACCTGTGGCTTGGCGCTGTGCACGAAATCGACGCCCTCCTTGGAGGACAGGTGCTCCAGGATCATCCGCAGGCCCGGAAACGATTTTGTCAGCGGGATCAGCTTGCGGTCGATGAACACGGCCTCGCGGTCGAAGATGTCGATATCGGGGTCGACGTCCTCGCCGTGCATGAGGAACGGCATGTCGATCTTTTCCATGCGTTCCAGCACACGGTAGACCTTCTTGAGGTCGGTCACCCCGGCGGCGGAATTGGTGGTGGCGTTGGCGGGATAGAGCTTCACGCCCGTGAACACGCCCTCGCGGAAGCCGCGCTCGACGTCGTCGGGATCGGTGTCGTCGCGCAGGTAGCAGGTCATCAGCGGCGTGAAGGTCGAACCCGGCGGCCGCGCCGCCAGCGCGCGCTCGCGGTAGGCGACGGCGTCCTTGGTGGTCATCACCGGCGGGATGAGGTTCGGCATCAGGATGGCGCGGCCGAAATGCTTCGCGGTGAACGGCATCACCGCCTTGAGCATGGCGCCGTCGCGCAGATGCAGGTGCCAGTCGTCGGGCTTGCGTATCGTAAGTTTCATTTTCAGTACTCAGAGGTCAGTAATCGGTAATCAGAAGTCAGAGGCTAGTCGAGACATCGGCAATCAGTCACCTGATCACTGATTACTGACCACTGATCCCTGCTATATCGGCGCCGCGGCGGCGGTGAAGGTTTCCATCGGCGCGTCGTCGATCATGGCGCCGGTGAGATCGGCGACCCGCGCGAAACCGCGCTTGGCGCACCATTCCTCAAGGCCGTCCAGGATGGCGATCATCCCGGACGGATTGCGGAAGATGATGTAGCCCATCATGACCGCGCTGGCGCCGGCCAGCATGTATTCGACCACGTCCTCGACCTTGACGATGCCGCCGCAGCCGATCACCGGGATCTTCACCGCCTTGGCGCATTGATAGACCATCCGCATGATGATCGGCTTCACGCCGGGGCCGGAGATGCCGCCGAACTTGTTGCCGATGGCGGGGCGGAAGGTGTTGACGTTGATCTTGAGGCCCAGGATCGTGTTGGAAACGACGAGCGCGTCGGCGCCGGCGGCTTCCGCGGCCTTGGCGATCGCGACGACATCACCGGCATTGGGCGACAGCTTCGCCCATACCGGCTTCTTCGTCATCTTGCGGATTCGGCTCATCACGGCGAAGGTGTGGTCTTCGTGCATGGCGAAATTGCCACCGCCTGGGTTGCGGGTCGGACAGGAGATGTTGACCTCGACGATGTCGACGTCGGGCACGTCGACGTCGCGCGTCATCGCCTCGAAGTCGTCGGCGGTCTGCGCCGAGATGCTCGCCACCAGTGGCGGCGTGAAGCGCTTGTAGTCCGGCACCTGATGGCTCAGGAAATATTCGATGCCCTTGGTCGGCAGCCCGATCGAATTGATCATGCCGCATTCGAGCTCGGCGACGCGCGGCGGCGGATTGCCGATGCGAAATTCGCGCGACACGGTCTTGGCCACCAGCGCGCCGAGGCGGTTGATATCCATCACCTGGGCGAGGTCGGTGGAGAACGCGCCGGACGCCGGCATGATCGGGTTCTTCAGGGTGACGTTCCCGATCTTCACCTTCATATCTACCGTTCGCATGTCTACCATCCGACAGCCTCCTGTAGATCGAACACCGGACCTTCGATGCAGACGCGCCGCAGTTCCTTCTTGCCGTTGACTTCGAAGGTACGCACGCACACGTAGCAAGGCCCGAGACCACAGGCCATCACCTGCTCCATCGCCACCTGGCCGGGAATGCCGTGCGCCTTGCCGAGCCGCTTCATCAATTGCATTAGCCGGTTGGAGCCGCAGGTGAAGAATGCGTCGGCGAGATCTGCCGCGATCAGGCCGCCGATGATCGCCTCGACATTCGCGACATCGCTCGAGCGGTCGCTGTCGAGCACCGGCACGACGGTGCCGACCTGCCCGAACAGATCGTCCGCCATGACGAGATCACGGCTGCGCGCGGACAGGATCGCGGTGACGCCGACACCACTCTCGCCGGCGAGCTGCGAGATCGGCGCGAGCGTCGCGAGCCCGACCCCGCGGCCGAGCACCACGATGTTCTTCCAGGCGGGGTCGAGATGAAAGCCGACGCCGAGCGGCCCGACGATGTTGAGCATGTCGCCTGGCTTGACGGTGGCGAGGCCATGGGTGCCGCGCCCCACGCACTTGTAGAGGAACTCGATGCGGCCATTGGCGCGGTCGATGCGATAGACGCTCTGCGGCCGCCGCAGCCACAGCTCGCCCGCATCGGGCGACGGGCATAGCAGGTTGAAGAACTGCCCGGGCTTGACGGCGACCGCCTTGGCCGACGCCACCAGCACCATGTGCTTGTATTCTTCGTTGACCCAGCCATTGGAGACGACCGGGCACAGCGCCTCTTCGGCCGGAATATGGGAATCGGTGGGAGAGGGCTCGCTCTTGCCGACGATGAACGGCGCCGATGCAAACACTTCACCCATAACGACCTCGACCTGATCCGCCAGTCGGCTGTCCGGTTCAGGTATACAAGGACTGTGCCAAAATCAAGATTTTTTCCAATTTGTGAACAGGGGCCCCGCGCCGGCGTCATGGCTCCCCAGCCCCCCCAAGCCTGTCATCGCCGGACTTGTTCCGGCGATCTCGACCAGGTGCGCACGGCATTCAACACCGGCACTGCCCGTGGGGCGGATTAGCGAAGCGTAATCCGCTTTTCCCGCACGACGGCGGGCAGAAGCGCACGCGCCCGGCATTCTTCGCGGGGCCGGCACCGTGCCTCCATAGTCGAGATGGCCGGGACGAAGCCCGGCCATGACGGTGTTTGTGGGCAAAGCACCCGCCCGCTGCCGCGCCGGCGCCCCGCTTATTGCGAGGCGGCGGCGTAGCCGGTGAGCTCGTTGCGGATGATCTTGCCGCCCTTCATCACGAACTTCACCCGTTGAAGCTCGGTGATGTCGGCGAGGGGATCGCCGGATACGGCGACGAGATCGGCGAACTTGCCCTTCTCGACCGACCCGACCCGGTCGGCCCAACCCAACACCTCCGCATTGACGATGGTGCCGGACTGGATCGCCCGCGCCGGGTTCACGCCGGCATGCTTGACCAGTTGCTCGATTTCGAGGGCCTGCGTCCCGTGCGGGAAGGTGGAGCCGTCGACGCCGCTGCCCACCATCAGCTTGGTGCCTTTGGTCGCGGCCGCCATGGTGACGGCCTTTTCGAAGATCGGAATCATCCGGTACTTGCCGCCGGTGTTCTTGGTGTCGTTGTCGTCCATGTAGGGCTCGATGTAGCGCTGCAAGGTCGGGTCGTAGGCGAGCCCCTTCGCCACCATCATGTCGGCCTGCTCCTGATCGAGGCCGAAGGCGTGCTCGATGGTGTCGCAGCCGGCGATGATGGCGTTCTTCTGCCCCTCGCCGCCGAGGACGTGACAGCCCGCCTTGTGGCCGAGGCGATGGGTCTCGTCGATCAGCGCCTGCAGCACCGGCATCGGGTAGGTCACGACGTATTGGGCCTCGCCCGTCGGGGTGAAGGAATACGCGCCGCCCGGAAACAGCTTGATCCAGTCCGCGCCGTGCTCGATGTGGTCGCGCACCGCCGCCTTCGCTTCTTCGACCGAGCGCACCACGATGCTCGTGAGCGGGTTCGCGGGTGCGGTGGCGGGCGTCGCGCCCCACACGATGCCGCGGCCGGATACCTGGTACCGCGGACCGTCGATGCGGCCCTCGTTGATGGCGTTGCGCATATCGACGTCGCCATAGCCGTTGCCATGGGAGCTCATGTCGCGCGCGGTCGTGATGCCTGCCTGCAGATCCGCCTGGAGGTTCTGCACGGCGATCAGCGTCGAAGTCTCCCGCGACATGCCCGGACGCGGCGGGTTGAACATGTGGGTATGGGCGTCGATCATGCCGGGCAGCACCGTCGCCTGGCTGAGGTCGATCACCTTGGCGCCCGCGGGAATCTTGAGTTGGGTTTCCGGCCCGACATCGGTGATACGTTCGCCCTGCAGCAGAACCACCTGCTTCGCCAGCATCTGGCCGGTCTTGCTGTCGAACAATTGGCCGGCGCGAACCGCCACGACCTGGGGCGCCGGCGCGCATTTATTCGCGGCGCCATCAGTCCCGAAGCACGGCGGCGTGCCGGCGCCGCGCCATGGTCCTCTCGCCCCCGCCCCTTCCTGCGCGCACAGCGCGGTCGCAAGCGCGGACGCCCCGAGCAATCCCAACACCGCCGATTTCAATCCCGTTCTGCATCGCATCGCGTGATCCTCCGCCAAGATTTTGAACCCGGGATCGTGGACTGGCCCGGGATGCGCACCGTTATACAACGACACCCGCCCACCGTCGCGGGTTTCTCAGGCGCTCGGAACCATTCATCGGTCGCCGTGGCCGGGCTTGTCCACGAAACGAGCGCTCCGAAGGAAGGCGTCGCATACCCCCTTTCCGCCGGAGATATTCGTGTAGAATGCGGCTGCGCAAAAAAATTGCCGCCTCCAAGGCGGTTCACGACAAGGGAGGATTCCATGCAGTGGCACGGCAAGGCAGCCATCGGACTGGTCGCGGCGATCGCGGGGCTGGCGACCACCCCGACCCAGGCTCAGGTGCGTAAATTCCTGACACCGCCGGATCAGGTGGTCGCCATTCGTGCCGGGCGCATGTTCGATTCCCGCTCCGGCACCATGCTCACGAACCAAGTGGTGCTCATCCGCGGCGACCGCATCACCGACGTGGGACCGGCCGTGCAAATTCCCGCCGGCGCAACGGTGGTCGACCTCAGCGGGGCGACCGTGATGCCCGGCATGATCGATGCCCACGTCCACGTCAACACCGGCGGCGCCAGCCTCGCCATGCGGGCGATCACGGCGCTCGCCAACGCTCAGACCGATCTTGCCGCCGGCTTCACCACGGTTCTCGACATGGATTCGCGCGGCAGCTTCTATACCGTCGAGTTGCGCGACGCCATCAATTCCGGACTCGTCCAGGGGCCGCGCATGCAGGTGGTCGGCCAATCCCTCAATCCGCGCGCCACCAACTACTACAATGATGCCCAGTCGGTGCGGTACTACGAAGGATATACGGAAACCAAGAACATCAACGGGCCCTTGCTTGCGCGCGCGGCCGTGCGCGAGGCGAAGCTGCATGGCGTCGACTACATCAAGATCTACACGACCCAGGATTTCGCCGGCACGACCCACATGTGGAAGCCGGACGCGACCCTCGTCAACAGCCCCTCGCTGACGTTCGAAGAGGTCGAGGCGATCGTTGACGAGGCGCACCGCCTCGGCGTGAAAGTCGCATGCCACGCCTATGGCGGCGAAGGCATGGACAGCTGCATCAAGGCGGGCGTGGACGCGCCCAATCACCTGCTCATGCTCGACGACGCCGGCGTCAAGATCCTGCTCGAGAAGAAGCTGCCCTACGTGCCGACCGTCGACGATCTGGTCGCCCTCGAGCCGGCCGATCTCAAGGATACCGGTGGCAGGAACTCGCGGCTGCGCCTGCTGGAGCAGGCCTTCAGGAAGGCGGTGGCCGCCGGCATTCCGATCGTGTTCGGAAGCGGCGCGACCTCGGTTGCAATCCCGCACGGCAAGCAGGCGGACCAGTTCGTCTACTACGCGAAGTGGGGTCTGACACCGGCCCAGGCACTGCAGACCGCCTACCTCCCCGCCGCCCGGATGCTCAATTACGACTGGGAAAATCACATCGGAAGCATCGAAAAAGGGAAGTTCGCGGACATCATCGCGGTGTCTGGAAATCCGCTCGCCGACATCACCGAAATGGAGCGGGTGAAGTTCGTGATGAAGGGCGGGACCGTGGTGCGCAACAACCTGACCGCGCCCGCGCTCTGATCTCTCGCCATTCGGCGTGCCACCGCTCCATACGCGGAGCTCTCTACTCCCTCCCCCAGAAAGGGGAGGGTGGGGTGGGGGTCTGCTAACTCGCCACCCGCACCGCCCGCGACCCCCTCCCTGACACTCCCCCTTTCAGGGGGAGGGAGATAGGACGCGACGATCGAAGACGCGCCCCCTCAGTGAGGGCGTCACGTTGAACGCCGCCGTCAGACGTCATTTCGAACGTGCAGAATTCGCGGCAGCGTCGCCGCGGCCGACCTCGCGGGTGAACACCTCGAGGCAGTGGCTCTTGATCGCAACGAACTTTGGATCGGACAGCGCCTTGGAGTCCCTGGGCCAGGGCACGTCGACGTCGACGATCTCGGCGACCCGGGTCGGCCGCCGCGTCAGCAGCAGGACCCGGTTTGCCAGCTGCACGGCCTCTTCCAGGTCGTGGGAGACGAGAATCATCGTCGAGTTGCGATGCATGAAGACCTGCTGGAGCCGTTCCCGCATGAACAGCGTCGTCTCGTAATCCAGCGCGGAAAACGGCTCGTCGAGGAAAAGGATCTCCGGATCGGTGACCAGTGCGCGCAGGATGGAAATCATCTGCTGCTGGCCGCCCGAAAGCTCGTACGGGTAGCGGTTGAGGTCGATGCGGATGTCGAACTCCGCCAGCAGCGCTTCGATCCGTTTCTCGCGGCTCCTGCGCTCGAGCCCGAGGATCTTCAACGGATAATGAATATTGCCGATGGCGCGCAGCCACGGGAACAACGCGTCGCGATAGTTCTGAAAGACGTAGGAAATCCTGGTCTTGCCGATGGTCTTTCCGTCATAGAGCACGCTGCCGGCATCCATCGGCATCAGGCCCGAGATCATGTTGATCAAGGTGCTCTTGCCGCAGCCATTGGGGCCGAAAATGGAAACGAACTCGCCTTCGCTGAGGTCGAGGTCGAAGTCCCGGTAGATGTCGGCGCCGTCGAATTGCTTGGTCAGTCCGCGGATTTCGATACGGCCGCGCCGCCCGCCCGCCGGCGCCGGCCCATCCATCGCCTGGTCTCGAGCGGGCCGGGTCGGTGTCACTTGGTGTCGCTCCCCGGCCCGTCCACGTGCGGCCCTTTGGATGAAAAATTTCCGCTCGAAATTAACACGGAATTGAGGGTGTGGCCGAGTGCGCCGAAGCAATCGACGATGCCGAATGCGTGTCGGACCTGACGACAAGCGCGCGCCGTTGACTCTCCCGATGTTCCGCTTCTAAGGTTTTTGCCGAAAGCCTGAAAATGCAGCGCCGGTTGGGCCGGCATGACGTGAACCCCGCGCTTCCAGAGGGGGCGTGCAAACGATGTCGCAAGTCCCGATCAGACCCGAGGTAGCCGCGGCGGCGGTGAAGCCCGTGAACGTGATCGTGTTCCCGGGTGGACGCAACTGGCCGATCTGGGTGGCGCAGGAACGAGGACTGTTCTCCGGCCGCGGAATCACGGTCGAGGTCGCGACCACGCCGGGGTCGGTGTTCCAGTGGACGCAGCTGGCCATGGGCTATTCGAATCTCGCCATCACCCTGATGGACAATGTGGTCGCCTATCGCGAAGGCCAGGGCGAGGTGCCGGTCCCGGTGCCGGACGCCATGGCGGTGATGGCGGCGGACGCGCGCGTTTTGCCGGCGCTGGTGACCCTGCCGGAAATCAAGTCGTATTCCGACCTCAGGGGCCGCACGCTCTCGATCGACGCCGCGGCGACGGGATTCGCCCTGGTGCTGGTCGCGATGCTGGAACGCGGCGGCCTCGGCAAGGGCGATTACGAACTGGTGCGGTTCGGCGGCCTGACCGACCGGTTCGAAGCGCTCCAGCGTCGCGAGCATGCGGGCGGCTTGTTCAACGCGCTCTTAGCCCGCCAATTGAGCGCCCTCGGCTTCAACATTCTCGACACCGCGAGCAGCACCGTCAGCGCCTATCAAAATCATGTGGTCGCGGTGCGCCGGGGTTGGGCGGAGCGAAACCGTGCGCATGTCGTCGGCTTCATCCGCGGCTTCTCCGACGCCGTCGAATGGCTCTACGATCCCGCCAACCGGGCCGAGGCGTTTACGATCTTCGAGCGCAACTCGCCCCGGGGCGGGCGCGACGCGGCTGCAAACGCCTATGCCGTGCTGTTCGACGCCAAAACCGGATTTGCCAGGAAGGGCGTGTTCGACGCCGACGGCATCGCCCAGGTGCTCGCGCTGCGCGCCAGATACGGCACCCCGAATAAGCGCCTGAGCGAGCCCGCGAGCTATTGCGACCTCAGCTTTCTCGAACAGGCGATGCGTTGACGCCATCCCATGCGCAGCCTCGAGACGACGGCGATCCGGCCCATGAAGCACAAGGTTTTGGAAGATCCGCGAATCAGGACGATTCTTGCACAGCCCTACGCCCGCTTCTCCGATGCGGAATTTGCACGGCGCCGGCGCGCCCTCATCGAGGTGCTGGAACGCAACGCATGCGACGCGCTGCTCATGTGCGGCGAAGAACGCGTCGGCACCGGCGTCGCGTGGCTGACGGGCTGGCCGACGTCGAGCCAGGCGATGGTGCTGTTCGAGAAGGGCAAGGAAGACATCTTGTTCGTCGAGCATTACAATCACATTCCCAACGCCAGCAGGATCGCGCAGGACGCCGAGGTGCGCTGGGCGAAGCGCGAGGGCGCCAAGGCTCCCGCCGAGGAGCTCGCGCACCGCGGCGCCAAGCGCGTCGGTGTCATGGGGCTGCTGTCGTGGGCCAAGCAGCGCCAGCTCGCGGCGGCCTTCGAGCTGGTCGACCTCAACGAGGAATACAAGTGGCTGCGGATGCGCAAATCCGACGAGGAGATCGAGTGGATGCGGATCGGCGCCGCGTTCAGCGACCTCGGGCTTGCATCCCTCCTGGAAAACGCCCGCGTCGGGATGACGGAGCGCGAACTCGGCGCGCTGGTGGAGTGCGGCTACCACGCGCTCGGCGGCTCCACCGTCATCCACTTCATCGGCGTCACCGCGATGGCGCACCCGGATCTGTGCGTTCCGCCGCAGCATCATTCGTCGCGTCGCCTGCAGAACGGCGACGTGATGTTCGTCGAGCTCAGCGGAAATTTCTGGGATTCGCCGGGCCAGGTGCTGCGCACGATCACGGTCGGCGCCCCGCCCACGCCGCTCTACCAGAAGCTCTACGATACTGCCGAAGCCGCCTTTTACGCGGTCACGCACGTGCTGCGCGCCGGCGTTTCCACCGACAAGATCGTCGAGTCGACCGGGCTCATCGAGGACGCCGGCTTTTCGATCTACGACGACATCGTCCACGGCTTCGGCGGCGGCTACTGGCCGCCGGTGCTCGGCACGGCGAGCCGCCCGGCGGGGCCCATCCCTGACCTGAAGCTCGAGGCCAACATGACCATCGTCGTGCAGCCCAACGTCATCACCAGGGACGAGAAGGCCGGTGTCCAGGTCGGCGAGATGGTGCGCATCACGCCGACGGGGTGCGAACGCATGCACGACGCGCCGTGGGGGCTGCTGCGGATCGGGTGAGCGAAGACCGGTCCCTGCGGAGCGGCCGCAAGGCTCAATGGCTCGGCTTGCGTTTGTGCTGCGCCGGTGGACGGTTCGGTTTGAACACCGACACGCCGACTGTTTTTCGTTTCGAGCTGTCCGCCGAGCCGTCCGCGCGCACACCGCTGTAGTCGCGATAGAGGTCTGCGAATTCGGCGGCGAGTTCGTAACACAGCGTCAGCTTGTGGGTCGCAAGGTCCCAGCGGGAATTGGGGAGGCCGCAGCTCTGCATTTCCAACGAAAAAGGCATCGGCCACGCGAAGTCGTTCACCACACGCTCGGCAACCGTCTGCAGCAGCCGGATTTCGCGCGCCACGTGCTGGGAAATCGCGGCCCTGCCCTCGGCCGGGCCATACACCATATCGATCTCCGTTTTCGGCTGATCGGGCGCGCGCCGGTGCGGCTTGAGCACCAGATCCCAGGAATACGCTGCGTTGCTGTAGTCTCCGGCGCAGCTTTCCTGGCGCTGCTCCGGTAACTTGGTCTCTTTGGCGAGATCCTTGAACTTTACGTCGTCGGAGCCGACCATCAGGCACACGATCTGATAGGCGCGCTGCTGGTTGAGGCCGTGCTCGTCATAATAGGCGACCTTGCCACCGGTTTTTTGATCGCGGCGGTCCGCCAGGAACCAACCCTTCGCCGCTTCGGTCAGCACGCGATGCGAAAAATCGGACCCTACCCTGATCAGCCTCAAGGCGGCAAAAGAATCAGCCGCATCTTCCATCTTGCCCAGAACCGGCAACCCCATTTCGGTGACGGCGGCATGGGCCAGTTCGTGAAGCAGCACGAACAGCATGTTGCCGGAGACGAATTCCGCCAGCCCTTGAAGATATTTCGGAGAGATGTTCTTGAGTTGCGGATTGCTGTCGCGGAGCGCGAGGGCAGCAGCATCGATCCTGGCCTGAAAGCCTCCCGTCGCGGCCTGATACGGCGCTTCAGGTCGGCGCCGAGGATTCGGACGGGGTGGATGACCCGGGCGTACTCGATGGCGGGAACGGGGCCGGTTGCGAAAGAACCGGGCCCGTGCCGGACACGATCACGAAAAGCAGGATAAATCGCCACCACGCGAGCCGAGGCAACAAGGCTGACAAGATTGCACCTCCGCCTGGGCCCCTTCGGTGTCTTATCCCTTCTTCGTCTTCTTCTGCTTCACCAACGCTTCGCACGGCGTATAGCGGCCATTTCCTTCATCGATCATGCACTTCTTGCTCTTGTAGAGCGCTTCGCACGGCGTATAGCGGCCGTTGCCTTCGTCGATCACGCATCTGGCGGCGGCCGGGACCGTCGACGCGACCGTTCCCATGAACACGAGGGCCCCGAGGCCTGCGAGCAAAGATGCACTAATGGCTAACGATTTCATATGTCCTCCTATTGTTGTTCTTCATTTTGCCAGAGAGCGGCATTTTCACGAAGCTCTTGTCCCACAGATGGGATGGCGGCCACATTGATATGGGTCAACCAGATCTCGCAGAAGGCGCTGCCCCAGCGCATTTGCCGGCTTGCCGGCAGGTCCGCTTGGGATCGGATCAATAGCGCGATCGTGGCGCAGCCGATGAGCAAGGACGATCAAATGGACCCTGCGCGAATGCTGCAAGCTCATTCGCCATCGTGAGGTTCCCATGGATCCCGTCGGAAAAGCGCTCTGGTTCATCGAAACCCACTTCGCGGGGGAGATCACGCTCGACGACATCGCAAACGTCAGCGGCGTGTCGCGCTACCACCTCTCGCGCGCATTCGGTGCGGCGACCGAGCGTTCGGTAATGCGCTATGTGCGGGGGCGTCGGCTGACCGAGGCGGCGAAATCCCTCGCGGCAGGTGCTTCCGACATTCTGACCGTGGCGCTTGATGCGGGCTATGGGTCTCACGAGGCATTCACCCGCGCGTTCCGCGATCAGTTCGGGCTGACGCCCGAAACGTTTCGCGCCCTACGCCATATCGACACCATCGAACTCGTGGAGCCCATCAAGATGAACGAAACCCCTCTTGCAAAGCTGGAACCGGCGCGCCTCGAAAACGGCAAGCCATTGCTCATCGCTGGACTTGGGGCCCGTTACAACTGCGAGACCAGCGCGGGCATTCCCGCGCAGTGGCAGCGCTTCGTGCCGCATATCGGCCATATCCCCGGACAGGTCGGCCGCGTCGCCTACGGCGTGCGCTGCAACTCCGACGACGCCGGGAACATGGACTACGTCTGCGGCGTCGAGGTTTCCGACTTCTCAGAGCTGCCGCCCGAGATGACCCGCGTGCGCCTGTCCAAGCAAAAGTACGCCGTGTTTGCGCATGACGACCACATCTCCACCATACGGCGCACCTGGTCCACGATCTGGAACGGGTGGCTGCCGGCCTCGGGCTACGAGATCGCCGACGCACCGGATTTCGAGCGCTACGCCAAATCGTTCGACCCGGTGCGGGGCACCGGCGGCGTGGAGATTTGGATACCGCTCAAGGCATAGCCCAAACCGGACATCGCGATAGAGCGTTGACGGCGCCGGTGGGCCGCGGCCATCGATCAACGGCTGCGGCCCAAACACGGGACACGAGCGCCAAAGTGCCCCGCGCTCACTCCTCGATCTCGAACCGCACGCCCTGGGCAAGCGGAAGCTGCGTCCCGAAATTGATCGTGTTGGTGGCGCGGCGCATATAGGCCTTCCAGGCGTCGGAGCCGGCCTCGCGGCCGCCGCCGGTTTCCTTCTCGCCGCCGAAGGCGCCGCCGATCTCGGCGCCCGAGGGCCCGATGTTCACATTGGCGATGCCGCAGTCCGAGCCGGTGGCCGAGAGGAACCGCTCCGCCTCGCGCATGTCGAGGGTGAAGATGGATGAGGAGAGGCCCGCGCCGACGGCGTTGTGCATCCGGATCGCGTCATCGAATTCGGAGTACCGCATCACCTAGAGGATCGGCGCGAAGGTCTCGCGCAGCACCGGGCCGGCATGCGCCGGCATCTCGCACAGAGCGGGACGCACGTAGAAGGCGTTCGTCGCCGCCGATCCCGTCGACGCGCTCGCCGCCATGCACGATGCCGCCGGCCTCGCGCGCCTCCTCGAGCGCGCGCTGCATGCTCTCGAAGGCGCGCGCGATCGATCAGCGGGCCGACCAGCGTCCCGGCGTCGCGGGGATCGCCGACCTTGACCGACGCATAGACCTGCGCGAGCCGCGGCACGAGGTCGTCATAGATGCTGTCATGGACGAACAGCCGGCGCAGCGTCGTGCAGCGCTGGCCCGCCGTTCCCATGGCTGCGAAGGCGATGGCCCGGACCGCGAGATCGAGATCGGCCGAGGGCGCGACGATGGCGGCGTTGTTGCCGCCGAGTTCGAGGATGGCGCGGGCGAAGCGCGCAGCGAGCCGCGGGCCGACGGCGCGGCCCATGGCGGTCGAGCCGGTGGCCGAGACGACGGCGACGCGGGCGTCGTCGACCAGCGCCTCACCGACATCGCGGCCCGCCGATCAGCACTTCGGACAGACCGTCGGGCGCGTCGCCGAAGCGGCGCATCGCGCGCGCGACCACGGCCTGGGTGGCGAGCGCGGTGAGCGGCGTCTTCTCCGAGGGCTTCCACACCACGGGATCGCCGCAGACCAGCGCGAGGGCGGCATTCCAGGACCACACCGCCACCGGAAAATTGAAGGCGGAGATGACCCCGCAGACGCCGAGCGGATGCCACGTCTCCATCATGCGGTGGTCGGCGCGCTCGGTGGCGATGGTGCGGCCATAGAGCTGGCGCGACAGGCCGACCGCGAAGTCGCAGATGTCGATCATCTCCTGGACCTCGCCGAGGCCCTCGGAGACGATCTTGCCGGCCTCGATGGTCACGAGGCGGCCGAGATCGTCCTTGGCGGCGCGCAATTCCTCCGCCAGGAGGCGCACGAACTCGCCGCGCCGCGGCGGCGGCACCGTGCGCCAGGCTTCGAAGGCCTGCGCCGCCCTGCCGATGGCCGCGCTCGCTTCGTCCGGGCTGGTGATCCCGACCTGGGTGATGAGCTCGCCCGTGATCGGCGACGACGCGGGAAGTCCCTCGCGAGCAAAGGCGCTCTCCGGTACGCCGAGCCGGGCCAGGATGGCGAGCGCCTCGTCGCGAACCGGTGCGAGCGCAGGGGCCTTGGTCATCGCCCCAAGCCTCCGAAACGCTGTGCGACCGTCTCCGGCTTGGCGTAGACTTGGCCGAAGCGGTTCTCCAGGAAGACCTTCAACGGGATGTCCTCCTGGCGAATGAACCCGCTCTGCGGCAGCTTGTCCGCCCGCGAGCAGATCGAGCACGGTGCAGATCGCAGCGGCCGTCGTGATCTGGATGGCGCTCAAGGTGCGGCCGTCCATGTCGCGGCTGTAGATCTTGTTGGCGTAGGTTTCCTGGACGAGCTGACCGTTGTTGCGGCCGCTGACGGTGACGAAGATGATCACCACGTCCTGCAGCGTCGTCGGCACGGCGTGCTCCAGGATGTCCTTGAGCACGTCGCGGCGGTCGCGCAGACGCAGATCGTTGAGGAGCGCCCGCATGATCGCGGCATGGCCGGGATAGCGGATGGTGCGGTAGTTGAGGTTGCGGACCTTGCCTTCGAGGGTGTCGCACAGGGTCCCGAGCCCGCCCGAGGTGTTGAACGCCTCATAGGTCACGCCGTCGAGCGAAAACTCCTCCAGCTCCTCCAGCGGCGGCACCTCGCGGCGCACGCCGTTCACGATCGCTTCGCAGGGCTCGCAGTATTCGTTGATCACGCCGTCCGTGCTCCAGGTCAGATTGTAGTTGAGCGCGTTGGAGGGATATTGCGGCAGCGCCCCGACCCGCAGCTTGACGCTGTCGAGCACCTCGAAGCGCTTCGCCATGTCGAAGGCGACGATGGAGACGAAGCCGGGCGCGAGCCCGCACTGGGGGATGAAGGCGGTGCCGGCATCGGCCGCGAGCTCCTTCACGCGGCGCGTGCTCGCCACGTCCTCGGTCAGGTCGAGATAGTGGGTGCGCGCGGCACGGGCGGCTTCGGCAATGCCGCGTCGTCAGATGGAAGGGGGCGGCATTGAGCACCGCAAACTGCCCGTTGAGCAGATCGACCAGCTTGGAGCTGTCCTCGACATCCGCCGCCACCGGGCGAATGCGCTCGCCGCGGTCGCGGCCGCCAGAACTTCGGGCGAGCGATCGGCCAGAGTCACCTGGTAGTCGCCCGTCGCGGCGAGCAGCTGGGCCACGGTGGCGCCGATCTTGCCGGCGCCGATCACGACGACGTCCTTCATGCGCCCTCCGGCCGTTTGCGCAAACCCCGCCGAACGAGGGTCATCGCGGCGCGCGAACCGGACCATGAACTCGGTCCGGCCGGTGAGAGCAAGGCTTCGCTGGTGGTGCTGGTGCCTTCGCCCTATCCAGCGTCGCAGATGGATCGCTCGTTGGACCCTTCGGGCGGGGAAGCGTCGAATTTGAAAACGATCAGCCGCCGGTTGCGCCTGGTCCGCGGTCATCGCTATCCTGAATCGGATAGGATCGGTGCCATTGCGCGTACGACTGGTATGCGTTGCTGCTGACCACCGGGGTGTGGAATTTACCGGTCTTTGTGGCCGCCATGGTCGCGGCGAAAGAGACGACGCCCAATGCGGTGATGATGGCCTTCATCGTGGCCTCCTTCGTGAACCGGGATCGACCTCCCTACGCTAGCCGTGTTCGAAGAATTCTCATGTGAGGCAATTCACATAAAAACAATATGGACCGCGGTGCAGACCGCGTGCGCCGCCGCAGTTCGACGCGCGGCATCGGTCGATTTCAGATTGATTTTTATCAAGGCTAGTCGCGCGCCCGAACGTCTAATGGCCGTTGGGGCCAAACGAACAAGTCCCGCGGCAGGCTGCGTCGCAGCCGGACCGACCAACGAAGGTGATGCGATCAACCACGGAGGAAACAGTGTCACAATTTTACGGGAAGACGCTGGCTGCAGGGGTTCTGGCATTCGGCTTGGCGACCGCAATGGCGCAGGCCATGCCGCTGACCAATTCGGCGGCCGGCCTGAAAGCGGCGGCCGACGATACAAGTCTGATCGAACACGTCGATGCCTGCAATCGCGTGTGCCGCAAGGGCCCGGTCGAAGAGTGGGGCGGTGCGGTGCGCTGGCATCGTCATGTCGGCAAGGCGTGCAAGCCGACCAGGTGCACGCCCTGACGCTGGAGCAAGAAGTCCACCGCAGCGGCCACCTTGAAGGCCTCTCACGCTGAGCCACACGGGGCGCTATCGGATACAACCCGAGATAGCGCCCCGACGTGCTGGTGAGCCCGAATCGAAGCGGTGCTCAAAGAAATGTCGGGCTCCTTCGGCCCGGGCCTGTCCCGTGAAATCTGGTCCCCGCCGAACGGCCGCCGCCCCGCTTCACATCGCCCTCGCAAAAAAAGCAGTTGCCTGAACGGTAAAATCGCGCTGGTCTGCGGACCAAGACGCGAAAAAATGGCGATCGCGACGCAATGATCGCTCGAAACGTGACCAGGGAGGAAGCAGATGGTCGACAGCGCACGAGATGTGGCATGCCGTTCGGTGTCAGCGCGGACGGCCGGCCGCAGATGGCGCCTCATTTCGATCGCCCTGGTCGCATTGGGATTGGGCGCCGCGGCAAACACCGCGCGGCCGCAGCCGGCTCCGCCGCAGGACGAGGAAGAGGAATACGGCGAGTTCCTCGCAAGGCCCGAGGAACTGGGATCGGTAGCCGTCAACGACATCGTCAAGTCGATCCGCATGAACGGGTCGGCGATGCTCCTGGGCAAACGCGTATACGACAAGCATTGCGCCGCATGCCACGGGGCCGACCTCAAGGGCATCCCCGATCAGCACACGCCCGATCTGACCGACGCCGAGTGGCAGTATTCCGGCGACGATCTGGCGTCGGGCGGATTGGTCAAATTGCCGTCCGACGTCGAATGGACGGTCCGTTACGGCATCCGCTCGAACCATCCGAACGCGCGTGGATTGGAGGCGGACATGCTGGCCTACAATCCGAAATTCCGCACCGAAGAAGACACCAAGGAGTTCGGAGACAAGGAGTTCCTGACCGCTGCGGAAATCGACGACGTGGTCGAATACGTCCTCGAGATCAGCGGACAGCAATTCGACGCCGCCAAAGCTGCCCGCGGCAAGGTGCTGTTCCACGACGGCGCGAAGGGCAACTGCTTCGACTGCCACGGCGAGGACGCGACCGGCAACCCGCCGATCGGATCGACCAACCTCACCGAGAAGCGCCTGTATCTCTACGGCGCGGACCGCGCCTCGATTCTCGAGTCGGTCACCAAGGGGCGCCGTGGCGTCATGCCTGCCTTCGAGGGCACGCTGAAGCCCGAGGAGATCAAGGCGGTGTCGGTCTACGTCTTCTCCCGCGCCGCCAAGTGAGGCCTTAGCGCACCCGCAATGCGGCTTCCCAAATTGCAAAAAGGCCCCGGCGTGACCTGGGCCTTGATGCAGAGCCGTCGCTTTCAGACGAATTTCAAAAGAAATTCGGAAGGATGTGCCAGTTCACGCCCGCCTTGAACTGGTTGATATGGCTCGTGTCCTGCAGGCCAGTCGAAACGCCGATATTGGCAATGCCGGGCAGGACCGTGCCGTTGATGGCCACTGTCCGGTTGCCGAAGTCCAGATAGTCATACTCGGCCTTGACCGACCAGTTGTCCCAGATCGCCCATTCGATGCCCGTCCCCACGGTCCAGCCGACCCGGTTCTCGCTGCCGGTGCCGGAGAACGCCGCGAATCCCGCGCCCAGAAAGTTTCCGCTCCAATTGTCGGTGTAATCGATGTGGGTGTACGCGACGCCGGCCTTTCCATAGATCAGCCAGCGGTCATGGGCGATGCCGACGGTGCTGACGGTGGTCGCCGTCCATTTGGCGTCCGCGGTAATCGAACGCGTCAGGCTCAGCACACCCGGAGCGATTGACGGACCGAAGCTGGTGGTGCTCGTCCCGTTGACGCCGCCCCAGGTAATGTCGGCTTCATAGCCGATCACCAGCTTGCCCATCTGGTAGCGCGAGCCGCCTTCGATGCCGCCGATGAAGCCGCTGCTGTCGGTCGTCTGAATGACCGGCACATTCAGAAGCGTCCCCACGATGCCGAGACCGGGATCGGAGGAATCGGTTTTCCCCCAGGCGCCGCCGATGACGCCGCCGATATACATGCCGCCCCAATCATAAACGGCCACTGGAGCAACTGCCTTGAGCGGCATGTCCGCCGCGAATGCAGAACCGGCCATTGTTGCCGCAACAACGGCAAGAAATACCTGTTTCACAAATACACCCCCATACCCACACGATCGCTTTGACATCGTATCCTGTTCGCCGCCGCGACACTGTACCCGTGCGGCAACACCGCGAGAAAATCCGCAGGCGAACGCAGGAATTGCGCGGGGCCGCGAATTGCCTTGGTCGAGAAACGGCGGCCGTGCCGGCGCACCGGAACGCCAGGGGCGCATTTGCCTGCGGCGCGCGACCGGCAAAGCTCGTTACGGATCGTCCGCTCCGGCTTGTATTGATAAAGTCACTCGTGACTATCGGCGAATCGCCCCGTCTGTTCCGCACGGGACGAGCCAACCGCGGGGAACGCGAATGAGACCAATCATTCTTGTCGCGATCACGGGTATCGCGGTCGCAATCGGCCCGAGGACCTTACCTGCTGCGGTGCAATCGAGCGGGGTTTCCCCGCCGTCGCTTTCCCTGAGCTACAAGGGATTCAACTACGTTTCCTACTACAACGGCGGTTACGTGAATGCCAACTCGCTCCCCGCGCTGGCCGCCACCGGGGCGAATTCAGCGGCGCTCAATCTCGAATACGGCATCGATGTCCAACACTCCGCGGTTTACGCAGACGCCACCTATACCGACAGCCTGACCGCGCTGGCCGCCACCATCACGAAAGCAAACGCCCGTGGCCTGTCGGTGATGGTCCGGCCCCTGATCGATTTTCTGGATCCCGCCAAGATCGGATCCTACAGCGTGGGGGACTGGCGCTCCTACTACAAACCCACCGATGCCGCCGCATTCTTCGCCAGCTACAAGTCGACGCTCCTCGACGTCGCCCAGGTGGCGCAAACCAACGGGGCCGCCATCCTGAGCATCGGGGTGGAACTGGATCAGCTCACCGGCCCGGATTTTCTCTCCTACTGGACCGACATCATCACGTCCGTTCGCGCGGTTTTCTCGGGAAAGCTGACCTATTCGGCAGACTGGGACGACAATATTTCGCCGTGGCAGGGACAGCATGGCCTCGCCGCGGGAACCGGGAACCTCGCGACCCAGGTCAGCTTTTGGAGCCAGCTCGATTATCTCGGCATCGACTGCTACGCGCCGCTCTCCGATGCGCCGAAGCCGGTACTCGCCGATCTGATCGCCGGCTGGACGCTGGTGCCGAGCGACCCGATCTCCCACGCGGTTACCGGCAACCAATCGCTGATCAGCTATTTCGAAAGCGTCGCGACGCAGACCGGTAAGCCGCTCCTCTTCACCGAACTCGGCTACGAGAGCGCCAGCGACGCCGCGCTGGAGCCGGCCGGCAGTTCCACCAACATCTACGACCCCGCCCTGCAGGCGAACCTCTACGCGGCCTTTTTCGACGCATGGCAGCAGAGCGGCGGCAATGCGTTGACCGGAGTCTATTTCTGGAACTGGGACCCCAACGCCGCCGAGGTCGGCCCCGGCAACGGCGCCAATTTCAGCCCGCAGGCGCTGCCGGCCCAGCATGTCGTCACGGCGGCGTTCGGCGGGCGTCCGGTCAATACGGTGCTGACCGGCACCCACGACATCAACGGCGACGGCTACAGCGACATCATCTGGCGCGACACCGGCGGCACAGTGGCGATGTGGCTGATGACCGGCGCGCAGGTCTCGTCGTCCGGGGGCGCCGGCACGGTGCCCGCCGCCTGGTCGATCGCCGGACAGCGCGACTTCGATGGCGACGGCAAAGCCGACTGGCTCTGGCGCGACACCGGCGGCGATACGTCGATGTGGTTCATGAGCGGCGCACTGGTCGCGTCGTCCTCAGGTCTCGGCAATGTGCCTGCCACCTGGACGATCGTTGCGACGACGGACTTCGACGGCGACGGCAAGGGCGACATTCTCTGGCGCGACGCCAGCGGCAATCTGGCGCTGTGGTTCATGAACGGGGCACAGGTCGCCTCGTCCGCCGGTCTCGGCAATGTGCCCACCGCCTGGACCATCGTCGCAACCGGCGACTTCAACGGCGACCGCCACGGCGACCTGCTGTGGCGCGATACCAGCGGCAATCTGGCGCTGTGGTTCATGAGAGGCGCACAGGTCGCCTCGTCCGTGGGCCTCGGCAACGTACCGACCGCCTGGACCATCGTCGGCACGGGAGATTTCGACGGCGACGGCATGAGAGACCTGCTCTGGCGCGACACCGGCGGCAATCTGGCGGTGTGGTTCATGAATGGCGGCCAGGTCGCGTCGTCCGCGGGCCTGGGCAACGTGCCCGCAGCGTGGTCGGTGGTCGCAACCGGGGACTACGACGGCGACGGCAAGAGCGACCTGCTCTGGCGCGACACCGGCGGCAATACGGCGATCTGGTTCATGAACGGCAGTCAGGTCGCGTCGTCCGCCGGCCTGGGCAACGTATCCACCAGCTGGACGATCCAAAGCGCCAACGCCGAGTGACGCGGCGGCCTGCTTGGACGCTCATCGCTCGCCGCTGCCCTTCCGCCGGGCGCGCTAACGTTGTGGACAGCGAGAGATGACGTTTGACCGAATCGGGCTGGTTCGCACAACTCTCTCTTAGGTGGGCAAATCGCGCCGACGCCTTCCCTGGCAATGATGGGGGGAAATCATGTCGCGTTGGGCTCTGGTCAAGATCGTTCTTTCGGGCTTTGCGGTTTCAACCGCGCTTACGCTCGCGTATGTGCTCATTGCGGTGGGGTTGTCGGGCTAAGGATGCCGCCGCGACCGATGCCGGGGATTTGCTGCGCGGCGCGCACGCGATGGCGGCATCAATGCATGCGCCGCGCGTTTCACCAGGTGCCTCGGGCGTTTGCGCCGATCAAAATCACGCACGCCGCCCAATAGCGCCGCGTCGGTGCAATGTCGGCTGGGCCTGAGGGCGGGTTGTTCAAACTCCATTCTGAGCGGATCGGTCCGCTCCTGCTTGCGGGAGATTTTCCCTCAGGGCCGGCGCACGCCCGTGACGGCGGACAAGTCGCGATGGGGTTCGCCGCAGACATAATCTTCGAGCCGCACGTCATTGCGCAGGGTGTAAACGAAACGCGCCTGCCAATCCCGAGAGTAATATTCGGGATCGTGAATGGTGATCACGTTCTCGATCTGCGTCGGGCTGATTTTGCGGATGCGCTCGACCGTGCGCAGCTCGTCGGTATGCGGCGCGCCGGTGGCATCGATGAAGGTCTTTTCATTGAAGCCGGCGGATTCCACCACTAGTGTATCGCCCTCGAAATGCCCGACCGAATGACCGTTGTAGTATGGGAACGGGATCAATTCCTTCTCGCTGGGCATCGGCTTGTCCATCGTGACCACGCGGATCTGGTGGTTGAGCTCATGGACCATCGTGACCTGCCCGGGCGGCGCCTGGATGACGTTGAACGGGTAAGGCGTGGCGAGCACGCGCGGCAGCCCGTCGGGCACGCAGAACTTGCGGGCGTTGTCGGTGATGGAGCCGTCTTTCAGGCCGGCGATGTTCTTTTCATAGGCGGCCTTGCCGGCCGCGGTGAGCGGCAGGTCGCCACCGCCGACGAGCTGGATTTTGGGGTGGTACTCGGTCGCCCAATAGGTGCCTGAAATATCCGGCGCCTGGCCATAGGCCGAACCGACCGTCGCCGCGAGCAGAGCCGCCAGAGCCGAGGCGGCACGAGCACAAACCCGAAAATTCTCCATTGAACCCCTCCCAAGGTTGCTTTTGTCTAGACGTGCTATGGGCGCCTGCGACGTGAACCGGCTGCACGGCTTCTTGATGGTGAGGTTAGCATCCCGTGGCCGGGGGAAAAAGATGGCCATCGCCGCTCTCCAGTCACCTTAAAGCCGCCGCCGTGGTCGCCGGCCGTGGCGACCGAGATGGGCCCAATTTCAGACACGGCGCCCCCTCCCGGCCCACACGGGAAGGGTGTAGCTTTATCCGCCATTACCGTCACAAGTGAGGGACGCATGAATCCGCGGCTGCATTCTGTTTTGGTTCTAACATTGGCGGTTGCGACACCTGCCCTTGGGCAAACAACGCAGCCCTCAGCTGGGTCAGCCGGCACCGGCACGCAAAGCGCCGCGTCAATTCCGGATTTTTCCGGCGGCTGGATGCATCCCGGTCTCGGATTCGGCCCCCCGCTGTCGGGTCCAGGCCCCGTTCGGAACAAATCCCGGCTGCCCTCCGGCGCGAGCAATTTCAGTCTTGTGGTCGGCGATTTCACCAATCCGATTCTCAAGCCCGAGGCCGCCGAGGTGGTCAAGAAGTTCGGCGAAATCTCATTGTCCGGCCTCGCTTTTCCGGACCCGGACAACATGTGTCTACAGAACCCACTGCCGTATATTTTCTGGAACTTCAGCGTCCGGCTGCTGCAGCAGCCGGATAAGGTCACCATCATCTATGCGCACGACAATGACTTCCGCGAGGTGCGGCTGAACCAGCCTCATCCCGCAACGGTGATCCCGTCGTTGCACGGGGATTCCGTCGGCCATTACGAAGGCGACACGCTGGTCATCGACACCGTGGGGATCAAGGTCGGGCCGTACAGGATGATCGACCGTTTCGGCACTCCGTATACGCAAGCCTTGCACGTGGTCGAGCGCTACCGTCTCCTCGACTATGAGGCCACCAAGGAAGCGCTGGCGCGGGCCGAAAAAGAATGGCCGCGCGTCGGCGGCGCCATCGATCCCAATTACAGGGGCAAGGGCTTGCAGCTCGAATTCACGGTGGAGGATGAAGGCGTCTTCACCATGCCCTGGTCCGCGACCATCACGTACGGCCGCGACGCCAATCCATATTGGGACGAACGTATCTGCGCCGAAAATGTGCAGCACGACTATCAGGCGAACTACTACTCCGACAAGAACGCGCATCTGCCGACTGCGGACAAACCGGACTTCTGATCGAACACGACTCCGGATGAAAGCACGGCGGTTCCGGCGGCCGCGCCATGGCCGGGCGCGGTCGGGATCAACTCCGTCGATCGATCCGCTGCAAACGGCACGCCCAAGGAGGCAGCGCCCAGGCTCATCATGCAGTGGTCATCGGACACTGGCAGGAAGCACGGCGCACCGCCTAAAATGCTGCCACCAGGTTGTTTCCGTCTTAGCACAGCAGAGAGTCATGGTCCCGGTCATCGCTTCTGAAAAGCTCGAGCGCGCTCACGTTCAGGGATCGCAGGACAAGTCCGTTCGCTGGGCCGGCGCCTTCGCGACCTGCGGTGGACATGCGGCAATCCAGTCGTCGACCATCGTCTATGAGATCGAGCCGGGCGGACATCTCGGCTGGCACACCGACGCGACTGAAGAGACCCAATACATCATCGCCGGCACTGGCGAACTGCGCATGAAGAACGGCAAGCACATCGTTGGCCCCGGAAGCGTATTTGCGCTGCTGGCGAACGTGCGCCACGACCTCGCCAATGTCGGCACCGACACGTTGCGCGCAGTCGCCTTTTTCGCGGCGGCAATATTCACCCAGACCTTCGACGAAGTCATGCTGCCCCCGAAGGCTCACGTCCTCGGAACGCCCAATCGCGAAGGGTGAGCAAACAGCGTCGCTTTGCGGTTACCGCCGGCAGAGCTGGTCGACCCGGACCGCTACGCCTGCACCTGGTTGCATCCGCGATGATGGTACGGATCGGGCGAAGCCCGCCTAAGTCACTGATTTTAGTGGTGGGCGCACAAGGACTCGAACCTTGGACCCGCTGATTAAGAGGCTTATGCTTTCAGCGAGCAATCAATGGGCATTCCGACAAACTTAGGGTTCGGTCTGCACTGAAAGGACAAAAGGTCTTCCCTTTGTCGGAATGTCGGGAAATGGTGGCGGCCCAACGTCTATCACGTGGCGCGAAAGGCGGTTCGCGACTCTGACCACCACATCAATTACTTAGCTGATTCCGCAACGCGCCCAAGAAATTGCCCGAAAAAAAATCGCCGCGCTTTCGGCGGAGCACAGTCGAGCGTTGCCCTCCGAAGGCAAAGGTCAGAGGTTCGAATCCCCTCGGGCGCGCCATACAATGTATTGATATATAACGTTTAATCAAGCTCGAATGGAACGAATGGTGCTCCGTCTGGCTTCGCGGGTAACACCCGGGTAACACGTCGGAATGTGACCTCGCCCGCGACGCGTTGGCCACGCGGAAGAGCTTCTCGAACTGTGCCCCGCACAGCGAAAAGAGGAGAGCGTGCTTGCCTGGAGAGCGCCCATAATAATCCGTATGTGCGCACTCCTGCAGAAAGATTTAAGCCTCGGCGCGTCCAAAGCCCTCCAGACTACGAATCTGGGGGTCGGGAGTTCGAAATCCCTTCGGGCGCGCCAAAAGCCCAATAAATATCGGAATAATTCGCACGCCAGAAAAGGTGCCATGCAGAATGAAATAATCTGCATGGCACCTGCATGGCCAAGTCTGCTTGTGCAACCGGTAGATCGGATCTAACGGGGCCGCGGGCACAAGGTGGCTTAGGCTCACACTGGAAAGGCAATTACATCAATTTTTTGATCTTAACCTCTCTTCCGCCGCGTAGCGTTTCGCTATTTCGAGAACCTCCTGCCCGTTAACGACCTCGCCTTCGGAAGCAGAAACAACGTCAAAGAGCGCATGAATAATTGCTTCGATATCGGGGATCGGAATTTCTAGGTTGCGGCCGAATGGAATTCGGAGCTGCGTGTGCCGGGTTGAACCTGCCGCACCAGCACCTGGTACTCATGGCCTGGTGGTAACGAAGGAAGGGCGGACCCGCCGAAGCCCTCTGCCTCAGCACGACGCCGGCTCGAACGTCAGATACGAGCAGCTACCATGAAGAATGATGGAGATAGATGCTCAATTTGCAAACACCCTCTTCCGCATAACAGCAAGACTTTCGGGGGCGTCACCGCAGGTGGAAAGGCTGCATAAAGCCAGCCCCGCTTGGGCCCGACCAGTTGGCCAGTGCGGTGGGGCAAATCCAAGACCGCGTGAAAAAAGTTGATAAAGTTGTAAGGGAAATTGCTAGAAGAGGTGGCGTGCCTTCTCAAGTGCCTCGGCTCAATACGACCGTGGAAGGATGATGACGCTGCATGGTTCGCGGCAAATCCGAACCGTTCCCATCGATTGCGGCAGATTCTGCACGGCGACGGTTTCACAAGTCCAACTCCCTTCAGTATTCGCAATCTGTGTGATTACTCGTCGAATCCTTTCTCCCACGTTACGGGCGCAAGAATCGCCTGTTGTAGGAGTTCGTCTTAGTCATCTGATTTCCGTTGAATGGCAGAAATTAGAGTGGAACGAAGACTAGAATGTTGGAACAGAACTGGCTCGCATTTCGCGCTGACATCGTCGAGGTCCGTAGGCAATCGCCGCGGCGTCACGCGCGCTGGCGTTACAGCCATAGCAGCCGAGTTGGCCTTGGCCTCCTCGGGAATGACGACGCCTTTCTCCGTCTCGATTTTTGGATCGTGCAGTTGCGCGGTCTCTTTGCTTGTTTTCCCGCCATAATGAGGTGCAGCTCGATGTTTACAATGCGGCGTACTTGAGTATGATGAGCATTCATGAACGATGTGTAATATGAATATTTGTTACATTTGCGTAGTTTCTTCACAAGTGCTTGCCTCAGGAAAATTGGGCGGGATCAGTCAATGGCCGTCAGCACTTGCCGAAGGAAAGGAGCTCGGGAGCATGCCCCAATCGGATGACAATTCGACTACCAATGATGAAAGTGTAACGCTTCAAGAGTTCGAATCGATGGCAAAGCGTGGCCGCATTCACATGGCGGCCGAGGACATGGTTGAGCCGAGCAAGCGGGATCTGAACAGGGCAAAGTCACCAGTCGATTTTGGTCGGCTTTACGGATACAGCGAGGACGACATTGCGTGCTTCGATCCGAGGCGTCGTGGCGGTCTCCCAGATATTGCTCGCGCGGAATACATCTGCGATCTCAAGTGTGCCAACTTTCCTCCGTCAAAACCGAATCCTGCAAAATCAAAGGCCCCGCGATCCGAATGATGGGCACCCCTACCCCATTTGGAAACGACCCCAACCCCCAGGGAGGCGAAGAAAAGCAGCATCCCTTGGGGCACCGGCAGATTGTGTTGTGAGGCGCGTGGTTTCGACTTTAAGGTCACCTATGGAACCAGGGGCGAGGGCTTCATAGAGGTACACCACGCTGTCCCCGTTCATCAGCTACTGCCCAGGAAGTCACTTCGCTCCTCTCCTCAGAACTCCCGCAAGTTCGGCACTTGAAGGGCCGTCGCCATTCTCGGAAACAAGGCCAGTTTTGATTAGCTTACTGTCGAATTGCTGTTGAACAACCCGCGATGGATCATCAAACGGTAAATATCGCGCCTTTAAGTAGAGCAGTACGCCCTTGGGCTTCGATCTCTTCCGAGTAGCGCCCTCAAATCGACCGTCACAATCTCCGAGACCACAGGAATGGACCGCGACGCGTCATAGCAGCGGATGGCTTGAACCTGTCCGTTCTCTGGATCGATGTCTATGAAGTCGTATGAGGAAAGGTCTGGCTCGATCACCTCAGCACAACCGACGACGACACGGATGGCGGTCGGCATACGAGGAAGGCTTGTGGCCAGAAACCTGAATGTACGCGCGTCCATCCCCCCGAGGCTGTTCGCGGATGCTTGTTCGATTGCGTGGAGGACCGTTTCCGGCTTGCCGACTGAGAATAGAAGTTTCCGCGCACGATTCATCGCGGCGGCGTGTTTCCCAGAAAGTTCGCACATCACGTTGGATGGAGCGGGGTAGCGTTACATACTTGGGAGCACCCGGAAACATCGTCAGGGCGAAGTGAACGAGGAGGTCGTCGCGGCGAGCATCGGCCGCCTCGTTCAGCGAAGCGTCGAAGAGGCCATCCGCACATATTGCCAAGGCCCGTTCCGTCGAGACCCGCGCGTCCGATAGCGCTTGCGACACGTCTGCGGGGATTTCCGATGCATCCGGCAACCGTCCGAGGGACAGGGCGACGCGCCAGATTGCCTTGAGCTCGACAAAAATGCGTTCCCTGGTGGACGGAGTGATCGATTTTCCGGCGACACGCGGCAGCCGTGCGGAGTGTAGAGCGCTCGGAGATGAGCGACGCCGTCGAGATCTCTTCCATACGAAACCTCCTGCTCGAGTTCCTTGTCGCGGAATACGGAAACGATGCCCCGCGCAAGCGATATTGGCTGTTCACCTGTGGCAGAGGATACAAGGTCCCGGAGGTCCTCTTGGGGAGAAGTAACGCTGAAAAGTGCCTCGACTCGACAAGAATCCGTCTTTATATGGCGACAGCCGAGACACGCGACTCATCCTGCGGCATCACGGCGACCGTCAGGACCCGTCGCGCAAATGACCACGCGTCCTTGAGAGTTTCGTGTCTTTCGTGAAGGTTTTCGATAACGTTTAGTACGAAACCCAAGTTGACCGTATCGGCCTTGCGGCGGGGACCATCTGGCGCGTGGTAAGGATCCCAACCAAACGCCTCGAAGCCATTGGTTCTAAGGGCTGCGATGTCGTCGCCTTGGCCGCATCCGTACTCAAAGACGCTCCATTCCTTCTGAATCATTCCGAGACGAAGCATGAGCGCCATCGGTTGTGATAAGTCGTGCCTAATGATTGCGGTGCGATGCCTCTCTGACCTTTACCGGTCTCTCACCGTCGGGCACAAGATCGTGCCCAACGACCCGTAGGCCGCCCGCCCGAATGAGTCCTTCCCATTTGCGTTTGGTGCCAATGATTTTGGTATTGTCAAAGAGGCCGCGCGCTTCAGCTGCGCGGGTTAGCGCACTGAACGTCGGTATTCGCGGATCGTCCGGTCGTAAGAGAGTTTCTTTGCGATGGAGGATGGGCGGGCTGTCACGCCCACCATATTCACGCCTCGTCACTGTTCCAGTCGTGGCATCAATCTTAGCGGATGTCAGCAACTCCGGGAATGCTGACCGGTCGAAATCCTCGTAAACGAGAAGTGATATGTCCTGGTCAGATGCCTTTGCCACATTCCAGGGCAGATCGGGTACAAGATTTGCGCATTCGCGAACTACCGTTGCAACCCTCGGATCGACGAGATCCAAATGCATCACGATGTACGTAAGAAAACTTACCTACGCGCTTCCCGACGAAAGAAGCAGTTTCCGCCAATGATTTCTCCCGCTCACCATTGAACACTACGATCATAGCCATCGCCGGCGTGTCTGTGACAGCCCGTCGCAACCATCATGCGACCGCCGGACTATGCCGACGATCGCCCTCTTCAGCAATCCCCTCCGAACCAAGGAGTCAATAAATTGCGAGTCGACGATGGGCACTTGAGCGAAGCACAGTTGACCCTCTCCCTCCAGTTTGGCCAACATATGGCCCCATCCGAGCAGCCGCTCAGCGCCGCGTTCTGCGGTTCATCACGGCCTATCCGATCGAGAAGAGAAAGCATTGGCTCCAGGACGAAGCGAAATAGCCAAATTGCCGCAAAGTCCATAGGTTCTTACTTGAGGATGAAGGACACGCTGAGATGCATCGATGGCCCGAATATGGTTGCGATGTAAGCATTTGATTTAGCTTAGTTTTCCCGCGCACCAGCAGATTTGGCTGGCCAGCGCCTCATTCAACTGCTAAAGAGTGATCTCTCGATCAACGCGCCGCGCCGCTTGTAACAATTAGCGGCGGCAAAAACGCCGCTCGACGGGATCGGGCATCCGGCCCCGTCCCGGTTCACTGCGTGTGGTCGATACTTGCAGCCACGGAACGAGGAGCCTCTGATGCCGGTTAAATATTCGGGGCACGAATCCTTCGCATGTCGTTATGCTTGGCTACCCAAGGCCCTGCAAGGGATTCGAAACGACCCGAGACTGTTTGCGGACGAGGATCAAGCGATGGTCGAACTGGGGGGTCGGAAAAGAACATGGTTCGCTCTATTCGGTTCTGGGTGGAAGCGTCCGGCATGGCCAAGAGTGACCCCGCGCACAGGGGGTTGGAAGCCACGGCTCTCGGCGAACTCATTTTCGGAGCCAAAGGGCTTGACCCGTTTATGGAGGATATCCAAACGCTGTGGCTGATCCACTGGAATCTCACTACACGGACTCAGGACCCGCTATTTGCGTGGGGATTTTTGTTCGGTCGTTGGCATGAGCCTGACTTTACGGAATCGGAAGCACTCAAGGCCTTTGAGAAGGAAACAGATGGACTTCAGAAAAAGCTGTCTCGTAACTTTGCAGCAGCATCTCGAGGTCTTCCCGCATACGTACATGCCCACGCACGGCCACAAAGGGGATATTGCGGAAGACAACCTTGACTGTCCGCTCATAGAGCTGGAAATGCTGATCAAGTTTGGCGAGAGAGAAGCCTCCGACGGGGTGCGCCGTGAACCTGTCTACGCATTTCGCCGGGAGGAAAAGCCGACCATCAGTGCCGCCATTTTTGCGTATTGCCTCAATGATTTCTGGCAAAGGATGTTTCCCAATGAGCAGACACTGTCCGTGAGATCGCTTGTTAACGGAGTTGGGGGGCCCGGCCAGTCTTCAAAATTCCTGAAGAGGATATCTACGCGCGTCTGCCGGACCTCTCGGCGGCAAGGAATGCCGCGAGGTCGGTGCGGAAACCCTCCCGCCTCAGCGGTGCCCGGGCGGCGAGCGCCGCCTTGACGAGATCGCCGAAGTCGACATCGACTAGAACGGCGCCGGCCCCACGCAGCCTGTCGAGGGTCGCGTCCATGATTTTCGCCACGTCGCCGTCGAGGGTTTCCCAATAATAGGCCCGCGGCAGCCCGATCCTCACACCTCGCAAGTTGGCCGGAGTAAGGTCCGCCTGCTGCGTAATTGCAGTGTGAATCAATGCAACGTCGGCGACGTTTCGTGCCATCGGGCCCGCCACATCGAATTCGAGCTGGAGCGGCACGATCCCATCTACCGGATAAGGCTTGTTGGTTTTAGGATTCGAGGGCCGAAGCCCCGCAATCCCGCAAAAATGCGAGGGCATCCGGACTGAACCGGTGGTGTCGCTACCCAGCCCCGCTGGAACGATCCGTGCTGCAACTGCCGCGGCCGTTCCCCCACTTGAGCCGCCCGGAATGCGTGACAGGTCATAAGGGTTCTTCACATATCCGAACGTCGGATTCGCGCTCGTGCTTCCCAATGCAAGCTCGTGCATGTTGGATTTTGCAAACAGGATGGCGCCCTGCTTGAACAACAAATCGGCGAGCGGTGCGTTGGCTTTGGGGCGGTAGTCCTTGAGGAATGATGTTCCGGCGGTGGTGGGAAACCCGACAGTGTTGATATTGTCTTTGAGGATTATTGGCAGACCTGCGAGCACGCCAAGCCTTGCGCCCTGCGCGCGGGATCGATCGACGGCACGAGCGTCTTCGAGGAGACGCGCTTCGTCCATGTAGGCCACAGCATTGAGATTTGCGTGGGCCTTCTGGCGTTCGAGCAGCGCTTGGGCGTAGCGTTCCGCGCTTAGCTCGCCGCGTCGGATGTAGTCGACCGCGGCGCGCGCTGTGAGCCCGACAATTTCGTTGTTGTTTGCCAGCACCGCCGAGGACACCGGCTCTCCGGAAGCAATCGCAAGGGCTGAGGCGCAGGCGGTGGCCTTGAGAACGGTGCGGCGATCAACATGTGAATGCGAAGACCTATCGCCCGTATTCATGTGAGTGGCTCCATACGGGCGCCAGTAAAGCTCGTGACCCCAGCGGGATGCTTGTTGCGAAGATACAGCTGAATGCCGGGATCGGAGGAG
>CAWBSI010000020.1:0-472971 GCA_963791375.1 uncultured Alphaproteobacteria bacterium
CCAACAGGCATCGAACGGCAGAAACGTTTGGTCAGATATTGTCGTGGCTACTTGAGACCGTCCGCCTGCGTAGTGCCCCTGAACTGGCCGTAGGGGCGCGCGCAGAAAACTGACTGCGGCCCATCACCAACCGCCTTGCGGAACAGGCTCTCGGCTCTTTGGCCGAGGCCTTCACCTGCCCGGTGTCGAGTTCGTCGCGGTAGTGTTTGCGGAGCGTCTTCGGGCGCTGCTCACGGCCGTGGAGCCTGTACGAAAGTTGCGAAGACATAGTCGACCAGAGCTTTGATCTCGTCGGCGGTCAAGATCGCCGGAACGGTCATGCCGGCGGGTATCGACCCCAACGGCATGCCATAGCATTCAACCTTGGTGTAGGCGCCCTTCAGCCAAGCTGGCATAGGCGGCGTCCCCGGAATCCCGCAGCTCACGATCCCCACCATCGTCTCTTTGCCGTACGTGATGTTCCTGAGGCTGGGGCCAACAGGGTAGTCGCCGCCGTCGCCGCCCTGAGCCATGCTACCGTGACAATTGGAGCACGAGGCCCGGGCCCAGGCTTCCTTGCCGGCAGCGAGGCCCGAATTGTCCTGGGCCAGGACGGGGACAGCCAGTCCGATACAGGCGGCAAGCGCCAGGATGCAGCCGCTCAGATAGCCACGCACGCCAATCACTTCAGCACCTGTGCGATGGATAATTCCTGAGGTTTGACTGGGATCGTCCAGTGCGACGACTGCTGCTCTACAGCCATCAGGATTCGGAGTTCGACGGGCTTGGTCGCATCGAGATGATCTCGATAGGGCAGGCGCTGGAGCCCCGAAGCATGCAGCTCATAGTGGTCAGCCGCCACCTTCATCCGTGCCATGCCATTCCGGTCGGTGGTCGCCCGGTAGGGATGCATGATGAGATTGACGCCTTCGAGCGGTGCGCCGCTCTCGCGATCGACGACCTCAATGGTGATTTCATGGTCCGGCGCGGCGACCGTCCGGACGGGGATGCTCAGCGCACCCGGAGAATGCGCGATCCCTTCGCTCGGGCCCGCGAATTCCAGCGTCCAGTGATGCGAGCCGATGTCCGGCGGCGCGACAGCGCGGACCTCGGCGTATTGGAGCGCGCCGGACCGCGGCCAGATTGCGCCGGGAAGTCTGCCGGAGGCAACGATGGTACCGCGCTCGTCACGGACAGTGAAGGCACCGCCGTCGAGCTTGCAACCATTGGAGCACTTCATGCCGACATGGAATCTGAAGGCCTCGCCAGCCGTGATCGCCGACGGGAGGTCCCACGCATTGAGATGGACGTCGTGGGCTTTGACCGTGCAGCGGGCCCCAGCCTTGGCTCCTGCGTGGGCGACGCCGTCGTCGGCGGCGGGCATCAGCACAATGCTGTATCCGTATTCGCCGAGTTCGATCGGGGCGGTGACGGTGATCTCTGCGCCGAAATCGTTTCCCTCGAGGGCTGCGAGCGGCGCTCTGCCGACTTCGTGGCCGGTCGCGTCGAGGAACAAGACCGGATCACCCGAAAGATCGTATTGTTCGGGACATTCCGCCACGGCTTTGAGGGTCAGCGCAGTGCCGGCATCGGCTTCCTGGGGCGAAATCGACAGGCTCAGGGAGACAGGGAAAAGAACGGCTTCCTGACCATTCATGGATAGGTTCCTTATCCGGAAAATGCTTCGGCCCGGTTGCTTCCGAACGAGCCCACATAGCGCCTTCGCCGACGGTGGGGCGTGTCGGCGGGCCACCCGGCCCGCCGACACCACGCGCCGTTAGGTCAGGTGGCCGGTTCGGCAGCCGCGTACGTCCCCGCCATATAGCCATGGACACACGCGCGGCCGATGCCATGCGCCCGGCCGCCGCCGGAGGCCTCGCCGCCGGCAAAAAGACCCGGAATCGGCTTCCCATAGATGTCGATGACCTGGCAATGCCCGTCGATTTTCAGTCCGCCAATGGAATCGTTGACGGCGAACGGGATCAGCGCGGCATAGAATGGCGCCTTGTCGATCCTGTGCATGGCCGCCTTCTCGAAGTCGGTGTCCTTGCCGGCGGCGACGAAGCCGTTGAACCTGGCGACGGTTTGCTCGAGATACTTGAGCGGCATGCGCTGGAACCGGTTGCCCACCACCAACCGGGCAAGTTCAGCGATCGTATCCGCCTTGAAGAAGGTCCCGTTCGGGGGATCGGCGATATAGGGGTGCCGAAGCTGCCAGCCATTGGCATCGACCGCTGCCTGGTCGAAGATCGCCCAGACCGGCCCCGAGGAGTAGTCCGGAGCGCGCGAGCCTTCGTTCATGGCCAGCGCCGCGTCCGAGCCCGATCCCCAGGCAAAACTCGAGCGGACTTGGGCCACGCTGGCGTTCCGCCAATCGAGCGGGGTGAAGGGCTTTTTGGTCCCTGACGAGCCCGGGGGGTATTGGGCCTCCGCACCGCGCTGGGCGCCGGTCGATATCTCGTCGTGGAAGCGCTTGCCGACCTGGTTGACGGCAATGATGTATTCCCAGCCTGTGGTGCCGATCGAGATGCCGTAGGAACGGATGAACTCGAACGCCGGGTGCCCCGGCATCACCCTGTCGTAAATGTCGGTGCAGGCCAGAACGTTCTGAAGGCGCAGGGCCGTGTTGGCGTGAAGGTTGGCCTGGTAAAGACCGCCGAGGCCCGCCCCGACCTTCATGCCGGCCAGGATGCCGCTCGCGTCCTCGTGGAGAGGACCCATCAGGCCGGTGCCGTACTGCATCGAAGGTTCGCTCATCCGCGGGTCGAACATGGTGCGGAAGGGAACGTTGCCCATATAGCCGCCGGTCCCCACGATCACTGCCCTGCGAGCGCGGATGTAGATGACCTGCTTGGTTTCGTCGATATTGCCGTTGCTCCAGTAGCTCTCCAGCCGTTTGCCAGTCTTGGGACTGAAGCGCGGCGTGTAGCTTGCCTTGACACCGATAACCCTGCCCGAATCGCGACCCTCGCGGATGATTTCGTCCAGGTGCCGGTTGAGCATGAACCTGACGCCCGCCTTGCGGGCGCTGTATTCAACGGAGCGCGAGATGACGAAGCCGCCGCTTATGCAGTTAGGAGCACCAACGGCGTCGGCCCGCGCGCCGGGGCCACCGCAGGTGCTGGGGTTGAAGAGTGATTGTCTTTCCTCCTCCATGCTGCCGGCGTCTGCCGAGGTGATCGTCCCCGCCTCGATGTCCGTCTTGTTGCCGAGCTTCATGATCGAACGAGCGGCCCGCGCCTTGGTCATGCCGCCGCCCTGGTGGGTACCGCTAATGCGCGCCCAGCGAACGTGGTTGTCCATCAGGAACTGGCGGGTCGCGGCCGCGTTGTCGGCCCACCCGCGCTGGAGTGCGCGATCGTTGTAGCGATATTCGGCAACCGCGTGGTCGTTGACGACCGACCAGTCGGTCGTGTCGATGAACAGCGTCTCGGGGTCGTCGGTCAGATCCGCGGCCGGCGTCAGCGGGGCGGTCAGCCATCCGTCGGGGTCGGCAAGGCCCAATCGGTCGCGCTCCTGGATGGGGTCGCCGCCGCCGAACGACGACTGTCCGCCGTTGTGCGATAATTTGCCGCCGATATCGAAGTTCTGCTCCAGAACCAGCACATCGGCGCCCAGGTCATGTGCGCGTTTCGCCGCCACGATTCCGGTCCCACCGGAGCCGCACACGATCACATCCGCCTCGTAGTCCCAGCGAATGTCAGCGGGGGCCCGTTGTGCCTGTGCGTTGCCAGGGGCCGACAGGATGGCCGCGCCCAATCCGGCGGCAGCGCCCGCCTTGACGAAGTCGCGCCGGCTGGCGGCCGTCTGATCCCGAAGCTCGGCGACCTTTGTTTCGCGTTTTTTGACCATGATTAGTTTCCTCCTGGGTAAGCCAAGCAGTGGCCCGCGGATGACGACCACATTGGCAGCGAATTCACAACTCAGCCGTGGTTATTCAGCACCAGCGCGGCGTGGCTCTATTGCCGCATGCATGGCGGCACTATTCCCGTTCGGACTCATCTTCGCGGCCCACGAACGAGCCTCTGTTTGCTCGATGACCCCGTGACGTTCGCGATCAATGAAGATCATGCACCAAAGATTCGGTCTTGCAAAGACCGGCCGCTCTGCGAAGCGCGCGAAGACGAAATCGCGCACTCTATGCGTAGACCGCTGGCGAACACGCTGGTCCGTTCTTTCCGCGCGCGGCTCATCGCTACATAGAGAGGGCAGCAATCCCTCACCATCGCTCAGACTGACGCGCTGAGACATCTTAGCCGGCGGTATGCCTGATCCCGGCCCGGCCTGAGCTTCGATCTGAAAGGCCTCCGCTCTATGCCTGCTCCGGGTCATGTATGGACGGCGCCCGCGGTGCAAGAGGAATCTGACTATCAGCGAAGCGTTCGGGTGCGGTCATGTATTCGGCCTTTGAGTGCGGCCGTTTGGCCGCTGGCCCTGATGTGATCCGCTGATCGGTCCCAACCAAAACCACGCGCTCTTTCCTCGCGTGACCCATTAACGGGTTTTCCGATCGACGGTCTCGACCGTTTCGCATCAATGTCTTCATCACCCCTGCAGTTCGTGAACGCGCTTAATATCCTCCTCTTCTCTTCCTCGCCGAGCCCCTTTAGGCAGCTTCAGCAAGCTCAGGCGCCCGATAGGTGCCACCATGGGCCAGCAGCGCCCAGGCCGTGCGGGCCATCTTGTTGGCGAGCGCCACCGCCACGACCTTGAAGGGTCGCCGTGCCAGGAGTTGCGTGAGCCAGGGATACTTGCCAGGATTCTCCAGGGCGCGCCGCAACACGGCAATCGCCCCGACGACAAGAATGCGCCGCAAGTAGCGGTCGCCCTGCTTGGAGATCGGCCCGAGCTTCTGCTTGCCCCCGGTCGAATCCTGGCGCGGCACCAGCCCGATCCAGGCCGCGAAATCGCGGCCCGACCGGAAGATAGTCGGGTCCGCCACTGTCGCCACGATCGCAGTCGCCCCGATAACCCCGATGCCCGGGATGGTCTCCACCCGCTGGCTCGCCTCGTTCGAACGGTGCTGCATCTTGATCCGCTTTTCGATCGCTCCGATGACACACTCTAACGCCTCAAGCTGCGCAGCCAGCACAATGACGCTGGCCCGTGCATCGATCGGCAACCGCGTCTCCCGTTCGTCCGCCACGATCGCGCGCAATTCGTTGACCCCGGCGTTGCCCTGCGCCGCCACGATGCCGAGCTCGGCCAAATGCGCACGCAAGGCGTTGATGATCTGGGTGCGCTGACGTATCAGCACATCGCGGGTGCGGTGCTGCATCAACTGACCCTGCTGTTCGGGCGACTTGATCCGCACGAAACGCATCGTCGGGCGCCGAACCGCCTCGCAGATCGCCTCGGCGTCGGCGGCATCGTTCTTGTTGCGCTTGACGTAGGCCTTCACGTCCTTCGCCGGCATCAGCCGCACCTTGTGGCCGAGCTTCGTCAACTCGCGCGCCCAATAATGCGCGGTGGCACACGCCTCCATTCCGATCAGGCACGGCGGTAGAGCTTTGAAAAACGCTATCACCTGGCTGCGCCGGAGTTGCTTCCGGACCACGACCTTCTCGTTGGCGTCGATGCCGTGAACCTGAAACACGTTCTTGGCGATATCCAACCCGATCGTGGTAACTTGCATTTGGACGGCTCCCCTCATGTGATTCGCACAACGATCACTCTATGGCACTTCGATGCCGGGAGCGGGCGCCGTCCACCACATCAAAACCCGCCCCCCTGTCCAGCGCCCGGATGTCTCCGTTCGCCGGGTGCGGACATTGGTCCGTGAGGGGCTCCACACTTTTTTGAAAAACAACCCCATGCAAAGTAGATTCTTGGTAGAAAAATACCTCTCACGAGCAAAGGCAGGCTCGCCAAGACACTATCGTGCTGCGGCCGGCCCCTGGACGACAACCTCGGCTCTAACGGCGCCCGGCCCACCAGCCGATGCCGAACAGCACGACGGCGCCCACCGCGGAGACAATCCCGTGCTTCACATGAACCCGCGTCGATCCGGCTTCGAAGCCCGGGAAGAAACCGGGAAGCGACTCCGCCGGCACCACGAAGTAGACGACCGCGACCACGGCCAGTATCAGTCCGAGGACGATGGCGGCTATTTTCATGAGCGATTCCCTTCAAGGATTGGAATGATTGCAGTACGGGCGGACTGCGGGCGCACACAACCCGAACTCGCCCGCGATTGTCAATCCGCGACGCCGCGCCGGAGCGGTGCGCGTGCTCATGCAGGGGCGCCCACGCCGAGATAGATGCGCTGCACTTCCGGATCGTCGGCGATCTGCCGGGCCGGGCCCGACAGCACGCTCCTGCCGACCTGAAGCACATAGGCGTGGTCCGCCACTTCGAGCGCCATTTCGATCGCCTGCTCGGCGAGCAGGATGGTCAGGCCTTCGCGGTGCAGGCGCGCCAGCGTGTCGTACATCGTCTCGATGACGGCCGGAGCGAGGCCGAGGCTCGGCTCGTCCAGCATCAGGAGCTTCGGCTCGCTCATCAGCGCGCGGCCGACCGCCAGCATCTGGCGCTCGCCGCCGGACATGGTGCCGGCGCGCTGGTGACGCCGCTCGGCGAGCTTGGGAAACAGCGCGTAGACGCGTTCAAGCAGCGCCGGAATGCGCGACCGGTCGGCGAGGGGAGTGGCGCCGAGCAGCAGGTTGTTTTCCACGCTCTGTTGCACGAACAGCCGCCAGCCTTCCGGCGACAGCGCGAGCCCCTTGCGCACGATCGCGTAAGCCGGCTGGCCGTCGATGCGTTCGCCCCCGAATGAAATCGAACCGGTGGCCACGGGGATCAGGCCGGCAATGGCATTGAGAGTCGTGGTCTTGCCCGCTCCATTCGAGCCGAGCAGCGCGACCACGGCGCCGGCCGGCACGGTGAGCGACACGTCGGCGACACCGATCAGGTCGCCATAGCGCACTTCGAGATGATCGACCGTGAGCAGCGCGGTCATGGCGGCGCCTCGCCGCGCGTCGCCGCGTCCGTTGCTGTCGTGCTGCCCTTGGCGGCCGCGGCGGCGCGCTTGCCGAGATAGGCCTCGATGACCGCCGGATGCCCCGTGACTTCCGCCGGGGTTCCCTGCGCGATCTCGCGGCCCTGGTGCAGCACCACCACATGGTCCGCGAGGGACAGGATCACCTCCATGATGTGCTCGACGATGACGAGTGTAACGCCGGTGGCATGAATGGCGCGGATCAGCGTGATGGCACGCTGCACTTCTGCGGGCGTCAATCCCGCCATCGCCTCGTCGAGGAGCAGCACCTTGGGCTTCGTCGCGAGCGCACGGGCGATTTCGAGCCGCTTGCGTCCGGGCGTGCCGAGGCTGCGGGCCGGCGCGTCGGCGAGAGCGCCGAGGCCGACGTCGCCGATCACTGCGCGGGCGCGTGCGTCGGCTTCCTTCGTCTTTCCGGTGTGGAGGAACGCGCCGATCATGACGTTCTCGAGCACCGTCATGTGCTCGAAGGTCTGCGGCACCTGGAAGGTGCGGGCGAGGCCGCAGCGCGCCCGCTCTTCGGGCGGCAGCCGCGTCACGTCGCGGCCTTCGAGGAACACCCGGCCCGAGGTCGGCGCGATATCGCCGGTCAGGCAATTGAACAGGGTCGACTTGCCGGCGCCGTTGGGGCCGATCAGCCCGAGGATCGCGCCGGGCTCGACGGCGACGCTTACGCCGTCCACCGCCATGAAGCTGCCGAAGGCCTTGGTGATGTCGCGGGCTTCCATCAGCATGGCCGTCCCTCACGCCTCGACGGGTGGAGCGGCGGCCCGCTGCGGAGGCTGGCTCCGGCGCCGCAACGCCAGAATGGGTCCGAGGATGCCGCGCGGTTGGAAGCGGGCGATCGCCATGATGATCGCGCCATAGACGACGAAGGTGAGGCCCGCTCCGTTGCCGCCGAGGAGATTGTTCGAGATTTCCTCCAGCGGCACCAGGATCACGGCGCCGACCAGCGGACCGAACAGCAGCCCGGCGCCGCCGAGCGCGGCCATGATCAGCATCTTGACGGAGATGAGGATGCCGAGCCCGGATTCCGGATCGACGAAGCCGAACATCACGGCATAGAGCGCGCCGGCGACCGCGGTGAGGGCCGCGCTGAGCATGAAGGCAAAGAGCTTGTAGCGCGGCGCCGCGACCCCGAGGGAGCGCGCGGCGCGTTCGCTGTCGCGGATGGCGCGCAGGTAATAGCCGATGCGGCTGCGCTCCATCTGCCAGGTCACCGCGAGTACCGCGGCGAGCACGGCGAGGAACAGGTAGTAGTACGGCAGGGCCGAGATGAAGGAGAGGTCGAACACGGTGCGCGGCACCGGCGGGCCGGAGAGCCCCTGGGCGCCGCCGAGCCACTCGGTGTTCGACACCACGAGGCGCACCAGCTCGGCGACTGCGATGGTCGCCATGCTGAAGTAATGGCCGGACAGGCGCAGCGTCGGGACCCCGATGACGGCGGCGATGAGCACGCTCACGGCGACCGCGATCGGCAGGCCGGCGATGGGCGGCAGGCCGAGATGCTGGTAGGAGGCAAGCGCGCCATAGGCGCCGCAGCCGAAAAACACCGCATGCCCGACCGAGATCTGGCCGGCATAGCCGCCGACGATGTTCCACGCCGACGCGCCGATGGCATAGAGCAGCACCAGCGCGCCGAGCCGCTGCTGGAACGGCGTGGTGAACACCAGCGGATAGGCGACGGCGACGGCAAGCGCGATAGTGGGTGCGATGGCGGGAGCAAGCTTGGGCCACGCCGCGCGTTTCATCAGGCCTTGCCCAGCAATCCCTGCGGCCGCAGCCACAGCGCGAGGACGAACAGGGCGTAGACGACGATGTCCTTGTAGACGGCGCCGATCGTATAGGCCGATACGGACTCGATGACCCCGATCAGCAGGCCCGCGACCAGCGCGCCGGGCACGCTGCCGAAACCGCCGAGCGCGACGGTGACGAAGGCGACGAGGCCGAGCGTCTCGCCCACGGTGGGCGCCACGTAGAAGAAGTTCGCGATCAGCGCGCCGGCAATGCCGGTCGCTCCCGCCGCGAGCGCCCAGGCGACCGCCTGCATGCGGTCCGGCCGGATGCCCATCAGTTCCGCGGCGGCGGCGTCCTCCGCCACCGCCAGCATGCGGCTGCCGAGCGCGGTGCGGGTCAGGATGAGATGCAGGCCAGCGGTGACGACGAGCGCGACCACGCCCGCGAGCAGTCGCGAGGATTCGATGCGAATCCCGCCGAACTCCAGCGTGCCGCCCACGAGGTTCTCCGGCAGGGTGCGGAAAGTGGCGCCGAAATACCACAGCGCCGAATAGCGCAGCAGTAGCGCGAGCCCGAAGGTGCCGAGAATTTGCGCCAGCATCGGCCCGCGCATGACATGGCGGATGAGGGCGAAGTAACAAACGATGCCGAGGGTCGCGAGCACCAGTGCGGCGATCGGGACCGCGGCGGCGGGGCCGACGCCCATCAGCGTCCACACCAGGAAGGCGACATACATGCCGAGCATGACGAAATCGCCATGGGCGAAATTGATGACGTTCATCATGCCCCAGATCAGCGTCAGACCCGAGGAGAACAGCGCATAGACCGCGCCCAGGAGCAGCCCGCCGGCAATCACCTGGACGAGGGTCATGGACATCGCCGCCGCGCCTTCAGCCGGCCGCCGCTGTGATCGTCGGCTCACCAGCCCTTGTAGGGGAGGATGGGCTCTGCTGTCGCCTGGCCCTTCGGCCACACCGGCACGTAGGTCTTGCCGTCCTGGAGCTGGATCACGAGCGCCGAGGCCAGGATGTTCTGGCCCTTGTCGTCGAATTTCACGCCCTTGAAGCCGAGGACGAGCTGATTGGGCTTGAGGTCGGTCGCCCGCAGCGCCGCCTGGATCTTGGCGGGCTCGGTCGAGCCGGCACGGTCGATGGCATCGGCGAGCACGAGGAAGCCCAGCATGATGCGGGCGGCGGTGTCGTCGAGATCGGTGCCGGACTTCTTCTTGTACATCTCGTTGACGAGGTAGGTCATCGAGCCCGGCGGGCCGATACCCAGGGAGGAACGGTTGAACAGCCCCTGGACGATGCTGCCGACGGCCGAGACGAAGGAGGGATCGGAGAAGCCTGCGTTGTCGGCGATGATCATCGGCGGCTTGTAGTCGAGCGACTTCATCGTCTTGGCGTAGAGGATCGCGTCGGCGGTGTAGCTCACGAACAGCACCACGTCGGGCTTCTTGTCCTTGAGCTGGAGCACCTGGCTCTGGACGTCCGTGGTATTGGCCGAATACGGGATATCCTGGGTGATGTTGAGGCCGTTCGCCTTGAAGACTCCAGTGACCACGCTCGCGACCGAGGTGCCATATTCGGTGTTCTCATGGACGATGGCGATCGAATCGATCTTCGCGCCCTTCGTCTTCATGTCCTTGAGGAATCCCATGTAGACGCCGGCGAAGTCGCTCGCGATCGGCGTGGTGCGGAAGAACCATTTAAAGCCGCGTTCGGTGAGGATGGCGGCGACCGAATCGCCGGTGAGGAAGGGAATGCCGTAGCGCTCGGCGGCGGCGCTCGCCGTCAGGGTGATGCCGGACTGGTAGGCGCCATTGAGCGCGACCACCTTTTCCTCGGTGATGAGGCGGATGGCCTGGTTCTGCCCCGCGGCGGGCGTGCCCTGGTTGTCGGCGAACACGACCTCGACCTTGGCCCCGCCGAGATGCGGCAGGCCGACGCCCTTGGCGAGGGTGAGTTCGCCGAGCTCCGGATGGTCGTTGTTGATGATGTCGACGGCCACCTCGATGGCGGCCTTGGCGTATACCCCGATCGATGCGGCGACCCCGCTGAAGGGATAGATGGCGCCGATCTTCACGGTGCTTTGCGCCAGCGCGCCGCCGGTGAGGGCGAAGCTCAGCGCCGCGGCGCCGAGAAGGCGCGTCCATCCGACCCTTTTCATGCCTGGAGCTCCCGTATTTGCCGCGACGGCAGGAAATGCCCGACGACGCAAAGCCGGCGAAATATCCGCCAGCCAAATATTTGTTGCGCAAGCCCGACAGCGAAGCAAGCGGGCGGCGCGAATCTATTTGGCGCCCATGCCTTCCGGGGCGCTGAGCAGTACCCGCCTCCTCGTCCGGACCGCGCCGACGCAGGGCAGGTCTGCCGGCTGCGGCGCCCGCCCGGGGATTGAAACGAGCTGGCGTAGTGTGCATGTTCCGCCGCGATGGCGAACGCCAGCACATCAAGGAAACGTCCAATGCCGTATTCGATGTCACAGGCCTCTCTTCCGGTTTTCGAGATCGGTCTCGCCGCGCTCTCCAATGTCCTCGATAAGGCCGCGGCCTTCGCGACCGCCAAGAAGATCGACCCTTCGGTGCTGATGCATGCGCGTCTGTCGCCGGACATGTTCGCGCTCCCCCGCCAGGTTCAGATTGCGTGCGACCTCGCCAAGAACGGCGCGGCCCGGCTTGCCGGCGTCGAGGCCCCGCGGTTCGAGGACAACGAGGCGACGATCGACGAACTCAAGGCGCGCATCGCCAAGACGCTCGCCTTCGTAAAGACGCTCGACACCAAGGCGATCGATGGCTCGGGCGCCCGCGAGATCACGTTCCCGCTCGGCCCGACCAACAAGGGGCACATGAAGGGCGACGACTACCTCACCCATTTCATGCTGCCGAACTTCTACTTCCATTGCACCGCCGCCTACGCGATCCTGCGTCACTGCGGCGTCGACGTCGGCAAGCAGGACTTCCTCGGCGCCATCCCGATGAAGATGACGTGACGTGATAACGCCACAAGCAGACCCCTTCTCCCTCCCCCTGAAAGGGGGAGGGTCGGGGAGGGGGTCGCGGGCGGCGGGAGTGACGAGTCAGCGGCCCCCCCAGCCCTCCCCCTTTCAGGGGGAGGGAGACCAACCGCCCTAATTCGTCGGAACCTGCTTCATTCCCTTGAACACGAACTTCTGGATGCGTTTGCCGTCCTGGACCTCGGTGACGTAGAGGTTGCCCTTGGTGTCCACGTTCATGTGGTGCATGACGTAGAACTCTCCGGGCGCGATGCCGTTGCGGCCGAACGAGTCGAGTGGGTCGAGCGTTTTGCGGTCGAGGATCCACAGCCGCGCCGGGCTGCGGCTCGCGACGTAGAGGTATTTCTGCTCGGGGTCGTGGGAGAAGGCGGTGCTCGCCACCGTCTGGCCGTTGCCGCAATGCGGGGCCTCGCAATAGCGGTCGATGAACTTCTGCATCACGAATTTGCCGTCGAGGGTGAACACCTGCACCCGCTTGCCGCCGCGGTCGGACACGTAGACGAGCCCGTCCTTCGACACCCGCGCCGCATGCACCGGCTGCACGAACTGCAGCGGTCCAGGGCCGGTTTCCTCCTTGGCGGGGATGCGCTGGTTTTCCGGCACCTTGGGCTTCGCCGCGACCTCATCGAGCGGCGGGTTGCCGAATGCGCCCCACATCCGCTTGAAGGCACCGGTGTCGGCGTCGAACACGATGACGCGGCGATTGCCGTAGCCGTCGGCGACGAACAGCTCGTTGGTCGGCGCATAGACGAAGGTGTCCGCCGCCTGGTTCACGTTCGCGGTGTCCGTGTTGCCTTTGCTCTGGCCCTTGTGGCCGATCTGCATGACGAACTTGCCGTCTCTGGTGAACTTGACGAGGTGATGATCGGTCTTGCCGTTGCCGCCGAGCCAGATGAAGCCCTTGGGGTCGGCATAGATGCCGTGCTCGGTCTCCGGCCAGTCATAGCCCGGGCCGGGCCCGCCCCAGCCTTGGATGAAATTCCCGGCCTCGTCGAATTCCAGCACCGGCGGCGCCGCCATCCCCTTCTGGTCGGCGCGCACCGTGCTCGGCCGCTGCAAGATCCAGGCGTGCCCCTGCTCGTCGATGGATACGCTCGACACCTGACCCCACACATACTTGCTCGGCAGCTTGGGCCATGACGGGTCCGGCTCGAACATCGGGACCTCGCGGGTCTGCGGCGCAGGCGTCTGCGCGGCGACGCGACTGCTCAGGCCGGCCTGGCCGAGCGCGACGACCGCGACGGCCGTGATGACGCAACGCGTGACTGCATCCATGTGGGTGTCCTCCAGACGGTCATTATTGTCGTGCCGCCATCGCGGCGCGTGTTGCCGGGACGGGGATTGTATCGCGAATGGGACGGCGGCGAAATCGGGGTGCGGGGAGGGCGGCGACGACCGGACTATTTGGCGCGCCGGTAGATGTTCGCGGCGATCGCCGGGCCATCCCGTGATGCCGCGGGGTTGGTGTTGCGGAATTCGTCGGCGGTGAGCAGATCGATGGTGCGGGTCTGCGCCACGCCGGCGAGATTGGGAAATGTGCTGGCCTCGATGTTGAAGGTCAGCGTCTTCTTCTGCTCGTCCACCTCGTAGGTGCCGAACAAGGCGAGGGTGCCTTGCACGATCGCCTTGTTGTCCTCGGGGGTGCCGGCAAGGCGATTGTTCGAGGCGATCCTGGGCAGTCCGCCGGAGATATGCACCTGGGAGAAATGCCCGTCCGCGGTGAAGATCAACATGCCAGACGGATGGTCGCCGAATGGCAGCGACTTCTTGCCGTCGGCGGTCGTGATCTCGGCGATCACGAACTTCCAGGTGCCGACGAGCTGGTCGCGGAGCGTCTTGGCGGGTTGGGCCAGCGTTGCTCCGGTCGCCATGGCCAGCGAAAGCGCGACGGCGAGAAGCCGAATGAGTGTCATGGGTCGTCCCCGATTTGTGCATCAGGCGCGGGTCGGAACGTCGCGCGCGAGCGCGCGCTCTCGCGGGCCGGCCCTGCCGATGCTGCTGCCGATCACCATATCTGCGCAATCGGCAGTCCGTAAGAGCGCCGCCCTGCCTGACCGAATTGGAGATGTATGCGTTTGATTTTGCAGGATAAATCCGCTCGATGCGCCGGGCTCGCCGGCCCGTGTTTGGAAAAACGATTGCGCCGTAACGCCGATCGATTTCCTCAATTCACCGTTGCGAAACCTTTCCGGGGTCTTCATCGTTACGTTGCGACGACGGACGCCCCATGAAGCTGTTCCAGTGCCAGAATTGCGGCCAGCACCTCTATTTCGAGAACACGCGCTGTGAAAGCTGCGGGTCCACGCTGGGCTATCTGCCGGCGCGCGAGACCATTACGGCGCTGTGGCAGGACGCCGGACTGTGGACGGCGCTGGCAGCGCCGGGCCGGCGCTATCGCTATTGCGCCAACGCGGTGCACGGGGTCTGCAACTGGCTGGTCCCGGCCGATAGCGCTGAGCAGTTCTGCGCGGCGTGCCGGCACAACCGCACCATCCCCGACCTGACGATGTCGCAGAATCTCGTCCATTGGCGCACGGTGGAGGTCGCCAAGCACCGCCTGTTCTACACGCTCCTCAAGCTGAGATTGCCCCTCGCCACCAAGATCGAGGATCCGGAAGGCCTCGCCTTCGATTTCCTCGCCGACGGGCCGGTGCCGGTGTTTACCGGCCACGACAACGGCCTGATCACCATCAATCTCGCCGAGGCCGACGATTCCGAGCGCGAGCGACGCCGCCACCAGATGGGTGAGCCCTACCGCACCTTGCTCGGTCATTTCCGTCATGAGATCGCCCATTATTATTGGACCCGGCTGGTCGCCAATTCGCCGAGCCTCGAACAATTCCGCGGGCTGTTCGGCGACGAGCGCCGCGACTATGGCGGGGCGCTGCAGGACTATTATGCGAGGGGCGCGCCCGCCGACTGGCCGGAACGGTTCGTCACGGCCTATGCGACCGCTCACCCCTGGGAGGATTTCGCCGAGACCTGGGCGCACTACTTCCACATGGTGGACACGCTCGAAACCGCCAACGCCTTCGGCCTCATCGTCAAGCCGAAGGTATCGCAAAGTATCGCCGGGAGGATCGACTTCAATCCCCTGGGCAGCGATATGAATCGCCTGATCGAAGCGTGGTTGCCGCTCACCTTCGCGGTCAATTCGATCAACCGCAGCATGGGGCTGCATGATCTTTATCCGTTTGTGCTCAGCCCGCCGGCGATTGCCAAGCTCGACTTCGTGCATGAGCGCATCCGCGCCCAGGCAGGCCGCAGCACCGCGCCTGACAGCGGCTTCCGCGCGATGATCGCGGGCCTGCGCCAGCGGTCGCTGTTGCGGCGTTAGCGCATTTTTCGATTACGCCGACCCCATGGGTGTCATTGCCCGGCTTGACCGGGCAATCCAGTACTCCCGGCCGGTGGTTACTGGATCGCCCGGTCAGGCCGGGCGATGACAGTGAAGTGCGAGGGTGCGGGCTGACCCGCCCCGAGACTCGCATTGCCTTTTCAACCGATCTTGCACAACATCCGTGCTGCGTGGGTCGACGCAATTCGGAGCGCCCGCGCAGGAACGCGCAAGGATGACGGCCGTGAAGTGGATCGGCGCCAAGCCGACGCCGGCCAATGTGAGGCCCACGTGATCATCGAATGGCACACCCATGTCTATCCGCCCGAGGAGGCGGCCGCGAACCCGTTCTGGGGCGGGCGCTGCCCCATGACGGTGGAGAACGTGCTCGCGGCTCATCACCAGGCGGGGCTCGCCGTAAGCGTGGTGAGCAACGCGGCACATTATCTGCGCGGCAAGGACGCCGACGGCGAATTGAAGGCGGTCGCGCGCTGGAGCGACTATGCCGCCGAAATACAGGACGCCCATAAGGGCGTCCTCTATTGCCTGGCGATGGCGACGCCGTGCGGCGGGCCGGCCCATCTGAAGGAACTGGAGCGCGCCATACGGGAGCTCGGGCTCAAGGGCGTGCTGATCAATTCGAGCCACAAGGGTCATTATCCCGACGACGACGAGGCGCGCGGCTTCTGGGAGCTGGTGGCGGACCTCGACATCCCCGTGATGATCCATCCGCCCCATGTGGGCTTTGGCGAAGAGCGCATGAAGGAATATCGCCTCGCCTCCAGCGTCGGCCGGCCGGCCGATCTCTGCCTCGCGCTGTCGCGGCTGATCGTGCGCGGCATCCTGGAGGATTTTCCCAAGGCGACGATCGTCGGCTCGCACGGCGGCGGCGGCATCTGCGAGGTGATCGGCCGGCTCGATTACGCCTATGAGCTCCAAGACGAGGCGTTCTTCCTCGGGCCCTACGTGCCGATGAAGATCAAGCAGGCGCCCAGCCACTATCTCAAGATGATGCATTTCGACAGCGTGACCTATCACGCTCCGGCGGCGCGCCTCGTGCTCGATACCGTCGGCGCCGACCACGTGCTCTACGGCAGCGACGCGCCGCCGCTCACGTCGCTAAAGCCACGCGCGATCAAGCTCATCGAGGACCTCGGCCTGCCGCCGCGCGAGCGCGACGCGGTGTTCTGGCGCAACGCCGCTCGCCTGTTGAAGCTGCCGATCGCCGAGGAGAAGGCAGCATGAGGAGACGCCCATGACTCGCCGCTTCGCCGCCGCCATCCTCGTCGCGGTCCTCTTGGCGGTCCTGTCGGCAATGCTGCCGGCGCTCGCGTCGGCCCAGGACCGCAGCAGGCCGATGCGGGTCATCGTCGCGACCGGCGTGGGCGGCACCGCCGACGTGTTCATGCGAGTGCTCGGCGATGAATATCACCGGCGCTACGGCCGGCCCTTCGTGATCGAGACCCGCGCCGGCGGCAACATGAACATTGGCGGGCGCGCCTGCGCCGAGGCGCCCAACGACGGCTCGACGATCTGCAACCTGCCCAACGCGACGCTGACCTACAACCAGTTCCTCTTCAAGAAGCTGCCTTACGATCCCGAGCGCTTCGTACCGATCACCAACCCGTTCTTCAACACCCAGCTCATGGTGGTGAGCACGGCGCTCGGCGTGAAGACGCTCGACGAGCTCGCGGCGCTGTCCAAGGCGAAGCCCGGCACCTTGAGCTATACGGTGCCGTCCGACCCGCTCTCGGTATTCATGGACTGGTGGAAGTCGAGGACCGGCGCCGACATGGTGCGGGTGCCGTTCAAGGGCGGCGGGGACTCAGTCAACTCCATGCTCTCGGGCGCGACGCCGGTCGCCATCTTCGGCATCGGCAACTGGCTGCCGCACATCGCCGCTGGCGCCGTGCGCCCGATCATGGTCGACGGCGACCATCGTTCGCCGCTGGTGCCGGATGTCCCGACCATCCGCGAGATGGGCTATGGCGCCGACATGACCCAGACCTATTTCGCCCTGGTCGCACCGCCCGGCACGCCGCAGCCCATCGTGGCGCAGCTCTACCAGGAGATCGCCGCCATCGGCCGCGATCCCGAGTTCCGCCGCAAGCGCATCGTCGATGTCGGCCTCGAGCCGGTGTTCGACCCGCCCGACGTGTTCGCCCGCTTCCTCCGGGAAGACCGCGCGCGGGCGGGCCGCATCGTCAAGGCGGCGGGTCTGGTGCCGCAGTAGAGCTGGGGCAGGCCGCGTGAGCAATGCTACGCGTCCCGCTCACGCAAACCGCACCGCATGGACCGGCGGCAACGTGTGCGTGACGCTGGTCCACCTGTCGCCCTGGTCTTCGCTCACCCACAGGCCGCCCGTGGTCGAGCCGAACGCGAGTGTATTGCCGGTCGCATCGATCGCCAGCGCGTGGCGGTAGACGACGTCGTAGGCGTGTCCCTGCGGGAGGCCGTCGGTCAAGGTCTCGAAGTTCTTGCCGCCGTCGCGCGTGCGCGTGACCACGAGCCGGCCGTCGCGAGGGATGCGCTTCTCGTCCTTGATTTCGGGGACGAACCAAGCCGTATCCGGCTCGCGCGGATGGACGACCACCGGAAAGCCGAACGTCGATGGCTCCACGCCGGAGATTTCGCTGAACGTCTTGCCCTCGTCCGACGAGACGAAAATGCCGTTGTGGTGCTGCACCCACATGCGTTGCGGGGCGGCCGGGCATTGCGCCAGGCAATGCACATCCTGCGCGATGGGGTCGTGGGTCTGCTCCGGCGGCGCGTATTCGGCGCGCATGCCCTCGCCGCGTAGCGTCCAGCTCGCGCCGGAATCCTCGGTGAACCAGATGCCGCCGGTCGACACGGCGATCCACACGCGCTTCGAATCGTGCGGGTCGACCAGGATCGAATGAATGCCCGGCAGGTCGGCGCCGCCGCCCATCCACTGCTTGCGCTTGGGATGATCCCAGAGCGAACGGACCATCTGCCAGCTTTCGCCTTGATCGGTCGAGCGAAACAGGCCGCCCGGCAGGGTGCCGCACCAGATCACGCCGGGCTCGTCGGCGCCGCCCGCCTGCAGCGCCCAGATGCGCGCCGTGCTCCACGCGAGCGGACGGCCCCACATGTCGTTCTCCTCGAGGCCTTCGGGCTTCGGCGGATAGGCCGGGGACGCGATCTCCTCCCAACCCGTCGCCGTCGAGCGGTGCAGCTTGACGCCGAAGTGGCCGTGGTCGAGCGCAGCATAGTGGCGGCCGCTGCGGGGATCGGTCAGGGTGAGGCTGACATTGTCGCCCAGGAAGTCCGCGTGCGCGATGTTCCAAGTCCCGTTCTTGCGCGCGACCCGGAACAGGCCTTTGCGGGTCGAAACGTGAATGTCGCCGCTCATCATCAACCTCCCGACAAAGCTTGGAACACATAGATGGTGCTGCCTGCGGTGACGGAATCGGACAGCCGCAAGCGATCGCGAATGGCGCGGCCATCGACGAAGATCGTCATGTGCCTGCGCAACGCCGCCTGGTCATCGAGCACGTAGGATCGCGCCTGCGGATTGGCCGCAAACACGTTGTCCAAGACCTCGCGTACGCTGTCGCCCGCGGCCTCGGTCTCCGGGCAGACCACGTGACGTTGAATGTTCTGCGTGAACACGATCCTCGCCATCCATCAGGCTCCCGTGACCATTCCCGGCACCACTCTTCCCATTACCGCCGCATCGGCCGCCTTGCAGCAGGACCGGACGATATCGTGAAAAAGGCGGCGGAAAAGGGTGTGGATCATGTCGATGCTCCCAAGGCGGCCATATCCAGGACGAAAGGGCGCCCTTCATTCCGACAATCGATGGCAAAATTTTTGCAGACCGGGGCGAAACGACGACACGCGACCATGCGAGCGCGCCGCGATCGGACTCATCAGCGAGTGTGGAACCAGCCGTCCGTTCGCAAGCTTGCCAATTTTTGCCTCTCGGCTGCTCTCCTCCCGCCTTGCTCCAGTCAAACGATGATGGCCTGTTGCGTCAACCTGACCGGAGGAGGGGAGGTGCCGATGAGTTCCACGCTGAGCCCCACACAATCCGAATTCTCAACGGGACGGTGGTCCACCGAACCGATGCCCGACGACGCCCCTCGCTTGCCCGACCTCAAGGGTGGCCGGTTCAAGAGCAAGCGCCCGTCGTTCGGCAAGCGGGCCTCGCGCGCGCTCGTCCGCTTCCTGATCACGTTTGGCGTCGGCATTGCTGCCACCTTGGCTTGGCAGTCCTACGGCGACGCGGCGAGAGAGATGATCGCGAGTTCCTCCGAGCAGCTCGCCTGGCTGGCGCCGCAGGTTGCACCCGCTGCGCAGGCCGCTCCCCGCCTGGTCGCGCCGCCCGCGCCCGCCGGCCCGTCTCCCGATCTGGAGCAACTCAAGGCGATGTCGCTCGGTCTCGCCGTGGTGCGGCAAAGCGTCGACCAGCTTACCGCCCAGGTCGCCGCGGGCCGGGAGCAGATGACGCGCGACATCACCAAGCTGCAGGCGGCCGAGCAGGACATCCTTCACAAGATCTCGGAGCCCCCGCCGCGGCCGGCGGCTGCCGCTGCCCCGGTGCACAAGCCTGTGCCGCTGACGCCGCCGCAGGCGCCCCCGGCGCGCTGAGACGGGTTCGGCGCAGCATGCACAGTCCGGATTGAGCGGTCAGCGAAATCCAAGCGAATATCGACACGCGCGGGTTCGCCTTCACCCGCCATCGCCAATGATGGAGTAAGGTGCCCAGAACATGGGATGGGCGTAGGTGAAGGCCGTGGCGCCCTTTTCGTCGGTGAATCCCTTGCCGTCCAGGAGCCCCATCATCGCTTGGCGCAGCGCCTCGCCGCGCGTCAAGGCGGGGTCGGCCGCCTGCCTGCGAAACAGGTCCGTCACCAGTTCACGCGCCAACTCCGAGTGGACCGACCAGTTGGTCACGAGAATGGCCCGTGTTCCGGCATAGAAGAAGGCGCGCCCGAGGCCGGACGCTGCTTCGGCACCAGCGCCTTCGGCGGCACCGGTATTGCAGGCGGACAGCACCACCCAGTCGGCGTTCAGCTTGAGGCCGAGAATCTCCTCCATGGTGAGCAGGCCGTCGCCGGGAACGGCGGCGACGTCCGGGGCACTCAGCGCCAGCGCCGGCTGGGTCAGCCCCTCCAATTCGCCCGCGACGAGACCATGCGTTGCGAATACGACGATCTTGTATTTCGTCAGGTTCGCGGATTTCACCGTCTGCTCGTTCGCCGTGATGCCGAGATTGAGCACCTTGGACGGGTCGGCATTGAGCGCGAGCGCGATCGATTTCAGCTCCTCCGCCGTGTCGGGCAGGCGTGGAAGCAACGCCAGCTCTGCGCGGTCGACACCCCTGAGTTGCGGGCTCGACCTCAACTTGAGCGGCATGCCGCGTGTCGTGGCAGCGGACACGCGGACCGGCTCGTCGGGCGCTCGCCGCGCGGCCTCTTGCGCCTGTGCTTTCGAGAACACCGGATCGCCGAAGCCGATCAGCTTTTCGCGGCCGGCCGACGCCGCGGGTGCGTGCCGCAGCGCCACCAGCGCCGACGCCGACGGGATCATCGTCACCGCGTGCGTGCGGGCGAGCCATGGCACGTCGCGATAGCCGGCGAACAGTGGTGCGGCACCGGGATCGAGCTGCGCCGGTGCGGTCGGCAAAAGGCTCAGCGGCAGCGTGCCGAGGGCTCCGTTGGTCACCACGATCAGGTTCTTCGCCGATGTCCACCCGGCGGCTACCGGCTGGAGCAACAGCTGGTAGAGCTCATGCGCAAGGGCGAGGTCGAACGGCGGAATATCCCCGATCGTCGCGGCGTCGGATTCGAGCGAAGCGCGCAATCTTTTGATTTTGTCCGCGACGGCCGGTCCATTTGCCTTGATCTGCGCGAAGGCGATCGGCCCTACCTTGCGCACCGCCCAAACGAAGCTCGCCTGAGTGCCGAAATAGAACGACAGCAGTGCTTCGTCTGCGCGCAACGCGTTCTTGACCTCCTCGACCGCCGGCGGCTTGGGATCGACGAGATCGGCATATTTGGGAAAGCGCCGGTCGATCTCCTGTTTCGACTTGGCATTCTCCGCGCGAAGCCTGTCGATCCGGTTGCGCAGATCCGCGACCGTTTTGCCGTCGCGCTGCTCGGGCGGCAACGTCAGCTCGTTGCTGAGCATTCCGACCTGAACACCGATCTCCTTCTCCAAGTCCTGCTTCTTGCGCAATCGATCGGCAAGCGCCGGATCGCCGGCTGCGGACCGAGCGCTCGACGCCGCCAGGGCCCTCTGCACCGACCGCCCGCCGATCATTTCGCCGAGCCGGAAACTCTCCTCGGCGACACGGCCGGAGGCGTCCGGCGTGCGGCTCAGCAGCGAGAGATATGGCTGCATCGCCCGCTGCAGGCTTCGGTCGAAGCTGTGGGGCATGGCGGAATCGTCCTCGCCGCCGCGTGAATACGCAAGCAGGACCGGCATCGCTGCGTTGAAGATCGGCAGGGCTTCGGCGTCGCGATGCGCGTAGTGGAGGCCGGCGCCGAGCGTGGCTTGCGCCATCGCGAAGTCGACATGCTTGTCGCCGACGGCTTTCTCTTTGCTTGCGACATACGCCTGCGCCAACGCGAGGCCATCCTGAAGTTTTCCTGTGTAGTAGTGCGTGTATATCCGATTCTGATTCAATCGGACGCGGTCACGCTGTAGCGGCTCCCAGTTCTTCGTCGCCTCGTCGAGGCTCGCGTATATTTCGGCCGCGTCCTTCCACCTGCTTTGCGTCACGAGGATCGAAGCGAGTTCATTCAGGGATAGCGCGAGACCCTCCACGTCCTCTCGAAAACCGAGTTCCCGATAGATTTCGACTGCGCTCCGTGCCGTCTGCTCGGCTTCGGCGTAACGCCCCTGCGCAGACAGGACCATTGCCAGGGTTCTGGAGATGCGGGCCGTGCTCGCATGGTACTTGCCGACGATCCTCAAGCGGTTGAGCAGGGCTCCCCTGATATCGACCTCCGCCTCGGCGAGCCTGCCCTGTGCTTGTTTCGCCACTCCCTCGGACATCAGCACTATGTCGGCATAGCTCTCAAGTCCGTCCTTCAGGCGTCCATTCGGCCAGGAAGCGGATTTGACGATTGCATCCCGCAATAGGATTTGAGCTCTGTGATGGGCGAGTTCGGCCTCGCGATAGCGTCCATGCCTGAACAGCAGGTCGGCGTTTGGTGCCTCGGTAAAGGCTTCGAAGAACGAGCCATACAACTCTCTGCTCTTCCAGGACCTCGATTCCTTGAGCAAGGCCTGGCTCTTTCTCAAGTAGTCTTCGGCCTGCTTGAGATCGCCAAGATAAAGATAGGCGCCGATGATGCGGACGTTCGACGCGAAAATCGCGCCCTTGCGGTTGGAACTTTCGTAATTGCGCGACAATGCCTGGTTGATCTCGATCACACGCTTGAAATCGCCGAGAGCCGAGTATTGATTGGACAGGAATTGCTGATACTTGCCTTCCTCCGGGGAGAAACCGCCGGCGAGTTCGATCGCCTTCTCGCAGTCGGCGATGGCGTCCCGGGTCCGCCCGACCAATGCCCTTGCTTCGGCGCGGCCGAAGAAGAAACGCGCGAGCGCGGCGTTGTCGCGCGTGTTGGGCGCCCCCGCGTCGGCGTCGGCACGCATCTTGGCGGCCTTGGCCGCATCGGGCTTTTCGCGGTCGAGGATCGCCGTGATGTCCGTGATCGTGCGTGGCTGCGCGACGAACGTCTGCGCCTGCACGAGAGCCGAAGCGAAGAGACACGCGAGCAGGCAGACGCATGCCATTCGCCATCGAGGAAGTCCACACATCGGCAATGCCTCAGGGTCTTTAGCGCACAATCAGGCGCTGTCGCGTCCGGCAGCCATGACCGCCCGAGGCGGCAGATGATCAGGAAATACTAATTGAAACGTGCTGTGCCTTCAATCTAACTCGAAGTCGATCGCAAGCCAGATGATTGCGGCCTGCCCGCTACCGTTACCGCAACCGGGCGACGATGCCGGAGAAACCTGCGGGCAGCGATCAGCCGGCAGATTTCGTAATTCCTGTTTCGGCAGGCGTCGGCAATTGCTATTCTTCATGCGCAACCGGATGCGTTCGCACTCATGCGCTCCTCGAGTTTAAGGATAGTACACGCCGCCGCAGTGTGTGGAACCGCACTCTTGCTTGCCGTCGGCGAGGCACGGGCCATCGTGTTGATCACGGCGCAGGAGGCGGCGTTGCCGGATGCCGTCGGAGCCCTGCAGATCGACCGGCGGGGGGTGACTCGCGGGCCGAAGATCCTGGTCTTATCCCCGGCGCCCGACGCAGGCGTGGTCAAGTCGCCGGTGAACCTGCTGCTGAAATTTGAGACCTATGGCGGAGCCGCGATCGACCCGCTCTCGGTCAAGGTGGTGTATTTGAAGAGTCCCAATATCAATCTCACTCAACGCATCAGCACATTGGTCACCTCGAGCGGTATCGAGGTGCGTGGCGCGGAAGTGCCCCCCGGCACGCATCACATCAGGGTCGAAATCAAAGACAATGCGGGCCGGACAGGCTCGGTCATTTTCCCGATTCTGGTGGCGAACTGAACTTCGAGACTGTTGTTTCCGGGTTGGTTGGACGCGGTCGAGCAAGTCACCCGCGCCGTATCGCAGCCCGAGCGGCGCTGATGGCCCGGGCGAGCGCGCTTCCGGCCACCATCGCGAGCGCAATTCCGGCGGCGTATTCGATCGCCTCCTGCCACTCGAATTGCGACGAGGGTACGATGGGCGTGGAATCGACCAGCCCGACGATCGCCAACATCCCGAAAACCGAGACGATTGCGGTGGCTGCTCCCAACAATATGGCCGCCGCCAAGCCGTATCCGGCTTGCCAGAACAATGACAGGCCGACGATGGCCGGGAACACCAGAGAAAACGCTCGCATGTAGGCAGTATCGAGGTCGAGTTTCATGACCAGGAGGTAGTGCGCGAGCAACAGCGTCAGGATCGGCACCACCGCGTAGGCAACGATCAATCGTGCCGGTCCGTATGGTGGTCGCAGCGGTAGGCCGGCTTTGCCGGCATCCTTCGCTGGCGGCCCGCCGTCTACGCGCTGGAAACCCGTGGCGGCGATCGACGGCTTGCGGAGTCGCGGTGACGCCGTCTTTGTCGTCGGCCCGTCGAATCTCACCGCATAGATTCGTACCAGGCGCGCGATGTTCTTGAGATCGTGCTCACCAAGGTCGACGAAATCGCCGGTAACTCTTCCCCGGACCTGCCTGAAGACGTCATCGGACACGCAGACGCCGCCCGGATCGGCGACGCCTTCGATACGGGCTGCGACATTCACGCCATCCCCGAAGATGTCGCCGCGATCGATGATGATGTCGCCGATATTGATGCCGATGCGGAAATCAATCCGCTTTTCCGGCGCCGCGCCGACATTACGTTTGGACATGCCCTGCTGGATATCGACAGCACAACGCACCGCATCCACGGCGCTGCCGAATTCAGCCAGCACCCCGTCTCCGGTGTTCTTGACGACCCGCCCACGGTACTCCGCGATCTTCGGATTTACGACGGCCGACAGGTGTTCCCGGAGTTCGAGGTGGGTTCCCTCTTCGTCCAGCCCGGTCAGGCGGCTGTATCCGGCCACGTCGGCCGCCAAAATCGCCGTGAGCCGCCGCTCCAAGTGCTCTGAGGTCAAGTTTGCACTCCTGACCACGTACAGTTTACGCCTACGGTTCAGGTTGCCAAGGGCGCGCGTAAAGGTCTTGCCGGTACCCGCCTTCGAAGCGGTACAGCTTGGGGGTTAAGGACGGATGTGCGGTCGCTCAGAGCCTGCCGTCTCAATGATTGTCCCGCGGCACGAATTTCTGCGCCACGCGCTGGTATTTCACGGCCGGCTTGAGGACCATTCCGTCGGCGAGTTGGTCCACCATGGCGCGCTGGATCTCCTGCCATGGCGTCTGGCTCGGCGGATATTTGAAGCCGCCGGCCTTTTCCAGGGCGGCGTGGCGCTGCGCCAGCTCCTCGTCAGAAATCAGGATGTCGGCGGTGCCGGCCTTGAGATCGATGCGGATGCGGTCGCCGCTGCGCAATACCGCAAGCCCGCCGCCGGCGGCCGCCTCGGGGGATGCGTTGAGGATCGACGGCGATCCCGAGGTTCCGGACTGCCTGCCGTCGCCGATGCAGGGCAGGGAGGTGACGCCGCGTTTGATCAGCGCCGCCGGCGGCTGCATGTTCACGACCTCCGCCGAGCCGGGATAGCCGATCGGGCCGACGCCGCGGATCACCAGGATGGTGCCTTCGTCGATGCCGAGCGCCGCGTCGTCGATGCGGTGGTGATAGTCCTCCGGCCCCTCGAACACGACGGCGCGGCCTTCGAACGCCTCGGGGTCGCGGGGGTTGACGAGGTAGCGCTGGCGGAATTCCTCCGAGATCACGCTCGTCTTCATGATGGCGGAATCGAACAGATTGCCCCGCAGCACCTTGAAGCCGGCGGCCGGCTTCATCGGCTCGGCGTAGGGCAGGATCACGTCGGTATCTTGTGCTGCGGCGCCGGCGACGTTCTGGCCCATGGTCTTGCCGTTGATGGTGAGCGCGTCGCCGTGGATGCGGCCGGCGCCGGCGAGCTCGCGCATTACCGCCGGCAATCCGCCGGCGCGGTAGTATTCCTCGCCCAGGTATTTCCCGGCCGGCTGCATGTTGACGAGGAGGGGGACGGCGAGGCCGATCTCCTCCCAGTCGTCGATGGTGAGGGGAACCCCCACATGGCGCGCGATCGCGTTGATGTGGATCGGCGCATTGGTCGATCCGCCGATGGCGGAGCAGGCGACGATGGCGTTCTCGAACGCCTTGCGGGTGAGGATGTCGGACGGCTTCAAGTCCTCGTGCACGATCTCGACGGCGCGCCGGCCGGTTTCGTAGGCGATCTGGCCGCGCTCGCGATAGGGCGCCGGTATCGCGGCGCAGCCCGGCAGCGACATGCCCAGCGCTTCGGCGAGCGCGTTCATGGTCGATGCCGTGCCCATGGTGTTGCAATGGCCGACCGATGGCGCCGATGACGCGACGATGTCGATGAATTCCTGGTAGTCGATGCGGCCCGCCGCCTGCTCCTCCCGCGCCTTCCAGATGACGGTTCCGGAGCCGACGCGCTCGCCGTTGCGCCAGCCGTTGAGCATGGGGCCGCCGGAAAGGACGATGGCGGGAATGTTGACCGTCGCCGCCGCCATCAGGCAGGCCGGCGTGGTCTTGTCACAGCCGGTGGTGAGCACGACGCCGTCGATGGGGTAGCCGAACAGCAGCTCGACCAGACCGAGATAGGCGAGGTTGCGGTCGAGCGCCGCGGTCGGTCGCTTGCCGGTCTCCTGGATTGGGTGCACCGGAAACTCGAACGCCACCCCGCCGGCATCGCGGATGCCTTCGCGTACGCGCTTGGCGAGTTCGAGGTGATGGCGATTGCACGGCGAAAGGTCGGACCCGGTCTGCGCAATGGCGATGATCGGCTTGCCCGAGGTGAGTTCCTCCTTGGTCAAGCCGTAGTTGAGATAGCGCTCGAGATAGAGCGCGGTCATGCCGGGATTGTCGGGATTGTCGAACCACAGCCGCGAGCGCAGGAGGGGTTTGGCATTTCGGTGTTCGGTCATGGCGGTCTTTCGGGTGTTCCCATGGCGCGTCTGCGCCGGGGCGGGCGGCACGACGGGTAGCACCGCCCTACCGCATTCGGGCGGCCGAGGCTACACTGCGACAACGCTCAACGCCCGCGAACCGTTCGCGCATCTTCTCCCTCCCCGTCTTCGGGGAGGCCGGGGTGGGGTTCTTTCTTCGCGCGGGCGTGGGCTTGGCTTAAGAAGCAAGACCCCACCCTTCCCCTCCGCGAAGTCGGAGAGGGAAAATGAGAGGCAGCGTGCTAAATAGCCGCGAATGTCCGATATCGCCCAAGCCTTTGCCGCCGCCATTGCCCTTCTCGGGAGCCTCGATCCGGAACTGGTCGGGATCGTCGCGCTGTCATTGCGCGTCAGCCTGTCGGCGACCGTGATCGCCATGGTGATAGGCGCGCCGCTGGGCGGCGCGCTCGCGGTGAACCGGTTTCCTGGCCGGCACCTGGTCATCGTGCTCGCCAATGCGTTGCTCGGCCTGCCGCCGGTCGTGGTCGGGCTTGTTCGTCTATCTCATGCTGTCGCGCGCGGGGCCGCTCGGCTTTGCCGGGCTGCTGTTCACGCCCACCGCCATGATCATCGCGCAGGTGCTTCTCGCCACGCCGATCGTGATCGCGCTGGTGCATCGCGCCATGGCGGGGCTGTGGGCGGAATACGGCGACCTCCTGCGGTCCGACGGCCTCTCCAAGAGCCGCAGCATCGGCGAGCTCTTCCTGATCGGCCGCGCCGCGCTGCTGACCGCCTTCCTCGCGGCGTTCGGCCGCGCCATCGCCGAGGTCGGCGCCATCATCATCGTCGGCGGCAATATTCGCGGGCTCACCCGCACCATGACCACCGCCATCGCGCTCGAGACCAGCAAGGGCGACCTCGCGCTCGCGTTGGGTCTCGGGCTGATCCTGATTGCGCTCAGCGTGATCGTGAGCGCTGCCACGTTTCTGCTCGCCGGCTGGACGGCCGGGAATGAGAAGGTGTGGCGCCTAAAATCCCTTGACGTCGCCGGCGTCGGGGAAGAACAGCTGCTCGCCGCCGATCTTGTAGTCGGCGATCGTCTTCTGCCCGTCGCGCGAGATCAGCCAGTCGACGAAGGCCTGCCCCTCCGTGACCTTCACATTGGGATGCTTGGCCGGATTGACCAGCATCACGCCGTACTGGTTGAACAGCCGCTTGTCGCCCTCGACCAGGATTGTCGAGCTCGCCGCGGTTCTTGAACGAGAGCCAGGTGCCGCGGTCGGCGAGCACATAGGCGTTCGCGCTCGACGCCATGTTGAGCGCCGGTCCCATGCCCTGGCCGATGTCGCGATACCAGGGGCCCTTGGCCGCGTCGATGTCGATCCCGGCGTCCTTCCAGTAGCGCAGCTCCGCCGCATGGGTGCCGGAACGGTCGCCGCGCGAGACGAACGGCGCGTGGGCCGCCGCGATCTTGCGGAACGCCTCGACGACGTCCTTGCCGCCCGCGATGTGCGCGGGATCGGCCTTCGGGCCCGATGATGACGAAGTCGTTGTACATCACGTCGAACCGCTTCACGCCGAAGCCTTCGGCCATGAATTTCTCTTCCGCCGGCCGGTCGTGGACGAACACCACGTCGGCATCGCCGCGCCGGCCGATGTCGAGCGCCTGGCCGGTGCCGACGGCGACGACGTTCACGCGAATTCCGGTGCGGGCCGTGAAAAGCGGCAGGATGAAGCCGAACAGGCCCGACTGTTCCGTCGAGGTGGTGGATGCCACGATGATCGAGCGCTCCTGCGCGACGGCGTAGCACGGGCTCAACAAGCCGAGAACGGCCATGACCGCCAACAGTTTCAGGCTGCGTTTCATGACTGGGTTCCTCGAGGTGAGGCGCGCCGGTGGCGTCGCTCGCGTTCCATTCGGCGTGCCGTCACCGGCCGCGATCAATGAGAGGGAACCACAGATGCCGCAAACGTGTTGTCGCAACCCCTGTCGCTGGTATCGAGCGCGATAGCTCTGGCACAGGCCATCGGTTCCTGGTACCCGCGTGGGCTAACCGCGTTGGAAACGGATAGCAATATGTCACATCCAGCATATTCGGGATCACCGGCGCTGATCGCTGCATCCGACGCGTTCGCGCTCGCCGAGCGGCGCGACACCGCGGCTCTCATGGCCGAAGCCGCCGCGCTGCGCGATGCGCATCACGGCGCCGTTATGACCTATTCGCGCAAGGTGTTCATTCCGCTCACCCACCTGTGCCGCGATGTCTGCCATTACTGCACCTTTGCGGCGCCGCCGCGCCGCGGCGAGCCGGCCTACATGTCGCCCGATCAGGTGCTCGCGGTGGCGAAGGCGGGCGCCGCGGCCGGATGCACGGAGGCGCTGTTCACGCTGGGCGACAAGCCAGAGCTGCGCTATCCGGCGGCTCGCGCGGCGCTCGATACACTCGGCCACGAGACGACGCTCGACTATCTCGGTGCCGTGGCCGCGCTGGTCGCGAAGGAAACCGGGCTGCTGCCCCATCTCAATCCCGGCGTCATGAGCCGCGACGACATGGCGAAGCTGCGCCCGGTCGCGGCCTCGATGGGGCTGATGCTCGAAACGTCGTCCGAGCGGCTGTCGGCGCGCGGCGGCGTGCATTTCGGCTCTCCCGACAAGGACCCCGCCGCCCGCCTCGCCGTGATCGAAGAGGCCGGAGAACTCGGCATCCCCTTCACCACCGGGCTTCTCATCGGCATCGGTGAAACCCGGCGCGAGCGCATCGAGGCACTGCTGGCGCTGCGCGCGCGCAATGGCGCCGGCCACATCCAAGAGGTGATCATCCAGCCGTTCCGCGCCAAGGCCGGCACGCGCATGGCAGACCGTCCCGATGCTTCCGACGACGATCTCCTGTGGACGCTCGCGGTCGCACGCCTCGTTCTCGGCGGCGCCATGAATGTGCAGACGCCGCCCAACCTCGCGCCGCGACTGTTGAACGAAGCGATCGACGCCGGCATCAATGACTGGGGCGGCATCTCGCCGGTGACGCCCGACTTCGTCAATCCGGAAGCGCCGTGGCCCCATGTGGATGCGCTGGCGAAAGCGCTTGCCGCACGCGGGCGCGTGCTGGTGCAGCGGCTGCCGCTCTACCCCGCTTATGTCCGCGACCGGACGCGCTGGCTCGATTCTGCGCTCCATACGGCGGTGATACGGGCGAGCGACTCGGAAGGATACGCGCGTGGGGACGCGTGGTCGCCGGGTCAGGCCGCACTGAATCAAAAGAGGGGTCGTGAGGTGGCAGGTGCTTCCTCCCTCCCCCTTTCAGGGGGAGGGGGTCCGCAAATCCGCACTTGTGACCCAGTGGCGCTATCCGCGGCGGCAACCGCATTGCCAAAGTCGGCGATCGGATCGACAAGCGTCTCGCTCGAACGCGTCATCGCGAAGGCTGAAGGTGGAACTCCCCTCACGCAGCCCGAAATCGTCTCCCTGTTTGCGGCGCGCGGCGCGGATTACGACCAGGTCTGCGACGCCGCCGACCGCCTGCGCGCCCGCGCGGTGGGCGACACCGTCACCTACGTCGTGAACCGCAACATCAACTACACCAATGTCTGCTCCTACCGCTGCGCCTTCTGCGCGTTCTCCAAGGGCAAGTCGGCCGACCACCTGCGCGGCGCCGCCTATGATCTCGATCACGACGAGATCGCCCGGCGCGTCACCGAGGCATGGGCGCGCGGTGCGACCGAAGTCTGCCTCCAGGGCGGCATCCATCCCGGCTACACCGGCGAGACCTATCTCGCGATCCTGCGCACCGTGAAGACTGCTGTCCCCGCCATGCATGTCCATGCGTTTTCGCCGCTGGAGGTGCGCCATGGCGCAGCGACGCTCGGCATTCCCGTGCAGCGTTTCCTCCAGCGCCTGCGCGACGCCGGCCTCGGCACGCTGCCGGGCACCGCGGCGGAGATCCTCGACGACGAAGTCCGCGCGGTCATCTGCCCGGACAAGCTGACCACGGCCGAATGGCTCGACGTGATCGGGACCGCCCATCGCGTCGGCCTTGCGACCACGGCGACGATCATGTTCGGCCATGTGGAGGGGCCGACGCACTGGGCGCGCCACCTCGCGGCGGTTCGCGACCTGCAGGCGCGCACCGGCGGCTTCACCGAATTCGTGCCGCTGCCGTTCGTGCACATGGAGGCTCCGATCTACTACAAGGGCGCGGCGCGGCGGGGACCGACGCTGCGCGAAGCGGTGCTGATGCATGCGGTGGCGCGGCTCGTGCTCCATCCGCTCATCCCGCACATCCAGGTGTCGTGGGTGAAGATGGGGGCGGACGGCGCCCGCGCCTGTCTGCGGTCGGGGGCCGATGATCTCGGCGGCACGCTGATGAACGAAAGCATCTCCCGCGCCGCCGGCGCCGCCCATGGCCAGGAGTTCGACCCCGCTGCCATGGAGGCGCTGATCGCCTCGGTCGGACGCCGGCCGTCCCAGCGCACCACGCTCTATGCCGATGCTCCACTTGAACGCCGGCGCGCCGCCCGCACGGCGGCGGTGCTTGCGCCGGTGATCCAGACGCCGGCGGGTCGCCTTGCCGATGCCGGACGGCGACGCCGCGCCGCGGCGTCGGCCGCGGTGCTGCCATGACGGGGCAAGCCGCGCAAACCGTCACCATCGCGATCCTCGGCGGAACCGGGCAGGAGGGCGGCGGCCTCGCGCTGCGGTTCGCCGGGGCCGGCTATCGCGTCATCCTCGGCTCGCGGAGCGCCGCCCGCGCCGCCGAACGCGCCGCCGAGATGAACGCGAGGCTGGGCGGTGAAGCGGTTTCCGGCGCCGACAACAAGGCGGCTGCCGCCGTAGCCGATATCGTCATCCTTACCGTGCCCTATGCCGCGCAACGCACCACCGTCGACGAGGTGCGGGAAGCCCTGACCGGCAAGATCCTTGTCGACGCCACGGTCCCGCTGGTGCCGCCCAAGGTGTCACGGGTGCAACTCCCCCCGGGGGGATCGGCGGCCGCCGCGATCCAGGCGCTGCTCGGCGACGCGGTGCGGGTGGTCTCGGCGTTCCAGAACGTGTCGGCGCATCACCTCAACGATCTCGATCACGATGTCGACTGCGACGTGCTGGTGTGCGGTGACGATGCGGCCGCGCGCGAAACGGTGATCGGCCTCGCTGCCGCCATCGGGCTCACCGCCTGGCATGCCGGGCCGCTCGTCAATTCCGCCGCGGCCGAGGCGCTGACCTCGGTCATGATCTTCATCAACCGGCACTACAAGTCGCCCGGCTCCGGCATCCGCGTCACCGGTGTCTCGGCGCCAGCACAACCGCACGCCACCTGAGCGCCGGGCTTGTTGCACCCAAGCCGTTCTTTGGGAACAATAATTTCGAGCATACGAACGTGATCCCCACAATGCCGGGCAAAGTTTGGCGCGCCATCTCGACGCCCCCATCGCTGCGGTCTAAGCTTCGGCGAATCGATGTAGGCAGCCGCGCTGGCGGCTCCAGTGCTGTTGTAATAATGTCGACAGGCTTTACCTATATCCATCGTGCAGCAAGGAACATCTTCGATATTTGCGCGCGACGCTGAGTGCGGAGCCTGGAACCTTCATCACCTGCGGGGAAGCTGACCTCAATGACAAATTCCACTTGCCGTCCCGACAGCGCAGTCGTCCATCCCGAGGCGATGCGCTGGCATAAATTTCCGCGTTTCGCGCCTGCCGGTTCGCTCAGGGCGGCTGCCTTGGCGGTGGCCGTGGGCCTGTTAGCCGCGCCGGGCGTCGAGACCAGCCTTGCCCAGGGGGCCGGACCCTTCGCGGGGTTGGCCGGAAGCTGGTCCGGCACCGGCGCGATCACGCTCGCGAGCGGTTCGCACGAACGCATCCGCTGCCGCGCGGTCTACGAGGCGCCGGGCGGCAGGACGCTGGCGCTCCGCTTGCGTTGCGCGAGCGACAGCTACAATTTCGACTTGAACGCCAATCTGACCCACAACGGCAACTCCATCTCCGGTTCCTGGAGCGAGGTGACGCGCAATGTCACCGGTTCGGTGTCCGGCCGCGCCTCGGGCGCCACGATCCAGGCGGTCGCGACCAGCGTGGTTTTCTCGGCAAACCTGACACTGACGACACGCGGCAACAGGCAGTCGGTGTCCATACGTTCCCCGGGCACCGAGTTCAGCGAAGCTGCGATCACGCTGAATCGGTCCTGACGTTTCCCCGAGCAGAGACGACGGCGCTCAGATCATTCTGCCGGGCCCGGCGCCGCCCGGCGCCGGCGCATGCGCGCGGCGACGTCGCGCAGGAACACGATGGTCGGGCGCAGGATCAGGAGGTCGGCGACCAGCGCCGCGACGATGGCCAGCGCACTGACCCAGCCGAACAGGCGCAGCGACGGCAGGTTGGAGAGCACCGTCACCGCAAGCCCGCAGGCGAGCACAGCCGAGGTGAGGATCAAGGCCGGGCCGACCAGGACGGTGGCGCGCTCCACCCCGATGGCGGGATCTTCGCCCGGTTTCTCCTCGAGCCGCATCCGGTTGAGAAAATGGATCGTGGCGCTCAGGCCGAGCCCGAATGACACCGTCAACGCCACCACGCTCGCGAATTGAAGGCCGTTTCCCAGCGCCCACAGCACGTTGCCGGACACCAGCACCGGGAATATCCCCGGCAGGATCGCGGCGAGCATCACCACGAAGGAGCGGAAGGCGAGCCCGATGAAGGCGGAGACGAAGACGATCTCGACCGTGAGCCCGCGATTCAGCTTCTCGATCATGCTGGCGCTGTTGCGCGCGGCAATCACCGCGAGGCCGGTCACCGCGATCTCATAGCCGGGGTGCTTCTTGCGCACCTCGTCCAGGGTCTGGTTGAGCCGGTTGACGACGGGAAGCAGCGCGCTCGCATCGACGTCGGGAATTCGCCCGGAAACGACGACGGCGTCCTGATCGGCCGAAATGAACCGATGCACCAAATGGGCGGGAAGCAGATTGACGTAATCCCTCAAGGTTTCGACGTCGGTGATGCCGGCCTTCTCGCGGAGCCAGCGCCGCAGCGTCTCCAGCGACCATACATTGCCGACCCCCGCCTGGCTTTCGACCACGGCATGGACCTCGGCGATGGTCGCGAGCGTCTCCGGCGCGTAGAGCGACACCCCTTTCGGGAATTCGATCAGCACGTCGATCGGGTTGGCGCCGGTGAGCTTGGTGTCGAGCCGGTGGCTCGCCTCCACCGCGTGCTCCTTGTCGGGCACCTGGTCGGCGAGCCGATAACGCGGCTGCAGATTGGCGTAGTTGAACGCAAGAGCGCCGACGAACACCACGGCAACCAGGCTGTAGAGGCCCGCCCGGGTCACCATCTTGCGTGCGATCCAGGCGCAGAAGCGGCGCAGCGCCAAGACCGCGGCGTCCGCCTGCCTGACCTTGGCGGCGAATGCCGATTCCTTGCGGATCAACAGGACGCCGAGCAGCGGCAGCAGGGTGAGCACGGTGACGAGAGCGATGACGGTCGCGATGATGCCGGCCTCGGCGAAGGTGCGGATCAGGTCGGAGTTGGAGAACAGCAGGGCGACGAACGACAGGCCGGCGGTCGCATGGGTGAGCACGCAGGCCGGGCCGACCACGAGAATGGCGTTGCGGAACGCGTCGCGCTTGCTTTCGCCGGCGATGAGCCGGTCCCGCGCCGCGAAGGTGAGCTGCATGCTGTCGGAAAAGCTGATCACCATGATCAGCGGCGTCATCACGTTGAGGAACATGTTGAGGCGGAAATCGAGCCAGCCCAGCGCGCCCAGCGTCAGCACGATGGCGGTCAGCGGCGGAGCCGCCGCGACGATCATGAACGAGACACGGCGGAAAAAGATTATGGCGATCAGGCATCCCGCCAGAAACCCGATGGTGTTGTAGACGAGACGGTCGCGCTCCACCGCATTGCGTATTTCGAGCTGCATGACCGGGACGCCGGAAAGTTCCACCGTGAGGTCGGTGCCGGCGAGGTCCTCGTTCACGGTCTTGCGGATCTCGCCGACGACATCGGAAAGGCGGTTGCCCTCGGCGATCTTCGGGTCGAGCGCCAGCACGACCAAAGCGAGCTCGCCGTCGTTCGACAACAGCTTGCCGCGGATGATCTCGTTCGAAGTCACCTTCTGGATCAGCTCGTCATAGGCCGCCCCGGTCGGCAGCGGTTCCGGGAACAGGGCCTCCGGCAGGTGGCCGCCTTCCGGCGGCTGGCGCGCCGAGAACAGCGAGATCAGGCCCTGGGTGCCGTCGATCAGCTGCAGATCGGTGACGAGGTCGCGCAGCTTCGCGAGCTCGTCGCGATGCAGCAGGTTCTTGCCTTCGACCACCACGAGGACGTCGAACTCGCTCGACGGAAAGCGGCTGGTGACGTCTTCGTATTGCTTGAATTCGGGCGTGTCGGAGCGGAACAGCTGGCTGAGCGAATTGTCGACCTTGAGGCGATCGAGCCCGAACACCGCCGCGACCACGAGCAGGGCGAAGATGATCGCGCCGGTGACCGGCGCACGCAGCGAGATCAGCCCGATGCGCTCCAGGCCGTAGGCCAGCGGATGCAGCTTGCGCGCTGGCGGGTGCGATTCGCTCGGGGGCTCCAGCCCGCCGGCCCTCCCTTCCGGCACAAAATGATCCAAACGTCGACCTCCTGGCTCCGGTCGTGCGCCGACGACTCCCCAAACGGTCGGCCGGCGGCGGAGCGGTTACTTAGCACATTTGACTGAATAGGAAACGATCCAGGATTGGCACGAATTCCAGCGATAAGACAAGCAATTTGGGCATCAATCAGGCATCTTTGCCGCAAACGGTCCACAGCTACGGACGGCGAGTTGGGCAGTCCCGCGGCGAGACCCGATTCGCGCGCCGTTCCGCTACCCGGAGACGGCCCGAGGGCATTCTATTCCCGTGACGGGCATCAGCATGGATACGGCCGCCGCAACAGGGCTGAGGGGCGTGAGACGCATGCCAAAGTTTGATGCACTTGCCGGACGCTGCGCATGTTGAGATGTCGGTAGGGCTATGAATTGCGACTCCATTTCAGCCGCATTGTTGCTACATTGTTAGAGTCGCGTGCGATTTGCCGGGCGGCAACCCGATTGAGCCAGGGAACAAAGGAATTGGCAGCAATCTCCGCACTCGCCCGTCTGGTTGGCGGCCTCAAGCGGGAGCAGCACGACTATCGCGCGTCGCTGGAGATTTTCCCGGCGCTGGATGTCGCCAAGCTCGCCTCGGACTTCGCGGTCGCAAAGGTGGGCGCCCAACGCGGCGCCAAAGAGGAGCCGTCCTCGGACTCGGTCTCTCTCGACGACGTCGAAAGCCGGATCGTCGAGCGCGTCGAGGCGGAGAAGAACAGTGCCCACGGCATCCTCCTCGACGAATTGCACCTTTACAAGGAACGGCTGTCCGGCCTCGATTTCGAAGGGCGGTTCGCGACGATACGGCAGGCGGCGCCCGCCGCGGTCAGCGAATTTCGTGCTGAAGCCGCCCAGGGGAGGGACGAACTCCACAGCCTGCGCCGTCACCTGCGCGATGTGGAGGCCGAACGGGACGATTTTCGCAGCCGGCACCGGCTGACGCGGACGGCGCGATCGGCCGTGGGCGGGAGCCTCACGCTCAAAGTCGGAATCCTGCTTTCGCTGTTCGTGTTCGAGGTGTTTCTCAACGGATTTTTCCTCGCCAAGGGCAGTGAGCTCGGATATGTCGGCGGCGCGGCCGAGGCGCTCGTGTTCGCGCTCCTCAATATCGGGGTAAGCTTCCTTGCCGGGGCCGTCGGGGTCCGGGAGCTCAATCATCGCAACTACATCAGAAAACTGTTCGGGCTCGCGTCGTTGATGGCTTGGCTGGCGTTCGTCGTCGGCCTCAACCTGACGCTGGCGCATTACCGTGAGGCGGCCGGAGCGTTCGTGTCCGACGCCGGCCAGGAGGTGCTGGTGCGGCTGCGGACGGCTCCTCTCGGCATCATCGACATCAAATCCTGGCTGTTCTTCGGCATCGGGATGTTGTGCTCGCTGATCGCGTTCGGCGATTCCTACCTCATTTTCGATCCCTATCCCGGTTATGGAATGCTCGAGAAGCGGCGCGCCGCCGCCTACGAGGCCTACATCGCGCGCAAGACCGAGTTGATTGCGATGCTTCTTGGCATTCGCGACCAGGCGATCGAAATCCTCGAAGAGGCAAATCGGGACCTTTCGATCCGGCGCGGCGAGTACGACGCCATTCTCGAGAGCCGCACCCGCCTGTTGCGGTTGTTCGAGACCCATCAGACCCATCTCGACCGCACCGCCAATGCGCTTCTCGCGAGCTATCGGGAAGCCAACAAGCGGTCGAGAACGACGCCGACGCCGCCCCGGTTCGCCGCGCCCTACGTCCTCGAGAAGATCCCGACCGAGCATGAGCTGTCGCCGGTTGCAGCCCGGGACGACCTGCGGCGTTCGATCAGCGAGTCCCAGGCCGTTCTGGTCGATCAGGTAAGGGCCATTCACGACGAATTCGAAAAGGCGTTCGCAACCTATCGCGAGATCGACGACCTTGTAGAGGAGAAAACCGTTGCGAGGTCGGCCACAAAGGCTGCGTAGCAGGAATCCGAGGGACGTTCGCAAGCACGTGCTCGGCGGCGCGCTCGCGGTTCTGGCGCTGGGCGTGTTGTCGGCCGGCGCTTATGTCTACATGACCACGGCGCGGCCACCGGCGCTCGACCGGGCCTCGCTGTGCCCGGTCGACGGTCCGCACTCGATGACGGTCGTGCTCCTGGATTCGACCGACGAAATCCCCGACATCGGCAAGCACGAGATCCGGACGGTTCTGCTCGACATGGCGGAGACGGTGCCGGTCTACGGCCTGCTGGAGCTGCGGCTGCTCGACCCCAAGACGCCGGGTGGCCGGCAGATCTTCGCCAAGTGCAATCCCGGCGACGGCGCCGGCTTGAGCGAATACACCGCCAATCCGCGCATGGCCAAGAAGCGCTGGCTGGAAGGGTTTCGTTCCCCGCTCGAGGAATCATTGGACGCCGGATTCCGGCCGGTCCCCGGCAAGACATCGCCGATCATGGAGACGGTTCAGCGCATTGCGGTCGACCGTTTCTCCGGGCGCGCGGCCGAAGACACGCCGAAATCGCTCGTGCTGGTGTCCGACATGCTCGAAAACGCGCCCGACTATTCGCAATACAATGGCGACCTGAGTTACGGCCGCTACAAGGCCTCGCGTGCCTACAAGAAGCTGCAGACCGACCTTCACGGCGCGGAGGTCACCATCTATTACATTCAGCGCGTTACCGCGAAGCCTCTCAATTCCGCCGACCATATTCGTTTCTGGGCGGACTGGATTCGCGACAACAAGGGCCGGTTCAAGCGGGCCAACAAGCTTCAAGGCGAGGGCTGAATGGCGCAACGGCCGACGCATCAAGGCTTCCGGAGCGCAGACGATCTCTCGTATGCCTCCGGGTTCGGCGCGATCGTCTTCATGTGCTTCGTCGTGGCCGGGTCCGCCTACATCATTGCCGCCAAGCTCGGCGGCATCGGACGGGTTTATGTCACCCTCGTGCCGGTGCTCGTCATGATCGGCTACGCATCGCTGATCTGGCTGGGGAAGGGGCTGCGGCTGCGGGATGATCAGGCCGGCGACAATCTCTACTACATGGGATTTTTGTTCACCCTCACGAGCCTCGGGGTTTCGCTTTATCAGTTCAACGCGGAACACGCCGCCGAGGACATCGTCCAGAACTTCGGCATTGCAATCGGCTCCACCATCACCGGCATCGCGCTCCGGGTGATTTTCAACCAGATGCGGCAGGATCCTGTCGAGGTCGAACGGATGATGCGGCTGGAACTGGCCGATGCGGCGCGCCGGGTCCGGCGGGAGCTCGACAGCACTGTCGTGGAGTTCAGCTATATCCGGCGTTCCGCGCAGCAGGCGGCCGCCGACTCCTTCGACCATGTGGCCGAGAAGATCGACGTAATCGCCGCGAGGCTTCTGGCCAGCGTCGCCGACGTCGCGTCGCAGTCCGCCCGCCCCCTCCAGGACGCATCCCGGCGTTCGGCCGATACCATCGCGGATGCGTCCAACATGATGTCCGAAGCCCTGGCCACCACGGCCGGGCAACTGGCGGCCGACATGGAAAACCTGTCCAAGAGCGTCGTCGACATCTCCGAGACGATCAACGCGGTGGCGATGAAACTCGAGAGGCTGCAGACGCCGGACGGCATAATCGAGGTTCGCCTCGATCCGGTGATCCAGACCCTGACCGACGCCGTGGAACGGTTTTCCGAGGAGTCGGATCAGCAGGCCGGGGCGCTGCGGGATGCGGTCGAGGCGGCAAAAGACGCGGCCGAAGGCTCGTCGATATCGGTTGCCGCTCTGCGTGAGCACGTCGAGTCGAACTCCATCGCAAGTCGCGCCGCGCTCCTGTCGGCGAAGGAATCGAGCGACGCGGTGACGCAGATGCTCGAACAATTCAACGGAAATGCCTGGGGGCAGATCCAGATGGTTCGCAGCATCCTGGAGAGGACCGAAGGCGCATTCCGCAGTCTTGCCGAAGCCGTCGACAAATCGGGCGCCGACATGGCGTCGCAGGCTCAGGGCTTCAACGATATCCTGATGACGATTCATTCCAGCGCGGAAACCCTGGCGATCGCGACCGAGAGATTGGCTGACCTGGCCGACGAACTCGGCGCGCGGCGCGCGGCCCCCAAACGAGAGGCGATCGGCTGATGTCCGGCACCATTGCGCGTCAGACCACCTCCTACCGCCACGGTCTGGTTCTCGGACTGACCATGGCGGAGATCATGCTGCTCCTGGTGTTCAGCCTCCTCATTGCGATCGGCGTCTCGCTCGCCTCGGAGCGCGTCAGGCGCGAGGAGGTGATCGTGCGCCTGCGCGGCGCCGAGGCCGCGGCGGCGAAGAGCGCTGCGGTGGTCGACGAGATCAGACGGCAGCCCCGCATCGCGCAATTCCTGGACCGGACGGTCGCCCGGCCGGCATCGCCGGAGACGGTGGACGAGTTCTGGCGCACTCTGGTGGAGAGCGACGAGATCGTCGAAGCGATGGAACGCCGCGGCGTGTCGCGGACCACGCTCAGGGACGGCAGCGAATACTTCGCCAGGATGCAGCAACTCAAGAACATGGGGCTCGATCCCGACAAAGCCCTGAGAGACGCGGCGCTGGCGTCGGCGATCGACAATGTCCTCCCCCAGGACGCAGCGGCCAAAGCGACGCCGGAACAGCTTGCGGCTCTCGTCGCCAAGGGGATCGCGGCGTCTGAAACCCACGCCGAAGCAGTTCCGAAAGACGGCCACAACTGGCCGCCGATCATCAATTTGAGCGAGGCCGGCGGATATTTCTTTGCGACGCGCAGCGCCGAATTGCGGCCGGATTTCGAATCCACCTTGCAGACCGCCGTGGTCGACCGCCTGCTCGAGATCGCCGCATCGTTCCAGGTCGACGTTATCGAGGTGATCGGGCACACCGATGAACGGCCAGTCAGCGGGGGCGTATCGAACCTCGATCGCGAACTCGGCTCGGTGATGTCGGGCGCGCATGGCGTCGGCGTGCTTCAGCCCGCAGACAATGCAGGCCTCGGCCTCGCGCGCGCGCTCGCCGTCGTCAAGGTTTTGTCTTCGGACCTTCGCCTGCGCAATTTCCGCATTCTGCCCCTGTCGGGCGCCCAACTGATCGGAACCGATGGGCGGCTCACTCGGGGGGACGAGCAAGGCGACGTTCGCGAGCGCCGCCGCATCGAGATCCGAATGCGGAAGTCCGTGGAGTTTGACGGGACGGTGCGGTAGTCGCGGAAGGGTTCGTCGCATCGAATCTCGGGTTCACCCGAGATAGGCTCGAGGTGCGCGCAGCGGTAACTGCCCAAACAAAATCAGCGCTTGCAGAGGCCGCTCTTGAGCTCCCAACCCTTTTCGGTTCGCGCGACGGCCACGATGTCGAAATAGAGCCGCTGATCGGGATCGTCGTTCGACAGGAACGTCACCTGGCACAGGAATCGCCCGCCGGCGCCCCCGTCTTCGTCGCAAGTCGCCTTGAGCACTCGCAGGCCTTTGTCGTGGAGCTTGCTTCCACTCGATGCTTCCCGCTCATAGGCCGTCTGGATGACCGCCATGCTCGGCGTGGATGCATCGCAGGACCAGCCGATCAGCGCGCATGCCCAGATGGTGAAACTGGCCCCCGACATATCCCCTCTCGTGGCGAACTCAGACGTTATCGGACAAATGCAAACCAAGCGGCGGCAAAGTGCATCGGCACATTGCAAGGTTACATCGGTTGTCCCCAGCTTTTTTCAGAATGCCTCTAAGACTCGACCAATCTGGAGAGATTCCAAGAGCAATAGCGGCTGCGGCGCTTTCAAGACGCTGGCCGTGTTCATAGCATGTCACCACAGCGTCAAGTGATTCCGCCAAGGCTCGGCGGTCGTCCGCGTTCTTGCACACCGCCGTCCGCCGTCCCGCCCTCAGCGCAGCCCAATGAGCGAGACCATGCCATTCATCGTTCCGAAGCTTCGACACGTCCATCGTTCATCGATGCACCGGGCCGCCATTGTTGCGGCCTTCCTGTGGGCCTCGACTGCCGCGCTCGCCGGCCCCTTCGTTGAGCCGCCGGTATTCGCGAGTTCACACGGCGTGCTCGATCTTCTCATCGTCGTCCTGCCGCAGCCGGTGCCGAGCATTTCCTACGTGCCGCCCAGCGGCCCGGTCGTCAATCCGGCGGGCTGGGTCTATCAAATCTGCCCGCGATCATCGGCGAACGGGAACCAGTGCCCGGCCGGATCTCCCACGACGTCCTATTACGGCGGCATCCGGCTGGCTCTGCAACGAGGCGACCAACTGAAGTTCCGCCTGGTGAACCAGCTTCCGTCCATCGATCCGGTGACGCTCGCGAATCTCCAGGACGGGGTCAATCTGCCGAAGAACCCGACCAACATACACACCCACGGCCTCATCGTTCAGGCGCGGGCGCCGACGCTGAGCGATCCGACCTTCGGGGACGACATTTTCGTGGAGATCTACAACCCTGCCAACGGCATACCGACGCCGGACGGCGCCCATCAGCACGGTTCGGTGGTCATGGGTTTTGCCGACTATCGGATCGACATTCCGGCCAACCATCCTTCCGGTGCGTTCTGGTTTCATCCGCATGTGCACGGCGTCGCGGTGAACCAGGTGTCGGGCGGCATGGCCGGGATCATTTCCATCGGCAAGGTCGGCGACTATGCCAGTGGCGACCTGCACAAGACGCCGTTCCCGGAGTCCAATGTGCGTCACCTCGTCCTCAAGGACATGCAGGTGCTCGCCGCCGGCACCTACAATTTCGCGAACGGCGTTGCCACCGTGGCGGACGGGACGGTGATGAATCAGGAAGACGTCAACTTCTGCACTCAGTATCCGGCCACTCCCACCGAAGTGCGCCAGGGGTCCTGCCCGGGCGCCAACAGCCCCGGCGACAACGATTACACCGGCGGAACGTGGTTCCTCACCGTCAGCGGCCAGCAGTTTCCCACCATCTCGATGACCGAACCGGATGGCGAAATCTGGCGGCTCACCAATGCCACGGCGAACGTCACCTACAATCTGGAGCTGACCAACGACGCCACCCAGGCGCCGATGATCATGCAACTCGTCTCCGTCGACGGGGTCAGCATCGATGTGCCGGCATCGACCCCGATCGGGACCCAGATGCAGCTCGGCGGCGCGCGGTTCAGGATCGTCGCCTGCCCGCCGGCGCCGCCCACCGGCCTCACCACGGTGCCGATCTGCGTCAGCGAATTCGTGATGATGCCGAGCTCGCGGGCCGAGCTGTGGGTGACCTATCGCGACGCAAACGGCAACATCGTGACCCCGCCCACGGGCGCCACCGGCACCTTCAAGACGCTCGGCATCACCACCGGCGCGGTCGGCGTCGGCGACCCCTGGCCCGCCGTCGATCTCGCCAAGGTCGCCTTCGACCAGACCGGCCCGCGCCGGCTCACCGCATTCGCCCTCGCCGTTTTCGGCGATGCGCTCCGGTCCACCCAGCCGAACGGTATCTTCTTCGCGCGCGTCCCCTATGCGAAGGCAGCGCCGCCGCCGCCCAACTGCAGCGCGCTTCCCGCCGGTCATCATCGGCGAATCTTCTACGGGCTGGTCGATCCCACCAGCGATACGAGCGCATTCGGCCTCGGTTACGAGGAGGTCGACCAGAACGGCGTCGTGGTCCCGGGCACGCAGGTTCCCGTCACCGCTTTTGATCCATCGGTGACCAGGGTCTGCCTGCCGCTCGATCCCGGGCAAAAGCCGGCACATGAAACCTGGGAGCTCGTCAATCTCGCGACCGAGAACCACAACTTCCACATCCACCAGACCAAGTTCCGGTTCGTCCAGGCAGGAGCGCCGCCTACGTCGCCGTTTGCCAACGTACTCAATCCGAAAGTCGGCGCCGGCATCATGGAAGACAATGTGCCGCTGCCGGTCGCCATGCCCGTCGATCCCACCTACATCGCCAACAATCAGCAGGGCTATTGCACCATGGACCAGTGGCACGCCGGGCTATGCCCGATGACGCCGCTGGTGGTGGACATCCCGTTCTCCCAGCTCGGCGCATTCGTCTTCCATTGCCACATCCTCGATCACGAGGACGGAGGCATGATGGCGAAGATCCAGGTGGTGGCGGCGCCGAGGTGACCGGGCACGACACGCTCTTGGCGACGTCGGTGAATGCCGAGATGTGTCGGCACGCATCGGCCCGTCAACTCGCGATAACGATAATGGGAGCGCGAGCCGAATTCTGCTTGACTCGCTGCGTGAAAAGGTTGGTGATTGCACAAAAGAAAGCCAACGCCTGCAATATGAATAGGCGTTAAGGTTGGTAATTACCAAGCAGAGCCTAGTAACCAAGCAGAACCTAATAACGAAGCAGAACCTAGACGGAAACGAACCCCAACAGGAGATGAATATGCGGATTATTGCACTCGTACTTTCCGGCATGCTTGTGGTTTGCCTTGCTGATACGGCTTCTGCCGCAAAGGTCGTGACCAAGAATGGCACTTACGAAGGCGGCTGCAGCGGAAGCTCATGCCTCTATCGCAGCGGCGCCCAGAAGAGCCAGAAGCACATGAAGCAGATGAAGCATCACAAGGCGAACTGAGCGCGCTACCGGCGACGAGATTGTCGCCTGGTTTTGTGCCAGCTTAAGGGAATGCAGCAAGGGCCAAGTCTCCGGTTGGGGGCGGGCCCTTTTTCATTGCCTGCGGGAGGTGCGAGGCTCCTCCGTCGTCTCAACCGCCTGATCGCGGCGCCCGCACGCCGAGTGCCGCGGCGGTCGCGGCAAGCCGTCTCCACGTGCCGGGCGGGATCGGGATGCCGTCTGCCTCCCGCGCGTCCTTGACGGCATCGCCGCGTTCGCCCGGCAGCAGGATGCACTCGACCCCCTCCGCCCGCGGCAGCGCCGCGATGGCATCATGAAGCTTGTCGATCTCGGTGGTGAAATCGCCGAGATCGCCCAGCGCAGCGAGATCGACCGCGATGGCGAGGCCGTTGAGCACCGGGTTGTCGTTGCTCCCGTCCTGGGCCGCGCCGCCGGTCAGCGCCGCGGCGATCAGCGGATTGCCGATGGCGAGGCTCGCCAGACACTCGATCATCAGCGACAGGCCCGAGCCCTTGGGGCCTCCGAGCGGCAGCAGGGTCGCCACGCGATTCGGATCGCTGGTGTCGCGGCCGTCGGCATCGACGCCCCAGCCCGGCGGAATGGCGATGCCGAGATCCCTCGCACTCATGATCTTGCCGTAGGCGGCCGTCGAGGTCGACATGTCCAGCAGGAACGGCCGCCGCCGCCCGCCGGGCACCGCGATGGCGATCGGGTTCGTGGACACTCCGGCGACGCGGGCGCCGTGATAGGCCATCAGGGGACCCGACGCGCACATCACGATGCCGGCCATCCCGGCTTGCGCGGCCTGCAGCGCGAAATATCCGATCGCGCCGGCATGGGTGATGTTGCGGGCGCCGCACCACCCGACATGGACCTCGCGGGCGCGGCCGATCGCCTCGCCCATGGCGCGCGACATGGCGACGGCGCCGGGGGCGAGATCGCAGGCGAGCACCGCGATGGCGCCGGAGCGCCGCTCCAGGCGAATATCGGGCGCGGCGTTGATGGCCTTGCGCCGGAGCAGATCGACATAGCGCGGCACCCGCAACACGCCATGGGAGTCGAACGCCGCGAAGATTCGCCCATACCAGCACCCGCGCCCATTCCCGCGCCATATCCGGCGCGACGCCCGCCGCGGCGAAGATGTCGGTGACGTAGTTTTCGAGGTCGGCCTTGCCGATGCGGGTGGCGTCTTCGCTCATGTCGGGAAACTCGATTGGAGGGAGCCGAGGCTATACCTCAATTCGGCGTCGGTGGGGCAGCCGCGCGAAGGCGCGGCCCGCGCATCGCTGACGCCGGCCGGAAGATGGTCGGTTGTCGCTGTGCCTGGACTGAGACTTGCCCCTGCGTGCACGCGGGGGCGGTGGGCGGTCCGCGGTCGATCCCGGCGGGCGCGCCCCTGCTGCCCTCCGAGTGAGACGGGGCACGAACGGAGACGACGGCGCAGCCGTGCTCTTGTCGTGGGGCCTTTCTCCCGTGGCTTTGTTCCACCCCGAGCGCTTCAATTGATTTCTGTCAATGCGGCATCGGCATGCGAAGCGAAAGATGGATTATATAGCGCAGGAAAGGTCCAGCGCATAAAGGGAGGAATAAGCAGTGACGCGGGCTTACGGACTGGCGTTCGCAGTTTTTGCAATCGGCATCGCGACGATCCCGGTTGCCCACGCGCACTCTTTGCGTCTCGAGTGCAAAAAGATCAGCAATCAGGATGTCGTGTGTCGGGCGATTACGAGTGATGGGGAACTCGCCCGCGACATTGAGATCCAATTGCTTGCAACCGGCGACTACAGGGTATTGGCAACTGGAAAGACAAACGCCGCAGGTGAGTATGCTTTCAAAATACCCGATGCCGGGTACCACATCGTCGCGACGGGCGACAAGGCTCACGTCACTAGCATGGCAAGTGTGGATATCTGGTAGAGCGTTGCCCCGAGATCAATCACTCGGCGCGACGTGCGCCGGGCCTGCATCCGCGCGACCCTTCCGGCTCTTTCGCCTTTGGCCGAGAAAAGCCGCAAAAGAGTTCCCTGCTTACCGGCGGCCTCGCGGACTGATTGATCGCGGGCATGGAAGATCGGACGCCCCGATCGGGAAGTTGATGACATAGCCGCTGACACGCCCGCGCAGGTTCCGGTGTCAACGTCGGAAACGGCCGCCAATCGTGCTGTTCTTGAGCATCACCAGCGCAGGAACCTCCGGTAGGCCATCAGCGGACCAGAGGAGCCGAGGCTATACCTCAATTCGGCCTGCGTGGGGCAGCGCGGCCGTCCCTGCCCCAATTCCGCCTCCGTTCGGGGGCGATGACACGGGGTGGCCTGGGCTATAAGAATGTCGGGCTGAAGGGTCGGATTGCTCCGGTGTGGCCGGAGCATGATTCCTGGAAGCCGCGGACTTTTCGGAGGCCTGGCGGGCGGCAACACGGATGACGATGGGCTCGATCGACCGTTATATCTTCCGCACCATCTTCGGTGCGTTCGTGCTCATTCTGTTCAACCTGACCGCGGTCATCTGGATCACCCAGATCCTGAAGCAGATCGACATCATCACCAATCAGGGCCAGACCATCCTGGTGTTCCTGCGCATCACCGGATTGCTGGTGCCTATCCTCATGCTGGTGATCGCGCCGATCGCGATCATGATCGCGGTCTGCTACGCGCTGATCAAGCTCAACGGCGACTCCGAGCTGGTGGTGATGAACGCGGCCGGCATCTCGCCGCGCCGGGTGTACCGGCCGGTGCTGGCCGCCTGCTATTTTCGTCGCCGTGTTCGTCGGTTTCATCAGCGCCTATCTCGCGCCTCTGCTGCAGCGGACGATGAACGAGGAGATCGCAAAGGTCAGGACCGACGTCGTCTCCAACATCGTGCGGCCCGGTGCTTTCACCCCGGTCGAACGCGGGTTGATCTTTCACATCCGCGACCGCATGAGCGAAAATCAATTCCGCGGCATCTTCATCGACGATTCGCGCAACCGCGACGAACGCGCGACCATCGTCGCCGAATACGGCCAGATCGTGCAGCGCAAGGAGGGCACCTTCCTGGTGATGCGCGACGGCAATGTCGAGCGCCGCCGGCCCAAGGAGCGCGATCCGACCATCGTGGTGTTCGACCAGTACGCGTTCGATCTGACGCGGCTCGCGCCGGCGCCGGAGGTGCAGATCGGCCTGCGCGAAAAATACATTTGGGAACTGTTGTTTCCGAAGTCCGACGACAACGCGTTGAAGAACTCGCCGGGCCAGTTCCGCGTCGAGTTGCACGAGCGGATCATCGCCCCGCTCTATCCCCTGGCGTTCGGGGTGATCGCTTTCGCGGTGCTGGGATTTCCCCGCACCACGCGGCAGAGCCGTGCGGTGTCGCTGGTGGCCGTGATCGCCGCAGTAGCGGCGCTGCGGCTCGGCGGCTTCGCGGCCATGGTGGTGGCGGTCAATTTCCCGCCGGCGCTCATCGCCCTGTATGCGGCGATCGTGGCGACGCTGGGATATGGCGGGTACCTGATCTGGCGCGGAAAGGCGCTGGAACTCGACGAAAAGGTCAATTTCGGCGCCAAGGCCCTGGGCGCCCTGGTTCGTCTGGAGCATTTCGCCGCCGGAAACAGGCTCCTGCTGCCGATCCACGGCCTGTTGCGCCGGTTCGGCATTTCGACCGCCTCCGGCGACCGGTGAGTGCGTCCAGGCCACATTTCGCGGTCCCGGCCGCCGCGTGGACAACGTGGTCGCGGTCGGCTAGAGCCGTGGAGGTGGGCGCGGGGGCGCCTGTTTCATGCGTCGGTCCTTGATGCTCGATGGGTTGAATCGCCGTCTTTTTGCGGATCCAAAGGGCTCCGCGGCGTTGATTCGTCGTTTGCTGACCGAGCATGGCCGCACCCATTGGCGGCGCTATTGCCTCTCCCTCGCCTTCATGGCGGTCGGCGCCGCCTGCACCGCGCTCCCGGCCTTCCTGTTCGGCCGCGGCATCGACCAGGCCTATGTCTATCGCAGCTTCGACGGCGTCGCCGTCGTCGCGGTCGCGATGATCGTCATTTTCGCCCTGAAGGGCATCGCGAGCTACGGCCAGGCCGTCACCATGGCCCGCATCGCCAATCACATCGTCGCCGAAAACCAGAAGCGGATGTTCGACAAGCTGCTCCAGCAGAACGTCGCCTTCTATGCCGACCGCCACTCCTCGGAATTCGCCGCGCGCATCACCTTCGGCGCCGGCGCCGCGGCGCAGGTGCTGAACCTGCTGATCAATGCGCTGGGACGCGATCTCCTGTCGCTCATCGGGCTGGTCGCCGTCATGATCTATCAGGCGCCGTTCATGTCGCTGATCGGGATCGTGGTGATGCCGCCGGCGATCTTCGGCGTGCGCAAGCTGATCAAGCGGGTGCGCTCCATCGTGCTCACGCAATATGGCGGCGGCGCCGAAATCCTGGAGGCGATGCAGGAGACCATCCAGGGCTTCCGGGTCATCAAGGCGTTCAATCTCGAAGCGGTGATGCGGACCCGCGTGTATGCAAGCGTCGATCGGGTCGAGGCCGCCTCGAACAAGCTCGCCCGCGTGTCGAACCGCGCGACCCCGCTGATGGAAGCCCTGGGCGGCATCGCGATCGGCGTCGTGTTCCTTTATGCCGGATATCGCGTGCTGGTGCTCAACGCCGCGCCCGGCGAGTTCGTCTCGTTCATCGCCGCGTTCCTGCTCGCCTATGAGCCGGCCAAGCGCATCGCGCGGCTCAACATCGATCTGCACAACAATCTCGCCGGCGTGCAGGTCCTGTTCGACATTCTCGATTTGCCCGACAGCGCCCCGGACCGGCAAAAGCCCGCCGTGCAGGTCACGCGCGGCGCCATCGAATTCGCCGACGTGACGTTTTCCTACCGTCCCGGCCAGCCGGTGCTGCGCGATGTGTCCTTCGTGGCTCAGCCCGGCGAGGTGACCGCCTTCGTCGGTCCCTCCGGCGGCGGCAAGTCCACCATCTTCAACCTGGTGCTCGCGCTCTACACGCCGCAGAGCGGTGCGATCCTTATCGACGCGCAGAACTACGATGCCGTTTCGGTGGAATCGATCCGGCGCAACATCGCCTATGTCGGGCAGGACGTGTTCCTGTTCCGCGGCACCGTCCGCCAGAACATCGCGCTCGGCCGCCCCGACGCGACCGAGGCCGAGATCGTCGCCGCCGCGCGCGCGGCCCATGCGGACGAGTTCGTGTCGCAGTTTCCGCTCGGGTACGACACGCCGGTGGGCGAGCATGGCGCGCAGCTTTCCGGCGGCCAGCGCCAGCGCATCGCCATCGCCCGCGCGCTGATCCGCGATGCGCCGGTCATCCTGCTGGACGAGCCGACCGCGGCGCTCGACAGCGAATCCGAGCGCTACGTCCAGGAAGCCATGGACAAGCTGATCAAGGGCCGCACCACCCTCGTGATCGCGCACCGGCTGCACACCATCACCCAGGCGAAGGTCATTCACGTGGTCGAGAAGGGGACGATCGTCGAATCCGGGAACCACTTCGATCTCATGGCGCGGGCCGGCCGCTATGCCCAGTTCTATGCGATGAGATTTTCGCGCGAGGCCTCGGAGCCCGCCGGTTCCAAGCCGCAGATATCGATCGTCGCGAGTTGACCCGCGCCGAACGAACCCAATTCATCCGGCGCGGCGCGCTTTCTCCCTCCCCTTAAAAAGGGGAGGGTCGGGGAGAGGATCGCGGGCCGCAGGCGAGGCGTTTGTTGAGAGTCAGAGGACCCCCACCCCAACCCTCCCCCTTCCAGGGGGAGGGAGGCAGGGGTGACGACGATTTAGTAATCAACCCACCAACATCGAAGGCGTCAGACCATGCGGATCAAGGCGAACGGCATCACCTTCAACTACGAGATCGACGGTCCGGAAGGTGCGCCCTTGATCATGTTCAGCAATTCGCTCGCCACCAATCTCTCCATGTGGGATCCCCAGGCGGCCGACTTCAAAGGCATCGTTCCGCGTGCTGCGCTACGACCAGCGCGGCCATGGCGCGACCGAGGCGCCGGCGGGCCGCTACACCTACCCGCAGCTCGTCGCCGATGCGGTGGCCCTGCTCGATGCGCTCAAGATCGAACGCACCCATTTCGTCGGCCTCTCCATGGGCGGAGCCACCGCGCTCGCGCTTGCCGAGCTTCGTCCCGACCGCGTCGACCACGTCGTCGTCTGCGATTCACCGTGCATGTCGACCCCGGCCGGTGCTCAGCAGTGGGAGGAGCGCATCGCCATGGCCCAGAAGGGCGGCATGGAGGCGCTGGTCGATTCCACCTTGGCGCGCTGGTTCCCGCCGGAGACGATGGCCGCAAAGCCGGCCCATGTGGAGCGGGTGCGGGCGATGATCCTCTCGACGCCGGTCAACGGCTTCATCGGCGGCTCGGCCGCGCTCTCCGATCACAACTACAATGCCGCCGTCTCGACCGTCACGCGGCCGGTGCTCTTCATCGCCGGCAGCAAGGACGGCGTCACGCCGGCGGCGATGCAGGACATGCAGAAGCGTCTGCCCGGATCGCGCTACGTCGAGCTTGAAGGGGCAGGGCACATTTCCAATCTCGATCGCCCGGCGGAGTTCACCCGCGCGGTCAAGGAATTCATCGGGGCGAAGTGAGTGGGATACGATGCGCCCGTATATCTTTGTGACCTCATCCTGAGGAGCCGTGCGCAGCACGGCGTCTCGAAGGACGGCCACACTCGCTGCGGCCTGTGGCCGTCCTTCGAGACGCGCGCGATCGAAATCGGCTGCTGCCGATTTCGACACCATTGATTGCCGAAGTCAGGCAGGCCTGACTTCGGTGCGCGCTCCTCAGGACGAGGTCAGTAAATTGCGCGAGCGAAGTAACGAGGCCTACTTCAGCATCGGCCCCATCGTCACCGTCAGCTTGCCGACGCCCTCGACTTCGCATTCGAGCTTGTCGCCGGCGACGGTGGCGGCGACGCCGGACGGCGTGCCCGTCATGATGATGTCGCCGGGGGCGAGCGCGACCATCTCGGACAGCTTCTCGATCACTTCCGAGACGTTCCAGATCATCTGCGCGAGATCGCCGTCCTGGCGGACCTTGCCGTTGCATTTGAGCGTGATGCGGCCCTTCTTGGGATGGCCGATTTCGGACGCCGGCCGCAGCGGGCCGCACGGCGCCGAGGCGTCGAACGCCTTGCCGATCTCCCACGGGCGCTTGATGTCGCGCGAGGCGATCTGCAGGTCGCGGCGGGTGAGGTCGATGCCGACGCCATAGCCCCAGATCAGGTCGTTGGCGCTGGCCGCCTTGAGGTTGCGGCCGCCGCCCTTGAGCGCCACCACCAGTTCGACCTCATGGTGGAGGTCCTTGGTGAGCGATGGGTAGGGCACGGTCGCGCCGTCCGGCACGATCGCGTCGGCGGGCTTGGAGAAGAAGAACGGCGGCTCGCGCTCGTCCTGCCCCATTTCCTTGATGTGTTCGAGATAGTTGCGGCCCACGCACCAGATGCGGCGCACCGGAAACAGCTTGTCGCTGCCGGCGATCGCCAGGGCGGCCTGCGGTGGCGGCGAAATGACGTAACGGGAGGCGTCTGCGCTCATGAGATGTCTTCTGAATTGGAGGTTGAAAGGGAGCGGGCCGGCACGCCCGGAGGCCATGGCGATGCCGCCATGGCCTGCCGAATAAACGGAAGGGGTGCGCCCGTCAATGCAAGACTGCGGCCGTTTCAGGCCGACCGTCCTGCAGGATCAAGCCGGCATCAGTGGGGCTTCGACGGCGGCCGCCCGTGGCAAGGTGCGTTCCCAGGCCAGCGCGTGGGTCACGATGGTGGCGAGATCGTCGAATTGCGGGCGCCAGCCCAGCGTCTGCCGGATGCGGTCGGACTTCGCCACGATCTGCGCGGGATCGCCCGGACGCCGCGCCGCGTTATCGACCCGGAAATCGACGCCGGAGACGCGTTTGACCGTATCGATGACTTCCAGGACCGAGAAGCCGTGGCCGTAGCCGCAGTTGAGCGTGACCGGCCGGCCGCCGCCGCGCAGATAGGCAAGCGCGTCGGAATGAGCCCGGACGAGATCGGTGACGTGGATGTAATCGCGGATGCAGGTGCCGTCCGGGGTCGGATAGTCGGTGCCGAACACGTCCATCTTGGCGCGCTTGCCCAGCGCGGTCTCGACCGCGACTTTGATGAGATGGGTCGCGCCCTTGGTCGATTGCCCCGTGCGCAGCTGCGGATCGGCGCCGGCCACGTTGAAGTAGCGCAGGATGACGTAGTCGAGCCCATAGGCGAAGCCCGCGTCCCGCAGCATGATCTCGGTCATCAGCTTGGAGGACCCGTAGGGCGACATCGGGCAGGTCGGGTCGTCTTCGCCGATCGGTATGGTCGTGGGATTGCCGTAGACGGCCGCGGTCGAGGAAAAGATGAACCGGCCGACGCCGCCCTTGACGGCGCATTCGATCAGCGCGCGGGAGTTGGCGGTATTGTTGCGGTAGTAGCCGAGCGGGTCGGACACCGAGTCCGGAACCACGATGGAGGCCGCGAAATGGACGATGGCCGTGACCCCGTGCTCCGCGATGATGCGGGCGACCAGCGCCTGGTCGCCGGTTTCGCCGACCACCAGGGGCACGCCTTCGGCGACCGCCCAGGCGAAGCCGGTTGAGAGATTGTCGAGCACGACGACCCGCTCCCCCGCCTCGACGAGGGCGAGGACCATGTCGCTTCCGATATAACCGGCGCCGCCGGTAACGAGGATCGTCATGATGCTGGCTCGGCAGGACTGCTGATAGGCCGCGGCACGTAAATTTCAGGTTAGCGGGGTGGTGTGATATTGCCGCGGATGACAAACCGCCCACCGGCGTCTATGAGCCGGCGGCCGCCAGCCTGGGATCATACTACACGCGATTATGGCCGAGATTCTGTTCATCAAGACCTCCTCGCTGGGCGATGTCGTCCACCACATGCCGGCGGTCGCCGATGCGCGGCGTAACATGCCTGATGCACGCCTGTCCTGGGTGGTGGAGGAGCCTTATGCGCCGCTCGCCCGTCTCCATCCCGGCATCGACGAGGTGATCACGGTCGCCTCGCGGCGCTGGCGCGCGCAATTGCACAGGGCCGAGACCTGGTCCGAAATTTTGCGGTTTCGCCGCGCCATCCGGGAGCGGCAATACGATGCCGTCATCGACAGCCAGGGCCTGCTGCGCACGGCATTGATCACCAAGGCGGCGCGCGGCGTCCGGCACGGCTACGACACCGCCAGCATCCGCGAGCCCCTGGCCTCGTTGTTCTACGATGTCCGGCACCGGGTGGAATGGCGTTCCCACGCCATTCCGCGCAACCGCATGCTTACGGGACGCGCGCTCGGCTATGAGCCGCAGCCGCAGATCGATTTCGGGCTCGATCGCGCCTCCATCGCCCGCAAGGCCCGCAAGGACTATGCGCTGTTGATCCACGGGACCGCCCGCGTCGGCAAGGAATGGGCGCAAGCGGATTGGCTCGCGGTGGCGCGCGCGCTGGTCGACCGCGGTTTCGACGTCGTGCTGCCATGGGGGACCGCCGCGGAGCGCCGGCGCAGCGACGAGATCGTCGCCGTCCTGGGAAGCGGCGAGGTGCCGGACCGCAGGCCGCTCGATGAGGTCGCGGCGCTGATCGCGGGTGCGGCGGTGGTCGTCGGGGTCGATACCGGGTTGCTCCATGTGGCGGCGGCGCTCGGCGTGCCGCTGGTCGGAATCTTCATCGGAAGCGAGCCCGGCCTGACCGGTCCGCTCGGCTCCGGCCCGATCGCCATCGTCGGTGGTAAGGGTGCGGCGCCCGATGTCGCGCAGGTGCTCCGCGCGCTCGATCAGGTGGGCGGGGGCGGGCGGTGACGGCGCTGCTGGGGCGCTTCGACGCCCGGGCGCAGATCGGGTTGCTCGCGCTGCTTGCCGTCTACTTCATGGTGTGGCCGGTATGGCGCGCCGGCTTTCCCATCGAAATCGCGCAGAACGAAGGCTGGAACGCCTATCACGCCGACGCGGCCATGGGCGCGGCCGCGCTTTACCCCCCGACCGACACCCTGATCGTCAACAACTACCCGCCCTTGTCCTTCTATGTCGTCGGCGCGCTCGCCAAGGTGACAGGCGTCGATGCGCTCTATGTCGGGCGGGCGATGTCGCTCCTGGCGGTCGTCGTGCTCGGAGGCCTGATCGCCAAGGTGATCGCGGAACTCGGCGGCGGGCTCGCCGGGGCCGCCGTCGGCGGGCTGTGGTTCGTCGCGGTGATGGCGCGCTCGTTCACGCGCTTCGTCGGCATGAACGATCCGCAGCTGGTCGGCCACGCCATGATGGTCGCAGCGCTCGTCTGGTTCCTGGCCCGCGACGCCAGGGGAAAATCCGCGGTGCCGCCGTTCCTCGCCATGGCGGCGGTGGGCTTCTACAAGCACAACATCGTCGCCGTTCCCGTCACCGCGCTCATATGGCTCGTCATCCATGACTGGCGGCGCGCGGTGTGGCCGGCGATCGCCGGCGCCGGCTGCGGCGGCGGCCGGGCTCGCGATCTGCGTGGCGATCTATGGCGATGTGTTTCTCCCCAATCTCCTGACCGCGAGGCCCTCGCATCTGCTGAGGGCGGTGTACGGACTGGGACGGCTGCAATGGATCCTGCCGGCGCTGGTGCTGTGGGCGATCTGGGTCGCCGCCGAGCCGAAAAGCCGTGCCGCGCAATTCACCATGATCCATGTGGGGGTGTCGTTCGTCGTCTACATGCTGCAGTGGAGCGGCGAGGCGATCCTCGACAATGCCCAGTTCGACCTCGTGATCGCCACTGCCATCGGGCTCGGCCTCGCCTTCGACCGCGCCGGCAAGACGGCGTTCGGACGCCGCCACGGCGAGACAGCGGCGCGCGCGGTCATCACGCTGGTGGTGGTGGCCCGGCTGGTCGCCACGTTACGCATCGAGCCGGCGCTGGTGCTGTTCGATGCCGGCTATCGCGCCCAATATTACGCAAATGCCGAGGCGGCGCGGCAGGATGCGGCACGGATTGCCAGGATCCCGGGCCCCGTCGCCTGCGACTTCAAGGTGGTCTGCCGGCTCGCCGGAAAGCCGTTCTCCTATGACGATTTTCGCGCCGAAATGCTGGTGGCGAGCGGTAAGTCCGAGGGCCTCGACGAGCAGGGACTGATCCGCTCCCACGGGTTGACCCGGGTGCGCAACGACGACCGCGGCGGGATCGCGGTGCTGTTCCGGTCGCTTTGGGGCCGGCCCTAGCTTGATCCCGAAAAGTTGCAGACTTTTCGGACAAGATCATGCGCAAAATCAAAGCGATTAGAGCGCGACCCGATCGAACTTGATCCGGATCACGCTCTAAAGGTCCGCGGCGAACCGTCGCGCTCGACGAGCAGAAATCTGTCGATTGTCCATGGATTGCCGGACGATTGCGTGCCAATCTGCGCCCCGGTCCCCGAAACAAGCTCCAAGGAGCCGGTCGGGGAGCCAGCGGGAGAAAACAGAGGAGTCGGATATGCATCCGAAACGATTTTATTTGAGCACGGCAGCCGCCATCGGCCTCGCCGCATTGCTGGCTCCAGTGCAGGCGGGCGCCCAGACGGCGGTCGCCATCGACAATGACGACATCGGCGGCGTGGTCAGCGGACCGAAGGGTCCCGAGGCCGGCGTGTGGGTGATCGCGGAAACCAACGATCTCGCCACCAGGTTCTCACGCAGCGTGGTCACCGACGACCAGGGCCGCTACGTGCTGCCGGACCTGCCGAAGGCCAAGTACAAGGTGTGGGTGCGCGGCTACGGTCTCGTCGACTCCGCGAAGGTCGATTCCGAGCCCGGCAAGCAGCTCAATCTCACCGCCGTGCCCGCCCCCAACGAGGCCGCGGCGGCGCAGTACTATCCGGCGATCTACTGGTATTCCATGCTCAAGATTCCGGGCGCGGACCAGTTCGGCGGCAAGAGCGACATTCCACAGAATGTGCGCCAGTTCGACTGGCTCAACCTGATGAAGAACAACGGCTGCGTCGGCTGCCATCAGCTCGGCCAGGCGTCGACCCGCACGATCCCCAAGGCGTTCGGCGACTTCAAGACCGGCGAAGACGCCTGGATCCGCCGCACCCAGTCCGGGCAGGCGGGCGAGCTCATGGTCAACATCCTGGCCGGCCAGCTCGGTGGCGCGCCTTACAAGTATTTCGGCGACTGGACCGATCGGATCGCCAAGGGCGAACTGCCCTTCGCCAAGCCGACCCGGCCCTCCGGCGTCGAGCGCAATGTCGTCGTGACCACCTGGGATTGGTCGGACGAGAAGCATTATCTCCATGATCTCTCCGTGTCGGACAAGCGCAACCCGACGGTCAACGCCTATGGCCCGGTGTTCGGACAGCCCGAATACTCGACCGACCGGATCCCGATTCTCAACCCGGTCGCCAACAGTGTCGAAATCTTCACGGCGCCGGTGCGCGACGCGAACATGCCGCTCTCGCTTGGACCCGGCCACGCCGCCATGCTCAAGCCGCTGCAGCCCTCCGCCTATTGGGGAGACGAGCCGATCTGGGACACCAGGATCAACAACCACAACTCCATGATCGACGGTAAGGGCAGGATGTGGATGGCGGCCGCGGTGCGCGGAACGCATAATCCGGACTTCTGCCAGAAGGGCTCCGATCATCCGGCAGCCAAGATGTTCCCGCTGGCGGACAGCCACCGCCAGCTCGCGGTGTTCGACAAGAAGACGAACAACTACACGTTCGTGGACACCTGCTTCACGACGCACCACCTCAACTTCGCCAAGGACGCCAACGACACGCTGTGGACCTCGAGCGGCGGCGGCACCGGCGCGGTCGGCTGGATCAACACCAAGATGTTCGACGAAACCGGCGACGCCGCGAAGTCGCAGGGCTGGACGCCGCTCGTCCTCGACACCAACGGCAACGGCAAGCGCGACGACTATGTCGAGCCCAACCAGCCGGTCGATCCGACCAAGGACAAGCGGATCGGTCAGGTGTTCTACGCGGTGATGGTGAGCCCGGCCGACGGCACGATCTGGGGGACGCTGCGCGCCAGCCCCGGCTCGATCGTCCGCCTCAACCCCGGTCCCGATCCGGTTCACACGGCGCTCGCTGAAATCTACAATATCCCGATGCCGGGCTTCGGCCCGCGCGGCGCGGATATCGACAGCAAGGGCGTCGTCTGGGTGTCGCTCGCGAGCGGCCACATCGGCAGCTTCGACCGGCGCAAGTGCAAGGGTCCGCTCAACGGCCCGACCGCGACCGGCAACCACTGCCCCGAAGGCTGGTCGTTCTACCAGTATCCGGGTCCGGGCTTCGCCGGCCTCGGCGAGAACAGCGCGGAGTCGAGCTACTACTCCTGGGTCGACCAGCACAACACCTTCGGCCTCGGCGAAGACGTGCCGGTGTCGACCGCCAACCTCAATGACGGCCTCGTCGCCCTCAAGGACGGCAAGATGATCACCCTGAAGGTGCCGTACCCGACCGGCTTCTACGCCAAGGGCCTCGACGGCCGCATCGACGATCCGAACGCGGGCTGGAAGGGCCGCGGCCTGTGGACGTCGAGCGGCGATCGCGTGCCGTGGCTCCAGGAAGGCGGCAAGGGCATGAAGCCGATGGCGGTGCACTTCCAGCTGCGCCCCGATCCGCTCGCGCATTGAGCGGACGGCTCTGGAGCGAGTTCCGCTCCCAAGAAATCGTCATGGCCGGGCTTGTCCCGGCCATCTCGATTCTGGGGCCACCGTAAGCGATCGACGACACACAATTCAGTATCGTCATTCCGGGGCACGCGTCTTCGCGTGAACCCGGAATCCAGGCTTGCCGCGCAGATCGCGAGGCCGTCTGGATTCCGGGTTCGGTGCTTCGCACCGCCCCGGAATGACGCCCTACGGCTTGAACAGATTGCGCTCGACGATCTCGCAGATCGCATGCGCTGCCGTGATGTGGAGCTGCTGGATCAGCGGCGTGTCGTCGCTCGGTGCCGCCAGCATGTGATCGCACAACGGCCGCATGACAGCGGCGCCGGGAGCGGTGCCGGTGAAGCCGACGGTGACGACGCCGAGCGCACGCGCGGCCTTGAGCGCCGCGATCACGTTGGGCGACTTGCCCGAGGTGGAAATGGCGATGAACACGTCGCCGCGCCGGCCGAGCCCGCGGATCTGGCGCTCGAACACCTGGTCGTAGCCGTAATCATTGCCGACCGCTGTCAGCACCGAAGTGTCGGTGGTCAGCGCCACCGCCGGCAGGGGATTGCGGTCGAAGCGCAGCCGCGACAGGAATTCCCCCGCGATGTGCTGCGCATCGGCGGCGCTGCCGCCATTGCCGGCGAGCAGCAGCTTGCCGCCGTCGCGCAGCGCCCGCTCGCAGGCGCGCGGCGATGGCGAGCACCTCGCCCATGAATCCGGCATCGCCGACGGCGCGCTCGAGCGCTTCGAGCGAGCGGCGGAAATGGGTCGCGGCGACCGTGGTGTCGGAATTGGCCATGGGTTCTTCGTAGCTTCTGGCGCCTGACGAGGCAACTCAGGCGGCCGGCCGCGGGGCAGCCGCCAGCACCGCCGCCGCGACCTGCTCGGCCGGGATGTCGCGCATGCAGCGGTGGTGGCCGAACCGGCAGGTCGGCTTGTGGCAGGGCCGGCACGGCACGTCGGTCTTGGGCTCGATGACGGCGGCCAGCGGATTGAGCGGCGCCCAATGCCACGGGCTGGTCGGGCCGAAAATCCCGATCGAGGGCGTGCCGATGGCGGCGGCCACATGGAGCAGGCCGGAATCGTTGGAGACGGCGACATCGGCCGCTGCCAGCGCCAGGATCGCGTTGCGCAGGTCGGCCCCGGTGAGATCGAGGCAGTGCGAGGGGAAGGCGGCGCAGATTTCGCCGGCCAGCGCGTTCTCCTGCGGGCCGCCGATCACCCACACCGCGTAGCCCTGCTCGCACAGTTGCCCCGCAAGCGCTGCATAAGCTTCCGCCGGCCATCGCTTCGACGGGCCGACCGCGCCGGGCGCAACCACCGCCACCGGCCGCGCATCCGTCAGCCCCATCCGCTCGCGCCAGCGCGGACACTTCCTCACGCGGCACCACGAGCTGCGGATGCGGCCAATCGGCCGGCAGCGCGGCGCCTTTCGGCAACGCCAGGGCGGCGCAGCGGTCGACCATGCGCGGCAGCGCCTTTTCGCCCGGACGCAGGTCGTTGATGAGGCCGAACCGCATTTCGCCGACAAAGCCGGTGCGGACGGGGATGCGCGCCAGCGCCGGGGCGAGCGCCGCCTTCCAGGTCCGCGGCATGATCAGGGCGTCGCCATAGCCCTCGGCGCGCAGGCGCGCGGCGAGCGCGCGATGGAGCGACAGGGCGAGGCGCTTGCGCGGCAGGTCGAACACGATGCCCTTGCGGACGCCGGGCATGTAGTCGAGGAGGGGCGCGACCATGGCGGTGGTCAGCACGTCGACCGGGCGGTCCGGGAAACCGCGCATTGAGGAGGCGGACCACGCTGTGGCAGCGCACGAAATCGCCGATCCACATATAGGGCACGATCAGGATCGGGGCTGCCCGCGGCGGCCGGGGCCTTTCCCTCGCGAATAAAATTATCGTTCGTTTTCAACAAATTAACCCGCCAGCCTCGGTTCCGCCACGCCCTCTTATAGACCCGCTGCGGCGGCCGCGTCGACACGGCCATGGTGTTGCGATGGCCGGCCGGACTAGGGCAAAGGAGGGCGGCGGCCGCTCGGACCGTTTCGGGGTACGGCATGTTCTTGGTTACCGGCGGAGCTGGCTTCATCGGATCGAACCTGGTGGCGCGCCTCAACGAGGCCGGGCACGGCGACGTCGCCGTGTGCGACTTTCTCGGCTCCGAGGGCAAGTGGCGCAACCTGCAGAAGCGCCGGCTCGCCGATTTCGTCGCGCCCGCCGACCTGGCCGGCTGGCTGTCGGGCCGCAAGCTCGACGCCGTCTTCCACATGGGCGCGATCTCGGAAACCACCGCGAGCGACGGCGACCTCGTCATCGACACCAATTTCCGCCTGCCGCTCATGCTGCTCGACTGGTGCACGGCGACGCGCACGCCGTTCATCTATGCGTCCTCGGCCGCGACCTATGGCGACGGCGAGGCCGGCTTTGCCGACGACAATTCGCTCGAAGCCCTGACGCGGCTCAAGCCCATGAACCTCTATGGCTGGAGCAAGCATCTGTTCGATCTCGCCGTGATCGAGCGGGCGCGCAACGGCGACAGCCATGCCGCCGCAATGGGCCGGCTTGAAATTCTTCAACGTGTTCGGGCCCAACGAGTATCACAAGGGCGAGATGATGAGCCTCGTCGCCAAGCGCTTCGAGGATGCCAAGGCGGGCAAGCCGGTGCGCCTGTTCAAGTCCCATCGCGACGGCATTGCCGACGGCGAGCAGCGGCGCGATTTCATCTATGTGGACGACACCGTCGCCGTGATGCTGTGGCTTCTCGACCATCCGCGCGCCAGCGGCATCTTCAATGTCGGGACCGGGGTGGCGTCGAGCTTCAAGGACATGATCACGGCGCTGTTCGCGGCGCTCGGCCGCGGGCCGAACATCGAATATATCGACATGCCCCTCGCCATCCGCAACAGCTACCAGTACTTCACCAAGGCCAGCGTCGATCACCTGCGCCAGGCCGGCTATTCCAGCCCGTTCACGCCGATCGAGGCGGCGGTGAAGACCTACGTGACTTCTTATCTCGATCGTCCGGACCGGTATCGCTGATGTTCGATTACGAAACCGCATTGGAGCAGCTCGCGCATCGCACGGTGCTGTGCATCGGCGACCTCATGCTCGACGACTTCGTCTATGGCGAGGTGTCGCGGGTGTCGCCGGAGGCGCCGGTGCCGGTGATCGCGGTGCGGCGCGAGGAGAAGGTGATCGGCGGCGCCGGCAACGTGGCGCGCAATCTCGCGGGCCTCGGCGCGCGCTGCCTGTTCGTCGGCGTGATCGGGGCCGACGAGGCGGCGGACCTCGTGACCAGGACGCATCGCCGGCTTCGGCTGCGCCATCGAGCCGCATCTCGTGGTCGATGCGAGCCGCCCGACCAGCCGCAAGGTGCGGTTCGTGTCCGAGCATTATTCGTCCCATCTGCTGCGTGCCGACTGGGAATTGGCGAAGCCCGTCTCCAGCGAGATCGAGGCGCGGCTGATCGAACGGGTCGCCGCGCTGATCCCGCGCGCCGACGCCGTCGTGCTGTCCGACTACGCCAAGGGCGTGCTCACGCCGCGCCTGATCCGCACCGTCATCGATGCGGCGGCGCGATTGGGCAAGCCCGTGGTGGTCGATCCCAAGGGGACGGATTTTTCGATCTATCGCGGCGCCACCGTGATCACGCCGAACCGCAAGGAGCTCGCGGAATCGACGCGCATGCCGGTCGCGACGCAGCCCGAGATCGTTGCGGCAGCCGCGGTGATCCGCGACGCCGCCGGCGCGCAGGCCGTGCTGGTGACGCTGAGCGAGGAGGGCATGCTGCTCGAAGCCGCCGGCGCCGATCCGGTGCATGTGCCGGCCTATCCCGTGCGGGTGCGCGACGTGTCCGGCGCCGGCGATACTGTGGCCGCGGTGCTGGCCGCGCTGCTCGCCACCGGCGCGGATTTCGAGTCGGCCACCCGCGCGGCGAATGCGGCGGCCTCGGTGGTGGTCGGCAAGCGCGGCACCGCGACGGTGACGGTGGCGGAGCTGCGCTCGCGCATCCTGCCGGCCGCGGCGCTCGCGGCCGAGGAGAAGATCGCCTTCGATCCCGACGTGGCGGTCGACCGCGCGCGCGAATGGCGCGCCGCCGGACTGCGTATCGGCTTCACCAATGGCTGCTTCGACATTCTCCACCCCGGCCATGTCCACGTGCTCACGCGCGCGCGGGCCGCGTGCGATCGTCTGGTGGTCGGCCTCAACAGCGATGCCTCGGTCAAGCGGCTGAAGGGTTCCGACCGCCCGATCCAGGATGTGCACGCCCGCGCCGGCGTGCTCGCGGCGCTCGAGGCGGTTGATCTGGTGGCGATCTTCGAAGACGACACGCCGCTCGACCTGATCCGGCGGCTGCGGCCGAGCGTGCTCGTCAAGGGCGGCGACTATCGCAAGGAGACGGTGGTGGGCCACGAGCTCGTCGAGGCCGACGGCGGCGAGATCATCCTGGTCGACCTGGTGCCGGGCCATTCCACCACCCGCATCGTGGAGCGCTCCGGCGGCGACCGCGCCGGACGGCTCACGCCGCAAAGAGCCGGCGAAGAGCGCAACGTCGGAGACCTGATGGCACCGAGACCCTCGATGCCCGTGCTCGATCACGAGACCCTGCTGCGCCGCGCCTTCGAAGTCGCGCGGCGCTCGCGCGAAAACGGCGACCATCCCTTCGGCGCGCTTCTCGCCGGACCGGACGGAGAGGTGCTGCGGGAGCAGTGCAACGGATATTCGGCGGAAGGCGGCGACATGACCGCCCATGCCGAGCGGCTGCTCGCGACCTGGGCGTCGCGCACCCATGACGGCGAGTTCCTCGCCCGCTGCACGCTCTACACGTCGGCCGAGCCCTGCGCCATGTGCGCGGGCGCGATCTACTGGGCCGGCATCGGCCGGGTCGTGTTCGGCCAGACCGAAAAGGACCTCAAGGCGATGACCGGCGATCACGCCGAGAATCCGACCCTCGACCTGCCGTGCCGCATCGTGTTCGCCGCCGGCCAGCGCCCGACCGAAGTGATCGGCCCGCTCCTGGAGGAGGAGGCGGCCGCGCTTCAGAAGGATTTCTGGAGCAAGCCGGATTAGGTTCGCGTCTCGTGGGTTAGATGCGCATCGGCATCCTCACAGCCGGTAATGCGCCTTCCACGCCTGGAACATCAGCACGTTCCACAGCACGTTCTCCCGGTTCGCCGTCCCCGCCTGATGCTGGTCCCACAACAGCCGCACCTCGCTCGCCGCGAAGATGCCGTCGGCGGCGAGGCGGGCGGGCGACAACAGTTCGTCGGCCCACGCCCGCAGATCGCCGCGCAGCCACGCCGCCAGCGGGATCGAGAATCCCATCTTCGGCCGTTCGACCAGCGCGGGCGGCACGTAGCGGTAGAGCACCTGGCGCAGCAGCCGTTTGGACTGTTTGTCGTCGGACTTGAAGCGGGGCGGCAGCTTCCACACGAATTCCACCAGGCGGTGATCGAGCATCGGCTCCCGCGCTTCCAGCGCGACGGCCATGGAGCAGCGGTCGACCTTGGTCATGATGTCGTCGGGCAGGTAGGTCAGCGTGTCGTAATACTGCATGCGCGACACCGGGTCCGGCACGGTGTCCGCGAGATCGGGCTCGTCGCGCAGGCGGCAGGCGCCGGTCGATGCCGGCACCAGCCGGCGCTCGTGCGCCCAGATCGCCGCCAGTTCGATGTAGAGCGAATCGACGGTCTGCTCGGACAACAGCGCCGACAGCCGGTGTACCTTGCGTCCGCCGTTGAGCGGCCGCAGCCGCTCCGGCGCCAGCGCAAACAGCCGATCGAGCAGCGGCTCCGGAATTTTGCCCAGCGCCGCACCGAGCGCGCCGCGCAACGGCCGCGGCGCCGTTCCGAGCCATCGCCACGCCTTGTCGACGATGCGGTAACGCGGATAGCCCGCGAACAGTTCGTCGCCGCCGTCGCCGGACAGCGCGACGGTGACGTGCTTGCGGGTCATCGCCGACACCAGATAGGTGGGAATCTGCGAGGAATCCGCGAACGGCTCGTCGAACCACTCGGGCAGATGCGGCACCACGTCGATCGCCTGCCGCGCGGTGACATAGAGCTCGGTGTGATCGGTGCCGAGGTGGGCGGCGACGGCCTTGGCGTGCTGCGCCTCGTCGTAGCCCGGCTCGCGGAAGCCGATCGAAAAGGTGCGGACCTTGCGGGTCGACTGCGCCTGCATCAGCGCGACCACGGTGCGAGGAGTCGATGCCGCCGGACAGGAATGCCCCGAGCGGCACGTCGGCGATCATGCGGCCGCGCACGCTGTCGCGCAGGATGCTTTCGAGCTCGTCGGCGGCTTCCTGCTCATCGGCGAAGGGATGACGGGCGCCGCTGTCGACAGCGTCGCGCAGGCGCCAATAGGGCGCGATGCGCGGCGCCTCGCCGGGACGCAGCGTCAGGATCGTGCCGGGCGGGAGCTTCTGCACGTCGCGAAAGATCGTCGCGGGTGCGGGTACATAGCTGTAGCGGGTGAAGGCGGCGGCGGCCTCGATGTCGATTTCGGCGCTTCCAGGCCGGATGCGCCATCAGCGCCTTGAGCTCCGATCCGAACAGCAGCACGCCGCGGTGGCGGCACCAGTACAACGGCTTGACGCCGATGCGGTCTCGGATGAGGTAGAGCGTCCGCGTCTGCCGGTCCCACAGCCCGATGGCGAACATGCCGACGAAGCGGGTCGTCGCGCGCTCGACCCCCCAGGCCACGAAGGCGGCGAGCATCACCTCGGTATCCGAGCCGCCGCGGAAGCGATGGCCGAGCGCATCCAATTCCGCGCGCAGCTCCGCGAAATTGTAGACCTCGCCATTGTAGGTGATCACGTAGCGCCCATCGGCCGAGGTCATCGGCTGGTGGCCGAGCGGGGACAGGTCGATGATCGACAGGCGCCGATGGCCGAGCGCGATGCCCGCCGCCGCATCGACGAAGGTGCCGAAGTCGTCAGGTCCGCGATGCGCGATGGCGCGGTTCATCGCCTCGACGCGCGCCGTCGCCTCCCCGGTGGAGGACGCCGCGCTGGCGTCGAGAAAACCGGCAATGCCACACACTCAATCCACCCCCTGCCAAGCCACCCTCTGCACCGTCGAAGCCCGACCTGCACCGACCATTTTCTGCGCGCCTCCTCCTGTCGAGGATTGGCGCAGTCGTCTCGTTCAGCCTGTCTCGCCCGCCGGCCGGGCGTCGTCAACCGGCTCATCAAGGAGTCCGCGCTTATCGCCCGTCGCAGGTTCGCCGGATCCCGCGTCGACTTCCGCCGGCAATAGCCCGCTGCCGCCCTCGTCCATGCGCAATCGATAGCGCGGCCGGCTGGCCAGGAGCGGCCGTTCGACGAACGAATAGAAGACCGCGGCGAACGCCAGTGTCGCACTCAGATAGACGACGAATTGAAGGGGCAGCCACATCATGCTCCCTGTCATCAGCAGCAGGATCAGCATGTGCGCCAGATAGACCGTGTACGAGGTTGCAGCGAGAAACTTGGCGATGCGTGCAAGCACGGCATGCTTGCGCAGACCTTCCTCGAACCAGAGCGCCGACATGATGAGGGCGCAACCGGACAGTTCGGCGCTGATCATGAACGGGATTTCGTGGTGTCCTGCTGCCGCGACATAGCTTGCGACGACCGCGCACGCCGTCGCCAGGAAAATGCCGAGCCCCCAGGCCGGTGAGCTGATCTGCCGGTGGTCCTTTATCAGTGCAAAGAGAATGACGCCGCAGCAGATGGAATCCACCCGGAATACGACGATGCGCCTTGCTTCCATCAGCAGCTCAGGCGCCACCACGGCGATGAGCAGCTTTATCGCGTAGCAGCCTGCGACGAAGCCGATCGCCGCGCCCAACAGCGTCGCCCCCAGACGCCTGGTTACCAGCAGGTAGACGGGAAATACCAGGTAGAACCATTCCTCGACCGCGAGGCTCCACGCCGGCAGGAAGAATTCTCCCTGCTCCTTCACGGAGGTGAGGTTGCGGACGAAGAATGCATATTCGAAAAAGTCCCGCCCGCCGAAATATCCGGTGACGATGGCGATGCACGTCAGGATGACATAGTAGGGCGGCAGCGTCCTGATCCAGCGGCGGCAATAGAACACCAGGACGTCCCGGCCACCCACGGTCCAGATATGGTGAAGTTGCGGAGCCAGGACAAAACCGCTCAGGACGAAGAAGACTTCGACGGCCAGGATCGAAATGAACTCGGCGACATCGCCCCCGACTTCGCGAAACAACAAAAAATGCGGAATGGCGACCGAAAGGGCGGCAGCGCCCCGGAGCGCGTCAAGCGAAACAGAGCGGCGACCTTCCATCAGAACTTATACTTGAATGGCAGTTCCGGCAGCGCACCGGTCGCCACCGCGATAACGAGCAGAATCAGAACGAGAAGCACCCCCGGCAACCAGGCCGATTTGTATCTCCAGATCGCGGAGAAAAAACTCATTGTCGGGCTCCTTCGGCGTGGGCGGAGAGATAAGGCTTCAAATTTGACAAAATTGCATCTGCGATGATCGCGTTGCCGACGGCGGTCGGATGCTGCGGGTCGACGAAAATGTCGCCGCGCTCGTGTGCGGGTTCGTCCAGGATCGTGTGCAGATCGATGACGTTGGCCGCGTCGGCGCTGTGCAGCATGGCGGCATAGAGCTTCGTCAGATGTTCACGGATCGCCGGGCTTGGATTCGAGTACGACCAGAACCGATACGTGCCGAAGTTCGGCAGCAGGGCGCCGGTGGGCTGCAGGAAGAAATAGGCTTTCGCGCCGTAGGATGCGAGCAGCCGAGTCACCAGGCGGGCGTGCTCGGCATAAGCCGTTCCGCAGGCGGCGTAGTCGACGGGCTGATTGGAGCCCGCGGCGCCCGGAAACATCAGTCGCCATTTCTCGGCGACGCGGCCGCCGAAGCGCACCGCGTTGGAAGACTGGATGATGTGCACCAGCAGCCCGCGCTCCAGCGCCCGATAGGCCGCTGAACGGTCGGCTTCCGCGGGACATTGCTCGTTGCCGCCGTCCAGGAATATCGCGATGGCGGGAATTCGATTTTGCGAAAGCATGTCGACGAGCAGATGCGTTTCATCCGCGCTCGAGAAGGCGCCGAGGCCGAGATTGAAAACGGCGGCCTGCGGAAGCTGCTGCCGAAGCTTCTTCTGCAGGAGCATGGGCCAGGTCTCGACGTCTTTCACCCCGACCCCAAAGGTGCTGGAGCCGCCGAACGCAAAAACATTGAAACGCGTCGGATCATACGCGCCGAGCGCATCCCGAACCCCTGATACGGTTCGGAAGCCGTAATCGTCGACGTTGTAGTCGGCGGATTGATACGACGCGTGCACGCGATAGAGCCTCGCTTTCGACAATGTCAGCTTTCGCATTTCCGGCGGGAACGCGGCGGCTCTGGGATCGTTCACCTTCGCCGTCTTGGCATCGAGATGGGCCAGGTAGAAATATGCACTCGTCTCGACGAGCGCGGCCGCGAGGATGACCGCGACCAGGTTGTAGAGCAGCAATTGCCAGGTACTGAGTTTCTTCACGGTGCTTTCCTAGGTATCGCCGAATCTGCGCCGTGCCGTGGGGAAACCGATTGCAGTCGTAGCGCGGCAGGGCTTGCGGCCTGCGGCGCAGGTCGCCGGCGGAGATGTCACGCGGGTCGACGTCGAAGGCGAACAGGCTGCGCTGCTCCGATAAAATTCGCTCGGTGGTGTCGTTGAATGAATGCGGCCCGCCATAAGGGTGGCAATAGGTTCGCACCTGCAGGCCGCCGGTTGCACCTTCCAGGAAGGCGAACGAGTTTTCAATCTCGGCGCGCTGCTCCGGCTCCTCCAGCCTGCCGACGACCGGATGGGTCTCGCTGTGACTGCCGATCACCATTCCGGCTTCCTGCATCTCACGCATCTGCTCGAGCGTCAGATAATACCCGGCCGCGAGCTCGCGTTCCCCATCGGCGAAAAACCGCTGCATCAGCTTGTCCAGCACCACGTCCCGCCATGCGTATGAGATAAAGTAGTTCAAGATGCGCTTGACCGCCAAGGTCGCCTCATCGTTCGTCTGCGATAGATAGGTGATTTCCCGGAAAGTCTCCCGGTCCTGCGCAACGATCATGTCTTCGCTGACGATGTCCGCGAGCGCGTCCATAATCTTGGCGCCGCCGTGGGCGCCGAGCAGGACATGGATGCGGTGAACGTCCAGCATGCGGCCGGTCGCGTAGTGGCCGGTTGAAACATAAAACAAGCCCCACAGCCCGCGCCTGGCGAGTTCGGGCAGCACATGGACGGCGTGATCGGTCAGCCCGTCGTCGAAGGTCAGAACAGCGCCTTCCGATTGCGGCCTGCCGGTCGCGACAGAGCGCAGGAACGCATCCTTCGAGACGAACCCTGTCGTGGCGGCAAAATGATCGAGCTGCCGGCGAAAATCATCGAGGCTGAGATACCGAAAATACGGCATGCCCCCGCTGTCGGGTCGAACGTAGTGATACATTATCGCCTTCACGTGATCGCCTTCATGTTGGGCTCACCGATCAATTGCTCGACCGACGACACGATCGGATTTTCGACGATCGGCGCGCGAAGCTTGCGCCGTTCGACCTCGGCAAGGTATCGATCCACGAGCCCGTCGTCGAACTGCTGCATCAGCATTCGAGTGCGACTCCTCGGTGAAATCTTTCTGGCGATACACCCGGACGTCGCGCGGCTCTTCGAGTTGCGGCATGTCCGGCAAGGTCGGAAACTTCCGGATGATGTCGGCGTAGACCAGCGCCATGTCTGTGATGAGGCGGTTGCCGATCTGATGTGCCGTGTCGCCTGGAAAAATCCGGGCGCGGATCTGATGAATGATCTTGCCGGTATCGATTCCGGCGTCGATGTGCATGAAGGTGGCGCCGACGAATTCCGGCTCGCCCTGCACGAGCGGCCAGAAATTCGTGCCCGATCCGCGGTAGTAGGGCGACAGGCCAAGATGAATATTGAGGAAGCGGCCTTCGAAACGCGAAAGCAGCGGCGCCCGGATGAGGGAGCTGCCATAACAGGCCAGGAGATCGGGGCGAAGCGCCGAAATGTCCTCGGCATGCCCGGGTTCGTTGATCTCGCCCTTGGCGATGAATATCGGCGCGCTGCGATCCGGTGCGAGTGCGACGAAAGCGCCGAAGAAGTCCTGCTCGGAACGGTCGCGGGCCGCGAGGTGGCGCATCCGCAGGGAGTCAGACTCAGACGCATCAGCCTCGACGATATGCCGAATGCTTTTCTCGGTCCCCTCGCAATAGCTGCGTGCCACTGAGACGCCGTGGGAAAGCGCGATCGCCTTTCGCACGAATGAATGCCGCAATTCCGATCCGGTGAGAAAGACGACGTTCACGCCCACCACCCCATCGCCCGCCAGCTGAGCATTGCCGCGCGCCAGCCAACGAATGTGCTGGCGCGCTGCTTCAATGACCGAATGCTACGCGACATCATGAGCCTGCGCCACTCTCGCAACCCCTGGAACCTGCGCTTGGTGCGGCAGTCCGCCACAACCAGCCTTGTCGTCGTCTCATTGGACGGTCAGGAAATCCTCTTGCCCCGATCGAATGAAGTCTGCCATGGCCTGTACCTCGCGCGAGTTCAGCAGCGGGCCGGCCTTCTCGTCGACGGAGATCATCAGCGAAGCCACGGCATCGTGGGCGTATTCGAATTTGATCGTCTCATAGGAAACCGGGCGATTGAGCAGAAACGCATGAGCATAACGCCGCGCGAGTTCGACCGCCTGATCGGAAGGCTTTTCCAGGCGATCGACCTGTCGCAATGCGTTGCGAAAGGCCTCCGGTGTCTGCGGGTCGATGGTGAAGCCGAGCCTGTCATAGCGGCCGGTGCCGGCCGTGACGGTCGCGAGCCCGTAACAAGCCGCTTCGATGCCGACGGTGCCGCGCACGGTCACGCAGACGTCGCCGATCTCGAACAGCGACAGGGTCGAGATGTCGGTGGTCGCATCGAGAATCCTGACGTGGGGCGGCGGTTTGCCCAGCGCGTCGATGACGCGCATTTCGTTGGAGCGCCCCGAAAAGCCGTCGCGATGGTTTTTCACCACGTTGGCGGGGTGAATCTTCGCGATCCAATTCGCGCTCGGCGTCTCATAGGCGATCTTCAAAGCCTCGGTGAAGAACGCCTCGTAATCGGGAAACAGGTCGTGCCCCCAGAAGAACGTGCCGTCCCAGAAGATGTGGGGAAACAGCAGCACGATCCGGCGGCCGGGGTCGAGCGACAACCGCGCAATGAGCTCGTCGCGGGTCGGGAACACCTTGTCGAACTGGGTTCCCACCTCGCCGAACCATTGGCCGGATCGATAGCAGTGCGCGAGCTCCGCGGCGAGCGCGTTCCAATCGGCTTCTGACCAGGGCCGGCGGCGCACGGTGTCCCACGATTTGTCCGACAGGGACGCGAAATGGGAGTCGATGTTGTCTCGCCCGTATCGCTTGAGCATGACGATGTTGTCGCGATGTCCCGCGTTCCACGTGAACGACGGCGTGCCGGTATTCACGCAGCGCTCGAACAAAGGGCCGAGGGGGATATAGCCCTGGTCGGTTACGAGCAGGGCGTCCGGCTTCCATCGCCGGACCAACTGATCGGCGAAGGCGGCTGCATCGAGCGTCTTCTGCAGCCAATTCATCGCCGTCGCCTTCACCACGGGATCGCCGAAGTCGAAGCGCCCGCACCGCGTGCTGCGCATCATCGTAGAGAGCGCGTAACGCCCGATGCGCAGGCCGTCATGCTCCAGCGCGAGGAGTTCGTCCTGGGAGGACACCGGCTTCAAGTCTCCCACCATCGTTCGCGAGGGCTGCAGCTCGTTCCAGTAGGCGAAGTCCTGGGCGCCCGCGGCTTCGTAGAGCTTGCGCGAAGGGGTCGATCTCGATTCCAAAATGACGACCGGCGCGAAACCGGCACGGATGAAGGCGGCCAGGATGGGAATTTGCTGGGCGGCCGGAATGACGCTCGACCAGCCGGCGACCAGGAGGCGTCGCTCGGCGCGGCGTGCCATGTCGGGGAGCCCGGCGAGCACCCGCTCCAGCTTGGCCAGGAGTTCGGGCGAGGAGCGGCCGCCGGCGCTGCGCCCGAGCGCCACCTGTGCGCCGTAAGCGAGCCGATGCAGCGGCGCGTACAGTCTGGCCCGCCGCAGCAGGCGGTTCAAACCATAGAGTTCCATGCGATCGTCCAGATGGGTGATGCCCTATGTGCCGCGCGCGTCCGCACGGCCAGTCGTGGGACGGGCGATCGCGGGGTGGAAGGCTCGCGCCTGCTGCTCGCGAGGTTCATAAGTCCCTGAAGCGATTGTGTACAGATCGATGGGCCACCGCGCTTCATACTCGTTCACGCCGTGAACGCCAAGCTTGACGTTCACGGCGTGAACATCGTAGGAAGGCGCCAGGGACAACAGGGGCGCACGGGGGCCGAATGTCGAATGCCGCTTGCAAGGAATTGGAGCGGAACCCCATCATGACCGGCTTTTTGCAGTCCGCGGCGAACGCGTTCGCATGGGGGAAGCGTTTTGCGATGGTCCTTCGGATGCCCCTGCCGGATTGCGGCCTGTTCTGGAGCCAAAGCGCATGACTGCACGCCCCGAGATCGCGATTGCCGGCCGCAAGATCGGCCCGGCGCATGCTTGTTACGTGATCGCCGAAGCCTGCGACAATCATCTTGGCAATCTCGACGTCGCCAAGGAAATGGTGCGGCAAGCCAAGCTCGCGGGCGCGGACGCCGTGAAATTCCAGCATCACCTGCCCGACGAGGAGATGCTTCCGGACGCGCCGATGTCCGACAATTTCCAGGAGCCGCTCTACGAGTTCCTTAAAAAACACGCGCTGAAGCTTTCCGACCATCGCGAGCTGATCGCGCTTTGCGCGAACGTCGGAATTCAATATCTGTGCACGCCATTCAGCTGGAAGGCGGCGCAGGAGCTGGAGGCGATCGGGGTTGCCGCCTACAAGATCGGCTCCGGCGAGATGACGGACGTCCCGACGCTGGTGCGGATCGCCGCGTTCGGAAAGCCGATCATCGTCTCGACGGGAATGGCGACCATCGAGGAAATCGACCGCACCTATCGCGCCCTGATCGCGCGCGATGCGCAGCTCGCGCTGCTCAATTGCGTCAGCGAATATCCGCCCGCCTACGAGGACATGAATCTGCGCGTCATCAACGAGCTGGCGGAGCGGTTCCCGCGCGCCGTGATCGGCCATTCCGACCACGCGCCGGATCTCTTCACGTCCTTTGCCGCGGTGACCCTGGGCGCGAAGATCATCGAAAAACACGTCATTCTCGACAAGCGCCAGCCCGGTCCGGACCAGTCGGTTTCCATCGATTTCCGCGATCTGGCGCAACTGGTGGACGGCATCCGCAGGATCGAAGCGGCGCTGGGCGACCGCAAGGTGATCCACGCGCGCGAGCGCCAGATCCGCACCTGGGCGTTCCGCAGCATCGTCAGCACCCGCGCCATCAGCAAGGGCGAAGTGGTGACGCAGGACATGATCTGGTCGAAGCGGCCGGGCACCGGCATCCCCGCCCATTCCATGGACGAGGTGATCGGCAAGGTCGCCGTCTCCGACATTCCCGCGAATACCCTGGTGGCGTGGAGCCAGCTGGGCCAGGCTTGATGCTTTGAGGGGCAAAGTGTGACGCTTCTATTCGTCAACGGGTCGCGTGGAGAATGGGGCTACATTCGTCCAATCATCCGGCGCTGCCAGGCCCGCGGCATCGGCTACAGCATCTGCGCGACCAACATGGTGCTGCTGCCCGGCTACGGCCAGCTGATCGACGAGATCAAGCGCGACGGATTCGAGGTCGGAGACGAGATCTTCATGTCGCTGGAGGGCAATAACCATTTCACGATGGCGAAGTCCCTCGCCGTGTTCATGAGCTCGTTCGTCGACGTGCTTCACCGCATCAAGCCGACCTGGGTCGTGATCGCCGGAGACCGCGGCGAGCAGTTGATGGCCGCGGTGGCCGCGGCCTACACCTACACGCCGGTCGCCCATGTGCAGGCCGGCGAGCGGTCCGGCAACATCGACGGCGTGACCCGGCATGCCATCGGCAAGTTCGTCCATCTGCATTTCGCCGCCAATAAGGACGCGGCCGACCGGCTGATCAGCCTCGGCGAGGAGGAGTTTCGCGTCCATCTCGTCGGCGCGCCCCAGCTCGACGAACTGACCGAAGGCGAGGTCGCTACTCCGGAGGAGCTCGAGCGGATTCACGCGGTTTCCACCGGCGGGGCCTATCTCCTGGTCGTGCAGCATCCCGTCACCGAGGAAATGCACATGGCCCGCCAGCAGATCGAGGAGCTGGTGGCGGCATTGGCGGAATTCGACATGCCCAAGATCTGGATCCTGCCCAACAACGACGCCGGCTCTGCGGTCACCCGCCAGACGTTGATCGCCAAGCGCACCAGCCAGGTTCACCTGTTCGAGAACCTGACGCGGCGCGCTTATCTGGCACTGATGAAGAACTGCGCCGCCATCGTGGGCAATTCGAGTTCCGGGCTGATCGAGGCGCCCACTTTCGCGATTCCGGCCGTAAACCTCGGACGCCGCCAGGCCTCGCGGCTGCGCGGCGAGAACGTGATCGACGCCGAATTCGAGCAGGGCGCGATCCGCGCGGCGATCGATCAGGCGCTGAGCCCGAAATTCCGGGCCCGGCTGCGCGATGCCGGGAATCCCTACGGCGACGGCCATTCATCGGAACGCATTATCGATATCCTGATGAAGACGCCGCGCGACGATCGATTGTTGATCAAGAAGCTTACGGTTTGACCTCGGGCGATGGGGACGGCGATGGAGGCTCGACTTGCCAAATATGTGGTTCCGCTCGGGAGCACGCTGTTGGATGCGATCGAGGTGATCAAGCACAACCGCAGCCGGTGCGCGGTGGTGACGAGCGGAGAGACGGTGGTCGGCGTGCTCAGCGAGGGAGACATCATGTCGGCGCTGCTGCACAATGCGGACGTTCACGCGCCGATCGACAGTTTCATTCATTACGACTTCAAATTCCTGTCGGAGCGCAATCTGTCGAAGGCGCTCGACCTGATGCGCCGGTTCGGCGTGACCTTGATCCCGATCGTCGACAACCGGCTGGGATTCATCGACGCGATCACGACGGCCGACGTGCTCGGCGCCGCGACGCTCGGAGAAGGCGGTTGAACGGCGCGTTCATGGCGGTGATCCCGGCGCGCGGGGGATCGAAGCGGGCGCCGCGAAAAAACATCCGTCCGCTGGGGAACCGGCCGCTGTTGGCCTACACGATCGCGGCCGCCATCGAGGCGGGGCTCGGCGATGCGACCATGGTTTCCACCGAGGATGCCGAAATCGCCGAAACGGCGACGCGGTTCGGCTGCCGCGTCTTGCAGCGGCCCGACGCGCTTGCGACCGATGCGGCCTCGACCGAGGGCGTTCTGCTGCATGCCCTCGACGAGGCGGCCAAGCAAGGCTGGCACCCCAAGTGGATTCTGACGCTGCCGCCGACGTCGCCGTTCCGGCGCACCAGGACAATTCGCTTCTTCATGGATCGTGCCGCCGATGCCGGCGTCGACTGCCTGTTTTCGGTGACCGAAACGCGTGCGGATCTGTGGCGCTGCGATACGGCCGGAAAAATCGTCCGGCTGTTCCCGGATGCGCCGCGCCGCCAGCAGGACCGCGCGCCGCTTTATGAGGAGAACAGCGCCGTCTATCTGACCTCGGTTGCCGCGCTGCGCGCCACCGGCTCCGTGCTGGGCAAGTCGCGGCAGGCCGTCGCCATCGATCCCCTTGAAGGGTTCGATATCAACAGCGAGCTCGATTTCGCGATCGCGAGCGCGCTGGTGACCGCGGAGCCGGCGATGGAACCGCGTCTCGTCTAGACTGGCGGTCACATCGCCGGCAAGCGAAACGACGCGGGCCCGCGCCCGCGTCGTTCGGTGTCAGGTCCGCCTGCAAGCGGATGCTAGAGCGCCATCGTTTCAGGTTGAATCGGATGGCGCTCTAAAGTCATTGATTCTGAGCATGATCTTGTCTGAAAAGTCTGCAACTTTTCGGGATCATGCTCTCGCGGCTTCAGTTCGGCAGCTTCGAGCGGTCGACGGCCCCGCCGCGCAGGATCACCTGGGAGATCTTGCGCGTGTTGGTGATGTCGTCGAGCGGGTTTGCATCGAGCACGATAAAGTCGGCGTTCTTGCCGACTTCGAGCGTGCCGGTGTCGGGCATCTTGAGGAACTCGGCCGCGTTCTTTGTCGCGGCCGTGATGACCTGCATCGGCGTCATGCCGGCGGCCACCATGTCGGCAGCCTCCTCATGGGGACCCCAGGGGCGGTTGCCGTCGGTCCCGAGCACGATTTTCACGCCGGCCGCATTGATCTTCGCCAGGTTGCGGGCCTGAATCCCGTAAGCGGCCTGCTGCTTCGGCCGGTCGGTGTTGCCCTCTTCGAGCTTGGCGTAGTCGGCGGGCGGGAGGCTTGCCTTCAACCAGCTCAGATCCTGCTTGATGCCGCGGTCGGGCAGGTTCGGGTTGACGACGAGGTCCGGTTTCGACTTGTACAACGCCAGCATTTCGTCGTCGATGTCCTTGTCGCGTACGCTGTGCGCAAACGCGTCGACCCCGGCGCGAATGAGTTTCTTCCCGTCGCTCTCGTTGAAGATGTGTGCGGTCACGCGGAGACCGTTCTTGTGAGCCTCGTCGATGGCGGCTTCATACTGAGACGGAAGAACCTTGTCGACCTTGCCGTCGCGGTCGTCGACCCAGACCTTGATGATGTCGACCTTGTTCGCCGCGTTCGTCTGGACCGCCTTGCGTGCCTCTTCCACGCTGTTGATCTCCGCGGTCGGGCGTCCTTCGGTCCTGCTGATGCCCTTGCCGGCGCTGCGGAAGCGCGCCATGCCGGGCGTGTCCTTGTTGCGAAGGTCGAGCAGTTCAAGGTTGTCGGTGCCGAGGCTCATCGCGGCTCCGACTCCGAAATAGGCGCGCTGCCTCAAGTCGCGCACGAGCTTATCGCGTGTCGTGCTCAGATGTGTGTGGGTGTCGAGGAACATCGGCATCACGGTCTTGCCGGCGAGGTTGACCCGCGTGGCGCCGGCGGGCGCGGTGCCGCCGACCTGCGTGATCTTCGTGCCGTCCACGACCAGCGTCGTGTTGTCGAGGACGCGGCCGTCGCCCACGATGACGCGTGCGCCTTCGTAGGCGGTGACCTGCGCGCTCGCCTGACCGGCGACGCCGGTGAGGACGGCGAAGGCAACGGTTGCCGTCAGAGCGGCTATGTTCATTCGATGCATTAGTACCTCCCTGGTGAACTTGACGAGCGGACCTTAGCGCTTCTCGGGGGCGCGGGGGAGGGAGCATAGCGCCATAACATCGGTTGGGTGCGGCGCAACCGATCGCCCGGCGCTTTGAACCTATGAAGCCCCGATGAGCGGAGCGATATCCGGGTCAAAATCGAGCAAGCCGCCCCTTTGCCTGGGCGTTCAAGCCGCGTGCTCTGCCCTCTTGGGAAAGCCGCGCGGCTGCAGGCCGCGGGCGATCTGGTCGTCCAGCCATCGATAGGTCGACGCGATCCCTTCCTCCAACCCGGTGCGGGCCTGCCAGCCCAGCGCGGTCAGCCGGCTGACGTCGAGCAGCTTGCGCGGGGTGCCGTCGGGGCGCGAGGTGTCGAAGCCGATGTGGCCCGTAAAGCCGACCACGCCGGCGACGACGCGCGCCAGCTCGGCGATGGTCACGTCACGGCCGACCCCGACATTGATCGTGCTCGCGTCGGAATAGTGTCGGAGCAGGAAGACGAGCGCATCGGCGCAATCATCGACGTGCAGGAACTCCCGGCGCGGCGTCCCGGTTCCCCAGATCGTGACCTCGCCGTCGCCCGCGAGCGCCGCGGCGCGAAACCGCCGCAGGAACGCCGGCAGGACGTGGGCGGAGTCGAGATCGAAGTTGTCGCCGGGGCCGTAGAGGTTGGTCGGCATCGCCGAGATGAAGTCGCAGCCGTGCTGCTCGCGATAGGCCTGGCACTGCATCAATCCCGCGATCTTGGCGATGGCGTACCATTGGTTGGTCGGCTCCAGCGGCCCGGTCAGCAGCGAGGCCTCGCTGATCGGCTGCGGCGCGAGGCGCGGATAGATGCAGGACGATCCCAGGAACAACAACTTGCGCACGCCGATCTCGGCCGCGCAGTGGATGATGTTGGTCTGCAGGGAGAGATTGTCGTCGAGGAAATCGGCCGGGCGGCTGGCATTGGCGTGGATGCCGCCGACACGGGCCGCCGCCAGGATCACGACCTCGGGCCTGGTCTCGTGCATCCAGGCCTGCACCTCGGCCTGGCGGCGCAGATCGAGCCGGTCGCGGTCGACGGTGACGAGCTCGCAGTCCTCGTGCGCGAGCCGGCGCATCAACGCCGAGCCGACCATCCCGCGATGGCCGGCAATCCAGACCCGGCGTCCCTCGATGCGGAACGGCAGCTCACTCGGGGCCATAGCGCTGTCTCGCACGCGGCGCACGTTGCAGGTCGGATTCCATCATCTCCGCGATGAGCTGGTTGAAACCGATGCGATGGCTCCAGCCGAGCTTCCGCTTCGCCTTGGCCGGGTTGCCGAGCAACTGGTCGACTTCGGTGGGCCGGAAATAGCGCGGATCGATCGTCACCAGCGGCTGGTTCGACTTGTCGTCCATCCCGATCTCTTCGACGCCTTCGCCGCGCCACACGATGCGGCGTCCGACATGGGCGAACGCGCCCTCGACGAACTCGCGCACCGTATGGGATTCGCCGGTCGCCAGCACGTAATCGTCGGGCTCGTCTTGCTGCAGCATCAGCCACATGCCTTCCACGTAGTCGCGCGCATGGCCCCAGTCGCGCTTGGCGTCGAGGTTGCCGAGGAAGAGCTGGCCCTGCAGCCCGTGGGCGATCGCGGCGACGCCTCTCGTGATCTTGCGCGTGACGAAGGTTTCGCCGCGGATCGGGCTCTCGTGATTGAACAGGATCCCGTTCGAGGCGTGAATGCCGTAGGCTTCGCGATAGTTCACCGTGATCCAATGGGCATAGAGCTTGGCGGCGCCATAGGGCGAGCGCGGATAGAACGGCGTGGTTTCCGACTGGGGAATTTCCTGGACCTTGCCGAACATCTCCGACGTGGAGGCCTGGTAAAACCTCACGCTGCGCTCGAGGTCGAGAATGCGGATCGCCTCCAGCAGGCGCAAGGTGCCGATGGCGTCGGCATTGGCGGTGTATTCGGCGGTCTCGAAACTCACCTGCACATGGCTCTGGGCGGCCAGATTGTAGATTTCCGTCGGCCGGACTTCCTGGATGATCCGGATCAGACTGGTGCCGTCGGTCAGATCGCCGTAGTGCATCTTGAAGCGGACGTCCGGCTCGTGCAGGTCGCGGTAGAGATGGTCGACCCGCCCGCTGTTGAAGGTCGACGAGCGCCGCTTGATGCCGTGGACTTCATAACCCTTGCCCAGCAGCAATTCGGCGAGATAGGCGCCGTCCTGTCCGGTCACGCCGGTGATCAGTGCGACCTTGTTGGCCATGGGCTGTTCGCTACCGGTACCGAAGCAGCGCCGGGGCCGCAGGCGGCCGCCGCGTGATAAGGCAGGTCATGTCAACTCGCTCGTTGGCCCCGAGATCTTGGGCGGGAGGAAGACACCACTGTGTCACAGGTGCAAGATTTGCGGTTCCCCTCCCCCTGAAAGGGGGAGGGCTGGGGAGGGGGTCTGCTGACTTATCGCCCGCGACCCCCTCCCCCGACCCTCCCCCTTTCAGGGGGAGGGAGCTTGGTGTCAAGCCTAAACCGCCGCGCGGTCGGCGAGAAGGTCGGCGAACAGGTCGCGATAGCGCCGTGCGCAAAGGCTGATGTCGAAGCGGCTTTCGGCGGTCTGCCGCGCCGCCGCGTCGAGCGCCGGCTTTCGCACGGGATCGATGACCCATTCGATTCCCTGCGCCAGGGCATCGGCGTCGCCGACCGGGGCCAGGATGCCATTTTGCTCATGCTCGACCGCATCGGGAATTCCGCCGGCGGCAAAGGCAACCACCGGTGTGGCGCAGGCGAGCAATTCCAGGACCACATTGGGAAGATTATCCTCGATGAACGGTGCGATCAGGACGTCGGCGGCGGCGTAGAGGCGCGCCAGCCGCGCTTCGTCGGCTATTTTCCCGACATGGACGACTTGCAGGCCGCCGATGGCCTGGCTCTCGTTGGTCGCCCCGCCGAACACCACCGCCACCGCCCCGCGCGCAGCCTGGGTGCCGGCAAACAGGCTCAGCGCCTTCTGCAGCGGCCCGAAGCCCTTGCGGTCGTTGGAGGTCGCCTCCATCGCGCCGAACAGGAGGATCGGCCGGTCGTCGGCGGGCAGATCGAGCAGGCGCCGCGCCTCCTGACGCGGCATCGGCCGGAACACCGATACATCGATCCCGGTAGGGATGTGGACGATGCGGCGCTGCCCAAACAGCGCCGATCGCCGGGCCTCGCCGGCGATCCACCGGCTTGGCGCCACGATGGTGAGGTCGAGCGCTTCATAGGCACGTTCCCGCGCCGCGAAATCGCGGCCGGCGAGATCGTTCGGATCCCGGCTTCCGAGCGATGGGCAGCAACCGCAGCGCTGCTCGAAGGCGCGGCACCCTCCGGTGAAGTGGCAGCCGCCGGTGAACGGCCACAGGTCGGAGAGCCGCCACACCAGAGGTTTGCGGAGGCGCACGAGATCGGACGGGTGCAGGAACGATCCGGCGATCCAATGAAGGCACACGATGTCGGCGGCCGAGACCAGGCGACGGCGCGGGCGGCCGTAGGAAAACCGCACCGGCGAGAACACGTCGCCCCTGCGAGCGGGATAGGCGTCAAGCGAACGCATATCGAGCCAGGCCGCAAGGTTCGAGAGGAACGCTCCGGCGATCGCGGGCCATGCGGGAACGACGTCGGGGTCGTCGCCGAGCTTGCGGCCGGGATGAAACGTCGAGGCGACGCCGAGATCGTTCAAGGCGCGGTGCAGGCGGAACGCCGCCTTGTTGGCGCCGCCGCCGCGATCGGATTGGGCGAGATGGAGGACACGCATCGCCTGCGATGGTTCGTTCCGTGATGGCGCGGCCTCTGCGGGTGCGGCCTGTGCTGGTGCGGTCGTATCGATTGCGGCCTCTTGCCCTGCGGTTGGGAGCGCGATTGCTTCGCTGGCAAAGGTAGGTTACCAAACCCGTCACGAAGTGTGAAATCTGCGGATCGCGAGAGCCTCGCCGGGTCCGCGAGAGTCGGGGGCGTTTCGAAACGCGGGTGTGCCACCGCATGGCTCAAGACGAATAATGCTGTTCAACTCGCAGCTGTTCCTCATCGTCTTCCTGCCGGTCGCGCTGGCGCTGCAGTGGATCGTCGCCGAACATACGCGGTGGTGGATCGCCAACCTTCTGTTCCTCTCGGCGATCTTCTATTCGTATTGGAATCCGCCCCTGCTGCTGCTGCTGATCGGTTCGATCCTCATCAATTGGTGGACGGCGCAGCAGTTCGGCCGCACCCGCAACACCGCATGGCTCACCGCTGGCATCGTCGCCGATCTCGTCATCCTCGGCACGTTCAAGTATCTCGACTTCTTCCTCGGCAACATCGCCTCGATCGCGGGCCTCGAATATCATCCGTTCGCGCTGGCGCTGCCGCTCGGCATCAGCTTTTTTTCGTTCCAGCAGATCGGCTACATGGTCGACCTGCGCCGAGGCGTCGCCAAGCCCCATCCGCTGGTGCGCTATGCGCTCTACGTTTCGTTCTTTCCGCACCTGATCTCCGGTCCGCTGCTGCGCCACAGCGAGTTCTTCGCTTCGCTCGACCGGCGGCGGCCGCGGGAGGAAAGCACCAGGCTCTACGGCCAGGGCCTCGCGCTCATGGTGCTCGGCCTCATGAAGAAGGTGCTGATCGCCGACAATCTCGGCTTCGCGGTGAACCAGCTGTATGCGCATGCGGCGGCGGGGCCGCTCTCGTTCGCCGAAGGCTGGCTCGCCGGGCTCGGCTTTGCCATGCAGATCTATTTCGATTTCTCCGGCTATTCCGACATCGCCATCGGGCTCGGCCTGCTGTTCGGCATCGTGATTCCCGACAATTTCGACGCGCCCTATCGCACCACCTGCGTCATCGATTTCTGGCGGCGCTGGCACATGACGTTGTCGCGGATGCTGCGCGACTATCTCTACATTTCGCTCGGCGGCAGCCGCTACGGCCTGTCGCGCCAGGTCTGGGCGCTGCTCGTCACCATGCTGCTTGGCGGGCTGTGGCACGGCGCCGGCTGGACCTTCGTCATCTGGGGCGGCCTGCACGGAATAGCCCTTACCGCCAACCATCTGTGGCGACGCGGCGGCGCCTCGCTGCCGGCGCCGCTGGGCTGGATCATCACCTTCCTGTTCGTGGTCGCCGCTTTCGTCATTTTCCGCGCCGACAGCGTCTCGACCGCGCGCCACGTGCTCGCCGCCATGGCCGGGACCGACGGGCTCTCGTGGCAGGTGCAGCTTGCCGAGTCCGGCTGGCGCCCGCCGCTGCTGGGCTCGATCCTCAACGAGACCGTGATGTGGCTCGCGATCGCGCTGGTGTTTGCGCTGGTCGGGCCGACCAGCCAGGCCGTGGTGCGGACATGGCTCAAGCCGCGCTGGCCGGTGGCAGTCGCGCTCGCGGTCGTGCTGGCATACCTGATCATCGAACTCGGCGGCGAGGGAGGGGCGGAATTTGTCTACTTCCAGTTCTGACCCGAAAACCGAGACGCAAACCGAGACGCAAACCGAGACGAAGGCGTGGCGTCGCTTCATCGCCGTGCTGCTCGGGGTAACCGTGGTCCTCGTTCTGTCTGCCTTCGCCTTCGTTGCGATCGTCGATCCCTATGACAGCCTCGCTTTTTCGCCGCCCTGGAAGCGATACCGGGTCACCACCAATGAGCGCTATGCGTTCCCGGGCCTGGTCCGCCACGGCCGGTTCGACAGCGCGGTGTTCGGCACGTCCACGGTCATGCTGCTCCAGCCGGCGGAACTGGATAAAACCCTCAGCGGCCGCTTCGCCAATCTCGCCATGTCCTACGGGACCGCCTGGGAACAGGCACAGATGATGAAGTTCTTTGCCGAGCATGTTCACGCGCCCGTGCGCACCATCGTGGTCGCGATGGACATGGACTGGTGCGCGCCAACGACGCCGAGCGCCCGGCTGACCCCTCATCCGTTCCCGCCATGGGAGTTCGACGACGACCCCTGGAACGACTACGCCCATCTCCTCAATACGCGGGCGCTGCTGCATTCCGCGCGCGAGGCGCTGATGCTCGCCCATCTCGCGCAACCCGAGTTTCAGGACGACGGCTACTACCGGTTCACTCCAGATGACAGCCGCTACGACCTCGCACGCGCCCGCGCCACCATCTGGTCGGGGTCGGCCGCCGCATCGAGCGGCGCACATGCCGAACCGCCGCAGGTCGGGCCGCGCCCGCCGGATTGGACATTCCCCGACCTCTCGCTGTTGGCGCAGGCCCTCGATGGCTTTCCCGCGCAGACGAGAAAGATCCTGGTTTTCGTGCCGCTCCATGTCTCGGTCATGCTGGATCGCCAGCAGTGGACCAAGTTCACCTATTGCAAGGCCGCGGTGGTCGACATCGCAATGAAGCGGCCCAATGTGGGGGTGATCGATTTCATGCGCCCGAGCGCGCTGACCCGCAACGACGAGGCCTATTGGGATTCCTCGCACTACCGCGTGAAGTACGCGAGCGAGATCGTCGATGCGATCGGGAGCGCCTTCGTGGAAGGGCATAACTCCGGCCCTCTGTTCGAGGTGCTGTGGCGCCCGGCTGAACGCCGCTGATCCCTTCTGAAACAAAATTATCATTATTATCAGCAAGTTATAAACGTTCATGCCGTGAACATAAGGCTTGACGTTCACGGCGTGAACGTTGTAGGAAGGCGTCTGACGAATGGCCGTGGGGGGCAGATGTCGAGTACCGCCCAGGACGAGGACAACCAGCGCATCATGCTGGGATTGCTGCAGTCGGTCGAGCGCGACGGCGGGCAGTCGCAACGGCGTTTGGCTGCGGAACTCGGGATCGCGCTGGGGCTCGTCAACGCCTACCTCAAGCGCTGCATCAAGAAGGGGCTGGTCAAGGTCAGCGAGGCGCCGGCGCGGCGCTACGCCTATTACCTGACACCCCACGGCTTCGCCGAAAAATCCCGGCTGACGGTCGAATATCTCGGCTTCTCGTTTTCGTTCTTCCGGCAGGCCCGCGCCGAATGCGCCGAGATTTTTTCCGTCGCCCGCAATTGCGGATTTGCACGCGTCGTCGTCGCAGGGGTGTCCGATCTTGCCGAGATCGCGCGCATCTGCGCGCTCGAAAGCGGCGTCGAGATCGTCGCCATGGTCGATGCCAAGGCGTCCTCGGCGACCTTTGTCGGGGTTCCCGTCGTCCACGCCTTCGACGCGGTCGAGGAACCTTTCGACGCCATCGTAGTCACGGACCTCGGCGCGCCGCAGGCGACCTTCGAGGCCGCCGCCGCGGTCCTGGGACCCGACCGGGTGCTGGTGCCGAAGCTTCTGGGCGTGCGCACGCGCCCCCGCCAAGAGGCGACCCCATGACGTCTCGCTGGTACGTGGTGCAGACTCAGCCCCATGCGGAAAGCAAGGCGATGGGCCATCTCATCCGCCAGGGCTTTGCGGCCTACTTGCCGCGCTATCTCAAGCGCCGCCGCCATGCGCGCAAGGTCGAGACGGTGGCGGCGCCGCTGTTCCCGCGCTACCTCTTCGTCACCGTCGACATGGAGACGCAGCGCTGGCGTTCCATTCATTCCACCACCGGCGTGTCGCGTCTCGTCTGCAACGGCGACGAACCTGCGCCGGTGCCGCCCGCGGTGGTGGCCGCGCTGCAGGGCCGGGAAGATGCCGGCGGCTTCGTCCAACTCGAACGGCGGCCGCAGTTCGCACCGGGCGAACACGTGCGCGTCGTCGACGGCGTATTCGCCGATTCCCTGGGCTTGTTTGAAGGCATGGCAGACCGGGAGCGCGTCGCGATCCTGCTCGATCTGCTGGGGCGCAAGGTCAGGATCTTGCTGGACGAAGGCGCGATCACGGCGGCTTGAGCCGGTCCGTCGGTCGCGTCGCAGGCGGAAGCGTTTGGGGGAACCTCCGTTCACCCGAACTGCGGTAGCATAGTGCATCTTGCCAGACTGAAATGATCATCCTGCTCATGCGCGTTCGACCATGTGCATCCGACCTTGCGAGGGGTGGGTAATGCTCCGCGTGGCGGTTCTTGATCACATGACCGGGAATATCGGTCATGTGTTCATGTCGGTGGGACTCTCGGAAGCCGTCCAACAGGCGTTCGGGGCGGATGTCGAGATTACCCATATCGAGCAGCATCAGCCGTTCGATATTTACCCGCCGCGTCACTGGGCGCGCGCCGCAAACCGCCTGCCTCATGGCCGCTTCAAATTGATCCGCTGGTGCCTGATCAACGACCTCGTGCAAAAGCGGCTGCGCCGCGATCTGCCGAAATTTCCCTACGCTCTCGCCATCGCATGCGGCGGGCCGAGCCTGATCCCGGGCGCCTCTCGGGTTCCCGAAATGCATCTGCTTCTGCATCATCTCAATGGCGCGTTTTCCGCGCGTGGCGTCCCCCTCGTCGATGCCGCCATGGGTTCGGCGTTTCCGATCGAACGCAAACCCTATCGCTTCGACGCGGAAGACGAGGCGTTCTATCGCAAGGCGCTGTCCCTCTCGTCGGTCGTCACGGTGCGCGACACGGTCGCTCAATCCTTGTGCGCCGAGATGGGCCGGCAAGCCCCGCTGATCCCGTGCGGAGCGATCGGCGTCGGCCGCCCATTCGAACGCCTCATGGGAAACCGTGATCGGGGCAGCCACGTTGTCGTGAATTTTCAGGCCCGCGGGGCAAACACCGATTGGGGGCAGAACGTCGACGAGCAGTCCTGGCGGCTTACGGTGCAGCAGGTGATCGCCGATCTCAGGAAACGGCATGCGGTGAGAATGCTGGCTCACAGCGAATACGAAAGACGGCTGGCAGGGCAGGTTGCTCCCGATCTGCCGTGCGATCAGCCGCGCGATACCGTGTCCTATGCCGAGGCGATCGGGGGAGCCAAGGTGGGTTTCGTCAGCCGCATTCACGCGGCCATACCTTTGGCCGGGATTGGAGTTCCCTCGCTGGTCATTGGCAACGACACGCGCCTCGGAACGGTGGAGACCATGGGCCTGCCCACCCTCACGCCCAAGGCCGCGACTGCCGGCGAGATCATCTCAACGCTTGAAAGTCTCATCGCGAAGGGCGCTGCGGAGCGCGAGCGCCTGCGGACGCTGCGCGAGGAGACGATCGGGCGTTACGCAGACCTGTTTCGCAGCCAAGCGTTGTCAGCTTGAACGCCATTCCGCAAACAAGCCCCATCGAAGCTTCGGTTCTTCAACCCGTGGCCCGCGGCAGGAAACTTCTGATCATTTCCCACGAACGCCTGGTGCTCAACGGGACCGGCGGCACCACCGTGATGTGCGGGCTTACGGAGGTGGCGATACGATTGGGTTGGGACGTTTCCTATCTTGCCCTCATCCGGCCTCACGACGATTCGTCCTGGGAGCACCTGTATGAGCTGCCCGCAGGTTCGATCAGAACGGCCGAGGTCCCGATCCTGCCGAAAAAAGTCGACCGCATAAGGCGCTTCATCGGGAATTTTGATTTGAGCGCGTCCAACGATCTGGCGGGGACTCGGCCCGCCATGCTCGACGAATCCTATGACGCGGTGATCGCCTACGATTCGCTTCCCATCGATCTGGCGAAAAGCGTGAAGTCGGCCTGCACCATCGGCATCCTCGGCGATCCCGGCGGCCGGCGTCTCTGGCATTCCGCGTCCCCTACCGACATTAAACGGAAAGTCTCAGCGCTCCTGATCGACGTCGCAGAGCAGCTGTACTTCCGCTTCACGGTGCCGGCCCGGTTCCAGTTGGCGATGTTCGGCGCTGGGCATGCGTCGCAATGGTCCAGGACGCTCGGGAGACCGGTCATCGACCTCCGACCGTTCATTCCTTCGCCTCCCGAGATCCCGCCGGATTCCGCAACCGAGGAAAAGCTGATCCTGGTATTCGGGGGCACCTTGGTATCGACGGCGTCTTCGCGCGCCTACAGCGAGATATTCGACGGCATCTTGCCGGTGCTTCGAAAGATGTTCGCTCCGGGTGCGTTCGAGCTGAGAACTCGTCGGCAACTGCCCGCCCGCCTTGCGCAAGCTTGCCGAGCGCTGCGATGATATACGGATCACCGGACGCGTTCCGTCCTTCGAGGCCGAACTGGCGAAGGGGCGGATTTTCCTCTTGCCGATGAAATATCCGGTCGGCGCGCGCACCCGCGTTTGCTCGGCGCTGTCGGCGGGGAACGTCTGCATCGTGCATCCGAGCGTGCTGTTCAACATGCCCGAGCTTTCAACCTGCGAAGCGGTCAGGGTCGCGCCGGACGCCTCATCCTATCCCGAGATCTTCCGCGATCTGTTGCAACCCGGCAAATTGAAAAGGCTGCGCAGGACCGCGCGGAAATTCTTCGACGAACGGTATGCGGCGGAAAACGCGACCAAAGCGATTTTTCAGCATATCGAAGCGCAACGGACTGTGTAGCGCCGTGACCCCGAACAGATTTTTCGTTCGTTCATGACCCCCAGGCTTTCACCTCAGCTCAAGCGCCTTGAGGCCGAGGCGATCGGAATCATGCGCGAAGTCGCCGCTGAATTCCGCCGGCCGGTGATGCTCTATTCCATCGGCAAGGACTCCAGCGTGATGCTCCACATCGCGCTGAAGGCGTTTTATCCCGCCAAGCCGCCGTTTCCGCTGCTTCATGTGGATACCCGCTGGAAGTTCCGCGACATGATCGTGTTTCGCGATCTGACCGTGCGGGAGCGCGGGCTCGAGCTCCTCGTCCACATCAATCCGGAGGGCGTAGCGCGAGACATCAACCCCATTACGTCCGGATCGGCGTTGCATACCCAGGTGATGAAGACCGAGGCGCTCAAGCAGGCCCTCGATCTCCATGGGTTCGACGCGGCGATGGGCGGGGCGCGCCGCGACGAGGAGAAGAGCCGGGCCAAGGAACGGATTTTTTCGTTCCGCAGCGCCAATCACGTCTGGGACCCACGCAACCAACGTCCGGAGCTGTGGCGGCTGTTCAACACGAAGATCCAGCCCGGCGAATCCGTGCGGGTGTTTCCTTGTCGAACTGGACCGAGCTCGACGTCTGGCAATACATCTCGGTCGAGAATATTCCCGTGGTGCCCCTGTACTTCGCGGCGGAGCGGCCGGTGGTTGTACGCGACGGGGCGCTGATCATGCGCGATGACGACCGCCTGCCTTTGGTCCCGGGGGAGCGGCCCGCAATGCGGCGCATCCGGTTTCGCACGCTCGGGTGCTACCCCCTGACCGGGGCCGTAGAATCGGACGCGACCGATGTCGCCGACATCATCCATGAGTTGCGGACGTCGCGGGTGTCGGAGCGGCAGGGCAGGGTGATCGATGCCGACCAGGCCGCGTCCATGGAGCGGAAAAAGCGGGAAGGTTATTTCTGATGGCGGTGCCAGCCGCGCAGGCGGACATCGCTGACATCGCGGATGCCGGCTCCGGCCGGCGGCTGTTGCGGGTACTCACCTGCGGTTCGGTCGACGACGGAAAATCGACCCTGATCGGCCGCCTGCTGCACGAATGCGGCGCCATCTTCGAGGACCAGCTCTCCGCGCTGGAGAACGATTCCCGGCGCTACGGCACGACCGGCGAAAACATCGACTTCGCCCTGCTGCTCGACGGGCTCGAGGCGGAACGGGAGCAGGGGATCACCATCGACGTCGCCTACCGCTATTTCGCGACGGAGAAATGCTCGTTCATCGTGGCGGATACGCCGGGGCACGAGCAATACACTCGCAACATGGCGACCGGCGCCTCGAATTCCGACGCCGCCATCATCCTGGTCGACGCGCGCAAGGGCATACTGGCGCAGACCCGACGCCACGCCGTGATCTGCTCGCTGCTCGGCATCCGCCATGTCGTGCTCGCCGTCAACAAGATGGACCTCGTGGGCCATTCGCAGGACGTGTTCGACCGGCATTGCCGCCGACTTCCGCAGCTTCGCGTCGCAGCTTTCGTTCGGCACCATCGTGCCGATCCCCATTTCCGCCCGGTTCGGCGACAACGTCGTCGCGCGCGGCCGCAACATGGCCTGGTACGGCGGGCCGGCCCTGCTTGAGCATCTGGAATCCATCGAGATCGATGCGGCGCAGGAGTCGATGCCGTTCCGCTTTCCGGTGCAATGGGTCAACCGGCCGGATCAGGAATTCCGAGGCTTTGCCGGCACGGTCGCCAGCGGCCGCATCCGCCGCGGCGACCCGATCCGGGTCGCGCGCAACGGCGCCGCGACGCGGGTCGAGCGGATCGTCACCGCCGATGGGGACGTCGAGGCGGCAAGCGCCGAGCGATGCCGTCACGCTGACGCTCGGCGACGAACTCGATATCGCCCGCGGCGATCTTCTCGTCCCGCCCGATCGCCGGCCGGAAGTCGCCGACCAGTTTGCGGCCCACTTGATCTGGATGAGCGCCGAGCCGCTGCTGCCCGGGCGTTCCTATCTGATGCGGATCGGCACCAAGTGGGTGCCGACGATGGTGTCGGCGATCAAGCACAAGCTCGACATCAACCATCTCGAGCCGCTGGCCGCGCGCACGCTCGCCGTCAACGAGATCGGCCTCTGCAATTTCGCGACGGCGGTGCCGGTCGCGTTCGATTCCTATGAAAACAACCGCGAGACCGGTGCCTTCATCATTGTCGACCGCTACACCAACGAGACCGTCGGCGCCGGGATGATCGCGTTCGCGCTGCGCCGCGCCACCAACATCCACCCGGAGCACCTCGCCATCGAAAAAGAGGCGCGCGCGCGCCTCAAGCATCAGCGCCCCTGCATCGTCTGGTTCACCGGGCTTTCCGCTTCGGGAAAGTCGACGGTCGCCAAGCTCGTCGAGGGTCATTTGCACGCGGCGGGCCACCACACCTACATGCTCGACGGCGACAATGTGCGCCACGGGCTAAATCACGACCTCGGCTTCACCGACGCCGACCGCGTCGAAAACATCCGCCGGGTCGGCGAGGTGGCGAAGCTGTTCGTCGATGCGGGGCTGATCGTGCTGTGCGCCTTCATCTCGCCGTTCCAGGCGGAGCGGCGGATGGTGCGCGATCTCGTCGGCGATGGCGAGTTCCTCGAAGTGTTCGTCGACACCCCGATCGAGGAATGCCGACGCCGCGACCCCAAGGGCCTCTATGCCAAGGCCGACCTCGGTACGCTCAAGAATTTCACCGGTGTCGATTCTCCCTATGAGCCGCCGCAGCATCCGGATCTCGTTCTGCGCACCCAGGAACGCGACGCCGACGAACTGGCCGGGACGGTCGTCGAGCATTTACGCACCGGCGGGTGGCTGGGTTGAGGCGGATCGCCAGTCAAAGGACAAATGGCGCCGCGGCGGCGGATGGCCGCTTCATTTTCGTCGTGCATAAAGAGGACTAGCCGCGATGCACAGAAACATTCCACAGCCGCGGGCCAAGCTGACCTTCTCGGAGGCGCTCTCGCTTCTGGGCACCCGCGCGGCGATTGCCGGGCGGTTGGTGGGGGGCGCCGCGCGTGCCGTGTCCGATTCCGACAGGATGAAAGAGCTCTGGCACCGGCTGCAGGATTACGACCACTACGACCGGTTCCGCAGCGCGACCACTGCGCCGGTGAAGACGCTCGCTGCTCCGGTGACCGGAGACATTCCGTTTCCGCTGCTCGCGACGAGCAACTCCGGACTTTACCTGCTGGAGCGTGGTGGGTGGCATTGCCTGCTGCCGGTCATCTGCTTCGGCATCGCGCGTCACGGGCAGACCCTTTATGTCGGGGCGTCGGCCGGCCTGCACTCGTTCGTTCTGTCGGCCGAGATCGTCGGCACCGAAAGCATCGACGCGCTTCGGAACGTGAAGGTTCTGGCCCGTTATGAAACCCGCTATCACAACGAGCGCATTCATCAGATCGCCTACGATCCGCAGACCAACCTGATCCACTGCGCCAATTGTCGCCGCAACAGCCTGATCTCCGTGGACCTCGATGGACGGGGCATTGTCGACGAGAAGTTTCTTTTCGTGGACCCCAGCGGATCGCCGTTCTTTACCGATCAGAACCATGTCAACTCGGTGACGGTGAACGGCGACTCCCTGCTGTTCGCCGTGCGTTATGCGGGAAACGGGGGCGGTGTCGGTTTTGTCACCAAGGACACCATCCGCGTCTATCATTACCCTGCGGTCGGCGTTCACGACGTGCTCATCCACCAGGACGGCATCATGTTCAGCGACAGCTTTCGCGAGGGCAGCGCAGCCGAGAATCCGAGTGTGAGCGGCGCCATACGATACAAGGGTGAGGAATATCTCACCCAATCCATCGAAACCGGGTCTCGCAAGCTGGTTTTGCGTGGGCTGGCGATGCAGGGTAGTGCGCTGGCAGCGGGATTCAGCGCCTTCGCTCGCCGGGAAGAGCGGTTCGCGAGAGCAGGCGGCGGGATCATCGCATTTCGCGACGGCAAACCGATCGGGATCATCGATGGACCATTCGGCCAGGTCTTTGACGTCCTCCCGGTGAATGGCGCGCGAACCGACGTCCCCGGCCCGGTGCGATCCGCCGCGGAGCTCGACGCGATGTTCCGGCGCGACGTGGGCCCGCTGCTTTTCGAGGCCCCCTTGATTCGCGACGCAAAGATTGGCCCGTTGCGCTGAGATGTGTTTGCGCACCGAGGCCGGGCTGCGGCGAAATCTGACGGGGCGCTTGTGAACGGCCGCCTGATGAGCGACCTTGCGATCGTCGGTCGCATTGCGGGCGGCCTCGCCCGCGCCGTCTTCGACAGCAACAGGCGGCAGGAGCTTTCGCGCCGGCTGCTGGAATTTCAGCTCTACGACCGGTTTCTCAGCGAGACGGTCGCGCCGCGCAATTACGTGGCGGCACGCGTGGCGGATCTGGTTCCGTTTCCGCTGCTGGTGACGGCCAATAACGGGCTCTACCTGCTGGATCGGAGTGATCTGCATTGTCTGCTGCCGGTGCGATGTTTCGGTGTCGCTCGCCACGAAGGGACCGTGTTTCTCGGCGCGACTGCAGGCATCCATTCTTTTGTGCTTTCGGCGCAGATCGTCGGCGGCAAGACTATCGAAAGGCTGCGAAACGTCGAAATTCTGGCTCGTTTCGAGACCCGCTACCAGAACGAGCGCATCCATCAGATTGCGTACGATCCGCGGACAAGTCTCATCCACTGCGCCAATTGCCGCGGCAACAGCCTGCTCTCCGTGGATTCGCGTGGAGGAGGCATCGTCGACGAGAAACAGCTGTTCGTCGACGCCACCGGTGTTCCGCTGCGCACCGACCAGAACCACATCAATTCGGTCGGCATCAATGGCGATGCGTTGCTGTTCACGGCCCATACCGCCGGCGAGGACGGCGGTGCGCTGGGATTCGTCGCCGACGACGTGGTCCGGGCGTACCAGTACCGATCGCGCGGTCTCCACGACGTCGTCATTCACGATGACGGCATCATGTTCACCGACAGCTTCCGCAATTGCGAGACGGCCGAGCGGCCGAATGCGAGCGGCGCCATTAGGTTCCGTGGCGAGGAGTATCTCTCTCAGTCCATCGATTCAGGGGAGCGCAAGCTGGTCCTGCGCGGCTTGGCCATGCGCGGCTCCACGCTGGTGGTTGGTTTCAGTTCCTTCGCCGAGTGGCGCGCCCATCGGCTCGGCGACACTGGCGGAGGCATCATCGTGTTTCGCGACGGGAAATTGGCCGGCCTCATCGAAGGGCCGTTCGCCCAGGTGCATGACGTGCTTCCGGCAGATGGTGTGCGCACCGACGCTGCCGGCGGGGCGCGCACAGTGGCCGAGCTCGATGCCATGTTCCTGCGCGACGTGGGCCCGCTGCTGTTCGAGGGCCCCGTGCATCGCCGCAAGCAAGTCAAGAGTTGAGGTTGTCGCCTCCAACAAAAATGACGCAGCCTTCGCAAGCGACCGAGCCGAAGCCGGCGGTCCGACATTTGGCCGCGTCGGAGGTTCGCCGCCGTTTCCTCCTTTTTCTGGCCCCCGGCGCTCTCCAGGTCGCCCTGAGCTTCGTGACGCTGCCGCTCACCACCAAGGTGCTGGGACCTTCCGACTTCGCCGTGTTCAGCCTCGTTGCGTCGTTTTCCGCGCTGGCAATGAGCCTGTCGCAGATGGGCAGCGGCTTCCTCGTGACGCAGCGGTTCCGTCACGGCTCGCCGGAAGAGCAGTGCCGGCTGGTCACGACCTTGACCGCGCTCGTGCTCGCCGCGAGTCTTGCCTTCGCGGCACTCCTCATCCTCGCATTCCTGGTCGTTCACGACTCCTGGAGCGTCACCGCCGGCATTACCCTGTCGATGGTCGTGCTGATTGCGGTGGAGCGTATCGGCTCGAGCGTGCACATGCTCACGGCGTCCGTGTCGTCGTTCGGCAACACGCCGGGTTACTATTCGTTCGTCACGATCACCAAGAGCCTCGTCGCGACCGCCGCGACGCTTGCGGCGTTGTTCATCTTCGATCTGCACGTGATGGCCTTGTTCGTGGGATATGCGGCCGGAGGCATCGCGGCTTTGATCGGGTCGCTGGCCATCCTGTCGCGGTTTTTCAAGGCCAGGATCGACTGGAGAACGGTCAAGGACGCCTTGTATCTCGGCGGCTGGAGCACGATGGCATTTCTGACCGTGCAGGCGCGCCTGACCGTCGAACGCGCGCTGCTCACGAGCTATACCGGGCTGCACGATCTCGGTCTCTATACCCATGCCCAGCAGTACCAGTCGCTGGTCAGCCTGGGCTCGCGACCGATTCAGCGGGCGGTCGCCCCGGTCTCGCTGGACGAGACCAAGGAGCAGCAGCAATTCGATCGCACCGGCCGCACCTCGAACGTCGTGTTCCTGGGCGTCACCGCCTTCGGCGTCGCCCTGGCGCTGTTCGGGCGCATGATCATCGGATTGCTGACGCACGATAAGTTCAACGACGCCGCGCCCTACGCGGCGCTCCTGGTCGGCGTGATGCTGGTGCAGTTCAGCGGACGGCCCCAGTTCTATTTCCTGATGCTGCATGGCCGGGGACGCTACATCTCCTTGAGCAGCAGTCTTTCCGCCATCGCGGCCATGGTGACGCTGTTCGTCCTGGTGCAATTCTTCGGGCTTGCGGCCGCGGTATGCGCCAGCTACGTCCAGTACTTGGTGTTCAGGGTGGCGACCGAGATCGATCCACACCGCAACGTCGACCTGCCGTTCCAGGATCGCGGAGTGATCGCCGGCATTCTGGCGATCGCGTCGGCGGTCGCCTTCGTGGAATACTTCGAGCCTGGTTTGATGGTCTGCATACTCGTTTTCGCCGGTTTCCTCGCGATCGCGACGATCGTCGCCCGCTCGACCGTCATGGATGCCTTGCGTCAGGTTCTAGATCATCTGGGTTTCGCGAAAACCTGGCGCTTCGCAAGAAGATGACACCCGCGCATTGCAATCGCTGAATGAGGCGCTCGATCCGACCAAGTCCATGCCCACGAACACGCCGGACATTGCCGTCGTCATCCCGGCGCTGAATGCCGCGGCCCACCTGCGCACGGCGCTGTCGAGCCTCGCCGCCCAGGACGCCGAATTCGAGGCCGTTCTCGTCGACGGCGGCTCGCGCGACGACACCGTGGCGATCGCCACGGCGGCGGGCATTCGCGCGATCTCGGCGCCGGGCACCTCCATCTACGAGGCGCACAATCGCGGCTTTGCGGAAACCCGCGCGCCGGCGATCGTGCTTCTCAATGCCGACGACGTGCTGTTGCCCGGTGCGCTCGCCGCCTGGCGCGACGCGCTGGCAAAGGCGCCGGCGGCCGGCATGGTGCGGGGGCGGGCGACCTTCTCAGAGATCGGCAACGCCGGCGTCGCCGGCCCGGTCGCAGGCGCCGACGAACGGGCGGCAGCTCCGCTCGATACCGATCTCCTGCTGCGCGGGCCCTGTGCGATCAACAGCCTGTGCATCCGGCGCTCCGTGTTCGACCGCATCGGTGCGTTCGACACCGCCTACCGGCTCGCCGCAGATCGCGAATGGATGCTGCGCGCCTGGATCGCCGAAATTCCCATGGTTGAGATGGAGCGTGCGGTCTACCGCTATCTCATGCATGACGGCTCCAGCACGATTGACCGCGCACGCAAGAATTTCGCGCTGGTGCGCCGCGAGAACATCACGATCGCGCAGCGCTATATGAGCGGTGCGCCGGCGAGGCAGGCTTCGCCGGAGACGCTGCACGCGGTGCGGCAATGGCACGCCGCCGAGACGACGATGCTGGCATCGCACCATCTGCGCTCCGGCGATTTGCAAAATCTGCTCGACACCACGCGGCGGTCCTTCCGCGCCGCGCCGCTATGGCCGTTGCGCGGCGCGCAAGAGGTCGCGACGTGGCTGTGGAAGAGGGCGCGCTAATACGGTGATGTTCCGAACCTCGGCCGGGTTCGACTCTTCTCCCTCCCCTTGAAAAGGGGAGGGTTGGGGAGGGGATCGCGGGCCGCATATGCGGCGCTTGTGGCGAGTCAGCGGACCCCCTCCCCAACCCTCCCCTGAAGAAGGGGGAGGGAGTTTACCCACTCGCAGCGAGAAAATTCATGTGCGGCATGGCCGCAATCATTGCGCTCTCCGGCAACCGCATTCCGCCGGCGCTGTGCGCCCGGTTCGATGCCGCATTGGCGCACCGGGGGCCGGATGCCAGCGGGCTTTCGACCTATGGCCGCGACGGCAGCCCCGCCACGGCCGACGCGGCAGAGGTCGCGTTGCTCCATCGCCGACTCTCGATCATCGATCTCGACCCGCGCGCCAACCAGCCGATGGCGTCGGCGGACGGCCGCTATGTGCTCGTCTTCAACGGCGAGATCTACAATTACGTCGAACTGCGCGAGGCGCTCAAGCGCGACGGCCACGTCTTCCGCACCTCGTCCGACAGCGAGGTGCTGATCGCGGCCTATGCGAACTGGGGCGAGAAGGCGTTGGCGCGCTTCATCGGCATGTACGCCTTTGTCATGCTCGATCGCGAGCGCCGCGAATTGTTCCTGGCGCGCGATCCCTTCGGCATCAAGCCGTTGTTCTGGGCGCGCGGCAGCGGCCACTTCGCCGTCGCCTCCGAGATCGGTCCGCTTCTCGATGTGCCCGGCGTCGGGCGCGCCATCGATCAGGCCCGCACCTGCCTGTTCCTTTCGGTCGGCCAGACCGATGAAGGCGAGCGGACCATGTTCGCCAATGTCTGCAGCCTCCCGGCGGGAAGCTTTGCGCGCGTTGCGCTCGACGCGCCGGCGGTCGTACCGGTCGCGTTCTGGCGGCCGACCGTCGCGGTGCGGGACCGCGGCCCGCTGGCGGCGGCGCGTGAGGTGCGGGAGGTGCTGATCCGGTCGGTCGAGCTTCATCTGCGCAGCGACGTGCCGACCGGCATTTCGCTGTCCGGCGGCATCAACTCCTCTGCCATCATCGCCTGCGCGCGCGCGGTCGGTGGGCCCTCCATCGACCTGCGCACCTTCAGCTTCACCGCCACCGGATCGGAAGTCGACGAGACCCCCTACATCGAGATGGCGGCGCAGGCCGCGGGCGCCGAACGACATATGGTGCGCATCGAGCCCGCCGAGATCGTCGCCGACATCGACCGGCTCATCGCCGTGCAGGGCGAGCCGTTCGGGAGCCTTTCCATGTATGCCCAGCACCGCGTCATGGGGCTCGCCCGCGACCACGGCATCAAGGTCATCCTCGACGGGCAGGGCGCCGACGAGCTGTTCGCGGGATACCGTCCTTACATGGCCCGGCGCCTGAGCGAATTGCTGGCATCGTTCCGCCTGCCCGAAGCGATCCGGTTCGTGCGCGCCATGCGAAAGCTACCCGGCGCCGGCGCCCGGCTGATCGCGCAGGCGTTCGAGCCCGCGGTGTCGCCGCAGCTGCGCGGTCTCGCGCGGCGCATGGTCGGACGGCCGCTGCTGCCGCCGTGGATCGATGGCCAATGGTTCGCCGGGAAAGGCACGTTTGCGACCGGGCGAGCATTGAAAGCAAGCCCACATCTCTTCCATGACGCGCTCGTGCAGAGCCTGACGGAAACGGTGTTGCCGGCCCTGCTGCGCTATGGCGATCGCAACTCGATGGCGTTCTCCATCGAATCGCGGGTGCCGTTCCTCATCCCCGACCTCGCCGACCTCGCCTATTCGCTGCCGGCGGATAGGCTCGTGAGCGGGGACGCGGTGTCGAAGGCGGTGTTGCGCGATGCCATGCGCGGCCTCGTCCCCGACGCCATCCTCGACCGTCGCGACAAGATCGCCTTCTCGACGCCGGATCGCATGTGGGGACAGGCGCTGCGCCCCTTCTTCGAGCGCACGCTGACTTCCGATGTCGCGCGCGCGCTGCCATGGCTGAATGCATCCGCGGCCCTGCAGGCGCTCGACCGCCGCATGGTCCAGTCGGCGGCATTCGGCTTCGACCTGTGGCGCACCGTCAACGTGGTGCGCTGGATCGAGCGGTTCAATGTCGCCGTCAGCTGAGCGCCGGCTCGCCTATTTCGCGCTCGATGTTCCCCACAAGGGACAGGCCAGCCACATCCACATCAGCGAGATCGTCAACAATCTGCGCCGGCTCGGCTGGCACATCGATCTGTTTGCGCCGGAGCCCGCGCCTTCCGGCCACGCCCGGCCGGTGCCCGCGCGCGCGTTGGAATATCTGCGGGTGATGGCGCGGATCATCCCGCATCTCCATCGCTATGACGCACTTTACGTGCGGGCGCATCTCTTGGCCTGGCCGGTGACGTTCTGGGCGCGCATGCGCAATCTCGTCATCGCCCAGGAGATCAACGGCATCGAGCTCGACGTGATCGTTAGCCATCCCTGGCTGGCGCCGCTGCGCCCGCTGGTGCGGTGGCTCTATCGCTCGCAGTACCGCGTGTCCGACCGGCTGTTTCCGGTCACGGAAGGGCTGGCGCAATGGCTGCGCAGCGGCGGCTCCCACGACCGCATCACCGTGGTTGCCAACGGCGCCAATGTCGATCTGTTCCGCCCGATCGCGCGTGATTGCGTGCCATTCGTGGTGTTCTTCGGCGGCCTCACCGCATGGCATGGCGTCGATCTCATGCTCGACGCGGTGCGCCACCCAAGCTGGCCCGCGGGCGTGGAACTGGTGGTGATCGGGGCCGGCGCTCACGAGCACCTCGTGCAGGCTGCCGTCGAGTCCGGCCTGCCGGTGCGTTGGCTCGGCTATCGGCCCCATGAGCAGATCCCCGAGCTCGTGGCCGGCGCCATCGCCGGGCTGATACCGATCACCAATCCGCGCGGCCGCTCCTCGACCGGCATTTCGCCGCTCAAGCTCTATGAGACGCTGGCCTGCGGCATCCCCGCCGTCGTCACCGACCTTCCCGGGCAGGCCGAAGTGGTGCGTGCCGGCGCCTGCGGCGTGGTCATTCCCTGCGACGATGCCGCCGCGCTGGCCGGCGCCGTTGCGCAACTCGGCGCCGATCCGGCGGCCGCGCGCGAGATGGGCCGCCGCGGGGCAGAATTCGTGCGGCGCGAGCATTCCTGGGCCGCCCGCGCGGCCGAGATCGATCGCGTCCTGCGTGCTGCTCTCGCGCAGCGCGGCTGCGGCGGGGGGCCGCAGACGGCCGGCCCCACAACGGGGACCTGATGTCCCGCGCATTGCCGTGGACAACCCAAATGGCTACACTCACGGCCGGGAGCAGATGCCGTCATTACGGAGGCTGGTGAGGGGAAATCCGGCATGCACGAAGACTTCAGCCGCAAAGAAAAGATCCAGCTTTCATCAGATCGTTCCTTCGGTCTTGTGATGGCGGGTTTCTTTGCGATTATTTCGGTCACGCCGCTGCTCCACAACCCGCCCGCCGCGGTGCGCTGGTGGGCGCTCGCCGTAAGCATCGTCTTTCTTGCGCTGGCGTTGCTGTGGACCGCGCCGCTGGCGCCGCTCAACCGCATCTGGGCCAAGCTCGGCGAACTGTTGTTCCACGTCGTCAGCCCGATCGTACTGGGTCTTCTGTACTACCTGACGGTCACTCCGGTGGGCTTTGTGCTGCGGCTGGCCGGCAAGGATCCGTTACGGCTGCGCCGGGATTCCGCCGCAAAGAGCTATTGGATATTGCGGGAGCCGCCGGGTCCGGCCCCTGAATCCATGAAGAACCAGTTCTGAGGCGAGATATGGGATCCTTCCTAGCCGAATTCTGGATGTTTCTGCGCGGCCGCAAGAAATATTGGCTGCTGCCGATCTTCATCATGATGGCCATATTCGGAGCGCTGATCGTGCTGACCCAGGGTTCTGCGATCGCGCCGTTCATTTACACGATCTTCTGAGCGATCCGCACCGCATGCGCATTATCGGTCTTTCGGCCTTCTACCACGACAGCGCGGCCGCCATCATCGAGGATGGTCGCGTGGTGGCGGCGGCGCAGGAGGAGCGGTTCACCCGCAAGAAGCACGATTCCGGTTTCCCGCACCACGCGCTCGCCTATTGCCTGGAAGCGGCCGGAACCAAGCTCGACGCCGTCGATCACGTCGTGTTCTACGACAAGCCGTTCCTGAAGTTCGAGCGTTTGCTCGAGACCTATCTGGTCTTCTCACCGCGCGGCTTTCGCTCGTTCCGCATGGCGATCCCGCTTTGGCTCCGCGAGAAGCTGTTTCAGAAACAGCTCCTCGGCGACGCGCTGGCAGAATACGCGCCGGACTTCGATTGGAAGAGCAAGATGCTTTTTACCGAGCATCACCAGAGCCACGCGGCTTCCGCCTTTTTCCCCTCACCCTTCAAGGAAGCCGCCGTGCTGACCATGGACGGGGTCGGCGAGTGGGCGACGACTTCGGTCGCGTACGGCCGCGACAACGAACTCACCACCGTGAAGGAACTGCACTTCCCCCATTCGCTCGGCCTGCTCTACTCCGCCTTCACCTACTACACCGGGTTCAAGGTGAATTCGGGCGAGTACAAGGTGATGGGGCTGGCGCCTTACGGCGAGCCCAGATATGCGTCGGTGATCCTCGACAATCTGATCGACCTCAAGCCGGATGGCAGCTTTCGGCTCGACCAGTCCTATTTCGACTATTGCACCGGCCTGAAGATGACGAACGAGAAGTTCGACAGACTGTTTGGTGCGCCCGCGCGCAAGCCGGAGGAATTGCTGACCTCCCGTCACATGGATCTGGCCGCGTCGATCCAGGCGGTAACGGAAGAGGTCGTTCTGCGCCTGACCCGTTCGCTCGCCGCGGAATCCGGGTCCGAGAACCTGTGTCTTGCCGGCGGCGTTGCGCTCAACTGCGTGGCCAACGGCAAGGTGCTGCGCGATTCCAAATTCAAGCGAATCTGGATCCAGCCGGCGGCGGGCGACGCGGGCGGTGCGCTCGGGGCCGCGCTCGCGGCCTATTACATCCACAGAGGCCAGCCGCGCAGCATCGGCAACGAGCTCGACGGCATGAGCGGCGCCTATCTCGGCCCCGGATTCAGCGACGTCGACAGCGCCGAACGCCTGAAGGCGGCCGGCGCCCGGTTCGTCCGGCTCGACGACGGTGCGTTGATCGCGCGGGCGGCCGACGATCTGGCGGGTGGCAAGGCGCTGGGATGGTTCCAGGGAAGAATGGAATTTGGTCCGCGCGCCCTCGGGAACCGCTCCATCGTCGCCGATCCGCGTTCGCCTGCCATGCAGTCGGCCCTCAATCTCAAGATCAAGTACCGGGAATCCTTCCGTCCCTTCGCACCCGCCGTCCTCAACGAGGATGTCGGCGATTGGTTCGAGCTGGATCAGGAAAGCCCGTACATGCTGCTCGTCGCCGACGTGGTGAAGCGGCGGCGCCGCCAAATGACGGCCGAGGAGGAAGCCCTCTTCGGCATCGACAAGCTCAACGTTCCCCGCTCCGACATCCCTGCGGTGACGCACGTGGACTATTCGGCGCGCGTGCAGACGGTCCAGCGCGAGACAAATCCCCGCTTTCATGCGCTGCTCACGGATTTCAAGGCCCGCACGGGCTGTCCGGTCCTGGTCAACACCAGCTTCAACGTCCGGGGCGAGCCCATCGTTCACACGCCTGAGGATGCGTTCCGATGCTTCATGGGCTGCGAGCTCGACAACTTGGCGGTGGGCAATCTTTACATGACCAAGAGCGAGCAGGATCCGGCGCTCAAACACGACTACAAGGGCGCTTTCGAGGCGGATTGAAAACAGCGTGATCAGGGCTGCAGCCGGAAATGCCGTTCGAGCTGACGTCGTCGGCTCGTCTTGGGTGCGACCGGATTTCGAGGTGCCGAAATGTTGAAATTGAAAGATTGGGTCTTCAATTTCTTCGCCATATCGGCGTTGACCATCGGGCTTTTTATTGGATTGAACGTCTTCTGCGGCTGGCTGTTCCGGGAATTTCCATCGCTCGTGGAAACGCCCGCGGAGCGGATGACGCAGGAAGCCAACCAACGCGCTCGCGACAATCGAAGCCAGAATGCGGTGAAATGGCTGGCTTTGCATGACCAGGATGAACTCGACGCCTATTATCGCGAGCTGAATGAGAAAAATGCCGAAGCCGGCGTGGGAAACAGGCTGACCGGCCTCGCCTACGAGGACTACACATACTTCAAGTCCCGTCCTGCGAAGGGCAAGTTCTTCAATTTCACCGAAGACGGGTACCGCGAGGTGAAAGACCAGGGCCCATGGCCCCCGGACGCGAAATATTTCAACGTCTTCTTTTTCGGGGGCTCGGTGACGATGGGAATGGGGCCCGACTGGGCATCGATTCCGAGCTATTTTCAAGGCAAGCTCGATGGTCACTTGATCAACGGGAAGCCCGTCAAGGTCTACAATTTTGCAAGGCCATTTTATTTTTCGACGCAGGAACGGATATTGTATCAGCAACTGCTGCTCGACGGGCATGTCCCCGATCTCGCCGTGTTCGCGGACGGTCCGAGCGAGTTCTTCTTCTATGACGGCAAGCCGTTTCGGTCGGACTTCTTCGGGCAGAATTTTCAAAACATCGGGCTCGGGCTGTCAGACCTTCAGAAGACCGCGGCCTCGATCAAGTCGATGGCCAAATCGCTTCCGTTGGCCCGCGCGGCAAAGGCCATGGCGGGTTGGATGTCCCCGGCCGACAAAGATCAGCTCGTCGCGGCGATGAAGGAGAAGACCATCAGCCGGGAGCAATACGGACGCACGATCGACCGCTACTTGCAGAACAAGACGCAGATCGAGGGCATTTCAAGCACGTATGGCGTCACCCCCGTATTCGTGTGGCTGCCGTTCTCGGGCTACAAATATGATCTGCAATATCACGTCGCGCTCAATCCGATTTTCAAGTTCGGGCGGCATGAGCTTTCGGTCCAGGGCTATCCGCTGATGGCGGATCGTTGGAAGGGATCGAACTTCGGAAAAGATTTTCTGTGGCTGGCGGACATGCAGGCGGACAAGAAGGAGCCGCTCTATCTCGACACCCTGCACTATACGGCTGATTTCAGCGCGGAGGTGGCGGGCGAGATCGCCGGCTTCGTGATGATGAGCAGGGAGGCATCGCGGTGATCCCGGCGGCGATGCAGTCTCCGGGAGCTGCCTGCGTTCCTATCGCGCAATGCGGCCGGCCGCACCGGCATGTGATCCCATGAACAAGAATCTTCTTTATTCGATCATCCTGTTCGTCGTCTCGTTCATCGCGGCGGCCGCCTTCGCCGAGGTCGCGCTGCGCATCAAGAATTCCTCGATGACAAATTACGACGTCGAGATGTGGCGCTACGCCAAGGAACTCAAGCAGCCGAGCTCCGATCCGGTTCGCGGGCACGAGCACGTCAAGAACGCGTCCGCCGTCCTTCAATCCGTGAACATCCGGATCAACGACTGGGGCATGCGGGGAGGGCCGGTCGCGCCGCGGCAGCCCGACACGCGGCGCATCCTGGTGCTGGGCGATTCCATCACGCTGGGATGGGGCGTGGCGGAAGAGGATGTGTTGACGTCGCAGTTGCAGAAGATGTTCGACGCCGACGGCCAGAAGGTCGAAGTACTGAACGCGGGCGTCGGCAACTACAATGCCGAGCGCTACATCGACTGGTTTTTCTCCGATCTCTACCGGCTCGAGCCGACCGACATCGTGGTGCATTATTTCCTGCGCGGCGCCGAGGAATTGGATGCGGGCGGCGGAAACGTCCTGCTCCGCAACAGCGAGCTCGCCGTGATGACGTGGATTGCGGCCAACCGGCTGCTCAGCCGGACCGGAGAGCTGTCGCTCCTCGATCATTACAAGCAGGTCTATGCGTCGAACCAGCCGGGTTGGATCAAGGCGCAGGAGGGCCTCAAGAGGCTCGCCGACTATGCGAAGGCGCACAACATCCGCATTTACTTCGCGATGATGCCGGACATTCACAATCTCAGGGATTACCAGTTCGGCTTCATCCACGAGAGCATGAAGAAGATCGCCGAGCAGGACGGTTATAAATTCATCGATCTGCTTCCGGCCTTCGGCGCCCTGTCGCCCGAGCAGGTCTGGGCCATGGCCGGTGATCCGCATCCCAACGCGCTCGGCCACAAGCTCATGGCGCAGGCCATCTTCCCCGTCCTTCAAGACACGAACGAGCATCCGTAGTCCGAGGATAGTTGCAGATCTGAGGGACATGCCGGATGCTTTTCAGCGAGTTGCCATTCTTTGTTTTTTTCATCGGCTACTTCGCCCTCCATCTCGTAATTCCCCCCCGTTTCCGAATCTGGCTCATCATCGTCGGCAGCACGATCTTCTACGGCTGGTGGCGCGTCGATTACGTCTGGCTGCCGTTTGCGATGACGGCGATCGCCTGGACCGGGGTCTGGTTCATCACCCGCACCTCGGAGCCGAAGCAACGCAAGCTGCGCCTGATCGCCACGATCTGCGTTCTGTTCGCGCCCCTCGCCATCGTCAAATACGCCTACTTCCTGACCCATGACGTGCTCGGGCTGCTGCCCGTCAGTGCCCGCGTGCTCGGCGACGTATCGTTCCTCAAGTTCGCGTTGCCGCTCGGCATATCCTTCGTCACCTTCACGCTGACCGCCTACGTGGTCGATACTTACACCGGCCTGTACAAGGGGGATTCACGGTTCTCCACCTTGCTGGGATACGTGCTGTTCTTTCCGCACCTGATCGCCGGTCCGATCCTTCGTCCCAACGAGCTCATGTCGCAGCTCAGGGACAAGCGCCGCGCGCTGGACGCCCGCTTCGCGCTTGGAATCACCCTGTTCACCTTGGGGCTGGTGAAGAAGCTGATCTTCGCCGACACGATCGGCGAGGTCGTCGACCCCGTGTTCAGGCCCGGGGCGGTGGCGAGCGGGGGGGAATATCTGCTCGCCATCTACGGATTCTCGATGCAGATCTATTGCGACTTCAGCGGCTACACCGACATGGCCATCGGGCTGGCCTATCTCTTGCGGATCCGTCTGCCCACCAACTTCAACCGTCCCTACATTTCGGCCTCGCCGGTGGAGTTCTGGCGGCGCTGGCACATCACGTTGTCGCATTGGCTCAGGGACTATCTCTACATCCCGCTCGGCGGCAACAGGCTCGGCCAGGCGCGCCAGGTCGCCAATCTGATGATCACCATGGTGCTCGGCGGCCTCTGGCACGGCGCCAACTGGTCCTTTCTGATCTGGGGCTTCATCCATGGCGTCGGCCTCACCGCCTCGCATCTGCTCAAGGCGCCGATGCGGCGGGCAGGCGTGGTGGTGCCGCATTGGCTGGCCGTCCTGCTGACCTTCCACTTCGTCACGATTGCCTGGATTTTTTTCCGCGCTCCCGATCTCGCCATCGTGCATCAGGTGGCGATCGGGCCCTTCACTGCGCCCTGGGGCAATATCGGGGATTTCGTCAGCCGCAACATGTTTGCGCTGCTCCTGCTGGCGATCTTTTTTGCGACCCACCGGTATGATCGTCATGCGCGGCTGAGGCTGATGCTGCGCACCGCCAATATGGGAGTCGTTTCGGCGGTCATCATCTGCATGTGGATACTGGCGATCACTCTGCGGCAGGGCAGTTCGTCCAAGTTCATCTATTTCGATTTCTGATCGGCCGCGGCCCCGGGAACCGTTCTGTTTCCAGGGGTTCCCGCACCGGGGGCAAAGGTTGTCCCCGGTCTTCGGCCTCGCAGCAGGTATTCCCTGCGGGTTTTCGGTTGACCTGGACGACCGGCCTGTGATCCCACATATGCCAACAGGGCGCGGCGACCCCGTCACGCCAACTCGCGCGCGCCGTACTTCGTCGAGCGCGAGCCCAGCCTGCGAGCCGAGCCATGAAACTCTCCGAGCTCAAGATCAAATTGTTCACCGACGGCGCCGACAAGACGCAGATCATGGAGATGGCGAAGCAGCCGTGGATCCGCGGCTTCACCACCAACCCGTCGCTGCTCAAGAAGGCCGGCGTTTCCGACTATGAGACCTATGCGCGCGACCTCGTCGCCGCGGTGCCCGACCGCCACATTTCGTTCGAGGTGTTTTCCGACGACATCCCCGAAATGATCGCCCAGGCGCGTAAGATCGCGTCCTGGGGCGGCAACGTCTACGTCAAGCTGCCGGTCACCAACACCCGCGGAGAGCCGCTGTACGACGCCGTGAGCGGCCTGTCGCGCGACGGCGTGCGCATCAACATGACGGCGATCTTCACCTCGGAGCAGGTGGCACGCGCGGTCGCAGCACTCGCGGGCGGCGCGCCGGCCTGTGTGTCCGTCTTTGCCGGGCGGCTAGCCGATCTCGGCATCGACTACCGTCCGATCATGAAGGATGCCGTCGCCCGCGCGCGCCAGACCGCCAATGTGGAAATCATCTGGGCATCCACCCGCGAGGTCTTCAACGTCATCGAGGGGGACGAGATCGGCTGCCACATCATCACGGCGCCGGCCGACATCCTCAAGAAGCTACCGGCGATCGGCACCAAATCCGGCGCCGAGCTTTCACTCGACGGGGTCAAGGCATTTCGCGATGACGCGCTGGCTGCCGGGCTGGTCCTGCGGTTGCCCGGAGCCTCGCAGGCGGCTGAATAGTCACAATTGCCTCCACGCCCAGCACCCCTGCCTAATTTCTGATCAGTCGTAACGCACTGAATCAAAACGTGTTTGAATAATTTTTTCCGACGCAGTCGCCACCTGCATCGTGGCGTGCTAGGGGAGGGATTAGGGCGTTTTCAAGGGTACAGGGGGCCGCAATGTTGCATGCCGCGAAAACCAGCGCGGGCCCGGAGTTACGCGTTGGCGTAGTCGGTGCCGGCGTCATGGGCTCGAACCATGCGCGTGTCCTTGCGGAAATGCCCGGCGTGCGGCTGGCCGGGGTGGCCGATCCCGATCGCAAGCAGGCTCACTTCGTCGGCACCACGCTTGGATGCCCGGCCGTCAGCACGGTCGAGGAACTGCTCGAACGCGGCGTCGATGCCGTATCGATCGCGGCGCCCACCCACCTTCATCGCAGCATCGCACTCGCCTGCATCGCGCGGGGGGTGCACGTCCTCGTTGAAAAGCCGATCGCTTCTTCGGTGGAGGAAGGCGAAGATATCATCAATGCAGCGCGGCGCGCGGGTCTCACCTTGATGATCGGCCATGTCGAGCGTTTCAACCCGGCCGTCCAGGCGATCGGGGAAGCGATCCGCAACGAGGATATTCTCTCGATAGCGATCACGCGGGTCGGGCCGTTCCCGCCGCGGATGTCCAATGTGGGCGTGGTCATCGATCTCGCCGTCCATGACATCGATCTGATCTGCTGGTTCACCCGCTCGAAGATCATCGAGGTGCAACCGCAGCTCTCCAACGCGGTCGCCGAGCGCGAAGACATTGCGCTCCTGCAGTTCCGCACCGCCTCGGGCGTGCTGGCGCACATCAACACCAACTGGCTGACGCCGTTCAAGGCCCGCACGGTCCACGTCGCCACCAAGCGCAAATACGTCATCGGCGATCTGCTGACGCGCCAGGTGACGGAGTGCTACGGCTTCCAGCCCGACGGCAGCTATTCCATGCGCCATCTTTCGGTAGGTCACTCCGAGCCACTCCGTGCCGAGCTCATGGCCTTCGTCAAGGCCGTCAAGGAACGCACGCTCCCGCCGGTCACTGGCGAGGATGGCGTGGCCAGCCTCGCAATCGCCATCCAGTGCCTCAACGGCCGCTCGGATACAGGGGACCTCAAGCCCGCGAGCGCGCCCAAGCCCCACCCGGCGCCGCGCCGCGCTCAAGCGGCGATCGCGAAGTCATGAACGAGCAGGCCCGGTTCGACCGGTCACCGATTCCGTTCATCGATGTGGCCGCGCAGCGCCGCCGGCTCGGCGGCAAGATCGACGCCGCGGTGTCGCGCGTGCTCGACCATTGCCAGTTCATCCTCGGCCCCGAGGTGCGCGCGCTCGAACAGGCGCTGGCGGAATTCTGCGGCGCGCGCCACGTGGTCACGTGCGCGAGCGGCACCGATGCGCTCGCTTTGGTGCTGATGGCGAAAAACATCGGCCCGGGCGACGCCGTCATCTGCCCATCATTCACGTTCTGCGCGACGGCGGAAATGGTGGTTCTCCTCGGCGCGACGCCGGTGTTCGCCGATGTCGACGAGGCGACCTTCAACATTTCGCCTGCCAGCGTGACAAAGGCGGTCGCGGCGGCGAAGGAGGCCGGCCTCACGCCGCGCATGATCCTGCCGGTCGACCTGTTCGGGTTGCCGGCCGAGCACCATGCGCTCAATGCGATCGCGGCGGCGGAAAAGCTGTTCGTGCTCGACGATGCCGCCCAGGGTTTCGGCGCAACGATCGGCAACCGCAAGATCGGCACCCTGACCGATGCCACGACGACGAGCTTCTTTCCGGCGAAGCCGCTGGGCTGCTACGGCGACGGCGGCGCCGTCTTCACCGACGACCCTGACATGGCGGAAATCCTCGTCAGCCTTCGGGTCCACGGACAAGGCACCGACAAATACGACAATGTGCGCATCGGCCTGACGGCGCGGCTCGATACCATCCAGGCCGCGGTGCTGATCGAGAAGCTGAAAATCTTTCCCGACGAGATCGACGCCCGCAACCGGGTCGCAAAACGCTATGCGCAGGCCCTCGACGACGTCGTCATGGTGCCGAAGGTGCCCGACGGCCTCACCTCGATCTGGGCGCAATACACCATCCGCATCAAAGCCGGCACCCGCGACGCCTTCGCAGCGGCCTTGAAGGCCGAAGGGATACCGACCGCGATCTATTACCCAAAGCCGCTGCACCGGCAGCAGATCTACGGCCGGTTTCCCTGCGCCGACGGCGGATTGCCGGTGACCGATCGCATCGCCGACGAGGTCATCAGCCTGCCGATGCACGCCTATCTCGACGAACCGACCCAGGACCGCATCATCGCGGCCGTCAGGCGCGCGGTCGCGCGGTGACTCTTCTCCCTCTCCCGCTTGCGGGGGAGGGTCGGGGAGGGGGTGTTTGGGTGGTAGGACTGACGAAGTCAGCGGCCCCCTCCCCAACCCTCCCCCGCGAGCGGGAGAGGGGGAACCCCGCGCTTGTGACGTCGTGGTCACCCCAAGGCTGAGACCTCGCGAATGATCGACCGCATTCTGACCGTCGGCGGCTTCACGCTCGCCTCGCGCGTGACCGGCTTCATCCGCGACATCATGCTGGCGGCGATCCTCGGCGCCGGCCCGGTGGCGGACGCGTTCTTCATCGCGCTGCGGCTGCCGAACCACTTCCGCGCCATTTTCGCCGAAGGCGCGTTCAATGCCGCCTTCGTCCCGGCCTATGCACGCATCCGCGGCCAGTCGGGCGCCGAGCCGGCGCGGCTGTTCGCCGACCGCGTGTTCACGATGCTGTTCGCGGTGGAGGCGGTGCTGCTGGCGGTGGCGCTCCTGTTCACGCCCGCCGTGATTTCGCTGCTGGCGCCGGGGTTCCGGGAAGATCCCCACCGGTTCGCGCTGGCGGTCGAACTCACACGCATCACCTTTCCCTACCTGCTGCTCGTCAGCCTGGTGACGCTCTACGGCGGCATTCTCAATGCGCTGCAGCGCTTCGCTTCGCCCGCCGCCGCGCCGATCCTGCTCAATCTGTCGATGATGGCGACGCTGGCGCTGGCGGTGTTCTTTCCCACCGCCGGACATGCGGCGGCCTGGGGCGTGTTCATCGCGGGATGCCTGGAGGCCGCGATGGTCGGCGCCGACCTTGCGCGCCGCGACGGACTGCCGAAATTCCGGGAGCTCAAATTGGACGATGACGTCCGGCGCTTCTTTCGGGCGCTCGGACCGGCGACGCTGGGCTCGGCCGGCACCCAGATAGCGCTGTTCGCCGACACCATCATCGCGAGCTTCCTCGCGGCCGGAGCGGTGTCGGCGCTCTACTATGCCGACCGCCTCAACCAGCTTCCCATCGGGGTCATCGGCATTGCGATCGGCACCGTCCTGCTGCCGGAAATGGCGAGCCGGATTGCGGTCGGCGACGAGGAGGGCGCGCGCCATGCCCAGGATCGCGCCATCGAGCTGACGCTGCTGCTGTCGATCCCGTGCCTCGTCGCCTTCATCGTCGTGCCCGACCTGATCATGCTGGCGCTGTTCTCCCGCGGCGCCTTCACCCCCGCCGATGCTGCGGCTTCGGGGGCGACGCTTGCCGCCTATTCCATCGGCCTGCTGCCGTTCGTCCTTTTGCGCAGCGTGTCCTCGTGCTTCCTCGCCCGCGGCGACACTGCAACGCCGGTCAAGGCGCTGCTCGTCTCGGTCGTCATCAATGTCGCCTTGAAGATTTTGCTGATGGGCCGCTATGCCCAGGTCGGGCTCGCCTTTGCGACCTCGGTCGGCGTGTGGGTGAATTTTGCCCTGCTGACGTGGTTTGCCATCCGCGCCAAGCTCATGAGCGTCGATGCGCGCCTCAAGACCTCGGTGGTGAAGCTGGCGCTGGCCGGCGTTGCGCTTGCCGCCGCCCTGCTGCTCGCCGCCGCTCCGGTTATCCGGCTCACCGAATCGATGGGGGCGCTGCGGCATGTCGCGGCGCTGCTCGCCCTGGGGGTGCTCGGCGCCGTAATCTATGGCGGCGCGATCGCCGCGTTGTTCGGGCCGCAATGGCTTACAGCGTTTCGGCGCCGGCGCGCCCGATCTGCCTTGTAGTCGGCGAAAGCGGATTTGATCAAAAAAGCGGCATTGAGCCGCGGGCTGGTCGGTGCCGCGGAGTTTGCGCGAGCAAATCGAAAATGTGAGATAGCTGCCATTCGCACTGCACAATGGTCTTTTTTATTTCTTGTTTATAGCCATCTATACCCGGCCGAATGTTACCGGTCACACCTACGGAGAGACCATGCGGACGTTCACCCCCGGACGCGCGCTCATGCTGGCGATCTTCGCCGTGCTGGCCGGCTGCAGCGAGGCGCCACAACAGCGGGCCGCACCGCCGCCGCCCAAGGTGACCGTCGCCACTCCGATCAAGCGCAGCGTCGTCGATCAGGACGAATATGTCGGCCGGTTCGTGGCCATCGACAGCGTCGAGATTCGCGCCCGGGTGTCCGGCTACCTCGATTCCATCCATTTCACCGACGGTCAGATGGTCAAGCAGGGCGATCTCCTGTTCACCATCGACAAGCGGCCGTTCCAGACCGCGCTCGATCAGGCCAAGGGCAATCTCGAGCAGGCGCAGGCCAATCTGGCCTTTACCCAGGCCGATCTCGCCCGCGCCGCACAGCTCGTGAAGGAGCGCACCATCACCGAGCAGACCTTCGATCAGCGCACCCAGGCCAAGCGCGTGGCGGAAGCCTCGGTGGCGGCACTGACGGCCGCGGTCCGGCAGGCGACCCTCGATCTCGAATTCACGGAGCTGCGGGCGCCGGTCGCCGGGCGGATCGGCGACCGCCGGGTGTCGCCGGGCAATCTCGTCGCCGGAAACACGACGGGCAACACCTCGCTGCTTGCGACCATCGTCTCAATCGACCCGATCCGCTTCGAATTCGCGTTCGATGAGGCGTCCTATCTGCGCTACGAGCGGCTCGCAAAAGGCGGGCGCGACATGACAAGCCGCGACAGCAGCTCGGTGGTGTCGCTCAAACTGCTGGACGAGCAGGACTTCACGCATCAGGGCCGGATGGACTTCGTCGACAACGTGATCGACCGTTCGTCGGGCACGATCCGCGGCCGCGCGGTGTTCTCCAATCCCGACGGTGTGCTCACGCCGGGAATGTTCGCCCGCGTGCGGGTGCCGGGCTCGCCGTCCTACAACGCGCTGCTCGTTCCCGATGCCGCCATCGGCACCGAGCAGACGCGAAAATACGTGCTGACCGTCGGCGCCGATGACGTGGTGGCGATGAAATACGTGACGCTCGGACAGGTGTTCAATGGTGACCGAGTGATCAAGAGCGGCCTGCAGGAGGACGACCGCGTCATCGTCAACGGCCTGATGCGCGCCCGGACCGGACAAAAAGTGACGCCGGAGACCAAATCGCCCGCGCCGGCGGTGACCGGGTCTGCCGGAGCCGAGCAAGTCAACGCGAACTGAGAACCGGCGATGCGGATTTCCCATTTTTTCATCGACCGGCCGATCTTCGCAGCGGTGGTGTCGATCGTGTTCGTCATTCTCGGCCTGGTGTCGTTCGCGCGGCTGCCGGTCGCGCAGTATCCCGACATTGCGCCGCCCACGATCAACGTCACCGGCCAATACCCCGGCGCCAGCGCCGACGTCGTCGCCTCGACCGTGGTTTCGCCGATCGAGGACCAGATCAACGGCGTCGAGAACATGATCTACATGTCCTCGAACTCGACCTCCGACGGGAAATTCACCATCGCAGTATCGTTCGAGCTGGGCACCAATCTCGACATCGCCCAGGTCCAGGTGCAGAACCGCGTCGCCGTCGCCCAGCCGCGCCTGCCGACCGACGTGCGCAACATCGGTGTCACCGTCGCCAAGGCGTCGCCCGACCTGATGATGGTCGTGCACATCTATTCGCCGGACAAGTCCCGCGACGGGCTCTTCATCTCCAACTACGCGACGCTCGAGATCAAGGATCAGCTGATCCGTGTCGACGGCGTCGGCTCGATCACCGTGTTCGGCGTCCGCGATTTCGCGATGCGCATCTGGCTCGATCCCGATCGGCTGCAGTCCCTCAACATGACCTCGAGCGACGTGATGGCGGCGCTGCAGGGCCAGAACATCCAGGTCGCGTCAGGCGTGCTCAACCAGCAGCCGATGAATCCCGCCGGCCCCTTCGAGGTCGCCGTGCAGACGCTCGGCCGGCTCGCCCAGCCCGACGAGTTCTCCGAAATCGTCGTCAAGCGCACCCCCGTCGCGCTGGTGCGGCTCAAGGACGTGGCGCGCGTCGAGCTTGCGGCACAGGACTACACCACGAATTCATACCTCGATCGCGATCCCGCCGTGGCGCTCGCCATCTACCAGCGGCCGGGGTCGAACGCGCTGGCGACGGCCAAGGGCGTCATCGATACCATGAACCTGGTGTCGCAGCGCTTTCCGCCCGGCGTCAAATTCGCCATCGTCTATAACCCGACCCAGTTCATCCAGCAGTCGGTCGACGCCGTCATCGAGACGATCGGCGAGGCCATCGTCCTCGTGGTGCTGGTGGTGATCCTGTTCCTGCAGACATGGCGGGCCGCGATCATTCCCATCGTGGCGATCCCGGTATCGCTGATCGGCACCTTTTTCTTCATGGGCGTGTTCGGATTTACGCTCAACAACCTGTCGCTGTTCGGACTGGTGCTCGCGATCGGCATCGTGGTGGACGATGCGATCGTGGTGGTCGAGAACGTCGAGCGCAACATCGCCGCCGGTCTCTCGCCCCATGATGCCGCGGTGAAGAGCATGGACGAGGTCGGCGGTGCGCTGATCGCGATCGCGCTCGTGCTGTGCGCGGTGTTCGTACCCGCGGCCTTCATCACCGGGATTTCCGGCCAGTTCTATCGCCAGTTCGCCCTCACCATCGCCGGCGCCACGGTGATTTCGCTGATCGTGTCGCTGACCCTGTCGCCGGCCATGTGCGCGTTGTTGCTCAAGCCCCACGACCCGCACCATCGCACCAGTTTGCTGATGCGGCCGATCGCCGGCTTCTTTAAGGTCTTCAACTGGGGGTTCGACCGACTCGGCCACTTCTACGGCCTCGTGACCGCGCGGGTGGTTCGCTTCGCCGTGGTCATGCTGTTCGTCTATGTCGGTATCATCGCCTACGGCCTCAACGAGTTCCGCAAGACGCCGGCGGGCTTCATCCCGCAGGTCGACCGCGGCTATCTCATCGTCGTGGTCCAGCTTCCGCCGGGGGCGTCGCTGTCGCGCACCGACGAGGTGCATCGCCGCGCGATCGAGCTTGCGCTCAGCACCCCGGGGGTCGAGCACGGCGTGAATTTCGTCGGGTTCTCCGGCGCGACGTTCACCAACGCGCCCAATTCCGGCGCCATCTTCCTCACCCTGGAGCCGTGGGAGAAGCGCGCCAACGATCCCAAGAAATCGGCTGCCGCCATCACCGGAGCGCTGTTCGGCAAATTCGCTGCGATCCAGGAAGCGCTCATCCTCGTGGTGCAGCCGCCCCCGGTATCCGGCATCGGCAATGCCGGCGGCTTTCGCATGATGGTCGAGGACCGCGGCGGGCGCGGCCCCCTGGCACTGCAAGCCGCGGCGGGCGCGTTGATGGGCCGCGCCAACCAGGAGCCCGGCCTGCGTCAGGTGTTCACGCTGTTCGAGACGTCGACGCCGCAGCTCTATCTCGACATCGACCGCGCCAAGGCGGAAATGCTCGGCATCAACACCACCGATGTGTTTTCCGCCCTCCAGGTCTTCATCGGGTCGGCCTATGTCAACGACTTCAACCTGTTCGGCCGCACCTTCCGGGTGACCGCGCAGGCCGATTCGCCGTTCCGCGAGGATGCGCGTGACGTACTCAATCTGCGGGTGCGCAACAACAACGGCGACACCGTGCCGCTCGGCTCGTTCACGACGGTGCACACCACGTCCGGGCCGTATCGGGTGCCGCGTTACAATCTCTATCGCGCCGCCGAGGTCGACGGCATCGCGGCGCCGGGCTATTCCCAGGGCCAGGCGATCGAGACCATGGAAAAGCTCGCGGCGGAGGTTCTGCCCGAAGGCTTCAGCTACGAATGGACGACGCTCGCCTTCCAGCAGCTCCGGGCCGGGAGCACGTCGGCTTTCGCCTTTGCGCTGGCGGTGGTGTTCGTGTTCCTGGTGCTGGCCGCGCAATATGAGAGCCTGACGCTGCCGCTGGCGGTGATCCTCATCGTGCCGATGTGCCTGGTCGCCTCGATCACCGGCGTGATCCTGCGCGGCATGGACAACAACATCCTCACCCAGGTGGGATTCATCGTGCTGATCGGCCTTGCCGCGAAGAACGCCATCCTGATCGTCGAATTCGCCAAGCAGCTTCAGGAGCGGGGCCATGATCGCTTCGAGGCGGCGGTCGAGGCCGCGCGGCTGCGGCTGCGCCCGATCCTGATGACCTCGTTCGCCTTCATCTTCGGCGTGGTGCCGCTGGTGTGGGCGATCGGCGCCGGCGCCGAGCTGCGCCAGGCGCTGGGCACCGCGGTGTTCTCCGGCATGATCGGGGTGACGGCGTTCGGTCTGATCTTCACGCCGGTGTTCTACGTGCTCACACAGCGGTTCGCGAAGCAGCGGCGTCGCGGCGGCAGTGCTGCCGCGCCGCAGCCGGCGTCGCAGCCCGCCGAGTGACGAGCGCAGGAAGGCGCGGCCCCGATGGCATTGGCCGACACCGCACCGGGTCAGGTCATCCGCTGGCATTATTTCGGCTACAGCGCGCTTGCGCTCGCCGTGATGACGGCGGCGATCATGAGCGGCGATCGATGGTTCCTCAATTTCGTGCACGTCATGTGCGGCGTGCTGTGGACCGGCATCGACCTGTTCATGGGCTTCGTGGTCGGGCCGATCCTGCGGCGGGTGGAAATGCCGGTGCGGCGCGAGATCATCATCCGGCTGGTGCCGAAGACCCTGTTCCTGATGCCGACGCTCTCGATCATCACCGGTACATCGGGCTGGTTTCTCGCCAAGGAACTCGGCTTTCTCGACCTGCCGTGGCCGCAATTCGCATGGGTCGTGGCGGCGCTCGTCCTCGTCGTGCTGATGACGGTGCAGGGCACCTTCTATCTGCTGCCGACCAATCTCTGGTCTGCCTGCAGCTGCGCCGGCCCAATCCCGACATCGAAAAGATCAGCCGCATGATGCGCAACTTCTTCTACGCGGTCGCCGCGCAGGGCACGATGCAGGTCTTGACGATCATCATCATGGCGCGTTTCGTATCGGGCCTGTAGCGCGTTTGTCGTTTAGGCTGACACACAGTTCGTTGTCATCGCCCGGCTTGACCCGGCGATCCAGTAAACACCGGCCGTGAGTACTGGATTGCCCGGTCAAGCCGGGCAATGGCACCAGCGGGTCAGCGTAGTCGGAAAATGCTCTGGAGAGCGCGTTCGATCGGAGTGTCCATGCATCCGTCCAAATTCGGCGTTTCTCAAAGCGTCACCCGCAAGGAAGACGACGCGCTCATCCGCGGCCACGGCCGCTATGTCGCGGATGTCGCGCCCGCCGGCGCACTGCACGCGGTGGTGCTGCGCTCGCCCCATGCCCATGCGCGCTTTCGCCATCACCGATATCGCGGTGGCGCGCGGGCTGCCCGGCGTCCACCTCGTGCTTACCGCGCCGGATATCGCCGCGCTCGGCCCGCTGCCCTGCGTCGCCATCCCCGAAGGCGTCAAGGTCGACGCGCCGCCCTATCCGGTGCTGGCGCGCGACGTGGTCCGCCATGTCGGCGACGCCGTCGCCTTCGTCGTCGCCGATACCATCGAGCAGGCCAAGGACGCCGCCGAGGCGATCGCGATCGATTGGGAGCCGCTGCCCCACGTGGTCGGCGCGCTCGATGCGCTCAAGCCCGGCGCGCCGCCGGTGTGGCCGGGCCACGCCGGCAATGTCGCCTTCAAGATGACGCTCGGCGACGAGCGCGCCGACCGCGGACGCGTTCGCGGCGGCGGCCAAGACCGTCTCGCTGAGCATCGTCAATCAGCGCCTCGTCACGAACTTCATGGACACCCGCGCCGTGGTCGCCGAATACGACGCGGCGTCGGACCGGATCACCCTGACGCTCGGCAGCCAGGGCTCGCATCTCGTGCGCGACATTCTCGCCAATGCGGTGCTCAAGATCGCGCCGGAGAAGCTGCGCGTGGTGACGCCGGACGTCGGCGGCGGCTTCGGCACCAAGCTGTTTCCCTATCGCGAATACGCGCTGGCGGCGGTCGCGGCAAAGCGGCTCGAACGTCCGGTGAAATGGGTCGCCGATCGCAGCGAGCACTTCCTCGGCGATGCCCAGGGACGCGACAACTACACCACCGCGAGGCTCGCGCTCGATGCCGATCAATCGCTTCACGGCGCTCGACGATCGACATGGTCTGCGACATGGGCGCCTATCTCTCCGCCTTCGCGCCCTACATCCCCTATGTCGGCGCGGTCATGCTGCCGGGCGTCTACGACTTTCCCGCCTGCTTCATCCGGATCACCGCCGCCTTCACCAACACGGTGCCGGTCGACGCCTATCGCGGCGCCGGACGGCCGGAGGCGGCCTATCTGATCGAGCGGCTGGTCGACGTCGCCGCGCGCGAGCTCGGCGTCGCTCCCGACGCGCTGCGGCGCAAGAACTTCATCAGGCCGAAGGCGATGCCCTACACGACGCCGACCGGCAAGGTCTACGATTCCGGCGACTTCGCCGCCCATCTCGCGCGCGCCCAGGAGATCATCGACTGGAAGGGCTTTGCCCGCCGCGCCGCGCAATCGAAGAAGGCCCACAAGCTGCGCGGCATCGGGCTTGCGACCTATATCGAGGCCTGCGGCAACAACGGCCCCGATGCCGCGACCGTGCGGCTCGAGCAAGGACGGCAACGTCACGGTGCTGGCGGGTTCGCAGTCGACCGGGCAGGGCCACAAGACCGCCTATGCCCAGCTCGTCGCCGAGCATCTCGACCTGCCGCCGAAGCGCGTCACCGTCATCCAGGGCGACACCGACCTGGTCGCGACCGGCGCCGGCACCGGCGGGTCGAGCTCGATCACCTGCGGCGGCGCCTCGGTGGCGAGCGCGGCGCGCAAGCTCGCCGACAATCTCAAGTCGCTCGCGGCCAACACGGCTGGAAGCGGCCGAATCCGACCTGGAGATCGAGGACGGACAGGTCCGGATCGCCGGCACCGATCGCGCGGTTTCGTTCGCCGAGATCGCGGCGTTGCCGGCGGCGACGCCCGCGCTGCTTTCCGTCAGCGACATGGTCGGGCCGCCGGAGCCGACCTATCCGAACGGCACCCACATCGCCGAGGTCGAGATCGACCCGGACACCGGGCATATCGACATCATCGACTACGTCGTGGTCGACGATTTCGGCGTGACGCTCAATCCGCTGCTGCTGGCCGGCCAGGTCCATGGCGGCGCCGTCCAGGGCATCGGCCAGGCGATCATGGAGAACACCGTCTATGACCGCGACTCCGGCCAGCTCGTCACCGCGTCGCTGATGGACTATGCGCTGCCGCGCGCCGAGCGACGCGCCGTCATTCGCGTTCGAGACCCGCAATGTGAGATGCGCCGACCAATCCGCTGGGCGTGAAGGGCGCGGGCGAGGCCGGCACCATCGGCTCCGCGCCGGCGGTGATGAACGCGATCGTCGATGCGCTGCACCGCGCCTACCGCATCCGCCATGTCGACATGCCGGCGACGCCGGAGCGGCTGTGGGCCGCGATCCGCGAGGGCAAGCGCGTCCACACGATGTAACGGTTTTGTGTCCTGGCTCCAGGTGGCTTCCGGGCGTTGTGGAAAATTGCTAAAGGTCATGCCGTTCGGGATCGCTCCCGGATCAAAGCGCGAGAGGCCGAAACGGCTTCTCCGGGGAAACCAAGGAGTTTGGGCATGAGAACGATCCTCTCTGTTGCGATCGCGGCTGCGATCGTCGCGCTCGGTTCGGGCGTTGCGCTCGCGCAAACGGCGGAGCCCGCCAAGGCCGGCGATTCCGCGAAGGGCAAGACGCTGGTCGACGCCAAGGGCATGACGCTCTACATCTATGACCGCGACACCACCGCCGCCAAATCGAGCTGCAACGGCAATTGCGCCGTCAACTGGCCGCCGCTGATGGCATCGGCGGACGCCAAGCCATCCGGCGCGTGGACGGTGATCACCCGTGACGACGGGGGCAAGCAGTGGGCCTACAAGGGCAAGCCGCTGTATTTCTGGAAGGACGACAAGAAGGCCGGTGACGCCGAAGGCGACGGCCGCAATAACGTCTGGCACATCGCTGCCCCCTGAGCGCGGCTGCGCTCCAAAATCTTGAAATGCAGGCCCGGCGGCCGGGGTCGCGCCCCGCCGCCGGGCCATTTTCGTCATGGATGGGTTGTGCTGGCGCGGCTTCCGCGGCGGCGCTGACCGTGTCACTACCCGGCGCGCCCTTCCCTCCGGCTTGCAGGCCACTTTTCCCCATTTAATGAACATCCGGCTCGCCATTCTCATCAAGTTGTTCGCGGTGCTGTTGTTCGCCGTGATGTCGGTGCTCGTGCGCTTCGTCGGCGAATCCGTGCCGCTGGGGCAGGTGGTGTTCTTCCGCAGCGTGTTTGCGATCGTTCCGGTGGTGCTGATCTATACATGGCGCGGCGAGATCGGATCGGCGGTGCGGACCGGAAGGCCGCTCGGCCATCTCACCCGCGGGCTCATCAGCGTCGCCGGCATGTTTCTGAACTTCGCCGCGCTGTCGCGCCTGCCGCTGGTGGACGCCACCGCGATTTCCTTCGCCGCGCCCCTCATCACCGTCGCGCTTGCCGCAATCATTCTCCACGAGAAGGTCCGCGCCTATCGCTGGTCCGCGGTCGCGGTCGGCTTCGTCGGCGTGGTGGTGATGCTGTGGCCTTATCTCGATGTGCCCACGCTGATCGGCGCCGGCTCGACCGCGACCACCGTGGGCGCCGCCTGCGCCGTCACCGCGGCCTTCACCAATGCCGGCTCGGTGATCCAGACGCGGCGCCTCACCGACAGCGAAACCACCGCTTCGATCGTGTTCTATTTTTCGCTGATCTGCACGCTGGCCGGGCTCGCCACCTTGCCGTTCGCGTGGACGATGCCGAGCCGGACCGAACTGACCGCGCTCGTCGCGATCGGCGTGATCGGCGGGCTGTCCCACATCTTTCTCACCGAAAGCTACCGCTACGCGCCGGCGTCGGTGGTGGCGCCGTTCGATTATGTGGCGCTGCTATGGGCGTTCTTCTTCGGCTATGTGCTGTTCGGAGAAGTCCCGACGCTCTACGTCTATGTGGGCGCCGCCATCGTCGCCGCCTCCGGGCTGTTCGTGATCTGGCGCGAACGCCAGCTCAGCCTGGAGCGAGGGAGGAAGATGGCCTAATATCGCAATATCGTTCTACGGAAGCGCCTCTTGTTGGAAATACATTCTTCCTAAAACGCTTTGAAGGTGATGATCGTGCGGGTGTCATGGATGCCGGGGATGGTCTGCACCTTCTCGTTGACGAAATGGCCGATATCGGTGCCCTGTTCGACGTAGAATTTGACCAGGAGATCGAAATCGCCGGCGGTGGAGTAGATCTCCGAAGCGATCTCCGCATCGGCCAACGCGTTGGCCACCGAGTAGGATTTGCCGAGATGGCATTTGATCTGAACAAAAAACGGAATCACGCCCATCTCCTTGAAGCACCTGTTCCGGAGGTCTCAGTTTTCCAGAAGATCATACGCAAAATCAAAGACTAGCGCTTTCCGCTTCAGCCTGAAACAGTAGCGCCGGCCAACGGCCCTGCGGCCGGGCTGCAATCCAGCAAAATCGCGCCGCGTTGACAAGGCAGCACCCCCGCGACCATGCTGCCCAGAGGGGCACGGAGGAAGGAATGCAACTGCAGTTTGTCGGGAGTGGTGACGCCTTCGGGTCCGGGGGGCGGTTCAATACCTGTTTCCATGTGGTCGGCTCGGAGACTAATTTCCTGATCGATTGCGGTGCCTCCTCGCTGGTCGCGATGAACCGCCTCCACATCGACCGCAACGGGATCGATTTCATCCTGCTTACCCATTTCCATTCGGATCATTGCGGCGGCGTGCCGTTCTTCATATTGGACGCGCAATTTCCGGGGCGGCGCACCCGGCCGCTGACCATCGCCGGCCCGGCCGGGCTGAAAGCCTGGTTTCCGCGCATGATGGATGCCGCCTTCGAAGGGTCGGCGCGCTCGGCGAAGAAATTCGAGGTTTCGCTGGTGGAGCTCACGCCGGAGGTTCCGTGGCATTTCAAGAACGTCGAAATCCTGCCGGTGCTGGTCCGCCACGGGCCGCCCGCCAACGCCTATCACGGTTATCGCATCAAGATGGACGGCAAGGTGCTGGCCTATAGCGGCGACACCGAATGGACCGACAGCCTGATTGCGCTCGGGCGCAATGCCGACCTGTTCGTGTCGGAAGCCTATGTCTACGACAAGCCGCTGCCGCTGCACCTGAGCTATCGGCAACTCGTCGAAAAGCTGCCGCTGATCCAGCCCAAGCGCCTGATCCTGACCCACATGAGCGAGGACATGCTCGGCCGCGGCGACGCTATCGCCCACGAGACCGCCGAGGATGGGATGATCGTCAAGATCTGACGGCGGGGCACGCGCGGAGCGCGGCCGCTCAATCCAGGTGGATGCCGGCGTCGCGAATCACCCGGGTCCAGACCTCGAATTCGGATTTGATGAACTTGTCGGTTTCGGCGACCGGCATCTGCATCAGCCCGCCGCCGCTGGTCTCGAATTGCGGCTTGAGCGCCTCGGCGGCGAGCCTGGTGGCGCGGCGCAGCCGGTCAAGCACCTCCGGCGGCGTGCGCGCCGGCGCGAACAGGCCGATCCAGGATTCTATCCCCAGCCCCGGCAGTCCCGCCTCGGTGATGGTCGGCAGGTCCGGCACCGCCCGGTAGCGCTCGGGCGCCAGCAGCGCGACGCCGCGGACCTTGTTCGCGGTGATGTAGGGGAGCGCGGCCGCAGCCGAATCGAACAGGAGATCGACGCGGCCGGCCAGCATGTCGGGATAGGCCCCCTGGGTGGTGCGGTAGGGCACCTCGACCATCGTGGTGCCCGTGAGCTTCATGAAGGCGGCGCCGACGATCTGCTGGCCGCTTCCGGAGCCGGCATGGGCGATGGTGAGCTGGCCCGGGCTCTGCCGCGCATAGCTGATGATCTCGGCGAGGTTCTTCTGCGGCAGGTCTTTGCGCGCCACCATGACGTAGGGGAAGGTGTAGACCAGCGCGATCGGAGCGAAATCGTCGAGCTCATAGCCGACCTTCTGGTACAGCGCGAAATTGAACACGATGTTGCTCAAACCGCCGATCATCAGGGTATAGCCGTCGGCAGGCGCGGCGGCCGCCGACTGGGTGCCGACCAGGGTGCCCGCGCCGGTGCGGTTCTCGACGAAGAAGGATTGGCCCAGCAGCTCGGACAGCTTGTTGGCGAGCAGCCGGCCGACGATGTCATAAGACCCGCCCGGCCCGATCGGCACGATGATGCGGACCGGACGCTCGGGATAACCCTCGGCCGCGCCGACCCTCGGCAACAGGAGCGCTGCAAGGGCGAGCGCCGTCAGGGCGGTCATGGCAACGGAGCGGACTGCTTTCATCATCTTTCAGAATCTCCCGCCGCACCCTAGCGGGCCTCGTTTGATTGTGGAACCGGTGGGCGGGTCACGAGACCGTGCGATGCCGCAACCCTGGCATCCCGATTGCCGGGTATGCGTCTATTGCGAGACGACCGGCCGGCGGGCTCCAGCTTCTCCAGAACCCGGCCCGCACCACCCGATCACTTCCGCGTCCTGTTGAAATAGCGCAGGTCCGGCGGCGCCTGGTCCTTCTTGGCCGGCATCAGCAGGCCGTCCGGGCTCAGCATGTAGTCCTGATCGCCGATGCGGGCATGGGCATTGTTCTCGGTGCACGGCGATTCGCGCCAGTACGGCCGCGCCTGGGCGATGCGGCGGTAATTCTTGGTCACGGTCCAGGGGTGGGTGAAGGCGTGGTCGATCAGCGTGATTTCGTCGTGAATAATGTTGGGGTCCGCCGCATCGCTGGAAATGCGCTCCTTGACGACGGTCTCGTTGTCCTCGTGCAGCGGAATCGCAGTGCTGTCGAGGGTGCGCGGGCCCTTGAAGCCGCGGGTCTCGACCTCGAGCACATCGAAGCGGCCGTCGCCGTCCGTATCGATCCATTTGCCGATGGAATAGCCGGCATAGGACGGATCGAGGTTTGCCGGCCATTCGCGGCCGTCGGTATAGATTCGCCGCGTGTCGTTCAGGAATCCCAACAGCATGTAGGTCGTATCCGGCATGACGAGGATTTCCATGGTGCTGTAGACGTTCATCATGCGCGGCATTCCCGGCGGCATGCAGATGAAGTCGCGATCGAGGCCGGCGCCGCCGGCCGCCTGGTCGGCGACGCTTGCCTCGTGAAGCGCCTGGTATTGGGGCGTCAGCGGCGCCTGCTGGGCGAGCCCCTGGGGCTTGTTCGGATCCCACGACGGATTGGGGCCGAAGTCGTAGGCCTTGAGCGCAGTCCACTGGCCTCGCCAGCTCGGATATTTCGCCTCGTCGAAAGCCCGGGTGCTGCCGGCGCTGATGGCGCACAGCGCCGCCGCCAGCACGGTTGCAATGATGAAGCCGCGCGCCCGCATGTCCGTTCCTCCCCAATTCAATCGCCCGCGCCGCAGCGGGTCGGGCTTCGGTGCGCAACTTCGGCACTTCCGAAAGCCGGTCAAGGCTAATCATTTCTCAGCCGGTACGGAAGGGGAGGCGGGCCGGATGTGGCGCAGGCCGCGCAGACTGACCTGGCATCATCCCGTTGCGCCGGCCACAGCTGGTTCCCATCGGGATGTATTATGCCGTCGGGAAAGCCCGATGGTGTCCTCGTTTGTTTGCGGGTCCGAAAGGAAAAAGCCATGGACAGGAGCGATCGGCTGGACGCGATGGCGCGGTGGATGTGGGACGCGCGGCAGCGGCGTCAGCCCTATCGCAATCTGCCGGAGGAGCTGCGGCCCGCATCCATCGCCGAAGCCTATGGGGCGCAGGAGGTCTACTACCGGCTGGCCGAGCCGGTCTACGGCCCGGTGGGCGGCGCCAAGATCGCCACCACCACCAGGGTGATGCAGCAGCTGATGGGCATCACGCATCCCTGCGGCGGCGCGGTCTTCACGCGCACGATCCATGCGTCGCCGGCGCGCGTGCGAGCGGCGGATTTCGTCAACCTGCGTATCGAAAGCGAGATCGCACTCAGGCTCGGCGCCGACGTACCGGCATCAGGCGCGCCGTGGACGCGCGAGGCGGTCGCTCCAGCCGTTGCGGGCGCAATGCCCGCGTTCGAGCTGATCGAGGACCGCAGCGCGGACTACGCTGAGACCGAAGCCTCCTCGTTGATCGTCGAGAATTGCTGGAACGGCGGAGTCGTTGTGGGCACGCCCAGGGCCGTGCCGATGGCGGATCTCGTCGGCATTGCCGGCCGGCTCACGATCGGCGGCAAAGCCATCGGCGAAGGCAAGGCCGAAGACCCTTATGCGACGCTCGCGTGGCTCGCCAATCACCTCGCCGAGCGCGGCCGCGATCTCAAGGCCGGCATGGTCGTGATCACCGGCAGCCTCATCCCGACGGTCTCGGTCGCGGTCGGCGACCGCGCAGTGTTCGCGGTCGAGGGGCTAGGTGAAGTCCGGATGGAGGCTGTCTAGCGCATGATCCCGAAAAGTTGCAGACTTTTCGGACAAGATCATGCTCAAAATCAGGGACATCGGAGCGTTATCCGATTCAACCTGAATGGATAACGCTCCAGCGCCTTGGTCGCGGCCGCCGGCAATCGCACTCAGTCGGCCGGCGCAGGGACCGTCTGCGGCTTGCCCTTGTCCTTGATCAAGAGTTCGATCGTGCGCGTCGGCGCATTGCTCTTGTTTTCGTTGCGATGAACCGTGCCGCGGGGGATGTACACGGATTCCCCCGTCTTGAGCACCCGCGGCGGCTGGCCCTTGGCGGTGAAGGTGATCTCGCCGTCGACCACCGCTTCCCACTGATCGCCATTGTGCGAATGGAAGCCATTGCCGGGGCGGTTCGGAAGATGGAGCTGCATTTGCAATTGCACCTCGCGCGATGGGTCGTTTTCGAGCGCCGCTGTGAAGAAGCGCGTCGAAAATGCGGGGCCCGTCGGCGAGGTCGAAGTCTGTGCCGATGCCGCCGTTGCGATCGTCCCTGCCGCCGCAATGACAGCCAGTGTCAGCATTGATCTGCGCATGTGGTGCTCCTCCCTTGTCTTTATGGCGGCGATCATAGGGACCGGCGGCCGAAAAGCACAGAGACCCGTACCGCGGTGCGTCAAAGACCAGAATGATCAGGCTTCGCTCGCCATGCTATTGCGGCGATAGGCTTGCGGCCACGGACTCTGTGATTGCCGCGATGACGCAGCCCCGGGCACCCCGATTGCGCCGGTGGGCCGGGAGCGTATGCTCCGCCCGGAAAACCGGAGATTGGTATGATTTCACGTTTCGCAACGCTCGCTGTTTCCTTCGTCGCCTTGGCGCTTTCATCGCCCGCCCCCGCGCAGGCGCCGGCGCAATTCCCGAACAAGCCGGTGCGCTTCATCGTGCCGTTTCCGGGCGGCGGCGTAAACGACGTGCTGGCCCGCGTCGCCGCCGAAAAGCTGTCCGTAAAGTGGGGCCAGCCCATCATCGTCGAGAACAAGACCGGTGCCGGCGGCAGCATCGGCGCCGACTTCGCCTACCAGGCCGAGCCGGACGGCTATACCTTATTCGTCTCGGCGCCGGGCCCGCTCGCGATCAATCACAGCCTCTACAAGCAGCTCACCTACCGGCCGGAGGAATTCGTCCCGCTCACCGTGCTGGGATCGGTGCCCAACCTGATCACCGTGCGGGCGGAGCTCGGCGTCGACACCGTGGCGGCGCTGGTCAAGCTCGCCAAGGCAAATCCCGGCAAGCTCACCTATGGCTCCCAGGGCGTCGGCTCGACGCCCAATCTCAACGCCAACATGTTCATGAACATGACGGGCACCCAGTTCGTCCACGTGCCCTATCGCGGCGAGACGCTGGTCGTGAACGACATGCTCGGCGGCCACGTCGACATGTTCTTCGGCAACATCTCGCCGGTCCTGCCGCATTATCGCGACGGCAGGTTCAAGATCCTCGCTGTGGCGGACACTGCGCGTGCGCCGGCCATTCCGGACGTGCCGACCACCGCCGAAGCTGGGCTGCCGGGGTTTCTCTCGACCGCATGGTTTGCGGTGGTGGGACCGCCGAAATTGCCGGACGCACTGGCGCAGCGGATCGCCGCCGATTTCGTCGAAGTGGTGAAGATGCCGGACGTCGCGGCGCGCTATCGCGCGGTCGGCACCGAGCCGGTCGGCGGCACGCCCGCCCAGACCGGCAAGTTCATTCGTGATGAGATCGCGCGCTGGCGCGAGGTGATCGTCAAGAACAACATCCAGGTCGAGTAAGCCGCGGCCATGGAACAGGTCGATCTGCGCCTCTACGCCATCGTCGATCCCGAGCACACCGGCGGGCACGGCCTCGTCGACCTCACGCGCGCGGTCGCTGCCGGCGGCGCGACGCTGGTGCAACTGCGCGACAAGGTCTCGAGCACGCCCGACATGATCGAGGAGGCGCGCGCGCTCAAGGCGGCGCTGGCGCCGTTCGGCGTGCCGCTCATCATCAATGACCGCGTCGATGTCGCGCTCGCGGTCGGCGCCGACGGGGTGCATGTGGGCCAGGACGACATGAGCGTGGAGGAGGCGCGCGGCCTGCTTGGCCCGGTGCCTTTCATCGGCCTCTCCATCCGGACCGAGCAGCAGGCTGCGGCGGCGCCGCTCGCCATTCTCGACTATGTCGGGATCGGCGGCGTCTATGGCACCACCTCCAAGGCGAGCGGCAAGACGCCGATCGGGCTCGAGGGCTTGCGCCGCGTGATCCAGGTGTTCCGCCATCGCATCGGCAATTTCCCGGCCTGCGGGATCGCCGGCATCACCGCGGCGAACGCCGAAGCGGTGATCGCCGCCGGCGCCGACGGCGTCTCCGTGATCTCGGCGCTGTCCTATCGGCCCGACCCCGCCGCCGCCGCGCGCGAGCTGCGCGCCGTGGTCGATGCCGCGCTGAAGAAATACGCGCCCAAGGTGCCGGCGGTCGGCGTGCATTCCCATGACGGCGCGCCGGGCGTCGGGGCATGACATCGCCGCAGGCGCCGACGACCGCGATCGCCGTCACCATTGCCGGCTCGGATTCGGGCGGCGGCGCCGGAATCCAGGCCGACCTGAAGACCTTCTCGGCGCTCGGCGTCTACGGCGCCTCGGTGATCGCGGCGCTCACGGCGCAGAACACGAGAGGCGTCAGCGCGGTCCTCGACGTGCCGCCCGAATTCGTCGCCGCGCAGATGGATGCGGTGTTCTCCGACCTCGCCGTCGGGGCGGTGAAGATCGGCATGCTCGGCAATGCCGGGGTCGTCGAAGCCGTCGCGGCCGGCCTTGCCCGTCACCGCCAGAGCCGGATCGTGCTCGACCCCGTGATGGTCGCGACGTCGGGCGATCGCCTGCTCACGCCCGACGCGGTCGAGGCGTTGCGCACGCAACTCGTTCCGCTGGCGCTGGTGGTGACGCCCAACCTGCCGGAGGCGGCGGCGCTGCTCGATGCGCCGCAGGCCGCGACCGAAGACGAGATGGTCCGCCAGGCCGAGCGCCTGCTCGCGATTGGGCGCCAAGGCCGTGCTGATGAAGGGCGGCCACGGCAAAGGCGCGGAGAGCGCCGACGTCCTGGTCACCGCGACCGCCACGGTGCGCTTCGCCGCCGCGCGCATCGCGACCAAGAACACGCACGGCACCGGCTGCACGCTCGCCGCCGCCATCGCCGCCGGCCTCGCCAAGGGCGAAGACCTCGCCGCCGCCGTGCGCGCGGCCAAGGACTACGTCACCGCCGCCATCGCCGCAGCCGACCGGCTCGCGGTCGGGCACGGCCACGGGCCGGTGCATCATTTTCATCGGTGGTGGTGAGGGACTCACGGAGCCTCTGCTGTCCCCTCTCCCGCTTGCGGGGAGGGCTAGGGCGGGCTCTTCGACCTGCTCATGCGAGCGGCGCGTGCCCCCTCCCCAGCCCCCCGCAAGCGGGAGAGGGAGTTCGGCGAGCGTGCCGGCGCTTCGGAAGGACGCCGTTGCCGCTCACCCGCCCGGCTTCCCCCACGGTCCGCCCGGATCGATCGGCGGCCGGTCCGGCAGGAACGGGCGGCCACGGCGCCGGCGGCGTTTGCGGCGGCATCGGTCCCCAGGGTCCGCGTGCGCTGCCGGCTGATCTGCGGCGCTTCCCCACGGGCCCGCTTGCGGCGAGCCGGCCTGCGCCGGGTCCGGCAAAGCATCGGCCTGCGCCGGCTCGTCCGGCGCAGGCAGCGCCAGCGGGCCGGGATCGTGGCCGCCGGCGGTCTCGACCAGCGCCTTGACGCGGCTCTCGACCGATGGGTGGGTGCGAGAACAGGTCGGCGAATCCCTCGCGCGGATTGTCGATGCACATCTCCATCACCGCGGAGGTCGCGCCGGGCAGTTCGCCGCGGCCCTCGATCTTGCGCAGCGCCGAGATCATCGCGTCGGGGTTCTTGGTGAGCTCGACCGAGCCGGCATCGGCGAGGAATTCGCGCGAGCGCGACAGCGCGAACCGGATCAGCAGCGACAGCAGCCAGGCGACCGCGATCAGCGCGACCGCGATGATGATGGCGAGCCCGCCGCCGCCCTTGCCGCGGTCCTCGCTGCTGCTGGAGCGCCGGCGGAAGCCGATGCCGGAGTAGAACCACAGCCGGAAGAACAATTCGGCGAAGAACGAGATCGCGCCGGCGATGATGACGGCGATCACCATCATGCGCACGTCGCCGTTGCGGATGTGGGTCAGCTCGTGGCCGAGCACCGCTTCCATCTCGGCATCGTCGAGCCGGTCGATGAGCCCGGTGGTCACCGTGATGGCATACTGCTTCTCGTTCATGCCGGAGGCGAAGGCGTTGAGCGCGTCGCTCTCGATCACCTTGAACTTGGGCATCGGGATGCCGCGGGAGATGCAGAGATTTTCAAGCAGGTTGTAGAGGCGCGGCTGCTCGGCGCGGGTGACGTCGCGGCCGCCGGTGACGGCGTCGATCATCGACTGGTGGAAGTAGTAGGCGATGACGATCCAGACGACGGTGCCGACGGTCGCATAGGGTGCGGCGGCGAGGAGATCGAGCCACGCCTTGCGCAGCAGGTAGTTCAGCGAGGCGTCGTAGGAAAGCGCCTCGGCGGTGAGCGCGCCGGCGTAGACCATGAGGTAGACCATGGCGAACAGGCCGATGAGCAGCACGATGGAGCGCCGCTTGTTCGACTGGATATGGCTGTAGAGCCCGTAGGCCGCCATGGTTCACGCCTGCTCTCGGTGCCGTCACAAACGCCGCGTTGCAGTGTCCGAACGGTGGGTTCTCAACTCGCTTTGACGCTCGGTCCTCCCCTCCCCTGAAAGGGGGAGGTCAGGGAGGGGGTCGCGGGCCGCAGGCACGGTGCTTGTGGCGAGTTCAGCAGACCCCCACCCCAACCCTCCCCCTTTCAGGGGGAGGGGTTAGTGCGTTAGAATTTCACCTGCGGAGCCTGCTCGACGGTCTTGCGGTCGTCGCCGAGGTCGAAGAACGTCCGCGGCGTGAAGCCGAACGAAGCCGCGAACAGCGCCGCCGGGAATTGTTGGATGCGCGAATTGTATTCGCTCACCGCATTGTTGAAGAACCGTCGCGCCGACGCCAGCTTGTTCTCGATGTCGCTGAGCTCGGACTGCAATTGCTGGAAATTGGTGTTGGCCTTGAGGTCCGGATAGGCCTCGGCGAGCGCGAACAGCTTGCCGAGCGCGCCGGAGAGCTGGGTCTCGGCGGCGACCTTGGCATCCTGGCCCTGGGCGCTCACGGCGGAATTGCGCGCCTGCACCACCGCTTCCAGGGTGCCGCGCTCGTGGGTGGCATAGCCCTTCACGGTCTCGACCAGGTTCGGAATGAGGTCATGGCGCTGGCGCAGCTGGACATCGATGTCGGCAAAGGCCTGGCTGACCCGCTGGCCCAGCGCCACCAGGCTGTTGTAGACGCCCATGACCCACAGCGCGACGCCGACAATGACGGCAATGACGATCCAGCCGGTAGTGGACATGATGTGCTCCTCGGGTGGTGAAAATCGCGGGGTGGTGAAAATCGCGCGCCCGGCGACGCCGGCGCGAACCGGTGCATGTCACTACCCTATAATAGTGATCTGCCGGTTGAGAATCGCGTCCAATTTTGTCGTTGGGCGGCAGCGAAAGGTTCACGCTACTCACGTTCCCGAGAAGTTGCAGACTTTTCGGGCAGGATCATGAGCAAATCAACGGGTTACCTGATCGCCCCAGCGCCATGATTTGCGCTGGCGATAGGCGTCACGGTCACGCCGTGCGGCGGTATCGCCGACGAGGCCCTCCGCCGTGCACAGCTTGGCGGTGACGGCGCTTTTGGTGACCGTGGGCGGCGCCAGCAGCCGGGCATCGATGCGGCGCGGCGGGGCGCGCGACAGCACCATATAGGAGAACTTCTCGTCCTCAAAGGGCACGCTGGCACCCTTGACCTGGAGATGGTCGCGCGAGCGCGGCAGCCGCTGGGCGAAATGGCACCAGTCCGGCGCCGCCAGCGGACAGGCGCGCTCGTGCGGGCAGGGCGCCGCCACATGGGCGCCGGCGGCGATCAGCAGGCTGCGTATCTGCATAATTCGCCCGTAGCCCGCCGGCGTGCCCGGCTCGATCACGACGAGGGCCTGCGCGGTTGCCGCCCACAGAGCCTGCGCAAAGCCCGCGAGTTTTCCTGGCGCAAGCTCGCCGGCCACGTAGCTCGCGACCACGAGATCGGCCGGTGCGGTGGTGGCGGCAGGAAGCGTGAGTGAATCGTGGTAGGACGCCGCGCGCAGCGCCGGGCTCGAAGTCTCGGCCATCAGCGTCGTTCCCAGCAGCCGCATCTCGGCATTGGCTTCGACGAGATGAATGGAGGTCAGCGTGCCGAACGCTTCCGCCGCGGCGAAGGCCGCGGTGCCCGGACCCGCGCCGACGTCCAACAGCGACTGCGGTTCGAAATCACACACCTCACGCAGCGCGTTAAACACGGCGATGGCCGCAGCATAGGTGGCGGGCAGGCGGGTGAAGGCGTAGGCGAGCGCATCGCCTTGCGAGCGTATCGCCTGCGATCCGCCGCCGGCACGGTAATTCTGCGATTGCGCCGCGGCGCGGGCCGCAAGGTCCTTGCGCGAGATGCCGGTGGCGAGACTGTCGAGCGCCGCCCGCAACTCCGACGGAAGGTCGGGAGGCAGCGCGACGGGCTTGCTGACGGGAGCGGTCGTGTGGCCGCCTCCGTTATGCCACCGCGTCGCGGATCTTCACGGCGCGCTCGAGATCGACGGAGACGAGTTGCGAGATGCCGCGTTCCGCCATGGTGACGCCGAACAGCCGGTCCATGCGCGCCATGGTGATGGGGTTGTGGGTGATGATGATGAAGCGCGTGTCGGTCGACTTCGACATCTCGTCGAGCAGGTCGCAGAAGCGATCGACGTTATGATCGTCGAGCGGAGCGTCGACTTCGTCGAGCACGCAGATCGGCGCGGGATTGGTGAGGAACACCGCAAAGATGAGGGCGAGCGCGGTCAGCGCCTGCTCGCCGCCCGACAGGAGCGACAGCGTCGCCGGTTTCTTGCCGGGGGGCTTCGCGAGGATTTCGAGGCCGGCTTCGAGCGGATCGTCGTTCTCGACGAGCTGCAATTCCGCGTTGCCGCCGCCGAACAATTCGGTGAACAGGCGCTGGAAATGGGAATTGACCACGGAGAACGAGGCGAGCAGGCGTTCGCGGGCCTCGCGGTTGAGGCTCTGGATGCCCTGGCGCAGCCGCTTGATCGCCTCGACGAGGTCGTCGCGCTCGGTGACGAGGGTGGTGTGCTGGGTCTCGACCTCGCGCAATTCTTCATCGGCGCGCAGGTTGACGGCGCCGAGCCGCTCGCGGTCGCGCTTGAGCTTTTCCAGCTCCGCCTCGATTTCGGCGATGTCGGGAAGCGGCGTGTCGGCTTCGAAGCCGGCGAGGCCTGCGAGCGTCTCCGGCTCGGTCTCCAGGATTTCGCGGATTTCGGCGGCGAGGTCGGCGAGCCGGCGCTTGACGCCCTCGTGACGCTCTTCCGCGCGCGCTGAGGCTTCGCGCGCCGCCGAGAGGGCGTCGTGGGCGGCGCGTGCCGCACGGTCGGCCTCGGCGAGTGTGTTCTCGCCCGCCGCCAGCGTCTCGGCTGCTACCCGCCGCGACGCCTCGGCGGTCTCGATCTCAGTGATCAAAGCGCGGCGCTTTGCTTCGAACTGCTCCGGCGTGTCGACGAGGCCGGCATGCTCGGCTCTCGTCTCGGAGAGGCGCGTCTCGATGGTCGCGATCTGCGCCGCGGCGCCTTCTTTTCGTGTGCTCCAGGCGGCGCTGTCGGAGGCGATGGCGGCGAGACGGCGCTCGGCAAGCTCGATCTCGCGGGCGAGCGCCTGGGCCTCGGCGCGCACTTCGGCGAGCCGGCCGCGGTCGCCGGCGACGGCGGTGCGGGTTTCCGCGAGCTCGGCTTCGAGCGCCGCGGAGGGCGCAAGGCCCTCGAGCGCAAGCGCGGCGGCGGCGCGCGCCTCCTGCGTCTCCGCCAGCGTGGTGGTGACCCGCGCCTGGGCCTCGGCGAGGGCCGAGCGGCGCGAGGTGATGCGGTTCAATTCACGCTCGGCGGTGGCGTGACGGTCGCGGGCGGCGTCGGCCTCGCGCTGCGCCGCGCGCCAGCGGTTGCGGGCGGCGTTCTCGGCCTCTCGCGTCGCCGTCACTTCCGCCTCGGCCATGGTCACCGTGTGCCGGCGCGTGTCGAGATCGGCGCGCACGATGCGCAGCTCCGCCTCGATGTCGGCGAGGCGGTTGCGCCCGGCGAGGCGTCGCGCGGCGGCGGTCGGCGCGTTGGCGGCGACGGCGAAGCCGTCCCAGCGCCACAGATCGCCTTCGTTCGACACCAGCCGCTGGCCGGGCTTGAGCTCGCGAGCGATGCGGGCGCCGTCGGCGCGGGCGACGACGCCGATCTGGGCCAGCCGCCGCGCCATCGCGTCGGGCGCCGCGGTGATGAAGGCGGTCAGCGGCGCGACCCCCGCGGGCAACGCGGGATCGCCGGCATCCATCGGCGCGCCGGCCCAATGGATCGGCGCGGCGGATTCGACAGGCGCGTCGAGGTCATCGCCGAGCGCCGCGCCGAGCGCGGTCTCGTAGCCCTTCTCGACGGTGAGCAGGTCGATCACCGGCGGCCACATCTGCTTGTTCTCGACATGAAGCAGGCGGGCCAGCGTCTTCGCCTCGGTGTCGAGGCGGTGGACGTTGCGCTCGCTTTCGACGAGCGGCTGGCGCGCCACGTCGAGCGCCTGGCGGGCGGCGGACTGCGCCGCCTCTGCGCGCAGCGCGTCGGCTTCCGCGTCGGCGACTGCCGTCTGCGCCGCAGCCACCGCTGCAGCGAGGCCTTCGAGATCGATGGTGCGGGCGGCATCGGCAATCAGCGCGTCGAGCTCGGCGGTGACCTGGCCGTGCTCGCGCTCCAGCCGGGCGCGGCGCTCGTCGCAGCCGCGGAGGGTCGATTCCAGTTGCGTGCGCTTCGCCGTCAGGTCGGCCAGCGCCGCGGTCAATTCGCCGAAGCGGGTTTCGCTGGCGGCGAGCGTCACGCCCGCCGCGCCGACCCGCTCCTCGACGCTGGTGCGGCGTTCCGCGCTGGCCGCGGTCTCGCGCGCGAGCGCTTCCTGCTCGGTCGAGAGGCGCGCCAGCGCCGCCTCGGCATCAGCCGAGAGCCGCTGCTCGCGCTCGGAGTCTTCGCTCAGTTGGATGATCCGCCGGGCCAGCTCGGCGATGCGCTCCTTGGCGAGCGCGGCCTCGCGCTCCAGGGCGTCGCGGGCGACCACCAGGCGCTGCAGCGCGGCGGCGGCCCTGGCCTCGCCCTCGCGCAATGCCGGCAGGTCGGCCGCCGCATTAGCCTGGCGGGTCGCAGCCTCGGCTTCGGCGCCGGTGCGCTCCGCGACCTCGCGCACGCCGGCGGCGTGGGCGGCTTGCGCCTGGGTCACCTCGTTCCTCGCCTGCACCAGGCGCAGGTGAAACAGCCCCGCCTCGGCCTTGCGGATGTTCTGCGACAGCGTGCGGTAACGCACGGCCTGTCGGGCCTGGCGCTTCAATGCGTCGATCTGGCCGGCGAGCTGGCCGATCACATCCTCGAGCCGCGCCAGATTCTGCTCCGCTGCGCGCAGCCGAAGCTCGGCCTCGTGGCGTCTCGCATGCAGTCCGGAAATGCCGGCGGCCTCTTCCAGCACGCGGCGGCGCTGCTCGGGCTTGGCCTGGATGATCTCGCCGATGCGCCCCTGGTGCACAAGCGCCGGCGAGCGCGCACCGGTGGAAGCATCGGCGAACAGGATCTGGATGTCGCGCGCGCGCACCTCGCGGCCGTTGAGGCGGTAGACCGAGCCTTCGTCGCGCTCGATGCGTCGCGACACTTCGAGCACGTCGTCGCCGTTGAACTGGGCGGGGGCCGAGCGCGTCGAGTTGTCGATCGTCATCGCCACTTCGGCGGTGTTGCGCGGCGCGCGATTGTTGTTGCCGGAGAAGATGACGTCGTCCATCCCGGCGGCGCGCATCGCCTTGTGGGAGGCCTCGCCCATCACCCAGCGCAGCGCTTCGACGAGGTTCGACTTGCCGCAGCCGTTGGGTCCGACGACGCCGGTCAGTCCCGGCTCGATCAGGAAATCGGTGGGTTCGACGAAAGATTTGAAACCGATCAGGCGCAACCGCGTGAGCTTCATCGACTGACTTCCCCGCACACTGCGCGCAAACGCCCACCCGGCGGCTTCCGACGAGATCCGGGCTTCAGGCCGGTGACGCGAGAATCAGCGGCCGGAAGCCATGCCGGGCGGACAATGGCCACGGCGTCGCCGGACGGCAACAGGGTAGGGACGATTATCCAGAGCATGTTTGCGCGCATAATAATTCTGTGGGTTCGCGCCGAACGCGAAAGCACCCGTCGCGAATCACTTGCTCAGCCTCATGCGCGGCAACACCGGCGTCAACTGCGGCGCGTCGGTGCGGACCACAAGAGGTATCGGAGCGCGGTCCGGATCGGGCCTGCGCCCGATATGCGCCGGCACGTCCCGCGCATCGCGGCCAAGCCGGCACCGGACACCTCCGGCAATTCGCAACGCGAACTGCACGAGTGGCAAACTGAAGATCAGGTCTTGAGGTAAGGCTCGAGGATCTTATCGATCTCCTCGATCGACATGCCGCCTTCGTGGATCTCGCCGTTGATGAAGAAGGTCGGCGTCGCCTTGACCTTGAACTTCTGGGCGGCGCGGTCACGCACCTCCTGAACCTTCTTCAGCGCCTCTTTGTCGTTGATGCAGGCCTCGAAGGTCTGCTGGGTGAAGCCGGCCTGCTTGGCGATGGCCATCAGCGGCTCGATCGGATTGCGCACCGCCCATTTGGCCTGTTGCGCGAACAGCGTCTCGACCAGCGGGTAGTATTTGTCCGGTCCGGCGCAGCGCGCCAGCATGAAGGCCGCGGCCGCCAGCCCGTCGAGCGGGAACTCGCGCAGGATGAACCGCACCTTCCCGGTATCGATGTACTTCTCTTTCAGTTTCGGAAAGACCTGTGCCTCGAAGGCGGCGCAGTGCGGGCAGGTCATCGAGGCGTATTCGATGATGGTGACGGGGGCCGTTTCCGAGCCCATCGCAATGTCATCGAGCGCGCCCTTGGCCATCAATTCCAGCGAGGAGATGGTCTGTGCCCAGGCCGACCCGCCCAGCGGGCCGAGGCCGCCGAGCACCAGCAGGGCCGCGCTGCTCATTGCGAATTCACGGCGGGTAATCATGGCGTCGATCTCCATTTCGCCAACGAACTTACAGAGTTTTGCCCCACCTGCCTACCGCCAGTGGGATTTCTTGAAATCGGTAGCCTGTTCGCGCCAATCAGGCAATCAGGCGCGGGAATTGAACCAGCTATCCGCCCTTCACGTTCGTTTGATGGCCGCCCCGAGCCGGCCCAGGGCGGCGCGCAGCCCGTCATCGGCGATGCCGGTCATTTGGGCCGAGATGGCATCGGCCAGTCCCTGGTCGATCACCGGCCGCGCCTTCTTGGCGCGCCGCCGCACCAGCGGCGCCTGGCGCAGCGCGATGCCGGCCAGCGCCTGCCAGCCGAAATAGCGATTGACCCGCTCGACGATCACCGCCGACTGGTGCTGGATCTCGATGGCCGCCGGGCCTTCCACCCGCAGCACCAGGGTGGCCGGCGGGGATTCGTCGGGGTCGCTGGCGCGGGTCCATTGCATCCGGATCGGCTCCGCATGGGCCGCGATCTCTGCGCCGACGATGTCTTCCCAATGGGTCACCAACTCGCAGGACGTGAAACCCTGGCGCTTGAACGCATCGGCGACGCAGCGGCCGACGAGCGCGGAGAGCGGCTGTGGGGTGGATGGCTTGTTCATCGCGCCGGGCTCTGCCACATGGTGAAATATGACACTAACAGGCCGGACCGGCGGGAAAAAGGACAAGCCCGCCGCGAAGCGGAAAAATAGCGGGGGTTCGCCCGGGACGGACCGTCCCGATCCCATGAGCCTGCTCGCCTGGTACGACCGCCATCGCCGCCGGCTGCCGTGGCGTGCCTTGCCGGGGGAGGCGGCCGATCCGTACCGGGTCTGGCTGTCCGAGATCATGCTGCAGCAGACCACGGTCACGGCGGTCGCGCCCTATTACGCCAAGTTCCTGGCACGGTTTCCGTCGGTCTCCGCGCTCGCGGCGGCGGATATCGAGGACGTGCGCAAGCTGTGGGCAGGGCTCGGCTATTACGCCCGCGCCCGCCACCTCCATGCCTGCGCCCAGGCGGTGGTCGCGCGCCATGGCGGCGCCTTTCCCGGCGCGGAGGAGGACCTGCTGGCGCTGCCCGGCATCGGCCCCTATACGGCGGCGGCGGTCGCCGCGATCGCCTTCGGGCATGCGGCGAGCCCGGTGGACGGCAATGTGGAACGGGTGATCGCGCGCCTCTACGCCGTCGAGGACGAACTTCCTGCCGCCAAGCCGGCGATCCGCACGCTGGCGGAGCGATTGCGGCCGCCGCAGCGGCCCGGCGATTTCGCCCAGGCGATGATGGATCTCGGCGCCACCGTCTGCACGCCGAAGAATCCGGCCTGTGCGCTGTGTCCGTTCACGGGCGCCTGCGCGGCGAGGCGGCGCGGCGACCCCGACACGTTTCCGCGCAAGGCGAAGAAGCGCGAGGGACGGCTGCGCCGCGGCGCCGCCTTCGTGGCGTTGCGCGCCGACGGCCATCTCCTGGTGCGCACGCGCCCGGCGAAGGGCCTGCTCGGCGGCATGACCGAGGTGCCGACGACGGCGTTTCTCCCCGATTTCGACGCGGCGGGGGCGCTCGCCCAGGCGCCGAGCTTTACGGTCAGCTCGCGGAACACGAGCTGGCGGCGCCTTGCGGGCGTCGTCACCCATGTGTTCACGCATTTTCCGCTGGAGCTCGTGGTGTATCGCGCGCGGCTACCGGCGGCCGCCGTCGCGCCCGACGGCATGCGCTGGATCGCGCCCGGCGACATTGCAGGCGCAGCGCTTCCGAGCCTGATGCGCAAGGTGCTGGTGCATGCCCGCGTCGAATAATGGCGCAGCCATGATGCCGCGGCTTTACCCGCCAATGCTGCTCGCCCGCGCCCACCAGTCCGGCCGGGCCTTCGCGAGCTGACCTGCCGCCGCCTCCGCGGCCGGCACGGTGTCGAACAGGCCGAAGCAGGCCGAGCCAGAGCCGGACATGCGGGCGAGCCGGCATCCCGGCAGCGCCGCGATCATGCGTAAGACCTCCACAATGGCGGGCGCGATCGAGATTGCGGGCGCCTCGAGATCGTTGCGCTCCGTGGCGAGCCAGTCCAGCAAGGCGTCGCGCTCGCCCGGCACGGCGGTGGAGACGGGCTGTGCCGGTTGCCGCTCGCCGGGGCGCAGGCCCAGGGCGGCGAATACCGGCGGGGTCGGCATCGCGACGCCTGGGTGGACGATGACGATGCCGAGCTCGGGCAATGTCACCGGGGCCGACAGGATTTCGCCGATGCCGCGCATCATCCGCGGCTGGGGATCGAGGCAGACCGGAACGTCGGCGCCGGTCGCGCGCGCGGCTTCGAGGATGCGGCCGTCGTCGAGGGCGAGATGATTCGCCTGGGCGAGCAGCCGTAGCGCCGCCGCCGCATCGGCCGAGCCGCCGCCGAGCCCGGCACCAGCCGGCAGTTCCTTTGTCAGGGTAAAGCTGCCGAGTGTGAGACCGGGGATTCGCGTGGCGAGCCCACTGGCGGCGCGCAGAACGAGGTTGTCGGCAGTGGCGCCGGACTGCGCGGCGGTCGGCCCGGACACCGCTAGCTCGAGATCGGGCCCGGCGCGCAATGTCAGGCGGTCGCCGCAGCCGGCGAACGCCACCAGGCTTTCGAGCTCATGATACCCGTCGGCGCGCCGGCCGAGGATGCGCAGCGTCAGGTTGACCTTGGCTGGCGCCGGCGCGGCCCAAAAGGTTGGCGCCGCGGTCGACGCCGCGGTCGCCGCGGCGGCCGCCACGGCGGAGTGTGCCTCAGCCGCCGTCGCCACTCGCCTTCTTGATTTTTTCCGGCTCAGCGGTCGTCGTAGCGAGCCCGTTCTTGAGCTTCTCCTCGATCGTCTTCAATTCGTCCGCGTCGGGCTTGAGATCGCGCGCATGGGACCACTGGAACTTGGCCTCCAGCATGCGGTCGACCTTCCAATAGACGTCGCCGAGGTGATCGTTGATGGTCGGATCGACCGGCTTCAATTCGACGGCGCGTTCGAGGTTCTTCACCGCCTCGTCGTAATTGCCGAGCCGGAAATAGGCCCAGCCCAGCGAGTCGACGATGTAGCCGTCATCGGGCCGCTGCTCGACCGAGCGCTTGATCATGCTCATGCCGTCGTCGAGATGAACGCCCTGGTCGATCCAGGAGTAGCCGAGATAATTCAGCACATGGGGCTGCTCGGGATAGAGCTCCAGCGCCCTCTTCATGTCGGCTTCGGCCTTGGCCCACTGCTTGTCGCGCTCGAAGCAGATGCCGCGGAAGTAATAGGTGGTCCAGTTCGCCCGCGTCGGATTGGGCTGCAGGGCGACCGCCTTGCTGTAGGCGTCGGAGCAGGCCGCATATTGCTTGCGCTCGCGCGTGATGTTGCCCAGCGCGAGGATCGCCTCGAGGTCGTCGGGCTTGGCCGTGATCAGCTTGTCGAGACGCTTCTTGGCCTCGTCGGTGCGTTCGAGGGCATCGAGGTCGATGCCAAGCTGGATCTCGGCATTGCGCTTGAGCGGAGAATTGGCGGGTACCCGCTCATAGACCTTGATCGCAAGCTCGGGCTTCTTCATCGCCTCGTAGAGGTCGGCGAGCGCGAGCATCGCGAGCGGCTGGTTCGGATCCAGGTACAAGGCGAGCTGCAGATAGGCGAGCCCGCGATTGGCGAGGCTCAGCTCTTCCTCGCGGCGTCCCAGCGCGGCGCCGAGGCCATACAGGGCTTCGGCGGCGCCGGCCTGCGCCGTATCGACCATGCGCGGCAGCGGCTCGTCCTTGCGCAACGTGCGCCATGGCCTCGACGACCAGCGGGTAGCGCGGCAATTGCTTGTCGAACTCCCCGTAAATCTTCAGCGCCTCCTCGCGCCCGCCATTGCGCGACAGGAAGCCGGCATAGGCCTGCATGACCCGCAGCGCCGAGGAATCGAGCTTGTAGGAGTGCTCGAGGCGCTTGCCCGCCTCCTTCTTGTTGTTGGCGAGGTCGAGGATCAGGCCGGCATGCATGTCCTTGAAGATGCCGTACCATTCCGGGCCCGTCAGCTTGTCGATGGTTTCGATGGCGCCCTTGCTGTCGTTGGCGCCGAACGCGCTCCAGGCCGTGAGCAGCGTGGCCGTCAGGTCGGTGACCGGCCCGCGGGTGGCGAGGCCGAATTGCTGGCGGGCTTCCTTGTAATTCTTGGACTTGAGCGCCTTCACGCCCAGCACGAGGTGGGCATTGCGGTTGTTGCGGTCGAGCTGGATCAGGCGCTCCGCGAGCCGCGTCGCTTCGTCGATGTCGCCGTCGGCGAGCACGGAGTAGAAGGCGAGTTCCAGCAGCTCCGGATTGCGCTGATCGGTGCGCAGCGCCGCCCGGTAGTAGATCGAGGCGGCGTCGGCGTCGCGCTCCAGGTTGGCCTGCCGTGCCGCGAGGTAATTGCCGGCAGGCGTAGCGGGCGCGATGTGGGTGGTGTCGCGCGGAGTCTGCGGCTGCGCCGCCATGGCTTGGGGGACGCACCAGCCGATGGAGGCTGCGATCACGGTGACAGCACGGAGCGACGATATTTTCACGGGGACCTGCTCTCCAAAAATGGGCACGATCGATATCGGTGATCCCGAATACGGCGATCCCGAAGACGCTGGATCCACAAGGCGCGGGATCCCGAACACCAGGCGATATGCGGCGAGTTGCCGACCGATTTGCAAGAATGACTGGTTTGCGACCCTCCCGCAAGGAGGTTCACCGCCATCCCCTTACACCTCAATCGTTGGTCTAGCCCCTGATATGGCAATATCGTGACATTTCGAAAGCGATTCGGCGATATCGTAGTGATCTCGACTCCACATTGCCGGGGCAAGACAGCTTCAACTCCTTGAAGCGGGACGGCAATTCAAACCATCGGGACCGTGTGTCTCGATCATCACATATTCTGGTAGTTCGGGCCGCCGCCGCCCTCGGGGGCGACCCAGGTGATGTTCCCGTTGGGATCCTTGATGTCGCAGGTTTTGCAGTGGACGCAGTTCTGCGCATTGATGACGTAGCGCGGACTCGCTTCCCCTTCCCGGATCCATTCATAGACGCCCGCAGGGCAGTAGCGGGTGGACGGCCCCGCATAGGTTTCCAGTTCCGAGCGCCTCTGCAGATCGAGGTCCGCCACAGTCAGGTGAACCGGCTGGACTTCCTCGTGATTGGTGTTGGACAGGAATACCGACGACAGACGGTCGAAGGTGAGCTTGCCGTCTGGCTTGGGATAGGCGATCGGGCGACACCGTGCCGCAGGTTTCAGGCAGGCGGAATCCGGCTTGCCGTGGCCGAGCGTGCCCAGCGGAGAGATGCCGAACGAGTTGGCCCACATGTCCAGGCCGCCGAGCCCGATACCGACGACGGTGCCGAGCTTCGACCACAGCGGCTTGGCGTTGCGCACCTTCCACAGATCCTGCCCGATCGCCGTGGCGCGCCAGCCGGCCTCGTACTCGGTAAGCGCGTCGTTGCTGCGCCCGCCAGCGAGCGCTGCGGCGGCATGCTCGGCGGCAAGCATCCCAGACCGCATGGCGTTGTGGGTGCCCTTGATGCGCGGCACGTTGAGGAAGCCGGCGCCGTCGCCGATCAGTGCGCCGCCGGGAAAGGCGAGGTTGGGCACCGACTGCCAGCCGCCCTCCGCGATCGCGCGGGCGCCATAGCCGATGCGCTTGCCGCCCGCGAAGGTATCCCGCACCAGCGGATGGGTCTTGAAGCGCTGGAATTCCTCGAACGGCGACAGATAGGGATTCTCGTAGTTGAGATGGACGACGAAGCCGACCGAGACGAAGTTGGCGTCGTAGTGATAGAGGAACGACCCGCCGCCGGTGCGGTTGGAAAGCGGCCAGCCGAACGAATGCTGGACCAGGCCGGGCTTGTGCCGATCCGGCGTGACCTGCCACAGCTCCTTGATGCCGAGGCCGAATTTCTGCGGCTGCCGGGCGCGATCGAGGCCGAAGCGTGCGATCAGGGTCTTGGTCAGTTGGCCGCGCGCGCCTTCGCCGAACAGGGTGTATTTAGCGCGCAATTCCATGCCGCGGGTGAAGCTGTCCTTGGGCTTGCCGTCCTTGCCGACGCCCATGTCGCCGGTGGCAACGCCGACGACCTCGCCGTTGGCGCCGTAGAGCACCTCGTTCGCGGCGAATCCCGGATAGATCTCGACCCCGGCCTGTTCCGCCTTGGTCGCGAGCCAGCGGCACACATTGCCCAGCGACACGATGAAATTGCCGTGATTGCTCATCAAGGGCGGCAGCAGGAAGTTGGGAATCCGCACCGCGCCGGCAGGGCCCAGCATGTAGAAGCGGTCGTCGGTGACGGGGGTCTTGATCGGGGTGTCCTCGTCGCGCCATTCGCGGCAGCAGGGCATCGAGCCCGCTGGGATCGATCACCGCGCCGGACATGATGTGGGCGCCGACCTCGGAGCCCTTCTCGACCACCACGACCGAAATATCCGGCGAAATCTGCTTGAGCCTTATCGCGGCGGCGAGCCCGGCGGGGCCGGCCCCGACGATCACCACGTCGAACTCCATCGACTCCCGGGGCGGCAGTTCGGCGGCGTCCATTATCTTCTCCGTGGCAAGTGTCTGACCGCGCAGTGTTGCCTTCTTCCATGTTTGCCGGATGGCGGCAATCATGGCTCGCGCATTTGGAACGCGTCCTGGGATGCATGAAACGTGCTAAGCACTGCTTCCATGAATGCCGACCCTGCCGACCTGCGCGCGATCCTCGCCTTCTATGTGGAGGCGGGGGTCGACGCCGTGCTGCAGGAAGAGCCGGTCGATCGCTTCGCGGATGAAGCGCAGCCCGTCCCGGTCGCGACGGAATCTTCAGTTGCCCCGGCGAAGCCGGCCCGCCCGTCCGCACTTGCCGGCATGAGCGGCGCGACCCTGTCGCGCCCACCGTCGGTCCCGGCGCAGCCGGCGTCCGATGTCCCGCCGTCGGCGGACGCGGCCATCATGACGGCGCGGGAGCTGGCGCGAAGCGCCGCCAGCCTCGAGGATCTCCGCGCGCTCCTCGACAGCTTCGAGGGCTGCGGTCTGCGCAAGACGGCGAAGCAACTCGTATTCGCGGCGGGCAATCCGCAGGCGCGGGTGATGTTCGTCGGTGAGGCGCCGGGGCGAGAAGAAGACCTCGAAGGTCTGCCCTTCGTCGGCCGTTCCGGCCAGTTGCTCGACCGCATCATGGCCGCGATTGGCCTCGATCGCAGCAGTGCCTACATCGCCAATGTGGTGCCCTGGCGTCCGCCGGGCAACCGCACCCCGACGCCGCAGGAAACCCAGATCTGCCTGCCGTTCACGCTGCGCCAGATCGAGCTGGCCGATCCCGACATCCTGGTCTGCCTCGGCGGTCCCTCGGCGCAGACGCTGCTCGGCATCAGGGACGGTATCCGGAAATCGCGCGGGCGCTGGCACGCGTTTCACACCGGGAGGCGCGAGATCCGCGCCATACCGACCTTCCACCCCGCCTATCTCCTGCGCACTCCGATCGAAAAGCGCTTCGTCTGGCGCGATTTCCTCGCCATCAAGAAGGCGCTTGCGGGGTAGCCGCGCAGGCTGACGCGGTTTCCAATGCGCCCCACTGCGTCATCGCCGGACTTGTTCGATTTGTTCCGGCGATCTCGGTAAGGATGGCACAGCGCCTCCATAATCGAGATGGCCGGGACGGAGCCCGGCCATGACGGTGTGTTTGGGTGATGCCGTTTGCGCGCTATTCACGCGGCCTCACCCCGGCTCCATCCCCTTCGCCTTGATCGAGTCGATGGCCTGCGGCGACTTCAACAGATCGAGCAGCGCCCGTGCGGCGTCGGGGTTGGCCGACTTCGCCGACACCCCCGCGGTGAACACGATGTAGGACTGCAGTTCCGGAGGAATTGGGCCCACCAGTTCGGCGCCGGGCACCGAGAGGATGTTGGGGATGACGATGATGCCGAGCGCCGCCCGTCCGTCGGCGACCATCTCGGACACCGACTCGGTTTCCGGCATGATCGCCTTCGCCTTGACCGCGTCGGTGATGCCGAGATCGGCGAATACTTTGTTGAGATGAAGCGTGCTCGCGCCCTCCTTGAGGAAGGTGATGGAGGGCGCATCGAGCAGCGTGCGCTTGAAGGCGGCGACGGTCGCGATGTCGGGCTTCCCCGCGCCGCGGCGCACCGCGACGCCGATGCCGGACTTCATCAGGTCGGCGCGGGTCGCCGCGACGAGCTTGCCGGACTTGATCAGGTCGTCGGTCTGGAAATTCACCAGCACCGCGAGGTCGAAGGCCTCGCCGGATTCGATCCGGCGCTTCATCACCGCGGCGACGTCGGTCACCACCGTGATCTTATGGCCGGTGGCCTGCTCGAAAGCCGGGCCGATATCGCCCATCACCATCTTGGTGACCCGCGAGCCGAACACCTTCAGCTCGGCCGCCGCGGCGACACCAGGGTGAGCGAGCATCACCGCAACCAGCGCGGCGATCAGCGTGCGATGCCGGATCATTGTTTTGCCTCGGGTGCTGGCTTTGTCTCGGGCGTCGGCTTGGCTTCGGGAGCCGATACTGCCTCGGCAGGCGGTGCCGCCTCGGTGTCGGGCTTGGGCGCGGGGCTGGGCGCTTCGGACCCGGGCCGCAGCATGCCCCAGCCGACCCGGAACAGCGGCAGACGCCCCTGCACCGTGCGCTCGAACGCGTGCGGCACCTCGGCGACGAGGTCCGGGAAATGCACCGCGATCTCGGTCGGCACCGCCACCTGGGTCTCGACGCCGGGCCACACGGCGACCGCGCCCTTGCGCCGGAGATCGGCCATGGTGACCCAGGGCGAGCGTTCGGGGTTTGCATCGAAGTAAATGCTGGGGCGTCGCGGCGAGCCGAGCGCTACGAGGGCGGAGATGCGGGGATCGCCGCTGACGATGGCGAGTTGCGCGCCGGTGCGCCGCTGGAAGCTCTCGGTAAAGAACTGGCCCATGGCGTTGGCCGGCCGGGATACATCGACGCTCGACAGGCCCGTCCACGGCAGGATCAGGATGCCGGCGGCGGCGACCAGCGGCGGCGTCAGCAGCAGCAGGCTCCACGCTATGCCGACCATGCGCGGCCGGTGCCAGGGAATGGCGTTGCCGGCGAGGACGACGATCGCGAGCCCCGACAGCACGAGATGGGGCGCGATGCCGCCGACCGGTTGCCGCTCGCCCAGGAGGACGGCGACGGTCATCGCGGTGAAGCCGGGCGCAAGCGCAAAAAAGTAGACGAAGCGCCGCGCGAACGGATCGGTGAAGCTGCGCACGAACACCGGCACCTTGTCCTCGGTGCGCAAGTGCCATTTGCTCCCCAGCACCACCAGGATGATCAGGCCGAGATGGGCGAGGAAAATCGATCCGAACTGGCCGAACCAGTCCTTGATGTAGGTGACGGGCGCTTCGTCGCTCTGCAGGGGACGGAAGTTGATCGCAGCGACGCCGTGGGACAGGTCGAGCCAGATCAGGTGCGGAAACAGCACCACCACGATCATGGTGCTGGCGAGCCAGGGATCGGCGGAGCGCAGCGCGCGCCGGCCGCGCCGCGTGCCCGCCAGGAACACGACGATCATCGCCAGCAGAATGAGGCCGGCATAGGTCGTGAGCAGCAACAGGCCGAGCTGCAGGGCGAGCACGAACCAGGAGGCACGGCGGCGCTCACCGACCGCGCGCCACAGGCTCAGCAACGACAGCGCCACCAGGGGCATCGCCAGGATCGACGGCCCGAAATTCGGCGTCGGCGCGGAGAAGGCGGAGATGCCGGCCATCAGCAGGATTGCGAAGGTGGCGTGGTGAATGCCCACGATGGCGCGGCCCAGCTCGAACACCGCCCAATAGGTGACGAGCACGCAGATCTGCGCCAGCAGGTAGACCGCCACGGTGCCGCCGATGACGAAGGCGATGTCCGCCAGCCAGAAGGCGAGCGGGGGCCCGAAATAGCTGCCGAGCTGGAATTCGTGGCCGACCGCGAGCACGATCGGCAGGTCGCCCGGCGGCGAGGAAAAGAACAGCGAGGGAAACACCCACCACAGTAGCGTCTGGGTGAGCGCCGCCAGCCAGAACGTCAGCCGCGGCTGCGAGCGCAGCAGTTCGACGATGATGGAGGTCTGCAGCATGCGGCGGGCCTGTCTTGCGGGAACGGGCAGATAAGCCCGGGCTGGGTCGAGACGCAACCGCATGATCCCGAAAAGTTGCAGACCTCCAGGCAAGATCATGCTCGAAATCAAACAGACTTGGAGCATTTTCCGATTACATCTATTGATGTCATTGCCCGGCTTGACCGGGCAATCCAGTACTCCCGGTCGGTGTTTACTGGATCGCCCGGTCAAGCCGGGCGATGACAGCGAATTGCGGAGTAACCCGAACAAAAACGGCCCAGAGTGCGGGAGCGAGCTACGACAGGATAAGATCGTCGTCGGGAGGAGTTTCCGTTGCGGCTCCATCGCCATAGGCCGCGGCCACCGGGGCGAAGCCGCGGCGGTGATGGATCGTCGGCCCGAGCGCTGTGAGCGCACGAAAATGCTCCGGCACGCTGTAGCCCATGTGACGCTCGAAGCCGTAGCCGGGATGGGCGGCGCCGACCTGCATCATCAGGCGGTCGCGCACCACCTTGGCGACGATGGAGGCGGCGGCGATGGAAAGTACGAGGGCATCCCCGGAGATGACGGCCTCGCAGTCGCAGCCGGCATCGATCTTGTCGCAGCCGTCGACGAAGACGAGGCGGGGCCGCACCGGCAGCGCGGCAACCGCACGCGCCAAGGCCCACAGCGAGGCCTGCCTGATGTTGTCGCGATCGATGCGGGCGCGCGAGCCGAAGGCGACGCCGACCTCGGCGGTCGCGCAGATGCGCTCATAGAGCTTTTCGCGCTGGATGGCGGTGAGTTTCTTGGAATCATTGAGGCCGCGCGGAATCCGCCTGGGGTCGAGAATGACCGCGGCGGCGACCACCGGCCCCGCCAGCGGGCCGCGGCCAACCTCGTCGCACCCCGCCACCGGAAAGACGCCGCGCTTGATCGCCGCGCGCTCGCGCCGAAAGCTCGGCCGCAGCGGCGGCTCGCCCAGCGGCAGGCGCGGGGCTGTCTCGCGACGTCCTCGGGTTCTGACGGGAGTGCGACTCATGTCGCGATCCTGGCCAAATCGCCAGGGGATCGCAAGCCAGCGGTCACTTGATCGCCATCGCCGAACTCCCTCCCCCTTCTTCAGGGGGGGTGGGGGTCCGCTGAGGGAGACCACAAGCGTTGCGCGCGCGGCACGCGATCCGCACCCCGATCCTCCCCTTTCCAAGGGGAGGGAGGCGTTACGCTGCTTTCGCCTCCGCCAGCAGCGCCTTGAGGTCCAGCCTTTCCCTGCCCATGGCGAGGGTGCCGTCGGGGTTGCGCGGCCACTGCGCTTCGGGGCGGTCCCAATAGAGCTCGACGCCGTTGCCGTCGGGGTCGCGCAGATAGAGGGCTTCGCTCACGCCGTGATCGCTGGCGCCGTCTAATCCGATGCCGGCCCCGACCAGCCGTTGCAGGGCGTCGGCGAGAGCGGCGCGGGTCGGATAGACGATCGCCACATGATAGAGCCCGGTGGTGCCCGGTGCCGGCGGGCGGCCGCCGCGGCTTTCCCAGGTGTTGAGGCCGATGTGGTGGTGATAGCCACCGGCCGAGATGAACGCGGCCTCGTTTCCGTAGCGCTGCATCAGCTCGAAGCCGAGCACGCCGGTGTAGAAGCCGAGCGCACGGTCGAGGTCGGCGACCTTGAGATGGACGTGGCCGATCCGCGCGCCCGAATCGATCGGGCGCGGGGTCTCGGCAAGGGGCTTGAGCTTGTCCGGCATCGCGGGCGTCCTTGCTCTGGAGGAGGGCGCGTCGGCTGCGCGCAGATCAGGTGCGGACATAGCGTCCCCCCGTCGCTTCGGCGTTGTGGAACAGGCGCCCCAGGCTGAACGCGCCGGCGCCCGCGGCGACAATGTACAGGAAGATGAAACAGAACAGGATCGCCGCGTCGCCGCCGTTCACCGCAGGGTACATGCTGCCCGGCGCGTGGAACATCCAGTAGGCGATCGCCATCTCGCCGGAGGCGATGAAGGCGGCGGCCCGGGTGAACAGGCCGAGCGTGATCAGCGTGCCGGTTACGAGCTCGATGACCGCGCCAATCCCCATCACGCTGAGAAGCTCCTGCTGGCCGGGGGCAGCGCCCGGCGGAAATCCGAACAGCTTGACGAGGCCGTGGGAGAGAAACAGCACGCCGGCAACTATGCGCAGCGCTCCCAGCAGAACGGGCTGGAAACGGGTGACCTCGGTCGAATTGGACATGGGAATTCCTTTCGGGGGTTTTCGGCAAAGGAGGTGCCGCTCCACTTCGAAATAGGCGCGCCATCTGCTGTTGATAATCCCCGTATTTTGGAGCAATCTATTTCCAATTCGGAAACAATGGCGACCCCATGGATCGCATTGAGGAAATTCGCGGATTTGCCGCCGTGGCGGATGCCCGGAGCTTTTCCCAGGCCGCCCGGCGCCTCGGAATCTCGACCGCTCAGATGTCGAAGCTGGTGGCACGGCTCGAGGACCGCCTCGGGGCGCGCCTGCTCAACCGGACCACCCGTGACGTCTCCCTGACCGACACCGGGCGGGCCTACCTCGCGGGGGCCCGCGAGCTGCTGGATGCGTTCGACTCGCTCGAATCCTCGGTGAGCGATACCGCCGGGCCGCGCGGTCTGTTGCGGCTCACGGTGCCGGTTTCGTTCGGTGCGGCCGAGATCGGGCCCGCCTTGCTGGATTTCGCGGCAGCTCACCGTGAGATCGGCCTCGACGTCTCGTTCTCGGACCGCGCGGTCAATCTGGTGGAGGAGGGCTTCGATGCGGCGGTGCGGATCGGAAATCTATCCGACTCCTCGCTGGTCGCGCGCCGGCTCGCTGCCGCCCGCATCGTCACCTGCGCTTCGCCCGCCTATCTCGCCCGGCACGGCACCCCGCTCCAACCGGACGACCTCAACGGCCGCGAATTCATCATCGACCTCAATGTCAGGGATCCCTTCATGCGCGAGTTCGGCCGCGGCGCCCGCCGCCGAACCGTGCGGGTCGATGGGCGGTTGCGGTTCTCCAGCGCACAGGCCTGCCTCGCGGCGGCGCGGGCCGGCTTCGGCATCGCCCGTGCGCCGGCCTTCGCCGCGGCGGATGATCTGCGCGCGGGACGGCTGTGGTCATTGCTCGCCGAGTTCGAGCCGGAACCGGTGCCCATCCACGTCGTCTATCCGCAGACGCGCCACCTCGCCGCCAAGGTGCGGGCCTTCATCGATTTCCTGGCGCAGCGCTTCGCCGGCGAGCCGGAATGGCATCGGGGGTGGAAGTGAGGCTCTGCTCCCTCCCCGCAAGCGGGAGAGGGAGAGCGTAGATGCGCCGCCTTTAGTCCAGCGGCTCCAGCTTCACGATCGCGGCGCCGTGGTTGTTGCCGAACCAGATGCTGATCGGGGTCGTGGAATCGTCGACATAGAGGTTGCGGATGTTGGTGTTCGCCGGCAGCGGATATTCCGTCATCTCGCCGGTCTTCGAGTTTATCCGCGTGATGCGGTCGACCGCCATTCCGCCGGTCCAGATGTCGCCGTTCTTGTCGACCTTGGCCTGGTAGGGCAACGACCATTTGGTCGGCAAGTTCCATTCCTGCATCTTGCCGGTCTTGGTATCGAGCATGGCGACGACATCGACGGCGTATTCGGCGAACCACAGCCGCCCCTCCTTGTCGAACTCGCCGCGGCGCGGCCGCGAGCGATCGGTGAAGGTGGGGAAGAAGGTGTATTGGCCGGTCTTGGCGTCGATACGCCCGATCGAGCGGTCGCTGAAGTCGGCGATGTAGAGATTGTTCTGCGCGTCGGGGAAGATTTCGTAGATCGAGTGCGGCCGGCCGGCGAGCGGGGAATCCGGCTTGATGTCCTTGTAGGGCGCGAAATTCTCGAACTTGCCGCTCTTGAGATCGACCCGGTACACCGACGTCGTGGCGACGTCCTGGATCCACAGCTTGCCGTCCACATGGGAGGACTGCGGGGCGACGAACGCCTGCTGCGAGCTGTCGCGATTGAATTCGGGCGCCACCGGCAACATCGTGAACGACTTGGTCGCCTTGTCGAACTTCGCTGCGCCCGCCTGGTACATCAGCGAAATCCAGTAGTTGTTGTCGTGGTCCCGCGCGAGGCTCAGCGTTCCCTTGGCGGCATTCTCCTTCAGGATCGGGACCGGGAACGACGTCACCGCGCCGGTCTTCGGATCGAGCCGGCCGAGCAGGGGATCGCCGAAATAGGTGAAATAGATCCCGCCGTCCGGATCGACCATCACGTCGTGCGGCTGGTCGGTCGGCTTGGGCAGCTTGTAGGTGGTGACGATGGCGCGGGTGCCTTTGCCGCTCACGCGCTTGAGCGTCTTGAGGTCGTAGGAGAAGGTGTCGGACGCGCTCAGATTGACGGAGGCGAGATATTCGGCGAGCCGCTGCAGGCGTTCGGGCTGCTGCACCAGGAGGCCGGTGGGCGCGCCGGTGCGCAATTGCGGGGCGAGCGGCGTCGTGTTCTGCGCATAGCGCAGCATGCGCGGGATGATCTGCACCCACTCCTCGGCCGGATGATTGGAGCGCGCGATGCGCTCGAGCGTATGGCAGCTCATGCAGTCGGAGACGAGGCGCTTCTCGGCGTCGGTGCCGGGCCAGCTCGCGAGCCATTCGGCGCTGGTCATCTGCGCCACGAGGTTTCGCGTCTTCTTGAGCCTGATGTCGGCGGTCGCCGTCTGTTCGGCCGCGACGGTGGCGGCGGGCTTGCCGTCGAGATCAAAGCCGATCGCACGGATCGTCAATGAATAGGCGCCGGGGCCCAGCCGGTCCGCCGGGAAGCTGTAGCGTCCCTGGTCGTTGGTGATCGCCGTCACCGTGATCGTGGAGTTCGCCTTGGTCGCCGTGACCGGCACGCCCTCCATCGGGGCTCCGTCCGGCGAAAGCACCGCGCCCGCGAGCGCCGGCTCGTTCTGCGCCCAGGATGCGTCCTGGTAGGAGATGACCGCAATTCCAGCCGCGAGCATGGCCGCGTAATGTTTCAGGCGCATGGCGTTTTCCCCTGTCGATGAATTGGCGGCGCCGCCGTTGTCGCAATGGGCGCTCGCCAAAAGCGTAGGCCCTGGGATTCAGCGGGTCAAGCAGGGCTGCCGCGAGCCGCCGAGACGGTCCGGCGCAGCAGATCATCGCCATTCATCAGCCGGCGGATGTCGTTGACGCCGCCCGACTTATTCCAAGCGCCAGAATCCGCTGCAGCAGGTCCGGGTAGGAGAGGCCGTCGTGCCGAGCCGCCGTCGCAAATTCCTGGCTCTCCGCGATCTCAGGATTGGGATTCGCTTCGAGGAAATACAGAATGCCTTCGGCGGAGAGGCGAAAATCGATGCGGGCATAGCCGTCGAGCTCCAGCGTCCGGTAGATCCGTTTCGCCGTTCGCTGAATGCGGGCGGCCAGTTCGGGCGCGAGATTCTTGGCAGGCCCGTGCAGGATGCCCCGGCGTTCCTGGTAGTCGGGATCATGCTTGACCTTCTCGGTGGCGATGCGCCATGCCCCTTCGGCCATATTGCCGAATTCCAGTTCCCACACCGGCAACACCCGCAGCCGGTCGTTGCCGAGCACCCCGACATAGAGCTCACGTCCCTCGATGTATTGCTCCGCAATGGCGGCGGTGCCGATCCGTTCGTGAATGAAGGCGACGCGCTCTGCGAGTTTCTCGTCGGTGTCGACGACGGATGCCTGCGCGATGCCGACGGACGAGTCCTCGCTCACGCTCTTGACGATCAGCGGCAGGGCCAGGCGCGGTGGCCGCCGGACCTTGCGGCGCATCGGAAAGACCGCGAAGGCCGGCACGGGAATCCGATGGTAGTGCACCAGCGTCTTGGAGAGGTCCTTGCCGCGCGCCAGCACCAGGCCGCGCGGCTTGCAGCCGGTGTAGGGGATGCGCATCAGCTCGAGATAGCTCGCGACATTCTGGTCGTAGATGACCTCGCCGTGAAACTGCTCGAGCAGTATGAAGACCACATGCGGCTTCCAGCCCTCGATCTCGTCGCGGATCAGCTTGAGCTCGTCGTGAACGCCGAGCGGGCGAACCTCGTGCCCGGCGGCACGCAGCGTGGTTACGACGTCGTACTCGGTCTTCCATTCATTGATTTGCTGCTCGCTGTATCCTTTGGTCGACTCCGGGGGAATCAGGAGCGGGTCCATGAGCACGAGGACGCGAAGCCGTTTCATAGTGCGATCCACCTACGCCGCGACGGGCCGAAGAGCGCATGCATCGTCTTGGCGGTCAAAAGTACGGTGAACTCGATAATCAGCTCACGCTCGGGACCGACTGCACGCAGGTCGAGCTCCCGACACCGGGCCACGATGTCGTCGAGCACGGCATCGAGCGTGAGCTGGTACTCACCCGTCCACTTCGCCACCAACTGTCTGATTCTTGCACGATTGCGCCTAATGAACATTGAAGCCGACCGCGACCGGTGGTGGCTCGGATCGGCGGAGAACAGACGTAAGAGATCACGGTCGTAGGTCGTGGGCGCATCGAAGGCGTAGAGAGCCTGCTTTTTTCTGTAGTGCTCGCCAAGCGTCTCGGTGAGGCGGTTGAGGGGATCGACCCGCTCGCGGCCGGTGAGCAGCGGCCGTTGCCCGGCGATTTCCGTCATCAACTCGTCGACATATTCAAGCTTCTTCAGCGCCGGCCATCCGGCGTAGCGCGACCGCCAATTCGAGCGGGGCCGAAGCCACACGGCAAACGTTTCGGCGAAATCTTCATCCGGATGGCTCTGCGCGTACCAGAGCCGCAGATGCTGGACGAAATGCCTGCTGGCCGGATTCGGTCGATAATAGCGCGGATAGCGTTGCGAGGACCGGCCGAACAGCTTCTGCCATCGACGACGACGCTGCAGCTGATAGGAGTGCTGCAGCACATGGCCGGCCTCATGGCGAAGAATGCTCATGCATTCAGACCAGGTACCGCCCTCGACGTCGATGATCATCTTCCTCTCGAGCTGCATCAGGCGGGGGTGGGTCAGATAGAAAGGGATGGCGATGCCCGGCGTATTTTCCGGGCTGAACCACTCGCTCGAGATCCAGGCATGGGGCCGGGCCCGGATGCCGCGCTCTTCGAGTTCTTGATGGAGATTGCCGAGACAGTGCTCGAGCCAGGTGCCGTCGACCGTGACCTTGAGATCCTTTAGCCGGAGCCCGAGCAATTCTTCGTCGGGGAGGGCGGCCCAGGCAAATTTCCGATGCGGCATGGTGCTTTAGAACCTAAGGGGAATTCGGCATTTCGATGGTGTCACGGCAGGTCGCCGGCGACAACCGCCGCGCTTGCGTCGCTGGAGGTTTGGCCGGGCCGCAACCCAGTGCCCAGTCTCCGCGCCGGGTCAGTTTCCGACGTTTGACGGCGAAACGGGCTCTTCGGCTCAATCTCGATAACCGGAAAGCAATGTGTCTTCAGGCGCTTGGGCCTTAGCGGAGCCGAACGTGCGCGCCTCGGCTCGATTGCTTCCGAGGCGCTACCCGGCCGTCTTCCTGTTCCCCGCGCGATGCGGCATATTGCCGGCAACCGGCGGCCGCGATCCCGCGTGGGGTCCCCTGGAGAAGCCCGCAAATGAGCCGTCGGCGAGGGAGAGTCAGATGACATCGCAGCCAGAGATCGACCGGCGGCTGTTGCTCGGTGCGGCCGGTGCGCTCGGCCTCGTGGGTTCGTCCGCGCTGGCGCAGGAGCGCAAGGATCAATCGAAGCCGGACGCAAAGACGGCCGAGGCCGGCAAGAAGCTCAGCGACACCGTCGCCGACTTCGTGGTCGGTTTCGACATCGCTCAGATGCCCCCGCAAGGCATAGAACGGGCGCGCCTCGCCTTCATCGACACCATGGCCGTGATGCTCGCCGGCAGCCGCGAGCAGGGCTCCGACATCGTCTGCGAGATGGTGAGGCAGGAGGGCGCCGCGCCCAAGGTGTCGGTGATCGGCCAGTCGTTCCGCACCTCGCCCCAGCTCGCGGCGCTCGCCAACGGCGTCGCCGCGCACATCATGGATTACGATTTCTCCTCGCTGCTGGGACAGCCGACCTCGCCGATCATCCCGGCACTGCTGCCGGTCGCCGAGAGCACCGGCGCGAGCCCGTCCGAGGTGATGGCGGCGTTCATCGTCGGCTTCGAGGTGTGCATGCGGCTGTGCCGCGCTGCGCCGGAGCAGGCCGCGATCGGCGGCTGGCACGCGGTTTCCTCGATCGGGACCATGGGCGCGGCGATGGCCTGCGCGCGGCTGCTCAAGGCGCCGCGCGAGACCATCCCCGACATTCTCGGCATTGCCGCCTCGCTCTCCGGCGGCCTGTCCGTCAATTTCGGCACCATGACCAAGCCGCTGCATTCCGGCATGAGCGCGCGCAACGGCGTCGCCGCGGCGTTGCTCGGCCGGAGCGGCTTCACCGCGAATGCCGGGGCGCTGGAAAATCCGTCCGGTTACTTCCGCGCCTTCGACCGCGGCATGAAGGTCTCCTTCGAGCCGTTCGCCGAGCTTGGCCACCGTTACGACATCGTCGAGCTCGGCTTCAAGCCGAAGCGCTATCCGTGCGGTGGCCTCGGCCATACCTCGATCGATGCGACGCTCGAATTGCGCAACGAGGTGCGCCCGGGAGACATCGCCGCCATCAAGACAAGCATCACCAAGTTCGCCGCGTCCCGCATCGGCGACAAATATCCGACCTCCATCGAGAGCGCGAAATTCAGCATGCCCTATGTGGCCGCCTATACGGTTCTCTATGGGCCGCCCATGCTCAAGGCCTTCACCGAGGAGTCGATCCGCGACGAGAAGATCAAGGAGATGGCGCGCAAGGTGTCGATCGCCGTCGACCCGGAATTCGCCGACCTCGTCCTCGACAGCCCCTCGCGCGTCACTGTCACCCTCGCCGACGGCCGCACCGTGCAGCGCGTGCGCTATTACGCCAGCGGCACCCCGCAGATGCCGCTGACGCCGGCCCAGGTCGAGGAGAAGTTCTTCGATTGCGCCGCCCACGCCGTCGCGCGGCCGGCGGCGACGCAGATCTTCGCCTTCATGAACCGGTTCGAGCAGGAGCCGTCGTTCGCGCCGCTGTGGGCGCTGACGAAGCGGGCGTAGCGATACGACAGGGCATTTGGGAGAGCTTCGATGAAAGCGGCCGCCATCCTGGCGGCCTGGAAACCCGCTATTTCCCCATAGGATTGCAGGGCCGCGCGCGCCGGCTGCAACCGCCTGAGAAATACCCGCAGTCCGCGAATGCCGCGGCGGCGCGAATCTGCGCGCGACCCGGGTTAACTGCCATGATTAAGAAATCGTTAAGCCCCTGGCAAAAAAGATTTTGGGCGTTCTTCGCAGAGCCATAATAGGCGCGCCGTCTCGTCACAATCTTCGCAAAGATTTGTCTCGTCCGACTCGCAATGCGAATTGGCCGGGCTGGGGAGCCCGTGGGGTGCCGTTGGGGTGAGGCGATGTTCGCATCCGTGGATCGAACATCGCCGAAAACGGAAGTTGGGGGTACCAAATGGGAAAAGTCATCGTAGTGACATCCGGCAAGGGTGGTGTCGGAAAGACGACCTCGACCGCGGCGCTCGGCGCCGCGCTGGCGCGCGGTGGATGCAAGGTCGTCGTCGTCGATTTCGACGTCGGCCTGCGCAATCTCGATCTCGTGATGGGCGCCGAGCGGCGGGTCGTATTCGACCTGATCAACGTCATGCAGGGCAAGGTCAAACTGGCCCAGGCCCTTGTCCCTGACAAGCGCCTCGAGACGCTCTTTTTGCTGCCCGCCTCGCAGACCCGCGACAAGGATGCTCTCACCGAAGACGGCGTCGCCGGCGTGATCGCGGATTTGCGCGAGAAGTTCGACTGGGTCATTTGCGACAGTCCGGCCGGTATCGAGCGCGGCGCGACGCTGGCCATGCGCTTTGCCGACCAAGCGGTCATTGTCGCCAATCCGGAGGTCTCTTCGGTTCGCGATTCCGATCGCATCGTCGGCCTTCTGGATTCCAAGACCCTGAAGGCCGAGTCGGGCGAACGCATGACGAAGCACCTTTTGATCACCCGGTTCGACCCGGCGCGGGCCGCGCGCGGCGAAATGCTCGCCATCGAAGACGTGCTCGAAATCCTGTCGCTTCCGCTGCTCGGCATCGTGCCGGAAAGCGAGGAGGTGCTGCGCGCCTCCAATCTCGGGGCCCCGGTCACGGTGTGCGGTCGCGACAGTGCGCCGTCGCGCGCTTATTTCGACGCCGCCCGCCGGCTCGCCGGCGAATCGGTGGAGATGACCATCCCGAACGACAACAAGGGCCTGCTCACCAAGCTGTTCGGGCGGAGAGCAGCATGAACCCGTTTCGCCTGCTTACGCCGATCAGATCCGCGCCCAAGGCGCGCGAACGATTGCACGTCCTGCTCGACTACGAACGCCGCGTCGTCAACCAGACCGATCTCGTCAAGCTCCTGCGCGAAGAGATTTTCGTGGTGGTCGGGCGGCACGTCACTTTCGATCCGGACAAGGTCCAGGTGAGGGAGGTTCACGGCGCTGCGGTCTCGACGGTCGTGGTCGACATCGAGATTCCCAACGGCGCCTGGGCAATCCCGCGAGGCCCTGGCGCCCTGGAGCGGCGGCCGCACCCTCCTTAGGTGCAGGTTCCTTCTGCAATGCCCAGCCATTGGCGCGAGCATTTTCGCGCTTCGCGCTTGATTAGTCGGCGCGTCCCTCCTGCGTTTCCTCCGGCGTCGGCGGAGGCAGTCAGGCAGCGGGCGCCAGCAAGATACCGAGGCCAAGGCCGTGCGCACGCCACCACCAGCACTGGAAACCGTCAAGAAAGATACTCTGCGTAAGATCGCCTCCCTGGAGGAGCGGCTCCGCGCCCGCGAAGGGCCCGAGAAGCGGCCGCTGGCGTTGGCCAAGGGGGTGCAGAAGCTCAAGCGCGCCGCGTACCACGCCCTCAAGGCCCGTGCGCCCGCCGCCCGCCCGCTGGCAGCCGAACTGCTGCGCATTTCGGCGAGCATCGAGCACCATGGGCTCGACGCGCAACTCGCCGACGACATCGGATCGATGGTCGCGCCCGCCGTGGCGGTCGAAGCGGAAACGGGCGAGCCGGTCGCCCAGCGCATCGCCACGGCGGTCGACTGGTTTGCGAAGCCGCACGCACCCAGCCGAACCCGAAGCCTTGGGGGATGAGCGTGGCGGACGTCGTTGAAGCGCGGGCGCCGCCGCCAAGCCCGGCGGACCGGCGCCCGCGACGGGAGCGCTGGATTTCCACCGCGCGGGTGACTTGGCGCGTCTCATTGCCCTGCTGAGGGCTTCGACGCTGCATGCTATTGGTTCAACTCCCAAGTCCAGACTTTGGTGTCTGGCAGCATGCAGCGCAAACGGAGCAAAGGAATGCCCAAAGAGGTCCGGCGCGTGGTCACCGGCCATGACAAGGATGGCAAGGCCGTCGTGATCTCCGACGGCCCGGCGCCGTTCGTGCATGTCAACCCGATCGACCCGGAGTGGTATTCCACCGATATCTGGCGCACCGGCGAGACGCCTGCGCGCATCGTAGCCACGGCGGCGGAGCCGACGCTCGGGCCGCGCCGGCAGATGCCGGGCAAGCATGGTACCGTGCTGCGCATCAATCATTTCCCGCCGGAATCGGAAGCGGTAAGACGGATGACACCGGAGGATTCACGCCGCGCCTTTGCCGCGCTGGGCAACGAGAAGGCGGCGACCTTCGGCAGGGGCGGGCGGCATCCGCTGATGCATCGCACCGAGACCATCGATTATGCCATCGTGCTGTCGGGCGAGATCACGATGGTGATGGACCATGAGGACGTCGTACTCAAGGCCGGTGACATCCTTATTCAATGCGGTACCAATCATGCATGGGCCAACCGCTCCGACGCGCCGTGCATCGTCGCCTTCGTGCTGATCGACGGAGAGTTCGAGCCGGACTTGAAGCAGAAGCTCGGGTGACACCGGCGTGCTCGAGAGTTTTGGAGGAGAGCCATGAAGCTTGCGCGTCGGCGATTTCTGCAAATGGCCGCGGGTGCCGCCGTTCTTCCGGCCGCGTCGCGGATTGCATGTGCGCAAGCCTATCCGTCGCGGACGATCAAGCTGGTCACGCCTTTCGGGCCCGGCGGACCGACCGATGTTACCGCGCGCCTCGTCGTGCAGGCCTTGCAGACTTCACTTGCCCAGAACGTCGTCGTCGAATACCGGCCGGGCGCCGGCGGCGGCACTGGAACGAAGTCGGTCGCGATCGTGGAGCCCGACGGTTACACCTTGTTGATCGGCACCAGCGCCACTCTGGCCGTGTTGCCGGCGGTGATGAAGAATCCAGGCTATGACCCGGAAAAGAGCTTCGCGCCGGTCGCCCGGGTCGGCGACACCTGCAACGTGTTGGTGGTGCCGGCCTCGTTTCCGGCAAGCACGGTCGCGGAGTTCGTGGCCTACGGCAAGGCCCACCCGCGCAAGCTCACCTATTCGTCCGCCGGCATCGGCAACCAGACCCAGCTGGTCGCCGAAATGCTCATGCACAGCGCCGGCTTCGACGCCGTGCACGTGCCCTACAAGAGCGGCGCCGAGATGGCGACGGCGGTGCTCGGCGGGCAAGTCGATTTCTCGTTCCCGGACGTTTCGCTCACGGTGGCGCTCGCCGGCGAAGGCAAGCTCAAGGCGCTTGCAGTCACGAGCCCGGCGCGACGGGCGCAATTGCCGGCCGTTCCGACCATGATCGAAAGCGGATTGCCCGACGTGGTGGCGACATTCTGGGGCGGCGTTCTGGCTCCCGCGGGAACGCCGCCCGCGATCGTCGAAAAGCTCAACGCGGCCATCAATACAGGGCTGCAATCGCCGGAGATCAAAGCGAGCGTCGCCAAGATCGGGGTCGAGTTGAGTCCGGGCACGCCACAGGACTTCGCCGCCTTCATCGGGGCCGAACGCCGCCGCTGGGCCGCGGTGGCGGCAGCGACCGGGGTGAGCCTGGATTGAAGGCACGCCGCGTCGCGGAAAGCCGACAAAGAGGCGACGACCGGCCACAGACCCCCTTCTGGGAACTGCGGGACTCAAAGTCATCTCGCCTGTGTGCCGTCGCGGCAGCATGAGACGCGGACGAGCCCGGGCCGCTGTGTCTCGCTACTCTTGGGTTGCGTAGCGTTAAGCGCCTTCACGAAATGCGCGGTCGCGCGCTTAGGCTTTTTGAAGGGTTTTTCTGGTAGTCACACCAGCTTCATTCCGCGATTGCGTCGCGAGGTTGAGGGATGCCTGCTTAAGGGGCATCGGAATAAAATCAGTAGCACTCAAGAAGAGGTAGCTGCGAATGGGCATTTCGCGACGCGAGTTCGTCAAGATAGCGACGTCGAGCGGCATCGCGCTCACGCTGTCGCGGCTGGCGGCGGCTGAGGAACCCAGATTCGCGGCACGCGAGACGCTGCCGGGACGACAAGGCTGGAACCCCGCCGCCACCGGCGTCGGTCGCATTGACGGCGTCGCCAAGGTCACCGGCGCCAAGCTGTATGCGTCTGATTTTCGCGCTGCCGATCTCCCGGGTTGGCCGCCGGCCACTTCGTACGCCATGCTCATCCTGGCCCCGGACGCCACGCACGTTTACACCGGCATGGATCTCTCGCGCCTGAGCGGCGCGTTGAAGCCCGCGGTGGTGGTCACCGCGGCCGATCTCGCGCGGATCGGCACCCGGGTTCCCGAATTCTATGCCGGCGACCTGTTCTGCCCGGTCGGCACGACGCCGCTCTATCTCGGCCAGCCGGTGGCTCTGTTGATCTTCGGTGAGTTCGACGCCTTCGATCGGGCGCGTCTCGCGCTGCGCGATGGAACTTTCGTGAAGTTCGGCGAGGAAACCGGCCCCATCGCGGCGCCCGACTACGGCGCTTATCGCTTCACGCGCGTGGCCGGCCCGACCCCTGACGCGCCCGATGTGTACTCGCCGTTCAAGGACGGTTTGTTCAGTCCCGGGCATTTCCAGAATACGGAACTCCCGGTATGGTCGCCGCTCGCCATACCGAAGGCGCAGCCTTACGCCAAGGCCGCGACCTATGGCGAGCAGATCCGTGCTGAACTTGCGGCGAGTACTCCGGCCGTTCTCGTGCTGGACCACGAATTCGAGACCCAATCAAACGACCCCGTGTTTCTCGAGCCGGAATGCGGCATCGCCTGGTACGACGCGGGCCGCAAGAACCTCGAGCTCGTGCTCGGCGTGCAGTCCCCGTTCGAGACTGCGGAGGCCGTCGCGTTCCTTCTGGGCGAAACCAGCGCCGACTTCAAGCCGACGCGCATCAACAGTCATTTCGCCTATGTCGGCGGCGGGTTCGGCGGACGCGATCATACTCCGTTCCCGCTTTACGTTGCGCTGGCGGCGATGTTTCTGCCCGGTCGCCCGGTCCGGCTCGCCTACGACCGCTATCAGCAGTTCCAGGCGGGCATCAAGCGGCACGCATTCAAAATGCACACGCGGATCGGGGTCGATCGCGCGAGCGGCAAGATTGTCGCATTCGCCGCCGACCACGTTTTGGATGGCGGCGGCCTCGCCAATTTCTCGGGCACCGTGGCGAAGGTTGCCGCCCAAGCCGCGATCGGCGTCTACGAAATTCCGAGAGTCGACATTACCACGGTCGCCCTCCACACCCGCGGCGTGACCGCAGGGTCGATGCGCGGCTACGGAACGCTGCAGACGATGACGGCGCTGGAGGCATTGGTCGACGAAATGTGCGCGGCGTTGTCGCTCGACCCCATCGAGTTCCGGCGACGCAACGCGCTCAAGACCGGCGGCCGGACCCTGTCGGGAAATCAGTACAGCGTCGCGATCCGTACGCCGGAGATTCTGGACAAGCTGGAGAAGCATCCGATTTGGCAGCAGCGTGCCGATGAAAAAGCCCGTGCCCAAGCGGGGACACTCGTGGGGACAGGCGTCGCTTGCGCCACCAAGAATTACGGCTCCGGAGGGGATTCCTCGCTCGCAGCGGTGGAAATCGACCCGGATGGCCGGATTGCCATCCGTTGCGAAGGCTGCGAGATGGGCAACGGCATCGGGACGGCGGTAGCCAATCGGGTCGCGGCCCATCTGGGTGGCGTGGCCGACGAAGTTGCGCTCATGCAGGTGGACGGATTCGGCCCGCTCGCGCTCGTGACCTCCGGCAACTGCTACACGATGGACCAGAAGACACAGGACGCCGCATCGCGCAATCCGCGCTGGGTGCCGGCGATCAGTTCGGCCACGTTTGCCTCGATTGGCGCCTACATCATGACGCATGCGGCGGCCGAGGCGGCGCGCGTCGTGTTCCGCTTCGGTCTCTGGCCGGCGGCGCTCGAGTTGTGGGGCATCGCGCCAACCGACCCAAAGGCCAAAGAATGGCAGGCGGCGCGCTGGAAAGACGGGCAGCTGGTCATGCCGGGGTTGGCGCCGCTCGCGTTGCCGGCGATGGCGGCGAAGGCGCATGCGCGCAATGGCGCGACCGGGGCGATGGCGCACTGCTTTGACCGCTGGGCGTGGGCGCAGGCGACCTTTCCGATTTCCGGACAGGCGTGGACGGCCGACATCGATGCCCTGGCCGTGCGCCGTGGCGCGGGCAAATTTGTTCGCGTCGATCGTTCCAACGTGAAGTTTCCGCCGACCGACCTCAACCGGAGCGGACCCGCCCATACGGCGCAGTGCGGCACGCTGGTCCGCGTCGAGATCGAGCGCGCAACCGGCGCGTTGCGGATCGCAAAAGCCTACAGCGTGCTGGAATGCGGGCAGGCGTTGGTCCCGGAGGTCGTGCGGGGACAGGCGCAGGGCGGCTTCGCCATGGGCGTGGGCTTCGCTTTGCTCGAGTCACTGCCGCCTTACGAGGGTGGGCCTGGCAACGGGAAATGGAACCTCGGTCAATACGTCGTCGCACGGGGGTCGGACCTGCCGCTGAACGGGCTCGAGGTTGAGGTATTGCCACCCGTCGATGCCGACGAGCGGCCGAAGGGCATGGCGGAAGTCGTGATGATCCCTGTGGCCCCTGCGCTTCTCAACGCCATTTACGATGCCACCGGTCACCGCTTCCGATCTCTGCCGGTGACCCAAGCCATGCTCAAGGGAGCGCTCAAGTGACAACACTCGCCATAACGATCAATGGTCGCGCCCACGGCCCGAGGGACGTGCGCGACGATCTCACCATGAACGATTTTCTGCGCGAATACCTCGGGATGACCGGCACCAAGTTCGGCTGCGGTGCGGCGCAATGCCTGAGTTGCACGGTGATCATCGATAATCCCGATGGCACGAGCTATACCAGCCCGACCTGCGTCGTTCCGGCCGTGAGCTTCGACGGCAAGGCCATCCGCACCGTCGAAGGCCTCGCCAAGAACGGCGAGCTTTCCGTCCTGCAAAAGGCCTTCATCGAGCATTTTGCGTTCCAGTGCGGCTACTGTACCGCCGGCTTCCTGAACGAGGGCCAGGTTCTGCTCGAGCGCCTGGCCAAGAAGCCGGTGGCGCGCACCGATCTCGAGAAAACCATCATCGAGGCGCTCGACGGCCACCTGTGCCGCTGTACCGGCTACGTCAAATATCACGAGGCCGTGCGCGACGTGATCCTGGCCGATCCGGGACGCTATCTCGCCTAGCGACCGTCGCTTGCAAGGACATTGCTGCACGTATCGCGATGCTGGGCCGTGGATGACTGAGCTGCAGGAGGCAACCGAAGATGAAATTCGACATGCGGGTTCAGGTCATCGTCGCGGTCATGGTTCTGCCGATGAGCATGATGACCGCGTACGCCGTTTCCGACGCCCCGCCGGACCGCCTCGCGAGCGTGGAAAGCTTTGCATCGATCGGCGACACGGCGGCGAGGTCGGCGGCACTGTTCACCGAGCTCGGCAAGGTGCTGACCCATCCGCGCTGCGTGAACTGCCATCCGGCCGGTGACCGTCCGCGCCAGACTGATGTGAGCCGGCTCCACCAGCCGCCCGTCGCAGCGCGGCCCGGACGGACTTGGCCTTCCGGCCATGCGCTGTCCCATCTGCCACCAGCAGGCCAACTTCGAACCCGGCCGCGTGCCGGGCAACCCGATCTGGCATCTCGCGCCGCGGGAAATGGCATGGGAAGGCAAGACGCTCGCCGAGATCTGCGCTCAGATCAAGGATCCCGCGCGCAATGGCAACCGGTCGCTGGAAGCGCTGGCGGAGCATATCGGCACCGACCACCTGGTCGGCTGGGCCTGGGCGCCCGGATACGGCCGCCAGCCTGCTCCCGGCACGCAGAAGGAAGCGGGCGCGCTCGTCGATGCATGGGTGAAAACCGGAGCGGCGTGTCCGATGTGACGCCCGGTAACAGGCCGGTTGCCATGTAGCGGACGAACCCGGGCCGCTGTGTCGCGGTACTCTTGGGTTGCGTGACGTTAACGCTTAGAGGTGGCTGCGAATGGGCATGTCGCGACGCGAATTCGTAACGTTGGCCACGGCGAGTGGCATCACGCTCAGCTTTTCGCCCTTGGCAGCAGCTGAGGAACCCGGATTCTCTGCACGCGAGACGCTGCCGGGACGACAACGCTGGAACCCGGCTGCCACCGGCGCCGGCCGCATCGACGGCGTCGCCAAGGTCACCGGCGCCAAGCTCTATGCGTCCGATTTTCGTGCCGCCGATCTCCCCGGCTGGCCCGCGGAGACCTCGCACGCCATTCTCGTCCGGGCCCCGGACGCCACCCACGTCTACACCGGCCTCGACCTCGCGCGCCTGAGCGGCGCGCTGAAGCCCACGGTGGTCGTTACCGCGGCCGATCTCGCGCGGATCGGCACCCGCGTTCCCGAATTCTATGCCGGCGACCTGTTCTGCCCGGTCGGGAGGACGCCGCTGTATCTCGGCCAGCCGGTGGCTCTGTTGATCTTCGAGACGTTCGACGCCTTCGATCTGGCGCGGCTCGCGCTGCGCGATGGAACTTTCGTGAAATTCGGCGAGGAGACCGGCCCCGTCGCGGCGGCTGACTACGGCGCCCATCGTTTCACGCGTGTGGGCGGCCCGACACCCGAGGCACCGGACGATTACTCGCCGGTCAAGGATGGCTGGGTCAGTCCCGGACATTTCCAGAGCACGGAACGCCCGGTATGGACACCGCTCGGGGGACCGGCCGGCCGCCCCTATCTGAAAGCGGCGGCCCATGGCGAGCAGATCCGCGCAGAACTCGCGTCGAGCAATCCGGCCGTTCTGGTATTGGACCGCGAATTCGAGACCCAATCGGTGGATCCGATGTTTCTCGAGCCGGAATGCGGCCTCGCCTGGTACGAAGTCGGCCGCAAATACCTCGAGCTCGTGGTCGGCACGCAGTCGCCCTACGAGGCCGCGGAATCAATCGCCTTCCTTCTGGGCAAAGCCAGCGCGCCCTTCAAGCCGACGCGCATCAACACTCATTTCGCCTATGTCGGCGGCGGATTCGGCGGACGCGACCATACGCCCTTTCCGATCTACGTCGCACTGGCGGGGATTTTCTACCCCGGCCGCCCGGTGCGGCTCGCCCATGATCGCTACCAGCAGTTCCAGGGGGGAATTAAGCGTCACGCGTTCAAGATGCACACCCGGATCGGGGTCGACCGGACGACCGGGAAGATTCTCGGATTCGCCGCCGACCACGTGTTGGATGGCGGCGGCCTCGCCAATTACTCGCCCGACGTGTCGACCGTGTCCGCCCTCGCCGCGATCGGCATCTACTACATTCCGAAAGTCGACATCACCACGGTGGCGCTCCATTCGCGCGGCGTGACCGCAGGGTCGATGCGCGGCTACGGAACGCTGCAGACGATGACGGCGCTGGAAGTGCTGGTCGATGAAATGTGCTCGGCGCTGCCGCTCGATCCGATCGAGTTCCGGCGACGCAACGCCCTCAAGGCCGACGGCCGGACCATGGCAGGAAACACCTACAGCGTTTCGGTCCGTACGCCGGAGATTCTGGACAAGCTGGAGAAGCATCCGATCTGGCAGCAGCGTGCCGCGGAGAAGGCCCGCGGACAGCAGGCCGGCGCGCTCGTGGGCACCGGCGTGGCTTGTGCCACCAAGGATTACGGCACGGGCGGGGATTGCACGCTGGCGACGGTGGAAATCGACCCGGAAGGCCGGATTGCCATCCACTGCGATGCCGTCGAGATGGGCACCGCCGTCGGAACGGCGGTCGCCAACCGGGTCGCAGCCTATCTGGGTGGCGTGGCCGACGAAGTCGCGGTCGCGGAAGTCGACACGTACGGCCCGCTCGCGCTCGTGACCTCCGGCAACTCCTACACCATGGACCAGGCGACGCAGAACGCTGCACAGCGCAATCCGCGTTGGGTGCCGCAGATCAGCACGGCCACGACTGCCTCGATCGGCGCCCACGTCGGGACGCATGCGGCGGCTGAGGCTGCGCGTGTCGTGTTCCGCTTCGGATTGTGGCCGGCGGCGCTCGAGTTGTGGCGCATCGCGCCAAACGATCCAAAGGCCAAGGAATGGCAGGCGGCGCGCTGGAAGGATGGCAAACTGGTCATGCCGGGCCTGCAGCCGCTGGCATTGTCAGCGGTGGCGGCGAAGGCGCATGCGCGCAATGGCGTGACCGCGGCGATGACGCACGGCTTTTCCCGCTGGGCATGGGCGCAGGCGACCTTCCCGATTTCCGGAGAGTCATGGACGGCCGATATCGATGCGCTGGCGGTGCGCAGGGGCGCCGGAAAATTCGTCCGCGTCGATCGCACCAGCGTCAAGTTTCCGCCCACCGACTTCAACCGGATCGGGACCACCTACACGTCGTTGTGCGGCACGCTGGTCCGCGTCGAGATCGAGCGCGCCACCGGCGCGCTCCGCATCGCCAAGGCATACAGTGTCCTCGAATGCGGTCAGCCGCTGGTGCCGGAGGTCGTGCTCGGGCAATCGCAGGGCGGCTTCGCGATGGGCATGGGTTATGCCTTGCTCGAGTCGCTGCCGCTTTACGAGGACGGACCCGGCAACGGGAAATGGAACCTCGGACAATACGTCGTCGCGCGCGCGTCGGACCTGCCGTTGGGCGGTCTCGAGATCGAGGTGCTGCCCCCGGTCTCGCCGGACGAGCCGCCAAAGGGCATGGCGGAGGTGGTGATGATTCCCGTCGTTGCCGCGATCCTGAACGCCATCTTCGATGCCACCGGCCACCGCTTCCAATCCTTGCCGGTGACCCAAGCCATGCTCAAGGGAGCGCTCACGTGACAACACTTTCCCTGACGATCAACGGTCGCGCGCACGGCCCGAGGGACGTGCGCGACGATCTGTCGATGAATGATTTCCTGCGCGAATACCTCGGGATGACCGGCACCAAGTTCGGCTGCGGCGCCGCGCAGTGCCTGAGTTGCGCAGTGATCATCGATGATCCGGACGGGACGAGCTACACCAGCCCGACTTGCGTCGTTCCGGCGGCGAGTTTCGACGGCAAGGCCATCCGCACCGTCGAAGGCCTTGCCAAGAACGGCGAGCTTTCCGTTCTGCAAAAGGCCTTCATCGAGCATTTCGCGTTCCAGTGCGGCTACTGTACCGCCGGCTTCCTCAACGAGGGCCAGGTCCTGCTCGAGCGCCTGGCCAAGAAGCCGGTGGCGCGCGCCGATCTCGAGAAGACCATCACCGAGGCGCTCGACGGCCACCTGTGCCGCTGCACCGGCTACGTCAAATATCACGAGGCCGTGCGCGACGTGATTCTGGCCGATCCGGGACGCTATCTCGCATAGCACGGTCGCTTGCAAGGATATTGCCGTACGCATCGCGCTGCTGGGCCGCGGGTGACCGAGCTGCAGGAGGCAACCGAAGATGAAGTCCGACATGCGGCTCAAGGTATTCGTTGCGGTCGCGGCTGTGCTGATGAGCATGCTGACCGCATACGCCGTTTCCGACACCCCGTCGGAAACGCTCGCGACGCCGGAGAGCTTTGCCGCGATCGGCGACACCGCGGCGCGGTCGGCGGCACTGTTCACCGAGCTCGGCAAGGTGCTGACCCATCCGCGCTGCGTGAACTGCCATCCGGCCGGCGATCGCCCGCGCCAGGCCGACGTGAGCCGGCTCCACCAGCCGCCTGTCGAGCGGGGCGCGGACGGATATGGCCTCGTGGCCATGCGCTGTCCCATTTGCCACCAGCAGGCCAACTTCGAACCCGGCCGCGTTCCGGGCAACCCGATCTGGCATCTCGCGCCGCGGGAAATGGGGTGGGAAGGCAAGACGCTCGCCGAGATCTGCGCTCAGATCAAGGATCCCGCGCGCAACGGCGGCCGGACGCTGGAAGCGCTGGTGGAGCATATCGGCACCGATCACCTGGTCGGCTGGGCCTGGGCGCCCGGATACGGCCGCCGACCTGCTCCCGGCACGCAGAAGGAAACGGGCGCGCTCGTCGAGGCATGGGTCAAGACCGGCGCGGTCTGTCCGAAGTAGGTGGCGGTAACGGGCCGGTTGCCAAGTAACTGGATTTTGATGCAAGTCAAAGCAGTTTGCCCCCAAAATGTGCTATTCTGTTTGATGGAAGTGATCTTCAACTCGAACTCTGACAGGTGGACACATGAAGTCGTTAGCCATTAGCTCTACGTTGCTTGCCGCCGTGGGCGCCCTTGCGTTCATGGGAACGGTCGCGTCGACTGTCCCGGCCTCCGCCAGGTGCATGATCGACGAGGGCAACGGCCGCCAGACGCCGTGCGAAGCGCTCTACAAGAGCAGCAGGTGCATGGTCGATGAAGGCAACGGCCGCTATACGCCGTGCGAGGCCCTGCTGAAGCAGAAGAAGGCCGCGAAGAAGAGCAAGAAGTAAAGCCGAAGGGGCCGCGCGGAGGTTTTGCTTAAGTATTGGTTACCTCTGAGCGGCCACTTGTTCTGATCTCGGTGCTTGTGTTTTGGGCGGAGCCGGTTGTTATACAATCGGCTCCGCCGCAATTATTTTCTCCGTCCAGAAATATCTTCTCTGCCCAGTCGGTGTGGCGGCGTGTTCTGAAATCCCTCAGTTCGGCGCAATCCCCGCCGCCTTGACCACCGTGGCGATGGTCGCGATCTCCGCCTTGATGTAGGCGTCGAACTCCGGCGGCGTCATCGTCATGGGGGCGGCGCCGAGCTTTGCGAGATTGTCCGCGACCGTTTTGTCGGCGAGGGCCTTGGCGGTGGCGTCGTGGAGCCGCACGATGATGTCGCGCGGCGTCGCCGCCGGCGCGAACAGGCCGACCCAGAACACGTAGTCCGAGTCGGGGTATCCGGCCTCCAGCGTGGTCGGGACGTCCGGCAGCACTTCGCTGCGCTTGAGGCTCGACACCGCGAGGCCGCGCAGCTCGTGGCTTTCGATCAGCGGCACCGCGGAGAGGATCGGCGCGAAATAGAAGTCGATGCGATTGCCGAGGATTTCCCGCAATGCCTCCGGCGCGCCCTTGAAGGGGACGTGCACCGCCGTAAAGCCCGCGCTGAGGCGGAAGCGCTCGGCATTGAGATGGGTCGCGGCGCCGACGCCGCCGGAGCCGTAGGTGAGCGAGCCGGGCTTCGCCTTGCCCGCGGCGACCAATTCCTGGATCGTCTTGAAGCGCGACGGCGGCACCACCAGGACGTTGGGAAACTGTGCCAGCGGAATGATCGCCGGCGAAATCGCGCACGGTGTCGTAGGGCAGCTTCGAATAGGTCGAGGGCGTGATCGTGTGCACGGAGGAATTGACCAGCAGCGTGTAGCCGTCCGGCTCCGCCTTCGCGACCGCGGCCATGCCGATGGTGCCGCCGGCGCCGGGCCGGCTCTCGAATACGATCGCCTGCCCGATCTGCCGCGACACGTTGTCGAACACCGGCCGCGCCACCGCGTCGACGGCGCTGCCCGGCGGGAACGGCGAGATGAGACGGATCGTCTGCCTGGTCGGCCATGCCTGCCCGTGGGCGGCGCCGGCGAGGCCGACCGCGATGAGGGCCCCAAGGATCAAACGGCGTTGCATCGGCGCCCTCACTTGCTTCGGTCCGGGGCGGATGCCGCGAACCGGCAAATCATGCCCCTCGCGCCGGCGGGTTGCAAACCCGCGCCAAAAGAAAAAGCCGGCCCTGGGGGGAGGGGCCGGCAGTTCGCTCATACAGGAGTTTGATTTTTGTACTGTCAGCCGTGGGCGCCGCGGCCGGTGTCGACGCGATGCTCCATCGGGCAGCACGATCACCTTGGTGCCGACATTGACGCGGCTGTAGAGGTCGATGACGTCTTCGTTGACCAGGCGGATGCAACCCGACGACACTTGTCCACCGATGGTCGTGGGAGCGTTGGTGCCGTGGATGCGGTAGATGGTGCCGCCGAGATACATGGCGCGGGCGCCGAGCGGGTTCTGCGGGCCGCCGGCCATGAAGCGCGGCAGATAGGGCTGGCGCTGCACCATTTCAGGGGGCGGCGTCCAATCCGGCCACTCGGCCTTGCGCGTGACGGTCTCGGTGCCCGACCAGGTGAAGCCTTCGCGGCCGACGCCGATGCCGTAGCGGATCGCCTTGCCGTTGCCGAGCACGTAATAGAGATAGGTGTGGGGCGTATCGACGATCACCGTGCCGGCGGCCTCGCGGGTCGGGTATTCGACGACCTGGCGGCGGAAGCGGTCGGACTGTTGGATGTTGTCGTAGGAGTCCTGCGGGACTGTCGCAGCCTGCGGAAACGAAAACGGCTGGCCGAACGGAAACAGTCCATTAGCGGAAGCTGCGGTGGCGAAGAAGGCGGCGGCGAGCGCCGAGGCGATGCCAAAGCAGCGAATGGATGATGTACGCGACATGACGACCCCCTCTGTTCTTGCCTATTTGTCTCCGCAGGCATGGAAGGGGTTCGAAAACGGACGGTCGAATTTTAAATAAAGTTTAAGAGAATTGCCGATGCCGGCGCGCAGGCCGCCTTCGGCAGCCGGCCGGAAACGGTAAAACAATCAATAAATCAATGTCTTGAGGGAATCGTGCGGGGCGCATTGGGGCGCGGCGATTCGCAAGCTTTCATCAAGCTTAATGCAAATTCGGAGTGCGTGGATTGGTCAGCTCTGCCGCGCCTGATGCCACCCGACCACGGCATCGGGCACGGAATCGGTCGAAGCGAAATACGGCTTGATGTCGATGAGCGGCGTGCCGTCGAGGCAGTCGAGGCCGACCACGGACAGCCTGGTGCCGTCGACCTTGACGAGGCGCGCCACGCTCGCCGCGATCGGGTTCGGCCTCGCCGGCGAGCGCAGTGCGAACGTGCCGCGCGTCTCGCCGTAGTGCCGCGGCTTCTGCAGCACGAGGTCGCGCCGCGACTTGTCCATCCAGTAGAGGACGAGGAGATGGGTGCAGGTCTCGACGCCGGTCAGCGCGGCGGCGAAGCGCGGATCGATTTCCAGCGTGCATACGGCGTCGGATTCGCGGGCGTTCTTGGGGCACTGCTCGCGCCGGGTCCACGGCGTCCGTACCCGGCCGATGAAATAGAGGTGGGCGTCGAACGCCTCCGGCAACGCGACCGCGACCTCGCCCGCCCGGATACCGAAATCGTCGCCCATGCCAGCTCCTTCGCTTCGTCCGCATCCGGGGCCAACCTAATGCATCAACCCCGCGAGTTGCAGAGTTTTCAGTTCCTCAGCCCCGGCAGTGCGAAGGGCTAGGTGTCACGGGCACGTGTCGCAACTCCAGCCTTTCGCCCGCAACGGGCGCGCGGGGGATTCACTTTCAGCAAAACAACCCCATGCAAAGTACCGAGCCGGCAATGCGGACGGCTCCTACCGGTAATATGATATGGCGCAAAGGGTGCCCGAATGAACCGATCGCGGTCTTGAAATTACATAAAGATATCTTTATGTGTTGCGGGACGATTTTGGCCCGCTGCCCATTTGGGAAAAGTCCCACCATGACTTCGACTACACGGATCGCCTTCGACGACATGAACGCTACCCTCAAGGCGGCGGGGGAGGAGACGCGGCTGCGCATCCTCGCGCTCCTCGCCGGGGCCGAGTTGACGGTGTCCGAGCTCACCGAGATCCTGCGGCAGTCGCAGCCGCGGATTTCCCGCCATCTCAAGCTGCTCGCCGAAGCCCGGCTGGTCGAGCGCTTCCGCGAGGGCTCCTGGGCGTTTTTCCGGGGCGTCGAGCACGGTGCCGAGGCCGAACTGGTGCGCCGGTTGGTGGAGCGGCTCGATCCCGCCGATCCCATCATCACCCGCGACCACGAGCGCCTTGCCGGCGTGCGCGCAGCCCGGGTCGCCGCAGCGCAGGATTATTTCCGCGGCCATGCGGCGGAGTGGGACCGCATCCGCCGCCTGCACGCGGCCGACGATGCGGTCGAGGCTGAAATCCGCGCGCTGCTGGGCGACCGTCCGTTCCGTTCGCTGCTCGACCTCGGCACTGGGACCGGGCGCATCCTCGAGCTGTTCGGGCCGCAGATCGAGCGCGGGCTCGGCATCGACCTCAATCACGACATGCTCGCCTTCGCCCGCAGCCGGCTCGATCATGCCGGCATCAAGAATTGCAGCGTCAGGCAGGGCGATATTTTCGACCTGTCGGTGCCGCGCAATTCCTTCGACGTGGTCATCATCCACCAGGTCCTGCACTTCCTCGACGACGGCGGCCGCGCGATCCGCGAGGCGGCCCGGGTGCTGCGCCCCAACGGCAGGCTGCTGGTGGTCGACTTCGCCCCCCACGGCCTCGAATTCATGCGCGACGAGCATGCCCATCGCCGGCTCGGCTTTGCGCCTGAGACGGTGACGCAGTGGATGGAGCAGGCCGGGCTCGAAGGCGTGGTGCATCGCAGCCTCGCTCCGGAACCCGGCTCGGACGGCAAGATCGCGGTCTCGCTGTGGCTCGCCCATGACCCGCGCGTCGTCCTCGCCGGCCAGCGCGAGGTCGCCTGATGGAGCTTTCCCCGCCGCCGCGCGCCAGCCGGTTCCAGCATCCCGAGCGGCGCATCCGCGTCTCCTTCGAGTTCTTCCCGCCGAAGACCGAGGAGATGGAGAAGACGCTGTGGGAGGCGATCGCGCGGCTGGCGCCGCTGGCGCCGTCCTTCGTGTCGGTCACCTATGGCGCCGGCGGCTCGACCCGCGAGCGCACCCACGCGACAGTGAAGCGGATCATCGCCGAGACGGCGCTGGCGCCCGCCGCGCATCTCACCTGCGTCGCCGCCAGCCGCGCCGAGGTCGATGCGGTCGTTCAATCCTACGCGGCGGCGGGCGTCCGCCACATCGTGGCACTGCGCGGCGATCCCGTCGGCGGCGTCGGCGAGCGCTACGCGCCGCATCCCCAAGGCTATCGCAATGCCGCCGATCTCGTTGCCGGTATCAAGCGCGTCTCCGACATCGAGGTGTCGGTGTCGGCCTATCCGGAGAAGCATCCGGACAGCCCGTCCGTCGAAGCCGACATCGACATGCTGGCGGCCAAGGTCGATGCCGGCGCGAGCCGCGCCATCACCCAGTTCTTCTTCGACAGCGATCACTATTTCCGCTACCTCGAACGCGTTCGTGCCCGCGGCATCACGATCCCCATCGTGCCCGGCATCCTGCCGGTGCAGAACTTCAAGCAGATGCGGGTGTTCGCCGAGCGCTGCGGCACCAGCGTGCCGGACTGGCTGGCCGACCGCTTCGCCGGCCTCGAGGCCGACGCGGCGACGCGAAAGCTCATCGCCGCCGCGGTCGCTGCCGAGCAGGTGCTCGACCTCGTCGATCGCGGCGTCACCGACTTCCACTTCTACACCATGAACCGCGCCGACCTCGTCTACGCCATCTGTCATCTGCTCGGCGTGCGGGCGCAGCCGTCGGAGCAGGCGGCATGAGAGGATCTGCGGGACATCAGCGTTATGGCGACGTGCACAACGTGCGTGATTTGATCGGGGATTGAAGTGACCGCAACGAAAGCGCCTGAATCATCCCCGGTCGAGACCGAGCTGCGCCGCCGCGCCGCGGAGGCGATCCTGGTGCTCGACGGCGCCATGGGCACCGAGATCCAGGGGCTCAAGCTCGGCGAGGCCGGCTATCGCGGGACGCGCTTCGCCGACTGGCCGAGCGACCTGCGCGGCAACAACGATATCTTGATCCTGTCGCAGCCCGATGCGGTGCGCGAACTCCATCTCGCCTATTTCCGCGCCGGCGCCGACATCGTCTCCACCAACACGTTCTCCTCGACCCGGATCGCCCAGGCCGACTACGGCGCCCAGGACCTCGTCGCCGAGCTCAACGTCACCGGCGCGCGCCTCGCCAAGGAGGCTGCCGCGATCGCGGCGCGCGAGGACGGCCGGTCGCGCTTCGTCGCCGGCGCCATCGGCCCGACCAACCGCACCGCCTCGATCTCGCCCGACGTGAGCAATCCTGGCTTCCGCGCCATCAGCTTCGACGAATTGCGCGAGGCCTATGGCGAGCAGGCCAAGGGCCTGCTCGAGGGCGGCGCCGACATCCTGCTGCTGGAGACGGTGTTCGACACCCTCAACGCCAAGGCGGCGCTCTACGCGATCGCCGAGCTGTTCGAGGCGCGCGGCGCATCGGTCCCGGTCATGGTGTCCGGCACCATCACCGACCTGTCGGGGCGCATGCTGTCGGGCCAGACGCCGGAGGCGTTCTGGATCTCGGTGCGCCACGCCGCGCCGTTTTCGATCGGGCTCAATTGCGCGCTCGGCGCCAAGGAGATGCGCGCCCATATCGCCGATCTCGCCCGCGTCGCCGACACGCTGGTCTGCGCCTATCCCAATGCCGGCCTGCCCAACGAATTCGGCCTCTATGACGAGAGCCCCGAATACATGGCGGGGCTGCTCGCCGAATTCGCCGAGGCCGGTCTCGTCAACATCGTCGGCGGCTGCTGCGGCACCACGCCCGACCATATCCGCGCCATCGCGGACGCCGTGCGCGGCAAGCCGCCGCGACGGCCGCCGGACCCGCCGAGCGGGCTGCGCCTCTCCGGGCTCGAGCCGTTCGTGCTCACGCCGGACATTCCGTTCGTCAATGTCGGCGAGCGCACCAACGTCACCGGCTCGGCGCGGTTCCGCAAGCTCGTCACCGCCGGCGACTATCCGGCGGCGCTGTCGGTGGCGCGCGACCAGGTCGAGAACGGCGCCCAGGTGATCGACATCAACATGGACGAGGGCCTGCTCGATTCCGAGCACGCCATGACGACCTTCCTCAACCTCGTCGCCGCCGAGCCGGATATCGCGAAGGTCCCGGTGATGGTCGATTCATCCAAGTTCAAGGTGATCGAGGCCGGGCTCAAATGCATCCAGGGCAAGTCGATCGTCAATTCGATCTCGCTCAAGGAGGGCGAGGCCGAATTCATCCGCCAGGCGCGGATCGTGCGCCGGCACGGCGCCGCCGTGGTGGTGATGGCGTTCGACGAGCAGGGCCAGGCCGATACGCTCGCGCGCAAGACCGCCATCTGCAAGCGCGCCTACGACATCCTCGTCGATACCGTCGGCTTTTCGCCGGACGACATCATCTTCGATCCCAACATCTTCGCCATCGCCACCGGCATCGAGGAGCACAACGGCTACGGCGTCGCCTATATCGAGGCGGCGCGGTGGATCAGGGAAAATCTCCCCGGCGCCCATGTCTCCGGCGGCGTCTCCAACCTCTCGTTCGCGTTTCGCGGCAACGAGGAGGTGCGCGAGGCCATGCATTCGGTGTTCCTCTATCACGCCATCACGGCCGGGATGGACATGGGCATCGTCAATGCCGGGCAGATGGCGGTCTATGACGATATCGAGCCGGAGCTGCGCGCCGCCTGCGAGGACGTCGTGCGCAACCTCCGCGCCGATGCCGCCGACCGCCTGCTTGCCATCGCCGGCCGCTATCGCGGCCAGAGCCGCGACGCCAAGACCGCCGACCTCGCGTGGCGCGAATGGCCGGTCGACAAGCGCCTCGCCCACGCGCTCGTCCACGGCATCGCCGACTATCATCGAAACCGACGTGGAGAGCGCCCGGCAGGCCGCCAAGCGCCCGCTCGACGTGATCGAAGGCCCGCTGATGGCGGGCATGAACGTGGTCGGCGACCTCTTCGGCTCCGGCAAGATGTTCCTGCCGCAGGTCGTCAAGTCGGCGCGGGTGATGAAGCAGGCGGTCGCCTATCTCATGCCCTACATGGAGCAGGAGAAGGCCGGCGGAGGGCGCGGGCGCGGCGCCGGCCGGATCGTGCTCGCCACCGTCAAGGGCGACGTCCACGACATCGGCAAGAACATCGTCGGCGTCGTGCTCCAGTGCAACAATTACGAGGTGATCGACCTCGGCGTCATGGTGCCGGCGGCGAAGATCCTGGAGGTCGCCAAGGCCGAAGGGGCCGACATCATCGGGCTGTCCGGCCTGATCACGCCCTCCCTCGACGAGATGTGCCACGTTGCCGCCGAGATGGAACGGCTCGGCTTCACGACGCCCCTGCTGATCGGCGGGGCCACCACCAGCCGGGTGCACACGGCTGTAAAGATTCACCCGAACTACCGGCGCGGCCAGGCCGTCTATGTCAACGACGCGAGCCGCGCGGTCGGTGTGACCTCGGCGCTCATCTCCGGCGAGCAACGCGATGGCTACATTACCAATGTGCGGTCCGAATATGCCCGCATCGCCGATACCCATGCCCGCGGCGAAGAGAACAAGCGCCGCGTCAAGCTCGCTGCGGCCCGCGCCAACGCCCTCAAGCTCGACTGGACCGGAACCTATCTTCCGACGCCGCCGCGGGTTCTCGGCGTCACCACGCTGCGGGACTTGTCCCTGGCCGAGCTGGTGCCGTTCATCGACTGGTCGCCGTTCTTCTCCACCTGGGAACTGACGGGGAAATATCCCGCCATCCTCGATGACGACAAATACGGCGCCGCCGCGCGGGCGCTGTTCGCGGACGCGCAGGCGATGCTCGCGAAAATCGTCGGCGAGAACTGGTTCGATGCCCGCGCCGTCGCCGGCTTCTGGCCGGCCAACGCGGAGGGCGACGATATCCACGTCTATGCCGACGAGGCGCGCGACAGGCCGGTCGCGGTGCTGCATACGCTGCGCCAGCAGCTCGCCCGGCGCGAAGGCCGCGCCAATGTGGCGCTGGCGGATTTCGTCGCGCCGCGCGCGAGCGGCATCGCCGACTATATCGGCGCCTTCATCGTCACCTCGGGGATCGGCGAGGACGACATCGCGAACCGCTTCAAGGGCGCCAATGACGACTATTCCTCGATCATGGTGAAGGCGCTGGCCGATCGCCTGGCCGAAGCCTTCGCCGAATGCCTCCACGCCCGGGTGCGCCGCCATCTCTGGGCCTATGCGGCGGACGAGACGCTGCCGCCGCACGAGCTCATCGGGGAGAAATACCGCGGCATCCGCCCGGCGCCCGGCTATCCGGCCCAGCCCGACCACACCGAGAAGGCGGCGCTGTTCGACCTGCTCGGCGGCGAGGCCGCGACGGGGGTGAAGCTGACCGAGAGCTTCGCCATGTGGCCCGGCGCCTCCGTGTGCGGCCTCTATTTCAGCCACCCGCAGAGCCACTATTTCGGCGTCGGCAAGGTCGAGCGCGACCAGGTGGAGGATTACGCGGCGCGCAAGGGCTGGAGCCCGGAAGAGGCCGAGAAGTGGCTGGCGCCGATTCTCAACTACGATCCGGCTCCGCTCAGTCGCGCCGCGGCGGAGTGAGGATCTAAAACGGCGAACACCGGAGAGCTGGGGGCTCTCCGGTGTCCGACTGACGCCCGCCGCTGTTTACGGCGCTTGGCTATGTGACCTTAGGACTTTCGACTTTCAGAACGCGCCGATCAGGATTGCGCCGACAAACAGGAAGACAGCGCAGACCACAACGACGTTGAGCTTCAAGGCAATGTCCACGAGGGGGGCTCCATGGCCATTTACGATGGATGGAGTCTACCAGAAAACGCAAATTCGGCCAGAGATAACCATATTGCAATGCAGTAAAGCCATGCGAGGCTGTGGACCTGTTTCTCTAAAACTTTGTTAAAACATCATTATTTGCTGCAGTTCCGTTGCCTTAATTGCGCGTGTCGTAGCGCTTTCACTTGTGGATAGTTTGCCAAAACACGATGCGAAGATGAGTGTTTCTATATACTGGCGCGCAATACTCGCCTCCACTTCAATCATTTCCCCGGCGGCTGATTTTACAGTCTTAACCATACGCAAAGCGCTTCGCCCGGGACTGGCTAAGTTGAGGGGGCATTAACACGCCTTCCGCATGATCTCCGGATGAAGCGTGGGGTTCGTTGGCTTCTCGTCGGCCCTCTCATGCTCGCTGCGCTGTCCGGCTGCGCCCGCATGTGGTTCGCAGAACGTGAACCATGGCGCCGCGAAGCCGAGGCCGCTTGCCTGCAATCCGGCGCGGTCAAGGAAAGTCCTACCGTCACCATCGTCAAGGCAATCGACGGGCCCGGCGTCTGCGGCGCCGACTATCCGCTTCGGGTCTCGACCCTCGGGGTGCCGGGGGTGCCCGGTTTCGCCGACGAGGTGGTGCGGCCCCCCGCCGCGGTCCAGGGCGCACCTGCGCCATCCCGGTCCTATCCGAACTATCTGCCGGCGCCGACTTACTCGCCCCCTGCGACCTATCCGTCGGGGTCCGTCGGCGCACCGTTGTCGCTTGCTCCGCCGGTGCAATCCTCCGCCGGCGACCGCGGCTACACCGGGAGCAGCTATCCGCAGCCGCGCGCAGCGCCCCCTGCGCCTGCCGAGGTGGTCCCGCTGGGCCGGCCGGCGGGCCCCATGCTCTCCGTCGCGCCGGCAACGCTGACGCCAACGGCCACGCTCGCCTGTCCGGTGGTATCGACGCTCGATCGCTTCATCAGCGAGCATGTCCAGCCCATGGCGGTGCGCTGGTTCGGCCAGCCGGTGGTCGAGATCAAGCAGATCTCGGCCTATTCCTGTCGCGGCATGAACGGCGATCCCCGCGCCAGCATCTCCGAACACGCGTTCGGCAATGCCCTCGATATCGCCGCCTTCACCCTTGCCGACGGCCACCGGATCACGGTCAAGGATGGCTGGCACGGCACGCCGGAGGAGCAGGGCTTCCTGCACGACGTCCAGGGCGCCGCGTGCGAACTGTTCACCACCGTGCTGGCGCCCGGGTCGAACGAATATCACTACGATCACATGCATGTGGACCTGATGCGCCGCGCCAGCAGCCGGGTCATCTGCCAGCCTGCGGCCATCCCCGGCGAAACAGCGGCGGCGCGCGCGGGCGGCCGCTACGGCTGGCGGCCGGGCGCCCCGGCGGTTACCGGTTCAATCGCGACGACAAGGCGTTCCGGGCGCGACTACGACGGCAAGCAGCGCGCGGTGGCCGGCGACGATTGAAACGCGGCGCGGACCATGTCCGGCCGCTACTTCGGAACCCGGTGAAGCTCCAGGTAGGTCTCGGAACCGTAGTGCAGCGTATTTCGAGAAAAGTAGGGAGGCGCCGGAATATTGAAGTGGACGTAGCCGTGGCCGACGTCGCTTTTGAGCAGATCGGTGCGACTCGCTATTTCGAACCTGAGCTTCTCGCCGCGCCGCAGCCGCGTCGGCGCCGGCGTCAGACTGAAAATGAGGAGCACCGCTTCGCCTGGGGTCAGCGGCTTCGGTGTTTCGGTGTCGATGGCGATCTCGCAGGCGGTGCTGCGCTCGGGATCGAGCCGCCGCCGCGCCGGGCTGATCGTGCCCATGGACAGGAGATGGTAACCGCCGGTGGCGTCCACGCGCCCGAGACGCGCGACGATGTGGGAGTCGATCTCATTACAGCTGAAGTGGAGATGCGCCGAAACCGGGCCCGCAAATTCCGTGTCAGCGTCCATGGCTGCCTCATAGGCGAGCGTCTGGTTGACCACTTCGTCGATGCCGCCGAGGATCGGAGCGCCGAGCGGTATCGCCGCCCAGGAGTTCGCGCCGGTGGCCGGCGCTTCGGCGGTCAGCGCGTGTACGGCGCCGTCGGCGCCGCGTGAGGCGAGATGGAAGCGGACCGGCGTGCTTCCGGGAACCGGGAACGATGCGGCGCCTGCGTAGCGGTCTTCGCCGTCGAGCCAGTAGCGCACCGGAGGCTGCGAGGCATAGCCGTTGTCGGCACTGCGCAGGATATGGTCGAAGAAGGCGAGCGCCTCGAGCTGCCACGCATAGACCGGAAGCTCGTAGCGCGGCGGCCCGAGGATCATCCATTTTCGATGCGCCGGCGTCCCCGCGTTTTCGAACAGGTCGTAGCTTCCGAACTGGTGCAGGTTGAAATATCCGAGGTTCTGCACCACCACGAAGGGGATCTCGATCTTTCCGAGTTCGCGGTAAGGTCCCGACGGGATGCAGTTCGATTGACGCGTCTTTCCGTCGATCATCCAGTTCACGTACCATTCGCGCACCGGCTTGACCGGCGTTTTGCGCATGAAGCTTCGATAGATCGCGTCTACCCGCTTCATGACCATTCTCTCCCAGAACGGCTTGAGCGGAGAGTTGGCGATCTGGCTGATGAGCGCGCGCATGATCGGCGGGATGCGCAGCCGGACCATGGTTTCGGTGAAGTTGGCCCCCGCCCAAAGGGTGACGAAGTAGAGCCCGAACACCCCGCCGAACTGCATGAGATGGCGAAAATAGTCGGTGCAGATTTCGTTGCAGAAGAATGCCTTCAACGCCGGCGGGCGGCGGATCGCGACCAGCGGCTGGGTCATTCCGTAATAGGAGGTGCCGAACAGCACGACGTCCCCGTTGCACCAGGGCTGTTCGGCGGCCCAGGCGATGCAGCGCTCGTGGTCGTCGACGTCTTGCGTATCGAAGAAGACGCCGGGCTGCCCCTCCGATCGCCCCATGCCGCGGCGCGCCACCACGACTTGCGCATAGCCCCGATCGGTGAACACCGGCGGACTGCCGATCTCGTTGTTGCCGGTCGGGACTCCGGCGGTGTGCAGTTCCTTGCTGTAGGCGGCGAACTGGACGATGGCGGGATAGCGTCCGGGCACCTTGGGCACATAGGCGTCGGCGGAAAGCGAGATGCCGTCTCCCACCGGGATGCGCTGATCGGCGAGGAGGCGACATCCGAGGCCGCGCATGACGGCTCCCTTGGGCTGCCAGCCCGCCAATTGCTCGCCCGAGAGCGATGGCCGTATCGGGATGAGGTTGTCCCAGAAGCTCGACATTTTCGTCTCCCGTGAGCCGGCAGGCGTCGGCCGTTGCGCCATTGTGCGGCGCACCAATTTTGCGGCGATCCCAACAGGGGGCGCCTGCGACAAGGTGCGACACCCCTTCTTTAAGTCCCGTCACACCCCAATATAGCGTAGGACTTTAAGCAGAGGCCTAACCGTCAGGTTCGGGCGGCGGCTCTCTTGGGAGGCCCAAATGTTCCGTTTTGGTTTGCGAGCACTGATCGCGATGTTGGCGGTGGCGACGACGCTTGCCGTCCTGGCGCCTCCGGCCGACGCCCGTGTCGGCGGCGGCTTCAGCTCGGGCAGCCGCGGCAGCCGCAGCTTCTCCGCGCCGCCGTCCACGTCGACGGCGCCGTCGGCATCGCCGTTCCAGCGTACGACCGCCCAGCCCAGCGCGCAGCCCGGGCTTGGCCAGACGGGCGGCGGCCTGTTCGGCGGCAACCGTGGATTCTTCGGCGGCGGGCTGTTCGGCGGCCTGGCGGCCGGGTTCCTGGGCGCCGGCCTGTTCGGCCTCCTGTTCGGGCACGGCATGTTCGGCGGGCTCGGCGGCATCTTCTCGTTCCTCGGCCTGATCTTCCAGGTCGGGCTGATCGCCTTCATCGGAATGATGGTGTGGCGCTATTTCCAGCGCCGCAACCAGCCGGCCTATGCCGGCGGCAATCCGATGTATCGTGACGCTCCCGGCGGCCTGGGCTCTGGCTTGGGGTCTGGGTTGGGCCTCGGCGGCAGCCGCGCGGCCGCCGGCCCGGCGCAGCGCAGCGACACCGTCGGCATTACCGGCACGGACTACGACGCCTTCGAGCGCACGCTCGGCGACGTCCAGGCCGCCTACAGCAACGAGGACATCGGCGCTCTGCGCGCCCGGGTGACGCCGGAAATGCTGTCCTATTTCTCCGAGGATCTCGCGCAGAATGCGAGCCGGGGCGTCATCAACCGGGTTTCCGACGTGAAGCTCCTCAATGGCGATCTTTCCGAGGCTTGGCGCGAGGGCGGCACCGATTACGCCACCGTCGCGATGCGGTTCTCGCTTCACGACTGGATGATCGATCGCACCAACGGCCAGGTCGTCGACGGCGATCCGTCGCGGCCCCAGGAGGTCACCGAATTCTGGACCTTCCGCCGCAGCGGCGGCGGTCCCTGGATCCTGGCGGCGATCCAGCAGGTCTGACCTGCTTTCCTCTAGTGGTGCAAAAATCACACACCCCTTCCTGCATGTGCAGGGAGGGGTGTTTTTTTCTCTGCCATGATGAACCTGGCGAAGTAGCTCTGAGACAGAAGCGTATCTGCATTCGATTCGCCTGGGGGCGCATCATGAAGTTCCGCACTCGCCTTTTCGCCGCTGCTGGGGTATCCGCCGTGCTGTTTGGCGCCGTGATGCTGCTGGCGATGCAATCAGCGGATTCCCGGCCCATGGGTGCCAACGGGACAGACGGGGCGAACGGCCCGCCCGTCGCTTGCGCCCAGTCGATCGAACACGACGGCTATTACCAGACCGAATATGCTGCCCGCCGCCGTTGCGACCCCGCCGTCGCGGTCGCCCAATAACCCCCGAACCCCCCGAAACCTGACTACGTTTCCGGCTTGCCGTAACCGCCCGCGGTCGGCGTCTGGATGATGACCGCTTCGCCGGCGTCGAGCGTGGTGGCGTCGGCGCCTTTGAGCCGCTCCATGCGGCCGTCCTTGCGCCGCACCCAGTTTTCGCCGATCTGGCCGGGCCCACCGCCCGCGAGCCCGAACGGCGGCACGATGCGGTGCCCGGACAGGATGGTGCATTCCATCGCTTCGAGAAAGCGGATGGTCCGGCGCACCCCGTCGCCGGCATTCCAGCGCCCGCGCCCGCCCGAGCCGGTGCGGATGTGGAAGTCCTCCAGCAGGACCGGATAACGGAATTCCAGCACCTCCGGATCGGTGAGGCGCGTGTTGGTCATGTGGGTATGCACGGCATCGGTGCCGGGAAAGCCGGGCCCGGCCGGCGAGCCCGAGCAGATCGTCTCGTAATACTGGTGGCGGGCATTGCCGAAATTGAGGTTGTTCATGGTGCCCTGCGCCGCCGCCAGCGCGCCCAGCGCCCCGAACAAGGTGTCGGTCACCGCCTGGCTCACCTCCACATTGCCGGCGACGACGGCCGCCGGATATTCCGGCGACAGCATCGAATGTGCGGGGATGACGATGTTGATCGGCCTCAGGCAGCCGGCGTTCATGGGGATGTCGTCGTCGACCATGACGCGGAACACGTAGAGCACCGCCGCGCGCGTCACCGGCTCGGGCGCGTTGAAGTTGGTCGGCTGCTGCGGCGAGGTGCCGGTGAAATCCACCGTCGCCTCGCGCTTTTCCTTGTCCACGGTGATCTTGACCTTGATGACCGTGCCCTGGTCCATCTCATAGGCGAATTCGGAATCGTGCAGCCGATCGATCACGCGGCGCACGCTCTCGGCGGCGTTATCCTGGACGTGCTGCATGTAGGCCTTCACCACAGGCAGGGTGAATTGCGCCGTCATCTTGCGCAGCTCCTGGACGCCTTTTTCGTTCGCCGCGATCTGGGCCTTGAGGTCGTTGATGTTCTGCAGCGGATTGCGCGCGGGATATTTCGCCTGCGTCAGCAGCGCGTTGAGTTCCTGCTCGCAGAAGCGGCCGCGGTCGACGAGCTTGAAGTTGTCGATGTAGACGCCTTCCTCCTCGATGGTGGTCGCGTTGGGTGACATCGAGCCCGGCGAGATGCCGCCGACGTCGGCATGGTGGCCGCGGCTCGCGACCCAGAACAGGATGTCGTGGCCGTCCTCGTCGAACACCGGCGTGCACACGGTGATGTCGGGCAGGTGGGTGCCGCCGTTATAGGGCGCGTTGATGGCGAAGACGTCGCCGGGGCTGATGCGCCCGGCATTCTCGCGGATGATGGTTTCGACCGCGCGGTCCATGGAGCCGAGATGCACCGGCATGTGCGGGGCATTGGCGACCAGCGTGCTGTCATGGGCGAATACCGCGCAGGAGAAGTCGAGCCGCTCCTTGATGTTGACGGAATAGGCGGTGTTCTGCAGCGCGACGCCCATCTGCTCGGCGATCGACATGAAGAGGTTGTTGAACACTTCGAGCATGACCGGATCGGCCTGCGGTGCCGATGGCGTGGCCGCGCGCCAGCGGCACCAGGCGGGAGAGCACGAGATGGTTCTTCGCGGTGAGCTCCGCCTGCCAGCCGTCCTCGACCACGATGGTCTGGTGCGGCTCGATGATGATGGCGGGGCCGGGCACCTTGTGCCCGGGCGCCAGCTGATCGCGGGTGTAGACCGCGGTATCGTGCCACGCGCCTGCGGAGTAGAACCGCGTCTGCCGTGTGGGCTTGGGTAGCGGCGCGGTCGTAACTGCCAGCACCGGCTCGGAGAATTTGGCGCCGCCGCCCACGGCCTCGATCGACACAGCTTCGACCACGAGGGCCTTGGCGTCGTCGACAAAGCCGAAACGCGCCCGATGCGCGGTTTCGAACGCCGCCTTCAATGCAGGGAGCGAGGGGACCGCGGTCGGCTGCCGTGCGCTGCTGGAAAACGCCGGGACCACCAGCGCCGTGTCGGTGCCGGCATAGCGGATATGGGCGCGCACATGGACGGTGATATCAGCAGTCGCGACGCCCTGACCCACGACTTCGTCACGGGCATCCGCGCCGAGTCCGGGCTCCGACCGTTTCGATCGAGGCCAGCGCCTGGTCGCCCAGCCGCTCCTCGATCGCCTGCTGCCGCGTTGCGCGGATGTCCGCGAGCCCCATGCCGTAGGCCGACAGCAGCGAGGAGAACGGATGGATCAGCACCTTGGTCATGCCGAGCGCGTCGGCGACGAGGCAGGCGTGCTGGCCGCCGGCGCCGCCGAAGCAGTTGAGCGCGTAGCGGGTCACGTCGTAGCCGCGCTGGACGGAAATCTTCTTGATCGCGTTGGCCATGTTCTCGACCGCGATCTTGATGAAGCCGTCGGCGATCTCCTCCGGCGCGCGCCCGCCTCCGGAGCCGGCGTTCACCTGGCGCGCGAGGGCAGCGAAACCGGCGCGCACGGCGTCGGCGTCGAGCGGCTGGTCCTGCTTCGGCCCGAAAATCTTCGGAAAAAAATCGGGCATCAGCTTGCCGACCATCACATTGGCGTCGGTCACCGCGAGCGGCCCGCCGCGGCGGTAGCACGCCGGCCCCGGATTGGCGCCGGCGCTGTCCGGCCCGACCCGGAACCGCGCGCCGTCGAAATGCAGCACCGACCCGCCACCCGCGGCGACCGAGTGGATCAGCATCATCGGCGCGCGCATGCGCACGCCCGCGACCTCCGTCTCGAACGCGCGCTCATACTCGCCGTCGAAATGCGACACGTCCGTCGAGGTGCCGCCCATGTCGAAGCCGATCAGCCGGTCCATGCCTGCTTCGCGCCCGGTCTCGGCCATCCCGACCACGCCGCCGGCCGGCCCCGACAGGATCGCATCCTTGCCCTGGAACAGGTCGGCCGCGGTGAGGCCGCCCGACGACATCATGAACATCAGCCGGATGGCTCCGGTGTCCCCGAGTTCGCCCGCGACGCGCGCCACGTAGCGCCGCAGGATCGGCGACAGGTAGGCGTCGACCACCGTGGTGTCGCCGCGTCCCACCAATTTGATCAGCGGCGAGACTTCGTGGCTGACCGAGACCTGGGAGAAGCCCATGGTGCGCGCGAGCGCGGCGACCTCGCGCTCATGCCGGGGATAGTGGTAGCTGTGCATGAACACGATTGCCGCGGCCTTGATGCCGTCCGCCAGCGCGCGCTCGAGTTCGGCGCGGACGGCTTCGAGATCGGGCGCAGCCTCTACGGTGCCGTCGGCGCGCACGCGCTCGGCGACCTCGACCACGCGCTCGAACAGCATTTCCGGCTTGATGATGTGGCGCGCGAAGATCTTCGGCCGCGCCTGGTAGCCGATCTTGAGGGCGTCGCGAAAGCCCTTGGTGGTGACCAGCAGGGTGCGCTCGCCCTTGCGCTCCAGGAGCGCATTGGTGGCGACCGTGGTGCCCATCTTGATGGCGCCGATGCGTCCCGCCGGGATCGGCTCGCCCGCCGCGAGGCCGAGGAGGTCGCGGATGCCCTGCACCGCGGCGTCGCCATAGGCTTCAGGGTTTTCCGACAGCAGCTTGTGCGCGGCCAAGCTGCCGTCCGGCCGGCGCGCCACCACGTCGGTGAAGGTGCCGCCGCGGTCGATCCAGAAATCCCAAGCCTGCGTCATTGTCTTGCCGTGTTGCCTCGTATTCCAATGGCGGCGAACCGCGTTCTCTTATTCGGTCCGGGCGTGAATTACCATTGGACAACAGGCGGGCCGGGCGGTGGGCTGGCACTGCGCCAGGGCATTTTTCGTTCAGGTGGACACACCTTGCTGTCATCGCCCGGCTCGACCGCGCGATCCAGTAAACACCGACCGGGAGTACTGGATTGCCCGGTCAAGCCGGGCAAAGACATCGAATTGGTAGATATAATCGGAAAATGCTCCAGCCGTCGGAAGTGGGAGAGCGAACATGCAGACGGTCGATCGCAAGGCGAGCGCGCTGGCGACTGGTCTCGACGTGCGCATGGCCTGCCGGTCCGGCGGCTTTTCCGGGCACACCACCGGGCTCGCCCACGGCTTCGTGCAGGGCAATCTCGCCATCCTGTCGCGCGATTGGGCGGAGGATTTCCTGCGCTACTGCACGGCCAATCCGAAGGCCTGTCCGGTGCTCGGCGTGTCCGATCCCGGCAGCCCGCACGTGGCCGCACTGGGCGCCGACCTCGACATCCGCACCGACCTGCCGCGCTACCGGGTGTGGCGGGACGGCGAACTCGCGGGAGAACCGACCGAGATCGGCGCGGTATGGCGCGACGATCTCGTGTCCTTCGTGATCGGCTGCTCCTTCACCTTCGAGGAGCCGCTGCTGCAATCGGGCATTGCGCTGCGCCACCTCGACCACGGCTGCAACGTCTCGATGTACCGCACCAACATCGAGACCCGGCGTGCCGGCCGCTTCCACGGGCCGATGGTGGTGTCGATGCGCCCGTTGCGGCCCGCCGACGCCATCCGCGCGATCCAGATCACGTCGCGGCTACCGGCCGCCCACGGCGCGCCGGTCCATATCGGCCACCCCGCCAGCATCGGCATCGCCGATCTCGGCAAGCCCGATTACGGCGATGCGGTGCCGATCGCTCCCGACGAATTGCCGGTGTTCTGGGCCTGCGGGGTGACGCCGCAAGCCGCGATCGCCGCGGCTCGCCCGCCCTTCGCCATCACTCACGCACCGGGTGCGATGCTGGTGACGGACCTCAGGAATACGGAGCTTGCGGCGTTCTGATGCTTGCTCCGTCGCTGCGGCTCGCAAGCCTCTGAGGTCTAATGGTGTCGCCGCCCCTCTAGCCGATCACCCAGAATGCGTCAGCCCGGCCTTGTCTTACTTCGTATCGAAGCGGACGAGAAACGCTCGGAAGCCTTGAATATCCTTGAAGCCGTGCGGTACGCCGGGCGGAACGTAAAGCACATCGCCGGCCTTCAAAGGCTGCTCGACTCCGCCCTTGATCGAAGCACCCGCGACATCGTCGGAATTGGGCCGCTTTTTGCTATCCAGGAGCTCGCCGCCGGTTACTGCTGTCGCGCTGCCGGCCTGGACCAGCCAGATGTCGAGCGAGTTCGCGTGCACGAGCGGTGCATCTGTCGGTTTGACGATCCGGATATTGATGCTGTGGCTTCCGCCTTCGAGGACCCGCTTGTTCAAAACCTGCCGGGCCTCCAGATCTTTCCAGATGTTCTGCAGATCAGAATTTGCAAAGTAGCCGGCTTTGCCGACGGGTGCGGGCGGAGCCGCGGGAGCCCCGCTCGGGGCTGGCTGTCCGTAAGCTGCTCCAACCCAGAGCGTCATCGCAGCCAATGCAACAATCCCATGCTTGAGCATGTTCTCTCCTCCCAAGGATGCGTTCCACAGCCGAGCCCTGTAGCGCGTCATTTTTCTATTCTTGCAAGGCAAAAATAGCCAGAGATCGGCATCGCCGATCTCGCAAAGTGCGACTACGGCGACACGGTGCCGGTCGCGGCCGACGAACTGCCGGAATACGGAGCTTGCCGTGTTCTGATATCTGCGTTCATTTCTCGCGTTCGATGACACGTCATCGCGTTGCGCCCCACATGGAAAGGTCGCCGAACAAGGTTCGGCGACCTGCAATAACGACCCTGATCTTCGGATTGGCTACGGGAGCATCCACGTGGCGTTCCGTGCCGGCGCGAACCCGACCGGGATGAGAGCGATTTCCTTCAGGGACTTGATATCGACGACCGAGACGTCATTGGTGTGTTCATTCGCCACGTAGGCCGTCTTGTCGTCGGGCGTGATCGTCAACCAGCCCGCGCCCTTCCCGCCGAGAGCGACACCTCCCAGCAGCTTCAGGTCCGGCAGCGAATACGCGTAGAGGGCGCTGTTCAACCTGCTGTTGACCAGCAGCGTCTTTTGATCCGAGGTGACGGCGATGCCGTGTGACGCAGCGGGCGGCCCGTGAGGGGATCTGCTTGTCGGGGGCGACGTCGGGAAGCTTGATCTGATTGGTTTTCACGTGCGTCGCGAAATCCACGACCGCAAATCCGTTAAAGCCACCCAATTGAGCGTATATCTTATCGGTGGAGCCGTCGGGATTCTTCGTTATCGCCATCGGAGACGGGGACGGACTCATTGACAGCGTCCACGCGACCTCGTTGGTCTTGGTGTCGATCACGAACATCGCGTTCGCCGGCGGCTTGGCGCCTCTGCTGGCCCCGGCGATCACGTACTTGCCGTCCGGGGTGACGTTGAGGTCGTGGATGCCGCCCTTGAGCGGCGATGGTCTTGATGTTCTGGAGCGAGGCGGTGTCGATGACGTCGACGCCGCCGCTCGCTGCGGCCTTGATCTGCGGAAACTCGGACAGGTCGTTCCACGAAAGGGCGATCGCCACATAGATCGATCGCCCATCGGGCGTGATATCAATAAGGTTGGGGTTCCCGCTCAGAGGAATTCGTTTGGTCACCTGGAGCGTCTTTCCGTCGAGAACGGTGAGCGTATTGTCCGCTTGTTCGCTGACGTAGATTCGGCTGCCGTCCGGGGCTACCGCAACCCCATGGGGCGCTTCGATCCCCTTGATCTCTCCCACCACCTTGTTCGTGACGGGATCGATGATGTGGATGTTGTCCCCGGCGGAGTTCGTCTGGACGATCCGCAGCTTCGCTTGCTGCGCGGCCAACGGGGAAAAGGACACCGTGCACAGAAGCGATCCCGGCTAAAGCCGCGAGGCCCGCCACGAAACACTTGTTTGTTCGTCATCTTCGTCATCCCTCTTTTCAACGACAAGTTATCCTCCTGAGGCATTTATCAGGAGACACGTCCGTTCATCAGGAGACAGGTCCGTTACCCGGCGCTACTTCAGCTTCGCTCCGAGCACGAATGCTTTCAATGTCAACCACTCCGGGTCGTTCTGCGAGTTGAATTGCTGGCCGCCACCGTGATGGGGATCGCCACCAGCCTGTTCGGCGAGCGGATGGGTGAGCAGCTTGCTCCCCTCGTAGCCGGGCACAACCACCTTCTGGACCAGCTGGAAGTTCCGGCGCGACTGCTCTTCGTTCCAGGTCGTGCTCCCGGGCGAGAGCGGCACCAGGTGTAACGGCGCGTTGTTGATCGTGTGGCAAACGACGCATCGCGTGTGGCCGGCACGCTTGGCAAGGAAGACGGGCTCTACCTTGGCCTTGAAGAACTCGTAGTCCAGCGACGCTGATGCGGCGGGGGAAGAAGCCGGTTGGCTTTCCGCCTGCTTCAACGGCCCGACGGCCGCCAAGAACAGACACGACACGACGGCCGCATAAGACGAGGCCCTCATCATTTGGAACCTCCCAAAAAAATCTTATTGATTAAATGCACTGTATTCTTGCGAAGGCGCCTGTCAAGTTGCCGAGTAATCGGTCGATCAAACTGCCCCTCCCGCTATCAACCCGGGCAACGGCTCCGCGACGGCGAGGCAAATGCGTCCGAACCCCCGGCCTATTCGATCTCGGACGCCGCAAACTCCTGTGCGACGCCGGGATGGATCGCCTTTGCTGCGGCGAGGTCGGCAGCGGCGCCCGTGGCGTCGCCCTTCTTGCGCTTGGCTATGCCGCGTCCATAGAGCGAATTCGCGAGCCTCGGGTTCAAGGCGAGCGCCGCGTCGAAATCCGCGATCGAGGCGTCGAGTTCCCCTCGTCGCAGGCGCGCCAATCCGCGACTGTTGAGAGCGAAGGTGTTTCTCGGATTGAGCCTTATCGCCTCCCCGTAATCCGCGAGGGCGTGTTCGAAATCGCCCTTGTCGCGCCAGGCATTGCCGCGGTTGAGGATAGCAGCGCCATTGCGCGGATTGAGCCTGATCGCCTCTCCGAAATCAGCGACCGCGTGGTCGAGATCGCCCTTGTCGCGCCAGGCCATGCCGCGATTGTTGAAGGCGAGGGCATATTCCGAATTGAGCTTGATCGCTTCCGAAAAGTAGACGAGCGCATGCTCGTAATCGCCCTTGATGAGATAGGCGGCGCCGCGATTGTTGAACGCGACCGCATTCATCGGATCGATTTCGATCGCCGTGCTGTAGTCCGCGGACGCACGGTCGATGTCGCCCTTTTCGCGATAGGCGTTGCCGCGGTGGGTGAAGGCGGTGGCCAGCTTGGGATCGATCCGGATGGCCGCGTCGTAATCCGCGATGGCCCGATCGAGATCGCCCTTGTCATGATATGCGGCGCCGCGATTGACGATGACGACGGCGTTGCTCGGATCGATTTTGATCGCCTCGTTGTAGTCCGCAATCGCGCGGTCGAAATCGCGTTTGTCGCCGTAGGCCGTGCCGCGATTGTTGAATACGGAGGCATAGCTGGGGTCGAGCTTGATGGCGGCGTCGTAGTCGGCAAGCGCGCGATCGAAGTCGCCCAAGCTGCGGTAGGCGAGACCGCGATTGTTGAGGGCGACTGCGAGTTCACGGGGCGGCCGTCTGCGGGACCGGAGCACCGCCGTGCAGCCGTCGGCCACGATATCGGGCGTGTACGCGTTGCCCTCGTTGCTGCACAGCATCCATTCCGACGACAATTCCGTCTGCGCCCGCGCGGGTGCGGCGGCGATCAGGACTATCGCTGCGAAGGCCGCACCGGTGAGGTTTGCAACTGGGCTCATTGACACTTTCCTGCGAAGAGCACCTTGCAGTGAGGAAGCACCACAGCCGATTATAGCATCTTTCCGCGAGCAAGCAGCCCGCATCGGCGTACCGAACTGGGGGTTCCAGCGGTGTGCCGGTCCAAATCAGCCACTCCCGACGGCACCGGCATCGCTGATCTCGGCAATCCGATTGCGGCGAATGCGGTGCCGGTCGTGGCGGATGAACTGACGGTGTTCTGGGCCTGCGGTGATACCGCAGGCCGCGACAGACCCGGCCGGAACCCGGCGCTCAGTGCGCCAGGAGATCCTTGAGGAAGCGCGCCATCGCCACCTTGTACTGGTCATCGGCGCGCACTTCCGAAGGGTTCTGCGGATGCGTGAAGCCGTGCGTCGTGCCGCTGTAGAGATTGACCTCGAAGTCCACCTTGGCGCCGCGGAGCTGGGAGATCACGGCATTGAGCTCATCCATCGGGGCGACCGGGTCTTCGGCGCCATGCAGGATGAGGACGCGGCCCTTGATGTTCTTGGCGGCTTCCGGCGCGAAGTTGCGGAATGAGCCGTGCACCGACACGAAGCCGAGTAGCGGCGCGCCTGTCTCGATGAGCTCGATCCCGACGGTGCCGCCGAAGCAATAGCCGACCGCGGCGAGCTTGGTCGGATCGACCATCGCCTGCGCCTTGAGCACTTCCAGTCCGGCCAGGGTACGCTTACGCATCAGCGGCCGGTCGTTGTTGTAGATCGCGATCGTGTCCATCATCTCGGGAACGGCTTTGGGCACGAAGCCCTTGCCGAAGATATCCTCGGCGAACACCACATAGCCGAGCTTGGCGATCATCTCGGCATCGGCGATGGTGCCTTCCGAAAAGCCCGACCGGTCATGGATCATCAGCACGCCGGGCCGCCGTCCCTGGACCGCGTCGTCATAGACGAGATAGCCGGACAGGGCCGTGTTGCCCTCCTTGTAGTCGATCCACTGGGTCTTGATGGCGGCTTGCGCCGCGCCGGCCTGCAGGACAACGGCGGCGGCTGCCGCCAGGACGAAAGACGTGAGGCGCGCGATGTTCATTGGTTCCTCCCAAATGCGGTAAGCACAGTTGCGCATTGTCGCAGTTTCGCGGCATCCGGCAAGGTCCGCATGGCGCGATGCGCCTGCCGGAGGGAGGGAGAAGGGGGGGCCCGCTCACCCCTCTCCCGCTTCCGCGGCGGCGAGCTTGGCGCGCCAGTCGGCGCGCTTGCGGATGGCTGAGACGAGCGCCAGCACCAGCAGCACCGCGGAGAAGGCAATCAGCACGAGGGAGATGGGACGGCCGAAGAAGATCGCCCAGTTGCCGTTGGACATGATCAGCGATTGCCGCAGGCTCAGCTCGAAGGTGGGCGAGATCACGAGGCCGAGCACCAGCGGCGCGGGGTCGAGGCCGAACTTGCGCAGGAAATAGCCGAGCACGCCCATGATCAGCATGATCCAGACGTCGACGATGGAATTGTTCACGGTGTAGACGCCGATCACGCAGAACATGATGACCAGCGGATAGAGGTAGCTGTAGGGAATCCGCAGCACGTTCACGAACACGCCGACCAGCGGCAGGTTGAGCAGCAGCAGCAGCACGTTGCCGACATACATGGAGGCGACGAAGCCCCAGAACACGTCGGGATGCTCGTTGACGAGCTGCGGGCCCGGCTGGATGCCGTGAATGATCAGCGCCGCCATCAGCACCGCCGTCACCGGACCGGTCGGCAGGCCGAGCGCGAGCATCGGCACGAAGGCGCCGGTCGAGGCGGCGTTGTTGGCGGATTCCGGCCCGGCGACGCCCGCCACCGCGCCCTTGCCGAACTCCTCCGGGTGCTTCGAGAGCTTGCGCTCGACCGCATAGGAGAGAAAGCTCGAGATGATGTGCGCCGAGCCCGGCGTGAGCCCGATCAGGAAGCCGAGCACGCTGCCGCGCGCGATCGGCCAGGCGGATTCCCGCCACTCCTGCCGGTTCGGCAGCAGTTCGCGCAGCTTCGGGCGCCATCACCTGGCCGACCACGTTGGCGCTCGGGGTGGAGAGGATTTCGCCGAGCCCGAACAGGCCGACCGCGACCGGCACGATGCCGATGCCGTCGCCGAGTTCGGCGATGTCGAACGAATAGCGGAAATGCCCGGTGAGATTGTCGATGCCGATGGTGCCGAGCAGCAGGCCGACCGCGGCCATCAGCAGCGTGCGCGGCAGCGAGGTCGAGGACATGTAGGCGAGGAAGATGAGGCCGAGCACCAGCAGCGCGGTGTATTCGGGCGGCCCGAACCGCAGCGCGAAGGCGGCGAGCGGCGGCGCGATCATGGTGAGCATCACCACCCCGAAGGTGCCGGCGATCCACGAGCCGACCGCGGCGATGCACAGCGCCGCGCCGGCGCGGCCTTTCCGCGCCATGGCGTAGCCGTCGATGCAGGTCATCACCGATGACGCTTCGCCGGGAATCCGCATCAGGATCGAGGTGGTCGAGCCGCCATATTGCGAGCCGTAATAGATGCCGGCCAGCATCACGATCGCCTTGGTGGCGTCGAGGCCGAACGTGACCGGCAGCAGGATGCTGATGCCCGATAACGGCCCGATGCCCGGCAGCACGCCGACCAGCGTGCCGACCACGCAGCCGAGGAAGCCGTACCACAGCACGTCCGGCCGCAGCGCGACGGAGAAGCCGAGCATCAGGCTGTCGATGGTTTCCACGGCTCAGAATCCCAGCAGGCCCTGCTCCAGCGGCGACTTGAGCACGACCGTGAACAGGGCATAGGTGAAAGGCTGATGCCGAGACTGAAGGCCGCGGCGGCAAAAAGATTGCGCCCCTCCAGCGCGATCAGCACGAACAGCATGAGCGTCATGGTGATGATGAAGCCGAGCGTGGTGTAGAGCGCGACCGCGGCCGCGGTGATGGCGAGCACCCGCGCCGCATGGGGCAGGTCGCTCCAGGAGATCTCGGCGAACGGCGGGCTCGCACCGGCGCGCGCGATCAGCAGCACGCCGAACAGGATCATCAGGGCGCAAATCGAGCTTCGGCATCATGCCGGCGCCGGGAAACGCCAGCGTGCCGATCGGCAGGTCGCCGCTCACCGCCAGCACCGCGATCGCCGCCGCAATGGCGATGCCGCCGGCCACATGATCAGCACGCAGGGTCATGAAATCTCGAGCTCGCGCGCTTTCCCTCACCGTCTTCGGGGAGGGTTAGGGTGGGGTCTGCTTTCACACATGCTGTGCCGGGCGTCCCCCACCCCGGCCCTCCCCGAAGACGGGGAGGGAGAAGATGCTCACCCTTCGACCCGGCCGATCGATGCGCACGGCGTCCTCGACGCGCTTGGCGTCGGCGTCCCAGAACGCCTTGAACTCGGCCTGGTCCAGGTATTCGACGTCCTGGCCGATATTGGCCATCAGCTCCTTGAACTTCGGGCGTCATCGCCGCCGTCCGGGTGAAGGCGCGGATCTTCGTCACGATCGGCTCCGGCGTGCCCTTGGGCGCGAACAGGCCGACCCAGAGATAGAATTCGAGGTCGTAGCCGAGCTCCTTCATGGTCGGCACGTCAGGCAGCGCGTGGGAGCGCTGCGCCCCGAACGAGGCCAGCGCCCGCGCCTTGCCGCCCTTGATCTGGCCGAGGCAGGCGGCGATCGAGGACACCAGCGCCTGGGAGTTGTTGCCGATCAGCGCGGTCAGCGCCGGGCCGCCGCCGTTGGTCGGCAGATGGCGCAGCTTGATGCCGGCCGCCTTCATGTAGAGCGCCATCGGCAGATGCAGCGCGCCGTAGAGGCCGGACGACGAGAAGATGATCTCGTTCGGCCGCTTGCGTGGCGTCGTCGGTGAATTCCTTCAGCGTCTTGTAGGGCGTCTGGTCGTTGACGATCAGCACGCAGGGATCGGCGATGAAGCGCGCGATCGGGATGAAGTCGTCGCGGGTGAACTTGGGCTGGCGGCCGAACAGCTTGTCGACCTCGGTGAAGCCGGAGATCGAGACGATGTGCAAGAGCAGCGTGTAGCCGTCGGGCTTGGCATGGGCGGCGACCTGGGCGCCGACCGCGCCGGCGGCGCCCGCCTTGGTGTCGATCACCGCCGGCTGCTTGATGATCGGCTCCAGCACCGCGGCGAACGGGCGCCCGACCACGTCGGCGGCGCCGCCCGGCGGAAACGGATTGATGAAGGTGATGGCGCGGGACGGATAGTTCTCCTGGGCCGCGGCTCAGGGCCGGGACGAGGGTCGTCGCCGCGGCGGCCGAGCCGAGCACGAAGTTGCGTCTGTCCATGGATATTCCCTCCGATTTGGCGGCGACCCTAACCGCGCGCGCCGGGAGGGGCAACCCGCGGCCAGAGCATGATCCCGAAAAGTTGCAGACTTTTCGGACAAGATCATGCTCAGAATCAAAGCTCCGACGGACGCCGCAAACGACTGCCGGCACGCGAACGACGACAAACCGCAGATGACAGAAGGCTTCTCTGCTCAGCCGTCCGTTCTGCGTCGTTCCGTCACAACGCCGACGCCATCAGTTCGGGCTCGCGGCCCTTGGCTTCGGCGGCTTCGAAATTGAGCTCGATCTTGACGCCGTTGGGGTCGATCAGGAACAGCTGGTAGAGGCCCTGGTCGTTGACGCGGCGCTCCTTGAAAGCGACGCCCTTCTTCTTGAGCTGGTCGATCATGTCGAGCAGCCCGGTGGCGCGGAACGCGACGTGGTCGACGACGCCCGACCCGGTGGTCGCGGTCGATTCCTGGCCGAGATATTTGAGCCGGTTCTCCGAGGCCTTGGCGCCGCCATGGGTGAGGTGCAGCACGTCGGTATCGCCGAGATAGAGCCAATAGACCGGGAACTTGAAATCCGGCGCCGGCCCGACCCGCATGCCGAGCACGTCCACGAACCAGTCCTTGGTCTTTTCGAGGTCTTCGGTCTGGATCAGAAAATGCTGCAAATGGTGAAGCGGCATGGCATGTCTCCTAACGCTGGTTCGCCTTTTTGACCCGTTTGAGTAGCTAACGTCGTCCATCGTCCCCGACAAGTCCAGGAGGTCCAATTGCCCGCCTATTGGGTCGCCCGTTCGCGCATCATCGATCCCGTCGAATACAAGAAATACACCGACCGGGTCCCCGCCATCATCGCCAAATACGGCGGCAAGGTGCTGGCCCGCGGCGGCCGCTTCCAGATCATGGAGGGGCCGGACAAGTTCCACCGCTTCGTGGTGATCGAGTTCGCCACGCTGCGAGCAGGGCGTCGCCTGCTTCAAATCCAGGGAATACGACGAAGCCGCGGCGTTCCGTCGCAAGGGCGCCGGCGAGGTCGAGACCATCATCGTGGAAGCCGGCGACGCCACGCCGCAGTGATGCTTTGCCCGCCCGGTCCGGCCGGCCCTGGCGCCGGCTGCGGATTGGCTCTAATATGGGGCACATATAAAACACCCTAGCGAACGCAAAACCCCAGTGGGAGGAACGGAATGATTTCCCGACGCAAATCATTGATCTCCGCGGTATCGGCGGCGGCGGTCGCAGTAGCGCTGCCGCGTTCGCCACCGATCGCGCCGACGCGCAGTCCGGCGAGCCGATCAAGATCGGCTTCAGCATGGCGATGACCGGCGGCCTCGCCGCCAACGGCAAGTCGGCGCTGCTGGCGCAGAAGATCTGGGAAGAGGACGTCAACGCCAAGGGCGGCCTGCTCGGGCGCCCGGTCAAGCTCATCTATTACGACGACCAGAGCAATCCGTCGACGGTGCCGGGCATCTACACGAAGCTGCTCGACGTCGACAAGGTCGATCTCCTGATCGGCCCCTATGCGACCGCCCAGATCGCGCCGGCGATGCCGATCGTGATCCAGCGCAACAAGCTGTTCATCGGGCTGTTCGGGCCTCGCGGTGAACACCGAGTTCAACTATCCCAACTACTTCGCCATGATCCCGTCCGGGCCCGATCCGAAGCCCGCCTTCACCAAGGGCTTCTTCGAGATCGCGATGGCGCAGACGCCGAAGCCGCAGACGCGTCGCGATCGTCGCCGCCGACCAGGAATTCTCGCGCAACGCCTCCGACGGCGCCCGCGAGAACGCCAAGAAGGCCGGGCTGAAGATCGTCTACGACAAGACCTATCCGCCTTCGACCACCGACTTCGCGCCGATCGTGCGGGCGATCCAGGCGACCAATCCGGATCTCCTGGTGATCTGCTCCTATCCGCCGGATTCGGTCGGCATGGTGAAGGCCGTCAACGAGATCGGCTTCAAGCCCAAGATGATCGGCGGCGCCATGGTCGGCCTGCAGGCGACCGCGCTCAAGACCCAGCTCGGGCCAGCGCTCAACGGCTTCGTCAATTACGACTTCTGGCTGCCGGTGGCCGAAGATGAAGTTCCCCGGCGTCGACGAGCTGATCAAGAAGTACCAGGCGCGCGCGCCGGCGGAAGGCGTCGATGCGCTCGGCTACTACATGGCGCCGTGGGGCTACGCGCAGCTCCAGGTCCTGGCGCAGGCGATCGAGGCGACCAAGAGCATCGACGACAAGAAGCTCGCCGACTATCATCCGCGCCAACACGTTCAAGACCGTGCTCGGCGACGTCAAGTTCGGCAAGGACGGCGAGTGGGCGCAGTCGCGGGTGCTGCAGGTGCAGTTCCACGACGTCAAGGGCAACGACGTCGAGCAGTTCCGCGCGATGAGGACCCAGACGGTGCTGACGCCGGCGGAGTACAAGTCCGGCAACGTGATCTATCCGTACGAAAAGGCGAAGTGAGGCCTTCTCCCTCTCCCGCTTGCGGGGAGGGTCGGGGAGGGGCGCGGGCGTCGGGTGATGCTCGCCCAGCCCGGTTGAACGCTGCGCGGCCCCCTCCCAACCCTCCCCCGCAAGCGGGAGGGGCGTACTTCCCGGCGTCGCCGCCGAGGCCCTCACAGCCCCAGATAAAACTTCCGGATCAGATCGTTGTTGTTGAGCTCGTCGGCGGATTTGCCCTCGAAGGCGATCTTGCCGTGGACGATGACGTAGCCGCGGTCGGCGATGCGCAGCGCCTGGGGGAAGTTCTGCTCCGCCATCAGCACCGTGAGCTGGTAGCGGTCCTTGAGCTCCTTGATCTTGTCGATGGTGCGGCTGACCAGCACCGGGGCGAGGCCGACCGAGGGCTCGTCGACGAGGAGGATGCGCGGCGCCAGCATCAGGGCGCGGCCGAGCGCCAGCATCTGCTGCTCGCCGCCGCTCATGGAGCCGGCGAGCTGGCGGCGGCGTTCGGCGAGGCGCGGAAAGGCCTCGAAGCAGAATTCGAGATTGGTCTTGATCTGCGCGCGCGCCTTGGGCCGGAACGCGCCGAGCAGGAGGTTCTCCTCGACGGTGAGCCGCGGGAACAGGCGGCGGCCCTCCGGCACCAGCGCGATGCCGAGATCGACGATGTCCTCGGTGGCGCGGCCGATGAGGTCGTGGCGCTCGCCCTCGATCTCGGCGACGATGCGGCCCGCGCTCGGCCGCACGATGCCCATGATGCTCTTCATGAGCGTGCTCTTGCCGTTGCCGTTGGTGCCGAGCAGCACCACGGTCTCGCCGCTGTCGACCGGATCGACACGTCCTCGAGCACCCGCACGGCGCCGTAGCCGGCATCGATGCCTTCGATGGTGAGGCTATTGGCCAAGATACGCCCTCTCGACTTCGGCGTCGCGGATCACCTCGTCGGGGCGGCCGTCGGCGATCTTGCGGCCGGACACCAGCACCACGAGGCGCTGGGAGAAGTTCATCACGGCGCGCATGATGTGCTCGATGAGGATGACGGTGATGCCGCGCTCGTTGAGCCGGATCAGCAGCGCGACGATGTCGTTGACCTCGGAATTCGAGAGGCCGGCCATCGCCTCGTCGGCGATCAGCAGCTTGGGCTCCGCCGCCATGGCGCGGGCGAGCTCGAGCTTGCGCATGTCGACCTGGGTGAGGTCGCGCGGGAATTGCCGGCTGCGGTCGGCGAGGCCCGACCAGCGTCAGCAGCTCGTCGCAGCGCGTCGCCGATCTCGGCTTCGGTGAGCGCGGGCTTGCGCCGGGCGTTGACGGTGTAGAGCAGGGGAATGCGCAGATTGTCGGCGACCGTCATGCTCGCGAACGGGCGCGGCAGCTGGAAGCTGCGGGCGAGGCCGAGCCGGGTGCGCTGATGGGCGACGAGGCCGGCGAGGTCGCGGCCGTCGAACCGCACCGTCGCCGGTCTCGTTGACGAGGGTGCCGCACAGGCAGTTGACCAGCGTGCTCTTGCCCGAGCCGTTGGGACCGATCAGGCCGACCCGCTCGCCCGGCGCCACCGCGAGGTCGATATTCTCGAGCGCGACGAAGCCGCCGAACCGCTTGGAGAGATTTTGGACCTCGAGCAGATTTGCGGCCATGTTCTATCGCTTCGAAAACAGGCGTTGCCACAGCCCGACGAGGCCGTTCGGCGCGATGATCACGAAAGCCACCAGCAGCACGCCGACGATCAGCAGGTTGACCGCAGAGGAGATGGTCACCGTGGTGATCTGCTGCAGCGAGCCCAGCAGGACCGCGCCGATCAGCGGCCCGAACCAGGTGGTGGTGCCGCCGATCATCGGCATCGCGATCGAGTTCACGGCGTATTCCAGCGCAAAGGCGGAGGTCGGCTGCAGATAGCCGATATAATAGGGAAACGGCGCGCCGGCCATGCCCATCAGCGCGCCGGAGATCATGGTGGCGATCAGCTTGAGCTTGAGCGTCGGCACGCCGGAGGCCTCCGCCGCCAGCTCGTCGTCGCGGATGGTGGCGAAGCCGTAGCCCAGCTTGGAGCGCTCGATGGTGCGGGCGATGACCACGGCCATGAGGGCGAGCACGAGCATGACCAGGAACAGGTACTGGATATAGGGCAGGTGCAGCAGTTCGACTTCCGCCGGCCGGATCACATAGGCGCCGCGCGAGCCGCCGACATAGTTCCAGTTCACCACCAGCGTCTGCAGCACGACGGCGAGCGCGAGCGTGGCGATCGAGAAAAACGCGCCGCGCAGCCGCAGCGTCAGGTAGCCCATGCCGAGCCCGACCAGCCCCGACACGGCGGCGCCGAGGACCACCAGCACCGGGATCGGGAGCGGATAGGCCTTGTGGAAGAACACCGTCGAATAGGCGCCGAGCGCGAAGAACGCCGCGGTGCCGAAATTCACGTAGCCGGTATAGCCGCCGAGGATGTTCCAGGCGGTCGCGAGCACGACGAATTGAAGCACCGTATAGCCGGCGAAAAACACGTAGTCATTGCCGACCCAGCGCGCACCGGCGAAGACGAGGGCCGCGACCGCGACGCCGAGCAGGATGAACGGGGGCGTTCGCATCGCCTATCGTCCCATCAGCCCGGACGGCCGGAACGCCAGCGTCAGCAGCAGGAGCCCGAACGAGACCGCGGGCGCCCAGGACGGCCCGTAGAAGGTCGCGGTGAAGCTTTCGACGATGCCGAGCAGCATCGCGCCGAGCAGCATGCCGGGCAGGCTGCCGAGCCCGCCGAGCACGCAGATCGCGAACACGCGGCCGATATATTCGCGCCCGATCGAGGGCTCGACCGGCTGGATGATGATCAGGAACGCGCCGGCGAGCGAGGCGGTCGCGATCGAGATCGCGAAGGCGATGCGCTTGATCCTGATCGGATCGGCCGCCATCAGTTGCAGCGCCAGCTGGTCCTGCGACACCGCCATGATGGCGCGGCCGGTGAAGGTCCGCGTCAGGAACCACTGTAGAGCCGCCAGCATCAGCAGCGACATCAGGCACGGCACCAGCATGCGCAACGGCAGGTCGACCACGCCAAGATGCAGGTTGGTCTCGATATAGCCCGCCTGGACGTAGCGGTAGTCGACCCCGAACACGAGGATCAGCGACACCTCGGTGATGAACAGGATGCCGAAGAAGAAGGCGAGGCCGCGCAGCGAATCCTGGCCGCGCTTCTCGAACGACAGGTAGTAGACCTGGTAGATCGCGGCGCCCAGCAAGTAGAAGGCGGGCAGAGCGAGGATGCTGGTCAGGATCGGATCGAGGCCGAGCTGGGCGTTGAAGAAATAGGCGATGTAGGAGCCGAGGATGATGAAGGCGGGGTGGGCGATGTTGACGATGTCGAGAATGCCGAACGAGATCGACACCCCCACCGTCACGGCGGCATAGAAGCCGCCGAGCAGCAGGCCGGCCGTCACTGCATTGAGCAGCAGGTCGTAAGAAAACATTTCCCCCCGCGGTGGCCCTGTTTTGGCCGCTCGTTTCGAAACGTCGTGCTAACGAGGCTGCAACTTGGACTATGAGCCTTGTTGCGGCGCTTTGCTGCTCCCTCCCCTTAAAAAGGGGAGGGTCGGGGTGGGGATCGCGGGCCGCAAGCGTGGCGCTTGTGGAGAGTCTGCGGACCCCCACCCCGACCCTCCCCCTTCCAGGGGGAGGGAGTACTTTCAGGCGGCGGCGCTGCGAACTTTTTCGGGGATCGCCAGGGGCTTGTTGGCGCTGTCGAGGAATTCGACGGTCATGAACACCATCTCGGCGTCGCCGATGTTTTCGAGGTCGTGCACCTTGAACTCGCCGGGGCCGTAGGTCTCATGACGGGTCTCGCCGGGCGCGTAGGAATATTCGACGGTGGTGCCGTCCATGAGGTGCTGGCGGCCGCGGGAGCTCGTGACCGCGGTCCAGAAGTAGTTGAGCACATGGCGGTGGAAGCCGAACCGCTGCCCCGGCTTGAGACGGATGGTCCAGACCCGGACCTTGTCGGTCTCCGAGACGAGCTCGCTGCCGACGCAGCCATTGGGCGCGCCGGCCTCCCGTTCGAACTCCTCCCGCAGCGCCGACGGCCATTCGGCCCGGTCCTTCCGCGCCGCCTGCTTGTCCATCATGGTCAGGGCCATGGGTTTTCTCCGTTCTTGCCCGAGAGGCCGCCAATTGAGCTTGCCGAGCGGATAAATACCCCGCAGGAGAGTAGAAACCAAGAGAGACCATTGAGCCAACCATTGAGCCCTGGGGGCCGGGCCGACTTAGAGCATGATCCTGAAAAGTTGCAGACTTTTCGGACAAGATCATGCTCAAAATCAAAGACTTTAGAGGGTTATCCGATTCAACCTGAATGGATAACGCTCTAGATGAGTTGACCGGAACAGGCAATTCACCATGGCCAGCGTGACGCCAAATACGGGTAGACCCGACCTGACAATCGCCGTCCGGCAGGCGATGCAGGCCTATCGGGACGGCCGGCTCGACGACGCCGCGCAAGCCTGCGCGACCGTCATTTCATGGGATTCCGGACATTTCGACGCGCACCACCTCGCCGGGGTGGTGAAGATCGCCCAGGGCGATGCCCCCGGAGCGATCCGGCTCCTGACCGAGGCCGTCAAGCTCAAGGCCCGGTCCCCCGAGGCGGCGAACGATCTCGGCCGGGCCTTGCATGGGGCAGGGGACCATGTCGCGGCCGTCGCCCAGCACGAGCGGGCGCTCTCGCTCCAGCCGGCCTTTCCGGAGGCGCTCAACGGCCTCGGCAATGCGCAGCGCGCGCTCGGGCGGCTCGAGGAGGCACTGCAGAGCTACCAGCGCGCGCTGACCTATGCGCCGGACTACGCCGAGGCGCTCAACGGCCGCGGCGCGGTGCTGCTGGACCTCGGCCAGGCCGAGGAGGCGCTGGAGAGCTGCACCCAGGCGCTCGCCGCCGACCCCGACTTTGTCGAGGCGCATTTCAATCGCGGCGATGTCTTTCGCGCGCTGGGCCGGCACCAGCGGGCGCTGGCGAGCTACGACGAGGTGCTCAGGCGCCGGCCCGGCTATGTCGGCGCGCTCGCCAACAAGAGCGCCATCTTCAGCCTGCTCCACCGCTACGACGAGGCGCTGGCGGCGGCCCAGGCGGCGCTAGCGCTCGATCCCGACCACGTCGATGCGCTGGTCAACAGCGGCGTCGCGACCCAGCACCTCGGCCGGTTGGAGGAGGCGGTCGCCGCCTATGACAAGGCTCTGGCGTTCGCGCCGGAACACGTGGAGGCGCTGCGCCACCGCGCCGCCGCCGAGCGCGATCTCGGCCGTCTCGATGCGGCGCTGGAGAGCTTCGGCAAGGTGGTCGCGCTCGCGCCGGAGGACGCCGATGCGCTCTACGAGCACGGCACCGCGTTGCGGCGGCTCGGGCGCCATCGTGAGGCGCTGGCGAGCTTCGAGAAGGCGCTGACGATTTCGCCGGCCAACGGCTACGTGCTCGGCAGCGCCACGCTCGCCGCGCTCAGCGTGTGCGATTGGGCAAGAGCGGAGCGCTGGGGCCACGACATCGCGCTGCGCATCGAGAAGGCCAAGGCCGTGTCGCCCTTCGTGGCGCTGGCCCTGTCGGATTCCCCGCGCCTGCATGCCCTCGCCGCCAGGAATTTCGTGCGCGACAAGGTGCGCATATCCGCCCGGCCGCCCGGCGTCGCGCACCGGCGTCGCGACAAGATCCGCATCGCTTATGTGGCGGCGGACGATTTCGCCAGCGTCCGCCGCGCAGGTCGATCGCGGCGCTGGCCGCGCACCACGACCGCACCGGGTTCGACGTCATCGGCATCTCGTTCGGCGGCGGCAACGACGGCGAGCGCCGCGCTGCGCTCGACGCGGGGTTCGATCAGTTTCACGATGTCACCACGCTGACCGACGCGGGCGCCGCACGGTTGATGCGCGAGCTCGAGGTCGACATCGCCATCGATGTCGACGGCTATGCCGAGGATGGCCGCCCCGGCATCTTCGCGGCGCGGCCGGCGCCGATCCAGGTAAATTTCGGCTACCCCGCGACCTCGGGGGCGGAGTTCATCGACTACATCATGGCCGACCGGACAGTGCTGCCATTCGATCAGCAGAAGGTGGTCACCGAGAAGATCGTGCAACTGCCCGATTGCCATCGGGCGAGCGATATCAGGCCCGAACCAGCGCCGGAGCTGCCGTCGCGCGAGGCGGCGGGGCTGCCTTCGGCCGGCTTCGTGTTCTGCTGTTTCGCGGAAGGCTTCAAGATCGCGCGGCCGGTGTTCGACGTCTGGATGCGGCTGCTGTCGCGCAATGACGGCAGCGTGCTGTGGCTGTCGCCGGGAGGCGATGCCGTCGACCGGCTGCGGCGCGAAGCGACGGCGCGCGGGATCGACCCGGCCCGGCTCGTATTCGCGGAGCCCGTGCCGCCGGCCGAGCACCTCTCGCGCCTCCGGCTCGCCGATGTCTTCCTCGACACGCTGCCCTTTAATGCGACCGCCGCGGTCGACGCCTTGTGGGCGGGGGTGCCGGTCGTGACCTGCAAGGGCAACGCGTTCTCCGCCCGCCTCGGCGCGAGCTTCGACACCGCCACCGGTCAATCCGACCTGATCGCCGCCGATCTCGCCGCCTACGAAGCCCTGGCGCTGCGGCTCGCGACAGAGCCGGGGCGGCTCGCCGACTGCAAGCAGCGCCTCGCCGACCAGCGCGCCACCGCGCCCCTGTTCGACCTCGACCGGTTCCGCCGCTACGTGGAGGAGGCCTATGCCAAGATGTACGAGCTGTTGCGCAGCGGTACGCCGCCGGAAAGCTTTGCCGTGATGGCGGAATGACACCGGGCGCTTTTCGCAACCGAACAGATCATGGCCGTTGAGACTTCACCTGGCCTCTCCGGCCGCGCGCTGATCATCGGCGGGTCGCTTGCCGGGCTGTTCGCCGGGCTGCTGCTGCGCCGCGCCGGGTTCGATGTCGACATCTATGAGCGCGTTCATGCCGAGCTGGCCGGACGCGGCGCCGGCATCGTCACCCATGCGATGCTCGAGGAGGCGCTCGACGCCGCCGGCATCGCCTGGCAACAGGACCTCGGCGTCGATGTCGCGACAAGGCGCATCTACGACCTCGCCGGCCGGATGGTGCTGGAATGGCCCTATCCGCAGAACCTCACCGCCTGGGACCGGCTCTACGACATGCTGCGCCGGGCGTTCCCGTCGGATCGCTACCATCACGGCAAGGAACTCGTGGGGATCGATGAGAGCGGCAGCTCACGTGACGGCCCGGTTTGCCGACGGCAGCACGGCGCAAGGCGATCTCCTCGATCGGCGCCGACGGACTGCGCTCCACCGTGCGCGCGCATTTCCTCCCCGAGGTCGCGCCGCTCTATGCGGGCTATGCGGCCTGGCGAGCCCTCGTCCCGGAGGATGCGATTCCGCCGGCGGTGCACGCCGAACTGTTCATGCACATGGCGTTCTGCCTGCCGCCGGGCGAGCAGATGCTCGGCTATCCGGTGGCAGGGCCGAACAATGACCTGCGGCCCGGGCACCGGCGCTACAATCTCGTGTGGTACCGCCCGGCCGAGCCGCACATGCAGCTCAAGCGGCTGCTCACCGACGAGGCTGGCATCACCCATGCGGTCTCGATCCCGCCGCCGCTGATTTCCCGCGCCGTCATTGCCGAGATGCACGAGGCGGCGCGAACCGTGCTGGCGCCGCAGTTCCGCGATCTCATCGGCCTCGCCGGACAGCCGATCCTGCAGGCGATCTACGACATCGAGTCTCCCGCGCATGGCGTTTGGCCGCGTCGCCATCATCGGCGATGCCGCCTATCGTCGCCCGGCCCCATGTGGGCGCCGGTGTCGCCAAGGCGGCGCAGGATGCGCTTGCGCTCGCGCGGTGCCTCGCGCGCGCATCCTCGGTCGAGGCGGGCCTCGCCGACATGGAAGCGAGCCAGGCCCCGTTCGGCCGTCGCATCATCGCGCGGGCCCGCGAACTCGGCGCCTGCCTGCAACAGACGCATTTGACCGCCGCGGAGCGGCGCAACGCCGAGCGGTTCCGCACGCCGGAGGCGACGCTGAAGGAGACGGCGACGCTGGAATTCCTGCAGAATTGACGTCGTCGTCCCGCAGGGTGACGCGCGATCTACACCTCGGTATATGGCGCGCCCGATCAAAGCAACATCGGACGGGGTGGTGCCGTCGGCTCGGCAACGAAGCGTGTCGTTGCCGGGTTTCGTCGGCCCACACTCTGTTCTGCTTCCTCCTGCGCCGCCGCCCGCCCATGATCCGTCTGGGCGAGCGAAGTGCTTCGGAATGCTTCCTGATCAGTTCTCAGTGTTTTCGCCGATGGGCAGTGTCAGGTGGAAGATCGCCCCGTTGGGTTCCGCGGCCGTTGCCCACAGGTGCCCGCCATGCGCCTCGACGATCGATCGGCAGATGAAGAGGCCCATCCCCATTCCGCTCGATTTGGTCGAGAAGAACGCGTCGAAGATCCGATCCTTTCGCGAGGGATCGATGCCCGGGCCGGTGTCCTGCACCGTGAGCAGCACGCCGTTGGGCTCTTGCGTCTGCGATGTGACGCTCAACACCCGTGAGCCATCCTCAACCGTGCCCATGGCCTCGACGGCGTTCATGATCAAATTCAAGATCACCTGCTGCAGCTGGACGTGATCCACCCGCACCGGCGGGAGATTTTGCAGCAGGTCCGATTTCACCGAGACACGGTAATTGATCAGCTCGCCGTGAACGAGCGCGAGGACCTCCAAGACGATGCCGTTGAGGTCGACCAGGGCGCCCTGCTGCGGAGCCTTCTTGAAGATCGACCGGATGCTTTGAATCACCTCGCTGGCGCGATGGGCGTCGTTGTTGATCCGCTTCAGGGCCGCATGCACCTCGTCGATGTCGGGCGTCGAACGCGACAGCCAGCGCAGGCCGGCATTGGCATTTGCGGCAATGGCCGCCAGCGGCTGGTTGATCTCGTGGGCGATCGACGCCGTCATCGCTCCCATCGTGGTCAGGCGCGAGACGCGCGCGAGCTCGAATTGATCCGAGCTTTCCCGCTCGCGCGCGGCGGACAGCTCCGACAGCATTTCGTTGAAGGCCACCGCCAGCCGGCCGATCTCGTCGTCGCTCTTGTGGTCGACGCGCAGCGTGTAGTCCTTGGTCTCTCGCACCGTCGAAGCGAATTTTTCGAGCCGTTCCAGGGGTTGGATGATCCAGCGTGCGAGGACCAGATCGGCGATGAACGCAAGCAGCAGGCCCACCAGAAGCAGGATGCTGACGCGCGCGATCAGGGAATAGAGCGGCGCATAGGCTTCATCGATCGGCAATTCGACGAACATCGTCCAATTCAGGGGCGCGATGGCTGCGTACGCCGTCAGCACCTCCCGGCCGTAGGTGTCCTGGGCCAGTTGTGTCGACGCCGGGGACCCCGCCGAATCCGTGCGTGCGGCCTGCACTTGGGCGAGATCGGAAAGATCCATGTTGCGCAGCACCAGGCTGATGTCCGGATGGGCAATCAGGCGGCCCTCCCCGTCGACCACATAGGCCTGCCCGTGCTCGCCGACCTTGATCTGCGATACGACGTCCCAGATGAATTTGAGGTTGACCTCGGCCACGCTCACGTTCGCGTTGCGTGCCCGGAGCGAGATCGTCATATACGGTTCCGATCCGCCCCGGAAATACACCGGGCTTCGATATGGCCTTCCCAGCTCCGGTTCGAGAAACTTGGGATCCTTGGAAAAGTCGAGCTGGCTGCCGATGGCGTCCAGGCTCAGCCGCGAAACCCGCAACTGCTCGCGTCCGGCGCCATCGAGCAGCGCAAGATCGGTGATCGCGGGAACCTGGCGCAGCACCATGCGCCACAGGTCCAGGCTCTGCCGGTCCGGCGCGGACGTGGTCCACGGCTCGTGGGTGGTCCATGCCAGCTGGTCCTCGATGTCCTTCATGAATTGGGCGATCTCGGACGCCGCCTCCGCCGCCTGCTCGTGCTGGATGCGGATCAGCGACGCCTTGCGGTCCTGATAGGAGAAGAAGACCTCGAACATCGCGGTGGAAAGCAACGCGACACAAACGACGGTGGTGAAGACCACGACGAATTTCGGACGCAGCCTGCCGCGGAACCGAAACAACGAGGCCATGTCCGAGATCAGCGCGGGGATTTTCACGCGCCCGATCATTCAATCACCTTGTCGGCGCGGTCCAGCAGCGAAGGCGGCAACACGAGGCCGAGCGCCTTCGCGGCCCTGAGATTGATGACCATTTCGAACTTGGTCGGCTGCAGGACCGGCAGGTCGGCGGGCTTTGCGCCCTTGAGAATGCGGCCGGTATAGATGCCGACCTGACGGTAGGCTTCCGGCAGGCTGGCGCCATAGCTGATCAGCCCGCCTTCATCGACGTTTTCGCGGTTCGAGTAGATGGCAGGAATCGCATGGCGCGCGGCCAGCGCGATCAGCTGTTTTCTCCGGCTGTTGAAAAACGGGTCGCCGATGATGACGACCCCCTTCGCGCCCTGCTGCGTGAGGGTCCCAAAGGCCGCTTCGAGATCGCCTTCGCTGCCGGGTTTGAGAATCGCAAGCGGCCGTCGCAGCGTGCCCGCCGCCGCCTGCAACTCGTCGGCCTGGGTGCCGGCTTGCGGATTGTTCGGGTTCACCAGCACGGCGATGACGGCTCCCTGGGGCAGGAGCTCGTGCAGCACTTCGAGCTTCTTCACCTCCAGCGTGGACGCAAAGAAGCTCACGCCGGTGGTGTTGCCGCCGGGATGGCCGAGGCTGGCGACGAGGCCGCTGACGACGGGATCGATACCGCTTTGGAACACGATCGGTATCGTCGCGGTCGCCGCCTTTGCCGCGACCGCCGCGACGCTGTTCGCGGCGATGACGGTAACCGGACGGCGGACCAGTTCGGCAGCGAGCGCCGGCAGGCGATCGTTGTGATCCTCCGCCCACCGGAATTCGATCTTGAGATTCTTGTTCTCGGCGTAACCGGTTTCTCTCAAGCCCTGGCGAAAGGCTTCGACGATCCCGGAATTGACTTGCGGCAACCCGCTGTGGAGGAAGCCGATCACCCGCGCACCCTGCTGGGCCTGCGCCGCAACCGGCCAGGACAGCGCAACGCCACCCAGAAGGGCAATGAACTCCCGTCGTCTCATCCGCGTCCCCGGCTCAGGATCGCGCCAGCCGCAGGCTTTGCGGGTGGCAAGGCGAAGTCGGCATGATGGTGCACGCCGGCGGCCCCTGCCGCAACACGCCTTTTACCGCCGCAATCCAGTGGTCTGACCTCGACATTTGGTTCCCAGACGTTGGGACAAGCGAACCCACCGACTGATTCAATCAGCGGGGCGGCTTATACAAACAGAGGGCCATCTGTGTCGAACCAATGGTGAAATCAAGTGACCCGAGGCTGATGCATTATGTCGCCGGGCGGCCGGAATGCGTGTGCGTGCTGCTGGCCGCAAATTCGACGTGCTCATTCGTTCCGCGTGCGGCCCTCGTCCAGCTTGCGGCGCAATTCGTCGTTGTTCAACACCCATCCGATGCAGCGGGCGACGTTCTGCAGGCCGAACACGTGCAGGTCCTCGCCGTACATGCTGGCCACGCAGTCGGAGAGCACCACGACCCCGTAGTTGAGGTTGAAGGCGGTGAAGGATGTGTTGAGCACGCAGGTGTTGGTGTTGATGCCCATGAAACAGACCGTGCGCACGCCGAGGCTCTTGAGCAGAATGTCGAGGTCGGTCCCGATGAAGCAGTCGAGGCGCTTCTTGTTGTCGATGACGTAGTCGGATTCGTCGTAGAGCTCCGGAATGATGTCGCAGCCGGGCGAGCCTTCGACGTTGTGTTCGTTGACGGTGCTCCTTCGCCCCGGCGTCAAGCGGTCCTGCTCGTCGCGGATTTTGTGGAGCGCCTGCCAGAACGGAACGATGCTTGTTTCGCTGCCGCCAGTGTGCAGCCTTCGCATCACCAGCTTGACGTGGATGACCGGGACTCCGAGGGAGCGGGCATAGGCGAGGATGCTGCGCGCGTTGCCGATGACCCGTGCCGCATCGTCGGGGCTCGTCGGCATGGTCGCCACCGACAGGTCGAGGTGCCCCCGATGCATGTCGATGGTCACGATCGCTGCATCGCGCGGACGGATTTTGAGCTCGTCGTTCAGCGCCGCGATCATTGAGGAACGATCGACTATCTGCACTTGCGTCATCTCGACGGCTCCGCGCGCGAGGGGTTCGCAAGAACGCTATAGGCTGCCTGGAGCTTCCGCAATCCAAGGTCTACGATCCGTCAGGGACCGTCCGTGGCGCAAACGCGCACGTGGGACCGGGAACGCTGCGATGACTTTGTCGCCTGAGACTCGGCGGGTCGAAGCGTTTCGACTTGGGCCGAGTGCAATGGGAGGAATTCTGATGACTGCCTTCAACGTGGTTCGATTCCGGGTCAAGCCCGGCCGTGAGCAGGAATTTCTGGATGCACACCGCGGTGTTCAGAGCGATTGGGCCGGCCTGAAGAAGGTCAACATGATCAAGACCGGCGACCGAACCTACTGCATCATCGCCGAATGGGCGGATATGGCCGATCTGGCGGCGGCCCGGCCGAACATGATCGCGACCCTCAATTCATTCCGCGATACGCTGGAAGACCTCGGCGGGGGCCTCGGCGTCACCGATCCGGTCTCCGGACCGGTGGTTCTGGCCCTGAAATAGACCCGGGCTTTCCCGGCGTGGCAGACGCGCCGGTGATGCCGCCGCTCCTTCAATGCATCAGCAACACCGATGTTTCGGCGTTGTTGATGACCGACTGCGTGCAACTGCCGAACAATATCTCGCGCATGCGCGAGCGGCCATAGGCGCCGAGCACCACCAGGTCGGCCCCACAGTCTCGAGCGGCGGACGAGAGCAGACCGGGGGTGCCGGCGCCATTCGCGACGATGGTCCGTATCTCCGAGCGAACGCCGTTCCACGCGAGCTGACGGGCCACATCGCTCAAGGCCTCGGCGAGATCCTCGCCGTTTTCGGCGACGCTCACGATGACGACGTGCTCGGCGTGGATCAGGAACGGCATCGCGGCATTGACGGCGCGGGCCGCCTCGGCGGTCTCCTTCCAGCACAGCATGACCGTGCCGGTCGGCGTCGGCGTCGGGGCGGAGCCCGCGATGAGCACCGGACGCCCGCAGCCGACCAGCAGTTGCTCGAGAAAATCCGCCGGCAGTCCGTTCGCCGTCTTGGCCCTGCCTACGATGACGAGATCGTTGTGCCGGGCGCGAAACAAGATTCGTTTGAGCGCATGGCCGTCTTCTTCCTGCCAGCTCGCCGTCACTCCTTTGGTCCGATCCGGCGCGTCGCAAATCTCGACCATCGATCGCGCACAGAAGTCGCGGAAGTGCTGCGCTGCGAGCGCTGAACGGGTGTGAGCCTTGGCGTCGAGGTCCCGTAGCGCGTTCGACAGCGCGGGGCCCATTGCGAACGCCGTATGCGGCGTGTTGGCTGCCGCCTGGCCGGGTCCGACATGAACGTGAAGGAAATTCAGATGGCTCGAAAACGGCCGCGCCGCAGCCAGCGCGGTCTCGAACAGCGGTCCGTCCGTATCGCTGCCGCCAATCGGGATAAGGAATGATTTCATCCGGCACCTCTCAAGGGGCAATTCAAACCTTGCGAGGGGCGGGTTACATTGATGCCGATCAAAGGATTCCCAGGGGATCGGCAAGATTTACACGGTTCAAACGCGCACGCTGAGCGCATTGCCGGGTGCGGTGAGTTGATTTTGCGCCCCAAACTGGAGGTATTCCGAAACCGTCGTCCGGGGCTCTAGGTTGCGCGCGCTGCCTCCGTGTCGCTTGCCTTGACCTCAGTTTGCCGGCGGTCCAACCTGCCGCCGCGCCGCTGGACCGTGCTGGCGTACAATCACAACGCGTCGTGGACTTGGGAGGCGGCAATGAAGTTTTTTGTTCGCGCGGCGGTCGTCATGGCCGGACTGGGCGTCGCGGCCGCATCGGCCCAGCCGGCCGCAAATGGCGTCGACGCCCATCTGGCGGCGGCCAAGACGGCCGCCGCATTCGATTTTACCGGGACCCTGGCCCGCATCTGCATTGCGCCGCAGACCGGCCCGGGCGCCGACGTGGCGCCGCCTCCGCCGCCCGCCCGCGCGACCTGGTTCACCGAGCCGGCCAAGGTCTTCGACAACCTTTACTTCGTCGGCACCAAGATTCATTCCGCCTGGGCGCTGACGACGAGCGAGGGGATCATTCTGATCGACACGCTCTACGACTATGCGTCCGAGGAAGCGATCATCGGAGGCTTGAAAAAGCTCGGTCTCGATCCGGCGACGGTCAAATACGTCATCATCTCCCACGCCCATGGCGACCATGTCGGCGGCGCCAAGCTGATGCAGGATCGCTTCGGCTCGCGCATCGTCATGGGCGGGCCCGATTGGGACGAGATAGAAAAATCCGTCAACCGGTTCCCGAACGGAAAGCCCAAGCGCGACATCGTCGCCGCGGACGGCCAGAAGATTACGCTCGGAGATGCGAGCGTGACGCTCGTGCTCACGCCCGGCCACACGCCGGGAACGGTTTCGATGTTGTTTGCGGTGAGGGATAACGGGACGCCGGTGACGGTGGCTTATTCAGGCGGCACCGCGTTCAACTTCCCCAACGACGTGCCGCACTTCGACACCTATATCAACTCGCAGCGCAAGATGGCGGCGCAGGCCGCGGCCGCGAACGCCACCATCATCATGTCGAACCACTCTGAATTCGACAACGCCGTCACCAAGATAAAGACCCTCGCCGGGCGTAAGCCCGGGGAGCCGCATCCCTTCGACCTCGGACGTGACGCGGTGGCGCGCTATTTCAAGGTTTCGGATGAATGCGCCCAAGTGGCGCGGCTCAAGCTGATGTAGCTATTGGGCCGCGGTTCCATCGATGGCGCGAGGAACAAAGTAAGCGGTGCGCTCGGAGGATCGGGCTCGCCACGGCAAGCGGTGGCTTGAGACAGCGGCCCGTTCAGTTCGCTCGTTGCGCCCGCAGCACCTCATTTGACTTTGAGGTTCTCTGCCGAGGACTTGCCGCGGTTGCTGACGACTTCGTACTCGACCTGCTGGCCTTCATTGAGGGTGCTGAGGCCTGCGCGCTCTACAGCCGAGATGTGCACAAACACGTCCTGGCCGCCACCTTGCGGCTGAATGAAGCCGTAACCCTTGGTGGCGTTGAACCATTTTACAGTTCCGATAGACATCAAGATTCTCCAAGCCTGTTAATAAAGATAGCGCCGGCGCAGACTGCCTGTTTCGCGCCGCCACTGCAACACCTTAGCGCGAAAGCGGCGACAAGCACATTGAATAACGCGTGAAGCACGCGTAAATCGGCCGGGTTCCGGCGCGTCCAGCCTACCCTGAGACTTTTGCCTCAATCGGGCCTCGTTTGGGTTGAGGCCGCCGGACTATTGGCATAGATTTCGCCCGCTGCCACCGCCAGATGCCACTATCAAATGCCATCGCCGAACTCGATGCCACCGGCAAAGAAGTAAAGTTCAGCAGAAATTTTCGGGAGGATTCAATGAAGCGCTGTCTCGCGTCCCTTTCCGCTGCGGCCTTGGTGCTGTGCGCCGCTCCCGCCTTGGCTCAACAAAAGGCCAAGGCTCAGAACGTGCCGGAAATTCCGTACACCTCGGTGCCGAATTTCCTCAAGCTCCCGCCCGGCGAATACCTCGGCGAATCAGTGGGCGTCGCGACCAACTCGAAGGGGCACGTCTTCGTGTTCCACCGCAGCGCCAATACCCGCCTGTTCGAGTTCGACGAGAACGGCAATTTCCTCAAGGAAATCGGCAAGGGTTATTACGGCTTCGAATTCGCGCATTCCGTGCGCGTCGACCCGCAGGACAACATCTGGACGGTGGACGAGGGGACCAACATGGTCACCAAGTTCAGCCCCGAGGGCAAGGTCCTGATGGTGCTCGGCCGCCGGCCGCCGGCCGTCGACGGCGTGGTCGCGACGCCCTCAGGGCCCAACCAGCCCGCTCAAAAGTATATTTTCTGCCGCCCGACCGATGTCGCCTGGGACCCCCAGGGCAACATTTTCGTGTCTGACGGCTACTGCAACAACCGCGTGGTAAAGTTCGACAAGGACGGACGCTTCCTCGCCCAGGTCGGCAGCGAAAAGGCCGGCAAGGGGCCCGGCGAATTCACTTTGCCGCACGGCCTCCAGGTCGACCGGCAGGGCAACGTCTACGTCGCCGATCGGACCAACTTCCGCTACCAGGTCCTCGACAACGACCTCAAGCCGAAGGCCATCTATGATCAGGTCGGCGTCGGCTGGACCGCGTGCGTGTCGCAAGGCCCGCATCAGTACCTGTTCGTTTCCAACTCGAATCCCAACGGCAATATGCCGGGGACGTGGGCGATTACCGGCGAAATCTACAAGATGGAGCTGGACGGAACGATCATCGGCAAGTTCGGCCATGCCAGCAAGGAGTTCGGCGGCTTCCAGGTCGTCCACATGATGGACTGCCGCAACCCCGATGAGATCGTGGTCGGCGAAATCGAATCGTGGCGGGTGCAGAAGCTTATCCTGCAGCCTCAAGCCATCAAGAAGGCCTCGACCGCGCAATAAGGCCAAAGAGAGAAATCCAGGAGGAAATTCCACATGAAACGCTTCTTGCCGCTCTTGCTGGCCGCGACCTTCCTTGGCGCGTTGCCGGCTGCCGCCCAAGCGCCGGCCCAGGTGCCGGAGATCGCCTTCGACTCCGTCGCCAATGCCTTGACGCTCCCCGACGATATCTATCTCGGCGAGACCCCGGGCGTGGCGACGAACTCAAAGGGCGATATCTTCGTTTACACCCGCACCGGCCATCCGACCCTGTCGCTCGGCACGGCGCGCGGCTTCGTTCATGGCGGCTCGCGGCTGTTCCAGTTCGACCGTAACGGCAAGTTCGTCCGCGAGATCGGAAAGGACAGCTATGCATTCGTGTTCGCCCAGATGGTGCGCATCGATCCGCAGGACAACATCTGGATTGTCGACCAGATGACGAACACGGTGCTCAAGCTCGATCCGGACGGCCGGGTCATGATGATCCTCGGGCGCAAGCCGGAGGCTGTCTTCATCCCGGCGCGGCCGGCGCCTGCGGTGGCCGGCGAGGTTCCCGGCGCCGGTCGTCCGACCGACGTCTTCAACCGCCCGACCGATGTTGCCTGGGACGGTGCCGGAAACATCTATGTTGCCGATGGCGTCGGCAACCAGCGGGTCGCCAAGTTCGACAAGAACGGCGTGTTCGTGAAATCCTGGGGTTCGAAAGGGACCGAGCCCGGTCAGTTCGGCACCGCCCGCGCGATCGCCGTCGATGCCCAGGGCAATGTCTACGTCGCCGATTCGCCGAACAAGCGCATCGAGGTGTTCGACAGCAACGGTACCTTCAAGACGCAGATCACCAATGTCGGATCGCCGCAGGCGCTCTGCATCACGCCGGGGCCGAATCAGGTCCTCTACAGCTCGAACTCGAATCCGCCCAACGACATCGACGTCGGCGGCGAGATCTACAAGCTCAAGCTCGACGGGACGGTGATCGGCAAGTTCGGCCGCGCCGGCCGGTTGCCGAAGGAGTTCAACTTCGTCAACGCCATCGACTGCCGCAGCGAGAACGGGCTCTATGTCGGCGAGATCGGCAATCTTCGAGTGCAGAAGCTCGCGTTGCACTGAAGCGGCGTGCCGCCGATCGCATGATCCCGAGGCTGCAGGCTGAAATCGGGATCATTCGCCAGGCTAGAGGCGCCAAGTCGAAAGTGTGGAGCGCCATCGGTCGAAACCGGGACCATGGCGCTTCACATCCGCTGCGCCGTCCAGGTGCCGGAGCACGGGCCGCCGTGCCAGGTGCCGGAGCCGTTTGTCGCGGCGAGGTGACCGGAGCCGGTCGCGCTCTTGTACCCGCTGCTCACGCTGACGACGATGCCGCCGCCGTCGGCGACGCGGCCGGAAGCGCTCATCATCGAGGCGCCGGACTCGACGCGGCCGTTGTTAATGCGGATGGGAACGCTGGTGCCGCTTTCGCAGCTTCCGCTTCGGGTGGTGATGCTGACGCTCCAGCTGCCGTCGAACGTGGAAGCTGCGGCGGGGGTGGCCGCCAAAGCCGCACCAAGGAGCAGGATGGCGAGGCCGGTCTTGCGATTGTGGGTCATGGCAAATCCTCCATTGATCTCGTGACGCGATCCTTGTTGCACACCGGGCCAGGCGTTGAATGTGACGCGCGTCACACGCCATTTTCCGGGATCGCGGCGGGGGAGATTTAGCGCTGCGCCCGGCTCAAATCGGGACGATCGCACGCTCAAATACGGTTCGATTTTAAGCAGGATTTTGCCTGGAATTTGCGGGCTTCCGGAAACATGCGTTATCCCAGAATCGAAAACCCCGGCCTTGCGGCCGGGGTTTTGGCACTTCAGCTTGTCCGATCCGCTTACTTGCCGGCGGTGGCGAGCTGCGAAGAAATGTTGCTGAAGGTGGACTTCAGCTGCGAGCCGAGCGTGTTCACCACGGTGATGATGGCGACCGAAATGCCGGCCGCGATCAGGCCGTATTCGATTGCAGTGGCGCCGGATTCGTCCTTCGCAAAACGCTTCACAAGATTGGTCATCAACCACTCCCCTCAGTGACCCTGCCATCGGCGCAAGCGGTGGGCTCGCCGATCCGTGAACAAAGCTAGCGAGCCCCGATTGCCACAATGCTAATTTCTTCGTGAAAATTCTTCATGGTAAGCAAGAGGTTATTCCACCCGCCCGGTGTTCCGGTCGCTCGAAACGCGCGTTGCCGCGGACGCCGCAGGCTTGAGCATGTCTCAAAAAGTTGCAGAGTTTTCGGACAAGATCATGCTCAAAACCAAAGACTTGAGCGCGCTATTCGACTCTACTCGAAACGACAGCGCCTATTTGGCCTCCCGGCGCCTGCGTTCCGCGTCATCCCAGGCCGTCAGCGGCTGGAAATCGGGGACGAAGCCCAGGCCTTTTCGTGCGTCCGACGAGATCACCGATTGCGACGTGACGACATCGACGAGCGCCGGCGCGTTCGCCAGGGCGCGCCGGAGCGCGTCGGCGAGCGTCGGAGGGGTCCTCGACCCGCTCGCCATGGGCGCCGAGCGCGCGGGCCATCGCGGCATAGTCGGAGTGGCGCAGCGTCGTCCCGACCACGCGCCCGCCGTAATTGGCCTCCTGGTCGTACCGCTCGATGTTCCAGGCGGCGTTGTTGGAGACGATGAACACCGCCTTGGCGCCGTGGCGCACGGCGGTATCGATCTCCATGGCATTGATGCCGAAGGCGCCGTCGCCGTTGACGGAAATCACCTGCCGGCCCGGACAGGCGAGCGCCGCCGCAATCGCAAACGGCACGCCCACGCCGAGGCAGCCGAACGCACCGGCATCCATGTAGGTGCGCGCGCCGAGCCCGACGCGGGCAAAGCTGAGGAGATCGCCGCCGTCCGCGATGGCGATGTAGTCGGGGTCGGCCACCGCGGCGATCGCATCGAAAATCGCAGCCGGGTGAATTTTGCCGTCGGCGCCTACGGTTTCTTTGACTTTTGCTCGAAGTGGCCATGCGCTCGCGATGCTTGCGGCGCAGCCCATCCGCCCAGGCCGCGTCGACATTGGACCTTCGGTTGCCGGCGGCTTCCACCATGGCCCGCAGCGCCAGGGCAGGGGAGGCCATGATCTCCGGCTGGCCGCGGCGGTTGTCGATGAGCTCGCCGGCGGAGTCGGCGATGCGGATGAACGTGGCGTGGGGGAATACCGCCGGCGAGCCGTAGCCGAGCTGGTAGTCGAGCTTGCGCCCGATCAGCAGAACCACGTCGGCGTCGGTCATGGCGGCGGCCCGCATCGCGCCGACCACGGCCGGATGATCGGCGGGCACCAGGCCGCGGCTCTCCTGAGTGTCGAGATAGAGCGCGCCGCTGGCGTCGAGAAGGCGCACGAGCTCGGGGCCAGCATTGCTGGCGCCGCGCCCAGTGATCACCAGCGGGCGCCGAGCCGACCACAAGGCGTCGACGGCCAGCGCGATGTCGGCGGCGTCCGGCGGCACGAGGCGGGGCGGCTTTGCCGCCATCCATTCCGCGAGCACGAGCTGCGCGGGGACCGATGTGCGCAGCACGTCGGTCGGAATCTCGATGTAGACCGGCCCCGGCTCGCCCATGTCGCCCATGGCGCGCGCGACGGCCTCGTCGAGTTCGCGCACCACCTGCTCGGCGACGCGGGCGGTGCGCGATGTCCGCGTCACCGGCCGCAGGATGTCGACGTGGGGAATGTCCTGCAGCGGGCCCATATTGGCCTGCGGTCGCGACGTGCAGCCGCCGATCAGCAGCACCGGTGCGCGGGCGAGCGAGGCGTTCGCCATGGCGGTGACGGTGTTGGTGACGCCGGGCCCGGCAGTCGCCATGGCGACGCCCAACATGCCAGTGAGTTCGGCATGGGCGTGCGCCATATGGACGGCCGCGCCTTCGTCGCGCACGTCGATGATGCGGATGCCCTGGCGCGCCACATGATCCCAGATCGGCTGGATATGGCCGCCCTGCAGGCCGAAGATGCGGTCGACGCCGCGCGCTTTGAGAAAACGCGCGACCCAGGCCGCGCACGCGGTTTCGTCGGCATTGAGGTCGATGGAGCTCATGTCTCTGGTTCCGAATAGCGGGTCTTGAGCACCCGGTGCAGGATCTTCCCGGTCGCGGTGCGCGGCATCTCGTCATCGCCGATGAATGAGACCGATCGCGGCCGCTTGTAGCCGGCGATGCGGTCTTTGCACCATGCCATGAGTTCGGCCTCGGTCACGGTCGCGCCGGCATGGAGCACGACCACGGCATGGACACGCTCGCCCCATTTCGGGTCGGGCGCGCCGACGACCGCGACCTCCTTCACGTGCTCGTGGGCGCCGAGCATGTTCTCGACCTCTGAAGGGTACACGTTCTCGCCGCCGGAGATGATCATGTTGCTCTTGCGGTCGACGAGATAATAGAAGCCGTCCTCGTCGCGGCGGGCGAGATCGCCGACCGTGCAATAGGCGCCGCGGAAGGCCTGCGCGGTCTTGTCGGGCAGTTTCCAGTAACCGTCGAAGGTGTAGGGATTGCAGGAATAGAGTTCGCCGGCCTCGCCTTCGGGCACTTCGTTGCCGGCGGGATCGAGCAGCCGGATCGGCGCCGAGCCCACGCATTCCCGGCCGACCGAGCCGAGCTTGGTGAATTGCTCCTCCGGTTGAAGCATCGTGACCCAGCCGGCTTCGGTCGAGCCGTAGAGCTCGTACAGGCCGGAATTGCGGAAGTAATCCATGATGGCGAGCTTGGTGTCACGCCGCGCGGGCGCGGAGGAGACCATCAGTTTGGTCACCTGTTTTATGTCGTATTTCTCCAGCATGGCGCGCGGCAGACCCAGCATCATGATGTAGTGGGTCGGTACCAGCGAGGTGAAGCTCGCGCCGCTGCCGGCGAGGGTGTGCAGAAGATGCTCGGGATCGACGCTGCGGCGCGAATAGACCGTGCAGGGCGCGCCGCAATAGGTGAAGGCGCCGAAGAAGTACAATGAATTGCCGTGGCACAGCGGCATCACCAGCAGCGCGGCATCGCGCCGGGAGAGCCCCATCTCGACTTCGGTGACGAGGGAGAGATGCGCGCTGCCGCGGTGGCTGCGGATCGCGCCTTTGGGTGTGCCGGTGGTGCCCGAGGTGTACATCAGCGTCCAGGGATCGGTGGGCAGCACCTTCGCATCGGGCTCGTGGTCGCGCGCCGCCGCGAGCAGATCCTCATAGGCACGATATCCCGGCGGGCATCTGGCGGCGCCGAAGTGAATGAAATTCCGCGCCGGCACCGACAGATCGGGGCGTACCTGCTCCACCGTTTCCACCAGCGCATCCCCGACGATGAACGCCGCCGCCTCGCAATTCTCCACGATGTAGCGGATTTCCGCGCCCACCAGCCGAAAGTTGACGGGGACCGCGACCAGGCCGGCCTTTGCCGTGGCGGCGTAGATCTCGAGCCACTCCACGCAGTTGTAGGCGAGCACTGCGACCCGGTCGCCCTTGCCGAGCCCCAATCCCAGGAGCGCGTTGGCGAGCCGGCACGCGCGCGCATTCCATTGCCGGAACGTCATCGCGCGCTCGAGATCGCGCGCGCCGACGCGCTCGGGAAACAGGCGGGCATTCGCGCGCAGCACTTCGCCCACATGGGGCAAGCCGGTCATGGCGTCGTTCCGTGCGGGGGCGGTTTACGGGAAACACGGGATATAACATCGGCCGGCGATCGGGAAGGGAGTGGTTGATCGTTCTCACGACCTCATCCTGAGGAGCCGTGCGCAACACGGCGTCTCGAAGGATGGCAAAGCACGCTGCGGCCTGTGGCCATCCTTCGAGACGCGCCCTGCCGGCGCTCCTCAGGACGAGGTCGTTGAGTATTCACAAGCTCTGCCCTCCGCAATGCTGGCCGCGGTCTCCCGCTTTGCCGCCGATCGTCACCGCCGCGGTTGATTTTTGTCGAAATCGCTGTCACAGCGCAGGGCAGGCAAAAGCCAATTCTTCCAAGGCGCAGGGAGCGTCCATGTTCGGTGCCGAGCTCGGCTTGATGATCGTCTACCGGCTGCTGGCGCTGTTCGTCGCCGGCATGATGGCCGTGGTGGTGTGGCGCGAGCGCGACTGGCGTCCGCAACTCTTTGCCGCGCTGGTGTTCGTGCCTTTCATCCTGCGCGCAGCGGGTGTGAAGTGACGCCCGCAAGCGAGGCGTCGCGGGGACGCTGCTCGGCCCTCGCCTTTTCCATTGCGGCGCTGGCGGTGGCGGGCACCGCCGGCTGGATGTTCTGGTCCATGCGCGCGGCCGAACCGATCGTCGCCGGCCCGGGCGTCACCAGCGAGCGCATGCTGAGCGCGACCGAGCCGAGCCTTGCCGGCGGTCCCGGCGATACGCCGGTGTTCGAGCTTGCCGGGCGACAAGCCCGGCGGCACCATGATGATCCTCGGCGGCACCCATCCCCAGGAGATCGGCGGCATGCTGGCGGCGGTGCTGGTGATCGAGAACGTCCGCGTCAAGCAGGGCCGACTGATCGTGGTGCCGCAGGCCAACCGCAGCGGTTTCACCCATACCGACCCGATGGAAGCCTACCTGCACAGCTTTGACGATCGACACGCCGGGCGGGCCGCGCTGGTTCCGGGTCGGCATGCGCCTGACCAATCCGGCGGACCAGTGGCCCGATCCGGACGTGTTCGTTCATTCGCCGAGCGGCGAGCGGATGGTCGGCCACGAAGCGCGCAACCTCAACCGCAACCACCCGGGGCGGCCGGGCGGCTGGCTTACGGCGCGGGTCAGCCACGGGCTGACGGCGCTCGCGAAAGAATCCTCGCTGGTCCTCGACCTGCACGAGGCCCAGCCGGAATATCCGGTCATCAACATGATGGTCGCCCACGAACATGCCTTCGAGACCGCCGCGACCGCAGTCTCGGCGATGCAGGCGCGCCGCATCCCGATCAGCCTGAGCGCCTCGCCGAAAAATCTCCACGGGCTCAGCCATCGCGAATTCGGCGATTACACCAGCGCCGAGGCCGTGCTCACCGAGAGCCCAAATCCGGCCATGGGCCGCTTCCGCGGCCGCACCGGCGAGGAGCTGGTGGTCGAAGGGCGCGATGCCAATTATGTCCGCGCCGCCAAGCTCAAGCGGCTGTTCGTCGGCTTCGACGAGCAGGGCTGGCCGCTCAAGCTGCGGGTGGCGCGAAACCTCGCTGCGATCGAGGAGCTGATCAACGCCTACAACGAGCTGCACCCGGAGACGCCGATCGAGGTCGAGAACCTTCCGTCCTACAAGGACGTGATCGCGCGGGGACTCGGCGCGTTCCTGCGGCCGCCGCCGCGGGCGTCGTGAGGGCGCTTGCACACTAGGTGAGCACGCCCGCCAACTGCCGGGCGAAGATCAGCATCAGCAGCGCCAGCGCGGCAAGCACGGCCATCGGCGGCCAGGCGCGGCGGAACACCTGGCCGACGGTTCCGCCGCCGACCACGTAGCAGGCAAGCGCCGCCGAGATCGAGGTCGGCGGCACGAATTCGGCGAGCGAGGCGATTGCCGACAGTGCGGCGACGTTGAGGATCATGTCCTGGCCGATGAACGAGAACGCCGCCGGCACGCCGAGCACGTCGCTCGCCGCCATCGCGGTCAGCGCCCCGCCCAGCAGCGGGATGCCGACCAGCAGGCTCGGATAGTTCCATGGCGATTCCAGCGACATCGCGCTGATCACGAGCCAGCCGCGCACGCCGGTCAGTGTCATCACCTGCACCAGCACCCCGACGCTGACCAGCACCGCCGCAAGCTGAAGCGGCGTGCCCGTGAAGGCGTCCATGATCACGCCGCGCAGCGTCCCGCGCTTGAGCATCGGAAGCGCCGAGAGCCCGCCGATCACCAGGATCAACGGGCTTGCGGGGTCGATGAAGACGGTATCGAAAATCCGCACCGCCACCCAGATCACGACCATCAGGACGAGCGGCGCAAACCCGCGCAGGCAAGCCGCGAAGCCGCTTTCGCTCAGCTCCGGCGCCTCCGGCGGCTTGGCCGGACCGCACCAGGCGAACCAGGCAAGCGCGGCGGCGGCGAGCGGCAGCGCAAGCGCCAGCAGCGGCTTCGCCACGTTGGTCCACGGCATGTTGACGCCGTCGGCGATCAGCAGCGCCGGCACGTTCATGGGCGGGGCGATCATGCCGGCGGTCGCCATCACGGCGATGAAGGCCGCGATGGTGGCATCGTCGAAGCCGATGCGGCGCAGCGCCGGCACCGCGAACACCCCGGCGGACGAGCACCGCCACGCCGGCGATGCCGACGAACATGCCGACCACGAACAGCGGCAGCCCGGCGAGCGCGAGCACCGGCAGCACCCGTCCGCCGGCCATCCGCACAATGCCGGCCGCCGGCCGCCTCGGCGGCGCCGCTCGCGCCGCATCATGTGGCCGAAGAACGCGCCCGCGAACAGCGCCAGCACCAGGTTGATGAAGCCGAATCCGCCTTCGACGAGATGCCGGAACGGAATGCCGAAGTCACCGAGGAGCGCGGTCGCGACCGCGACCGTGATGAACGTCAGCGGCAGCGGCCACCGCAGCAACAGATGGAATCCCAGGAACAGGCCGATGGCCAGGGCGAAGATGATCCCGGGATGCAGTCCCAATTCCATTATTTCCCCCCTCGGCGCACTTGTTTACAGCGCGTCTGTTATCGATTTCGCGATCCGTAGATCACTTTGTTGTTGCCCGGCGTCGGCAGCGGCACCGGATCGAACGGCAGGCCCCATTCCACCGCGAGCCGCCTGATGTTGAGCACCTGTAGCACCGGCACGCCGTCCTTCGCCAGCCGCATCGCCAGCCCCGGCGTGCCGTCGGTGCATGGCTGGGGGCGCTTCGTCAGGCCGGGCGGGAATTCGTAGGATTCCCGGCACGAGCCGAGTCCGATCAGCGCGCCGCCGACATTGAACACCGCGCCCGGCGCGCGCCGTCACCGAGCGACATCTTTGATGTGGCCGAGCAGCGCGTCGATCAGCGCCGCGAGCGGGCGCGCCTCGACCACGGGCACGCCGTCGCGGGCCGCCGAGGCGCGCAGCGCCGCCACGCCCGCCGCATCCATGCTGCCGCCGACGGCGCCGTCGCCGCCGAGCACTGCGGCGGCGACGCGGGCGCGGATGACGCCGCGCTCCCGCAGCGCGGCCATCATGTCGAGCCAGTTGAATGCGGGATCGGTCGCGCCCCACATGGAGGCGCCGAGCGACGCGATGACGACCGGCCGCAGGCCCAGCGCCTCGGCCGCCGCGATCGCCGCGATGTTGCCGCCGACGAAGGAGCCGGAGAGGACGATCACCACCGGCGTGCCACGCGGCAGTTCGAGCGCCGCGATGAGCCGCACCAGCGCCGCCGCGAAAGTCCGGATTGGTGGTGGTGCGCTTCGCGGCGAGGTCACCAAGCGTGGTGGTGATCGCGGTGTATTCAGGCCCGATCATGCCGGTGCGGTTGGGATCGGCCTCTTGATCCGCCTGCCCTGCAGCAGCCCGCGCGCCTCCTTCTCTGCCACCAGGACGCGGCTTGCCGCCTGCATGGTGCGGGCGGCGGTGAGCATCTCGGCATAGCGCGGATGCGATCGGCCGATGGGTCGCGAGCTCGACCGCGAGCCACGCCGCCACGCTCAGTGCCGCCGCCGCGGCGAGCCAAGCCGGCCGGATTCGCGGCGCGGGCGCCAGCGGAAGACCGACGAGGGCGCCGGCGTGGGCTTAGTTGCCGCCGTCACAGCCGCACCACGAGAGCGAGAATGAGCCGGACCAGCGGCGCGGCGATCGCCAGCATCAGCGAGCGTCGGCAGCACGCCCTGGCGGTCGAACTGGTGGGCGAGCAGCCCCGGCACGATCAGGCCCAGCCCCACCCACTCCACATAAGGCGACATGAACAGCGGCGAGGCCCATTGCGCGCCGACGCTCAGCGTCAGTCCGGCCAGCACAGCGACGGCGAAACGGCGGGTGCCGTACAGCATCAGCACCGTGCTCAGCGCCCGCACGACGCCGTAGCTTGCAGCCGCCACCACCAGGAATCCAAGCAGAGCAGTCGGCCGGTCGAGCAGCAGCGCCACGTAGCCCGGCACGATGATGCCGCCCGCCGTCAGCCCGACCAGCTCGGTGAGCAGCAGGCTGACGACGATGCCGATGATCAGCGCGGCTGTCAGCACGGGGCGACACGCCTCGGCCGCTTCGGCAACCAGCCCGGCGCCCAGCCCATGATAGTTGCCGACGCCCCAGATCACGCCGCCGGCCGCCGCGGGGTCCGCCAGTTCCGCCAAGCGCCGCGGACGAGCTGCGGGCGCGCAACCGCCGCACCGCGCCGGGTTCGAATCCGGCACGCCGGGCAAGAACGAAGGCGAGCGGATCGCCGGCGACGAACAGCAGAGGCCGCGGCGCCTGCGCGGCGAGAAACTCCAGGAACTGCCGCGTCCGCAGCGGCCGGTCGCGCCGTGCATTGAGCAGCACCACCGGCGCGCCGGCGGTTTCGACGGCGGGCCACAGCAGGGCGAGGGAGGCGACGTCGTTGCAGGCGAAGGCGTTGGCGAACCGCACGGTCTTGCCGTCGACCGCGAGCGTGCGTTCGAAGAAGCGGCCGGGATCGGCGGCGGCGGCGTCCATCGCCGGCCCGGCGATCGCGGCCGCCACGCCATGCGCCGCGCAGACCGCGAGCGCCAGCGCACGATCGGCGGCGAGCGCACGGGGTCCGTCCGCGATCGGGCCGTCCGCGTCCACGACGGTGACTTCGGCGCGGCGCCGCGCCGCAAAGGCGCGCAAATCCGGCGTTGCCGCCTCGGCGGCGACGAACAGCCGGCCGCCGGCAGGTATCGCCCAGCGCACCGCATCGGCCGCGGCGTCGGGATCTTCGCCGAGCTCCTCGAAATGATCGGGGCGGCTGTTGGTGATGACGGCGGTGGTCGCGCGGATCAGGTGGGTCTCGCTGGCGGCGACCATTTCGGGCCGGATCGCCATGCACTCGACGACGACGGCGTCGGCGCCGGCCCGCGCGGCTTGCGCGAAAAACCGCATCTGCTCGCGCACCGATGCCGGCCCGCGGCGCGGCCACGGCGCTTCGCTGCCATCGGGGAGGATGAGGCGCGGCTCGGTGCCGGTGGTCTTGGCCATCACGCGGCGGCCGCCGGCACGCAGCCCGGCGGCGATCAGGCGGGTGGTCGTCGACTTGCCGCGCGTGCCCGCGACGTGGATGCGCACCGGAATCGCGCGCAGATGCCGGCGGTGCAGCCACGCCGTAATGCCGAACCAGATGATGCAGCCGGCGAGTGCCGCAAGCGGCGATCGCAAACAGCCTGGCGTCGGGTACATGTTCGGCGGACAGGCCGCCCAGCAGCGCAGGCATCGATGCGGCTCGTATCCTCAGCTGCCGGCGAACATTTCCTGCAGCGGCTGCTTGAGACTGGTCACGGTGTCGATGGTCGGCCAGCGGAATCTTGTTGTCCTTGGCGATCTTCGCGAACAGCCCGTCGGCGTCGCTGTCGTCGCGGATGATCAACTGCTGGGCGCGCGGCGCGGTCAGCTCGATGAGCTGATTGGACAGCGCGTCGCGGCGGTCCTCGCCGCCCATGTGCAGCACCACGATCAGGATGCCGCGGCTCTTGGCCGCGTCGAGCAGGTGCCCGGCGCGGGCCAGCTCGTCCTTGATGGTGATGCCGGCGTCGCCGAATCCCTTGAGGCTCGCCCCGACGGCGAGGAACAGGGTCTTGACGCCCATCGAGCTGGTCCACTTCGGCATGGGGATCGTACTTGAACTTGATGCCGGCGCGCCGCACCGCGAGCTGCACCTGGAAGGCATCGAGGCTCTGGCCCAGCGAGGTGACCAGCACCGGCGGGCTCGCCTTCGGCTTGTCCTTCTCCTTGTCTTGGGCGGCGACAGGCGCAACAGCAGTTGCGGCAAAGACCAGTCCTAGTATGACGGCGATTGCACCGGCGAAGCGGCGCAGGGGCGCGGAAAATTTCATGGGCATTTCCTCCTGGCCGAGACATTTGCCCCCGGTGCGGCGCGATGTCCAGGCCAAGCGGCACCGGATTCACGGTTTGCGCGGATGCATCAAGGCTGAGGTTGGACGCCCTCGCGCTACGTGGGTGAAATGCATGTCGGAGCCGCACGAGGACGTTGCTCGCCAGTGCTTCCGGGTCTATTTGTCGGCCCGACAAAAAAAGAACGTAAATCGAGGGAGGAGCAGATGGTCCGGAATATCGCGTGCCTGACGGCGTCTTTTGCGGTCGTTTGCGGGGCGCTGGCCGGATCGGCGTGGGCGCAGACCGGGGGGCAGGCGGCCTTTGGCATCGAAGTCCTGTCGTCGCGCCCGGATCTCGTGACCGGCGGCGATGCGCTGGTCAGGATTTCAGGCGCCGAGGCCGCGCCGAAGGTGACGGTCGGCACTGCACGATGTATCTGGCGCGTTCCGGTCCGACGCCAAGGGCGGCTGGGTCGGCCTGGTCGAAGGACTGAAGGATGGCGCCAACCAGCTGGTCGCCAAGGCCGGGGGCAAGGAAGCCACCGTCACCCTCGTCAGTCATCCCTTGAACGGCACCCTGTTCGCGGGCCCGCAGCAGGAGCCATTCGTCTGCGAGAACGAGTCGCACGGCCTGGCGTCGCCCAGCGACGCCTCATGTGCGGCGCCGACGGTGGTCAAGTATTTCTATCGCGACAAGGGCGGCGAATGGAAACCGTTCGACCCCAAGGGCGCGCGTCCCGCCGACATCGGAACCACCAAGACCACGGAAGGCAAGGAGGTCCCGCTCATCGTCCGCCAGGAGAAGGGCGTCATCAACCGCTCCGCCTATCTCATCAACATCCTGCACGATCCCGCCGCCGGCCCGCTGCCGACGGCATTCGGCGGCTCGCCAGCGATCGGGATGGAACGGCAAGCTGATCTACAGCTTCGGGGGCGGCGTCCAGGCGAACTACCACATGGGGCGCGGGCTGGGCATGATGACCGGCACCGACAAGAAGTTCTACATCGAGGATCTCGGCGCCGGCTTTCTCGATTACTTCATCACCCGCGGCTATGCGGTCGCGGCCGGCTCGCTCAACGTGATGGGCTCCAACAACGACGACGTGAAATCGGCCGAGACCGTCGCCAAGGTCAAGGAGCACTTCATCGAGGAGTTCGGTCCGCCGCTGTTCACCATCGGCCACGGCGCCTCCGGCGGCTCGATGCAGCAGCACATGATCGGCAACAACTATCCGGGCCTGCTCGACGGCATCATGCCGGCGCGCAGCTATCCCGACGTGATGAGCTTCCTGCAGCCGCTGTATGATTGCGAATTGCTGGAGCACGTCTTCAACACCTCCAGCGGCAAATGGACCACCGAGCAGAAGGGCGCGGTGGCCGGCAAGTATTGGGGCTATTGCGTCGGCAACGGCACGCGCTATCCGAATGCCCGGCCCGAAAACTGCGACGCGACGGTGAAGGACGAGGTGGCGAACGATCCCGAAGCTGAAGGCGAAGGGCGTGCGCTGCACCTATCAGGACAATCTGGTCAGCACCTTCGGCATCGATCCCAAGACCGGCTTTGCCCGCAATCCGTTCGACAATGTCGGCGTGCAATACGGCCTGCAGGCGCTCAACGACGGCAAGATCAGCTTCGATCAGTTCATCGAGGTGAACGCGCAGGTCGGCGGCCTCGACATCAACGGCAAGATCGTGCCGCAACGCATGGCCGGCGACCCCGTCGCCTTGCGCCGCGCCTATGAGAGCGGCCGCGTCAACTCGGGCGGCGGCGGGCTCGCGTCGATCGCCGATCGTCGACATCCGCTCCTACGTCGACGGTGCGCCGCCGCCGCCCTTCGATGCCTTGAAGGACGTCGACGTGCATGACGGCTACCACAGCGCCGTGATGCGGGCGCGGCTGATCAAGGTCAACGGCAACGCCGCCAACCACGTGATGATCACGGTGGCGAGCCTCGGCCGCGTCCAGTCCGACACCCGCACCGCCGGCTCGCCGCTCACCCGCATATCGGGCGAGGCACTGGCGCAGCTCGACAAGTGGCTGACCAACATCGCCAACGACAAGTCGGACCAGCCGAAGGCGAAGAAGGTCGCAGCCAACAAGCCGGCGGATTTCGTCGACGCCTGCTACCCGACGGTGGCGGGCCCGCGGTGGGGGCGATCGAAAAGCTCACCGACCAGGACCGCTGCAAGAAGCTGTTCCCGTTCGCAGGCGACGCGCGGCTCGCGGCGGGAGCGCCGGCGTCCGACGATGTCTTCAAATGCGCGCTCAAGCCGGTCGATGCAGCGGACTACAAGACGACGCCGACGGCGGAGCAGCTCGCGCAGTTGCGCCAGATCTTCCCGGACGGCGTGTGCGACTACTCCAAGCCGGGGATCGAGCAGGCGCGGCTCGCCGGCACCTGGGTGTCGTTCAAGGGAGACGGAGAGTTCGTCGCGCTTGCGCCCGGGCGCTGAAAGGCGGGCGCGTGTGGCTCACCCGCACGTCCACGGCAGCGGCATCATGGCACCCATGCTGATGCGTCAGCCGAGTTGACGGAATGCACGTGGAACGCTTTAAGGTGGGCCATAACCCAACAAGAACAATGCGTCGGAGGAATATCGTGACAGCGTCAGCCAGGATCGCTCTGCTCGCCACAGTGGCAGTCGCAACAGTGGGGGGCGGGCAGTCGGCTTTCGCCCAATATACGCCGGCGAATACGGGGTTCTGGGGCACGGAAATCCCTGCCAAGGGCATCGACCCCGCCATTCGTGCCGCGGCTGAGGCGCTCGGCATGGTTCGCGACACCAGGCTCGTCATCGGGCAGCTCAATCTTCTCGAATATGAGGGCCACGGCACCGTGGTCGATGTGGAAGCGGCAACGCTTGGCCAGCCTGTCGAGGTCAGCCGCTATTCCTATGCGGCGTCGTATCATTTCCCGGCCAGCCGGTTGGACTATGAAGGGCCGAACGGGGCGAGGACGGTTCGGGTCGTCAACAAGGACCGGGCCTGGAACGAGGAGAAGCCTGGGATCAATCCGTCCCCCTCCAACAATGCCGCTTTCCGCGCCCAGGAGATCTGGCTGACGCCGCACGGCGCCATTCACGCCGCCGCGTTTGCCTCGGCAAAGAAGTGTCTCGACGGCAAGGATTGCGACGTCCCCATCCAGATCGCCAAGGAAGACGGCAAGACCGTCATAACTACTTCGGTGAACGGCCACTCGTACAAGACGACATTGGGTGCCGACAACCGGCCCGAGCGGGTCGAGACGATGATCAAGCTGCCGAACGGGGAAACCAAGAAGATGGCGGCGATCTATTCGGGCTACCGGAACGGCACCAGCACCGGCGAGGCGGCGCTCGACAAGTATCATTCCGGCACCTATTGGCCGGGCCGGATCGTTCAGGAGATCGACGGCACCAAGGTGCTGGACATCACCATGACGGCAGGCTGGTCCAACCCGTATGTCATCTTTCCCGAGCCGGAGCTTCTGGCCAAGGCAAATGCCAAATGAGGTTTCGCCGTTGCTCGGCGAGGCGAGCAACATCTGAGGAAATGCTATCGAATTCTCTCGATAAGAGGAGACATCATGCGCAAGTCTGCAGCCATTGTCGCGTTGTTCGGTGTCGGGGTCGCCTTTGGACTGATTGGGGGTACCGCAACGCAGGCCCATCACGCGGTGAATGCCCAGTTCGACGTCAGCAAGCAAATGAGCTTTACCGGCGTTCTCACCAAGGTCGACTGGATCAACCCCCACGCCTGGTTCCACTTCGACGTGAAGAAGGAAGACGGGACGGTGGAGCAATGGGCCACCGAGACGATCGGCCCGAATGGGCTGCGCCGCCTCGGGCTGAGCGACCGGCGGTTGTTCGTGATCGGCGAAACCTACAAGGTCGAGTTCAATCCCGACCGTTCCGGCGCCCATCTCGGCTTCACCAACTCGTTCACGTTCCCGGACGGCAAATACGTGAAGGTCGGCTTCATCGATGAAAATGGCGTTGCAAAGTGACGTCAAAGGCATGATGAGCCGAGGTTTGATTGACCCTCGGCCGATATCAGGCAACCACCGGAGGACACCTCCAATGACACAGATACTTCCGCGACTCGGCACCGCCGTTTTGGTGGCAGGCGCATGTGCCCTGCTTCCTGTCTCGCTCTCGGCGCAAACCCGGCCTGATTTCAGCGGGATCTGGGGCGGTGGCGTCGCCCAACTGACGCCGACCACCTGCAAGAAGACGCTCGACGCCTTTCCCGCGCGCAACGGTGACGAACGTTTCAAGGCGGCCGGCGCCACCGGCACGCAGCAGTGGGTGACGTTCGAGCAGGATTGCGCCATCGCCCATCGCGGGCAGGTCAGCAAGCCGCAATACAAGCCCGAATACTGGGAAAAGGTTCGCCTGAGCGATTATCACGCCAATGCCGGCGGCAAGTGGATCGATTATGCCGATCCCGAGTGGCAGAACCTGCCGCGCGGGCTTCCGCGCATCGGCCCGCCGAACAAGATCGTCCAGGCCAAGGACGAAGTCATCTTCCTCTACGAGTACCAGAACACGTTTCGCGCCATCCCGACCGATTGCCGGGAGCATGACCCGGTGCTGAAATTCGACCAGACCTACTATGGCCTTGCGGTCGGGTGCTGGGAAAACGACACGCTGGTGGTGACGTCGTTGGGCTTCACCGACCGCACCTGGCTGGACTGGCCCGGTTATTTCCACAGCAACGAGATGAAGGTCACCGAGCGGCTGCGACGCGACGGCGACATCCTCGTTTATGACGTCACGGTCGACGATCCCGTGATGTTCCTCGAGCCCTGGAAGCTGGCGACCAAGCGGATCAGGCTCAACAAGACGCCCGGCGTCCAGTTGATGCAGGATCTTCCTTTCGAGGACCGGTCGCTCGGCAAGCTCACCGACCCCGAATATCGCGGCTGATCGCAATCGTAATGCTCGGCGGCGCGCGGCCTCGCGCGCTGCTCTCGTCCTCGGGCACCGGCCTCACTCGATCAAATCGTCGGATCAGCCCGATCCCGGTTCTGTCTCGTCCTCTCGGAGCCACCCGTTGCCTGTCCTCAGGAAGTCTCTTGCCGGCATTTGCCACGGTCGCGCAAATGACGACAGGGGGTGTCCGTCGTGAGGACGCCGGACACGAGCAACGGCTATGGCTGGATCTCGATTGCGCTGCACTGGCTGACGGCGGTGATCGTCATCACCATGTTCGTCGTCGGAACCATGTCCCAGAGCGCCGATGAGGCAGACTATCCCCGGCTGGTGCATCTGCACACCACGATCGGCATGACGGCCTACGTGGCTCTATGGGGCCGCATCATCTGGCGCTTCGCGGTCGGCCACCCCGGACCGCTGCCGAAGCAGGGCGTGATCTTCTTCACGATCGGCAAGTATTTTCATTTCGTGATGCTGATCGCGATCGCGGTGATGCTCGTCTCCGGTCCGCTGATGGTGTGGACCGCGGGCGACGCCATTCACGTGTTCGCGCTCGCGATCCCGAGCCCGCTCGGAAAGCTCGAAGGCGCCCAGCACGTCCTGCGCGGCGTGCACGGCTACACGGCATCGTTCATTCTGGCTGCGATGATCTTGCACGTGCTCGCAGTCTTCAAGCATGCCGTCCTCAACAGGGACGGGACGTTCGACAAGATCATGATCGCCGCCGGCGGTGCGCGCGATCGGTTGGCGATGGCCGGCAAGAGTCGGCTCGGTCGGCACTAACAAAGCGAAGGCCTGATTGCATGGAACTGCTGGCGTGGCTCGAGCAGACGGATTTCTCGACCTGGCTGCGGGAATCGGATTGGGGCTATCCCATCGTGCTCTGCGTTCATGCCATCGGCATGGGCATGGTGGTCGGCATCTCCTTCATGTACAGCGCCCGCATCCTCGGATACGCCAAGGACTTTCCGCTGCCGGCGTTCGACAGGCTGTTCGGCCTCGCCTGGTTCGGGTTTGCGATCAACGCCATTTCCGGCGTCCTGCTGTTCATCGGCGAACCGCGGCGGCTGTCGGCGACGCCGGCCTTCTGGATCAAGATGATCCTGATCGTGTTCGCCGGCCTTTCGCTGTGGGCGCTCGCGAAGGCGATGCACGGCGGGCCCGATCACTACGCCACCGATGGTCTGCCCGGCCCCGACGGTGCAATGGCCGGCGAGGCCGTCGTGACGACGAACGCCAAGGTTGCCGCGATTTTTTCGATTCTGTTCTGGCTCGGCGCGATCACGGCGGGCCGGATCATCGGATACACCATGCCTCCGCCGGCGCTGTGACGGCGCAGGCGGCACCCAATCCCGGATGAAGACGAAATGACCGAGCCAGAGATTCTTCAATGGATCAAGGCGCTGCCGCCCGGTGTCGCGGTGCGGCAAAGCACGTGGCTGTTTGCGGCCGGCGAGACGCTCCACTTCATCGGGCTGTGCCTCATGGTCGGGGGATTGCTGATCGTCGATCTCAGACTGCTCGGCTACATCCGCCGCATTCCGATGCGCGCGGCGCTCGCCTTCCTGCCGTTCGTGATCGTCGGCTTCGTGATCAACCTCGCCACCGGCTTGGAGTTCTTCGTGTCGAACCCGGTGATGTATTGGCCCAATCCGGCATTCAAGCTGAAGATGTTCCTGATCCTGCTGGCCGGGCTGAACGCTCTTCTTTTCACCGTCATGGAGCACCGCCACGTGCTCGTGATGGGGGACGACGAGGAGACCAGCACCTTCACGAAGGTCACTGCAGGGCTCTCCCTGGGCCTGTGGCTCTGCGTCATCCTGCTGGGACGGCTGCTGCCGACGTTCGAGGGGTCGACGAGCTTCTTTTAGCCCGGACGCAAGATCACGGCTGCGGCCAGGGCCGCGGTGGCGGCCGCAGACGCTCGTAGGCGCGGGCCATGCGCAGCACGCCGAGATCGTCGAAGCGCTGGCCGACGATCTGGAGGCCGATCGGCAGGCCGTCTTCATCGTGGCCGGCGCATAGCGACGCGGCCGGCTGCTCCGACATGTTGAACGGTGCGGTGAAGGCGATGTGCTCGAATGGCTTGGCGGGATCGTCGCCGGGCGTCGCCTGTGTTGCCGCGTAGGCGGCGATCGGCGAGGTCGGGCTGACGAGGAAGTCATAGGGCAGGCTCGCCGCCACCGTCTTCTCGCGGATCAGCATCACCAGCGCGAGGTTGCGGGCGGCGTCGGCGGCGCTCAGCCCCGCGGCCTGCCGGCACCACGCCAGGATGAACGGCAGCATCTTCGCCTGCCGGTCCGGAGCGAGCGGTTCGACCTCGGCCCACAGGCGCGCCTGGAAGAAGCGGTCGAGCCCGGCGAACATCTCCGGCGTCATGAACGGCGCGACCGGCTCGACGATGGCGCCGGCGCGCTCGAAGGCGGCGGCTGCTGCCTCGATGGCGCTGCGCACCGCCGGCTGCGGCGTGGTGCCGACGCCGATGTCGAGAACAAGGCCGATCCGCTTGCCCCTGACTTCGGAGTCCAGCGACGCCGGCCAGTCGATCTCCTGGTGGGGCAGCGCCATGTAGTCGCGCGGGTCGGGCCGGGTCAGCACCGTCATCAAGAGCGCCGCATCCGTCACCGTGCGGGTGATCGGGCCGACGGTCCGCCCCAGGAAGGGCGGATAGATCGGGACCCGGCCGAGGCTGGGCTTGAGCGCGAAAACGCCGTTATACGCTGCCGGCAAACGCACGGAGCCGCCGATGTCGGTGCCCAGCGCGAGCGGCGCGTAGCCGGCGGCCATGCCGGCTCCGGCCCCGGAGCTCGAGCCGGCGGGATTGCGCGCGAGGTCCCAGGGGTTGCGGGTAATGCCGTGCAGGCTGGAGACGCCGGAGACCAGCATGCCGTAGTCCGGCATCGTGGTCTTGCCGATGACCACGCAGCCGGCCTCCCGCACGCGCGCCACCGGCGGAGCGTCGGAGGCACTCGGGGTCATATCGCCGGCGGCGGTGCCGACCGGCGTCGGCATGCCCGCCACCGCGATGTTGTCCTTGATGGTGATCGGCACCCCGTCGAGCGCGCTCAGCGGCGTGCCGGCCCGCCATCGCGCCTCGGCGGCCGCAGCCTGCGCCAGCGCGCTCTCGGCCGCCACGATATACATCGCGTTGATCCTGGCTTCCCAGGCATCGATGCGCGCGAGTGCGGCGCGCGTCACCTCGACGGGAGAGAGCTGCCGGGCGCGATAGGCGTTCGACAGCACGCCGGCGGACAGATCATGGAGAGCGGTCATGGCGATCCGATGTCTCCTGCGCCGCCGGCCCGGTTTTCGTGGTCGGAGGCGGGCTCGCCGGGGAGAACGCCGCCGTCACCCGCCAGCGGGTTCTGCGCCGCCGGCAAGTCGTGCAAATGGCAGGCCGCGAACTGGCCCTCCTCGATCGGCCGCAGCTCCGGCTCCTCGGTCCTGCAGCGGTCGAATACATAGGGGCAGCGGGTGTGAAAGCGGCAGCCGCTGGGCGGACTGCTCGCGCTCGGCACGTCGCCCTTGAGGATGATCCGCTGGCGCGCCGCGCCCGGCATCGGCACTGGAACGGCCGAGAGCAGAGCCCTCGTGTAGGGATGCTTTGGCGCCGCAAAGATCTGCCGCTTCGGCGCGGTCTCGACGATCTTGCCGAGGTACATCACCGCGACGCGGTGGGTCATGTGCTCGACGATGGCGAGGTCGTGGCTGATGAACAGCATGGCGAGGCCGAGCTCGCGTTGCAGGTCCTGGAGCAGATTGACGATCTGCGCCTTGACCGACACGTCGAGCGCGGACACCGCCTCGTCGCACACGATCAGGTCCGGCTCCGCCGCCAGCGCCCGCGCGATCCCGATGCGCTGGCGCTGGCCGCCGGAGAACTCGTGGGGCCAGCGGCGCGCCGCCTCGCGCGGCAGCCGCACGGTGTCGAGCAGCGCGTCGATGCGGGCGTCGAGGTCGGCGGGCGACGACGCCAAGCCGAAATTGCGGATCGGCTCGGCCAGGATGTCGCGCACCCGCATGCGCGGATTGAGGCTGGAGAACGGGTCCTGGAACACGACCTGCATGCGCCGGCGCAATGGCCGCAGGGCGCCGGCCGCGAGATCGTCGATCCGGCGGCCGTCGAGCACGACCTGCCCCGCGGTGATCTCGAACAGCCGCAACACCGCGCGGCCGACGGTGGATTTGCCGCACCCGGACTCCCCGACCAGCGCCAGCGTCTCGCCCTTGTCGATGTGGAACGACACGCCGTCGACGGCATAGACGAAGGACGGCCGGCCTGCGCCCCAGAAGCTTCGCCGCAGCGGAAAATACTTCTTGAGATCGTTGACCTCGAGGAGCGCGCTCATGCCGCCACCATATCGGCCGCCGCATAGTGGCAGGCCGCGAAATGTCCGGGCGCCTTGCGCTCCAGCGCCGGCGCCACCTGCCGGCACAGCTCGGTGGCGCGCGGGCAGCGGCCCGCGAACACGCAGCCGACGATGCGCTGCTTGAGGCTCGGCACGGTGCCGGGAATCTCGGCGAGCTTCGTCTCAGCGCCGGTGAGCGAGGAGCCGAGTTTCGGCACCGCGCCGAGCAGGCCCTGGGTGTAGGGGTGCCGCGGGGCGCGAAACAGCGCTGCGACCGGCGCCTCTTCGACCTTGCGCCCCGCATACATGACCATCACCCGCTCCGCGACTTCCGCCACCACGCCGAGGTCGTGGGTGATAAGGATGATGGCCGCGCCGATGCGGCGCTTGAGCTCCGCCATCAGGTCGAGGATCTGCGCCTGGATGGTCACGTCGAGGGCGGTGGTCGGCTCGTCCGCGATCAGGACTTTTGGATTGCAGGCGAGCGCCATGGCGATCATCACCCGCTGCCGCATCCCGCCCGACATCTGGTGGGGGTATTCGGAGAGCCGCCGGCCCGGCTCCGAGATGCCGACGAGGTTGAGCATGTCCAGGGCGCGCGCCTGTGCCGCATGTTGATCGAGGCCCTGATGCAGGCGCAGCGTCTCGCCGAGTTGCCGGCCGATGCTGAGCACCGGGTTGAGGCTCGTCATCGGCTCCTGGAAGATCATGCTGATGTCGTTGCCGCGGATGCCGCGCATGGCGCGGTCGTCCAGCGTCATGAGATCGCGGCCCTCCAGGCGGATCGCGCCGGCGATCCTGCCCGGCGGCTCCGGGATCAGGCGCAGGATCGACATCGCGGTCACGGATTTCCCGCAGCCGCTTTCGCCGACGATGGCCAGCGTCTCGCCTTCCTCGACTTGAAACGAGACCCCGTCGACGGCGCGGTTGACCCCGTCCGGGGTGCGGAAATGGGTCTGCAGGTTGTCGACCTCGAGGAGCGCCATCTCACACCCGTTTGGTCGCGCGCGGATCGAGGGCGTCGCGCAGGCCGTCGCCGACCAGGTTCACCGCGAGGACCGTGACCGACAGGAACGCCGCCGGAAAGAACACGATGAAGGGCTTCACCTGCCACAGCGCGCGGCCCTCGGCCATGATGTTGCCCCATGACGGGATGGTCGGCGGCGTGCCCGCGCCGATGAAGGAGAGGATCGCTTCGATGATCATGGCGCTGCCACAGATATAGGTTGCCTGCACCGTCATCGGCGCCACCGTGTTCGGCAGGATGTGGCGCAGGATGATCATCGGCGTGCGGGTGCCGGCGGCGACGGCGGCGTCCACATAGGGCTGCTCGCGCAGCGACAGCACGACGCTGCGCACCAGGCGCGACACCCGCGGAATTTCCGCGATGGTGATGGCGATGATCACGTTGCCGACGCTGCCGCGGGTCAAGGCCATCAGCGCGATCGCGAGCAGGATCGGCGGGATCGACATCAGCCCGTCCATCACCCGCATCACGATGCCGTCGGCCCGGCGCACGAAGCCGGAGACGAGCCCGATGGCGAGCCCGACGGCGGAGGCGATGATCGCCACGGAAAAGCCGACGGTCAGCGACACCCGCGCGCCATAGACCACGCGGGAATAGATGTCGCGGCCGAGCATGTCGGTGCCGAACCAGTGCTCGGGGGAGGGCGCCCGGGTGCGCCGCGCCGGAGCAAGCGCGGTCGGATCGACGGTCGCCAGATAAGGCGCGAACACGCCCATGAGCACGATCAGGATCAGCAGCGCGCCGCCGACGGCGATGGTGGGATGGCGCAGCGCGAAGCCGATGATGCCGCGCCGCGGCCTTAAGTCCGGCAGCAGGTCGGGCAGCTCCGGCGCAACGGCGATGTCCGGCGGCACCGGTATGACGGTCGGCGCGTTCAATAGCGGATCCTCGGATCGAGCACCGTATAGAGAAGGTCGATCATCAGGTTGACCAGGACGTAGACGAAGCTGAACAGCAGCACGACGCCCTGGATCACCGGGTAGTCGCGCCGCAGGATGGCGTCGACGGTCAGGCGCCCGAGGCCGGGAATGGCGAACACGCTCTCGGTGACGACGGCGCCGCCGATCAGCAGCGCGATGCCGATGCCGATCACGGTGACGATCGGCACCGCCGCATTTTTCAAGGCGTGGACGAACAGGATGCCGTATTGCCCGATGCCCTTGGCGCGAGCGGTACGGATATAGTCCTGGCCCAGCACCTCGAGCATCGCGGCGCGCGTCATTCGCGCGATCAGGGCGATGTAGACGCAGCCGAGCGCCGCGGCCGGCAGGATCAGGTTCTCGAGCCAGGGCCCGATCCCTTCGGTCAGCGGCGTGTAGCCCTGCACCGGCAGCCATTCGAGCTGGAGCGCGAAGATATAGGCGAGCAAGTAGCCGATCACGAACACCGGCACCGAGAAGCCGAACACCGCGAACGCCATGATGAGGCGGTCGATCCAGGTGCCGGCCTTCCAGGCCGCCACCACCCCGATCGGCACTGCGACCGCCACCGAAAGGCCGAGCGTGATCGTCATCAGCGACAGGGTCGGCCCGATCCGCTGCGCGATCATGGTGGAGACCGGCAGGTTGGTGAAGATCGAGGTGCCGAGATCGAAGTGCAGGATCTGCCAGACCCACTCGCCGAAGCGGATCAGGAACGGACGATCGAGGCCGAGGCTCGCGCGGATGCGCTCCACGTCGGCCGGGGTCGCCTGGTCGCCCGCGATCACCGCGGCGGGATCGCCGGGGGCGATGTAGAGCAGGCTGAACACGAACAGTGCGACCACCGCCATTACCGGGATGGTCGCGAGGATGCGCCGGAAGACGTAGTTCAGCATGGGGGGATGATAGCAGGTCTCATGCCACCCTGCCGACGTCCCGGCAGAACAGGTGGGACGGCACGTGGGTGGAACGGCTGTGGTCGAGGCGACACGCCTCGCGCCGGCTTGCAATCGCTTTGCGGACGTGTATACTTTGTATCGCAAAGTAAGGTGGGCGATGCAGGATCTCGACAAGGCGCTGGCCGACATATTTGCCATTCGCAGCCAGATCGCCGCCGGCACGGCTTTCCGCGGTTATGGCCCGGCAGCGATCGCCGCCACCGGCGGCCTGGCGTTGGTGACCGCGGCCGCCCAATACTTCTGGCTCGACGATCCGACCGGACAGCCCCTGATCTTTTTCGCCGGGTGGGCTGCCGCGGCGTTCGTCTCCGCAGGCATCATCTGGGTGGAGATGCAGGCGCGTTCGCGTCGGCATCATTCTGGTCTCGCCGATGCAATGATCCATCAGGCGGTCGAGCAGTGCCTGCCCGCGGGCGTCGCAGGGGCGTTGCTCTCCGTTGTGCTGGGCCGGTTTGCCCCGGAAGCGCTGTGGATGCTTCCGGGCCTGTGGCAACTGCTGGTCAGCTTGGGGATTTTCGCTTCCGCGCGCTCGCTGCCGGGCAGCGTGAGGATCGCGGGGGCTTGGTATTTCGTGGCGGGCTTTGTGAGCCTGATGCTGGCAAGCACGGATCACGCATTGTCGCCCTGGACGATGGGCCTGCCCTTCGTAGTCGGCCAGCTTCTGATGGCCGCAATCCTGCACTTTGCTTCCGGAGATCCCGATGTCGAAGACTGATGCCGGCGATGCCCCGTATTCCTATGAAGGACTTGACCGGGTCATTCATGAGAAGGCCAGGCTCGGCCTGCTCACCTCGCTCATTGCGCACCCGAAGGGCCTGGCTTTCGCCGATCTCAAGCAACTCTGCGGTCTCACCGACGGCAACCTCAGCCGGCACCTCCAGGTGCTGCAGGAAGCCGGTCTGGTGGAGATCACCAAGGGCTATGAGGGCAACCGGCCGCATACGAGTTGCCGCCTGACCAAGAACGGCCGTCGTCGCTTTCTCAATTATCTGGCGGTGCTCGAGCGTCTGGTCCGCGATGCCGCCAAGGCTGCCGGGAAGGAAGACACCGCGGATGCCCGGCTCGGTATCCTTCCCGCCTGAGGGCCGCGCTCTTTTTTTGCAAGGAAACTTTTCAATGCAAAGTAATCTTTCCTCCAAACTCCAGGTCTCTTCCAGGCTGCACGTCGGCATCATCATGGACGGCAATGGACGATGGGCGACGCGGCGGCGATTGCCGCGGGTGCGCGGCCACGAAGCGGGCGTCGAAGCCGTCCGGCGCGTCGTGGAGGCGGCGCCGAAGCAAGGCATCGGCACGCTGACCCTTTACGCGTTCTCCAGCGACAACTGGCGTCGGCCGAAAGCGGAAGTCGCCGCGCTGATGGGGCTGCTGCGGTTCTATCTCAGGGACGAGATCGAAACCCTCGTGCGCAATGGGGTTCGTCTCACCGTGATCGGCCGGCGGGATCGGCTGCCTGACGGATTGTCCGCCGAGATCGGGCGAGCCGAGGCCGCCACGGCTCGTGGTGACGCCCTGCATTTGCGCGTCGCCCTCGACTATTCCGCCCGCGATGCGATCCTGAGCGCCGCCGCCCGCGTCGCCGAGCTGGCTGATCTCACACGTGCCGGGTTCTCGGGGCTCGTCACCGGCGAACCCGGACTCCGAGACGTCGACCTCGTCATCCGGACCAGCGGCGAAAAGCGCCTGTCCGATTTTCTCCTCTGGGAGAGCGCCTACGCCGAACTTCATTTCACCGAGCGGATGTGGCCCGACTTCGAGGCGGAAGACCTCGCAGAAGCGCTCGCCGGCTTTGGCCGGCGCGAGCGTCGATTCGGCGGCCTGCAACCGCTGGCGCCCGAACAGGCGATGAGCGTCTAGTCAAGCTGAGATCCCGCTCGAGAAAGGTTTGCAGCAGAGCTCGAGCCCTACTGCCTGCGCGCGCATCTGACAGCGGGACGCAAGCAGCCTATTTTCTGCTCCCGGCTCTGCATCATGTTGATGTTGTCGTTCTCGACCTTCGATATGATGTCCTGCGTCAGCGAATTTAATTCCAGGGTCAGCTTGCAGTCGCTGGGACACTCCGCTCCGGTTCCGAAGAAGTCGATTCCCTGGTCCGACACGAAGCAATAGCCCAACGAATAAAAGATCTCGTTCCGGGCCCTCCAAAGCCCGGTGCAATCCAAGGAGTTGACCTCTTCCGGCGTGAGAGCGCGGCGCGAGGCGTCCGGAAGCAAGGGCGTGTACTTTTGCGAAGCGATGGCCTGGAGCCTCGTCAGGCGCAGACGGGCATATTGATAATACATGGAGCTCTGAAATTTATCCGTGAATTCCTGCAGGTCGGCGGGGGTCCTGGAGCCTTTTGCTTTTTTCCATTCCTCCATGCCGGCGAGCTTGGCTTTCGCCTTCGCGACATAGGGACCAAACTTGAAGGTGTCCCGGTAATTCTCGAAATCACTCGGTTCCATCGAGTCTTTGACGGCGTTCCATCTTATCATCATCACGGAAGCGTAGGCGCCGAAAACGGCGAGGACGGCGACTATCGCCACGTTGCGCGGCGTCACCCATCGGCGCGCCGCGAGCAGATGCCGCGCCAGCCGCATCTTGACGATGTCCCAGCGACTAAATGCTTTGCGCGGCGTGTCAAAGCGGGCTTGAACAGCGCGCACAAGCCCGACGCGGTCACCCAGCGCGATCGTGTGCAGGGCGCGAAAGCCGATCGGAAGCTGGCCCTCGGCCAAGCTGTCCTCCCTGACAGGGATCAGCTTTTCGGCACTCGCGGCGGTTTCGGCCTCGCCGAGCACCCATCGCGACTTGATGGAGGACGTCGTCCAAATCACGATTGCCGCTCTGCAATCCGTGAGTGCCTGGGCGATCTCGCCGGAAAATTGCTGGCCGGCGGAAAGCTCGCGGTCCCACCAGACCGTATAACCTTCTTCCTGAAGAAATTCGGCTATTTTGGCTGCCGTGCCGCGGTCGGCCGTCGAATAGCTGATAAAGATATCTGCCATCGTCGCCTCAGATAGTTTATTAGAAATGAGTACAATTACTGGAAATGAAGCCGGAAAGTTACCGACTTTTCGGCGTTGTGTCGATCCTCCAGACCCGATATTTTCGGGTTATCGAACACAACCAAAGTGCCGATTGGGTTGTAGAAGGCTGTAGCAATGAAATTTCGGTTCGCCGCTTGTGTCCTGCTTGTTCCGCTGGCGTTCGGAATTGCCCGCGCCGCCATGTCGGAGCAACGGCAAGCTGGCGTCGTCGCGGCGCTGGTCAAGGCCTATCCGGACTATCTGGACCGGGTCGACGGCAACGACCTCATCTGGAAGGACGGCACCCGCATGCGCATCGATGATGGCAAGGGTGACAAGCCGTTCGAGGCGATGCTGAGCGATCCGGATATCAAAGACATGTTCGCGATGACCTATCCCGCAGGCGACAAAGGCCTCGCCCCAGAGGTGAACTTCGATCCCGGGCGCATCCGATACCAGCCGTTGTTCAACAAGATGTACGGAGACTGCCAGAAGGCGAATCTCGTTGCGGACGCCGGCAATGTCGTGTGGTTGAAGAAAAAATACGGCAAGACGATCAAGTTTTCCAAGATCAATGGCGCGGCGGCGCAATTGCAGAAGGTCTCGGACGAGCTGGATCAACTGCCTGATCGGTTCTTGGAATATCTGAGACCGTTGCAAGGCACGTATAATTGCCGGCCAATCGCGGGAACAGGCCGTCCAAGCGCTCACGGACTGGGTATTGCGATCGATCTCGCGGAAGCACATTCCCATTATTGGCTCTGGTCAAAGCCCGATGCCGACGGCCGCGTTATCTATAAGAACGAGGTCCCTTGGGAGATCGTGCGCATATTCGAGAAGTACGGCTTCATTTGGGGAGGCAAATGGTATCACTACGACACCATGCATTTTGAATACAGACCAGAAATACTCGCGAATGCCAAATAGCTTGCAAAGTCCGCGCCTTCCGCGCCGCGCCGAGGCCTGACCTTCGCCCGCGTGAATGAGACGAGAAGACCGCGCCGCGGCGCTCTCACGCCGCCTTGGCGACGCCCCAGAAGAACGGCAACGGTCCCTTGACCACGCCCGAGACGTTCTTGCGCCACGCCTGGTAGCTCAGGAAGAAGCCGGTCGGGGCATAGATCACATCTTCGATCGCGGCCTTGTTCAGCCGGCGCATCGCGGCCTTCTCCTGGTCGAGGTCTTTGGCGTCGTACCAGGCCGCGATCGCGGCCTCGACCGGCAGGCTGGTCGGCCAGCCGAACCACGCCTTGTCGCCGTTGGCACGGATCGCCGTATAGGACGACGGGTCGATGCAAACCGCGCCGGCATGCCAAGTGTGGAACATCTGCCAGCCGCCCTGGCCCGGGGGCGATTTCTGCGCGCGGCGAGCCGCAGTGGTGCCCCAGTCGATGGCGGCGAAATCCACGTTCATGCCGAGCCGCTTGAGCAGGTCAGCCGTTATGTCGCCCTGGGACTTGGTGATTTGCATGTCCTGCGCCACCAGGCAGGTGACCGGTTGGCCCGCGTAGCCGCTTTCCGCCAGCAGCCGCTTGGCGGCATCGAGATTGCGCGGGCCTTTGAGGATTTCGCCGCCTTCCTCGTTGTAGAGCGGCGTACCCGGCGTGAGGAAGCCGGGCAGCGGCTTCCACAGAGTGTCATCGTCGCCGACGATGGCGCGCATGTAGTCTTCCTGGCTCATCGCCATCAAGACCGCGCGACGCGCCCGCACGTCGTTGAAGGGCGGGTGCAGGTGGTTCATGCGGAAGCTGCCGATGTTGCCCAAGGGATCGGCGATGTCGAGCATGACGTTGCGGTTCTTGCGCAGCAGCGGCACGAGGTCGGCGATCGGCGTCTCCCACCAGTCCACTTCACCGTTCTGGAGCGCGGCGGAGGCGGTGGCCGGATCGGGCATCACGATCCATTCCACGCGATCGAGCAGCATCCGCTTTCCGCCCGCGAGCCATGATGCTGGCTCCTGGCGGGGGACGTAGTCGGCGAACTTCTCGAAGACGGCTCTGGCGCCGGGAATCCATTCGTTGCGGACGAGCTTCATCGGTCCGCTTCCCACATATTCGTCGATCGGCTTGAATGGATCGGTTGCCGCAATGCGTGCCGGCATCATGAAGCAGGAAGGAGTCCCGACCTTCCCCAGCGCCACCGGCAACTTCGGAAACGGCTTTTTCAGCGCCCAACGGAACGTGCGGTCGTCGACGGCGGTCAGTTCGTTCTGGATCGCCCTGAGCATCAAGCCCATGTTGTCGCGCGCTTGCCAGCGGGAAAGGCTGGCTACGACGTCCTTCGACAGGACCCGCTCACCGTCATGAAATTTGAGCCCCGGCCGCAGCCGGAACGTCCACACCAACCCGTCGGCCGAGACCTCTTCGGCTTCGACCATCTGGCGACGCGGCTGCAGCCTATCGTCCACGCCGTAGAGCATGTCCCACACCAGCGCGGCGCCGTTGCGCACCACATACTGGGTGTTCCAGATCGGATCGAAATTGGCGAGATCGGCCTGCGGCACGAAGCGCAAAGTGCGTGCTGCGGCGCGCTGAGAAATGGCCGGGGTCGAAAGGCCACTAACCGCCGTTGCGGCGCCCGCGGCAACTGCGCCTTTCACAAATGCTCTTCGATCCATGACGCTTGCCCCCGTACGTTCGGTTATCGGGTTCAACGCAAAATCGCTGCAGACATAGATTTGCGCGGCAGCCAAAGCGCCGCGCCCGGCCGTCCGGCTGGATCACCCAAAACGAAAAAGCCGTCGGCTTTTTGAGCACGTACCAGCCGACGATACGCCGGCCATATCGACCCGCCAATCGTCTGGGAGCGCGGCAGCCCGCGTCACGACCGCGCGCCGCGGCTCTCTCACGCTGTCTTCGCCACACCCCAGAAAAACGGCAGCGGTCCCTTGACCACGCCCGAGACGTTCTTGCGCCAAGCCTGATAGGTCAGGAAGAAGCCGGTCGGGGCATAGACCACGTTATCGAGACCGGCCTTGTTGAGCCGCCGGATCGCGGCTTTCTCCTCGTCCAGGGTCTTGGCGTCATACCAAGCCGCAATCTGCGCTTCGACCTCGGGCACATCCGGCCAACCGAACCAGGCCTTGTCGCCGTTGGCGCGTGTCCCGATGGCGACGGCCGGATTGATGCAGTCCGCCCCCGAATGCCAAGTGTGGAACATCTGCCACCCGCCCTGTCCAGGCGGCGTCTTCACGGCGCGGCGGGCGCCGACCGTACCCCAGTCGATCGCGGCGAAATCGACGTTCATGCCGAGCCGCTTGAGGAGATCGGCGGTGATGTCGCCCTGGGCCTTGGTGATCGGCTGGTCCTGGGCGACCAGGCAGGTCACCGGCTGGCCCGCATAGCCCGATTGCGCCAGCAGCTTCTTGGCGGCGTCGAGGTTGCGCGGTCCTTTGAGGATGTCGCCGCCCTCCTCGGTGTAGAGCGGCGTGCCGGGGGTGAAGAAGCCCGGCAGCGGCTTCCACAGCTTGTCGTCGTCGCCGACGATGGCGCGCATGTAGTCTTCCTGGCTCATCGCCATAAGCACCGCACGCCGTGCCCGCACGTCGTTGAAGGGCGGATAGAGGTGGTTCATGCGGAAGCTGCCGATATTTCCGAGCGGATCGGCAATATCCACCATGATGTTGCGGTTCTTGCGCAGCAGCGGCACCAGGTCGGAGATCGGGTTCTCCCACCAGTCGATCTCGCCGTTCTGCAGCGCCGCCGAGGCGGTCCCCGGATCCGGCATCACCTTCCATTCGATGCGATCGACCAGGATGCGTTTGCCGCCCGCCAGCCAGGAACCGGGTTCCTGCCGCGGCACGTAGTCGGCGAATTTCTCGAACACCGCCTTGTCGCCCGCCACCCATTCGTTGCGCACGAAGCGCATCGGCCCGCTGCCGATATATTCACTGATCTGCTTGAACGGATCGGTCTTGGCGATCCGCTCCGGCATGATGCAGGCGACCTGCGTGCTGACCTTGCCGAGCGCCAAGCAGCATCTTCGGGAAAGGCTTCTTGAGCACCCATTTCACGGTGCGGTCGTCCGGGGCGCTGAGATCCTGCTGGATGGCCTTGAGCAAGAGCCCCATCTGATCGCGCGCCGACCAGCGGGCGAGGCTCGCCACCACGTCCTTGGCGAGCACCTTCTCTCCGTCATGGAATTTGAGCCCCGGCCGCAGCCGGAATGTCCAGGTCAGCCCGTCCGCCGACACGTCTTCGGCCTCGACCATCTGGCGCTGCGGTACGAGTTTCTCGTCGACGCCGTAGAGCGTGTCCCACACCAGTGCGGAGGCGTTGCGCACCACGTATTGGGTGCCCCAGATCGGATCGAAGTTCGCGAGATCCGCCTGCGGAACGAAGCGTAGCGTGCGCGCGGCGGTTCCCTGCGCCAGCGCTGGCGCGGCCAGCTTCTGCGACATGGCCAGAGTTCCGGCGCCGGCGACGGCTTTCAACAGCGTCCTGCGATCCATGGTCTGTTCCTCACCTGTTGCCCGGTCGGCGCGTCGGCGCTGCTCACCGACGGCGAATGATGGCTCGTTGCTCACGCTGCAATGGCGGAGTATGTCGGCATTTCCGGCCGCCAACTGTAGCCTAAAACGTAGCAAATGGCATGCCAGCCGATGCTGCTTTTCGCCGCGCGAAGCGCCGCTTTCTTATTCCTCCCCGTTTTTGGGCAGCGCCGGGGTGGGGTCTTTTCGGGCATAGCGTTTGGCAAGCGGACCCCACCCTAACCCCCTAACCCCGAAAACGGGAGGGGACCTCGCGCGGTCAGCGCGGATGCCACCACCGCCCCGCGATCACGACGCCGGTGGCGGCGATCCTGCGGTCGCCGGTCAAATGCTCGCCCACCACATCGACATAGTCGAAGCGGCCGTTCTCGATCGACAGGACGGTCGCGTCGCCGACGCAGCCGGGCTTCAGGCTGCCGAGTTCGGGCCGTTTCAGTGCGGTGGCCGCGTTGACGGTCGAAGCGGCGATCACGTCGGTGAGCGGCATGCCAAGGCAGAGGAACTTCGACATGGTGGTGACGAGGTCGAACGCCGGGCCGTCGATGCAGAGCTTGTGCACGTCGGAGGAGATGGTGTCGGGCAGGAAGCTATTGGCGAGCATCGCCCGCGCAGTCTTGAATGCGAACGATCCCTTGCCGTGACCGATGTCGAACTTTACGCCGCGCTGGCGTGCCTCGAGCACGGCGCGTTTCACCGTGCCCTGCGCGGTCGCCGGCGAATTGGGGTACGGCCGGAACGCATGGGTGAGGACGTCGCCTGGCCGCAACCGCGCGATCACTTCCTCATAGCTCGGCGGCGGATCGTCGATATGGGCCATGAGCGGCACGCCGACCTCGTCGGCGACCTGCAGCGCGATGTCGAGCGGCACCGTCCCCGAGCGTCCGGAGGCGCGGGCGCCGACCCGCACCTTGATGCCGACGATGAGGTCGCGGTTGGCGTTGGCGACCTCGACCGCGTCGAGCGGCGCCATCAGGCGGATTTCCTCGCTCTCCCCCACCATCACCCGCGTGGAGAAGGCGTAGATGCCGGCGAAGGAGACGTGCAGATAGGCGAGAATGCGCACCTCGCTCCGCTCGATCACATGCTTGCGGAAGCCGGCGAAGTTGCCGGGTCCTGCACTGCCGGTGTCGATCGCGGTGGTGACCCCGGAGCGGCGGCAGAAATCCTCCGCGTCGACGCCGAGCGATGTGCCGCCCCAATAGACATGGGTGTGCAGATCGATCAGCCCCGGCGTCACGATCGCACCGGCCATGTCGCGGACATCGGTTCCCGCATCGGCTTTGATATCCGCGCCGATCCGGGCCACCTTGCCCGCTGCGAAGGCGATGTCGGTCACCGCATCGAGCCTCTGCGAGGGATCGATCACGCGAGCGCGGCGCAGGATGAGGTCATAGGTCACTGGTACAGCCTCCCGGTGAGGACAAGGCAGCCCACGACTTATTGCAGGAGTGCGACGACTTGTACAAACCGATCGGAGCAATCTGTTTGGGCCGTGCCACGGATTCGCGACGCGCGGCGCGGCGATCGCTTATCTCGCGCATGTGTCAGATCACCGGGTCGGACGCGGGTTTCGCAGTGCCGAGGCGACCGTGTCAGGCTGGTTGACCTCCGATGGCCGCCATGTTGGCACTGCACCGAACGCCGCTGTGGACTACAACCGGCCGTGAGCATCCGCAACAAATCTTGAGAATTTTACCCCGGAATCTGCGTGCGACACTATCGTGCTGCTTTTCTCAATCGCTGTGCTTTGGCCGCCCACAAGAACGAGAATCTGCGCTCAAAGGACGCCTGAGCAAGGTTCGGCGGTTTGATCAACGGTTGGACTTGGGATGCGGATTGATCTGAATTCATTCGACCAGCGGATCGCGTGTGGCGCTCGGCGTCTACGTTTTGGAGCGCTCAAGCGTGGATTGAGCGAGGCGGCCCGAACATGTTGATCAAGATCAAGGCGGGCTAGAGCGACGCATCTACAGTGCCACCGTGTATCACGCCCCCGCTGAGGAGAGACGTGGTGCGTCCGGTGCAGCAGACGAAATCGCTCTTCCACAAAAAAGGAGAACGCTATGTCGACATTGTACAAGAAAGCCGGACTTATTTGCGCGGCTCTTGTGACTGCCGCAGTGCTCAGCGCAATGCCCATATCGCTCGAACGTTCGGCAACATCAGGCATCGTGGTGTCTGTGCCACAGGCACAAGCCTACTACGGTCACTATCGCCGCGCCGCACGGCGCGAGTATCGGTACGTTCGGCGCGGTGTGCGGCGCGGCTACTACTAGTACTCTCGGTCGGATTGATCGCCGCCTTGGTCAGCCGCATTCTCAAGAGCGAGAATGATGTAGCCGAGTAAGCTCGAGTTCGTCATCAACCGGCAGACGGGGAGGAGGCTCGGCATCGACGTGCCGCCGGGCTCCTCGCCATCGCCGACGAAATGATCGAGTAAGCGTCAAACGGTTAGATGCTGTGCAAATTGACAAACAAGGCGAGGACCGCTTCGGGTCTTGGTTGTGGTGTAAAAACCGTTTTCGCACGGCCAGGGTCAAAAACCCGCCCTCCTTTCCGGCGCTCGGATGTCTGCTTTCGCCATCAAGTGCAGACACGTGGGGGCATACGCTCTGGGCGGGAATTGGCCAATTCCTCCCCCCACATCGCAAAAGTTGAGGCCCATTGGCTCTCAGCGGCGAACATGTTGGCGGTCATAGCGTCCCCATTCGGTTTTTAAGCTGACCGGACTAGAGAGCCACCCGCTCTTTCAACGGGGTCCCCAGACAACTCACCAAGCGGCGCGAACTTTGCGTTGCGCACGGCCGGACCATACGTTCGGGTCAGAAGCTGCCGTCCCATTCCCGCCCCCTCACGGTTCAGGTCGATTTAGCCTATTCAAGGCCGCCATTACGAGTGCAATAATCGCGAGAGCGAATCGCAAGCAAAACGCAATCGACGGGCAGATAACTCACGAAATCAATCACGACATGATCGGGGCACAACCGAGTGGCTCCGATATGTCCGAATTGCCGGGAGCAGTCGCGATACTGTCCCCGCCCCACTTGTCTCCGTCCGGGTAGTCCAATGGATTCGAATTCGGGGGCTTCATGCAAAGATCCTCACAAAGGTGTCGTGCGAGCCTAATCGGCGCGGCTCCCATGTCGCCCGGGCCGGTTCTGCCGTCGCGTCCTGCGCTGGCCGATTTCATCCGGCGGTGTCTTCGTTCGATAACAGGCGTCTTGGCCGCGGGATTCATTTCCATTGCAGCCGATATTCCTTACGCCATTGCTGCGCCAGCGACCGACCATCCGCGCCTATGGCTCAATTCCGCTGACGTAGCGCGCCTGCAGGGCTGGGCGACGGCCTCGAATCCCATGTTCCAGAATGGCCTGCTCGTCGCAGCCAATGCGGCGCTCGCGGACGTAAACGCCAAGTGGAACTGGACGACCGGCTTGCCGAATGCAAGTTGGAACGATGCCGGCGGGGTCAACTGGGAAGGCGAGGCGACCGAAGCCTACGCGGAGTTCTTCGCCTTCATGTCGCTCGTTGATCCCAACGCTTCGATGCGTCCGCAGTGGGCGATGCGCGCGCGCACGCTCCTCATGTACGTCATGAACCAGGCGGTGCTCGGCCCGGCCGCCAATGTGCCATTCCGCGATCCCGGCTTCATTACCGGAAACCGCGCCAATTATTGGGGCGAGGCCTGGGGCCTGACCGTTGATTGGATCTACGGATCACTGTCGGCTTCGGACAAGGCGACGATCCGCCAAGTCTTCATGATGTGGGCCAACCAGCTTTACATGGTGCCCAATCGCGCCGGGCAATCGCCATTGCTGCCCGGGTCGCTAGACGATCCGCGTGTGCTCGGCAACGACCCGACGCAGACGGCCTATACCCAGCAGAACAGTCAGCTTCAGCTTCGCTGGGCCGCCAACAACTATTTCATCGGCCAGATGCGCACGCTCGCGCTGATGGCAACGGCATTCGATGCCGCCGATGATCCGGTGAGCGGGAGTGGTGTCGGCTCGAGTCTGCGCAGCTACATTCCTGACGTACTGGGCTGGTGGCTTTATCAGATTTATGCGGTCTTCGAGGATGCCGGCACGGTGCGCGGGGCGCTCGGCCTCACAAATCCCAATATCAGCCTCGGCATCGCGTCAGGCGGTCTGCCGGCAGAAGGTACCCTCTACGGCGAGTCGATCGGCTTTCTTGCACAGGCCCTGCTCGGCCTCCGGACCGCGGGCTTCGCGGACCCGACCACCTATGGGCCGCAGGCCGGTTTCTTTGCGAGCCCGTACTGGGACAACCACATCAACGGATTCCTGCATCTCGTTGCGCCGACGCCTTACGTCCCGAGCGCCGCATCGGGATATTCGTATCTCGGCCAGGTATGGCCGGTTGCGACTTATGGCGACACGCTGCGGACCTGGATCACGCCCGATTTCATGGACACGATCGGGCCGATCGGCCTCTATGACCAAATCACCAACAATCAGCCGCGGCTCGCCAAGGACCGCTGGATAGCCGCCAATGTGCTGGAGGGCGGGAACGCCAAACTTTATTCGCGCGCCGCCAATATCTGGGGCAATTCCTACGCCACCCAGGCCATCCTCTATTTCATGCTGTTCGACCCGATGGCGGCGACCGCAAGCGATCCGCGCCCGATGCTTCCCTTGCAATTTACCGCACCCGCGATCGGCACGATCCTCGCGCGCTCGGACTGGAGCGCCAATGCTACCTGGTTCACGACGCGTTGCGGCTGGGAGTGGATCAATCACGAAAGCGGAGACTGCGGCCAGTTCACGCTCTATCGCAACGGGCAATGGCTGACCAAGGAGTGGTCCAACTACGCCAATGACTGGATGGGCTACACGCCGCTCTATCACAACACGCTGAGCCTGCAGAACAAACAAGTACCGATCTCGCCCAGCATCTGGGACACCACGCTGCAATATGGCGGCCAGTGGAACAATGGCGGCAGCTTTGGCGACCCGAGCGTCACTTTGAGCGCCAACGACAACTGGTCCTATGCCCTCTTCAACATGGCCAATCTCTACAATCATCCCGATTGGTGGACGACGGCCAAGAACGCAAAGGACGTCATCACCGCTGGACGATCGGTGGTCTGGCTCAATCCCGATTATGTCATTGTCTATGATCGGGCCAATTCGGCGCGGCCCAACGAATTCAAGCGCTTGAACCTGGTGCTGATGAATACGCCGACGATCTCCGGCCAGACCGCGTACATCGCCGCCAACGGCCAGGCGCTTACCGTGCAGGTCGTAATGCCGCTCACTGCGACCATCCGCGAACAGCGTTTCTGGACCAGCAATCCATCGCAGGAGGTCAACGCGGTCTCCGAACTCGATACGTCCTATGACCGCCTCATCATCGAGGACCCCTCCAATCCCAAGTCGCTGCGCCTGCTCACGGTGTTGCAGGGAACCGATGCGTCGGTTGCCGCCGACGCGGCCTATCCGATCCATTCGGTGGCGGGGGCGCCCTTTGACGGCGTCTACATCAAGAACACGGCGGTCGTGTTCCCCTCCAGCATAGCCGCGCCGGCAACGGCGACGGCCTATACGGTGCCGGCGACGATCACGCGGCACCTTATCACCGGCCTCACCCCGGGCGGCGGCTATGACGTCAGCCTTTCCACCGCCTCGAACATGACGACTGTCTCGGTCACGACAGGGACCATGTACACGGCAGATATCGGCGGCGTTATCGGCATCGGCTTTCCGACGCCGTCGAAGCCCAGCCAGGGCGGCGTCGTGGCCGGGAAACGGTTGCAACCGCCACCAGGCAGCAGTGGTGGCGGTGGCGGAGTAAGTGCCCACGATTTCAACGGCGACGGCTTCAGCGACATCGCCTGGCGCGACACCAGCGGCAATCTGGCGATATGGCTCATGAGCGGCGGGCAGGTCTCGTCTTCCGGAGGATTTGGCACCGTGCCCACTGCTTGGTCGATCATCGCACAGCGCGACTTCGACGGCGACGGCAACACTGATCTGCTCTGGCGTGACACCAGTGGAAATACCGCGATGTGGTTCATGAACGGCGCACATGTCTCGTCGTCTGCGGGCGTCGGCAATGTGTCGATCGTCTGGACGGTCGTTGCAGCCGCGGATTTCAACGGAGACGGCAAGGGCGACATTCTGTGGCGCGACACCGGCGGCAATCTGGCGATGTGGTTCATGAACGGAGCCGCCGTCACCTCGTCCGCGGGCCTCGGCAATGTACCCACGACCTGGTCGATCGTCGGCACCGGGGACTATAACGGCGACGGCATAACCGACCTTCTCTGGCGCGACGGCAACGGCAACTTGGCGATGTGGCTGATGAACGGCGCACAGGTCCTGTCGTCTGCAGGTCTCGGCAACGTGCCCGCCACCTGGTCGATCGCCGGCACCGGTGATTTCAATGGCGACGGCATGAGCGATATTCTCTGGCGCGACACCAGCGGAAATGCGGCGATTTGGTTCATGAATGGAGCGCAGGTGCAGTCCGCCGGCGGCCTCGGAAATGTACCGACGGCCTGGTCGGTCGTCGCGACCGGCGACTACAACAGTGATGGCGTGAGCGACCTGCTGTGGCGCGACACCAGCGGCAACACGGTGATGTGGTTCATGAACGGCACGCAGGTTTCGTCATCCGCGGGTGTCGGCAACATTCCCACCATCTGGACGGTCCAATCCGCCAACTCCCAGTGACGAGGCAACGCGAGCGGGGCGACGGCGACCGCTCCGGTTCAGTCGACGTTCGTTGGGCGGGCGGTGCGGATCGAATTCAGCCGCTTGCAAAAGAGGTGGCGGGCGGTCAGGCCACTTCTTGACTCATGCGGTGCAGCGGACACCGGCTACCTGGACGACCCGGATTGTGTTTTGTCCGGAAGATGGTTGTGGCGCGTTCCATGAGCAGCGCCGGCGGGATATACTACTTTGCGTGCGCGATTTCGGCGCCCTTATGATTGAGAAAAATGTCCGATCAAGCGACCTGACGACGCGGGAGGACAATCATGATGTTTCGAATCTCGACGAGCGCGATTGCCGTTGCACTGATCGCCACCGGGGTCATGGTGAGCCCGGTTCAGGCGGCAAACGACGGGAGGTACCCGGACTGGAAAGGCGCGTGGACGCGCTGGTTTCCCCCGGGAGCCACGTTTGAACCTAATGGTGGCTTCACGGCCGGCGGCCAGCCCTCGCACGACCAGACCAAGCCCTGGGGGCGAGGACAGGAAGCCCCGCTCACTCCGGAGTATCAAAAGATTTTCGAGGACAGCCTTGCGGACCAGGCCAACGGCGGACAGGGCAATTTTTTTGACCATGCCGTTCGCTGCATGCCCGGCGGCATGCCGCTCATGACTATCGCTTTTGGAGTCATGGAATTCATCGTAACGCCGGAAACCACCTACATCGCGCCCGGCGGCGGAGAGCCTCTTCGTCGAATCTACACCGATGGGCGCGACTGGCCCACGGACCTCGATCCCGCTCCGACTTATGCGGGCTACTCGATCGGTAGATGGATTGATGAGGACGGCGACGGCGTCTATGACGTGCTCGAAGTGGAAACGCGCGGCCCCTTCAAGGGCCCCCGCGCTTACGACGCAACCGGCCTGCCGCTTCATTTCGACAACCAGTCCATCTTCAAGGAACGCATCTTCCGCGACAAAGACGATCCGAAAATCCTACACGACGTGATTACCACGATCGACCATGCCTTGACGCGGCCTTGGACCGTGGACAAAAAATATGTACACAGCCCCAATCCGCGTCCGCGCTGGGGCGAGGTTAGCTGTGCCGAAAACATGATCAACTCGATGATCGCTATCGGCAAAGAAAGCTATTACATGAGCGGTGACGGGATGCTGATGCCGGTCCGCAAAAGCCAGCCGCCGCCGGATTTGCGATATTTCAAACCATCGCAAAAGTGATCGCCGCAGAAGCACGCGCACCAAAAGTCAAAGAAGGGTTGCGGACTGGCAGCAGCATCCGCAACCTCCACGGCTTATGAGGCACGCGCAGCACAGTTCGCGTATCTCGCCCGTGCAACGCCGCTATCTGCCAGCTGGACGTGCCGAAGTCCCGTTTTTCAGCGGTAACTTCAATGCCGAAAAATGAATTATGGTGACGCGGTCCGGCACGCTGCAAGCGTTGGGCGTTACCTCAGCGAGCCGTTGGGATTCGCTACCGGACATTCCTGTTATTGCTGAAACTGTGCCCGGCTGAAACTGTGCCCGGCTATGAGGTGAGCGTCTGGTATGGCATCTTTGCGCCGAAGAAGACGCCACCACAACTCGTGGCAAGCCTAACCTCCCATAGGAGGTCCCCCGGCTCTGCCGGGGTGGCAGTAGAAGTTTGACATTTAAGGCAGTCGTCCACCGATGAAAATTCCGCTCGTGAGCCACCAAGCACACGAAACGGAGTTTCACGATGGACGATTATGAGAGCCTAAGCCACAGCAAGTGGGAGTGCAAATATCATGTTGTGTTCATTCCCAAGTGCCGCAGGAAGACGCTTTACGGGGAACTGAGACGGCATCTCGGCGAGGTGTTCCGTAAGCTGGCGTTGCAAAAGGAAAGCCGAATCGAAGATGGTCACCTGATGCCGGATCACGTTCACATGATGATCTCGATTCCGCCGAAATATGCGGTCTCGCAGGTGGTCGGGTTCATCAAGGGTAAAAGTGCGATCCATTTGGCTCGTGTGTACGGGGAGAAGAAGCGCAATTTCGTGGGCCAGCACTTCTGGGCCAGGGGGTACTTCGTCTCGACCGTAGGTCGAGACGAAGCGGTGATACGGGAGTACATCAAGAAACAGGAACAAGAGGACAGCCGCCTGGATCAAATGAATCTGTGGCGCTGATCGGCCACCTTCAGGTGGCCCACCAAATGGGGGCCGCGTTAGCGACCCCTCCAGCCGCTTCGAGCGGCCCAATCCCTAAAGCCCCCGGCAGAGCCGCATAGGCGCTAAAATATGCGGGTCATTTTCTGATAGCTACGTCGGCGGGGCGGCTCGTGGAGATGTCTGTGCAGCGCTGGCTTGCTGCTTCGCAGACGGTCGATTGTCGGCTGAGGGATGATTGCTTGGCGAAGCGTCGTAACGAGCTGGCACAGTAAACGCCATGCGCCGGGACGGGTCAGGCGGCAAGTCCCCAGCGGGGAGAGTCCTCGAACTCGTCTATGAGCGGTTCAAGCAACAAGATCATCAAAAGATGCGCCAGCAGATACGGCTTGGCCGAGCGTTCATCTGTCCCGGGTGGTCCCTTCAGACCGATCAGACTTTTCAGTCGCTTGAACGCGAGTTCGATACGCCATCTGAGACGATAAAGCGCCAGAACATCGGCCGTCGTAAAGGCTTCGGACGTGAGTGACGTTGTGAGGATGACCCATTCCGCGGCGACAAGCGTTCCTTTCGAGATTTGATGTCTGCCTTTTACTGCTTCACGCCGTGCTTTTCGCCTCGCCGCCTCGGCCGCCTGCGGTGACTTTTTGACCGCGACAAGGCGCAGGGCGAGAGGTGCGCCAGATTTGCGCGCGATCCAGATCGCCTGATCGATCAGGCCACGCTCCGTCCCTTTGCGTAGCACGGCGAGCAGATCAATCGGCGCACCGTCGGGCCCGAGCCATCGCGCATTCTTCCAACCCGCCCGCACCACAATGTCTGCGCCAGCTTCGAGGATTTCGCCGATGCGGTCGGGCTGCAGATAGGCGCGATCGCCGATACGGATTTCTCCTTCGACGACCGGTATGCGGTCGAGCCTTTCGCCGCCGCTTTCGTCCGTCAGTTCAAAAAAGCCGAAACGTTCGCTTGGCAGGTCGAAAGCACTATGAATGCGCCACAGCTTGTTTTGCATCCTGGCCTGCGTGCCGGCCTTTGGCACGGTGGTCGCGTCGATGAGACGGATCAGCCGACCTTGAGCCGCCTTTGGCGCGTCAAAGGCCAGAGTTCGGCCAACAAGCATCGTCAGCCAATCGCCGCAGCGCCGCAAACGATAAAGCAGCGCAACGTTGGACATGTCGACAAGCCCGACGGCGCTCGCCCACGCGGCCGTGCTTCGCAAGCCTCTTTCACCCAGGCAATAAGCCAAAATTATGCGCAGAAGATCGACGGCGTTTTCAATTGCGCGAGCGCGCAGGAATGCCTTCGTCTCGCGCGCGCTCAACTCGAGGCTCGCCGGTCCGCCGAGCCGACCGATGACGTGCTTCCAGTCACGATTGACAAGTGATTCGTGGGTCATAGAACCCTGGAATCACAAAGCGATTCAGCCAGTCAATCTTTATTTTAGCGCCTATGCGGCAGAGCCGGGGGATACTTACCACAGCGCGCTGAGCGTTGCGCTTGCCGATTTAAAGGTGAAGGCGCGCTTTGCTGAAGGTGGCGGAGTGCCGATGCCTATGACCCCGGGCGAGCTTGGAAAATTTACCGCGGATGACACGGAGAAATGGCGCAAGGTGGTCGAGTTCGCGGGCGTGTCGGCAGACTGATCATACGAATATTCCGCAACGTCCGTTCCGCGACCGCTCCGGGTCAATCGCGTCGGTTTGACCTCCCGCGCATATGTCAGATGGTCGGTCCGGTGCGGGTTTCGCAGTTGCCGAGGCGGTCGTGTCAGGCTGCTTTACCTTCTGCAATCGCAACCGCATCATGACCGGGGTGAAGTTCTTGTTCCGCGTAACACTGCGGCGGCCGGACCTTGCGGCCGAGATTTATCACCTCCGCGAGCCGCAGAAGATTCCTCTGGTGATGAGCCAGGACGAGACGCGCCGGCTGCTGGCGGTCGCGGGCAGCCTCAAGGTGCGCGTGCTGCTCAGTCTCGGCTATGGCTGCGGCCTGCGCGCCGGCGAGGTGGTCAGGCTGAAGGTCAAGCACATCGACAGCGCGCAGAAGATCATTCGGATCGAGCAGTCCAAGGGCCGCAAGGACCGCAATGTCATGCTGTCACCCGACACGCTCGACCTGTTACGCCAATGGTGGAAGACGCGCCGGCGGGGTTTCGATTCCACAACTCCCATGGAGGAACGCTGGCTGTTTCCCGGCCAAAGGCCCGGTAAGCCGATGACGACCCGCCAACTCAACCGCCTGTTCCATGAGGCGGCCGATGCGGCCGGAATCCGCAAGGGCGTAACGCTCCATGCGCTTCGACATTCCTTTGCCACCCATCTGCTCGAACGTGGCACCGATATTCGCGTCATCCAGGCGCTGCTGGGTCACGACAAATTGGACACGACGGCGCGCTACGCCCGCGTCGCCACCGGCATGATCGCCGGCATCGAGAGCCCGCTCGACCTGCTGTCGCAGCCTCGCAACAAGCCCAAAAAGAACAGGAAAGACCAGCCGCCGGCGTAACGACCCGCGGTCATGTCTCGCCCCGCCCTGGAGGTCGCGGATATCCTCCGCGACCACGGAGCGGCGTGGCGGCGCACCAACGTCGGTCACGTCAGCCTCGACCAGATGAAGGTGATGAGTGCGATCGAGCGCTGCCGCACGGCGGCGCTTGGCGGCCATGTGGCGCGCTGCGAGGGTTGCGCCCACACGGTCATCGCCTACAACAGTTGCCTTATGGGCAAATTCCGAAATGGGGAGTTGGCGACTTGGCTCGACCGCAATCTGACGGTGTTTCGTTTGCTTTCACGCCAAGCAATGCGCCATTTGCTCTCCATTACAGCAGGGCCTCCCGAGATAGCCGCGTTGCGGGATCGCGCTTTGGGCGACACGGGGTATTCGGAATATCTCTTTGGTGGAACCGGCGTCCGACACCACGGAAAGCTGCATTGCCGTGGCCCAAGGCCATTGAGACCTTGTTACACTGCGACTATGCAAAAGAGGCCTTTGATCCCCAGACAGGTTGAGCGTCCTGCCCAAGGGCTTCTCGTAATGGAGAGCGAAAACTCTCCAAATCTACGCTCAATCCGATGCTTTCGCGCGCCAACTCCCCATTACGGAATTTGCCCATAAGGCAACTAATGGGCGGCGCCCATTAGTTGCCGCAACCGGCATTGTCCCAAGTGCCAGGGCCCCGCTGCCAGGGAATGGCTCGCCGCGCGCGAGGCCGATCTGCTTCCGGTGCCGTACTTCCACGTGGTGTTCACGCTGCCGGCCGCCATCGCCGCCATCGCCTACCAGAACAAGGCCGCGATCTACGACATCCTGTTCACGGCCTCGGCCGAGACCATGACCACCATCGCGGCCGATCCCAGGCACCTCGGCGCCCGCATCGGCATCACCTCGGTGCTTCACACCTGGGGCTCGGCGCTGACGCACCATCCCCATGCCCACATGATCGTGCCGGGCGGCGGCATCTCCCTTGATGGCACGCGTTGGGTGTCGTGCAGGCCGGACTTCATCCTGCCCGTGGAGGTTCTCTCATGCCTGTTCCGGGGATCGTTCCTGGCCAAGCTCGTTGCCGCCCACCGGGCCGGACGCCTCGAGTTCTTCGGCGTCCACGCCCGCCTCGATGACATCAGAGCCTTCAAGGCCTATCTGGCGCCGCTGCGCAAGAGCGATTGGGTGGTCTATGCCAAGCGGCCGTTCGGCGGACCGCGGGCCGTGCTGGCCTATCTGTCGCGCTACACCCACCGCGTCGCCATCTCCAATCGCCGGCTCGTCGCCGCCGACGACAGTGGCGTGTCGTTCCGCTGGAAGGACTATCGCATCGAAGGTCTTGGCCGCTGGAAAACCATGACGCTCACGCCGCACGAGTTCATCCGCCGCTTCCTGATGCACGTGCTGCCCTGCGGCTTCCATCGCATCCGTCACTACGGCCTGCTGGCCAGCGGCACCCGCGCCGTCAACATCGCCCGGGCGCGCGAACTGCTCGCCGTCCGGTCAGTCCCGAACCGCCCGACACAACCGAGACCCCGGCGGCCGACCAAGCGCGCATGCTGCCGCGTCCGTGCCCCTGTTGCGGCGGACGCATGTTCATCATTGAGACCTTCGCGCGCGGATGCCAGCCCAAGCACCGACCCACCCCGGCGTCAGGAGCGATCAGGATCGACACCTCATGATGCCGTCACCGCCGATCCGAAACCGCACCGACACATGCCATTCTGGCCGACTCTCGCTCGGCAGCACCCCCGCTTGCGGCGGTCCCCAAGATTGGCCCGTGATCGCGCCACAAATCCTGTCCAGCAACCCGCGATCCGCTCGTTCGCACCGGCACGCACGCCAAGGCTTCGACCCAAACCCACCGTTCCGACAGGCTCAGATCAGCTCTACCCACACTCACGTCGGCGCCAAATCCCCATAGAGCCCGCTGCACCGTCCGTGCTTCACCCACCGCGATTTCGTGCCTTGGCGCTTTTCCGACGCCGGCCGTCCGAGCGCGTGGATGGTCTCGTCATGCCGGCGTCCGAAAACCTGCACACTTCCTGACTCATGCACCGCAAAATTGGTCGGGCCGCCGCCGCGATAGCGCGATCTGCGGTGCCGACCCATGTCGACAGACCCATGTCGACACGTTCCCAAGCAAGCCAGACCGCGATAGGCTACCCACAATGCGGCTTAAGAGGTGACGGATGCGACGGCGGGAGTTCATTGTCAGTCCTGCAGGCGCGGCGACTTGGCCGCTCGCGGCGCGGGCGCAGAGACGAGCGGATGCGGCGCATTGGCGTGCTGAACACCTTGACCGCGGACGAGCGGATGCGGCGCATTCCTGCAGGGGCTCCACAATTGGGTTGGACCGATGGCTGCAACGTGCGGATCGAAGATCGCTGGGGCGAAGGTGACATCGAGCGCACTCGCAGATGCGCGGAGGAATTGGTCGCGCTCGCAGCCGAAGTCATCCTATCCTCCGGCGGTCCGAGCGTGGTGGCGCTGCAACAGCCGACCCGCGCCGCTCCGATCGTGTTCGTAATTGTGGTCGATCCGGTCGGCGCCGGCTTCGTCGAGGTGCAGAATGGAATCTTTTACCGCGACTATTAGAAGACTGCACGACAAGGGCGTTCGGTACACGACCGTAATCGATGTGGGCTGCGCGGACGGAGATTTCTTTCTGACTCATATGCAGTTCTTTCCCGGTGCAGTTCCGTTGAACATTGATGCCAACAGGCTCTATGAGGGCTCACTTCGAGCCATTAGGGATTTGGTCGGCGGAGACTTTCGGATCGCCGCAATCACGGACTACGTGGGTGAGATTGAGCTCACGCAATCAGTTCATCCTTACTGGTCTTCGATTAGATCTTCCGGCGATCCTTATTGGTGCAAAATGAACAACCTGGCCGGTACAACGGTCAAAGTTAAAGCGACGACGCTCGATGCGCTCGCCAATGAACTGGCGCTGAAACCGCCATTTCTGCTCAAGCTCGATATACAGGGCGCAGAGCAAAGCGCCCTCATCGGTGCGCGCGACGTACTCGCAAACACTCACACCGTCATCTGTGAAGCCGACCTCGATGATTTTCACAATATCGACAAGGCGTTGGTGGAAGTGGGCTTCGGCCTCTACGACATAACGCATCTGGAACGCGTCGCGGATGGCGCGCTTGGTTGGTTCCATCCCGTCTATATCAATAGGAACCTCGATCACGTGCGCCCCCGCGCAATCTGGGATGCAGCGCGCAATGACGTCGTCATTCGCAATCAGGTTGATCGACGAGCGGGTATCTTGAAGTCGAACGCTGAGAAATTGAAACGCCTCCGGTTTGGTCTGCAAAAGGTCGGCCGTAATGAGCCTTGCCCCTGCGGCTCCGGGCGGAAGTTTAAGCACTGCTGCGGTGCCTATGCCCAAGCCACGTGGTGACTCCGGCACCAAGGCGCTCGCTCCTCGCGACCGCCGACGAGCTGATCAATTCGGGCGCGGGCAATGCGATGATCGACCTGATCAGCGGTCAGGTAAACGTGATGTTCGTCTCCGCGGCCCCGTCGCGCTGCGCTGCATCATCTTATCTGGCCGTGAGTTTGGAGTGGGTCATGGGCGGCTGTATTGAGTTACGGACGGCATGGCCGCACCACCCCAACAACCGGACCAGATGGTGCGCTGGCTTTGCATGGGTCAAGGGCGTCCCTTCTGACTGCGTGCTGAGCATGGGCTAGCGGCGTCCGGTGGACCTCTTGACCGCTGACCTCAGAAGCTGCCAACTCAAATCAGTGATGTTAATAGTCGGCAAATCCGGTCAAGGAGGCAACGATGCCTAACGAAACCGACAATGAAGAGGGCGCCCGCGGTAACGTCTCGCGCCGCAATTTTTTCGAGCGGATTGGAGTTGCGGGCGCGGTGGCTGCAATGCCGACGGGGCCGGTCCCGGCGGCCGCCCAGACACCTGCAATGGCATCCGAGGTCAGCGCAGACGATCGCTTTCGCATCCAGGATGTGCTGCGGAGCTACGTGTGGGCTAACGATTCGGGCAGTGTCGAGCGTGTGGTCGCAGCATTCACCCCAGATGGCATCGTACAGCCAGCGACCGGAGAGCGTATTCCCGTGCGGCGTTGGGCGAGCGAGACCTTCGCCCAGCCAGGGCGGCGCGGCCGTCAGCACTGGGTGCAGCACATCGTTTTCGAGCGCACCGCGGACGGGGTTTCGGTGCGCTCCTATTGGAAGGTGGTGCAGGGGCTTGCCTCAAGGAACACCAGGACGCTCAACGCCATGGGCTTCTATGACGATTTCTGCGTGAAATTCGACGGCCGCTGGCTGATCAAGGAGAAGCGCATCTACCGCTGCGATGATGAGACCCCGCTGCCGTGGTGAGCCCGCCGATGATCGTGAACTTAAGCGGTTGATCGGCGAGCGATCCCTCGCGAAACGCTGATCGCCCGCAGTTTTCGGTCTTCGTCGACGAAACTGAGAAGTTGGGGGTCATGGTGATCGCGGCACGCGGGCAAGCGGCATGGGACAGCATGACTGCTTGGGGTCAAGGTGAGCCCATGATGATCAGGCCGCCGATGGTCCGGAGTCACCCCAACTGCGGAAGCGACGAGGCGAAGCGAGCCCAAGCCAGGGCCAGATTCGGACTTCGAATTTGGCCCGGCACTCCCCCGGCGAGTTTCGCTTGGACGATACGGTGTCAGCAGTCAGGTACGGTCTTCTCGGCCTGCATTAATGGAATGACCGGAGCAGCCCAGGCCGCTCCGAGCGCGCACCGGCTGCGACAAGCGCCCAGCTCCCCGCGTACTCCACCGCGAGGAACCTGTCATCAGAGCGCCCGTGCAGTCTCAGCCGGGCTCCATGCCAGCCTTCCTGATTGCCCCTACCGCATCCGGCGAGGTGAGGAACTTCAGGAGCGCGGCCGCGCCTGCCGGGTTCTTAGCTTGGCTGTGCACGCCGCCCGAAAAGACAGTGATCAGCTGTATGTCGTACGGCAGGGGACCCAGATAGGTGATGCCCTTTACGGCGATAAGCTCGCTCACCTGCTGAAAGCCGATCTCGGCGCCACCGCGCGCCAAAACGTCACCGATTTGTCCCGGGCTCTGCTTGATCTTCGGCTTGAGCTCATCGGCAATGCCCCATTTCTGGAACAGGCCCGAAAGATAGACGCCGCTTGGCCCGGCGGCCGACAATGCGATTGATTTCGACGCCAACAAAGTGCGCTTAAGGGCTTCACCCGATGAAATGTCAGGCCTTGGTGCCCCGGAGAGGACCGCTGCGCCGATCCCGGATTTTGCCATTGCCACGCCGGATACGAGGCGGCCGAGCTTGTTGAGCTCATCGATGCCGCTTGCTGTGCCGATCACGAGGTCGACGATCTCACCACCTTTGATCCGCTCGTTTTGGGCGCTGACCCCGACCCACATCGTCGCAACCTTATTCTCCGTTGCCCGTTCGAATGCGGGAACGAGCTCGAGATAGGGTTCTCTCACAGCCACTGTCGACATCACCGTGATCTCGCCTGCCTCACTCGCGCCTGCCACGAGGAGCGCGGCTAGGCTGAACAGTGCTGCGGTGCCGGTCTGTAGCATCCTCATGCCTTCCTCCGTATGTTGACCCGCGGGGCATTCGTTATAGCACTCTTACTTCCTTGGCTCCCTCTCCCAACTGCTTGAAATGACCACCGGTTTGCACGTAGCCGCTATTCCAATAATGACTTCCCCCCGACGGTTGCCGAACTACTGACGTACTTGAGGCGTCCGGCAAATGTCGAAAAGTTGTTGGGTCCGGCTCATGGAAATCCAGCACGGAGCGGAGGTCTGTTCCGGGTCATCAGCGCCCTTTCGCGAGCGTCAGAGCGAGTCCGGTTGTGCCCCAGCACCGGACCCGTGAGGTACCGATCTGCTCGTCCGGGTCGGGCCATGAAGAGACATTGCCGGGATGTCGAAGATCTATTTGGTTGACCAGTTGAGATTGCCGCTCCGCAGGGTTATGGCATCGCACCATCGGTCGACGGAGGTTTGAAGGATGCACATTGGCCTTATCGGAGGGATCGGCCCTGCTGCAACGGATTTTTATTACCGGCGATTGATTTCAACCTTTGCCAGTAAGAAGGCGGCGCTGGAGCTGACGATTGTGCATGCCGACACGCCAACGCTTCTCAGCAATCTCGCAAGCAATGACGCCGCAGCGCAGGTAGCCATCTATATGAGGCTCACGAACCGCCTTGTTGCGGCGGGTGCCGAATGTGTCGTTGTCACTTCGATTGCCGGACACTTTTGCATCGACGCCTTCAAGGCGACATCCTCACTGCCCGTTGTCGACATGATTTCCGAAGTTGGCCGGGCCATCGAAAAACGTGGCCTCAAACGGATCGGAATCCTCGGAACTCGCACAGTTATGGAGACGCGATTCTATGGAGGCGTCGCTAGCGCTGAGGTCATCCCTCCAAGCGGACAGGACTTGGACGATGTACACCAATCCTACGTAGCGATGGCGGCGTCCGGTGTTGTGACTGAGGGCCAGCGTTTGGTCTTCAATACTGTTAGTCAAAAGTTGCTCAAGGAGAAGGGCGCCGAGGCAATCATGCTCGGAGGAACCGATCTTGCATTGGCCTTCAATCAACAAGACACCGCATTCCCGCTCGTCGACTGCGCTGGCATCCATGCAGACGCGATTGTGAGATTGGCAATCGCTTGAGGGCAGTTCAGGGTCAGGGGCTGCCCTGCTACCCACACGCAGGCGCGGCGGGTTCACCCCAGACAGCGGACCCGCTGGCCAGCAGCGGGCCGCTTCCGACGCGGGCCAGGAGCAGATATTGTTTGAACGACCGAGACGCAGAGCAACTTGACATTTTCGCACGCTTCGGTCATCTGACGCGTGTCGGGCTTGATCAGCAGTCGCCCGGCTTTCCAAAGGCACATCGCCCAAGAACTGCTCGCCCGCTTGTCGGATTGAGGGCTTTGACGGATGTCGTCAAGCTCGAATTTCGTCGGCGGCGATCAATAGGCCTTTGGAGACTGTTAATGCCTTACCAAATGAAAAGGCTTTGCTGCGATCCGGCGCGTATCGAAGGCATATCGGAACGTTTCATCGTTAGCTATGTCCGCCGCCATGCTCGCACCGCTTTGTTCTTGATCGCACTTTGCACCGCAGGCGGAACATGGGTGTCGGCGCAGTCGCAGGATACCGACACTAGCGTGGTCAGACTTCCCCAGGACGTCGTTTACAAAGGACCCTCCGGAGCACCGCAGCACGTTACCATATTTGGCGATTCATCTAAGCCTGGGCTGTACGTTGATCGCATTAAATTTGAGCCGGGTATGAAGGTCATACCTCATTGGCATCCCGACTTGGTCCGGACGGTGCTGGTCTTGTCTGGCACGTTCTACTTCGCCGTCGGTGAACAATGGGACGAGAGCCAACTTAAGGCTTATCCCGCTGGGACGCTGTATTCCGAACCCGCAAGGACACCGCATTATGCTTGGGCCAAGGACGGCGAAGTGATCCTACAGGTGACGGCAATTGGACCAACCGGTAACACCCCAATTCCGCAAAAAATCAAATGACGATCAACGTGCACAAAGGCAGCGCGGCTGCTTGGTTGGTATTGGGTCATTCGCGACAGAACCGCCCAGCAGACACACCACATCCCAAGTCGCCACTTCACTCGATCACCTCGTCGGCGCGCGCGACGAGGTGATCCAACAAGAGCGGCAAGGTCTCCTTTGGGTCAATCGCGTCGGTTTGACGGCGGCGCTGTTGTGACGGCTACGCGGCCAACAGCAGACTCAGAATGTCGTGCTCGTGAAGCTACCGCCGCCGGAACTTCGGCCGGTCGGCCGCAAGTTCCGCTTCGCCACAATGCCGGTGTCGGCGCCGTAGTACGTCCTCCGGTGAGGTCACACGGTCGGCCCGACGATCACATATCAACTCAAGCGAAAAAATAGTTGCCAGTCCGCTGACGTCGAGTCACGGATCGGCGTTGAGAGAGTCAAAGAAATCACTGTGACTCCGGGACAATTTGAGTGCCGGGAGTGCAACGAATCATAAAGCATGGCCCCATCGATCGCCGCAATCGGCATTCTTACTCTGGCGGGCAAAGGCCGCGCATAGTAAAAGGTGAGTCGTGTGTTGCGACACCCGTGGATCGCGAATGCGCCGCGACTAAACAGTGCATCCTCACGGAGCATCTGCTCGACGGGTTCCGCGGTTTCGGGGCGCAAGGCCCCTGCAGAGAAACCGATCAACCAAGCATTGAATTTGCCGACGGAGACGACCCATGTCCATGACCCAGCCCGATATCAGTTCCGTACAACGTGCCGTGGCCGAAACGATGCGCGAGCACTGGGGGCTGTTCCTCGCCGAGGGCATCGTCCTCGTCCTCCTCGGCCTGCTGGCCATCGTCATACCGCCGCTCGCGACGCTCGCGGTCACCATCCTGATCGGCTGGCTGTTTCTCATCAGCGGCGTGGTCGGACTGGTCACGACGTTCTGGGCGAAAGGCGCGCCGGGGTTCTGGTGGTCGCTGGTCTCGGCCATCATCGGCATCGTTGCCGGCGTCATCCTGCTGGCCTGGCCGATCAGTGGAACGGTGTCCCTGACTCTGGTGCTGATCGTGTTCTTCATCATGGAAGGCGTCGCCTCCATCATGTACGGGATCGAGCACCGCAAGGAGGCGTCGAGCCGGTCGGGCTGGATCATCGCGAGCGGGGTCATCGACCTGATCCTGGCCGCGATCATCTTTTCCGGGCTCCCCGGCAGCGCGGTGTGGGCGCTCGGGCTCCTGGTCGGCATCAACATGGTGTTCGGCGGAACTTCGCTGATCGCGATGGCGCTGGGTGCCCGCGCCATGACGCAAAGTTCCCCGACGACCCCCACCACTCCCACGACCGCAGCCCGCGCCTGATGCCGGCGGCGTCGATGTAACGCGCCCCCGGGCTGGCGAAGCTTATCGCCGGCCCGGGGGGCCATTTCTCGGCCATGATTTTTGGGTATGTGCGCCGTTCTCCGGACGTCGCCGTGCCCGGATCGATGATTGGGTCCCGAGAACTCTCGGGAATATCTATCGTATAAAACTTGACACACTTGCCCCAGATGTCATTCGTCAAGCGGGGCCGGAGGCGGGTTGCACGCCAGTTTTGGTCGAGTGAACATACGCGTCACGGCAACCGGGAATCCAGGACGAGGGCGCGTTTGCCGCGCCGTCCGGCTGCAAGGGGAGCAGGATCGTGACCGACGTGCAAGCGCACGCGGCGCCGGATGTACCGGCGACGCCACTGCCGAAAGTGGAACTTCATGTCGTCCCGGAGAGCCCGGCGGCGCCCGCCGACGTTCCAGCCGTCGGGGCGGCGCCGGCCGTCGCGCCAGCTCCGGCCGTGAGCCCTGCGCCTCCGGCACCGCGAATGCGACCGGGCGAAACCATGTCGATGCCCACAGCCGCCACCCTGCCGGCACCCGCCGCCAGCCGCGGGCCGGTTGCGCTTCCCTGGAAGTCGGATCGCCTTCCCCTCATCATCGGCGCGGCCGGGCATCGCGATTTGCGCGAGGGCGACGTCGCCAAGCTGAAAGCGGCGGTGGCCTCGGCCATTTCGACGCTCAAGCGTCAATACCTCGGCAATGACAAGCAGACGCCCATCATCGTCCTGTCGGCGCTCGCCGAAGGGGCGGAACAGCTCATCGCGACCGAGGCGCTCAAGCAGGGTGCGACGCTGATCGTCCCGTTGCCGCTGCCGCTCGCCGAATACCGGCGGGATTTCGTCCAAAGGCCGCTGACGCCCGACGCCATCAAGTACTTCGAAGAGTTGCGCGTCAGGGCGACGGCGACCGTCGACATGCCGCTCGCCGTCGGCAGCACGGAAGACGGCGTCAAGGTCTTCGGCCCCGAGCGCGACCGGCAGTATCGCGAAGCGAACCTGTTCATCGCCCAGCATTGTCACGTGCTCATCGCGCTCTATGACGGCAATGACGACGACATCACGGTCGGCGGAGCGGCGGAAACCGTCAAGTTCAACCGCGAAGGCATTCCCAGCGCCATGCGGGCGCCGACGCGCTCCATTCTCGACGGATCCGAAATCGGGCCGGTGATCCATATCGTGACCCCGCGCAAAGCCGTGAAGACGACGGCAAGCGAAGTCAGGGTCGTTCCCTGGGGGGCCAAGGTGAAGGGTGCGTCGTCGAGGGCGGCGAAACGGCCGTTGGACCTCACGCCCGAAGAGGCCCGCAGCGCGCGGGCGTGGGTCCAGTTCCGTGCGGTCACGGCCCTCACCACGCGGTTCAATCGCGAGGCGAAGGCCGGTGCACGCAAGCGCGAGCCCGAGATCCGCAAGAACATCGTCCGTCTGTTCCACGACAATGCGGAGGCGCAGGCGCGCGCGGAGGCCGTGGCCACGCAGTGGTGCCGGTTCTTCGGTTTGGCGGACACCCTGGCGCGGGAACGCGAGAAGCGCGTTCGCGGCGATTGGCGGGACATGTTCCTGCTCGGCTTCGCGGCGCTGGTGTGCTTCGCGGTTTATTCGCACCTGTTTCCGATGAACTGGCTGCTGTTCGATTACGCCGCGTTCTTGGCGGTGGTTTTCATCATCTTTTTCCGCAGCCGCCTGCGTGCGCACCGGGAGCGCTGTCTCGACTATCGGGCGCTGGCGGACGCCTTGCGGGTCGGCGTGTTCTGGAAGCTGGTGGGGATCGGGGGCGAACCGGGTCCCGCGGCTCTGGCGCCGGCGCGGCCGCGGTCGGTGGCCGAGGCCTATCCGATTGCGCAGCCGAACGAACTTGCCTGGGTGAAGGCGTCGCTGCGCGGGCTCGACCTGGCCGACCACTTGGGTCCGCCGGCCCGGGCGCCGCAGGTGGCGCTCGATGCCTATGGCTGGGCGCGCGAATACTGGGTGGGCGGGCAACGCGAAGTCTATCGCGCGCTCGCGGTGCGTTACCGCGGCATCGCCGAGCAGCGCCTGGGCTGGTCGATGCTTTTCCTGATCGTCTCCGCGGCGCTGGCCGCCGCCTTCTCCGCGACCGACTTCTACGATGAGATGACCGGCCGCCCATCGACCATCATGGCATGGGCCGAGCGCGGCGCGACCTTCATCGTCGACCACGCATCGTTTCTTCCAGCCAGCTTTACCGCCTTCGTCAACCAATTCGCCGGCCAGACCTATCCGGTGCTGGTTTTCGTCATCGCCCTGCTTCCCGGCCTCGCGGCCGTGATCGTGGGCTATGCCACGCAAATGGCATTCAAGGCGCAGTCCCGCCATTGCGCACAAATGGCCTGGCTGTTCGAGCGCGCCCTGGAGATGTTGCCGGAAACGCACCATGTCGGTCGCAAGAGCATCATGGCCGGGGTCCTGGAGCCGGAGCTGGCCGCACATTGCCAAGTGGTTTTTGGCGAGCTCGGCGCGGGGGCGATGCGGCTGGATGCCGATTGGGTTGCGATCCACCGCGACCATGTGGCCGGCTGAAGTGGGAGCATGATCCCGAAAGGTGCGGACTTTTCGGACGAGATCATGCTCAAAAGCAAAGACTTTAGGGCGCCGTCAGATTGGCCTGAAACCGATCGCGATCCCGGCGCGTGCGACCACAGACAAATCCCCCGTTTTGTGCTGAAGTGAGCGCTCGGGCCTTTCGGGCATAGGCGCCGGCCGCCCGGCGGGCGAAACGCGAAAACCTCAGCGGTGGGAACGGCGTGCAGACGACGCTGCTCGGAATTGCGATTGCAATCATCCTGGCGCTGGTGACGGCGCTGGTCGCTCCTCTGTTTGTCGATTGGGGGCGCTTCCGCGACACCTTCGAGGCGAGGGCGACGCGCCTTACCGGCCTGGAGGTGCGGTTCACCGGCCCGATCGAAGTCCATCTCCTGCCGACTCCCACGGTGAAACTGCAGGCCATCGAGATCCGCCGGCCGGGCGAACTCACGCGCACGCGGGCACGTTCTCTTCAGATCGAGTTCGCCCTCGATGCGCTGATGCGCGGCGATCTGCGCGCTGCGAATGTCACGGTGGCGGGACCCGAGCTCGCCTTGGGCCTCGACAAGTCCGGGCGGTTCGATTGGCCGGCGCCGACCATCGGCTTCGACCCCGACATGGTGTCGATCGACCATCTCGCCATCGAAGACGGGCGCGTCGCTCTTTCCGATGCGGCCAGCGGCGCGCTCGTCACCCTCGAAAAGCTCACCTTCAGCGGCGACGTGCGCTCCCTCGTCGGGCCCGCCAAGGGCGACGGCTCGTTCGTGATTGCCGGCCAGACCTTTCCGTATCGGATTTCGGCGAGCCGCCCCGCGGCCGACGGCGCGGTCAAGCTGCGCCTGCTCGTCGATTCCGTCGACCACCCGCGCATGGCCGATCTCGACGGCTCGATCTGGCTCGAGCGCGGCATCCCGCATTATGAGGGAACGGTGCAGTGGGCCCGCGGGTTCGGCCGCTCCGCCGCCGCCACCGGCGAGCCGTGGCGCGTCACCGGCCATGTGCGCGGCAGCAGCGCGGCGGCGGTGATGGAGAAGGTCGAGCTCCAATACGGCCCGGAGGAGCGCGCGGTCAGGCTTCACGGCGACGCCAATCTGACGCTGGGCCAGAAGCCGGAATTGGCAGCGATGCTGTCGGCGACGCAGATCGATCTCGATCGCATTCTCGGCTTGCCCGAAGCTGTCCGGCGCAAGCCGCTGGTGGCGCTGCGCAGCCTCGGCGATCGTTTCTCGGGCCTCACGCAATCGCCGATCCCGGTGCGGCTCGCGGTCAGCGCCGAGGGGGTCACGCTCGCCGGCGCGGCGCTGCAGAGGCTGAGCGGCGAGGTGCGCGGCGAAGCGGGCGCATGGAGCCTCGAGTCGCTCGACTTCCGCGCTCCCGGTGCGACTCAGATGCGGCTGCGCGGCCGCTTGAACGTCACGTCGCAGGGCGTGGACTTCGCCGGCCCGGCGCGGATCGACGCGAGGGACCCGCGCGCGCTCGTTTCCTGGCTCACCGACCGCAGCGACGCCCAGGCCATTGCGGGGGCGTTCCGCGCCGAGGGTGATGTCAGGATCGGCACCGAGACCATCGCCATCGATCGCCTCAAGGCGGAGCTCGATCGCATGACGCTCGAAGGGCGGTTCGCCTACACATGGCCGAGCGCCGATCGCCCCGCGCGGATCGAGGCCGCGCTCAGCGCGCCGGAGGTCGATTTCGACCGCGGCTACGCCCTGGTGCGTGACATGTTCGCCGGCACGCTTGCCGGCACGGCGCTGGAATGGCCGCGGGAAGGGACGCTGGCGCTCAATATTGCCCGTTCGTCGGTGGCCGGCGTCGCCGTCCAGCGCACCGATATCAGCCTGCACTTCGACGCGAAGGCGCTCGACATCGAACGGCTCGCCATCGCCGATTTCGGCGGGGCGAGCGTTGCGGCCAAGGGCAGCATCGATATCAGCGCGCGGGCGCCGCGCGGCACGGTCACGCTCGATCTCGACGTCCGCGGCCTCGACGGGGTGACCGCCTTGCTCGAGAAGGTGGCGCCGGAAGCGGCCGGCGAGCTTCGCCGCTCGGCGGCGCGGTTCGTGCCCGCGAAACTGCAGGGCTCGCTCGCTGTCGATACCGATGCCGCTCGTGCCGCGGGAACCCCGGCCGGCGCCAGGTTCAAGGTCGACGGCAAGGCCGGCACCTTCGCGCTCAGCCTCCAGGGTGACGCCGGCATGGCAGGCGACACCTTGACGTTCACCGAACCTGCCAAGCTCGGCGCCGCCAAGCTCGATCTCACCGGACGGCTGGAAGCGCAGGACGGCAGCGCGCTGACCGAACTCACCGGGCTCTCCCGGCTGGTGGCGGTCGGCAAGGGTCCCGGCCGGCTCGACCTCAAGGCCGCCGGCACCGTCGATGGTCCGATGACGGTGGAAGCCCAGATCACCGCGGCCGGGCTCGATGCCTCCGCCAGCGGATCGCTGCGCCTGCCGATCGGCCACGCGGCGGCCGCCGGCCTCGCTCTCAAGCTCGCGAAGGCGGACCTGCGGACCGTGGCCAGCGGTACCGTGCCGGCATCCCTGACGGCGCGGCTCGATCTGACCGACGATGCCGTCGTGTTCAGCGAGCTTGCCGGGACGATCGCCGGCGCCGATATCGGCGGCCGCCTCTCCGTCGGCCTCTCCCAGCCGACGACCCTCGATGGCGACATCAGGTTCAGCAAGGCGGATCTGCCGGCGCTGGTCGCCGCCACCGTCGGAATGCCGGGCAGGAGCGGCGACGGCGCGACCTGGCCCGCGGAGCCTTTCGGCGCCGGACTGTTCGCCGGCGCGACTGGACGGATCGCCGTCACTTCCGGGAATACGTCCCTGACGTCGAAGCTGGCCGCCCGCGACCTGCACGGGATATTGCAGATCGAGCCGTCGAAAGTGACCTTGGACGATTTCGACGGCGTGCTTGCCGGCGGCACGATCTCCGGCCGGCTGGTGTTCCAGCGCGGGCCCGATGGCCTTCTCGCCAGCAGCCGTGTGCGGCTCAAGAATGTCGAGATGGCCGCCTTGTTGCCCGGCGACGGCCGGCCGCTGTCGGGACGCCTGACACTGGATGCGGGGATCGAGGGCAGCGGGCGCAGTCCCGTCGCGCTGATGGGATCGTTGCGGGGCAGCGGCACCTTTACGGCTGATGATGTCGGGATCGCGCGCCTGAACCCCGGCGCGTTCGATGCAGTGGCCCGCGGCGTCGATGGCGGAATGCCGATCGAGCCGCGACAGATCACCGAGCGCCTGGAAGCGGCGCTGGCGGCGGGCGCATTCGCTGTTCCCCATGCCGAGGGCATGATCACCATTGCCGGCGGAGCGGCGAGGCTCGTCGACACCTTGCGCGGCCAAGGCGCCAGCCTCGCGCTCTCCGCCGATGTCGACCTCGGTGCACCGTCGATCGACGCCACGCTGACGCTGCGCGGTCCGGAAGGCTCGGGTGCGCCCGACATCGGCCGTCCCGAGATCGCGATCGCTCTCCAGGGGCCGGTCGACAGCCCCAGGCGTACACTGGACGTCGCGGCGCTGACGGACTGGCTGTCGTTGCGCGCCATCGCGTTGAATGCAAAGCGGCTCGAGGCGGCAGAGGCGGCGCGCAAATCAACCAGCCAGCCGCCGCAGGCGAGGCCTCAGCCCCAAGTCAGGCCGGACACCCAGGCAAGACTCGAACCTCGGTAAAGATCGAACCTCAGGTAAAGATCGAACCTCAGGTAAAGATCGAACCTCAGGTAAAGATCGAACCTCAGGTAAAGATCGAACCTCAAGCAAAGGTCGAACCTCAAGCTAAGGTCGAACCTCAAGTGAAGGTCGAGCCTCAAGCCAAAGCCGAGCCGCAGGTAAGGGTCGAACCTCAGGTAAGGGTTGAGCCGCCGGCCAAAGTTGAGCCTCCGGCCAAGGTTGAGGCTCCGCCGCCGCGGCAGGGCGACGTGGTCGCTAAAGCGAATCCCGCCGACGATCCCGCCATCAGGACCCTGGATCAGGCCATCGCCGCCAATCCCGATGACGCCAACGCCCTTTCAAAGCGCGGCCAGCTGTTCGTATTGAGGGGCAACTTTCCCTTCGCAATCAGGGATTTCGATGAGGTGCTTCGGATCAGGCCGAAGGATCCCGAGGCGTTCAACAACCGCTGCTGGGCGCGCGCCATTCTCGGCGATCTCCAGTCCGCATTGCGCGACTGCAACGAGGCCCTGGCGATCCGGCCGCGCTATGCGGACGCTTTCGACAGCCGCGGCTTCGTCAATCTGAAGATCGGCCAGGCGAGCAATGCCATCGCCGATTATGACGCCGCTTTGCGGATCAATCCGAAGCAGGCCTCCTCGCTTTATGGGCGGGGCATGGCCAGGCTCCGGACCGGCAATGCCACCGACGGAATGCGGGATATTGCCGCCGCAAAAGTCCTTCAGGCAAATATTGCCGACGAATTCGCCACTTTGGGAATTCGCTGAACGGCTCCGGGCGGCGCCAAAACCGCCGCCCCGCGCCGGGCGACAGCGCCGCCGTGCGGCCCCCTTTCCTGTGTGACTTTCATCACAGAACGTCGTCGCTTCGCGTGCGAGGCTGCGGTCGATGGGATTTGGAGCCGTTGCGCTCCCAGACTTTATGGAGAACCAAATGACCACCTTTCGTAACACCATGACCCGGACCTTGCTTGCGGGTTCGCTCACCTGGATCGCTTTCGGCACGCCGACGCTGGCCGGCGATCTCTCGCAACAGCAGATTTTCGATGCACTGGCGCCGCGCATGATGACGCGCAGCCTCACCGCGGTCGAGCACACCGGCCCCGATCACCAGGCCCTGATCGACAATCTGCGTCATCGCGGCACCCGCTCGCTCACGACCAGCGAACGCAACGAGATCGCGTCGATGTCGAGCGAGCGGCCGGCAGTCGACCTGCAAATCTACTTCGACTTCGACTCCGCGGCGATCACGCCCAAGGCGGTGCCGCAGCTCACCAACCTCGGCAACGCGCTTACCAAGGCGGAGTTGAAGGATTCCGTCATCACCATCAATGGCCATACCGACGCCAAGGGCACCGATACCTACAATCAGCAATTGTCGGAACGGCGCGCCGAGACCATCAAGCAGTACCTCGTCGATCACTTCCAGCTGTCATCCCAAAACCTGGTCACGGTCGGCTACGGCAAAGAGGGGCCGAAGAATCCCAGCGACCCGTTTGCCTCGGAGAATCGGCGTGTTCAGGTCGTCAACCTGGCGCCGCAGACCCAGGCGCAACGTTGAATGCGAAGCAAGTTGCGGTATCTGCCGAAAGGTTGAACCGCAGCCCGCCGTCACGACACAAATAGGCAATGGAGCGCGCGGTTCCGATGCGAGCCGCGCGCTGCCGTCCGGTGACCAAGTCACTGAAGTGACAGGAGGATCGGCTGTGGTGAGTCGGTTCTGTCGATTTCGAACGATGCCATTGAAGTGTGATCTAAATCACAGTTCTTGGTCGCCTTCCGGTGCGATCATCCCCATGCGGCATTCGAAAGCATGTGGAGAACCACAATGATCCACGCGCGCAACAAGCTGATACCTTTCCTGGCGGTCGGAGGCTTCGCTTTCATTGCTTTTGCAGCACCGGCCCTCGCCGGGGAGCTTTCGCAGCAACAGATTTTCAATTCGTTGACGACCCGGACAACGCGAGGCCTGACCGTCGTCCAGGGCGATGACCACAGTGCCCTCGTTGACGCCCTGCGTCATCGCGGCACCCGCTCGCTCACGACCAACGAACGCAAAGAGATCGCGGCAATGGCGGATGAGCGGCCGTCGGTCGATCTGCAGATCTACTTCGACTTCAACTCGGCGGCGATTGCGCCTCAGGCGACGCCGCAGCTTACCAAGCTCGGCAACGCGCTTGCCAAGCCGGGGCTCAAGGGGTCGCTCGTTACCATCAGCGGCTACACCGACGCCAAGGGGAGCAATTCCTACAATCAGAAACTGTCCGAACGACGGGCCGAGAGCGTCAAGCGGTATCTGGTCGACAACTTCCGGCTTTCCTCGGAAAACCTGGTTACCATCGGTTACGGAAAGCAGAGGCCGAAAAACACCGCGGATCCGTTTTCCCTCGAAAATCGGCGGGTCCAGGTCGTCAATCTGGATTCACAGACACAGGCACATCGTTAGTGAACTCTTGATGAGATGACGCAGCATAATTCGTCGCGTCATGACCAAAATACAGCCTACGAACGCGATTGCCTGCCTGCGCCCCAATTGGTAAAGTAATTCGGTTTCACTTGGGTCGCTTTGAGTCCGTGCTTCGATGCGGTGGCGCGGGAAATAAATTGCGTCAGGCCGTCGCCGGCGAGTCGCGGGATGCTGGTTATGAAGCGCCTTGGTTCCATTGCCGCTACGCTGGTGGGAGGCGCGTTGCTGCTTGCGCTCTCCGGCGTTGCGGCTGTGGCCGACAAGCGCGTTGCGCTGGTGGTGGGAAATTCCTCGTACCAGAACGTCGGCAGGCTGCCCAATCCGTCCAAGGACGCTGACGCCGTTGCTCAGATGTTCAAAAAGGCGGGCTACGAGGTCTCCCTCCTCAAGGACGTCGGCAACCTGGATTTCAAGCGCGGGATTCGCAAGTTCGAGGACGCGGCCAGCGACGCCGACATCGCCGTGGTGTTCTATGCCGGGCACGGCATCGAGATCGGCGGCACCAACTACATGATTCCCGTGGACGCCCGGCTCGCGACCGACCGCGATGCCAGGGACGAGGCGATCGAACTCGAGCGCATCATCGAGTCGGTCGAGCCGGCAAAGAAACTGCGGCTGGTGATTCTCGATGCCTGCCGCGACAATCCGTTCCTGGCGGGCATGAGGCGGCGCCAGGCCATGCGCGCCGCGGTGGGCGCCGGCCTCGGACCGGCGCCGGACCTCGGCTCCGAAATCCTCATTGCCTACGCCGCGAAGCAGGGCTCGACGGCCGAGGACGGCAATGGCGAGCACAGCCCGTTCACCACTGCGATCCTGAACAATCTCACCGAACCCGGCCTCGACATTCGCCTCGCTTTCGGGCGGGTCCGCGACGAGGTCATCAAGATCACCAGCAGTCGCCAGGAGCCGTACGTCTATGGCTCCCTTGGCGGCACCAATGTGTCGCTGGTCCCGGTGCCGGTGCCGGACCGGCCGAAGGTCGTCGATCAGGACAAGGTCCGGTTCGACTACGAGCTGGTAATGAAGGTGTTCGAGAAGGTCGGCTCAAAGAAGCCGCTCGAGGTGTTTCTCGAGCAATATCCGACCGGATTGTATTCCGAGCTGGTGCGCGCGCAGCTCAATCAATTCGAGGCCAACGAAAAGATCGTATTGGCCGCCGCGCCGCCGCAAGCCCCGCGCGGGCCGACGACGGGGCCCCCCGGCGGGAAGCCGCAATTGGCGGTGGTGCCGCAGCAGCTGCCGCCGACGCCGGCGCAGCCGTCGCTGGATAACCAGGCATGGGACGACATCAAGGACACCAGCGATCCGGATTTGCTGCGCAAGTTCATGCAGCGCTACAAGGATTCGCCTAAATACCTGGAAGCCCAGCACCGCCTCGAGATTCTGCTGCGTAACGCGCGGGAACGCGAGGAGGCAGCGCGCGCCGAGGCGGCCGAAGCGAAGCGTCAGAAGGCCGAGGCCGATGCCGCGGCCAAGCGCCAGAAGGCCGAGGCGAGCGAAGGCCGAGGCCGAGGCGAAGCGCCAGAAGGCCGAGGCCGAGCTGGCCAGGGTCTGGGAGGCCGTGCAGGGCACTGACGATCAGAACCGGCTGCGCGATTTCATCAGGCGCTATCCGGATTCCCAGTATGCCTCGGAGGCCAAGCAGCGCCTGGAGGGCATCGTCCAAGCCGCGCGGGAACGTGAGGAGCGCGCGCGAGCCGCTGCCGCCGAGGCCAAGCGCCAACAGGCCGAAGCGGAGATGGCGCGGGCCTTCGACAATGTGAGAACGACCACCGACCAAGCCGCGGTCCGCGATTTCATCAGGCGCTACCCCGATTCGCCGCATGTGGCCGATGCGAAAAAGCGTCTGGAAGAGCTCGTTCTCGCCGCGCAGGAACGCGAGGAGCAGGCGCGGCTCGCCGCTATCGAAGCCAAGCGGCAGAAGATGGAAGCCGAGGCGGCCGCCGCCTGGAACGGCATCAAGAACACCAGCGATACCGCCGAACTGCAGAAATTCATCAAGCGGTTCCCGGAATCGCCGCTGGCATTGAACGAGGCGACCCAGCGGCTGGGCGCGCTCGACCGCGAAGCCAAGGAGCGTGTCGCAAAGGCGCAGGCGGAAGCCGCGGCGGCGCGGCGAGCCTGGGATCGGATCAAGAGCACGGCGGACGTGGCCGAGGTCGAGAATTTCATCAAGCTGTATCCGAATACGCCGACCGCCCTGACCGACGCCAAGCAGCTCCTCGAGGTGCTGGACCGCCGCGCCAAGGAGCGTGAGGCGAAGGCGCGGATGGAGGCCGAAGCCGCGCTGGTCTGGGAGCGGATCAACGGCACCAGCGATCAGGCCGAGCTGCGCGGCTTCATCAAGCGTTTCCCGGATTCCAAACTAGCGCTCACCGATGCCGCGCAGCGTCTCGCCGCGCTCGAGCGCGACGCCAGGGATCGCGCGGAGAAGGCGCAGGCCGAGGTGGCGGCGGCACGCGCGGCCTGGAACAACGTGAAGAACACGAGCGATCCTGCCGAACTGCAGGACTTCATGAAGCGCTATCCGGATTCGCCGTTTGCCGCGCATGAGGCCAAGCTGCGCATCGATCTGCTCGAGCGGCAGGCGAAAGAGCGCGAAGCCAAGGCCCAGGCGGAGGCTGCTGCGCGCCAAGCCAAGGCTCTCGCAGAGGAGGCGGCGCGCGAAGCCAAGGCGCGTGTGGAGGCCGAGGTGGCGCAGGCCTGGAACAGCACCAAGGATTCGCAAGACCCGGCCGACTTCCGGAGCTTCATCAAGCGCTACCCCAATTCGCCCTTCACCTCGGATGCAAAGCAGCGTCTCGCCGCGATCGATGCCAAGCCCGACCTCAAGACGAAGCCGGAGGTCGAGAAGCGGCACGAGATCGCCAGCCCGCCTCCCGTCAGGATCAAGGAGCCGGAAATCGAGAAGCGCATCGAGACCGCCAAGCCGCCCAAGGTGAAGGAGAAGGAAAAGGTCGCGAACCATCACCGCGAGGAGCCCGTCGAAGCGCCGCGACGGCAGCGGCCGGAACGCGAGGCCCGGCCCGCGCCGCGGCAGCAACCGGCTGTCCATTATGAAGCGGTGGCGCGCCCCTCGGGATCGTCGCATTCGAGCACGATGAGCGGCGTCGGGTTCTGATTTCAGACAATCGTTTTCACGAGCCTGCGCCGCGCGGGCGGCGCTCGGCTCCGAGGAGAAGAGCGATGACAGCCATTCGGGAAATGCTCCGGCGTCGTGTGGCCGGGTCGGTACTTGCTGTCGCGGTTCTGTTCATCGGCGCAGTGGGCGCCCACGCCCAGGATCGGAACCTCGAACAACAAATCCTCAAGGCGCTGACCGCGAAGCCGGCGTCCAAACCGCTGACGCGCGGCCTCACGGCTGCGCCGGCCGATACCGCGAACAGGAAATTCCTCGAATCCGTGAAGGGCCGGACCACGCGTTCCCTCACGTTCGACGAGCGCGAGCATATCGCCGACCTGGCCAAGGAAAAGCCGAGCATCGATGTCGAGATCAACTTCGATTATCGATCGGCGAAGATCGGAGCGGCGGCCATCCCGGCGCTCACGGCGCTCGGGAACGCGCTTTCGAACGATGACCTCAAGGGCAGCACTTTCGTCATCGCCGGCCATACCGATGGCGTCGGCAGCGAGCCCTACAACCAGGATCTGTCCGAGCAACGTGCGGACGCGATCAAGCGCTATCTGATCGAGCATTTTCGGATTCCGGCCGCCAGCCTCGTGACCGTCGGTTACGGCAAGACCAAGCTCAAGAACGAAGGAAATCCCGCCGCCCCGGAGAATCGCCGCGCCCAGATCGCCAATATGGAGTGACGCGCGGGCGCACCTGGCGAATGGTGGGGGCCGACCCTGTCCGAAGCCTGCCTTTGAGCGCATGCGGGTGTTGGGCGGCGTCCCGGTTCACCAAGGGCCGCAATCGGCGAATCGAGCCTCTATACCGGGGCCACGGTCATACCCCGATAGGGATCAAATGCGGGCGGAGGCCGGAGCGTTGGCCGGCGCCAGCATTCGCCAATCATCGCGGAATTTGATAGCAGGCGGGCATAGGAACTAAGTCTCTGTGGGAACGTCGGAAACACGCGCGATCATGTCGTTTTTGGAAGCTGATCCTAATGTTGCCAAAAGAGCACAGATGCGCAAAAAGCCCGGTGAAGCCACTGTTTCTCGACAGAGATCGCTTCAATCCGGACAAAGCGCACCGTATTCTGTGAGATGGGTAGAATTCATATTTGGTGGGGAAGTGGGGCAATGAATTTCCGAGATCCTGATTGCAGGCGGGTTCGTGTTCCTTCTTGGGGATTGGTCGCAGGCGCCGTTGCCGCGTTCGGGCTGTTGGGCTCGTCTGCCGCAATGGCGCAGAATTGCGCTCCGCTGACATTGTCGGGTTCACTCGGGAGCGTACCCGGCACTATTGGGGCCGTCGCATCGGGGCTAGCGGGTGCAAATGCGATAGCTGGGGCCGTGACGGCTGCAAATACGGCATTCTTGACCCAGAGCACCGCTTTCGTCAGCGCACCGGGAAATCCCAAGCCGGATTCAGAAGGCGCGGGTATCTGGGTTCGAGGGGTCGGTGGCGACCTGACTCTGAAGTCCAATACGCAGGTCGCTGGAAGCTTGATTGCTCCGGCGGGTAACGCGGCCGGGACGACCAGTTGTAATTCGCAATACCACCAGACGTTTGCCGGCTTCCAATTGGGTCAGGATATCGCAAAGCTGAATTTCGGGTCGGGTTGGAATCTGCATCTCGGTACGACGGCCGGATACCTGGAGACAAAGGGCGATATCGTCGGCGGCAACATTCAGGGCGGTGCTTTCAACTCGGCGACTCAGGCTCCGTTCCTGGGGTCTTACGCGGTCTTGACGAAGGGCAGCTTTTACGTCGACGGTTTGGTCCGCGCCGATTATTTTCAGACGAATCTCAACAGCCCGACCGCGAATATCTTCGATCAGAAGGTCGACGCGCACGGCGTTACCGCAGCGTTTTCAACCGGATACAATTACAAGACTACCGAACTCGAATTGGTTCATCGAACCCAGCATAGGGTTGGTCTGGTCGAGAGAGACGGTCGATCCCGTCAATGTGGCTTCGCCGCTTGCCGGTGCGGCCGGATTCTACGGGCCTGGAAATTATTCGGGTACGACGCAGGTCAACGATATCCAGTCCGAAATCGGACGCGCTGGCGTTCGGGTTGGGACGACGATTGAAACCTCCAACATCGTCTATCAGCCGTTTGCCGCAGCGAGCGTTTGGCACGATTTTGCCGGTGATATCACGGCGCACTACTCAAGTTGCCCGAATTGCTTCTTTGTCTTCGGCGCCCCTTCGGTGCTGTCGTCGAACATGACCACCAACAACATCGGCACGTTCGGACAATATTCGGTCGGCGTGGCCGGCCAGGTCGTCAACTCGGGCTGGCTCGGCTTCGTTCGCATGGACTACCGCGAAGGGCCGCACATGGTGGGTCTGAGCGGGACCGGCGGCATTCGTTACCAGTTCACGCCGACCGAGGTCGCGGCCGTCATGCCCGTGAAGGCGCCAGTCTACAATGCGCCCGAGCTGGTCAATTGGACGGGCGTCTATGTCGGCGCCATCGGCGGCGCACAGGCTGGACAGGGGTCGATGTACTTCCCGACGTCCGGTGCGGGCATTCTCCCCTTGTTCAACGTGATAAGTGCCGGAGGCTCGGCGGCCGACATGCGGCCGGCCGGCCCTCTCGGTGGCGGTACGATCGGTTACAACTATCAAATGGGAAGCTGGGTCTATGGCGTCGAGGGCGATGCCGCATGGACCGGCGCCAAGGGCTCGACTCAATGTCAGCCGCTCAACCCGCCCCTCCTCATCGTCGGATCGGTGAACAACTCCTTGTTCCAGACGACTTGCCACGACAATGTGAACTGGGTCGCCACTGCGGCTGCTCGCGTTGGCTATACCTGGACCCCGCGGACGCTGGTTTACGGCAAGGCCGGTGTGGCTTTCGCGGGAGAGTCCTTCTCGGAGACGTGCAATCTCGGACCGCTCAATGGCGTTGCCTCTGCCTGTCCAAAATTGCGTGAATGCCAATGGCGCTTTCGTCAACCAGGCTTCCGCGAGCACGACGGCCGTGGGCTGGACGCTCGGTTACGGCGCGGAATTCGCCTTTACGCGGAACTGGTCGGCAAAGGCCGAATTTGACTGGGTCGATTTCGGCCACAAGGCCGTGACGCTTTCGGACGGCACCACGATCAACACCTACCAGCGCACCGCGCAGGGCAAGGTCGGCATTAACTACAAGTTCTAGGCGGTCCCGGAAGCCGCCTTCGCCAAATTTGGGCATGGCTGCAGTCGTCGCGGCCATGTCGATGCAGCGAGGCGCGTGGCGGGGTCGGTGGCGCCGCCAAACCTTGAATCACGTGGAGTTGAACGGGTGCGTTCCCTGGGGGAGGCTGAAATCGGCCCGCGGCCAGAACCCGGACGACTCCGGCCGCAACCAATGGCAACGTGACTTACAGCACGAAAAATGCTAGAAAATTCGATCTGGCGGACCGCCGTTAGGGAAGGAAAGATGATGCGCAAGTTGGTAATGGGCGTTGCTTTGTGCATGGCTTTCGGCCTGCCGGCGAGCGCCGCCAACTCCTCTGGGTCGAAAGCTGCGCAGCTCAAGCATCCGGGCATGCGGCTGGCCTGCCATTGGGTGGCCACCGACCGGACGCTCAGGCCCCTCAGCCGCACCGCCGCGCCCGCTGACAGAAAGAGCATCAAGGCGCCGGCCGTGAAGGCGAGCCCGGTGGTAACCAGGGCGGAGCGGGTCTACGTTGCGCGGCAACCAAGCCAGCACATTGCCCTCGTGGTCGGAGTTGGATTCTAGGCGACTCTCCGGCGAGCGCCGGATGCCGAGGCGGGCGGTTTCTTTTTTGGGCACGGCCCCGGCCCGCCCGCTGTGTCGAGCGTTGCGGCCCGCGCGTTGACCCGGCCGACGAGGGGTGCGGGCCGCTCATTCAGCGAGTTGTTCCGAGGACAGGTGTTGGCCGATCCGCATTCAGCGGTCGCCGCCGCAGAACCGACTGCACGCCCGGCGCTACTAAGTGACGCGGAGGCCACCGCGCCGCAGATGAATGCGGCGTTGAGCGCGATTGCCTGTCGGTGCACGAATGGATAAAATCCCATTCCCTTTCGGGTCTATTGCATTTCGCGCTGCCGCTCGGCGCGGCGGCAACAAACCACGTCAATGGTCGGCGGGGGGTGCTCGTACCCGGAGCAACGGCGCTCTATGGCCGGTTTGGTTATTTCGGCGGAAAGTCGCAAGCTGCGCTTCCGGCTCAGGCCGTCGCCAGGACTCCAGCCCCTTGCTGGTCAGGTTGCGCGGTCGGTAATATGCACCGTCGGCCCGAATTGGGGATATTTCAGTATGCGCCTGGTATTCGCTCTTTTTCTGACCCTTGCAGTCGCGGCGACGGCGCGGCCTGCGGCCGCTCAGCAGGGCAACGGGTCGTGCACTGCGCTGCTCATCGGCAACAGCAACTACATGTGGGGCGGCGAGCCCGCCTTGAAGGAGCCCGTCAACGATGCCCGCTCGCTGGGCGAAGAGTTGAGGCGGGCCGGGTTCGATGTGGAGGTCAAGGAGAATTTGAACAAGGAGGCGATGCAGCGGACCATCGACTCCTTCTACGGCAAAATCCGGCAGGGCATGACCGGCCTGATCTTTTTCAGCGGCTACGGCCTTCAGGCGAACCGGCAGACCTTCCTGATTCCGGTCGACGTCGACATCTGGAACGAAACCGAGGTGCGGCCCAACGGCATCAGCCTGGACACCGTTCTCGCCGAAATGAACAAGCGCGGCGCCGGCGTCAAGATCGCCATCATCGATGCCGCCCGTCGCAACCCGTTCGAGCGCCGCTTCCGCAAGGCCGGCTCCGACGGCCTTCCTCCGGTGAGCGCGCCGCGGGGCACGCTGGTGATGTATTCGGCGACCGCGGGCACCCCGGGCGGCCTCGTCCCCGACTCGAGCGCCGAACGCGGCCTGTTCGTCGGCGAACTGCTCAAGGAAATCCGCGGGCAGGGGGTGTCCGCGGAGGAGGCTTTCAACCGCACCCGCATGGGCGTGTCGCGGGCCTCCTCGAACGACCAGAATCCCTGGATATCGTCTTCGCTGAGCCAGGAATTTTCATTCGCGAATTGCGGCAGGGGGGCTTCTCTGCCGCCTTCCGGCCCCGCTCCAATTCCTCCGCGTGTTACCGACAACAGCACCGCCAATTCCAACAATGCTTCAAGGCCGCCGCCGCCCCCCGCCTGCGTGGTGGCCAATGTGCCGCCGCCGAAACCGTCCGGATCTCCTCCGAACGATGAACTCAGGAACCTCGATGATCGCGTGCGGCGCAACCCGCGCGACGCCGTCGGATTCTATCGGCGCGGCCAGCTCTATGCGCGGTACGGCGATTACAATCGCGCCATTGCCGACCTCGATGAGGCGATCCGCCTCAAGCCCGACGACCCCGAGGCCTTCAACAACCGGTGCTGGGCCCGTACCATGCTGGGGGACACGTCGAGGGCGCTGCAGGATTGCAACAGCGCGCTGAAGCTTCGCCCTGCCTATGGCGATGCGCTCGACAGTCGCGGCCTGATAAATCTCAAGCTGTGCAAGAACTCCGAGGCGCTCTCCGACTACGAATCGGCTGTGAGGTACAATCCGCGACAGGCGTCGTCGCTGTTCGGACGCGGTGTCGCGAAATTGCGGACCGGGAATTCGACCGGAGGCAATGACGACATCGTGGCCGCGAAGAGCATCACGCCGAGCATTGCCGAGGAATTCAAGGATTACGGCGTCACCGCGGGCGGCAAAGAGGTGTCGGCGCGGTAGGAGCAAGCTGATTGATTTCGGGGACCGCGATATCTGGGCCCGCTCCCAGCCCGCGGTTCGCCGATGGCCGGACCGCCACCGGTCAAGATGCAGCAATGGGTCTGAAGGTTTGAGCAAAGGAGCTCAGAAGGAGAATAGCGATGTCGACATTTCAAAGAATGCTCATGCGCGGCGCAGCCGGATCTGTGCTCGCGGTGGCCCTGTTCGCCGGCAGCACGAATGCGCCCGCGCAAACTCCGGATCTGGAGCAGCAGATTCTCAAGTCCCTGACCCCGGCCGCCAAGCCGACGGCGCAGCGGCCGCCGACCCGCAGTCTCACGACCACGGCCGTCGACACGTCGCGGACCGCGGACAGGCAATTCCTCGATTCCCTGAAGAACCGGACGAGCCGCTCGCTCACGGTCGACGAGCGCGAGCACATCGCGACGATCGCCAACGACCGGCCGAGCGTCGACGTCGAAATCAATTTCGACTACAAGTCGGCGAAGATCGGACCCAAGGCAGTGCCGTCGGTGTCTGCGCTGGGAAAGGCGCTGACGAGTGCGGAACTCCAGGGCAGCACTTTCGTCCTCGCTGGTCATACCGACGCCAAGGGCAACGATCGCCTCAACCAGGACCTCTCCGAGAAGCGCGCCGATTCGATCAAGCGCTATCTCGTCGATCATTTCCATATCCCCGCCACGACGCTCGTGACCGTGGGATACGGCAAGACCAAGCTCAAGAATGATGCCGATCCGTTTGGCGCGGAGAACCGCCGGGTTCAGGTGGTCAATATGGAAGAAAAGAGCATCAGCGAAAGGTGACCGCGGCGCGGCGGATCGCGAACGCGCCGCCGCGCGCGGGCGGTCGCAACGCAGAGTTCGATCGTCTCGCCATCTTGGATCGTCCAGGTACCGAGGTCGCGGATTTTCATCCGGAAATCATTCGCGCGGGACTTCGACGCGTTGCGGAACCGGAGTTTGGACATGGCAAGGCGTTTGAATGGTGGTACGTTGAAGCCATGAATTTCCCGGTTCCGACCAAGATCATCGTGGCTGCTGCCGCCTTCCTGATCGGTGCCGGTGTCGGCGCGCCGCGCGGAGGCGCCGCATGGGCCGCCGAGCCGCCGTCTGCGGGCGCGGACGTCATGGTGGTGAAGGCGGTCACCTATTGCTTCTCCGACACGATCGGCGTCACCGGATTCCTGGTGCCGCGCGAAGAGGCCATTGTGAACCTCGATGCCGAGGGCTACCGCATCTCGGAAACGCTGGTGAAGGAAGGCGCCACCGTAACCACCGGTCAGGACCTCGTTAAGCTCGCCCGGCTCAGCACGGAAGGCCAGAACCCCCAGGCGCCGCCGGGCGCGCGGCCGGGTCCCGCGACCATGGTGCTCAAATCTCCTGCCTCCGGCCTGGTGACCCGCAGCACGGCGATGATCGGCGCGGTCGCGTCGATGCGGGCCGAGCCGCTGTTCCGCATCATGATCAACAACGAGATCGAGTTGGAAGTCGAGGTGCCCAGCATTCACGTGCCGAAGCTGAGGGCGGATGGACGGCAGACCGCGCGCGTCGAGGTTGAGAACGGCACCGAGGTGACCGGGCGCGTCCGTCTGGTGCCCGGCGAGGTCGATCGGATGACCCAACTCGGCCGGGTGCGCCTGTCGATCGACCGCAGTCCGTTGCTGCGCGTCGGGATGTTCGCCCGGGCGGCGATCGACGCCAGCCGCAGTTGCGGCGTGGCGGTCCCCCGCGCTGCCGTCACCTATCGCACCGAAGGCACCAGCGTGCAGGTGATCCGCAACGGCGTGGTCGAGACGCGGCGGGTCACGACCGGGCTTACATCCGATACCGACATCGAGGTTCGCGACGGGGTCAAGGAGGGTGACGTTCTCGTCGCCAGTGCCGGCACGTCCCTGCACGACGGCGAGGCGGTGAAGCCCGTCTACGTCAAGCGACCGGACGAGTGAGAGTGCGGTAATGGCGCTCAACATTTCGGCTTGGTCGATCCGTCAGCCGCTTCCCTCGGTCGTGCTCTCGATCATCCTGCTGCTGCTCGGCTGGTCGAGCTTCATGAAGCTGCCGGTCACGCGGCTTCCGGCCGCCGACATTCCCGTCATCTCGGTGGTCGTCTCCCAGTTCGGCGCGGGGCCGTCCGAGCTCGAGTCCCAGGTCACCAAGTACGTCGAAGACAGCGTCTCCGGCGTCGAAGGCGTCCGCCACATCGCCTCGCAGATCACCGACGGCGTGTCGGTCACGACCATCCAGTTCAGGCTGGAGACGAACACCGATCGCGCGCTCAACGACGTCAAGGACGCGGTCACCCGGACGCGGTCCAATCTGCCGCGCAATATCGACGGCGAGCCGCTGGTCCAGCGTGTCGACCTCGTCGACCTGCCCATCGTCACCTACGCCGCGATCTCGCCGGGCAAGACGCCGGAACGGCTGTCATGGTTCGTGGACGACGTGGTGCAGCGGTCCCTCCAGGGGGTGCGCGGCGTTGCCCAGGTGGAGCGCATCGGCGGTGTCGACCGCGAAATCCTGGTTTCGCTCGACCCCGACCGGCTGCAGGCGGTCGGCCTGACCGCGGCCGACGTCAGCAAGCGCTTGCGCGGCACCAATGTCGACGTCGCCGGCGGCCGCGCCGAAATCGGCGGCCGCGACCAGGCGATCCGCACGCTGGCGGGGGCCAAGACGCTCAACGACCTTTCCGGATTGATGATCGGCCTGCCGATGGGCGGCCAGATCCGGCTCGAGGATCTCGGCGTCGTGACCGATACCGTGGCGACGCCGCGGACCTTCGCCCGGTTCAACGGCGAGCCCATCGTCGCGTTCGGGATCTGGCGCTCCAAGGGCCAGAGCGACGTCGTCGTCGCCGCCGCGGTGCAGAAGAAAATCGACGAGATCAAGGAAGCCTATCCCGACGTCGAGCTCAAGCCGATCGACACCGTGGTCGATTTCACCCTCGGCAATTATGAAGCGGCCGTCCACACGCTGTTCGAGGGCGCGGCGCTCGCGGTCATCGTCGTGTTCCTGTTCCTGCGCGACATCCGGGCGACCATCATCGCCGCGGTCTCGCTGCCGCTTTCGATTTTCCCCGCCTTCTGGGCGATGGACATTCTCGGCTTCTCGCTCAATCTCGTGAGCTTCCTCGCGATCACGCTTTCGACCGGCATCCTGGTCGACGATGCCATCGTCGAGATCGAGAACATCGTGCGCCACATGCGGATGGGGAAGACGCCCTACCAGGCGGCGATCGACGCCGCCGACGAGATCGGCCTCGCCGTCATCGCCATCAGCCTGACCATCGTCGCGATCTTCACGCCGGCGAGCTTCATGCCGGGCATCGCCGGCCAGTTCTTCAAGCAGTTCGGCATCACCGTATCGGTGCAGGTGCTGTTCTCGCTGCTGGCGGCGCGGCTCATCACGCCGATGCTGGCGGCCTATTTCCTGCGCCATCACACCATCGTGGAGAGGCCGCCGGGACTGGTCATGCGCGCCTACACGCGCCTCGTCACCTCGTCGGTTCGGCATTATCTCGTCACCGTCGTGATCGGCCTGATGCTGTTTGCGGCGTCGATCTGGAGCCTGGGCCTCTTGTCCAAGGGGTTCCTGCCGGCGCAGGACAGCGCGCGGTCGCGGCTCGCCATCGAACTGCCGCCGGGCTCGCAGCTCTCAGACACCGAAAAGGCGACCGAGGAAATCGTCAAACGGTTGCGCGGGCGCAAGGAGATCAAGAGCATTTTCGTCGATGGCGGACGCGTGCCCAAGGGAGCGAAGGAGATCAGGCGGGCGTCGCTTTACATCAACTACACGCCGAAAGGGGACCGTTCGATCTCCCAGCACGACCTCGAACTCGCCATCGGCCGTGAACTCGATGACATTCCGGACCTGCGCTACTGGTTCGTCGACGACAACGGGCTGCGCGCCATCACGCTGGACGTGACCGGCGCCGACAGCGTCGCAGTCGCCAACGTCACCGAAGAGCTCGCAACCCAGATGCGGCGAATCCCGCTGGTCGCCGACGTCATCTCGGAAATCTCGCTGGAACGGCCGGAGCTTCGCATCCACCCGCGCACCGACATGCTGGCGCGCCTGGGCGTTTCCACCGAGGGACTGTCCGAGACGATCCGGGTGGCGACGATGGGCGACGTCGGTCCGGCGCTCGCCAGATTCGACACCGGCGATCGTCTGGTGCCGGTCCGCGTGCAGCTCGAGGAGAGGGCGCGCACCAACCTTCAGATCATCGAACAGCTGCGCGTGCCGATGGGGCGCGGCGGCGGCGTTCCGCTCGGCGCCATCGCCGACATCTCGCTCGATCAGGGGCCGTCCAGCATCGACCGCTTCGACCGCAACCGCCGCGCCGCGGTGGCGGCCGATCTCGTCGGCAAGTCATCGCTCGATGACGCCATGAACGCGATCTACGACCTGCCGGTGATGAAGAGCCACCCTAAGGGCGTCAGCGTCGGCAAATCGGGCGACGCGGAAAACCTCGCGGAATTGTCCGACGGCTTCGCCGATGCCATGCGCAACGGACTGATGATGGTCTATGCGGTGCTCGTCCTGCTGTTCGGGAGCTTCCTCCAGCCGATCACCATCCTGTTCTCGCTGCCGCTTTCGATCGGCGGCGCGATCATCGCGCTGCTGCTCGGCGGCATGCAGCTGACGGTGCCGGTGTCGATCGGCATCCTGATGCTGATGGGCATCGTCACCAAGAACGCGATCATGCTGGTCGACTTCGCCATCGAGTCGATTCACGCCGGGATGGAACGTGACGTCGCGATCGTCGACGCCGGCCAGAAGCGTGCGCGCCCCATCGTGATGACGACCATCGCGATGATCGCCGGCATGATCCCGAGTGCGCTCGCCTTCGGCGCCGGCGGCGAATTCCGCGCGCCGATGGCGCTCGCGGTTATCGGCGGGTTGCTGTGCTCGACCGTGCTTTCGCTTGTGTTCGTGCCGGCCGTGTTCGTGCTGATGGACAATGTGTCCCGGTTCTTCTCGTGGCTGGGCAGCCGCTTCGTCGGCAAGTCCGAGCCGGAGGTGAAGCCGGACGCCGCCGGGCACACAGCCGGTCATTGACGGGTCGCGGCAGGCGTCCATGCGCCGTCGCCGCCAATCACTCCCAGCGCGCCTCGACGCTGAGCTTGTTCATCTTGAGCAGCGAAATGCGGTTGCGCCCCATCTCCAGAATTCCCTGCCGCCGCCATTCCTGCAGCTGACGGTTTACGGTTTCGCGCGCCGCGCCCACGTAAATCCCCAGCTGCTCCTGGGAAATATGGATGTCGGATCCGAAATCGGTCGCCAGTGCGCAGAGCCGCCGCGCCAGACGGACCGGGAGCGGCAACAGGACGGCCTCCTCCATGCGGTCGCTGATCCAGCGGACCCGCTGGCACAGGAGCGTGATGAACTTCACCGCAATCCTGGGCTCGCGTTCGAGGAAGCCGAGGAAATCGTCGCGGCGGATCACGAACAGTTCGGTCTGCTCCTCCGCCATCGCGTCGGCGGTTCGGGGCTGACCGTCGAGCGCCGCGATTTCCCCGAACAAATCTCCGGACCCGAGGAAGTTGAGGGTCAGCTGCCCGCCGCTGGCAGTTCCGGTCTCGATCCGGATCTGGCCCCTGCGGATGCCGTAGAGCGCATCTCCGGTGTCGCCCTTCTGGAACAGGACTTCGCGGGGCGCGAGGTGCTGGGTATGGCACAGCGCCGCGATCTTATTGAGCGCGTCGGCGCCCAAATTGGCGAACAGCGGGTTCAGTCCGAGGATGACGGCAAATTCAGACTGTTTGCTCATGGTGAAGCGGACACCGAATCAACGGGACAAGTCCAACCGGAGCGCCGTCGCTTCAAGCCGAATCGGGCGGCGTTCCAAAGCCTTTGATTTTGCGCATGATCCTGGCCACGAAACATCACCAAATTCTTGGGATCACGCTCTAAGATATCGACAATTTGTGATGCTAGTCACATAATTCCCGCATTACAACGTGCTTTGATTGGAGATCGGAATGGGCGACCGGCCGTCGCCGCCCCGCCGCCGCGGTGGAACCGGCTGAGGCGTCGGCCGACATCGCTTTTGCGAACACGTCTGGTCTCTCACCGGCTCGCGAGGAATTGACATGAAGCCATTGAAGATTGCGGTCCTCGGTTTAGCGGCTTTGCTGGCGGTGGCGGGGCTCGCGCTTGCTTTCGGCGTTCCCGTGGGATTCCTGGCAAAAGTCGCGCAAGATCACGTCGAGAGCGGCACCGGTTACCGGTTGCGCATCGATGGTGGTACGAAATTGGCTTTCCGGCCGTCGCCGACGGTGACGCTTGGCAAGATCAGCCTCGTCGACGGCAGCAATTCCGCCACCAGCATCACGGCGGAGAGCGTGCGGGTGTCGCTCTCGCTTGCGAGCCTCTTCTCCGGCCGGCCGGAGATCACCGAGGTGGCGATCGTGAAGCCGGCGCTGCGCGCTCCACTGCTGCGCCAACCCGTGAGCCGCCGGGGAAGCGTTCCCGCGCGTCCGGAAAACGGCGGCGCCCCAGCCGGAGCAACCCCCGCCTTCACTTTGGACCGCTTGACCGTCGAAGACGGCTCCGTGGTCATGTCGAATGCGCGCGACCGGCTGGAGATGCGAATCGACCGCATCGATCTCACCGGATCGCTCACCGCAGACGATGGCCGACTCGATGTTCGCGCCTATGTGGACGGTCAGCCCATTCGCCTTCAGGCGAAAGCCAAGACGCCGCTGGCCGGGCTCGACGGTCTGAGCGTGCCGGTCGAATTGTCGTTCGAGGCTCCGGGCATGCTGGAGGATAGGTTCACCGGCACGGCCGACGTTCGTGCCGGCCCATCTGTCCTCATGGTCAACGGCCTCGCGGGCAAGATCGGTTCGAGCAAGCTGAACGGTTGGGCCTCGGCCGATTTTTCAAGCAAGCTTTTCGTCAAGGCGGATTTCGACGTCCAGCGGCTCGATGTCGCGGTGTCGCGGCCCGCACCGACCGGCGGCATTGCTTCGGCGCCGGGCGCCGGCGGGACGAAACCGCAGGCGAGCCAGCCCTGGAACAGCCGAGGACGTCCGCCTCGTCGGGCTGAACTATCTCGACGCCGACGTGCAGTTTTCCGCCACCGAGTTGAATGTCGGGACCTTCCGGGTCGCGCCGGTCGCGCTGCATACGACGCTCGCCAACGGCGTCCTCAATGCTGCGATGTTGCGGACCGGCCTTTATGGCGGACAAATGGAAGCCACGGCGTCGGTAGATGTCTCCGGCGATACTCCAATTCACGCCGTCCGCATCGACCTCACTGGGGTTCGGGCGCTCCCGCTGTTGTCCGACTCTGCGGGTTTCGGGGCGCTGGATGGACGGCTGCAGGCGAAAATCGACGTCCGCGCATCCGGGTCGAGCGAGGCCGCCGTGATGTCGAGCGTTTCCGGCTCAGCCGATGTGCGTATGCAGGATGGCCAGATCCTCGGCATCAACGTCCCCAAGATGATCCGCACCTTGACCGCCAAAGTGTTGACCGGCTGGCAGGAGAGCCGGACGGAATCGACCGACCTGACCGATCTCAGCGCGCTGTTCCAGATCGACGGCGGCCGTGCCACCACCTCCAATCTTCGCATGCTCGGGCCGCTGGTGCGGGTCAACGGCTCCGGCACCATCGACCTCGGCACCAAGACGCTGCAGTTCAAGCTCGATCCGAAGCTGGTCGCGAGCCTCGAAGGCCAGGGCGGTGCCGCCGATCCGCTGGGCTTCGGCGTGCCTGTCAACGTCGAAGGAAGCTGGGACGATCCGCGCATCTATCCCGATGTGGCGGGCATCCTGTCTGATCCCGACGGCGCCTATGCCAAGCTCAATGCGCTGGGGCAGGGCCTGTTCGGCAAGGGCCAGGGCCAGACAGGCGGCGGGCTCGACACGCTGATGCAGGGGCTCGGCACCATATTGGGTCCCCGAAACGGAAACGACGGCAAGGACAACCGCAACCCGCCGGCAGGCGCAAAGCCGTCGGATCGCTCCGGCGGCAACGCGCCGGTGAGCGATTTTCTCCGCGACCTGTTCGGCCGGTAAGGGCGCCACGAGGATCGAATGGAGGACGCCCGCAGAAACTGGTTTCGACGGGGTGGCCTGTTCGCCAAATACGTCGTCTCCTTCGTCGGGCTGGTGGTGTTCGTTCTCGCCGTGAACGTGGCGCTCGAAACCTGGTCCATGTATCGCGAGACCACCGTGACGGTGGCGAACTCCGAATCCGAGAAGGCGGAAGCGACGGCCCATCGCATCGATCGGTTCCTGTCGGAGATCGAGCGGCAGATCAGCTGGGTGACGCGCGCGAGCGTGGTCACCCTCGAGCAGCGCCGCACCGACTACATGCAGCTGCTGCAGCAGACGCCGGCCATCGAGGAGCTGATCCAGCTCGACGGCAACGGCCGCGAGCAGCTTCGCGCGTCGCGTTTCGACGTCGCGATCCGCCGCGGCAACGACTATTCCCGCGAACCCTGGTTCACCGAGGCGGTCGCCCGGGGCAGCTGGTGGTCGCCGGTCAATTTCCGCGGCGATTCGCCGTTCCTGATATTCGCCATGGCGCATCCCGGGCGCAATGCCGGCGTCACCGTCGCCGAGCTCAGCCTGAAATTTCTCGCCGATTTCGTCGCCGCGCGGGACGTCGGCAAGCTCGGATATGCCTATGTGGTGGGGCCGCAGGGCCGCTTGCTCGCGAGTTCCGACCCCGGCCTGCGGATCGGCACCGATCTCTCCCGCCTGTCCCAGGTTGCCGCGATGACCACCGGGACCAAGCCGGCGCCGATCGGCGAGGATATCGGCGGGCACAAGGTGCTGGTCGGGGCGGCCGCTATTCCCGGCGTCAGTATGTTCACGTTTTTCGAGCAGCCGCTGAACCAGGCGATCGCGCCGATCTACAGCTTCCTGTTCAGGATCGGTTGGCTGCTGGCGCTCAGTCTCGCCCTCGCGATCCTTGCCGGGGTGCTCCTGGCGCGCCGCATGGTGGTACCGATCCGCAAGCTGGCGTCCGGCGCGCGGCTGCTTGCCGCCAGCCAGTTCGGCCACCGCATCGAGGTGCACACCAAGGACGAGATCGAGGATCTTGCCGACCAGTTCAACCGGATGGCCGGCGAGCTGCAGGAATCCTATACGCGCCTGGAGCAGAAGGTCGACGAGCGCACCCGCGATCTCGCCCAGTCCGTGCGCGAGCTCAAGGGGCTCGAGGAAATCGGCCGCGCCATCGCCTCCTCGCTCGACCTCAACGCGGTGCTGGCGACCATCGTGACCCGCGCCGTCGAGATCACCGGGGCCGATGCGGGCGCGATCTACTCCTACGATCCCGCGCACGAAACTTTCGAGCTCGCAAACGCCTCCGGCTTGAAGCTCGCCTGCCTCGACGCGATCAAGGCCGTGCACATCGGCAAGGACGATCCCGTGTTCGGTCTCGCTGCAGCGGGACGCGAGGCGATCTCGATCCCCGATGTGGCGAACGCCGCCGACTACCCGCTGCGCAGTGCGACGCTCGCCTCCGGGTTCAATTCGGTCCTGGTGGTGCCGCTGGTCGGTCAGCAGGAGGTGCTCGGCGCGCTCGTCCTGCAGCGCAAGACGAGCGGCGATTTCCCGCCCAACACCATCGGCCTGATGAACACGCTCGCCCACCAGTCGGTGCTGGCGATGGCCAACGCCGGGCTGTTCCGCGAGGTCGACCGCAAGGGCCGCGAGCTCGCGGCGGCACACGACACCGTGCAGCAGCAGGCGGCCAAGCTGAAGGAGCAGACGGAGCAATTGCTGTCGTGGAACCGCCTTTTGGAGGACCGGGTCGCGACCCAGCTCGGCGAAATCGAGCGGATCAGCCGGCTGCAGCGCTTTCTCGCGCCCCAGGTCGCCCAGGTCATCGCGTCCTCGGACGGCCATGAATCGCTGCTCGCCAGTCACCGCCGCGAGGTGACCGTGGTGTTCTGCGATCTGCGCGGCTTCACGGCTTTCACCGAAAGCGCCGAGCCGGAAGAGGTGATGGCGATCCTGCGCCAATACCATGCCGCGGTAGGCGAACTCGTCTATCGCTACGAAGGCACTCTCGAGCGGTTCGCCGGCGACGGCATATTGACTCTGTTCAACGATCCGATCCCCTATCCCGATCACGCCCAGCGCGCGGTGCGGATGGCGGTGGAGATGCGCGACAGCGTCGGCAAGCTGACCGAGAGCTGGCGCAACCGCGGCCATGCGCTCGGCTTCGGGATCGGCATTGCGGTGGGCTACGCCACGCTGGGGCAAATCGGCTTCGACCGCCGCCTGGAATACGCCGCGGTCGGCAGCGTGACCAACCTTGCTTCGCGGTTGTGCGACGAGGCGACCAGCGGACAGATCATCGTCAGCCAGCGGGTGTTCGGAATGGTCGAGCCCTGGGTCGACGCGGCCCCGATCCCCGCGCTGACCTTGAAGGGCTTCAACCGGCCGATGCCGGCGATGGAGATCCTGGCGTGGCGGCACGAACCGGTAGACATCCCCGAACCCGCGCGGGCCGCCGCCGCAGGGAAGGCCTGACCTCCGAGGTCGCGCGCCGTTCGGCGGCGCGCGCAAATGAATTGGTTCACACCGCATGTCCGATAGATTGCCTCTGCGACACATTGCTTTCCGACCTTGGCCGGAAATGCGCCTTCCAATAAGCTTGCCTGCGGGCGTTGTGCGGCGCGGCGTCCGGAGCGAATTGAGCCATCCCAGCCCCCGAAAGAACGGCCAATGTCGATGAAATCTCAGACCCGCGAAATCGCAGCCTTGTCCTCGGCGGGCGATGGTCGACGAAGCCTGCGGATGGCCGCCGGAATCGTCCTGGCAGGAGCGCTGCTCGTCGCGACAGCCTCCTTCGGCGCCGAGCCTCAGCCGGCCAATCCCATCGGCGCCGCGGTGTCGGTGATGAAGGCCAAACGGGCATGCTTCAAGGACTCCGTCGAGGTCACCGGCGTCCTGGTGCCGCGGGAAGAGGTGCTGGTGCGGCCGGACCGGGAAGGCCTCCAGATCTCCAAGGTGTTCGTGGAGGCCGGCGACACCGTGAAATCGGGGCAGGTTCTCGCCCGCCTGTCCCCGCCGGAGGGTCAGCCGGGCGGCGGGGCGAGCGTGGACGTACAAGCCCAGGTCGCGGGTCTCGTGACCCGGCGGTTCGCCATCGTCGGCGCGATGGCATCGCCGCGGGCCGAGCCTCTGTTCATGATCGTGGCCCAGGGAGAACTGGAACTCGCGGCCGAGATTCCGGCGAAGCGCTTTTCATCGGTCTCGGTCGGGCAGGCGGTGACCATCAGGATCATCGGTGTCCCGGAAATGTCGGGGCGGGTCCGGTTTGCCTCCGCCTCCATCGACCCCACCACCCAGCTCGGCCAGATTCGCATCTCGCTCGGCGACAATTCGCAGCTGCGCATGGGCACCTTCGCCCGCGCCATCATCGAGGTCTTGCAGCGCTGCGGCGTCGGCATTCCGTTTTCGGCGGTGCTTTACGGGACCGACGGCGCCATCGTGCAGGTGGTGCGCGACGGGCGCATCGAAACCCACCGTGTCGCCCTCGGCCTGCGGGCGGAGGGAACCATCGAGGCCCGGGAAGGGATCAATGAAGGCGACATGGTGGTGGCGCGGGCCGGGTCATTCGTGCGCGAGGGCGATCGGGTGAGGCCGATTCTGACCGACGACACTGCGCGAAAATAGACGTCGATTGAGGGCCCCGCCGGTCGGGTCCGTGAGTGCCCGGCTCTGCAAAGCCGTTGCACGACTGTTGTCAGAAAAATCGGCCTTTGCTCGCTGATGGTATTATCATGCCGTCAATTCTACTTTGCATGGGGTTGTTTTTCAAAAAAAATCCACCCCGCCCGTCCGACGCTCAGGGAGGGGGACGCGCGCCCCTGAATGAGCGCGTTGAGTGTCGTGATCGGTTTCCCCCGAATTGGCCGAACCGTGATCTTCATCACATATCTTCCGGCGCCGAGCCCGTAGGTTCATCCCGACGGTTCCAGTCCGACCAATGAGGGATGTTCGCCATGAAAGCAGTTTGTATCGCCACGGCTCTCGTTCTGCTCGCCGGCCCGGCCGCCCATGCAGGCTCGATCATCGACACATTGATCAATGAAAGCGGGGTCTCCCTCGGCAAGCACGGCGTGAAGAAATCCGATATCACCTCCATGATCAAAGGCTTCGACATCGAGAACAAGCTGAACGCGGTGAAGTCCATGGCCAAGGACCGCGACAAGGCTCCGGCAACCGCGGACCGGGCAAGGCCGGCCGACACTGCACCCGCCGCCCGCGCCGAAGATTGGAACGTGACCCCCACTCGCCGCGACGAACCGGCAGTCAGCCGATATGACGACCGGCCGGCGTCGCGCAACGACGAGAAGTCGAGCTACACATCCCCCACGACCCCGGTTAAAGACGCCGTCGCGCCGGTCGAACAGAAGATTGCGGTGGCGCCGGCCGCGCCCGCCGCCTCGGACCCCAAGAGCCCGGTCGGCGAATGGATCACCGAAGACGGAGCCGGACACGTTCGCATCCGCACCTGCGGCGAGGCCCTGTGCGGCGTCGTCTCCGTTGCCGACCCCAATGACACCGACCGGCACAATCCGGACGCGAGCAAGCGCAACCGGCCGATCCTCGGACTGCCGGTCCTCATCGACATGAAGCCGGCGAAGAGCAACCGCTGGGAAGGCCAGATCTACAACGCCAAGAACGGCAAGACCTACACGTCCAACATCTCGCTGAAGAACCCCAACGTGCTGCGGGTCGAAGGTTGTGTCTTGGGCGGGCTGTTCTGCGGCGGCCAGGATTGGACCCGGGCGAAGGACGCCCCGCAAGGCTAGTGCCGGGTTTTCACCGGCGCCGACATGATGCGCGGGCGTGGCCTTGGGCCACGCCCGAAATCATTTGATCGACATCGGTGGCACCAGGGAAAGCTAATAAAAGCGTGGGATCGGTCCGTCCTGAGGCGTCGGCCTGTCCGAAAGGTCAAACACGACTTCGTCTACGTAGCACCAACCCCAGTGTTCCGGCGGATCGTAGCCTTCGATGATCGGATGCGCGGTGGCGCGAAAATGCCTGGTCGCATGTCGGTTCGGCGAGTCGTCGCAGCAGCCGACGTGACCGCAGGTCCGGCAGATGCGCAGGTGAACCCAGGGCGAACCGATCTTCAAACATTCCTCGCAGCCTCTCGCGCTCGGTGTGACGTCGCGGATCGTATCAAGATGCGTACAGGCCTTCGCCATACCCAGTCCTCTTCGTTTCAGGTTCTCGGACCCAGGCCCAGCCGGCGATGTAAGTGAGCCCATCCGGAGACTTCGGGCAAGGCCGCATTCAGCCCGGACGCCGTCGGCGGTCCCCACGGACGGAACCCATATGGACGACGGGCGGTCATCCCACGCCGGGGACTCCACTATCAAAATCGACCGCGCCTGCGATACACTTCTCTCTGGAAGAGAATTGATTTTTTCGTGACCCCAAAATGGCGGAGGGAGGATCGGCGATGATGAATCGGCGTCAGCTTGTCTGCGCAGCTGCCGCAGGCGCTGCGATGCTCGGCCGTATTCCAAGCTCGCTCGCGGCGACCTACGACTTGGTCATCAAGAACGGGCGCGTCATCGATCCTTCTCTCGGGATCAACGCGGTCGGCGACGTGGCGATCGCCGGCGGCCGCATCGCGGCGGTGGAGCCCAGCATCACGGCTGACGCTGCGGAAACCATCGATGCGCGCGGCAAGCTCGTCGTTCCCGGGTTGATCGACATCCACACCCACACGGCGCGCGACAAAGACGCGGCGGCCGTGTGCCTGGCAGACGGTGTGACGGCGATGGTCGATGCGGGGTCGAGAGGCGCCGACCTCATCGACGACGGAGTGGCCGTGGCGAAGGCGTCGCCGAACCAGCTCCGCGTTCTCATCAACATCTCCCGGAAGGGCACGTTGCCCGTCATGACCCTCGACCTCGCCGACGTAGCTCTGGCGCGCGCCGCGATTGCGCGCCATCGCGATACGATCGTCGGCATCAAGGCACGGATGGAGAAAATGGCGTGGGGTGGCGCCGAGGGCGATCTCGAGGCGCTCAGACATGCGCAGGCGGCGGCCGAGCCGTTCAACCTGCCGGTGATGATCCATCTGGGCCAGCCGGACGCGCCGCTACCCAAGATTCTTGCGCTGCTCAAGCGCGGCGACATCGTCACGCATATGTACGCGCCGGCGCCGAACGGCATCCTCGATGACAACGGCCGCCTGCTGCCTGAAGTGCTTGCGGCCCGCCGCCGCGGCGTCTGGTTCGACATCGGAAACGGAACCATCGGCCACATCACGTGGGAGCAGGCCGAGCGTGCGATCAAGCAGGGCTTTCTTCCACACACCATTTCCACCGACTGGACGCCGCAAGGACGCGCCGGCGGAGTCGTCGACCTGCCCAACGTCATGTCGAAGTTCCTGCTGCTCGGCATGTCGCTCGATCAGGTGATCGCGTGCGTAACCAGCAATGCGTCGCGCGTCTTCGAGGCGTTCCACGATCGCGGGACGCTCAACGTCGGTGCGCCGGCCGACGTCGCGGTGCTGGAGCTGCGGGAAGGGACGTTCGAGTTCGTCGATAACTTCGAGGGCCGCCGCACCGGCCGCCAGAGGCTGTTTCCGAGCGCGACCGTGATCGCCGGCAAGCGGGTTCCGCCGCGCGCCTAGACCGCGATCCGATCGGGGCGCCGCCGCCGCATCACGCCGCGCGTGTTGCCTTCACCCCTTCTTTGCGACCGGCACAGGGATGCCCGCGATCTTCACCTTGACGGCGCCAAGATAGTTCCAATTGGTGAAATAGAGCGTCTTCCAGTCGTCGCCACCGAAGGCGATGTTGGTCGTCTCCGGGCGCCCGTGCACGATGCGGCCGAGCTTCTTGCCTTTCGGATCCAGAATGTAGATTCCGCCCGCCCCGCCGCAGTAGACGTTGCCGGCGACGTCCACCTTCATGCCGTCGGGGCCGCCGGGCTCGGGGCCCCTGAGGTCCGCGAAGATACGATCGGTCTGCTTCGCCAGTGTTCCGTTCGGCGCGACATCGAAGGCGCGGATCACCCCACGCCGGAAGTCGGTGATGTAGAGCACGCTTTCATCCGGTGAGAATGCGAGCCCGTTCGGGAACACGAAATCGCCGGCCAAAAGGGTCATGGTGCCGAGGTCCGGCGAGACCCGGTAGACGCCGGGAAAGCCGAGGTCCCACTGCTCGGTAACGGCGCCCAGCGGATCGCTGAAGTAGATGGAGCCGTCCGATTTCACGATCACATCATTCGGGATATTGAGCTGCCTGCCCTGAAAGCTGCCGGCAATCACGGTGATGCTGCCATCGAGTTCCTGCCGCGTGACGCGCCGGGTCACGCGCTCGCAGGCAACGAGGCGGCCCTGCAGGTCGCGGGTGAGACCGTTCGAGCGGTTGACCGGCTCCTGCGCGACGGAGGCACCCTGTCCCGGCACATATTTCATGCGTCGGTTGTTGTGGATGTCGCTGTAGAGAAGATAGCCGCCTTCCTTCCACCACAGCGGTCCTTCGGTTGGTCCCAGCGTGCCGCCGGTGCCCGAGGCAAGTTCCTGGATCGGCTCCGAACTCGCGATGATGCCATCGAGCTCCGGCGCATATTGCTCGATCCGCTTCGCCGTCTGCGAGGATGCGCGATGAACGCCGAGGGCGATCAGGCCGCCCGCGGCGGCCGACATCGACAGCAGGTGGCGGCGAGAAATTCGGTTTTTGATAGTCATCATGAGCCTCCCTCCGATCACGATTTCTTGGCGACGGGCACCGGCACGCCGGCGATCTTCACCTTGAACGAGCCGAGGCTCGTGCGCGTGCAGAAGTAGACGGTCTTCCAGTCGTCGCCGCCGAAGGCGACATTGGCGGTGTTCGCAAAGCCGTGCACGATGCGGCCGAGTTTCTTGCCCTTGGGGTCGACGATGTAGAGACCGCCCGAGCCGCCGCAATAAATGTTTCCGGCGGAATCGACCTTCATGCCGTCGGGGGCGCCGGGATCGGGTCCACCCAGGTCGACAAAAACCCGGTCGGTCTGGCGGGCGAGCGTGCCGTTCGGCTGCAGATCGAAGGCGCGGATATGGCGGCGCGCGGAGTCGTTGATGTAGAGCACGCTCTCATCGGGCGAGAACGCGAGCCCATTGGGCGTCAAAAAGTCATTGACCAGGAGCGTGAGCGTGCCGCGGTCGGGGGAAATACGGAAGACGCCGGCAAAGCCGAGGTCGGTTTGCCCGGGCGGCACCTGCGCCCGCGGGCCAGCCCAGGGATCGGTAAAATAGATCGCGCCATCGGATTTCACCACGATATCGTTCGGAAAGTTGAGCGGGTGGCCCTGAAAGCTGTTCGCCAGCACGGTGATGCTGCCGTCTAGCTCCTCCCGCACGACCTGACGGGTCGCCGCTTCGCAGGCCACCAGCCGGCCCTGCATGTCGCGGGTAATCCCGTTGGCGGCGTTGGTATTTTCCTTGAAGACCGACAACGCCTGCCCGGGCGCGTATTTCCACCGCTTGAGGTCGGTGCCGCGGAACAGAAGATAGCCGCCCTCCTTCCACCACAGCGGTCCCTCGACATTGGCGGTGCCGCCGAGGTTGGTGGCGAGATCCACGACCGGCTCCGAGGTGGAGATGATCGCGTCCAGCGCCGGATCGAACCGCTCGATCCGCTTCGCCCCCTGTGCCGCGGCGCCGCGATAGCCCATCCCAACGGCAAAGCTTCCTGCCGCCGACATCGCCAGCATGCGCCGCCGCGACAAGCCTTGTTGCGTATTCATGGATGTCCTCCCTCGGATTGTTGTTGACGAATTATAGCGCAAGGAAGGGGCGACGGTGAGCGGCCAGACGGATTTACCGAGTCGGTGGTTCAGTCCAGCTTGGCACGCGAGGACTTCGCCACTCTGGCCCACCTTTTCGGCTTTGCGACCACCCGGTCCGCCCGCCGTAGCCTTGGCTTCGGGCCCGCGCAAGGCCCACTAAACGCGCCTTCACTGGATTCGCCGCGCCAGAAAGCCCTGCGGCACAGCCGAAAATGACGAAAACGCGGCTCCGAAACCTTGTGTGATGCGGGTCACGGACCCTGATCCTGCGCCGTGCGACTGTGCCTGCATAGTTACTGGCACACACATTCACGCACAGGAGAAAGTCATGGGACGGATTTGCAAACTGACTTCGGGTTCGGTGGTTCTCGCGCTGGCCCTCGCCACCTTCTCGACCTCGAGCTTCGCGGTCGGAACCCCCGAACAGCGCGCCGCCTGCACCCCGGATGCGTTCCGCCTGTGCAGCTCACAAATCCCGAACATTCCGGCGATCGTCGCCTGCCTCCGGCAGAACAAGTCGAATCTCAGCAAGCCCTGCCAGGCGGTGATGAATTCGCCCGCCGCCAACGCCTTCTGAAATTCATAAACATCGCGGCCGCGTGCCGACACAGGAGAAAGTCATGAAACGGATTTGCAAACTGACTTCGGGTTCGGTGGTCCTCGCGCTGGCCCTTGCCACCTTCACGACTTCGAGCTTCGCCGTCGGAACCCCCGAACAGCGCGCCGCCTGCACCCCGGATGCGTTCCGCCTGTGCAGCTCGCAGATCCCGAACATTCCGGCGATCGTCGCCTGCCTCCGGCAGAACAAGCCGAATCTCAGCAAGCCCTGCCAGGCGGTGATGAATTCGCCCGCCGCCAACGCCTTCTGACAATTCACCGACGCTGCGGCCGCGTGCCGACCAAGGAGAAAGCCATGAAACGGATTTGTAAACTGACTTCGGGTTCGGTGGCCCTCGCGCTGGCGCTCGCCACCTTCACCACCTCGAGCTTTGCGCTCGGCACTGCCGAACAGCGCGCGGCCTGCACGCCGGATGCGCTGCGCCTGTGCAGCTCGCAAATCCCGAACATTCCGGCCATCGTCGCTTGCCTCCGGCAGAACAAGCCGAATCTCAGCAAGCCCTGCCAGGCCGCGATGAACTCGCCGCTCGCCGAATCGATCCGCTGATTTCCGGGGCTCGCGCGCCTGTCACGCCAACGCCGCTCTCGGGCGGACGATGCGGGTGCCGGCGAGGATGGCGACGGCGATGATCGCGGGGACCAGCGCGATCCAGGCTCCGGCGGCGGCGAGTGCGGCCGCGCCGGCCCAGGCAATGGACGAAAACGCCTCGGCGAAGGTCGCGACACGCGACGAGGTCTGCCGGCGGCGAAACTGGCTCCGCTTCGCCTGAGCGCGGAAGCTGAGCTGAATGGCGGTCGCCGAAGCTGCGGCCGCGGCGATACCGAGCCCCGCGACGACGGCGGCGGACGGGTCGACCAGCGCCAGCGGCAGCAGGAATGGCGCGAACACCAGCGCAATGCATCCCATCACCGCTTCGATCTTGGCCCGCACGACCTGACGCGCCGTGAGCGGCGCCGTGGCGATCAGGTCCGGCGCGTCCTCGCCTGAAATGGCGAGCCAGGCGAGCCCACCGGCGAGCTGCCCGGCCGCCATGACCAGGACCGGCACCAGCAACACGACGCTCCCGCTGCCGCTCTCGAAGCTGCGCCACAGCAGGAATGCAGGCGGCAGCAGATAGAGCATCTGCATCAGCGTCTGCGACACCAGCCAGGGGTCGCGCCGCAGCAGCGCCCATTCCTTCCGCCGCAGCATCTCGATCGGGGACGCCTTGCGAAAGCCGGCGACCGGCGAGAGCTGCCGGCTGCTCGTCGCGCCGGCTGCGGCGGTGGCGCAGTCGGCAAAGTGCGGCGACACCATGACGATCGCCGCGCCGAGCATCAGGAGGCTCGCGCCGAGCACGCCTGCAAGCGCCAGCGCATCTCCCAGAATCGCCCGCGCCGGCCACCACACGAGGCTGCCGGCATCCGGCGCGACGGCGAGGATCGGTTCGGAAACGAGCACGGCGTAACGCGACACCGTGCCGTTCGAAGCGATCGCGGCAAGCTGCAGGCCGATGACGAAGGCGGCGCCGATCACCGCCGCGACGATCTGGGCGACCAGCCGCGTGCGCTTGGGGCCGATGATGCGGAACAGCGCGGTGGTCAGCCCGACCGCGAGCGCCGCCGCGGTCGCGCCCATGGCGGCGACGGCGCCATAGGCGCCGAGCCAGTGCACCCCGCCTTCGATCGCCAGCACGTTGATGAAGGGGCCGGCGAGCAGCGCCGCCATCGCCATGACGGACAGCGCGATGGTGGCGATCCGCACCGCGAAGATCTTCGGCGTCTGAGCAGGGGAGGAGAGCAGCAGATCGAGGTCGGAGCGCGTGTAGAAGGCGCGGGTCACCGACTCCATCGCCTGGGACAGCATCAGCGACAACGACAGCAGCGCGCTGCCGGTGATGAAGACCAGCTCCGTCTTGTCCGGATGGATCGCGACACCCGCGTAGCGCGACACCATTCCATAGGCGAGGAGATGCATGACCGCGGCGAAGACGAGGAGGGCGATCGCGACCGTGCGCACCCTGGTGCGGCCGCCCGCCGTGACCATCGACAGCCAGTCCCGCCAGGCGAGGCGGAATTCGTGCCGGGCGAACCAGACGAGGGTCCCGGGCGGGCTCACGCCGCGACGGCCTCTTCGGCGATCAGGGCAAGAAAGGTGTCTTCCAGGCTCGAGCTGCCGTTGCCGGCCTGCCGGCGCAGTTCTTCGAGGGTGCCTTGCGCAATCAGCCGCCCCCGCGCGATCACGCCGATCCGGTCGGCCATGCGCTCGGCGACTTCGAGGATGTGGGTGGTCATGATCACGGTGCCGCCGCCGGCCACATGCTCGCGCAACACCGTCTTGACCTGCCGGGCCGAGCCGGCATCGAGCCCGGTGAAGGGCTCGTCGAGAATGATGATCCTGGGCTCATGCACGAGGGCGCCGGCCAGCGCCACCTTCTGGCGCATGCCCTTGGAGAAGCCCTCGCAGCGCTGATGTGCGTGGGGCCCGAGGCCGAGCCAGTCGATCAGCCCCCGTGCCCGCGCTTCGGCATGGGCGGCGTCGATGCCCCACAGCCCGCCGACGAATTCGAGATATTCGAACGGCGTGAGCTTGTCGTAGATCATCGGCTCGTCGGAGATCCAGGCCATCACCTGCTTGGCCGCGACGGGATCGGCCAAGGCGTCGATGCCGAGGATGGAAATCGACCCGGCATCGGGCTGCAGCAGGCCCACCACCATGCGCAAGGTGGTGGTCTTGCCGGCCCCGTTGGGCCCGAGCAGCGTGTAGAATTCGCCGGAGCGGATTGCGAGGTCGAGCCCGTCGACCGCCGGACGGTCGAAGGACTTCCTCAAATCGCGGATTTCGATGGAAAACGCGGGATCGGTACGCATCAACATCCGCCAACTCGACCCTCGATCGATATGAGGACCAAACCTATCGCGGATTAGTTTCCGCGACGTAAACCACAGGGCTGGAATGTCACGACATCGGGCGCGGCAACCCGCACAAACCGTCATCACCGGGCTCGTCCCGGTGATCTCGATCAGCGTGGCACAACGTCTTCACACCGTCGAGATGCAGGCGCACGCAGCGATTTGAAGGAGGGGCCATCACACTTTGGGCGCCGCCGCGGCTTCATGAGCGAGATGGCCGGGACAAGCCCGGCCATGACGTCCGGGTAGATGCCAACCGGTCCGAAAGCGCCGTTAATTCGCGCCCTTCGGCAGCATGCGTTCCGCGAGCGGGGGCAGGTACTTGTCGGTGTACACCGTCGCCGGGTCCGGGCTCGCGGGCAGTTGATACGCCGACACCATGGCGTCGATGGTCTTCTGCAGCTTTTCCGGCGTGACCGTGCTGAGCCCGTTCGCCGCCACATGGGCGGTGTTGGTGAGGCCGAGCGCAAGATCGAGGCGGATCTTCTCGATGTCCGTCTTCATCATGGCGTCGCGCCCCTTCAGAAGCTCCAGTGCCTTTTGCGGGGCGGCGATGGTGTCCTTGGTGCCCTGGTTGAGCGCCTTGACGACGGCGCGCACGGTGTCCGGATTCTCGTCGGCGAATTTCTTCCGCGTCACCAGCGCGAGTCCGTACATATCGGCGCCGAACTCGGAATATTTGAGGACGTAGAGGTCGTCCATGGTGAAGCCCATCTCGAGGATGGCCGGGATGTTCGAATTGGTGAAGCCGCCGGTGCCGTCGACCTCGCCGCGCTTGAACATCGGCCCGAACAATTGCGGCTGCACCGCGACCCAGTTGACCTTCACGTTCTCGGCATGGGCCGCCTTGAACAGGATCGATGCCGTGTCATGAACGGCGGTCCCCGGCCCACCGGCGATCTTCTTGCCGTCGAGATCGGCGGGCTTGCGAATTCCCGCGGACCTGCGGGTGATGAACGCGAGCGGGGATTCGTCGAAACTCATGTACACGGCGATCAGCGGCGCGTTGGGATTCTTGGCGTTGAACAGGATCATGGAAGGCAGGTCGACCCAGCCGAATTGGTACGCGCCGCCCGCGACCTTCACTGCCACATTGGTCGCGCCGTTGCCGGGGTCGAGCGCGTCGACAGCCACGCCCGCGGCTTTGAAGTAGCCCTTTTCCTGGGCGATGAAGAACGGCGCATGGGTGCCCTGGATGATCCAATCCAGGGTGATGTTCACGTTCTTGGTTTGCGCCCGTGCGGCCGGGCACAACGCGAACCCCAGAGCGATCGCGAGGCCGAGGGAGGTCGCAAGCCGACGCACCTGCGAGGATTCGTGATGAAGAGGACCTGCATTCATTGATTAGCTCCGTTCAAACAGAGAAATCATTTTCACTGCAGAATTGGCACGCTAGGCGAGCTTGGCGGGGTGGTCAACGCCAGCATCGATTGCACCACGGTTGACACCAACGACTGTTCACTCAAGCATGTTTTGAGTTAGGCATGTTTTGTGCCAATGCCGGTCGGACCCGCCGTCCAACGGTACCACGCGATGTTCTCGAATCCGAGGAAAATGCCGATGCTCAAGATTCCCGGCCACACCCGCTACGCCTATTCGCCCATCGTCAAGCGGAAGGATTATACGTGGCCCGGCGGCAAGCGGCTCGCGTTCTACATCGCGCTCAACATCGAGCATTTCGCCTTCGGCACCGGCCTCGGCATGGACCCCGTGCGCAGCGGCCAGCAGACGACGCGCAATTTCGCCTGGCGCGACTACGGCAACCGGATCGGCAACTGGCGCCTGTTCGAGATCCTGGACGAGCTCAAGCTGCCGGCGACGATCCTGCTCAACAGCAGCGTCTGCTACAACTATCCTGACATCGTCGAGAAGATCAAAGCGCGCGGCGATGATGTCGTCGGCCACGGCCGCACCAATGCCGAGCTGCTGCGGCCGATGTGGGAAGACGACGAGGCGCGCGCCATCAAGGAATGCACCGAGGTCATCGAGAAGCATGTCGGGGTGCGGCCGACCGGATGGATGGGACCGGGCGCGCTGGAGTTGAACGTCACCCCGGATCTCCTGAAGGAGGCGGGCTACACCCATCTGCTCGATTGGCCGGTGGACGACCAGCCGATCTGGATGCAGACCCGCGCCGGTCCGCTTCTCTCGGTGCCCTATCCCATGGAATTGAACGACGCCGGCACGCTGGCGCATCGCGACCACACCGGGCGCGAATTCGCCGACATGATCGTGGACCAGTTCGAGGAGATGCTCGAGCAATCCGCGCGCCATCCGCTGGTGTTTTCGCTCGCGCTCCACGGTTTCATCGTCGGACAGCCGTTCCGGCTGCGCCCGCTGCGCAGGGCGATCAGGCATTGCGTGGAGAAGGGCGCCGACAAGATCTGGATCACTCGCGCCGGCGAAATCGCGAACTATTGTTTCGGGATGCCGAAGGGTCTCATCCCCGGGAGTTGAGCGTCTGGATGTACACATCTCAGCCGAACACCGTTGTATATGGCACGGCGTCTCTTCTCCCTCGCCCCGCTTGCGGGGAGAGGTAATCCCAACCGGGAACCATGGCCATCGACCCCGCCGCTCCTCCACCCCGACCGCGCACGAAGTTTGCGCGAACGGCGCTGCGGCGGATGCTGCCATGGCTCGTCATCGTCGCCATGTTCGTTTTCTGGGAGGCGGTGGTTCGCCTTTTCAGCATCGAAGAATTCATCCTGCCGGCGCCGTCGGCGGTGTTTGCGTCGGGTTGGCAATGGCGCTGGCCGATCCTCGACAATGCCTGGCAAACCCTGATGACGACGACGGTCGGGTTTGGTATCGCCGTGGTCGTCGGGCTCCTCGCCGGCATCGCGCTCGGCTCGTCGACGCTGATCTATGACGGCTTCTACCCCGCCCTGATCGGCTTCAATTCGATCCCCAAGGTGGCCGTCGTCCCGATCCTGGTGATCTGGTTCGGCATCGGCACCATTCCCGCGATCATCTCCGCCTTCCTGATCGCGTTCTTTCCGATCCTGGTGAACGTCGCCGCCGGGATCGCGACGGTCGAGCCGGAGCTGCAGGACGTGCTCCGCGCGCTCGGCGCCACGCGCTGGCAGATCGTGCAGAAGGTCGGGCTGCCGCGGGCGATGCCTTACTTCTTCGCCTCGCTGAAGGTTGCGATCACCTTCGCCTTCGTGGGCTCGATCGTCGCGGAGACCGTGGCGTCCAACAAGGGTATCGGCAACCTGATGCTGGTGGCCTCGTCGCGCTTCGAGGTGCCGCTCGCCTTCGCCGGGCTCCTGGTGACCAGCGTCATGGGCATCGGCATGTACCTGGCCGCGACCTTCATCGAGCGGCGCACCACGGGGTGGGCGACGCGCGGCGGCGACATCGCCGCGGGGCAGGGGTGAGGCTTCTGTTTAGAGCATATTCACAGACGTCATCGCCGGGCTTGACCCGGCGATCTCGATGCCCATGGCAGGGCTGTGCCCGGTGAATTGAGATGGCCGGGACAAGCCCGGCCATGACGATTTCGTGTGAGAGGAACCTGCTTTGGCGTCACGGCTTGGCCGGATAGCGGCTGCACATGCGCGCGCCCTCGCCATAGGCCTCTTCGCATTCTCCCCGCGTGATCTCCGCGCCGCGGCCGATCACCTTGGCGAGGAGATAGTCGGCGACCGCCTCGATCTCGCGCTTGTTCAAGGTGGAGCCGGGCGGCAGCGACGGCGTGTTGCTCCCGAGCTCGGCTTCGGTGACGCCGTAGCAGCGCTTGTCCGTGTAGGCCTGCTCGTCGAAATGGGGCATCGCCTTGCCGGGAACGCCGCAGGTGATCACCTCGATCAACTGGTCCCGCTTGAGCGGCGTGACTCGCAGATTGGCGGCCGCACCGTTCGACTGCGGCTCGCCGGCGCCGTCGCCGGCCCAGCCGTGGCAATAGGAGCACTGCGCCTTGTCGAGAAACACCCGGCGGCCGAACGTGAAGTCGTCAGCACGGGCAGGGGCGACGGCCGCCGCCAAAGCGAAGAAGGCGAGGAGGGTGGGGAATGGCTTGAGTGCTCGCATCATGTTCCCAGTTTGGATCCTCTCTTTCCCTCCCCGTCTTCGGGGAGGTCAGGGTGGGGTTATTTCTTCCTTCGATCGGCTGTGCTCGCGGAAACGGGGAGGGATAAGAAACCCCACCCCGGCCCGTCCCCGAAGTCGGGGAGGGAGAAGGAAACCTACAGCCCGAACACGAAGATCATGGTCGCGTTCGAGAGATTGCGCATTTCCGGCGACTTCGACAGCGTGTTGCGCGCATTGCGGAACAGGCCCGAGGCGATCGCGACGTACTGCTTGCCGTCGACGGCATAGGTCATCGGCGGCGCGTCGAAGCCGGTGCCGACATTCACGGACCACAACTCGTCGAGCGTCTGGTCGTCGAGAGCCACCAGAGTGCCGTCCACCATGCCGGTCATGACGATCCCGCCGGCGGTGGAGAGCGTGCCGCCGAAGATCGTGTAGGGCAATTCCTTGCGCATCTTGACTTGTCCGGTGGTCGGATCGACCGCGGCGACGCTGCCCGTCAGGCGTTGTGGGCTGACATAGCCGCCGCCATCGAATTTGCCCTTCACGTGGCGCGCGTGGTCGTTGGTGATGTCGTCGCAGCCTTCGACGCTGGGAATGTAGATGAGCTTGGTGTTGCGGCTGTAGGTGGCGGGCCAGTGATTGTTGCCGCCAGCGTGATTGGGACAGACGGTGCGCGTAACCTTGTCGTCGTTGACGTTGGCGGCTTCGGCGTAGATCTGCACGTCCCTGTTGGGATCGTAATCGACGGGCTTGCCGGTTTTGACGTCGATACCCTTGGTCCAGGTCACCTTGGTGTATGGCGCCGCGTTGATGAACTGGCCGCTGTTGCGGTCGAAGACGTAGTTGAAGCCGTTGCGGCCCGCGTGGGAAACGATCTTGCGGTCCTCGCCGTTCACCTTGGCGTCAATGAGGATGTGGGTGCCGGTCTCGTCATAGTCGTGATTGTCGTTCGGCGTGTACTGGAAATGCCAGACGATCTTGCCGGTGGCGGCGTCGAAAGCGAGGGCGCTCGACGTGTAGAGATTGTCGCCGGGCCGGTAGGACGCATCATAGCCGGGCACCGGGTTGCCGGACCCCCAATAGGTCAGGTTGGTCGCGGGATCGTAGGAGCCGGTGACGTAGAACGCGCCGCCGCCGGTCTGCCACGCGTTGTTCTTGTCCTTCCAGGTCTCGCTGCCGGGTTCGCCGGGTGCGGGGACCGAGTAGGTCTTCCATTTCAAATCGCCGGTCTTGGGGTCGAGCGCCGCGACCCAGTCGCGCACGCCGCGGTCGCCGCCGGAACCTCCGACGATAAGGGAATCCTTGAGGGCCAAAGGCGCTGCAGTGAGCTCGAGGTCGGGCTGATCGTGCAGGTTCTTTTCCCAGGCGATCTTGCCGGTTTCCTTGTCGGTCGCGATCACGCGGCCGTCGAGAGGCGCGACCGAAATGACGAGGTTGCCCCACAGCGTCACGCCGCGATTGCGGTCGCCCTTTTCCTGGCCGGGATCCATCTTCCACACGATGCGCCCCGCTTTGCCCGACCTGACGTCGATCTTGTAGACGACGCCCCAGTGGTCGACGATGTACATGAAGCCGTCTTCGACCAGCGGCGTCGCTTCGATCGACTCGTTGCCGTTGGCGCCACCGACCGCGACTGCGAACAGGAACTTGAGATTCTTGACGTTCTGCTTGGTGATCTGGTTGAGCGGCGAGAACCGCTGGGAATCGTAGCTGCGGTGGACCATCAGCCAGTTCTGCGGCTCCTTGTCGGGATTGGCGAGCCGCTCATAGGTGACTTCGGCGGCGCCCGCGCTGCCGAGCGCCGCGAGCGTGACGCCGCCGGCGAGCAGCAGGCTCCGCAGAGATGCGTGTTGCGTTTGCATGAGTTGTTCCCTCTCGATTTTCAGAATTCCGATTCCCTCCCCGAAGACGGGGAGGGAGAAGAAAGCTCACAGCCCGAACACGAACAGCATGGTCGCGTTGGTCTGGGACTTGAGCTCCGGCGAGCGCGCGATCTTGGCCTTGCCGACCGGGCCGATGCCGGAGGCGATGGCGATGTACTGCTTGCCGCCGACCGAATAGGTCATGGGCGGTGCGACGAAGCCGGTGCCGACGTTGATCTTCCAGAGCTCCTCGAGGGTCTGGTCGTCGAAGGCGACGATGGTGCCGTCGAGCATGGCGGTGACGACGATGCCGCCCGCCGTGGTCAGCACGCCGGAGAGGTCGGGATAGGGCAGCTCCTTGCGCATCTTCACTTCGGCGGTCAGGGGATCGACCACGGTGAGGCTGCCGACGATGCGCTCGTTGTTGACGTAGCCGCCACCGCCGAACTTGCCGCGCACATGGGCGGTCGGGTCGGGCTTGATATCGGCGCAGCCTTCGCTTGCGCCGATATAGAGCAGCCGGGTCTTGTCGCTGTAGGAGGGCGGCCAGAAATTGGTGCCGCCATGCACGTCGGGGCAGGCGTTCTTGATGGTGTCGGTCACCGACTTCCAGTCGTGATTGTAGGTCTGCACGTCCTTGTTCGGATCATAGTCGACCGGCTTGCCGGTCTTGGGATCGATGCCCTTGGTCCAGTTCAGCTTCTCGGCATATTGCACCGCCTTGAGGAACTGGCCGTTGAGGCGGTCGAAGGTGTAGTTGAAGCCGTTGCGGTCGGCATGCACGACCAGCTTGCGGTCTTCGCCGTTGACCTTCCCGTCGACGATGATCTGCGACCCGCTGGTGTCGTAGTCGTGGATGTCGTTGGCGGTGAGCTGGAAGTGCCACTGGATCTTGCCGTCCTTGACGCTGAACGCCACCATCGAGTCGGTGTAGAGGTTGTCGCCGGGCCGCGAGCCGGAGTCGTAGCGCGGCACCGGATTTCCCGTGCCCCAGTAGGTGAGGTTGGTGCCGGGGTCGTAGGACCCGGTGACGTACATGGCGCCGCCGCCGGTGCGCCAGGCATTGTTCTTGTCCTTCCAGGTCTCGCTGCCGGGCTCGCCGGGGGCGGGGATCACGAAGGTCTTCCACTGCACGTCGCCGGTTTTGGGATCGAGCGAAGCGATCCAGTCGCGCACGCCGTTGTCGCCGCCGGAGGCGCCGATGATGATGGCATCCTTCAACGCGAGCGGCGCCGCGGTGATCTCGAGGTCGGGCTGGTCGAGCAGGTTCTTGTCCCACACCACCTTGCCGGTCTCCTTGTCGGTCGCGATCACGCGCCCGTCGAGACCGGTGACCGAGATCACGTAATTGCCCCACAAGGCGACGCCGCGGTTGCGGTCGGGCTTCTGGGTGCCGGGGTCCATCTTCCACACGATGCGGCCGGCGGTGCCGGAGCGGACGTCGATTTTGTAGACGACGCTCCAGACGTCGGTCATGTACATGAAGCCGTCTTCGACCAGGGGCGTCGCCTCGGTGTATTCGTTGCCCGAGGTGCCGCCGAGCGGCAGCGCGAAGGCGAGCTTGAGGTTCTTGGCGTTGGTCTTGTTGATGATGTCGAGCGCGGAATAGCGGTGCGAGCCGAAATCGTGATGGTTCATCAGCCAGTTCTGCGGCTCCGGCTTGGCCAGCCGGTCATAGGTCACTTCCGCCGCTGCAGCGCCGGCCGCGCCTGCGGCCACGACCGCGCAACCCAACGCTGCGCCGAGACCGTTGCGCCTGACCGTTTGGCGGGTTGCGGCAATGCGGGCTTCGTATGACTTTTTCACGGGGGTCCTCCAGTGCTCGACATTCAGCGGACAGGTTATACAAGGCGACAACCGGGAACGGCCCACTTTTTCCTCGCGCCCCCATGCGACCCTTCGCCCCGAAGCGGTGGGCTTCGGCGGGCCTTGATAGGCAGCGGCCCGGCGGGCGGCCTGCGGTCGCCGCGGCGCCCCGGTGGGCGTTGCGGATCGCAGACGTTACGGGGCGTTCGTTTTAGATGAGTGCGAGCCGAGGATCGAGTGGCTCCATCGACGACCTCTGATGCAAACTTGGTCTAGCCATGAGGGGCCGATTTCCCCGATAATGGCCGTCCTCAACAAACGAAACCATGAAGGGGAGAACCACATGCGCAGGAGTATCGCTTTTTGTGCCGGCGGCGCGGTCATTGCGGCGGGCGCCATGCTCGGCGCGGTGCGCCATGCCGGCGCCCAGGCCCTGGTCGAGAACAGCGCGGAGTTCCGCATGCAGCTCGACTTCCAGGTGAAGGATGCGGCGCTGCAGAAGATGCTTCCGGCCGGATGGGAGCCGCAGATTGCAACCCAAGGGCCTGCCAAGGACTGCAACATCCGCCTGATCTTCATCGACCGCGTCGACGTCACCGGCGCCGACAATGCGCCGAAGACATCGAGCCAGCTCGTCTACCTCGCCGTTCCCGTCAAGCAGACCGGGACCACCAATGTCGGCCAGATGATCATCGCCGGCCTCGTCGCCGATCCCAAGGAATCGCCTGGGCCGTTCGGCAACTACACGCCGGCGGCCACGGCCAAGGTGCAGCGCTCGGTCAGCATCGACAACGGCGTCGCGCTGGGCGAGGAGAGCTGGGTCTTCGCCGCCGCCAATGGCGAGCGGATGGAGGTGCATCTCAAGTACGAGCGCGGCTCGGGCCGCAGGAACCCGACCCAGGAGGTGAAGTTCTACGATCCGCGCAATCCGAGCACCTACCAGATCTTCAAGGTCGATTCCGGGCTCGACATCATGAAGAACGTCTCGGTGCCGGTGAAGGACAAGGTCAAGGAGTTCAGCTACAAGGTGTCCGGCGGCAATCTCGGATCGCTGTTCGACGGCAGCGAGAAGGTGCTGAGCTGGGATTCGTTCCACTGGTACAACCGTGGGATTTACACGCCCTGATCCATCTCTGTGGAGGTGTTCGCGCCTTCGCCGATGTAGCCGGCCCGATCGGGAGGGCGACGTGCCTTCCTGATCGGGGCGCGCGGTTTCCGCACACGCGCTCCAGAAAAAGCGTAGGATAGACCCGCAAGAAAAAACGCTCCGCCGACAGCGCAGGAGCGATCGAAGGAGGACAGCCCACATGTGTCAGCATGATCGATATTCCGCGCGCGGCCTGCTGCTGGCAGGCGGAGTGATGCTCGCGATCCTTCCTGCGCGCGCCGCCGACGTGACCCCGGACCGGCTCGTCAATGCCGACAAGGAGCCGAGCAACTGGCTGATGAACCACCGCACCTATGATGCGCAGCGGTTCTCGCCGCTCGACAAGATCAACAAGGCCAACGTCAAGTCGCTCAAGCTCGCCTATGCGGTGGCAATCGGCGGCACCTCGGTCAACGAGAACCTGCAGTCGACCCCGCTCGCCGAAGACGGCTTCCTCTACGTCGTCGACCAGTGGGGCGTGCTCTACAAGATCGACGGACGCTCCGGCGACGTGGGCCGCATCGTCTGGCGCATGGACCCCGGCCAGGAGAAGGTGCCGCTGGCCAACCGCGGCGCCGCGCTGTGGGGCAATCTCGTCATCACCGTCGCGAACTACCCGGCGCGCATGATCGCCACCAACAAGGAGACCGGCAAGGTCGCCTGGGAGAGCAATCTCTCCGACGGCCAGGTCGACCTGCAGCTCACCGCGGCCCCGATGGCGATCAAGGACAAGATCGTGCTCGGCGCCGCCGGCGGCGACCGCGGCACCCGCGACTTCATCGTGGCGGTCGATGCCGCGACCGGAAAAGTCGCCTGGCGCAAATACGTGGTTCCCGCGCCGGGCGAGCCCGGCAGCGAGACCTGGAAGGACAAGAACAACGCGTGGCAGACCGGCGGCGGCGCCATGTGGGTCACCGGCTCCTACGATGTCGCCACCGATCAGGTGCTGTGGGGCACCGGCAATCCGGTGCCGATGTTCGACCCCTATTACCGGCCCGGCGACAACCTCTACACCAACAGCCTGATCTCGTGGAACCCCGACACCGGCAAGATGAACTGGTATCACCAGTACCTGCCCGGCGACATGTGGGACTATGACGAGGCCGGCACCCACATCCTGGTGGACGGCCAGGTCGGCGGCCAGACGCGCAAGCTCGTCACCCATTCCGGGCGCAACGGCTTCCTCTATACCTTCGAGCGCGCCAACGGGCAGACGGTGCTGGCGAAGCCCTATCTCGAAAACATCACCTGGACGAGCGGCATCGACCAGAAGACCGGCCTGCCGGTCGACTACGATCCCAACAAGGACATCCAGGTCTATTCCGGAAAGCAGAACCAGACGCTTGCGGACCGCACCAAGAAGCTGTGCCCATCCATGGGCGGCGGCAACAACTTCTATCCGTCGTCGTACAGTCCCAAGACCAGGCTCATGTACATCCCCTCGATGTCGAGCTGCAATCAGGTCACGCTCGACACCAGCCTGTCCAACAAGGCGGGCGACTGGAAGGGCGCGGCGTTCAAGCACATCGAGCGCAACGAGTCCGACATCATCGTCGCCGATCCCCTGACCGGCGAGATCAAGAAGAAGGTGCACATTCCCTACACCAACAACAGCGGCGTTCTTTCGACCGCCGGCGGAGTGATCTTCACCGCCTATACCGACGGCACTTTCGCCGCTTACGACGACACCACCCTCGACCAACTCTGGAAGATCAATGTCGGCGACGGCTTCATGGCGCCGCCGATGACCTTCGAGGCGGGCGGCAAGCAATATGTCGCGATCCTGTCGGGGCTGAGCCGCATCGCACTCGGCCGCCACGTGTTCACGCCGGAGCTTCGCGACATGCGCAACCAGACCATGCTGTGGGTGTTCGGGCTGTGATGTACTGCTCCCTCCCCGTCTTCGGGGAGGGCCGGGGTGGGGCCTGTTCCTAGGAGCGACGGACGGTGAAGCAGACTCCACCCTAGCCCTCCCCGAAAACGGGGAGGGAATCGGGGCTGCGGCGAATTCGAATGCCAACAATTCGAAAGTGGGAGGAGAACGACCATGCAGACGCGACATGAATTCTTGCGCAACCTGCTGCTCGCTGGCAGCGCCATCTTCGCTTCATTCGGCACCGCTGCCCTCGCCGCCGACGTCACCCCGGACCGACTCGCCAATCCGGAGCCGGGCAACTGGCTGGTGAACCATCGCACCTATGATTCCCAGCGCTACTCGCCGCTCGAGCAGATCAACAAGGCCAACGTCAAGTCACTCAAGCTCGCCTATGCGGTGGCGATCGGCGGCACCTCGGCAAACGAGAACCTCGAATCGACGCCGTTGGCCGAAGACGGCTTCCTCTATGTGACGGACCAGTGGGGCGTGCTCTACAAGATCGACGCCCGTTCCGGCGACATGGGCCGCGTCGTCTGGCGGATGGATCCGGGGCAGGAGAAGACGGCCGACGCCAATCGCGGCGCGGCGCTGTGGGGAAACTTCGTGATCACCATGGCGAACTATCCGCCGCGCGTGATCGCCACCAACAAGGAGACCGGCAAGGTCGTCTGGGAAACCAATGTCGGCGACGGCCAGGCCAATCTGGAGTTCACCGCCGCGCCTCTGCCAGTCAAAGACAAGATCGTGATCGGCGCTTCCGGCGGTGACAAGGGCGTGCGCGATTTCATCGTCGCGGTCGATGCCGCGACCGGTAAGCTAGCGTGGCGCAAATACGTCATCCCGGCCCCCGGCGAACCCGGCAGCGAGACCTGGAAGGATAAGAACAACGCGTGGCAGACCGGCGGCGGCGCCATGTGGGTCACCGGCTCCTACGATGTCTCGACCAACCAGGTGCTGTGGGGCACCGGCAATCCGATCCCGTGGTCGGATCCTTTTTACCGGCCCGGCGACAATCTCTTCACCGAAAGCCTGATCTCGTGGAACCCTGATACCGGCAAGATGAACTGGTACCACCAGTACACGCCGGGCGACATGTGGGACTATGACGAGGAAGGCTCCCACATCCTGATCGACGGCGTAGTCGACGGCCAGCCGCGCAAGATCGTCGCACACGCGGCGCGCAATGGCTTTCTCTACAGCTTCGAGCGCGCCAACGGCCAGACCGTGATGGCGAAGCCCTATGTGGCCAGGGTCAACTGGACCAAGGGCATCGACCAGAAGACCGGCAAGCCGGTCGAGTACGATCCCAACCGCGACGTGCAGATCTATTCCGGCCAGCAGAATTTCACGACGGCGGAGCCCACCAAGACGCTGTGCCCGTCCATGTGCGGGCGGCAACAACTACTTCCCGCCGGCCTACAGCCAGAAGACCGGGCTCATCTACATCCCCTCGATGTCGATGTGCAATGAAGTGACGCATGGACCAGGAAGCCATCAAGAAGGGCATCTATTTCAGCCGGACTTTCAAGAACATCGAGCGCAACGAATCCGACATCGTGGCCGCCGATCCGCTGACCGGCGAGAGTCAAGAAGAAGGCGCACTCGATCTTACCCGAACGTCAGCGGCGTGCTGACCACCGCCGGCGGCCTCGTGTTCACGGGCTACATCGACGGCACTGTGGTCGCATATGACGACACCAGCCTCGACACGCTGTGGAAGCTCAATGTCGGCACCGGCTTCAACGCGCCGCCGATGACCTTCGAGGCCGGCGGCAAGCAATATGTCGCGATCCTGTCGGGGCTCAGCCGGCAATCCAAGGGCCGGCTGCGTGCTGACCCCCGAATTGCGCGAGATGCGCAACCAGACCATGCTGTTCGTGTTCGGGCTGTGAACTTCTCTCTCTCCGCATGCGGGGAGAGGCGATGACTGCGGCGAAATTCGAATGCCCCGCGCGATGACGGGGGCGAATGATGACAACGAGTAGTTCGAACACGGAGAGGAACCGACCCATGCAAACCCATCACGCGTCCCTGCGCAGCCTGCTGCTCGGCAGCAGTGTCATCTTCGCGGCACTCAGCGGCGCCACCGCCTTCGGCGCCGACGTCACCGCGGAGCGGCTTGCCAATGCCGACAAGGAGCCGGGCAACTGGCTGATGAACCACCGCACCTATGATGCGCAGCGGTTCTCGCCCCTCGACAAGATCAACAAGGGCAACATCAGGGGCCTCAAACTCGCCTATGCCGTCGCCATCGGTGGCACCTCGACCAACGAGAACCTGCAGGCGACGCCGCTGGCCGAGGACGGTTTCCTCTACGTGGTCGACCAGTGGGGCGTGCTCTACAAGATCGACGCCCGTTCCGGCGACATGGGCCGCATCGTCTGGCGCATGGACCCCGGCCAGGAAAAGGTGCCGCTGGCGAACCGCGGCGCCGCGCTGTGGGGCAATCTCGTCGTCACCACCGCCAATTATCCGCCCCGCGTCATCGCCACCAACAAGGAGACCGGCCGGGTCGCCTGGGAGGCCAATCTCGCCGACGGCCAGCCTGACGTGCAACTCACCGCAGCGCCCTTGGCCGTCAAGGACAAGATCGTGCTCGGCGCCGCCGGCGGCGACCGCGGCACAAGGGATTTCATCGTGGCGTTGGACGCAGCCACCGGCAAGCTGGTGTGGCGCAAATACGTGATCCCCGCGCCCGGCGAGCCCGGCAGCGAGACCTGGAAGGACAAGAACAACGCGTGGCAGACCGGCGGCGGCGCCATGTGGGTCACCGGCTCATACGACGTCGCCGGCAACCAGGTGATCTGGGGCACCGGCAATCCGGTGCCGGGTTACGACGCGACCTACCGGCCCGGCGACAATCTCTACACCAACAGCGTGATCTCCTGGGACCCCGACTCCGGCAAGATGAACTGGTACTTCCAGTACACGCCGGGCGACCATTGGGACTATGACGAGGCCGGCACCCATATCCTGGTGGATGGCCAGGTCGCCGGCCAGACGCGCAAGCTGATCACCCATTCCGCCCGCAACGGCTTCATCTATACGATGGAGCGCAACAACGGCCAGACGCTGCTGGCGCAGCCCTATCTCAGCAACATCAACTGGACCAAGGGCATCGACCAGAAGACCGGCAGGCCGGTCGACTACGATGCGGGCAAGGACGTCCAGCTCTATTCCGGCGCGGCGACGCCGACCCTCGCCGACCCGACCAAGAAGATGTGTCCGGGGCCCTCGGGCGGCAACAACTTCTGGCCCTCGACCTACAGCGTGAAGACCCGCCTCATCTACATCCCGACCGCGACGCCCTGCGTCGTCCTCACCCAGAACCCTGCACTGAGCAACAAGGCGGGCGACTGGAAGGGCGGCACCTACAAGCAGACCGAGCGCTTCGAATCCGAGCTCACGGTCGCCGATCCCTTCACCGGCGAAGTGAAGAAGACGGTGCGCATCCCGTACCCGAACTACAGCGGCACGCTCTCGACCGCCGGCGGCCTGGTGTTCACCGGCTTCACCGACGGCACCTTCGTCGCCTATGACGACACCACCCTCGATCCGCTCTGGAAGATCAATGTCGGCACCGGCTTCAACGCCCCGCCGATGACCTTCGAGGCCGGCGGCAGGCAGTATGTCGCGATCCTCGCCGGCCTGAGCGCGATCGCGCGCAGCAAGCACCAGCTCATTCCCGAGCTCAAGGACCAGCGCAACCAGACCATGCTGTTCGTATTCGGGCTGTGATGTTTGCTTCTCCCTCCCCGTTTTCGGGGAGGGCCGGGGTGGGGTCTGTTCTAACGCACGAACATCTGGTGAAGCAGAACCCCATCCATATCGCCCGAATGAAGAAAGAGCCCCACCCTAACCCTCCCCGAAGTCGGGGAGGGAAAAGAAGTACTTGCGGGAAATTGTAATGCACGTGCTCAAGAAATTATCCTCGACCCTTCTCGCCTCCTTCGCTTTGTCGGTGTCTGCCCTCTCCGCCCATGCCCAGGACGTCTCCTTCGGGGACCGCTTGTTCCATGAGAAGGCGGACTGCCAGTTCTGCCACGGCCCCGACGGCGACGGCCGCGGCGATCCGCGCTCGCCGGGCCAGGCGGCGAACCTGCACAAGACGATTCTCAACCGCGAACAGCTGATCGAGGTGATCGCGTGCGGCAGGCCGGGATCGGAGATGCCGCACTTCGACAAATACGCCTATGAGGACAAGACCTGCTACGGCGCCACCGCCGCCGACCTCGGCGCCGACGTCCCCCACGACCCGCACTCCACGTCGCTCAACCGGCGCGAGATCGAAGCGGTCGCTGATTTCCTGATCAAGACCTACGTGGGCAAGTGAGCGTGGCACTCACGCCGCGACGCTGATGGTGCCGTCGCGGTTGTCCACCATGACGGGGGAGTGGAGATACTCGATGTCGGGCGGCGAACCGTACTTGCTCTCGACCATCTTCTTCCATTCCGCCGTGTAGACGCGCTCGGCATCCGCGCGCGAGGCCCAGACATAGATGCCGCCGGCGCGGCGGCCGTCCTCGCTCAGCCAGTAGTTCTTGCGCAGCAGTCCCGCCATGCCCTGGTACTTTGGCGCGGTGGACTGGAACGTCGTGGTGATCTCGGCGAGCGTGGCCGGCTGCACCAGATGAAAGGTGACGATCGCAACGATCATGGCGGTCTCCCGGGAGCAAAGCGGGTGCCAACATAGCAGCATCGGGCTAAAATGGCGCTAAAGCATGTTCCGCTAGGATCGACGCACCCACAAACGTCATCGCCGGGCTTATATGAGGCGTGTCAAGTGGTGGTTTGCTTGTTGTCGTGGCACGGTAGGGGCATATCGAACATGATTAGCCGTGCTCCGGGATGGGGAGGTTGGTCAAGCCCCGAAGCCGCTTGCGGTGCGCCGTAGGCGCAGGGCTTTACCAACCTCCCCATCCCGGAGACCATGGTGATGTGGTCGTGAGGTCTGCTGGTGATCCAAGGCTGGAGCCCATTGCATGCGTGCAGCTCACGCTGCACCAACTTATATCCGGTCGGGACTTGATCCCGTACCAAGGTCCCTCATGCGTCGGCGCGAGGGCAAGGGCTCCAAGGGGGATGGGACCCATCTTGATCCGAGGCGTGTCTCAGCCATGCCCGGCTACGGTCACGCATCCACCTTGGAATTGGCACGTCCTCCTGGTTGTTGACGAGGTGCTGGCGCTGCCGGTCGATCAGCGCGTCTTGAACACGGCACCGGCCGGCACCAGGCCGGTTTCGAGATAGCGCCACAGCGCCACCAGGAGCTTGCGTGCGAACGCCACGATGGCGATGCGCCGCGGTCGCCCCTTGAGGTCGCCGACGCGCTCACGGAACCAGATGCTCAAGGTGCTGTCGGGCTGATGGCGCAGCCACATCCAGGACAGTTCGATCATGGTCGAACGGGCTTTCGGATTGCCGGCCTTGCTGATGCCCTGGTCGCGATCGGTCGACCCGCTGGAATACGGGCTCGGCGTCAGCCCGACATAGCTGCCGAGTTGGCGGCGGTTGTCGAAGGATCGGTACAGCACCTCGCCGACCAGCGTGGTGGCGAACTCCATCCCGATCGACTTCAACCGGACCAGGGCTTTGATCCTGTCGGCATGGAGATGCTGCGGGGCTGCCTCCTTGACGATGGCGTCGCGCTCCGCTTCGATCCCCACGATCATCTCCAGCACCAGTTCCAGGCGCTGCAATTCGCGCGTGATCTCGGCCTCGAGCCGCGCCGGCAGGGCGCGTCCATCTCCAGTGCGCAGGTTCTCGAGCTGCGCCTCCCGGTCGGATCGTAAGGGCTCATAATCGTAGATGCCCTGGGTCGCACACAGGCCCTTGATGCGGTTGATGTGCTGGACCCGCTCTTGGATCAGCCGGTGGCGCTCGCGATGCAGCCGCCTGGCGTCTTCCTGCTCGACGCTCGGAACCCGCACCACGCTGCAGGCATCCGGCTCCCCGCGCAGATGACGGTTCAACGCCCGCAGCATCCGCTCGACGTCGATCCGATCGGTCTTGGCTCGCCGTGCCCGCCGATTCACCAGAAGGCTTGCCGGATCGAGAACATGATTGTGCACCCCAGCAGCCGTGAGCAGGCGGTGCAGCCAGAACCCGTCATAGCCGGCCTCGTAGCACGAGATCATTTCGACCGGCCGGCTCAGCTCCCGGCCAACCTGCCGGCGAACCCGTTCGATCAGCTTGAGCAAGCCTTCCCAATCCCCGCCCGTCAATCGGTACTGGCTCGTCTTGCCGCTCAACGGGGTCTGCACACCCACGACCCAACTCATCTTGCTCAATTCAATTGCAATCAGGCAGTAGGCGCGGGCATCATCACGTGCGGTCGACGCGGTGTCTACCAAACGGACTTCCATCGGTCTCTCCTATGCGGCTGGTGGTGGTTTGCACACCGTGCTGGTACCACCACGTTGGCCGTGCCTGCATAGGATCTTGTCCCGGCGATCTCGATTCGCGTGGCACGGCTGTGCCGAGGGCATCGAGATGGCCGGGACAAGCCCGGCCATGGCAATTCCCTGTGCGCGAAACACGTTATAGGTTGCGAATTCCACGTGCGTGAGAAGGAAAAGGACATGATCTCGCCCGCCCGCGATTCCAAGCCCGCGTCCGACGCCGGCGCGTCCGAGATCGTGATGATGGACGCCATCCCGCTGGCCGCCGCGATCGCGCGCGGCAAGATCTCCTGCGCCGAGGTGATGACCGCCTATCTCGATCACATCGACAAGCTCAATCCCAAAGTCAACGCCATCGTGGCGCTGCAGGACCGCGCGGGCTTGCTGGCGCAGGCGCGCGAGCGCGATGCGCAGCTCGCGCGCGGCGACGCGGTGGGGCCGCTGCACGGCTTTCCCCATGCGGTGAAGGATCTGGCGCCGGTCAAGGGCATGCCGATGACCATGGGCTCGCCGATCCTCAAGGACTTCGTGCCGCCCGCCGACAGCGTCATGGTGGAGCGCCTGCGCAAGGCCGGCGCCATCTTCATCGGCAAGACCAACACGCCGGAATTCGGCCTGGGCTCGCACACCTACAATCCGGTCTACGGCGTCACCCGCAATCCCTATGACCTCAGCCGCTCCGCGGGCGGCAGCAGCGGCGGCGCCGCGGTGGCGCTGGCGCTGCGCATGCTGCCGGTGGCGGACGGCACCGATTATGGCGGCAGCCTGCGCAACCCCGCCGGCTGGAACAACGTGTTCGGCTTTCGCACCAGCTTCGGCCGCGTGCCCGCCGACGGGCGCGACGCGTGGCTGCCGTCGATGGGCGTGGTCGGGCCGATGGCGCGCAATGTCGCCGATCTCGCATTGCTGCTCTCGGTGCAGGCCGGCTACGACGCCCGCGCGCCGCTCTCGCATGACCGGGGACGGCGCGATGTTCCGGGGTCCCCTGGAGGCCGACCTCAAGGGCAAGCGGATCGCCTGGGCGGGCGACTTTGGCGGACACGTGCCGTACGAGCCCGGCGTGCTGGAGGTCTGCAAGGCGGCGCTGAAGACCTTCGAGGCGATCGGCTGCGTCGTCGAGGAGGCGCAGCCCGACTACTCCATCGATGCGGTCTGGCGCGCCTTTGTGCGGCTGCGGGCCTGGCAGACCGGCGGCACCTTGCTCGCCTTTTACAAGGACCCTGCCAAGCGGGCGCTGATGAAGCCGGAAGCGGTCTATGAGGTCGAAAGCGGGATGAAGCTCACCGCCTACGACATCACGGCGGCATCGGCCGTGCGCACCGAATGGTATCACGCAGTGCGGCGCTTCTTCGAACGCTACGATTATCTCGTCGTGCCGACCGCCCAGCTGTTTCCGTTCGACGTCGACACGCACTGGCCGCAGGAGATCGCGGGCCGGAAGATGGAGACCTATCACGAATGGATGAAGGGCGTGCTGCCCGATCACCATGGCGGGCTCCCCGGCGCTCGCCGTTCCCGCCGGCTTCGGCGCGCAGGGCCTGCCGATCGGAATCCAGATCGTCGGCCCCAATCACGCGCGAGCTGGCCTGCCTGCAACTGGCCCACGCCTACGACACCGCCACCAACTGGGCGGCCAAGCGCCCGCCGCCGCTGCTGGGGCAGGGGTGAGGATGGGAACGCTCCCTCCCCCTTCTTCAGGGGGAGGGTTGGGGTGGGGGTCCGCTGAGTCGGTCGGGGGCCTATGCCGCGCCCCATGTGCGGCCCGCGATCCCCATCCCGACCCTCCCCTTTTCAAGGGGAGGGGGAAGATTCCGGCCCGTCGAGAGCGCAGGACACCCTACTTGCCGCGAACCACCTCGAAGCGGACATTGCTCTCGAACTGGTTCGTCGTCTCCTTGCCCGAATGCGGATCGTATTGGCTCTGGCCGGGCTTGCGCAAATGGCGGGTGACCAGCAGCGCGCGGGTGGCGTCGTCGATCTGCTTTTCGCAGCGCTGCTTGATGAAGACACCGGTCACCGCCGTCTCGCCCTCCTCGGCGGCGAGGTCCTGGCATTGCCAGCCGTCGCGGCCGAATCGCGAATTGAGGAAGTTGCGCAGGAGGTAGGCCTCGTCGCGGTCGCCGCTGGGGTCGCGCGGGTCGGTGACGATGCGGATGCCGCGGACCTCCGCTTTGTCGTCGATCAGCGCCGACACCGTGATCGGAAAGCCGTAGGTCTTGGTGCCGACGTATTGTTCCATCTGCGGCGCGAGGTTATTGGCCTTGGCCCAGTATTCGAGCTCGTCGTCATAGCGGAAATAGACCTCGCGCAGGCCGCTCGGCTCCGGGCGGCAGCGGCGGAAATCCTTCCATCCCGTCAACGGCAGGCCGGGCGGGCCGCCATTGGTGCCGCAGGCATAGTCGATGAAATCGTCGGGCTGGGCATCGATCTTGGCGCCGAGCTTGATGTCCCAGATTTCGTGCCGGGTCGGGCGCTCGTCGGCGCCGGCGGCGAGGCCCGGCTGCGCCGGGAGCGCGCCGAGGAGGGCGGCGGTCAACCAAAAGGCGAGATGAATGCGACGCATGGCTCAACCCGATCGGACGGCGCGGCGCTTTGGCGGCACCACGAGACCTGTGATATTCAACGTGCGATATTCGGCGACCCCAGGGAAATGCGCAACAGGCCATCCGCCATGCCCCGATTGACTTCGTTTGGATCGACTTTGTTTGCATCGGCACTGTGTCTCGCCTTGCTGTCGCTTGCCGCGCAGGCGGCGGGCGAGGCTGAATTCCTCGCCGGCCAGAGCAAGGCGTGCGTGAAATGCGCGCTCGAGAAGGTCTCGATGAAGCGGCGCGATCTCGGCGGCGCCGACCTCGCCGGCGCCAACCTCGCCAAGGCGGTGTTCCACCGCAGTCGCCTGATCGGCGCCAATTTCGCGGGCGCCGATCTCACCGGGGCGAACCTCAACAAGACCGACCTCAAGAACGCCTCGTTCATGGACATCAAGGGCGCGGGCGCGATGTTCTACGAGTCCGATCTCAGCGTCGCCAACTTCACCGGTGCCGATCTCGACGAGGCCAAGATGGGCAAGGCGCGGCTGGTGCGCACCATCCTCGACAAGGCCAAGCTCACCGAGGCGATCCTGACCGGGGCCCGGCTCGACGACGCCTCGCTGCGCGGCGCCGAGCTTGCCCCGCGCCAATCTGGTCGGGGCGTCCCTGCGCCGCACCAACCTCGAGGGCGCGAACCTGGAGGATTCCGGGCTGGTCGACGCGGTGCTGCGGGAGGCCAACCTGAAGGGCGCCAACCTCTCCGGCGCGGACCTGTTCGGCGCCGATCTCACCGGCGCCAACCTCGCCGGCGCCGACCTCTCCGAATCGCGGCTGTCCCGCGCCATCCTCACCGACGCCAATCTCGAAGGCGTGAACTTCAAGGGCGCGCTGATGCCCGACGGCACGACGCACGAGTGAACCCTTCTTCCTCCCCGCCTCCGGGGAGGGCCGGGGTGGGGTTTCTTTTCACGGCACCTCGCTAGCAAGCAAGACCCCACCCTTCCCCTCCCCGAAGGCGGGGAGGGACAGAAAGGCGTGCGCCGCGAATTGGACCTCAAATATACGCCGTCGCGCGTCCGGCGAGGAGCACCAGCACCCAGCTTGCGAGCGACACCGCGGCGAAGCCGACGCCGCGGTCGAGCGGGGTGTCGGCCTTGAGCACGCCGCCGTAGCGCCAGTAGAACGCGGTGACGTTGACGAGGCCGAGAACGAACATCGCCATCTTGAACTGGAACGCGGGGTTGCGCGCCACCGCCGTCGCGTCCGCCGCCAGCAGCACGACGCCGGACACGATCTGCAGCGCCAGCCCGATGGCGGCGACGGGCATCGCCGCGCGATACGTCGTGCGGGGATGCGGCGCGCCGCGCAACAGCTGGACATCGAACGTGGCGATCGCGCCGACCAGCAGCGCCGCCCCCAGCACGTGGGCGAGGTTGGCGAGCGGATAGAGCCATGCCGAGCCTCGCGCCGCCGCGCCGAGGCCGGACTGCTCGAGCGCCGTCATGGCCTCTTCGATGGCGGAAAGCACCTTGGTTCAGCGCAATTCGACGACTTTGCCGGCGACGGTGATCCGCTCGGCCCGCATCTCATGCTCGGTGCGCGTCGACGGATAGCCCTCGACGACCACCGGCGTGCCCGGCTTGAGCATGTCCTGCGTGATGCCGCGCGACTGCATCCGGAACAGCGGCGCCAAGGTCGCTTCCCAGGTCGCGCCCTGATATTTCAGCATCACATGGGCATGCGGGTCCGCCCAGGCGAGCGTCTCGACCGGCGCCGAAATCGTGAAGGCCTTGGTGGCGTCGTAACTGCCCCAGCCATGATGGGCCCACGCCGCGCCCGCCGAAACTATGGCGGCGAGGGTGATGAGGATCGTGCGTTTGTCCATGCTGCACCTCCGTGTGTTGCCCTTAAGGAGCACGTAGCCCGCATGAGCGAAGCGACATGCGGGATGATACGCAGTACTGCGTCAATCCAATCGTCAACTCCCGGATATCGCTTCGCTCATCCGGGCTACTGGCTTCAATACGGCGGCACGGCTTCAGTTCCAATAGGGCGGATAGCCCGAGGTCTTTCCTTCCGCCTCCAGCAGCCGCAGCATAGCCGGCCATTCGAGCACGCCGTAGGGCCGCCGGGTGCCGGGCTGGTAGAGATGGGCGGTGTGGGCGAGCACGTTTTCGCCGGGCAAAGTGAGCTCGGTGCGGGCCGCCATGACGTCGACCTGGGCGCGGCACGATATTTCGAGCTGGTACATGGTGTTGAAAGCCTGCTGGACCGTGGCCCCGCAGGTGAGCAGGCCGTGATTGCGCATCACCATGGCGTCGTGCGGGCCGAGGTCGCGCACCAGCGCCTCGCGCTCGGCGAGGTCGATCGCAGGACCCTCATAGTCGTGATAGCCGATATGGCCGTGGAAACGGATCGCGGTCTGCGACATCGGCAGCAGCCCGCAGGCCATCGCCGCGACCGCCATGCCGGCGCGGGTGTGGGTGTGCAGGACGCATTTGACCTCGGGGCGTGCCTGATGGATCGCGCCATGGATCACGTAGCCGGATTTGTTGATCCCGTAGTCGGTGTCCGGCTTCCAGATGATGTTGCCTTCGAGGTCGATCTTGACGAGGCTCGACGCCGTTATCTCCTTGTAGAGGAGCCCGTAGAGATTGATCAGCAGATGGTCGTCGCTGCCGGGAATGCGGGCGGTGATGTGGTTATAGATGAGATCGGTCATCCCGTAGGCGTCGACCAGGCGGTAGCAGGCCGCGAGATCGAGACGGGCCTGCCATTCCTCGCGCGATACCTCGTCGCGGATGGTCTTGAAGTCAGTCGCATAATTCATGGGGAATGCTTGCCTTTGCGTGCCGGGCGGCGGAGCTTTGTCCGTCCGCTGTCTGCTGTCGTTCCTTCTCGGACAGCATAGCCGCGGCCGTAAAATAACGCTACGCACGTGGCCGGAAATCAACCCAAGAGGGACCCCATGGCGATCGGGATCGGCGACATATTGCGCAACAGCGTCAAGGAAAAACTGGCGCGGGACGAGGTGGTGGCGTCGATGACGGTGCGCCTGGTGCGCCAGATCGAGATCGCCCAGATCGCCGCGACGGCGGGCTTCGATACCCTCTATATCGATGTCGAGCATGCCAGCGTCTCCATGGAGACGACGAGCCAGATCTGCATCGCCGCGCTGGCCGTGGGCATCGCGCCGTTCGTGCGGGTCCCGGCCAATACCCCCGAATACATCTCCCGGGTGCTCGATGGCGGCGCGCTCGGGATCATCGCCCCGCACGTCGGCTCCGCCGAAGAGGCGCGCGCGGTGGTCGACGCCGCGAAATTTCCCCCGCTCGGGAGCCGCTCCGCCGCGGGCGCGGGCCCGCATCTGCAGTACCGCTCGTTTCCGGTGGCGGAAGCCAATGCCGCGCTCAACGACGCCACCACGGTCATGGTCCAGTTCGAGAACGCCGCGGCGCTCGCCCGGGCCGAAGAGATCGTCGCCGTGCCTGGCGTGGACATGGTGATGATCGGCACCAACGACCTGCTGGCGGATTGGGGCATCCCCGAGCAGTACGAGCATCCGCGGGTGCGCGAGGCCTATGCCCAGACCATTGCCGCCTGCCGCAAGCATGGCAAGCACGTCGGCGTCGGCGGCCTCGCCAGCCGGCCGAAGCTCGTCGCCGAATTCGTGCAGATGGGGGCGCGCTACGTCTCCACCGGCACCGACCTCGCCTTCCTGCTCGGCGCCTGCGCCCTGCGGGCGAAGCAGGTGAGGGACATCGTGCTGTGATTGCCTCTCTCGGGACGGAAACGGCCGGAACTCCCTCCCCTTGAAAAGGGGAGGGTTGGGGAGGGGATCGCGGGCCGCTTGCGTGGCGTTTGTTGAAAGTCAGCGGACCCCCACCCCAACCCTCCCCCTGAAGAAGGGGGAGGGGGCGCGCGGCGTGCGCGCGCTAATCCGATCGAAGCAGGCGCAAGTCGCAGCTCCGGCGCGGGACGCGGCAAAATTAGCTATGGCGGCGGGCGCTGAAATGTGTTGCTAGGTTTGACGTAAAGCCGAACGATCGGGAGGACGCCCGGATGACGAATATGCGCGCGGTGGTGGCAGCCGCCTGTCTCGTGCTCGCCGGCACGGGCTTGGCGACCAGCTTGGCGACGGCCCAGGATTATCCCAGCCGCCCGGTGCGGCTGATCATTCCGTTTCCGCCCGGCGGCAGCAACGACGTGGTCGGGCGCCTGATCGCGGCCAAGCTCAGTGACCGTCTCGGCAAGCAGATCGTGGTCGACAACCGCAGCGGCGCCGGCGGCGTGATCGGGACCGAGGTCGCCGCGAAGTCGCCGCCGGACGGCTATACCCTGCTCATCATCTCCATGGCCCACGCGGTCAATCCCTGGCTCTACAAGCTCAACTATGACCCGATCAAGGATTTCGCCCCGGTCGGCCTGCTCGCCAAGGGCGCGAACGTGCTGGTGGTGCATCCGTCGCTGCCGGTTCATACGGTCGGCGAGTTGATTGCGCTCGCCAAGAAGCAGCCCGGCGACCTGCAATACGCCTCCGCCGGCATCGGCAGCTTCCAGCATCTCGGCGGCGAATTGTTCAAGCTGATGGCAGGCGTCGACATTCTCCACGTGCCGTTCAAGGGCGGCGGCCCCGCTTTGGTCGATGTCGTCGGCGGCCATACCAAGGTGATGTTCAGCTCCATGGTGCAGACCGTGCCGCACATCCACAGCGGCAAGCTGCGCGCGCTCGGCACCGGTGGCCTGCAGCGCAGCCCGGTGCTGGCCGACGTCCCGACCATCGCCGAAGCCGTTCCCGGCTACGAAGCCGTCAACTGGTGGGGCATGGTGGCGCCCGTCGGCACGCCGAAGGCGATCATCGACAAGCTGAACACCGAACTCGAAGCAGTGCAGAACGCGCCCGAGGTGCAGAAACAGTTCGCGTCCGAAGGCGGCGAGCCGGTGCCGATGAAGCCGGCCGTGTTCGGCGCCTACATGGTCAGCGAAATGAACAAGTGGGAGAAGGTCGTCAAGCAGGGCGGCATCAAGGCGGAGTGATGCGGCTGGGTGGGATTGTGCGCGCCACACACCTCCGTTCCCTCATCCTGAGGAGCCGCGCGCAGCGCGGCGTCTCGAAGGATGGCAGCGAGCAGGGCATGCGCAATTTGATGCGAGAGAGGTGCTTGTGGCCATCCTTCGAGACGCGCCAATCGAAATCGGCTGTTGCCGATTTCGACACCCTGGTTGCCGAAGTCAGGCGGGCCTGACTTCGGTGCGCGCTCCTCAGGATGAGGTCGCAAAAATGAGTTCCAAACGCACTTGAAGCTTCGACATGCCCTCCCACTTCTCAACCCGGTGCCCCCAGTGACGCTTCCCGACAGCAAGGACTTCTGGTCCGGCGTCATGCTGATCACGATCGGCGGCGGCGCGATCTATATCGGGCGCGACTATCCGTTCGGCACCGCGCTGCGCATGGGCGCCGGCTTCTTTCCGCTGGTGCTCGGCGCGGCGCTGGTCCTGTTCGGGGTGTACTTCGCAATCCGCGGCTTTCGCTCGAGCGACAAGATCGAAGGCAACTGGTCGCCGCGTGCGCTCGTCATCCTGCCGCTCGCCTTCGTGCTGTTCGGCGTGTTGATGCAATATGCGGGCTTCGTCCCGGCCCTGTTGGTGCTGGTGGTCGGCTCCGCATTGGCGGGCACCGAGTTCAAGCTTTGGGAAGTGCTGTTGCTCGCGGTGCTGCTCACCGCGATGTGCGTTGCACTGTTCATCTGGGCGCTCGGCCTGCCTTATCCCCTGTTCTCGGGGTCGTGACGCATCATGGAGCTGTTCCAGCAACTCATCTTCGGTTTCGGCGTCGCACTGTCGTGGCAGAACCTGCTCTATTGCTTTATCGGCGTCTCGGTCGGCACGCTGATCGGGGTGCTGCCGGGCATCGGCCCGCTCGGCACCATCGCGATCCTGCTGCCGATCACGTTCAACGTCGCGCCGGTCGGGGCGCTGATCATGCTGGCCGGCATCTATTACGGCGCCCAGTATGGCGGCTCGACCACCGCGATCCTGGTCAACCTGCCCGGCGAGACCTCCTCGGTGGTCACCTGCATCGACGGCTACCAGATGGCGCGCCAGGGCCGCGCCGGGCCGGCGCTCGCCATCGCCGCCATCGGCTCGTTCTTCGCCGGCACCGTCGGCACGCTGCTGATCGCGCTGTTCGGCCCGCCGCTCGCCGAGGTCGCACTCCAATTCGCCGCGCCTGAATATTTCTCGCTGATGCTCATGAGTCTGGTCGCCGCCGCGGTGCTGGCACAGGGCGACATGATGAAGTCGATCGCGATGGTGGCGCTCGGGCTCCTGCTCGGCATCGTCGGTCGCGACGTCAATACCGGGGTGGAGCGCTACAGCTTCGGCATCACCGAACTGAGCGACGGCATCGGCTTCATCGTGGTCGCGGTCGGCATGTTCGCCATGGGCGAGATCATCAGCAATCTCGGCGATCCCGAGGAACGCAAGGTGTTCACCGCCAAGGTCACGCACCTGTTCCCGACCTGGGACGACCTGAAGCAGTCGATCGGCCCGATCATCCGCGGCACCGCGATCGGCTCGTTCTTCGGCGTGCTGCCCGGCACCGGGCCGGCGATCGCCTCGTTCTCCTCCTACATGGTGGAGAAGAAGCTGGCGGCCGACCCCTCGCGCTTCGGCCACGGCGCCATCGAGGGCGTGGCCGGCCCGGAGTCCGCCAATAATGCCGATGCCCAATGCAAGTTCATCCCCATGCTCACGCTGGGCTTGCCGGCGAGCGGGGTGATGGCGCTGATGCTCGGCGCGCTCACCATCCAGGGCATCCAGCCCGGGCCGGAGGTGATGACCCTGCGCCCCGATCTGTTCTGGGGCCTCATCGCCAGCATGTGGATCGGTAATCTCATGCTGGTCGTGCTCAACCTGCCGCTGATCGGGCTGTGGGTGAAGCTCCTCGAAGTGCCGTACCGGCTGCTGTTTCCGGCGATCATGGCGTTCTCCGCCATCGGCATCTACAGCGTCAACAATTCCTCCTTCGAGATCTACCTGACGGCGCTGTTCGGCGTCGCCGGCTTCGTGTGGTCGAAGCTCGGCTTCCCGCCGGCGCCGCTGCTGCTCGGCTTCGTGCTGGGCCCGATGATGGAGGAGAATCTCCGCCGAGCCATGCTGATGGCGAAGGGCGACCCCTCGGTTTTCGTAACCCGGCCGATCAGCCTCGGCTTTATCATCATCACGATCGGCATCCTCATCGTGATGGTGGCGCCGGCGGTAAAGAAGCGCCGCGCCGAGATCACGGACTGATCGCTTCGGTTCGGCCAAGCGCGCATTTTAGACGCGCGACTACGGACGCGACGTGCCTTTTTCGCGGAACGGGAATCTCATCATGGCGAATGACAAGCAGCTTGCATTGATCGTCGGCGCCGGCTCCGGCCTGAGCGCCTCGATCGCCCGCGCCTTCGCCGGCGCCGGCATGAAGATCGCGCTGGCCGCGCGCGGCATCGACGACCTCGGCGCGCTGGCGGCCGAAGTCGGAGCCAAGACCTTCGCCTGCGACGCAACCAAGCCCGACGCAGTGAAACGCCTGTTCGCGGACCTCGACCGCGACAGTGGAGTGCCCGGCGTCGTCGTCTACAATGCGAGCTACCGCACCCGCGGCCCGCTGGTCGAACTCGATCCCGCCGAGGTCGAGAAATCGATCCTGGTGTCGGCATTCGGCGGCTTCCTGGTGGGGCAGGAGGCAACGCGCCGGATGCTGCCGCGCGGCAGCGGCACCATCCTGTTCACGGGGGCGTCGGCGAGCGTGAAGGGCTATGCCCAGTCGGCGCCGTTCGCCATGGGCAAGTTCGCCCTGCGCGGGCTGGCCCAGAGCATGGCCCGCGAGCTCGGCCCGCAGGGCATCCACGTCGCCCATGTGGTGGTCGACGGCGGCATCCGCAGCGCGCGCCGCCCCGAGGCCGCCGACCGCCCCGACGCGCTCCTCGACCCCGACGCCATCGCCGCGAGCTACCTGCACCTGGTGCAGCAGCACCGCAGCGCCTGGACCTTCGAACTCGAAGTGCGGCCGTGGGTGGAGAAGTTTTGAGGTTCGGCTACCTCTCCCCCGCCACCACATAGGCCCACAGCGCCTCGATGTCCTGCGGCTTGAGGATGTCTCCCCAGGGCGGCATCTGGTTCTTGCCGTTGGTCACGGAGCTGACGAAGCGCTCGTGCTGCTCGTGGGGGAATTTGCGCAGGTCGAACGCGCTTTCGGGGTCCTTCATGCGGGTGCCGTGGCAGGGCGAGCAGTTGCGCGAGAAGAGCGCAGCGCCCGCCGCGATCCGCTCCGGCGGGAACGGCGTCTGCTGGGCGGCAGCAGCAACGAGCGTGAGGCAAAGCGCGCTGCAGGCCGCGCCGGCGACGATGGGCAAGTTCGGTTTCATGTCTGAGTTTAGGCTGGCGATGTGGGGCAGGGGAGTTGCGTATGGCTCCGCTTTGAACTCGGTCAGGCCGGCCATCAGCCGGCCCGACGAGTTTGGCAAAGTCTGCCGCCATTCCTCAGTTCGGCAGCAGCGCGAAGGTCCACACCGAGCCGCCCGGCGCCACGTTCTTGAGCGCCTGCCGGGCGAGGTTCCAGTACAGGCCGCCGACGCCGGACAGCACGGTGACGTATTGCTGGCCGTTGTGGGTGTAGGTGACCGGCATCGCGTTGACGCCGGACCCGGTCTGGAACTGCCACAGCGTCTTGCCGTTCTCGGCGTCGAGCGCGATGAACTCGCCGGTTTCCTTGCCGGTGAACAACAGGCCGCTGCCGGTCGCCAGCATTGCCGACCAGTACTGGTGATCGGTCAGCGGCACCCGCCAGCGCTGCTTGCCGGTGAGGGGATCGATGGCATCGACATGGCCGATCGCCTCGCCGTTCGCAGGCATGTTGAGGTTCTCGATGAACATGTAGCGCTGTCCGGCCTTGAACTCCTCGACGGTCAGATGCTTGTAGAGCCGGCCCTCGTGGATGGTGTTGGCATAGAGGAGCCCGGTCTCCGGGTTGAACGCCGCGTGCGGCCAGTTCTTGCCGCCGCGGGTCGATGGCCACATCTCGATCTGCTGGCCGGCGCGCAGCTTCTTGGCGACCTCGGTCTCCACCGGCCGCCCGGTCTCCTTGTCGATGTGGCTCGCCCAGTTCACCTTCTCATAGGCATTGGCGGTGATGATCGCGCCGGTGGCGCGGTCGAGCACATAGAGGAAACCGTTGCGGTTGAGCTGCATCACCACCTTGCGCTTGACGCCGTTGACCGGCAGCTCGGCGAGGATCAGCTCCCACACCGCGTCGTAGTCATAGGCGTCGTTGGGCGTGAACTGATAGTGCCACACGATCTCGCCGGTCTTGGGCCGTATCGCCAGCACCGAGGCCGTATAGAGGTTGTCGCCCGGCCGCTTTTCCGATGCCCATGGGGCGGCATTGCCGGTCCCCCAATAGACGAGATCGAGGTCGGGATCGTAGGAGCCGGTGATCCAGCTGGAGCCGCCGCCGTGCAGATAGGCGTCGGTGTCCTGCGGCCAGGTCTCGTTGCCCTTCTCGCCGCGCCCGGGGATCGTATAGCGCCGCCACAGATGGTTGCCGGTCTGCGGGTCCCAGCCGTCGATGAAGCCGCGGATGCCGAATTCGGCGCCGGAAATGCCGGTGAGCAGCACGCCGTTGGCGATCAGCGGCGCGACGGTCATGGAATAGCCTTCCTTCCACTCGGCCGCCTTCTGCTTCCAGAGTTCCGTGCCGGTCTTGGCGTCGAGCGCCACCACGAAGGCGTCGAGGGTGGTGCGGTAGATCTTGCCGTCATAGATCGCGACGCCCTTGGTGGAGACGCCGCAGCACACCACCCGCGGCGTTTCCGGCAGCCAGTCGACGGGGGTCTTCCAGATCTGCTTTCCGGTGCCGACGTCGATCGCGACCGTCGCCTTGGCATCGGCGACATACATCACGCCGTTGTAGATGATCGGCTGCGCCTGCTCGCCCCACGGGTTGTCGAGGCTGAGGCTCCACACCGGCACCAGCCGCTTGATGTTGGTCTTGTCGATCTGCTTGAGCGGGCTGTAGCGGTTCTGGCCGTAGCCCATGCCATAGGTGAGGATGTTGTCGGGGTTTTTGCCGTCGTTCTTGAGGTCGTCGAGGGTCTGCGCCGAGGCGGCGAGCGCCTCCGGCAAGCAGCAGGCCGGCAACGAGGCTGGTGAGTTTGCCGCTGAGTTTCATGGGCGTGTCCTCGCGTTTCGTTGGGCATCGCGATTTTCGAACATTGGCGCTCTGCACACAAGGTCGGCGTTCGGCGCGCGTCCCATGCGCCGCTGGTCTGGCGGAGTTGGACGCTGCCCACCCGTTTCGGCGCGGCCGTCCTGCGCATTATGCGCGTTGAACCGGTCCGGAAATCGTGCTCTTCTTACAGTAATAACAATTCTAACCTGAGCGGGTGCCCGGTCGCGGCGCCTGTCGGCATTGGGAGGAGGACGCTCATGTCAGACGACGACCTACGTCCGTCTTGCGATCACCGCGAGACAGAGCATGACCATTCAAATCACGATCCTGCGGCCGGCCGCGCCCATATGCGGGCGTCGCGGCGCGAGTTCATCAAGGGCGTGATCGCCTCGGGCGTCGCGGTGTCGTCCGCGGGCTATGTGGTGCTCGGCCGCGGCACCGCTCATGCCCAGGCGGCGGGCGCGGTCGGACGGCTCGTCACGCTCAACATCAATGGCCGCGACCGGCCGGTCGACGTGCTGCCCAACGAGACGCTGATCCACACCATCCGCTACAAGCTCGGGCTCACCGGCACCAAGCTCGGCTGCGATCATTCCGAATGCGGCAATTGCACCGTGATGATCGACGACGTCGCGACCTATTCCTGCTCGACGCTGACCCACAGCGTGCGCGGGCGCAAGATCACCACCATCGAAGGCATCGAGGGCCCCAACGGCGAGCTGCACAAGGTGCAGAAGGCCATGGTCGAGGAGCTCGCGCCACAATGCGGCTTCTGTACCTCCGGCCAGGTCGTGTCGGCGGTTGCGCTCCTGAAGCACAACCCCAAGCCGACCGTCGACGAAGCGCGTCTCGCCATGTCCGGCAATCTCTGCCGGTGCGGGGCCTACGACCACTATCTGAAAGCCGTCATGCGCGCATCCAGGGAGGCTTGAGATGGCGTACAATCTCATTGGCAAGAACTTCACCCCGGCCGACATCGTCGCCAAGGTCACCGGCCGCGCGAAATACGCCGAGGACTTCCGTGCCGACGGCATGGTGTTCTGCAAGACGCTGACGAGCCCGATCCCGCACGCCCGCATCCGCCACATCGACACCTCGGCGGCGCTCAAGATCAAGGGCGTGCTCGGCATCCTCACCGCCGACGACGTCCCGCAGTTCCCGCCGCCGCAGCCGCCGATCCTCGCCAAGGACGAGACCTTCTACGTCGGTGATCCGATCCTCGCGGTCGCCGCCGAAAGCGAGGAGATCGCCGCGGAAGCGATCGAGGCGATCAAGATCGACTTCGAGCAGCTGCCCCACGTCACCGATCCCCTGGAGAGCCTGTTCCCCGGCGGGCCCAATGCGCGCTCCAACGGCAACGTCGCGGCAGCGCAGATCAACCTGCAGACCGCCAAGTGGGACGCCGCCGATTTCGCCGCCGCGGGCGACGACAAGATGCCGCTCGGCAAGCCGGCGGAGGAGTGGAGCTACGGCGATCTCGACGCCGGGTTCAAGGCGGCCAAGCTGATCATCGAAGAGAGCTTCGTGTCGGCCGGCTATTCCCACCACAGCATGGAGACCCGTTCGGCCTTCGCCCGTTGGGAGGGTGGCAAGTGCATCCTGCACGGCTCGAACCAGAGCCACACCTCGGCGGTGCCCAACATCGCCCGCCTGATCGGCATCAAGCCCGAGGATCTCGTGCTCGTCGCCGAGTACTGCGGTGGCGGCTTCGGCAGCAAGATCCCCGGCTATCCCAACATGGCGATCGCCGCCTTGATGTCGAAGAAGATCAACCGGCCGGTGATGCACCGCATCTCCCGCATCGAGGAATACGGCATCGGCAGCGCGCGCCCGAGCTTCCAGGGCCACGTCAAGCTGGGCTTCCGCGCGGACGGCAAGCTGCTGGCGGCCGACCTCTATATCGTCCAGGAGAACGGCCCGCATATCGGCGGCGGCGACTTCCGTTCCGCCGGCAATGCGCTCTCGATCGTCTACCAGCCGGACGCGATGCGCTGGCGAGCGGTCCCTGTGCTCACCAACACCCCGCCGGTCGGTCCGCAGCGCGGCCCCGGCGAGAACCAGTTCGTGCCCATTTTCGAGCCGTTCATGGACAAGGCGGCTCGCCAACTCGGGGTCGATCGGCTTGCGATCCGGCGCATGAACGCGCCGGACTCCGCGTCCAAGATCGGCTCCGATCGCGGCCCCCTCACCAGCGCGTTCCAGAAGGAGGCCCTCGACAAGGCCGCCGAGACGTTCAAGTGGGAGGAGAAGAAGAAGCGGTCCGGCCTGCGCAACGGCACCAAGGTGACGGGCGTGGGCATCGGCCAGGGCTATCACTCGGCCGGCTCCAACGGCTTCGACGGTATCGTGCGCATCACGCCCGACGGCAAGCTGCACGTCCACACCGGTGTCGGCAATCTCGGCACCTACTCCCACGCAGCGACCGCCCGAGTGGCGGCCGATATGCTCAACTACAACTGGGACAATGTCATCGTCGAGCGCGGCGACAGCCGCCGCGGCCTGCCCTGGAACAGCAACCAGGCCGGCAGCCTCACGGCGTCGACGGAGTCGCGAACCATGTATGTGGCGGCGATGGACGCCAAGGCGAAGCTCGTCGAGATCGCCGCCCAGGTGCTCGGCGGCGCCGCCGGGGACTATGACCTCGGCACCGAGAAGGTGGTGAGCAAGACCGATCCGACGAAGTCGATCAGCTACGCCCAGGCGGCGCAGAAGGCGATGGAACTCGGCGGCAAGTTCTCCGGCCAGGAGCCGCCGAAGGACATCAACCCCGTCACCAAGCACGGCCTCGAGATGATCGCCGGTTCCGGTCTGATCGGGGTCGCCAAGGACAACCTGCCGCGCGTCGGCGTCACCCCGGGCCTGACGACGACCTTCGTCGAGATCGAGCTCGACACCGAAACCGGCAAGGTCTCTGTCCTCGACATGCTGTGCGTTGCGGATTGCGGCACCGTGCTGCATCCGCAGGGCCTCGCAAACCAGATCCGCGGCGGCAACGTCATGGGCATCGGGTTGGCGATGCTGGAGCGCCACGTCTATGACGCCAAGCTGGGCCTGCCGGCCAATACGCTGCTCTATCAGTCGAAGCCGCCGACCTATCTCGACGTTCCCGCCGAGATAGGGTGGGGAGCGGTCGACAAGGCCGATCCCCAGAACCCGATCGGGGTGAAGGGCGTCGGCGAACCGGTGCAAGGCTCCGGCGCCGCCGCCGTCACCTCGGCGATATCCGACGCACTCGGCGGACATCTGTTCAACCGGACGCCGGTGTCGGTGGACATGATCCTCAACTTCCTCTCGAAGCGGCCGCAAGCGCACAAGCCGCTCCAGATCAACACGGTTTGATGGAGCATCGTCATGATGATCAAAGACGTGATGCCCAGCTTCGAGCTGTATCAGCCGACCCAGCTCAAGGACGCGTTCGCACTGCTCGACCGCTACGGCAAGGATGGCTGGAAGATGGCGGGGGGCTACGACAGCCTGTCGTGGTTCAAGGAGCGCATCAAGCGCCCCAAGGCGGTGATCGATCTCAGCGGCATCGCGGAGCTCAAGGGCATCCGCGAGACCCCCGACGGGATCGAGATCGGCGCGCTGACGACGCTGACCGAGCTCGAACGCAATCCGGTCGTGCGGGAGAAGTATCGCCTGCTGGCGGACGCGGCCGGCAAGGTCGCCAGCCCGCAGATCCGCAACGCCGGCACCATCGGCGGCAATGCCGCCCAGGACGCGCGCTGCTGGTATTACCGCGGCGGCCTGCCGTGCTACCGCGCCGGCGGCAACACCTGCTTTGCTGACACGCCCCAGGGCGTGAACCGCGAGCATGCGCTGTTCGACTCCGACCGCTGCGTCGCGGTCTCGCAGTCGGACACCGCGCCGGCGCTGGTCGCGCTTGATGCGAAATTCGTCATCAGGAGCGGCAAGGGCGAGCGCGTGATCGGCGTCGAGGACTTCTTCATCGGGCCGAAGACCGACATCACCCGGATGACGTCGCTCGCGCCCGAGGAGATCCTCACCGCGATCCGGATTTCGAAGAACTGGGCCGGCGCCTATTTCTACTTCGAGAAGGTCGCCGATCGGAACGCCTGGGACTTCGCGCTGGTGAACGTGGCCGCAGCCATGGCGGTGAAGAACGGCGTCATCGAGAATTGCCGCATCGCCTGCGGCGGCGTCAGTGCGGTGCCGCGGCGGCTCACGGCCGTCGAAGGCATCGTCAAGGGCAAGCCGCTCAATGCCGACATCGCCAAGCTTGCCGGGCAATCGGCGACGCGCGGCGCGACCCCCTTGAACTACAACCAGTTCAAGATTCCGCTGATGGCGAACCTCGTGACCCGCGCCGTGCGCGACGCGAGGGCGTGATCGCCCGCGGCGAGCCGCACGCGGGCGGGCTGCGCTTCGAAGCGTGACTCGTCGGCGGCCGCCAATTTGGCCGCTGCGCCGGGGGATGACCATCCCTCGGCGTGTTCCAATTGATCGACAGGGCGAAGCGAGCTACCGCTTCGCCGGAAGCTTGCGGAGCTTGGCGCGGCATGCAGTTGTTTCGCTACTCGACCTCCATCTATGGCGGCAGCGACGTCCTGATTGGCGCATCCTGGGACTTGTTGCCGTGGTTCGTCGGCGCGGGCGCAGCCTTCATCGTCGCGCATGCGGTCGTGAAGGCCTTCGCCGGCCGGCGGCGGGCCGATGCGCCGCGCTGACGGGCGAAACCGGCCATGAGCGTGACACAAGCCAGCCCGTCTGTGACGGCGGAAGCCGTGCCGGAGCGGGTGCGGCGGCATCGTCTCGTCGACCGCCTCTACCATTGGCTCATGGCCGCGTGCGTGCTCACCCTGATGGCGACGGCGTTCCTGCCGATCATCGGCATCAAGTTCGACTGGCTCGGCCTGCATTGGATGACCGGCGTGGTGCTGGCCGTGCTCGTGGTATTCCACATCGTGCGCGCCAGCATCTGGCATCGCCTGGGCACGATGATGATCGATACCACCGACATCGCCAATGGCTGGCGGCGGCTCGCGGGCTTGTTCGGAGCCCCCGCGGCTCCTCCGGGCAAGCCCGGAAAATACAACGGGCTGCAGAAACTCTATCACGCCGGCGTGGCGGTCCTGGTGCTGGCGATCGTCGCCAGCGGCCTCCTGATGCTGCTCAAGATCGACACACCGTTCTGGCGCCGCAATCCCTACTGGTTCGCCGATTACACCTGGGGCTTGATCTACGTCGTTCACGGCCTCGCCGCGATGGCGCTCTTGACCATGATCATGATCCACATCTACTTCGCCATCCGTCCCGACGAGTGGTGGCTGACGCGGTCGATGTTTCGCGGCTGGATCACGCGGCGGGAATATGACGCGCATTGCGACAAGGCGCGCTGGCAGGCCGATGATGTGTGAGCGCGGCATGAGAGCGGCGGGAAGGGCGATGGCATGACATCCGGGACCGATGGGGCCTCCTTGGCCGGGGCGATCGACGTCGTCGAGGAGACCTATGAATACATGCTCGCCTATGCCGCCCAGGGCCGCGGCCGCGACGACGACGACGAAAGCATCCGCGACTATCTCAAGCGCGCCGAGGCGGCTCTCGGGGTGATCGCCGCGGCGACACCGCAGGCGGCCGGGGGCGCCCCGGGCGACAAGGCCGACGAGGCTTTTCTGGAGATCGTCCGTACCGATGCCGTGCGCGCCCGCGCCGCCATGCGCTTCGTCCTGGCGCGGCGCACGATCGGGTCGCAGATCATCGACAACCTCAATGCCTCCATCCATTTGCGCGCCCTGCTGACTGACCTGTTTCTGCTTGACGAGGCCCTCAAGATCAGCGGTATCTAGAGCGTTTTTCGTTGGGTCCACACCACTTTGCTGTCATCGCCCGGCTTGACCGGGCGATCCAGTAGACACCGACCGGGCGTACTGGATTGCCCGGTCAAGCCGGGCAATGACACCGATCGGTTCGACCTGATCGGAAATGCTCTAAAGGGCGGGCGCCGTAGTTTGGGAGCGCTGGAATGACGCAGTTGAAGCTCGGCGTGATCGGCATCGGCGCCTTCGGCTCGCGCGCCGCGCTCCGCCTGCTGTGGTCCGGCCACCACACCCTGGAAATCTACGACATCGCCGACGTCGCCACCCGCCTGTTCACCAACGACTATGGCGGCATGGCTATCGGCTCACCGAAAATGATGGCGCAGACCTGCGACGCCGTGATCACCGTGCTGCCCTCCGCCGCGGAGCTGCGCGAGGTCTGCTTCGGCTGGGAAGGCCTGGCGGAGGGCTTCGCTGACGGCGGCATCGTGATCGACCTCGGCACCACAGATCCGGTGGCGACCGTCGAGATCACGGAGGAACTGGCGGCGCGCAAAATCGATCTCGTCGCCGCGCCTGCCTTCGGCACCCCGGCGCAGGCCAAGGAAGGCAAGCTGACACTGGTGGTGGGCGGCGCCGAAGCTGCCGTCGCGCGCTGCCGGCCGGTGCTCGACCTGCTCGCCGCCAAGATCCTCCACGCCGGCGCCGCCGGTGCGGCGCAGGCGGCCGGCGCGATCGCCGATTTCCTGCGCGGCGCCGAACTGCTCGCCGCCAGCGAGGCGATCCGTCTCGGCCAGCGCTACGGGTTCGAGCCGGCCGCCGTGCTTTCGCTCGGCAAGGAACTCGGCGGCGATGTCGGCGAAACGCTGCGGCGCGAGGTCGTCACTCGGAACTTCAAGACCGGGCTCGGGCTCGGCATCGTCCGCCGCAACATCGCGCTCGCCGCGCGTCTTGCCGCCGCAACCGACACGCGCTCTCCACTGCTCGAGGCGACGCTGGAGGCCTGGAGCGCGGCCGAGAGTACGCTCGGCTACGGCGCCGATCACACCTCGGTTATCAAATGGCTGGAGGCTCTTCCGGGCCTTGCGCCGGTCGCCGCATCAGAACAAGATCGCAAGCTCGAGCCGATCGAAAGCCCCCCGACAGGGTGACGAGGCGGACAGGGAGCGCGCGATGGGCGGAAAAGCGGGCTGGATTGTCATGGGCGTGGTCGCCTTCGCGACGCTCGCGGCCGCCGCTCCCGACGACGTCGCCGCGTTCCTCGCCGGCACCGCGAAGTCCTGTATCGCATGCGATCTGTCCGGACAGAATCTGGTCGACCGCGATCTCAAGCGGTCCAAGCTCGACCGTGCCATCTTGAAGAATGCCGATCTTTCCACGGCATCCCTGTTTCGCAGTTCGCTGCAGCGCGCCGATCTCTCCGGTGCCAAGCTGGTCGAGGCCGATCTCAACCGTATCGATGCGAAATGGGCGGATTTTCACGGCGCGGACATGTCGAAGGCGCTGCTCTATGAGGCCGATCTGTCGAGCGCCAACCTCGCCGGCGTGAACCTGATGAACGCCCGTCTCGGCCAGGCGCGCCTCAACCAGGCCAATCTCGAACGCGCGATGCTCGCCGGCACCGATTTGCGCGGCGCGCGTCTCGCCGGTGCCAAGCTCGCCGGTGCCAATCTGCGGGGCGCCAAGCTCGACGGCCAGAAGATGCGCGACATGGACCTGCGCAATGTCGACTTCACGCTGTCTGACATGGTGGAGGCCGACATGTACGGCGCCGACCTGCGCGGCTCGACGCTTGCCGGCGTCGATCTGTTCGGCGCCAATTTCCATGGGGCGGATCTGCGCGGCGTCAGCTTCGAGGGCGCCAACCTGAAGAACGCGATCATGACCGAGGCGCAGACCGAGGGCGCGAATTTCGACGCCGCCATCATGCCGGACGGGCGGCGCAACGAATGAGCCTGCGGCCGGTCAATTTTTTTCGCGAGGTTGTCTCGCTGGTGTTGCTCGTGCTCGCCGGGCTGGCGGTGGCGGCGCCGGCCGTGGCCGAAAAAGGCAAGCTGCGCGAGCGGCTCACGCCCGAAGTGATGGCGGTGGTGTTTCCCGGTGCCGAGCGGCTGGGGCCGGAGGAGGGCACGCCGCCGGCGATTGCCGCCTACAAGGACGGCAAGGTCGCCGCCTACATCTTTTCGACCCTCGATATCGTCGCCGCGCCCGGCTATTCGACCACCCCGTTCGACGTCATTGCCGGGGTCGACATGAGCGGCCGGATCACCGGCGCCAAGGTGATCTTTCACGTCGAGCCCTACATCTACCACGACGCGGTACGCCAGCCGCTGCTCGACAAGTTCCTGGCGACGTCAGGCTGGGACGCCGCTGCAGGGCGGCTACTCCGCGTCGCTGCCGCCGGACTTCGTCAAGGGCGCCACCATCAGCGGCCGCGCCATGCGCGGCGCCGTCCTCGAATTCGGCCCGGCTGGTGGCGCGCACGCGCATTTCCCGTCCGGTGGTGACGGCGCTGACGCTCGATGTCGACGGCTTCCGCCTGATGTCGTGGAAGGAGCTCGTCGCCGAGGGGGCGGTGGCGCGGCGCCGCATCACTTCGGGAGAAGTGGCGGCGGCACTCAAGGCGGCCGGCGCCGCGGACGCGACTCTCGACGTCGCGCTCGGCAAGCCCGACGATCTCTACATCGAGGTGCTGACGGGACTGCTGACGCCGGCCGCGGTCGGCGGCAACCTGCTCGGCCTGCGCAATTTCGAGGAGTACCGCGGCCGGCTGCCGCGCGGCTCCCCGGCGATCTTCGTCGCCTCCAACGGGCCCTACGATTTCCTCGGCACCAGGCATTATCGCCAGTCCGAGGGCTACAAGTTCGACCGCCTTCGCGTCGTACAGGGCGACGAGACCTTCTCCTTCGTCAACGACAATTACCAGCGGCTCGGCACCGGCGCCGCGGACGGCATCCGGGCGCAGCAGAACGCCGGGCTGTTTGCACTGCCGGCCAATGCGAAATTCGACCCGATCAAGCCATGGCGGCTGGAAATCTTGGTGAACGGCGCCGGCGCGCAGCCGGTCAGCGTCGCATTGCCGGTGGAATTTCGGCTTCCCGCCGCATTCATTCTCGTGCCGGACGAGCCGCCGGTGGCGGCCTGGGTCGAAGCGTGGCGCGATGCGCGCGGCAATATCGCGATCCTCGCCGCGCTGCTGACGGCGCTCACGCTGATCTTCGTGTTCCAGGCGCCGCTGTCGCGTTCGCGCCGCGCCCACCGTCTGGTGCGCAACGGTTTCCTTCTCGTCGTGCTGGTCTGGCTCGGCTGGACCGTCGGCGTGCAGCTCTCCATCGTCAATGTCATCAACTATGTCGAGGCCCCGTTCCGCGGCTTCGACGTCGGCTTCTACCTCGCGGAGCCGCTGATGGTGATGATCGCCGCCTACACGCTGGTCTCGCTGGTGCTGATCGGGCGCGGCGTATTCTGCGGCTGGCTGTGCCCGTTCGGCGCGCTGCAGGAGCTGCTGGGCCAACTCTCGCGGGCGGTGGGGCTGCCGCAGTGGAACCCGTCGGAGGCGCTGGAAAAGCGGCTGTGGCTTGGCAAGTACATCGCGGCCGCCGTCGTGCTGGTCCTGGTGTTGACCTCGATCGACGGCTCCGGCGCGACCACCGAGATCGAGCCCTTCAAGACTGCGATCACCTCCAAGTTCACCCGCGCCTGGCCCTACGTCCTCTATGCCGGCGTGCTGCTCGCCATCGGGCTGTTCTCCGAGCGGGCCTATTGCCGCTTCCTGTGTCCGCTCGGCGGCGTGCTCGCTTTGCTCGACCGGCTGCATCTGATCGACCTGCTCAAGCGCCGTCCGGAATGCGGAAATCCGTGCCGGTTGTGCGAGCGTTCATGCCCGGTGCGGGCGATCGAGACGTCCGGTAAGATCATCACCGCGGAATGTTTCCAGTGCCTGGATTGCCAGGTCGAGTATTATGACGACAAGCGCTGCCCGCCCCTGGTGCTGGCAGCCAAGCGCCGCGGCGGCGCGGATGCAGGTACGACGGTTCCGGTGGCAGCGATGGCGAAACATGTCTGATACGCAGCAAAAGACAACCACGGGCCTGCGCGGTTTGACGCGCCGGCGCGCTTTCCGCATCGTGGCAGCTGCAGCGGGGCTGCCGCTGATGATCGCGGCCGTGCGCGCCACCGCGCCCCACGGCCGCCTGTTCGAGTGGCAGGGCGAGGTGCTCGGCGGGCTCGCCGAACTTTCGCTGTGGCACACCGACGAGGCGGTTGCGCGGCGCGCCATCCGCAAGGTCGAAGCGCGAGATCGCGCGCCATGAGCGCATCTTCAGCCTCGCCCAAGCAGACAGTGAAATCTCCCGGCTCAACGGCGCGGGCGCCCTGGCGAAGCCCTCGCCGGAACTGCGCGAGCTGATGGAGGAGGGCCGGCGGTTCTCCGTTCTGAGCGCGGGCGCGTTCGATATTTCGGTGCAGCCGCTATGGCGTCTCTACGAGGCGCATTTCTGGTCGCGCACCGCGGTCCAGGAAGACGTCCTCGCCCGCGCCCGCGATGTCGCCCGCGACCTCGTCGATTTCCGCGCCATCGAGATCGGCTCCGGGCGCATCGCCTTCGCGCGCGAAGGCATGGCGGTGACGCTCAACAGCCTCGCCCAGGGCTACATCACCGATGCCGCCGCCGACCTCCTGCGCAACGAGGGCTTCGCGACCGCCTTTGTCGATCTTGGCGAGGTGCGGGCGCTGGGCCGCCATCCCGACGGGCGGGCCTGGCGGGTCGGCATCCGCAATGCCCAGGCCGGTTTGGGGCAGGCGGACTTGGTGCAAGCGGGTGTGGCGCAATCCGTCGAGCTCGAGGACACCGCCATGGCGGTATCCGGCGGCTACGGCACCACCTTCGAGCCGTCCGGCCGGTTCCACCACATCTTCGATCCGCACACCGGGGAAAGCGCCCACCGGCTCCTCGATGCGACCGTGATCGGGCCGCGGGCGACGGCCGCCAACGGGCTCTCCACTGCGCTCTGCGTCGCCGGCGAGGAACGCGCCGCCGCGCTCATCGCGGCCTCGCCGGGTTACCGGGCGATCCTCACTCGCCCGGACGGAACGAAAGTGACCGTCGGCGCTTCGGCGGTCTAGGCCTCCTTTTTACCCCCGGGTGAAGCCCCACCGCTTTGCTCGTCCAGTTCAAGCAATAGCTTTTTGATCCTGTCAGTCAGGGGCTCCTTCACCTTGAATTTGGTCCGCAACACTCTGCCGATACCTGTTCGAATCGCCCGATAGTAGTAGCTGTCCGCGAAGTCTTCGGGGCGGTCCTTGTCTCGGCGCTTCTGCATCGCGGTCCTCGTGTTGCGGAGCAACGCGTCACAAGCGCCTGCCGTTCCTGCATACCCGCAGTCATCTCTCTGCAACGCAGCGCCGCCACCCCGGCCCAACGGAACAGCCACCAGAAGCTGTGCGCAAACAGGGACGAAACCGCCAATTATGGGTTATCCTGCCCGCGTCGCACCTGATGGAAAAGCCCGTGAAGCCGATCCCGCTCTTCCTCGCCGTCGCCGCCCTGGTGGGCGCGATCTGTGCAGCCGTCGCGGCCTCGCCTGAGGAGGAATTCCGCACGGGATTGTCGGCCTTCAATCGCGGCGACTTCGCCACCGCATTCCAGGCGTGGCGTCCGCTCGCCGAGAGCAACGAGGCGCGCTCCCAGGCCGGCATCGGCTTCATGTATCACCGCGGCCTCGGCGTGAAGGTCGACGACCAGCAGGCGGTATTCTGGCTGCGCAAGGCGGCCGAGCAGGGCCAGGCCGAAGGCCAGTTCATGCTCGGCAGTCTCTATTTCTTCGGCAAGGGAGTGCCGCAGAGCTACCCGCGCGCCTATGCCTGGTGCGAGCTTGCCCAGGACAACGGCCAAGCCGAGGCGCAGATGTGTCGCGACGCCGCCTTGCAATCGCTGACCGCCGACGAGCAATTGCGCGACGCATTCCGCATGCTGGGTGAATTGCGCGAACGACTAGGCCATCTGCGTTGAACCAATGTGGCTGTCTGTCGATACCCGCGCATACGGATCACTAAGTCACTCCGGCATGGACGACGGACGGCGGGCGCCATGGCGTACTCCATGAATCACGATCTCGTCCTCGGGCCGCCCGGTAGAAAATCAGGTATGGATAAGGAGAGGCAGTGATTCGCCGCAGGCGGCCTTTGCTCGTGAGCTGACCGGCATGGGGATGCCGTAATAACAGATCTATTATTATCTGAATGCGTGTCTGCACGCGACGGGCGCCCTGCGGTGATTGCGTCTCGATATAGGCCAACACCTCACTGAGTTCGGCAGCGCCCCGTAGGGTATAGCGCAGTTTCACAGGCCATGCTTCGCCCAGATGGCGCGCACCTGTTCGTCCGTCGCAAATTCACCGCGATCTGCCTGCGCAAGGGATTCGTCGAATGAGGCTGCTTCCTCGGCGCTCAGTTGAACTACAGGCTGATCTTCCCCGGCCAATTGCAGGAGCATGCGCGCAAGGTCGTCTTGCATTTCAGGGGGGAGATTGCGCACCGTCTCGATAGCCTGTTCAAGCAGCTTTGTCATAACCGAACGATAGACCTTTCCCCCGCTGCGCGGAAGGACATTTGAAGGGCTCCTTCGGCAGCGCCGGAGCGTGCTTGCCAACGCGGCCGCCGCGATGAAGTTGCGTCGCTGCCTCCTTCATGAGCCGATGTCTTCAGTTGTAGCCGGTCATCTCATCGGTCCAGACCTTGAAGCTGACGAGCGTATTGGGTCCGAACGTCGTGGCGATGGCGACGTCGATGGCGTCGCGGCCCCTCGCCATCAGCACCCGTCCGATCCGCGGCATGTTGTTGCGGGCGTCGAAGGTGTACCAGCGGCCTCCGAGATAGGCCTCGAACCAGGCGGCGAAATCCATCGGGCCGTAGGGCGGGGGCATTCCGATGTCGCCGAGATAGCCGGTGCAGTAGCGCGCCGGAATGTTCAGGCATCGGCAGAATGCGACGGCGAGATGGGCGTAATCGCGGCAGACACCTCGGCGCTCGTTGTACGCCTCGCAGGCCGTCCTGGTGGCGCGGGCGTGCTCATAGCCGAACGAGATGTGGTTGTGCACGAAATCGCAGATGGCCTGGACCCGGCCCCAGCCCATGGGCGTGTTTCCGAACAGGCTCCAGGCCACCTCGGACAGTTTCTCGGTGTCGCAGTATCGGCTCCCCAGCAGAAAGACCAGGGACTCCTCGGGCAATTCCTGGATCGAATGTTGTTGCGCGAAGGGTGCGACGATGTCGGGCTCGCCGGAGTCCCTGACCAGGGCCGCGCTCGCGATCCTGAGCCGCCCGGGGGGCGCGACGAGACGCGTGCACCAGTTGCCGAAGCCGTCGCGATAGGCCGACAGCGGGAGCGAAGGCGTGGTCGTCACATGATCGGGAATGATGATGTCGGATGCGCGCGAATAGTGGATGTGCAGCACCAGCATCATCGGCGTCGGCTGAGGGCAGTCGTAGATCAGCTCGTAGCCCACTCTGATTTCCAAAAAAATCTCCTCGGGGCCGGGTGACCCAGTCTGGGATCGCAGGAAATCTCGTAACAAGCGAGAATCGTCTTCGAGATGCCCTCGACACTGCTGAGGCAATCGCCGCAGCAAGGCGTCGGTTCCGCATGTCCGAGATGACGGCTCTCGCAATCCGTGATCAGCGGCCGACTTCAGGCGCGGCGCTCCATCGGCAATTGCCGATTTCGTTTCTTGGGGGCACTCGAAGTGACGGCGACCTCGACGTTCATTCCGATGTAGTCGGACGCAGACCCCATATAGGTACCGTGGAGCGGAATTGCTTGTCGGGGATCGCGCACCACCGCGACCCGCACGAGGTCGCGGTTGCCGACAATGCCGCTGCATGGATCGAAATCGACCCAGCCGGGTCCGGGCAGATAGACCTGAGCCCAGGCATGGGTGTTGCCGCCGCCGGTGTGGTCACCGGGGATGTGCAGATATCCGGAGACATAGCGCGCGGCCATGCCGAGGGACCGGGCGGCATCGATCATCAGCATGGCAAGGTCGCGACAGCTTCCGCTTCCGAGCGCCAGGGTCTGGAGCGGGGTCTGAACTCCCTTCTCATGCCGGCGTGTGTACTTAAAGGTCCGCCGAATGCCGTGGGTTAGGGCGGTCAGAAGCTCGTGGGTATTGGTGGGCTGGTCCGTTCGCAAAAATGTTCGAGCCCATCGCTCGACCCGGAAATCCGGGTCGAAGGACTTGCGTTCAATCAAATGGACGAGGTCCGGCATCTCTTCCGCGCCGTAGCTGAAGGGATAGGTCCGGGCGGATTCCTCGATATCCTGGTCGTGAATTTCCGCGTGAGAATGATCCAGATGAATGGTGCTCTCGAACCGGAGTTCGGTGGCACGGTCGGCGAAGCGCACGATGTCCAGGTGGTTGCCGAACGCATCCTGGGTCCGGCGAATGCTGATCGGCGTTGGGGTAATCACGAGCTTTGCGTCGATCAGGCTCTGGTCATGGCCGTCGCGCGGACGCAGCATCATCCGATGCTCGCCGAAGGCAACCGGCTGCCTGTACTGGTAGGTCGTGATGTGCTTGATGGTCAGCGCAGGCATTCAAACCCCTGATCCACGTCCAATGAAACGATGCAATTTTTGAGCCAGTGAACGACACCCCCCAATCGATGCCGATGGCTCTTGCGAACGAACGAGGCCCCATGGATGACGTGCCGACGAGGCTTCTCGCGGCGGACGAACCGCAGCCCGTCACGGTGACCGGCGAGGGCGGCAGATCGCCGTTGGTCATCACCGCCGATCACGCCGGGAACTATCTGCCTCGGCGTCTTGGAACGCTCAGTCTTCCGCAGTCGGAACTCGAACGTCACATTGCCTGGGATATCGGCATCGGCGAGGTTTGTCGCCTGATCGGGGACAAGCTCGATGCAGTGGTCATACGGCAGAACTATTCCCGCCTCGTCATCGACGCCAACCGCATGCCGGGCTCGGAGACGTCGATAGTCGAATTGAGCGAGCTCACGACCGTTCCGGGAAATATCGGCCTCGGCAAAACGCAGATCGAGGCCCGTATTCGCGAGATATTTCAACCCTATCACGACGCGATCGCGGATGTGCTGGATCGGCGGAGGCGAACCGGCAGGCCGACGGCGCTGATCGCCATGCACAGCTTTACGCCGGTGTTCAAGGGCGTCGCGCGGCCCTGGCATGTGGGCGTGCTCTACAACCGCGATCCCCGCTTTGCCGGTATTTTGATGCATCTGCTGCGGCGCGAGCACGGGCTCGTGGTCGGCGACAACGAACCCTACAGCGTGACCGACGCGTCGGACTATACGATCCCCGTTCACGGCGAGCAGCGCGACCTGCATCATGTGGCAATCGAAATTCGCCAGGACCTTATCGCGGACGAAGCCGGTCAGCGCAGGTGGGCGGGGTTGTTCGCGAGATTGCTGCCGCAAGCATATCAACGAGTCGCTCGCCGTCCCTCAAGCCGCAGACGAGCCTTCGTCCACCACAAAAGAAGATGCGCTGGGTTCCGTCGAGCCACGTTGAGGTGCCCGCCCGCCTGCGGTAAGGCTAAACCGTCACGAATTGCGCCGAGTGCGGGCCAGGCGCGGCGCAGAGCGCTATCGTTTCTAGCAACCCTTGCGCTTCGCCATTTCGAAGGCTTCATCGTCGCTGGCGGCCGTCACGACCGTATTCACCTCGTCGCCGCTCTCGTCGATGATGCAACTCACGCGATAGTCGAACTTGCCGGGCGCCGTCGCCGACGGTGTCTTCGTCTGGATGTTGCAGGACGAGCATGTCGCAAACGCCGGCGATGCCGTGACGAGCGCGGCGAAGGCGAGGGAGACGGCGAAGAGACTTGGCTTCATGACGGGTGTCCTGGAATGACCCATGGCGGCGCGGTCCGCCGTCACGGCTTGCGGTAGTTCGGGTCCGTGATCTCGAAGCGGGTCCAGCTTTCGAACTGACCCGACGTGGCTTCTTGGGTTGCGGGATCGACCTCGTTCTGGCCGGGCTTGCGCAGGAAGTGCGCCTCGACCATCAGGGTCTTGTCGGGCAACGCCTTTTCGCAGCGCTGCTTGATGAACACGCCGCCGCCGACCGGCGTTTCTCCCGGCGCCGGAGGCATGTCCGTGCAATTCCAGCCGTCCGGCTCGTAGCGGTTGATGATGGCGAGCCGCAGCATGTGGGCCATGCGGCGCTCCAGCGGTCCGGCGCGGGGGTCGCTGATCATGCGGATGACGCGCAGCACGCCGTCCTTGTCGAACAGCACCGAGAGGATCACGGGATGCCCGGCGACCCTTGTGCCGACCCGGCCCTGGGCATACAGCGGATCGTCGATGGCGCGGGCGACGTAGTCCTGCTGGTCGTCGAACCGCGCCGAGACCTCGTAGAGACCGCTCGGCTCGGGCCGGCATTTGCGAAAGTCAGCCCATTCGTCGATCGCCTGCCGCGGCGGCCCGCCATTGCTGCCGCAGGCGAGGTCGCCGAAGGTGTCGGTCGACATCTCCGCCGCCTTCAGGCCGAGCTTCAATCCGTGGATCTCGCCGGGATCGGGCCGCTTCTGCGCCTGCGCCTGCGCCGTGACGGCCCCGGACAGCATGTAGAGCGCGGCGATCGCCGCAGCCGAGATCCGTGTGCGCGGGGTCATTTCTTCATCGGCTCGCATTGCTTGGTATCGCTGCCCCAGAAGTCGACGCAGTCCTGATAGGTCGCGGGTCCGCGACCGACATCCTTGGCGAACAGATATTTCACCACGGCGTCGACCTCGCGGTTTGAGAGGAAGTCATTGCCGGCGGGCGGCATGTCCTTGTCCATCTGCTCGCGGGTGTAGCCGTAGCAGCGCTTGTCGGTGTAGGCGAAGCGGTCGTGATAGGGCATGCCGGTGGCGGGGCGGCCGCATTTCACGACTTCCGTCATCTGTTCGGGCGTGAGCTGCGTGACGCGCAGCGACAAGGCGTTGCCGCCATAGCCCTGGTCGCCCGAGGCGTCCCACTTGTGGCAATACTGGCAGACCGCCTTGCTCTTGAAGATCTCCTTGCCGAACTCGATGAAGCGGGCCTCTTCAGCGGTGAGCGGAGCTTGGGCGCTGGGAGGGGTTTGGGCGCTGGGCGGGGCCTGGGCATGGCCCGAGGCCGGCAACAGCGCCGCGACCGACAGCAGGGCGAGCGCAAGAAACCTGGAACGAAGGGTGTTTTCGCGGGTAGCTTTCATCTTCATTTTCACGACCGGATCACGCGTGTTGAACGGGGAAGCCGGCCGGCGCGACGGGCATCGCGCCGGCCAGGTTCCGGTGGACAGGTTTGTTACAGCGTAAACACGAACAGCATCGACGCTGTCGCATTGTTCCGCAACTCCGGCGCGGTGCCCAGCACCTGGTCGCGCATGGCAGACCCCGCGAGAACCGCGATGTACTGCTTGCCGTTGACCGCGAAGGTGACGGCCGGCGCGTTGATGCCGGTGCCGATGTTGAAGCTCCAGAGTTCCTGCAGCGTCTTGCGCGTCATAGGCCGAGAAGGTGCCGTCGTAGTGGCCGAGGAACACGAGGTTGCCGGCGGTGGCGAGCGCACCTGAATAGTTTGGGTAGGTAAGCCTCAGATTGACCTTGGTCTCGCCGGTGACCGGGTCGACGGCCTTGAGGCTGCCATAGCGGCGCTCGGGGTTCTTGGTGCTGCCGCCGGTAAAGCGCTCGCGCGGCTTGACGGTGCCGCCCTGGTCGGCGAAGTCCTTTTGCTCGACCGTCTCGATGATGTTGCAGCCTTCGATCGGACGGAAGGTAGAGCAGGCTGAGTTCCGGATTGTAGGCGGAAGGTTCCCAGTTCTTGCCGCCGCTATTGGTCGGGCAGGTGCGCCCGGACGCCTGGCCGCGCATGCCGTGGCTGCCGGGGCTGTAGATCTGGATGTCCGAGTTGGGTCGTAGTTGAGCGGACGGCCGGTCTTGGGATCGAGGCCCGTCGTCCAGGTCAGCTGGTCGGTATACTGCTTGCCTGCGATGAACGAGCCGTTGGTGCGGTCGAGCGCATAGAAGAAGCCGTTGCGCGCGGCGTGCACCACGAGCTTGCGGTCCTCGCCGTTGATCTTGCCATTGATGATCGGGATGCTCGGAAATCTCGTCGAAGTCATAGGGGTCCTGCGGCGTGTACTGGAAGCCCCACTTGATCTTGCCGTCGTTCGGGCTGATGGCGAGCACGCTCGCGGCCCACTTGTTGTCGCCCGGGCGGTACGCGATGTCGTAGTCCGGCCCGGCATTGCCGACGCCCTGGTAGAACGTGTCGCTCTCGGGGTCGTAGGTCGCGGTCTCCCAGATCGAGCCGCCGCCGTGCTTCCAGCGGTCCTTGCCGTCCTTCCAGGTCTCGTTGCCGGGCTCGCCGGTGCCGGGAATGGTGTAGGTGCGCCAGGCGGCCTTGCCGGTGTTGAGGTCGGTCGCCTCGATATAGCCGCGGATGCCGAACTCGCCGCCGGCCGCGCCGACGATGGCGAGGTCGCGGATGATCAGCGGCGCGACCGTCAGGGTTTCGCCCAGGGCGGGATCGGCGACCTTGCGTTCCCACACGACTTCGCCGGTCGCCTTGTTGATGGCGAACATGCGGCCGTCGAGGGCGATCGAGATGATCTTGTCCTTCCACAGCGCGACGCCGCGGTTGTTGACGCCGCAGCAGGCGACGTCGCCGGCCCAGGCGCGGTCGGTGCCGGGGTCCATCTTCCACTTGATGGTGCCCTTCTTGCCGGCGGTGAGATCGATCGCGTAGACCGAGCCCCAGCCGTCCGGCACGTACATCATGCCGTCCTCGACGATGGGCGTCGCTTCAAGGTTGCCGAACGCGTAACGCCCGCCGCTCTGGAATCCGCTCAACGCCACCGTGTAGGCGAGCCTCATGTTCTTGACGCTGTTGGTGTCGATCTCCTTGAGGAGCGAGAAGCGGTGGCCCTGGTAGTTGCCGTGATGGAGGATCCAGTTCTGCGGTTCTTGTTGCGGATTGAGCGCGCGCTCGTTGGTCATGTCGGCGGCGCCGGCCGGCGTGAGCGCCGTCGCCATCAGCAGCGAACCCGCGAATGCGCCGGCGAGAGACATGCCGGCGAGAGATTTGCCGCCGAGGGACGTGCCGCGGAAAGACTTGCCGGCAAGAGACTTGGTCGTCATCGCATTCTCCTTCGGCTGCCGGATCAGGCGCCCGGCATGGTCGGACGTGTTTCCGCGCCGCCGATTCGAGCGGCGCGGTTTCGTCAGCCCGGCGCGATTTCGCGGTCGCGCCGGGGCGTCGGGCGGCTACAGGGCGAACACGTAGAGCATCGACGCCGTCGACATGTTCTTGATCTCGGGCGCCAGCCCGTAGATGTTGACGTTCTGCCGCGAGCCCGCCAGCACCGCCACATACTGCTTGCCGTTCACCGAATAGGTGATGGGCGGCGCATTGATGCCGGTGCCGACATTGAAGCTCCACAGTTGCTTCAGGGACTTTGCATCATAGGCCCCGAAGGTGCCGTCGGACTCGCCGAGGAACACGACGTTCCCGGCGGTGGCAAGCGCGCCGCCGTAGTTCGGATAGGTCATCTTCAGGTTGGCCTTGGTCTCACCGGTCACGGGGTCGACCGCCTTCAGGCTGCCGTAGAGCCGCGTGACAGTCTTGGCGCTGCCGCCGGTGAAGCGCTCGCGCCACTTCGAGGCGCCGCCCTGGTCCTCCATGTCCTTCTGCTCGAGCGTCTCGATCGTATTGCAGCCTTCGATCGAGGGAATGAAGATCAGATTGAGCTCCGGGTTGTAGGCGGACGGCTCCCAGTTCTTGCCGCCGACATTGGACGGGCAGGTGCGCGTCGACGGCTGTCCCCGCATGCCATGGGAGCCGGCGGCGTACATCTGAATATCGCTGTTGGGATCGTAGTTGAGCGGCAGGCCGGTCTTGGGATCGAGGCCGGGCGCCCAGTTCAACTCGTCGACATACTGCTTGCCGGAAATAAACGAGCCGTTCACCCGATCGAGCGTGTAGAAGAAGCCGTTGCGGGCAGCATGGACCACGAGCTTGCGATCCTGGCCGTTGATTTTGGCGTTGATGATAGGGTGCTCGGAGATTTCGTCGTAGTCGTAGGGGTCCTGCGGCGTGTACTGGAAGCCCCACTTGATCTTGCCGTCGGTCGGGCTGAGCGCGAGTACGCTCGCCGCCCATTTGTTATCGCCCGGGCGATACGCGATGTCATAGTCCGGGCCGGCATTGCCGACGCCCTGGTAGAACGTGTCGGTCTCCGGATCGTAGGTCGCGGTCTCCCAGATCGAGCCGCCGCCGTGCTTCCAGCGGTCCTTGCCGTCCTTCCAGGTCTCGTTGCCGGGCTCGCCCTTGCCCGGGATCGTGTAGGTCCGCCAGGCTAGCTTGCCGGTGTTGAGGTCGGTCGCCTCGATATAGCCGCGGATGCCGAACTCGCCGCCGGCGGGGCCGACGATGGCGAGATCGCGGATGATCAGCGGCGCGACCGTCAGCGTCTCACCCAATGCGGGATCGGCGATCTTGCGCTCCCACACGACTTCGCCGGTCGCCTTGTTGATGGCGAACATCCGGCCGTCGAGGGCGATGGAGATGACCTTGTCCTTCCACAGCGCGACGCCGCGGTTGTTGACGCCGCAGCAGGCGACGTCGCCGGCCCAGGCGCGGTCGGTGCCGGGATCCATCTTCCACTTGATGGTGCCCTTCTTGCCGGCGGTGACGTCGATCGCATAGACCGAGCCCCAGCCGTCCGGCACGTACATGATGCCGTCCTCGACCAGCGGCGTCGCCTCGAGCGCTCCGGCCGCATAGCGTCCGCCGCTCTGGAATCCGCCCAATGCCACGGTGAACGCCGGCCTGAGATTCTTCACCGTGTCGGTGTTGATCTCCTTGAGCGCGGAGAAGCGGTGGCCCTGGTAGTTGCCGTGATTGAGGATCCAGTTCTGCGGCTCCCGCTGCGGGTTGAGGAGGCGGTCATTGGTCATGTCGGCGGCGCGGGCTGGCGTCAGCGCGGTCGCCAGCAGCAGCGAACCGGCACATGCGCCGATGAGAGTTCTGGTGGTCATGTAGATTCTCCTTCGTGCGTCGGGCCGAGCGGCCCGACATGGTGGTACCAATGTCCGCGCCTGCGGGTGCAAGACGCGCGGTCTCGTCAGGCCGCCGCGATGCCGGGATAGCGCCGGCCCTTCCGCGCGATTTCGCGGCCGCGGCGGGGCGTCAGGCGGCTACAGGCTGAATACGAAGAGCATTGAAGCCGTCGACGTGTTCTTGAGTTCAGGTGATAGCGGGACGATGTTGGCCGGCTGGCGCGAACCCACGAGAATTGCGACGTACTGCTTGCCGTTCACCGCATAGGTGATGGGCGGCGCGTTGATTCCGGTGCCCACGTTGAAGCTCCAGAGCTCCTGCAGGGTCTTGGAATCATAGGCGCTGAAGGTCCCGTCGGTTTGGCCGAGGAACACCAGATTCCCGGCGGTCGCCAGGTGCCGGCGTAGTTCGGGTAGGGGAGCTTCGCAGATTGGCTTTGGTCTCGCCGGTGGTCGGATCGACGGCCTTGAGGCTGCCGTATAAGCGCGTCGGCGTCTTCGGCGCGCCGCCGGCGAACCGGTCGCGGGGCTTGATCGTGCCGCCCTGGTCAACCATGTCCTTCTGCTCGACCGTCTCGATGAAGTTGCAGCCTTCGATCGATGGGATGTAGAGCAGCCCGAGCTCGGGATTGTAGGCGGAGGGCTCCCAGTTCTTGCCGCCGGAAACCGCTGGGCACAGCATGGCGCCTTGCGGCTTGGCGCGGGTGCCGTGACTGCCCTCGTTGTAGATCTGGACGTCCTTGGTGGGATCGTAGTTGATCGGCCGGCCGGTCTTGGGATCGAGGCCGGGCGTCCAGTTCAACTGATCCACATACTGCTTGCCGGCGATGAATGATCCGTTGGTTCGATCGAGCGCGTAGAAGAAGCCGTTGCGCGCAGCATGCACCACGAGCTTGCGATCCTCGCCGTTGACCTTGGCATTGATGATGGGGTGCTCGGAAATCTCGTCGTAGTCATAGGGATCGTTGGGCGTGTATTGGTAGCCCCACTTGATCTTGCCGTCGCTCGGGCTGATGGCGAGGACGCTCGCCGCCCATTTGTTGTCGCCCGGACGGTATTCGGGGTCCCAGTCGGGGCCGGCATTGCCGACGCCCTGGTAGAAGGTGTCGCTCTCGGGATCATAGGTCGCGGTCTCCCAGATCGAGCCGCCGCCGTGCTTCCAGCGGTCCTTGCCGTCCTTCCAGGTCTCGTTGCCGGGCTCGCCGGCGCCCGGAATCGTGTAGGTGCGCCACGCGGCCTTGCCGGTGTTGAGGTCGGTCGCCTCGATGAAGCCGCGGATGCCGAACTCGCCGCCGGCGGTGCCGACGATGGCGAGGTCGCGGATGATCAGCGGCGCGATGGTCAAGGTCTCGCCGATGGCGGGATCGGCGATCTTGCGTTCCCACACGACTTCGCCGGTCGCCTTGTTGATGGCGAACATGCGGCCGTCGAGGGCGATCGAGATGATCTTGTCCTTCCACAAGGCGACGCCGCGGTTGTTGACGCCGCAGCAGGCGACGTCTCCCGCCCAGGCGCGGTCGGTGCCGGGATCCATCTTCCACTTGATCATGCCCTTCTTGCCGGCGGTGACGTCGATCGCATAGACCGAGCCCCAGCCGTCCGGCACGTACATCATGCCGTCCTCGACGATCGGGGTCGCTTCGAGGTTGCCGAAGGCGTAGCGGCCGCCGCTCTGGAATCCGCTCAGCGCCACGGTGAACACCGGCTTCAAGTTCTTGACGGTGTCGGCGTTGATCTCCTTGAGCGAAGAGAAACGGTGACCCTGGTAGTTGCCGTGGTGAAGGATCCAGTTCTGCGGTTCTCGCTGCGGATTGAGCGCACGCTCGTTGGTCATGTCGGCGGCGCGGACCGGCGTCAGCGCGGTCGCCACAAGCAACGAACCGATGAAGGCCCCAGCGAGAGATGTTGTTGGCACGACATTTCCTCCCTGTCCGCCGGCGCGACTGCGTCCGGCCTGCGTTGTCTCCAACTGCCGATGCGGATCTTTTCAACTCCAATCCGCCGGCGCAAATGATCGCGCCGGCGGTATTCCGAACGGAGGCCGGTTACAGGCTGAACACGAACAGCATCGATGCCGTCGAGGTGTTCTTGAGCTCCGGCGACAACGGAATGATGTTGGGCGCCTGACGCGAGCCGACCAGGACCGCGACGTACTGCTTGCCGTTCACCGAATAGCTGACGGCCGGCGCATTGATGCCGGTGCCGGTGTTGAAGCTCCAGAGTTCCTTGAGGGTCTTGGCATCGTGGGCGGAGAAGGTGCCGTCCGGATTGCCGATGAACACCAGATTGCCGGCGGTCGCCAGCGCGCCGCTCAGATTGGGATAGTCGAGCTTGAGCGCCGCCTTGGTGTCGCCGGTGGCCGGATCGACCGCCTTGAGGCTGCCGTAGAGACGGTCCGGCGTCTTCGGGCCGCCGCCGGTGAAGCGCTCGCGCACCTTGACCGGGCCGCCCTGGTCCTGCATGTCCTTCTGCTCGACCGTCTCGATGAAGTTGCAGCCTTCGATCGAGGGAATGTAGAGCAGGCCGAGTTCGGGATTGTAGGCCGAGGGCTCCCAGTTCTTGCCGCCGAAATGCGACGGGCACAGCTTGTTGCCCTTCGGCTCGGCGCGGGTGCCGTGGCTGCCGACGTTGTAGACCTGGACGTCCTTGTTGGGATCGTAGTTGAGCGGCCGGCCGGTCTTCGGGTCGAGGCCGGGCGTCCAGTTCAACTGGTCGACATACTGCTTGCCGGCGATGAACGAGCCGTTGACGCGGTCGAGCGCATAGAAGAAGCCGTTGCGCGCGGCATGCACCACGAGCTTGCGGTCCTCGCCATTGACCTTGGCGTTGATGATCGGGTGCTCGGAGATTTCGTCGAAGTCGTAGGGATCGTTGGGCGTGTACTGGTAGCCCCACTTGATCTTGCCGTCGCTCGCAGTGATGGCGAGCACGCTCGCCGCCCACTTGTTGTCGCCGGGCCGGTATTCCGCATCCCAGTCGGGGCCGGCATTGCCGATGCCCTGGTAGAAGGTGTCGGTGTCGGGATCGTAGGTCGCGGTCTCCCACACCGATCCGCCGCCGTGCTTCCAGCGGTCCTTGCCGTCCTTCCAGGTCTCGTTGCCGGGCTCGCCGGCGCCCGGGAATGGTGTAGGTGCGCCACAGCGCCTTGCCGGTGTTGAGGTCGGTCGCCTCGATGAAGCCGCGGATGCCGAATTCGCCGCCGGCGGTGCCGACGATGGCGATGTCGCGGATGACCAGCGGCGCAATGGTGAGAACCTCGGCGTTTGCGGGGTCGGCGATCTTGCGCTCCCACACGACTTCGCCGGTCGCCTTGTTGATGGCGAACATGCGGCCGTCGAGGGCGATCGAGATGATCTTGTCCTTCCACAAGGCGACGCCGCGGTTGTTGACGCCGCAGCAGGCGACGTCGCCAGCCCAGGCTCGATCAGTGCCGGGATCCATCTTCCACTTGATGGCGCCCTTCTTGCCGCCGGTGACGTCGATCGCATAGACCGAGCCCCAACCGTCCGGCACATAGATGATGCCGTCTTCCACGATGGGGGTCGCCTCGAGATTGCCGTGGGCGTAACGGCCGCCGCTCTGGAACCCGCTCAGCGCTACTGTGAACGCGGGCTTGAGGTTCTTGACGGTGTCGGTGTTGATCTCCTTGAGCGCGGAGAAGCGGTGGCCCTGGTAGTTGCCGTGATGCAGAATCCAGTTCTGCGGTTCCTTTTGCGGATTGAGCGCGCGCTCGGTCGTCATGTCGGCGGCGCTGACCGGCGTCAGCGCGGTGGCCACCAGCAACGAACTGGCGAAGGCACCGGCGATGGATCGTGTCCTCATGGCGGTTTCTCCCTTTGGCGCCGGGCAAGTTTCCCGGCTTGGACATCGTGCTCGAAGGCTTCGCCTGCGTCGGCAAAACCGCACGTTTCGCGCACCCTAGGCGGGGCATGTTGGGGGGTCAATTGCAACTTCATGCAACAGGCGCGGGCCGATATGCGTCATCGTCAGCACCGGCCCAACGACATGGTTGCCGAACGCGCGGTGGGCAATCAGTGGGCAGCACTCGGACGATGCCGCGCCGTGTTTTCAAGCGGCCGGCACCGCGCCGTTCAACGCTGGCAGGAGGTCAGATCCTTCTCCTCGATGGAGAAGATTTCGCCGGCCTCTACCTTGATGTTGCGGACGAGGCAGGTCCGGCCCGAGGTGTCCTTGAGGGTCGCATCATAGAGGCCCGGCGTCGTCGCGGTGATGCGCAGGCGCTCGTCGGAATCCACGGTGCCGTCCTTGTCGTTCTTGCACTGGTTGTCGCCCCACTTGGTGGTGCCGGCGGGCGCCAGGCGGAATTCGGAGATGGTGTGATGCGTCAGGTTCCAGAATCGGATCGGGCGGTCGGCGGCAGGCGCGGTCGAAACCGTCGCGATCAGCGCCAGCAAAATGTGAACGGGCGTTTTCATGTTCCTCCCTCATTTGCGCGCAGACTGTGCTTGGCCCCGGCATTTTAGGTTGCCAAGGGCCGGACAAGCCAGTCCATCAACTTACAAGTAGTGGGGCGACTTATCCAAACAGATAGAAACCATCTGTTGGGTCCCACGGCGGGTCGACAGGACAGCGGAAGCGCGGGATGCTATGAACGACCTGACGCCCAGTTCGGCCGCTCCCCCCGCCGCGCCCGCACTGCAACAGCCTTGCCGCCACCGGCTGGAAAGCGGCTGCGGCAACTTGACACCGCGCGCGCCACCGGCACTATCCGGTGTCGTCCATTTGAGAAGATGATCCCAATGGCCATAACTGCAGCACCCAGTGACTTCCGTGCCGAAATCCACCTGCCTACCGACCATCTGCCGCTGCTGCGGTGGATGATTTTCACCGGCGTTTGCCTGTTCGGGTTCGTCATGGCCTGGCACTTCGGCCTGATCCGCATGATGCTCGTCGGCGACAAGACCTACATCTCGGTGATCATCCTGGTCCTTTACGCCGCCGCCTCCGTCCACTGCCTGGTCCGCACCGTCGTGATCTCCCGGGAGCTTGACAAGGCTCACCGTGTGCTCGCAATGGTCAGCAGCGGGTCGCACCGTTTCAGCGTGCAGGGGGAGGACGTGGTGACTGGAGACGGGGCCAGGCTGCCGCGCGGGGATGTCACCACCCACATCCGCAACCTCATCCTCAAGGCTGGATTGCAGGGCGACGAGCACCGGCTCGATCAGACGCTGCTGTTGCGCGGACTGGCCGACGCCTTGCGCGGGCCCAACCAGCTCGGCGCGTACGCCAGCGACTTCCTGATGAAACTGGGCCTGCTCGGCACCATCATCGGCTTCATCATGATGCTGGCGCCCATCGCCGGCCTCGATGCGGCCGATCACGCCTCGGTCAAGAGCTCGATGGGCCTGATGAGCGACGGCATGGCGGTGGCGATGTACACGACCCTGACCGGCCTGATCGGCTCGATCCTGGTGCAGACCCAGTACTACATGCTCGACAAGGCGACCGCGAAGCTGTTCGCGCTCGCAACGAACCTGACAGAGGTGTTCGTGGTCTCCGTCCTCGAGCGAGGTCCGGATGGAAACGTTCGGTAACTATCCGGTCGAAAGGCCGTTCGACCCCTTCAGCGTCATGCTGTTCAAGGCGCTGCAGGTCGTTGCCTTTTTGTTCTTCATCGCGCTGATTGCGATGAATCCGGAGACGAAGCAGGGCAAGATCGACACCAAGGCGGAATACATCATCACGTTGAGCTGGCCGGACAGCCATCCCGACGACATCGACCTCTATGCCGAGGACCCCCTCGGCAACATCGTCTGGTACCACGAGCGCGAGGCCGGCTTCATGGTGCTCGACCGCGACGATCGCGGCGGGCTCAACAATTCGATCACCGTGAACGGCCGCAAGGTGGCGAACCCGATCCGCCAGGAAACGATCAGCATTCGCGGCATCCTGGCCGGCGAATACACGGTCAACGTGAATTACTACCTCGCCACCCAGGCGGCCCCGGTGCCGGTGACGGTGAAGATCGAGAAGGTGAACCCCCATGTCGAGGTGGTGGCCTACGACACCGTCATGCTGGAGCACATGGGACAGGAGAAGACGGCGGCGCGATTCAAGATCGCCGACAACGGCGACGTGCTCGACGTCAACCATCGCAACAAGTCTCTCATTCAATTGACCCGCAGCGTCCGCCGCTCTTCTTCGGCCAAGTGACGAGCAGGCAACGACGCGAAGGCAGGGGTGATGACTGGGATCGTGCTCGCTATAACGGCTGCCTATGTCGTCATCGGCGTGCTGCTGCTGAACATGGGCCTCACCTCGCGGTTTCGGTGGTGGATCAAGGCGATGGTCATCGTGGTGACCTGCGGCTTCTTCATCGAGGTGTTTTTTGCCACCAAGAGCCTGCTCGGCTGGCCCGGAACCGGGCAGCTGCCGCCCCGCTTTCAATTGCTGTGGACCCGGGTGGTCGAGCCCGACCCGAAAATCCACGACCCCGGCGCGATCTACCTCTGGGTCGAGGAGCTCGACGAGAACAATGTGCCGAGCGGTACGCCGCGCGCGTTTCGGCTGCGCTACACGCCGCCGCTCGCAGACCGCTCGCTCAAGGCGCGCGACGAGATCATGGCCGGCAATCCCCAGGAAGGCACCGCCAACGACATGGAAGGCGACGAGGCCAAGACGAACATTCAGGAGCACGCCGAGGAGCTCAACGGCCCGAACCGCAACGAGCTCGGCAGCGCGAACATCGATCTCGACATGCTGATCAAGCAGGCCCAACAGGTCGAGTTCAAGCCCCTGTCAGGGCCGGTGCTGCCTGCGAAGTAATTCCCCCGAAACGTCCGGCGTTCGGCTCAGACCGGCTCCGCCTGGGTTTCCGTCATCGCCAGGAACGCCTGCTCGATGGTGGCGGCCTCCATCGCCGTCAGCAGTGCGGCCGGCGTCGTATCGGTCAGCACCTTGCCCTTGTGCATCACGATGACCCGATCCGCATCGGCGACCTCGTCGCACAGATGTGTCGCCCACAGCACGGCGACCGCGCGCTCGCTGCGCATCGCCAGCAGCAGCTTGAGCAGGTCGCTGCGGCTCGCGGGGTCGAGCCCGACCGTCGCCTCGTCCATCAGGAGCACGCGCGGCTCGTGAAGCAGCGCGCGAGCGAGCTCCACCCGCCGTCGATTTCCGCCGCTCAGCGTTGCGGCTTTGTCATGGGCGCGGTCGGCGAGCCCGAGGCGCACCAACTCCTTCTCGATCCGCGCCTTGGCGACGGCGCGGGGAATGCCGTGCAGGCCGGCATGGAACAGCAGGTTCGAGGTGACGGACAGTTCGAGGTCGAGGGTCGGCTGCTGAAACACGATACCGAGCCTCGCCAGCGCCGGCACCGGCTTGCGGGTCATGTCGTGACCCATGACCTCGATGCGCCCGGAATCCGGGACGAACAGCCCGGAAAGCAGCTGAAACAGGGTCGACTTGCCGGCGCCGTTGGGGCCGAGCAGCGCCAGGAACTCGCCGGGATGCGCGGTGAAACTGACGCCGTCGACCGCGCGCACCGATCCGTATGTCTTGACGACATTGTCCAACAGCAGGGCAGGCGCGGTGCTTGCCCCGCGCGAGCGTTCGTCCATCAGCAATGTTCCCTCCCGCGCGCGGCAGGTTGTCTCGGCGGGCAAGCCATTCGGCTCACGTCTTGCCCCGGCGCTTCGATAAGTCGTACGCTGGCGGCAACCCTCTCCGCAAGCGCAAGTAAAGAGAACCCTTCGTGCCCCCCTGTCCCCTGTTGCGTCCCCTGCTGGCCTTCGGCCTCGTCGCCGCGTTCCTGGCCGGCCCGTGCTCCCTCGCATTCGCCAAGGGCACCGGCCTGATTTTCGTCAGCAACGAAAAAACCAACAACGTCATCATCATCGATCCCAAGACAAACAAGGTGGTGAAGGACCTGCGAACGTCGCGGCGGCCGCGCGACATGCATTTCAGCGCCGATCATACCAAGCTCTATGTTGCCTGCGGTGACGACGACGTGATCGACATCATCGACGTCGCCAAGCTCGAGGTGGTGGGCAAGCTCACCACCGGATCGAGCCCCGAGACCTTCGGCATCGATGAGAAGCGGCGCCGCATCTATGTCTCCAACGAGGAAGGCTCCTCCCTGTCGGTCATCGACATGGACCAGAACATCATCATCCACGAAGTCCCCACCGGCGCCGAACCCGAAGGGGTTTTCATCAGCGAGGACGGCCATTTCGTCTATGTGACCTCCGAGGTGGGCGACCTCGTCCATCTCGTCGATGCCGACAGCGGCAACGTGGTGCAGGACGTGGTGGTGGGCACCCGCCCGCGTCGGTTCGCAGCGACCCCCGACGGCAAGGAATTGTGGGTGTCGGCCGAACTCTCCGGCGAGGTCTACATCATCGACCGCAAGAACTTCACCGTCGAAGGCAAGATCGATTTCCTGCCGCCGGGCATGCGCAAGACCGACGTGACCCCGGTCGATCTCCTGATCACCAAGGACGGCAAGACCGCCTATGTCACCCTCGGCCACGCCGCCCATGTGGCGGTGGTCGACGTCGCCACCCGCAAGGTCCTGAGCTACATCCTGGTGGGCAAGCGGTCCTGGGGGTTGGGCATGTCGCGCGACGAAAAGACGCTGTACGTCGCCAACGGCTTCGGCGACGACATCACCATCATCGACCTCAACACCCGCAAGGCGACCGTATCGATCCCGGTCGGCCGGATCCCCTGGGGCGTGGTGATCGATGACTAGCGTTGCGATTTCGAAACCTGATGCGAAGCCCGGACCTCTCCCTCCCCCTGAAAGGGGGAGGGTCGGGGAGGGGGTCGCGGGCCGCTTGCGCAGTGCTTGTGGCGAGTCAGTGGACCCCCACCCCAACCCTCCCCCTGAAAGAGCGGGAGGGAGCAGAGTACTCGGCGCGAGTATGAAAAGCGCCGCGCTGCTGTTCGCGCTGGTGCTGGGCGGCATGGCAGCGAAGGCGCCGGCACAGCCCGCTTCACCGCAGCCTGCCACGCCGCCTCCCGCGGCGGCTCCGGCGCGCCAGCACATCGTGATCGGCTATGTCGACATCGAGAGCGACCCGCGCTACGAGCCGGTGCGGGCCTATGAGCGGCTGATATTGAAGACGCGCGATCATCCCTTTCCCGGCGCGCAGATCGGCGTCGACGAAGCCCAGGCGCTGGTGCGGGTGCTCAACACCGATTTTGCCCTCGAACGCATCACGGTCAAGGCGCCCGACCAGGTGGCCGGCGCCGTCACTCAGGCGATGGCGGAGCGCGGCATCAAGTTCTTCCTCATCGACGCGCCGGCCGCGGCGTTCAAGCCGCTGGCGGCGGCAGTCAAGGGCCGCGACGCGCTGCTGTTCAACGTGTCGGCGCCCGACGATTCGCTGCGCCGCGAGGTGTGCTCGCGGGAGATGGTGCATACCATCCCGAGCCTCGCCATGAGCATGGACGCCCTGATGCAGTACCTGGTCTCGCGCAAGTGGCGGGACATGCTGGTGTTCGAGGGGCCGCTGCCGGCCGATGCCCAGCGCACCGAGGCCTTTGTCCGTTCGGCGCAGAAGTTCGGCGCCCGCATCGTCGCCCGCCAGAAGTTCAAACCCGGCACCGACCCGCGCGATCGCGAGCAGAACAATCCCGCCCTGCTCAGCGCCATCAGGGGCGACTACGACGTGGTGTTCGTCGCCGACGACGCCTTCGACTTCGTGCGCACGGTGCCCTACCACACCGTGCGCGCGCGCCCGGTGGTCGGCAGCATCGATCTCGAGCCGGTGGCCTGGCACTGGACCTGGGAGCACAACGGCGCGCCGCAGGTCAATTCGCGCTTCGACAAGAAATCCGGTGGCCGCCGCATGGAAGGCCCCGACTGGGCCGCCTGGATCGCGGTGAAGATGATCGTGCAATCGGCGCTGCGCACGCGCTCGACCGACTTCGCCAAGCAGCGCGATTTCATCCTCGGCGACGCCGGCTTCGACGGAGACAAGGGCTTGCCCGTAGGGGTGCGGCCGTGGGACCACCAGTTGCGCCAGGCGGTGCTTCTCGCCGCGCCCTATATGGTGGTCGCGAGCGCCCCGGTGGAAGGCTTCCTTCACCGCATCAACGATCTCGACACGCTCGGCGACGACGAGCCGGAAACCCCGTGCCACCTGAACAAGTAGGCGCCAAAACGAGCACGCATCATGCAACTCGCTCACGTCGGCCGCGCGCTCAACGCCGTCACCATGCGCGAAATCAGCAAGTTCACCCAGCAGCGCGGGCGGCTGCTGTCGGCGCTGGTGCGGCCGCTGATGTGGCTCGCGGTGTTCGCGGCCGGCTTCTACAACGTGTTCGGCGTCTCGATCATCCCGCCCTACAAGACCTACATCACCTATCAGGTCTATATCGTGCCGGGCCTGCTCGGCATCATCCTGCTGTTCCACGGCATGCAATCCTCGCTGTCGATGGTCTACGACCGCGAGATGGGGGTGATGCGGCTCCTGCTCACCGCGCCGCTGCCGCGCTGGGTGCTGCTGGTCTGCAAGCTGATGGCGGGAACCGTGCTGTCGGTCATCACCTGCTACGTCTTCCTCGCCATCTGCATCCTGTTCGACGTGACCTTCGAGCCGAGCGGCTGGCTCGCCGTGCTGCCGGCGCTGATCATATCGGGCATGATGCTGGGATCGCTGTGGCTGTTCCTGTCGGTACACATCAAGCAGCTCGAGAATTTCGCCGGCGCCATGAACTTCGTGATGTTTCCGATGTTCTTCTTCTCCTCCGCACTCTATCCGCTGTGGAAGCTGCGCGAGGGCGGCTCGGAGGCGCTCTACTACGTCTCGCTGGTCAATCCCTTCACCCATGCGGTCGAGCTGATCCGCTTCGCGCTCTACGACGAGTTCGAGCCGATCGCGGCGGCGGTCGTGGTCGGCTCCACCGTGATCTTCTTCGCGCTGGCGGTGATCGGCTACAATCCGCAGCGCGGCATGATCCGGCGCGCGCCGCAGCCGTCGTGACGCCGGCTTCGCCGTCCGACTGACTCACACCGCGGCCTTGCCCAGCCGGCGCGCGATCTCGGCGCGGATTTCGGCGCGTTCGGTCGCCGAATGCAGCCCGCGCGGGCGGGCGATCGGCAATTCGGCGACGACGTGGGTCGGGCTAGAGGACAGCAGGAACAGGCGGTCGGCGAGCCCGATCGCCTCGTCGATATTGTGGGTGACGAGGAGGGTGGTGACGCGCCGGCTCATCACCAGGGCGGCGAGCTCGTCGCGCAGGCGTTCAGCGAGCGCATCGTCGAGCGACACGAAGGGCTCGTCGAGCACCAGGAGGTCGGGCTTGACCGCGAAGGCACGCGCAAGTGCGACCCGGCGCGCTTGGCCGAGCGACAGCTCGCCGGGATAATGCGCGCGATGGGCTTCGAGACCGAGCGCTGCGAAGAGCACGTCGAGATCGGCGTCGGTCGCCTCCGGCGCCCCCAGGCGCACGTTCTGCTCCACCGTGCGCCAGGGCAAGAGGCGCGGCTCCTGGAACACCATGCCGAGCTTGCCGTGCTCGGGCAGGTTCACCACGCCGGAAAAGTCGCGGTCGAGGCCGGTGATGATACGCAGGAGCGTCGTCTTGCCGCAGCCGGACGGGCCCACCAGCGCGGCCACCGCGCCGGCGGGGAGGGCGAATTTCAGCCCCCGCAGGACGTCGAGCCGGCCGCCCGACGTCGCCCGGTAGGATTTGCTTTCGATGCTGACATCAAGCTGGGCGGGGCCGCCAGCGGGAGACATGTCGTTCAATCGGCTGCACCAGGAATGTTTCGATCGCCAGCATGACGACGACGAAGGCAATAGCATAGGCGAGGATGCGGGTAACGTCGAACAGTTGGAACGCGATCCCGATCTCGAAGCCGACGCCGTTCGGCCGCCCCAGCAGCTCGACGATGAGGACGATCTTCCAGACCAGCGACAGGCCCGAGCGCGCCGCCGCGGCGATATAGGGCACGAGCTGGGGAATCAGCACGTGGCGCAGCCGCGTCCAGCTTCCCATGCGGAACACGTCCGCCATCTCGTCGAGTTGGCGGTCGAACGAGCGGGCGCCTTCCCGGATGGTCACCGTCGCGTTGGGAAGCTTGTTGAGCGCGACGGCCGTGATCGCCGCCGCTTCGGTCAGGCCCGCCCACACATAGGCGAGCACGATGATGACCAGCGCCGGCAGATTGAGCAGCACCACCAGCCAGGGATCGGCGAGACGGTCGGCGAGGCGCCAGCGGCCCATCATCACGCCGAGCACGGTGCCGAGCACCATGGCGATGGTGAAGGAGACGGCGACCCGCGCCAGCGTGACGCCGAGCTGAAAGGCGAGTTCGCCGGACTGCGCCTCTTTCCATACTTCAAGGGCGACGGCCTGCGGTCCCGGCAGCATCCGGGGACCGGCGATCTGCGAGCCCACATACCACGCCGCAACCAGCAGCCCCAAAGAGACCAGTCTCGGAAGGAGATTCAATCGGCCTTCCCCGGATCGTAGAAGGTGCCCTTGTCCATCTCCTTGGCGGAGCCGACGAGGTTGGCGCCGCCGATTTCGGCGAGCACCAGATAGAGCGCGCGGGAATCACGTTCCTCGTCCGCCACCGGACGGCGGGGAATGCCCTCGCTGTAGCGCTTGCGATAGATCTCGAGGACGGCCTTGTCGGAGACGCCGATGCGCGGGGCGAGGCGCTGCCATTCCGCTTCGGAATTGGCGAGGATGTTCTTCGCCTTGGCGGCGGTCTGGAGGAAACGGTCGACCGCCGATTTGTTCTTGGCTGCCCAGTCGCCGTCGAAGGCGTAGCCGAGCAACGCGACCGGGCCGGTGGCGCCGAGCTGCTTTCTCGACCGCCTCCATGTCGATGGCGCGCTTGAAGCCCTTGCCTTCGAGCTCGGCGCAGAAATTCCAGAATGTCAGCGTCGCCTCGATGCTCGCCCTGCAGCGCCTTCTCCGACAGCAGGGGAGGGGCGCCATAGACGAGCTTCGCCTGGTTCTTGAGATCGAGGCCGCCGCGGCGCGCGACCGCCTGGAGCATCAGCCAGCTCTTGTCGAGCGGCCCTCCGGCGATCGCCAGCTTCTTGCCCTTGAGATCGGCGATGCCGGCGATCTCCGAACTGGCGGGGGTCATGATCGCGCCCAGCGTCGACGAATAGGGGTAGTACACCAGCTTGGCGCCGAGTGAGCGTTCGCGCGCGACCCACAACCAGTCCGAGACGATCAAGTCGGCCGAGCCGCTGGCGAGTGCGATCCGGCCGGCTTCGGTCGAGGCGAGTTCGACCACCTGGATGTCGAGATTGGCCGCCTTGTCGAGGCCGTGGGTGCGGATGACGTCCAGCTCCCAGGCAAGGGTGCCGGTCTTCTGCGCCGCAATGCGGATGCGATCGGCGGCCGTGGCGGAGGTGGCAAGGCAGAGCGCTGCCAGGAGCGATGCCCAGAGCGGCAGGCTCCCCCGCGCCCCGCGCCAAACCTCGCGTAAGCTGCGGCTGGACCGCCCCTGCGGCGATGCCCCTACGCCCCCCAACATCGCTTTCCTCCATTTCGATTGCGCGTACATGAATTGCCCGATGTGATAAGGCGCGAGAGGCCTTAGCCGCCAGGGTGGCGCAGCATACATGCTTCATCGTCCATGGCTTCCGTGGTTTTTCCTTTTCGCGCTATTGGCTTTTCCTATGGCGCCGGAGCGCCTTGAACAGGAGGCGAACGATGCTTGTCGGCGTGCCTAAGGAGATCAAGAACAGCGAATACCGGGTAGGCTTGGTGCCGTCCACGGTGCGTGAGCTGACGCTCAAGGGCCATCGGGTCCTGGTGCAGAAGGATGCGGGTGTCGGGGCGGGCCTCGCCGACGACGCCTATGTGGCGGCCGGCGCGGAGATCACCGCCGGCGCCGACCGCATATTCGCCGAGGCCGAATTGATCGTGAAGGTCAAGGAGCCGCTCGCCGAAGAACGCAAGAAGCTCCAGCGCGGCCAGGTGCTGTTCACCTATCTCCACCTCGCGCCCGATCGCGAGCAGGCTGAAGACCTTCTGGCGTCGGGCGTCATCGCCATCGCCTATGAGACGGTGACGGGCCCGCAAGGCTCCCTGCCGCTGCTGGTGCCGATGTCTGAGGTGGCGGGCCGGATGGCGCCCCAGGCCGGCGCCCATTGCCTGGAAAAGGAAATGGGCGGGCGCGGCGTGCTGCTGGGCGGGGTCCCCGGCGTGCTGGCCGCCGAGGTGGTCGTGCTCGGCGGCGGCACGGTGGGCGCCAACGCCGCGCGCATCGCCGCCGGGATGGGCGCCAACGTGACCGTGATCGACCGCAATCCGGAAGCGCTGCGGCGCATCGACAACGCCTTCGGCGGCGGCGTGCGCACGGTGTTTTCCATTCGCGACGCCGTCGAGAGCCTGTGCCGGCGCGCCGATCTCGTCATCGGCACGGTGCTCATTCCCGGCGCCAAGGCGCCCAAGCTCATCACCGCGGAGACGGTGAAGGCGATGAAGCCCGGCTCGGTCATCGTCGACGTTTCCATCGACCAGGGTGGCTGTTCGGAGACGTCGCGGCCGACCACGCATTCCCACCCGACCTACATCGTCGACGATGTCGTGCATTACTGCGTCGCCAACATGCCCGGCGCGGTCGCGCGCACGTCGACCTTTGCGCTGAACAACATGACCCTGCCGTTCGTTCTCGCGCTCGCCGACAAGGGCTATCGCGTCGCGCTCGGCCAGGACGCCCATCTGCGCGCCGGCCTCAACGTCTATGAGGGCTCCATCACCTACCGTGCGGTCGCCGAGGCCCTGAAGCTTCCCTACGTGCCGGCCGAACAGGCGTTGCGGATGTAGGGGAGCCGGTCGCCTGGCCCCCACGCGATGAGTCATTGCCGGGCTTGTCCCGGCAATCTCAATTCACAGGGCAGGGCGTCTGCCGACTGTCGGATCGCAGGCCGTGCCCCGAGAACCGAGATCGCCGAGACAAGCCCGGCGATGACGTCGTGAGTGTTACTCTTTGCGGCGCTGTCGCGCGCGACCCGTCACCCGTTCAGCTGGGTAATGAACTTCGTGTTCAGATAAGCCTCCAGCGCGTCGGCGCCGCCCTCGCTGCCGTAGCCGGAATCCTTGATGCCGCCGAAGCGGACTTCGGGCAGCGCCAGGCCGTGGTGGTTGATCGACACCATGCCGCTCTCGATGGCGTGGCCGATGGCGGCAGCAGTCTTGGTGGAGCGGGTATAGGCGTAGGCGGCGAGCCCGTAGGGCAGGCGGTTGGCCTCGCCCACCACTTCTTCGAAGGTGTCGAAGGAATTGACGATCGCCAGCGGGCCGAACGGCTCCTCGTTCATGATGCGGGCTTCGCGCGGCACGTTGGTCATCACCGTGGGCTCGAAGAAGTAGCCCTTGTTGCCGATCCGCCGCCCGCCGGTTTCGAGCTTGGCGCCCTTGGCGACCGCATCGGCGACGAACGCCTCGATGGCGTCGAGCCGGCGGCTGTGGGCGAGCGGCCCCATGCGGGTGTCCTCCTTCAATCCGTCGCCGACCTTCAGACCTTTCGCCGCGGTGACGAACTTGTCGACGAATTGCTGGTACACCGGCTCCTGCACCAGGAAGCGGGTCGGCGATACGCAGACCTGGCCGGCATTGCGGAACTTGTTGGCGCTGAGGATCTTCGCGGCGGCGTCGACGTCTGCGTCGGCGAACACGATCGCCGGCGCGTGGCCGCCGAGCTCCATGGTGACGCGCTTCATGTGCTGCCCGGCCAGCGCCGCGAGCTGCTTGCCCACCGCGGTCGAGCCGGTGAACGAGATCTTGCGGATGATCGGATGCGGAATGAGGTAGGAGGAGATCTCCGCCGGCACGCCGAACACGAGGTTGATCACGCCGGCCGGCAGCCCGGCCTGGACATAGGCATCGACGAGCGCGGCGCAGGAGGCCGGCGTCTCCTCGGGCCCCTTGAGGATGATCGAGCAGCCGGCGGCGATCGCGCAGGAGACCTTGCGCACCGCCTGGTTGATCGGGAAATTCCACGGCGTGAAGGCCGCGACCGGGCCGACCGGCTCCTTCACCTCGAGCTGCCACACACCATCGACGCGCGGCGGGATGGTGCGGCCGTAGCTGCGCCGAGCCTCCTCGGCGAACCAATCGATGACGTCGGCGCCGGCCAGTGTCTCGCCCTTGGCTTCGGCGATCGGCTTGCCCTGCTCCATGGTCATGAGGGTGGCGACGTCGCCGGCGCGGCTGCGCAGGATGTCGGCGGCCTTGCGCATGAGACGGTAGCGGTCATGGGGCGAGACCTTGCGCCAGGCCGCAAAGCCCTTCTGCGCGGCGGCGAGCGCGGCGTCGAGATCGGCCTTTTCCGCATGGGCGACGGTGCCGATCGGCTCCGCCGTGGCGGGGTTGAGCACGGTAAGCGTCTTGCCGCTCGCCGCCGGCTTCCATGCGCCATCGATGAAGAGGTTTACGTTCGGATACATGATGCACCTCGCAAAGTGGGCCGCGCTGCGCAAGCGTCTTAGAGGAGCCCTGAGCCGCCAGCAACGCCTATTGTGGCGCAGCTCTCATGCTGGGCGGACCTTGGAGATGCACGAACGGGTGGGGGCCTCCTTGCGTCCAGCGGGCCCGTGTGGGGTTTTTTCCTGGCCCGAAATGGGCGACACTGCAGGGATGACGCAGGCGCTTCACGGGCGACGAATTGGATTGGGCACGGCCGCGGCCATGCTGCTCGGCGTCCTCGCCGCGAGCACGCCCTCATGTCCCGCCCAGGAAGCCTATCCGGCCAAGCCCATCCACCTCATCGTTCCGTCGACGGCCGGCGGCACCACGGACATTGTCGGCCGCGCGCTCGCGCAGGCGCTGTCGCAGCAGATGAACGCGAGCTTCATCGTCGAGCAGCGCGTCGGCGGCAGCACCAACATCGGCATGACGTATGTGGCCAAGGCGCCGCCTGACGGCTATACGCTCCTCGTTGTCACCGATACGCTGACCTCGAACGTCTCGACCTTTCGCGACCCCGGTTATGATCCCGTCACGAGTTTCACGCCGATCTCGATCCTGGCCCGGGCGCCGGGCGCCCTCGCGGTGCGCCGCGATCTCGGCGTCGCCACCGTGGAAGCCTTCATCGACCTCGCGCGGCGCAAGGGCCGCGACCTCACGGTCGCCTCGACCGGAACCGGCACCGTCAGCCATCTCACCGGCATCATGTTCCAGCAGCGCATGGGGCTTCCGGAGTGGACCGATGTGCCGTATGCGGGCTCCGCCAAGGCGGTGACCGATCTCATCGGCGGCCACGTGGATGCGATCTTCTCGATGGTTGTGCCGCTGGTGCCCCATGTGGAGAGCGGCACCCTCAAGCTCCTCGCGGTGACGACCAGCCGGCGCTCGCCCGCGGTGCCCGCCGTGCCCACTGTCGCGGAAGGCACCGGCGCCACCGATTTCGACGTCGCCAACTGGACCGCGCTGCTGGCGCCCGCCGGAACACCGGCGCCGATCATCGCCAAGCTCGCGGCGGCGGTTGGGGAGGCAATGCACGATCCGGAGCTGCTGAAGCGGTTCTCCCTGCTCGGCGTCGAGGCCGCGGGTGACGGACCTCTCGTCCTCGCGGGCGAGATCCGCCGCACCGTGGCGCAATGGCGCGAAGTGGTACGAAAGTCGGGCATCAAGGTGAATTGAGCGGGGCGCTGCCTTCGCCAAACGCGGACCGGGACATTGAGCCATTCTCAGCCGCGACGTTCGCTCGCGGAGCTGCAGTTGATCGACGTGCATCACCACGTCGTGCTGCCGGAATACGAGGCCGCCCTCGAGCGGTCGGGCGCCGTCGATCCGTCGCGACCGTTCCGCCGCGGCGACCCGCCCGAGGTCGTGTGCGCCAAGATGGCGGAGTTCGGCGTGGCTGGCGCGGTGGTGAACCCGCTGTCGGTCGCAGGCGTCCATCACGGCGATGACGCCAATGCGCGCTACCTGACGCGCGCGGTCGGCGACGCGCTGGCGAAGTTTGCGGGCGCGCGGCGGGAACTCGGATTCTTCGCGCCGCTGCCGCTGCCCGATATTGACGGTGCGCTGGCCGAAATGGCTTATGCCCTCGACGTGCTCCAGGCCGACGGGTTGATCCTGCTGTCCCACCAGAACGGCGTCTATGTGGGCGACCCGCGCTTCCGGCCGGTCTACGAGGAGATGAACCGGCGTCGCGCCATCGTGTTCGTTCATCCGACCATTCCGCCCTATCTCCCGGACGGTCTCGACTTGCCGCTGTGGCCCGCCTACATCGAATATGCCTTTGACACTACGCGGGTCGCGGCGAACCTCCTCTACAATGAAGTTCTGCGGGACTTTCCGGAAATCCGCTGGATTCTCGCCCACGCCGGCGGAACCTTTCCATACCTCGCGACCCGGCTGCGGCTGATGGACGAGCTCGAAACCCACAAGCCGCCGTTTCCGCGGTTCGGCGCCGGGCGGCCGTTCCATGTACGGTTTCCCGAGGGCGTGCGCGCCTGGCTCGATCGGTTCTACTACGACGTCGCGCTGTCGGGCGGCGGTGCCCCGATGGCGGCGCTGACGGCGCTCGCTCGGCCGGAGCGTATCCTCTACGGCAGCGACTGGCCCTTTGTGGAACGCGACTTCGTCGTCGATCAACTCAATGAACTCATGACCATTCCGCCGTTCGCCGGCGACGCCTTCTCCGCCATGGAGAACGGCAACGCCCGGCACCTGTTCAAGCGCTTCGCATGAGCGTGCTCTGTCGACGCTTTACCGGCGTCGCTTAGGCCCGCAGCAGGCGGCGCGGGTCGGCGACGAGCTTGTTGGCGGCGACCCACTCGGCGATCTCGGCATAGGTCGCGACCCAGACCTCGGGGTGCTTGCGGATGTGCTTGAACACCTTGTCCATCACCGCGGAGATCATGGGACGGCCGCCGAAATGGCAGTGCATGGCGAGCACCATGAAAGCCGGCGCCTCGCGGTGATAGAGATAGTCGAACGTCTCGGTATGGACGTCCCACAGGTCCATCGAGCTCGACCGCAGCACGCGGTTGTCGGTGAAGTCGCTGCCGGGGATGTGCACGATGGTTCCGCTCGGCGTGTCGACGACGCGCGGCAGGTCGCTGTCGCGGGCATCGCCGTGCCACAGCAGCTTTTCCTCGGCGAGGAAGCGCCGGGTGTGCTCGGAGAACGCCATCGAGGGGCTGATCCAGCCGCGCGGCCGCTGTCCGGTGGTCTTTTCCAGGATATCGAGCGAGTGTTTGATGGTGCCGTGCTCTTCCTCCGGCGTCATGTAGGAGAGCAACTGATCCTGGTACCAGGCGTGTCCCGCGACGTCGTGGCCGGACTTGACGATCTGGGCGACCGCCTCGGGGTAGAGCTCGGCGCACTTGCCGTTGACCCCGAAAGTGGCGCGAATGCCGTTTTCCCGGAACAGATTGATCAGCCGGTAGACGCCGACCTTGCCGCCATAGCTGCCCCAGGCGATGCCGGCATGATCGATCACGCCCTGCTTCACCGGGCTTGCCTGCACGGAATAGGGAGGCGCCTTGCCCTCGCTCCAGGTCTCCAGCATGGCGGTGACGGCGACCGCGATGCGCTCGCCGTTGGGCCACTTGTACTCGCTGGTCATTGAGGAGCTCCTTGGCGTGGTGCGCCCGGGTTATTCAACAGACCCCGGAGCAGTCAAGTGCGAGCGACATCGCGGGAAGAGGCCGGTTTGACAGGCCGGTGCCGCGAACCTACTGATCCGACCCAACCCCGTCCATGGGACGCCGAGGCGCAGCAGTGACGCATCCGGACATTCTGTTCGTGCCCTACCAGGACACGTTGAAGCTGCTCTCGCTCGAGGATGCCATGCGCATCTGCGAGGAGACCTACCGGATGCATGCGCGCGGCAGCGTGGTCATGTCGAAGCCGCCGAGCTTCAAGCTAGATGTCGCCGAGGGCTTTCACAACCACTGGCATGTCAAGGGCGTGCTGCTCAAGGACATCCCGGTGACCGGCGTGCGCATGTACAATTATTTCGACGACGGCAGCCGCAACACCGTCGGCGCGCTCGACTGCACCCGCCTCATCGCGCTGTCCGATCCCCGCACCGGCCACGCGCTGGCGATCGTGGACGAGCATCTCGTCTACCAGGTCCGCAGCACCGCGGCCGCGGCTATCCCGCTGAAATGGGTGGGCCCGGTCGCGGCGAAGGTGCTGGGCCTCGTCGGCATCGGATCGATGGGCACCAACATGATGCGCTGCCTTCTCGCGATGTACGATTTCCAGGAGATTCGGGTGACGTCGCGCCGCCGCGAGACCCGCGAGGCCTTTGCCGCGGAGTGGGGGGCGAAGCTCGGCATCGCGGTGCGGGCCGTGGACTCGGTCGAGGAGGTCGTGCGCGGCGCCGACATCGCGGTCGGCGGGACCACCTCTTCGGACATCATGACCAGGGAAGCCTGGCTCAAGCCCGGCGCCGTCTTCATCTCGCTGGCGCGGCGCGAATTTGAGCCCGCGGGCTGGGCGAAAATGGACAAGGTCGTCATCGACTCCTGGGAGATGAATTACCTCATGCCCTATTTTCGCCAGATGGTGGACAGCGGCACCTTCGTTCGCGACCAGCTCCACGGCGAAATCCACGAGGTCGTCGCCGGCACCAAGAAGGGCCGCGAACGGCCGGACGAGCGCATCCTCGTGCACACCACCGGGCTCGTTTCCCAGGACGTCGCCATCTGCCACCATATCTTCGAGCAGGCGAAGGCGCGGGGGCTCGGGATCACGCTGCCCGCGGCCCGTGCTCCGGAATAGAGGCCGCGTTGGACCTGCAAGCAAAGCTCGCCGAACTCCGCGGCTTCATCACGAAGGAGCGGTGCAAGCAGCTCCTGATCGATCTCGTCCGGGTGCCGAGCCCGCAGACGGCGCTCATGGAGGCGGAGCCGCTGCTGCGCACCTTCATCGAGACCGCGGTCGAGCCGCGCCTGCGCGCCATGGGCTTCACCGACATCCGCTACGACCCCATGGGAAACCTGATCTCGACCATCGGCGCGGGGCGGTCCGGCAAGTCGCTGATGCTGATCACCAATGCCATGAACCAGCCGGCAGCGACCATGGCCAACGCCTATGCCGGCGACGTCGCCGACGGCGCACCGTTCGGCCTTGCCGGAGAGGTGGTGCTCGGCAAGGGCGCGAGCGAGCAGAAGGCCAACATGGCGGCGATGCTGATCGCCATCGAGGCGGTGCTCGCGAGCGGCGCCGTGCTCGAAGGCCGGCTCGTTCATGTCTGCTGCGTATCCGGCGAGACCGGGAGCCACGCCGCGATCCGCAGCGTGATCGAGGGCGCAGGCGGGGGCGAGCCCGTGCGCGCCGACCTCGCCTATCTCGGCGGCACCAGCCTGATGGCGACGCTGGGCAACCGCGGCCGCATCGACGTCTTCATCACCGTGCATGGCGCGCCGACCCATTCGAGCCGCCCCGAGGACGGCGCCAACGCGGTCACCGGGGCGATGGAGGTGATCCGCAGGCTCGGCAGCGAGATCACGCTCGACCGGCGCCACCCCGCGCTCGGCCGGCAGACGCTGACCGTCAACCGTATCCGCAGCTATCCCGAGAGCACCCACACCATTCAGGCGTCGTGCGACCTCACCATCGATCGCCGGCTGCTGCCTGGCGAGGATCCCGACCAGGCCTTCGCCGAGATCGCCACGGTCGCGCGCGGCGTCGAGGCGTGGCCGGATCCGGCGAGCGGCAAGCCGTTCCGCGTCGAGGTGAAGCTCGGCCCATTCATGTATCCGTCGCTGGTGGCGATCGATTCCGAGGTGGTGCAGGAGCTGTTTGCGGCGTCGCGCCTGGCGCTCGGAGTCGAGCCCGAGACCTTCTATTCGCCGGCCGCGTTCGACCAGGGCTATCTCAATCACGTCGGCATTCCCACCGTGAACTGGGGCCCCGGCGAGTACAAGTTCGCCCACACCGATTTCGATCTCGCCTCCGTAGACCGCGTCCGCGACGCCGCTCTGGTGTTCGCTGCGATGATCCTGCGCCGGCTGGGGTAGCGCGCTCTTCTCCCTCCCCGACTTCGAACCGACTTCGGGGAGCGCCGGGGTGGGGGAGGCCGGCACTGCGGTTGTGGGGAGCAAGAACCCCACCCTTCCCCTCCCCGAAGTCGGGGAGGGATATTGAGAGGCCTGTGAATTCTTCGTCCGACTTTTGTCAAGCATTGGGATTACAAACGTGATCGCATAACTGGGGGGCCGTCATGCCATTCAAGATCATCAAGCCGGATACCGCGCCGCGCCGTTCGCTCGAGCCGGGGCGCGGCCATTCGATCCGGCTCATCGACGCCGGAATCGGCGCCGAGAGCCTCGATGTGCACGTGAACGTGCTGGCGCCGCACGGGCCGCGCGGTCGCGTGCATCGGCACACCCGCTCCGACAACGCCTACATCGTCATATCCGGCGAGGGCCTGCTGACGGTCGAGAACGAGCAACACACCATCGTCGCCGACGACGTCGTGTTCATCCCCGCCGGAACGAGGCACTCCCTGAGCAATGTTTCCGACGACGAGCTGGTGATCTGCGAGATCTATTCCCCCGCCGGCGCCGCCTTCGATTTCATCGCCGAGGAATAGGTCCGGGAGAGGCGCTGGAGCGCGTTCCGCTTACACGGAACGTCATGGCCGGGCCATCTCGATTGGAGAAGCACGGACGTCGAGGATGCGCAGCAATTTAACGCCCTGCCCCGCTAATCGCCGCGCAATTCGCAAGGCGAATTGTCGCTGAGATCGCCGGGACGAGCCCGGCGATCAGTGCGAACACGCCGCTACTTGGCGATGTGCAGTTTCGAGATGGTCCTGCCGATCGTGTTGAAGGTGGTGATGATCTCGCTCGCCGTCTTCAACAGGAAGAACTTGCTGGCATCGGTCGCGCAATTCTGCAGCAGCGTGGAGGTCGGATCGCCGCCGGTGTCGACCTGCACCGTGTACAGCGTGATCCCGGCGGCCTTGATGTTGTCGCAGGTGTTCTGCTGGCGCGCATCGATCGACCCTGATTGCTGGACCAGCGGTTCTGGGTGTTGAGGCCGTCGGTCAGCAGGATGATCACCTGCTGGTACTGGTAGGTCGGGTCCATTGCCGGCGACGTGAGCGGCCCGCCGCCGACCAGCGACAGCCAGCCCCAGGCGAGGCCGATGGCCTGGTTGGTATTGCCGTTGGGCGTCATCTGATTGACCATCGTGTTCATCGCCGTCCAATCGTAGCTCAGCCCCTTCATCTGCAACGGGCAGCTGCCGTATTGCTCGGCGGGGAACAAGGTCCCCACGTTGCCGACCGCCGGCGCGGTGACGTTCTCGTCGTAGTTCTGGGGGCTGGGCGTCGAGGTCGGCGCCGGCAAGCCGCGGTCGGTCACGCAGCCGTTCCAGGTGCTGTGCGCATCCGGGGTCCAGGTTCCATTGTTGTTCTGGCAGCTGCTCTTGGTGGCTGTACTGCCCCTGCTGCAGCTTCCGTTAGCTGGCGTCCCAGTCGGTCCAGTCGATCCAGTTCTCATTGTTGTAGCTGGACCCGACATTGACGTCCTTCACGAAGGGAATGATCGAGACATAGACGTCGCCGTTGTTGGTCGCGGCGGCCTTCAATTGCGCCAGCAGATTCTTGGTCGCCGTCTGCAGCGCGGTGATCTTGCCGGAATCCGCCATCGACCCGGTGTTGTCGAGCACCAGCGCGACGCGCAGCCGCGAGTTGCCCCATGAGATGGTCGCGGAGGCGCTGACATTCATGGTCGACATGTTCATCGGCGGCAGGCCGAGGAAGAACGTCTTCATGACGCCCGTCGCGGTTACCACAATCTGTGGGTTGCTGACGTTCGAATAGGACGACGGTGACCGTCGGCGCGGCGAGGGTGGTGCCGGTATAGACCGCATTGAAATTGGTGTTGGCCTCGGTGGCGAGGTCGGTCGCGTTGAGCGTAGCCGCGTTCTGCGACAACGCCAATGCGGTGGCATCGAGCGCGGCCTGCATCTTGGCATTGGCCAGGCTGGCGCGGCTGTAGTCGATCCCCATGCCGATCAACACGATGACGGCCAGCAGCAAGAGGGCGAATATCGGCAAGATGCTGCCGTGCGTGTCGTGCAGGAAGCGCCGGGTGTAAAAGAGTCGGGAATGGTTCATGAGTCGCATCCGCTTCGTAGAAACATTTCGGCAAATCATCGCCGACAAACATGAAGTAACTGTTTTGCGGATCGCGTGTTTAGCGGGGTTGGACTGGAGTTAATTCTTAACCAAACGAGCCCAAGCTTTGCGATCATGCTCAAAATCAAAGACTTTGGAGCGCCATTCGAAACGGATTGCGCGCCAAGTGATCAGGTCGGCCAAGAAATTCAGGCCGAATGTCGGTCGAGTGGCGGCGGATGCGCCGGCGTGGCCGGTTGGAATCAAAGACAAGGAGACAATGCCGTGAGGAAAACAATTCCGCCGCTGATGTTCGTCAGCACCGAGCAAAGCCGGCTGGCGACGCTCCGCAATTGGGTGCTCGAAAACGCGGTGACCGAGATCTCGATGAACGAGCGCCAGTTCTGGAACCTCGCCGGCCTCCAGCCGGTCGCGGAGAAGCCGTGGACCACGTTCATGGGCCGCCCGATCTTCGTGCCCGACATGCCGGTGGCCGCGCAAAAATGTCTCGGCATTTTCGACATGCGAAGCTCCACTCCGGCGGAGCCGGCCCTCGCCGCGGCCAGCTGAGCGAAGCCCCGAAGCTACCGATTTCGCATCGCCGAAGGCGACGCCGCCTTCTGCAAATGATCATTCGTCGTATTGACTGGCTCGCCGGGCGGAGTGCAGGCTCCATGGGACGACGACAAAGATCGTCCCGGGAGGAATTGCCATGAACGCTTCGACCCGCCGCCAATTCCTTGCCAATTCCGGATCGCTGCTGGCGCTCGGCGCCACCGCGCTTGGCGGCGGCTCCGCGCTCGCCGCCATGGGGCCGAACGACAAGTTCGATCTCCTCGTCAAGGGCGGCGAGGTGCTCGATCCCAGCCAGAACCTGCGGGGCAGGCGCGACATCGGCATCCGTTGGGGCGCGATCGAGGCGGTGGAGCCCGACATCTCTGCGGACCGTGCGCTCAAGGTGTTGAACGTCGATGGCAAGCTCGTGACCCCCGGCCTGATCGACCTGCATTCCCATGTCTACCCTTACGGCTCCGCCATCGGCATACCCGCCGACGAGCTGCTGACGTTCCAGGGCACCACCACCATGGTGTCGGCCGGCGACGCCGGCGCCAACAACTTCGCCGCGTTCCGCCGCTACATCGTGGGGCAGACGCGCACCCGCCTCTATGCGTTCGTGCACATCGCCAACATGGGCCTGACGCCGTTTCCGGTGGCGGAGCTCTACAACATCGACTACGCCGTGGTGGATGCCTGCGCCAAAACCGTCGCCGAGAATTCCGACATCGCCATTGGCGTGAAAGTCCGGATGTCGGAGAACGTCATCGCCAGGAACGGCATCGAGCCGCTCAGGCGCGCGATCGAAGCGGCGGCCAAGGCCGGCGGCGGCGCCAGGGTCATGTGCCACATCGGCGGCGTCGAGACGGCCAAGCTGATGTCGGACATCCTCGACCTGCTGCGCCCCGGAGATATCCTGACCCACGCCTATTCCGGCGCCCCAAACAATGCCGGCGCCTTCACCAATATCGTGCAGGACGGCCGGTTGCTGCCGGCGGCGAGCGCCGCCAAGCAGCGCGGCGTCCTTTTCGACGTCGGCCATGGCGGCGGCAGCTTCGACTACACGGTGGCCGAGGCGGCGATCCAGGCGGGCGCTGCCCCCGACACGATCTCCTCCGATATCCACGTGTTCTCCGGCAACACGCCGGGCATGCCGTATCTCACCTGGGTGATGAGCAAGTTCCTCAACATGGGATTCCCGCTGGAGCGGGTGATCGCGATGGCGACCATCAACCCCGCCAGGATCATCAACCGGATTCCCAAGCTCGGCACCCTGCAGGTCGGCGCGCCGGCCGACGTATCGGTGCTGGAACTGGTCGAAGGCCCGGTCGAGTTCGTCGACACCAGGAACAACAAGCGCCAGGGCAAGGTGCAACTGCGGCCGGCCAACGTGGTGCTGGCCGGGGTTCCACTGGGCCGGCCCTACCAGTCCCCGTTCGCGGTGCGGTGACGCAGAAGGACCGCGCGGCCGAGTGCCGCATCCAAGCTTCGCTTGCTGCGCCATCTTGTGCCATTGCCGAAGCTTTTGGCCTGGCCAAAATCCCTCCACATTTTCCTAAATCCTTGGCGCCGGGCTGAGGCGCGCGGACTTGAGGAGTATCTATCGGGAGTCAGGCCATGCCGCAGTTCGATCCTCAACTCATCAGTCTCATGAAGAACGCGCTCGAAGATGTCATGACCAGAGTGCCTGTGGAGTATTCGACGCCGGCAACCAAGGCGTTTCTCGCGGAGTGCATTCTCAAGGCCGCCGCTCAAGGCCACACCAGCTACAATGAACTGGTGGCCGCGGCGTCCGATCAAATTCAGGTGATCATGTCGCTGTTCATGTGAGCGCGATTGGCGACCCGTAGGGTGGGCAAAGCGAAGCGTGCCCACGCGGACCTCTCGACTATTCACCAGGCTCTCCATGGAACTCACGTGTGAGACGATGAGGATCTCGCTAAATTCGTTATTCGTTCGTGCGGAACGGCTTCGCGTGGGCACGCTTCGCTTTGCCCACCCTACATGTCGAGTCGGTCTCGTCGAAACTCCCGCTAAAAATTCGCTGCCCTGCGCAGCGGGGGCGTCTGCGGGCTGGCGACGCCCTTGGGCAGATCGAACATGCCGGCGGGGAGCGTGTCGAAGAAGGCGAGCACCTCATCGGTCTTGATCACGTCGGCGTATTTGGCGTTCATGTCGCAGAGATTGATGGCGTGGCTCGCCTGCGAGCGGTCGAAGCAGCCTTCCTCGGCGAGGGTGATGCGGTAGTTGAGGCTGAAGGCGTCGAGCACGGTGGCGCGCACGCAGCCCGAGGTGGTGGTGCCCGTGACGATGACGCTGTCGCAGCCGAGCAGGGTGAGATAGCTCGCCATGTTGGTGCCGAAGAAGCCGGACGGCTTCTGCTTGTAGACGACGATGTCGCGCGGGCCCGGCGCGATCTCGGGCATGATCTCGTTGCCGTCGAAATTGGAGATCACCGTCTTGTTGCCGACGTCTTCGGGGGAGCGGTTGTTCTTCCAGGCCCAGCTTCCGGAATCCCAGAGATCGCCGCGGCGCACGCCGGTGGTGTAGATCACCGGCAGGCCCTTTTCGCGGGCCTTGTCGACGAGGGCGCGGATGTATTTCAGCGACGACCCAGGCGTCCTCGCCGCAGGAATTGCGCCACTTCTTGATGGATTCCAGGATCGGCTCCGGCTTGTCGCCGCAGAACGCATAATTGACGTCGATGACGAGCAGCGCCGGCCGCTTGCCGAAGCCCTGGCGCGCGCCATAGCCGGATGTTGCGAACACGGCCTTGTCGCGTTCGGTGAGAAACTGGTTCCAGATCGGTTCGGTCATCTGTGTCCTCCCAAAGTCATTCGTCATTCCGGAGCCGGCCGGAACCCGGAATCAGCAAGAGATGCGCATTCTGCTCTCCGTGTGCACGACGCGTCCCTCTCCCGCTTGCGGGGGAGGGTCAGGGAGGGGGGCTCGCTAGACTCGCCAAGTTTCACCGACTTGCCGCGTCGCACCGCCCATGCCCCCTCCCCGACCCTCCCCCGCAAGCGGGAGAGGGAGCAGCGTAGCCATCTCGCCGCGACACCAACATGTTGCGCATCAGCCCTACAGCGTCGCACGCACCAATTCCACGAAGCTCATGTCGATGATTTCGTCGTATTTGATGTCGCTCTTGAGGAGGCCCGCTTCGCGCACCACCGCGCTCGCGGTCGCCCAGGCGGGCCGGCTCACCATGCCGTCGCGGCTCCACAGCTCGTCCTGGAAGGAGCGGTCGAGAGTCGCGCGCAGATCGTCGAGCGGCATGGTGGGGAATTGCTTCTTGGCGATCTCGCTGGCTTCGCCGGGATTGGCGTAGAGCAGCTTCGAACCCAGCACCATGCCGCGCACGAAGGCGCGCACCAGCGCGGGCTCCTTCTGGATGGTGTCGAGCCTCACATTGAGGGTGGAGTAGGCATAGGGGCCAAGCTCCTTGGGTATATTGAGGAACGGCTCGTTCCAGACGTTGTTGCGCACGCCCTGGGTGACGAAGGGCTCGGTGGCTTCGCCGATCTGGGCCTGCTTGCTGCGCACCACGGCGATGGTCGCGGAATTCGCGGTCTCGATCAGGGTCACGTCCTTCTTGGCGTCGAGCTTCCATTTCCCCAGCAGATAGCGCGTGATCGAGTTGGGCGTGCCGCCGTACGGGCCGACGGCGATGGCCTTGCCCTTGAAATAGCTCGGCCAGTCGGTGCCGGTCGGCTCCTGTCCCTTGGCGGCGCAGAAGTAGATGTTGCCGCGGTCGACGCAGTTCACCACGGCGCGCAGCTCGGCGCCCTTGGCCTTGGCGTAGGCGTTGTGCTCGGGGCCGCCGATGAAGGCGAAGGCCTGGCCCGACAGCACCGCATTGGTGTGGCCGCCGCCGGTCTCGATGGTGACGATCTTCACCGTCACGTCTTCGAAATAGCCCTTGGCCATGGCGATGTAGAGCGGCAGGTAGCCGGTTGAGTGCACGGGCTCCGCCACCAGGATCTCGCGCGCGGCACGGGCCGGCGCGATGCGGCCGGCGACGGCGGCGCCCGCGGCCGCCGCGGTTCCCAGGAATTTGCGTCGGTTCATGACGGGTCTCCTCTATCAGCTCTTCACGCCCTTGCGCAGCACGCGCTCGACCCAGGATACGGTGACGTACATGAAGACGGCCAGCGTCGAGAGCACCGCGACCGCGACCCACACCAGCGCGATGTCGTAGGTCTGGCCGGCATAGAGGATGGCGCGGCCGAGGCCATGCTGGGATGCGATGAACTCGCCGACCACCGCGCCGGTGAGCGCGAGCCCGATGTTGACCCGCAGCACCGAGATGACCCACGGCAGGCAGGATGGAATCACGAGCTTGCGGAACACCTGGAGGCGCGTCGCCCCGAGCGAGTAGAACAGCTTCTCGCCGTCGGGGTCCACGGCCTTGACGCCTGCATAGGTGGTGAGTGTCGACACCACCAGCGTGAGCGCGGTCGCGATCGCCACCTTGGAGGCCAGCCCGATGCCGAACACCAGCACGATGAGCGGCGCCAGCGCGAGCTTGGGCAGCGACTCGAAGCAGATGATGTAGGGCTGCACGATCGCCGCATAATTGCGCGACCACCAGAACGACAGCCCCAGCGCCGAGCCGGCGATGGTGCCGATGAGAAAGCCGATGATGGTCGAACGGAACGTGAAGCCGATGTCGGTCCAGGCGTCGCCGGTGGTGAAGAATATCTGCAAGGTCTTGAAGATGGCGCTCGGCTGCGACCAGAAGAACGCATCGATGAAACCGGTGGAGGCGCCGATTTCCCACAGTGCGACGATGCCGACGAGAATGCCGAGCTGCACGCCGAGGATGATCCAGGCCGGCCAGTCCTTCTGCACCGGCAGCCTCCGCGCCGGTTTCGTGCGCGGGGCGGGCGTCTCCGCGTCGGGCCCGGCCGGCACGGCCAGGGTCCAGGGCTCCTTGACGGGCGAGGTCTGTTCGATCGTCATGGTGCCGGTCCGCCCCTCAGGCCGCGTCTTCGAGGGAGGCGGGTTGGCTGTGCAGCAGGTCGAGGCAGCGTTCCTTCACCGCGATGAAGTCCGGCGTGGTGGTGCAGCTGCGCAGGCGCGGCCGCGGCAGCGCGACGGGGATCGTTTCGATGATGCGGCCCGGCCGCGTTCCCATCACGTGGACCTCGTCGGACAGGAAGATCGCCTCCTCGACGTCATGAGTGACGAACACCACGGTCTTGGTGAAGTCGCTCCACAGCTGCAGCAGCCACTCCTGCATGCGCAACTTGGTCTGGGCATCCAGCGCGCCGAACGGCTCGTCGAGCAGGATCACGTCGGTATCGAACAACAGGGTCCGCAGCAGCGCCGCGCGCTGGCGCATGCCGCCGGATAGCGCATTGGGATAGGCGTGCTCGAAGCCGGCGAGGCCGTAGCGCCGCAACAGCGGCAGCGCCCTCGCGCGCGCCTCGCGCAGCGGCACGCCCTGGATCTCCATGCCGAGGATGATGTTGTCGGTCAGCGTCCGCCAAGGCAGCAGCAGGTCCTTCTGCAGCATGTAGCCGACCCGGCCGATGGTGCCGGTGGCGTCGACGCCGTCGATGAGGACGCGGCCCTGGCTCGGCTCCTGCAATCCCGCGACGATGTTGAAGATGGTGCTCTTGCCGCAGCCGGACGGGCCGATCAGGCTGACAAAGGAACCCTGCGGTACCGTAAGGCTGACACGGTCGAGCGCATGGAAGGCGCCGGACGGCGTTTGGAACCGCATGCTGAGGTCATCGATCCAAAGCTTGGTCGGCGAGGGCATCGGGCGCCTCCGTTCCCGAGCGTACCGGGTGGCTCCGCCGGTCGCAAGAAGCATGCCATGCGTCAAATGGGATGACGCGGTCGGCATTCCCCACACGACCTCATCCTGAGGGCGCGCTTTGGCGCGCGTCTCGAAGGATGGCAGCGGGCACGGCATGCGCAACTCCGTGCCGCGCAGGTACCTCTGGCCATCCTTCGAGACGCCGGCTGCGCCGGCCCTCAGGATGAGGTCGGAATATGCGTTACAGCCGCTTTCACCGCCCCAATATCGACGACGCCATGGCGCGGGGATCGCGCGTCGGCCATTTGCCGAGCTCGACCGCCTGGAAGAACTCGTCGATATGGCGGTTGAACGCGTGCGGCTCCTCCAGGTTGATGGCGTGGCCGGCATTCGGCAGCACCACCAGCGCCGCGGTCGGGATTGTCTTCTTCATGAGGATTCCCGGTTCCAGGCAGGACCAGTCCTCGTCGCCGGTCATGATCAGGGTCGGCGCCGTGATCTTCTTCATCTCCTCGGTGAGATCGTAGAGCGAGGGCCGGCGGCTCTGCACGCCGCGCAGCGTCATCGCCGAGCCGGTGGTCGAATGCTCCGCAAGCTGGTTGGTGAATTCACGCCAGCCGCGCGGGTCCTTGTTCTGCTGCTGCACCCGCGACGGTCCCAGCGCATAGGCTTCGGCCGCCTTGGCCATGCCATGCTGCTCGAACCGCGCCGCGCTGGCCTCCGCTTCCGCCATGAATTGCGCCCGCGTGCTCGGGCTCGCGCCATAGCCGCAGCCGGCGATGACGAGGGAGCGGGCGCGGTCGGGATAGGTGAAGCCGAAATGGGTCGTCGCGAACCCGCCCATGGACAGGCCCACGATGTGCGCCTTGTCGATCTTGAGGGCATCGAGCACGGCGCGGATGTCGTCGCGGGCGCGGGCCTGCGAATAGCGCTCGACTTCGGCGGGCACGTCGGACGGCGGATAGCCGCGGGCGTTGTAGGCAATGCAGCGGTAACGCCGGCCGAAATGGCGAAGCTGCGCCTCCCAGGAGCGGGCGTCGCCGGCGAATTCGTGCACGAACACGATGGGAATCCCGGTGCCGACCTCCAGGTAGGAGAGCTTCACGCCGTCGTCGGTGGTGAGAAAGGGCATGACGAAATCCTGGTTGGCGATCGACCATTGACGCTGCCGGCTCCATGCGATGTTGCTCGGCGCCGGCGCGGGGACTTACGCAATAGCCGATCCCGCCGCGGATTTCACCCAGTGCCCGCCGTCACAATCTTGCGTCAGCCCGCCGAGGCCTCGCCGCGGCCAGCCGCGCCGGGCCGCCGGTTGGAGCGCAGCGGCTTTTCCTCCATCAGCAGCAGGGCGATGAGCGAGACGGTGAGGCACGCCGCCGCGGCGTAGAAGATGCGGGCGAAGCCCTCGGCCGGAATCGCCAGGCCGTCGACGCCGCGCGGCAGCGCGCTGCCCGGTCCCGCGAGGACGATAGCGCCGAAGATCGCCACGATCATCGTGGCGCCGAGATTGCGCAGGAAGCTCAGCGTGCCGACTGCGGTGCCGAGATGGCCCGCCGCGACGGTGTTCTGCAGCGACACCATGGCGACGGGCGGCACCGGACCGAACCCCACGCCGAGCAGCGCGAGCATCACTTCCACCGACCACGGGGTGAGCGTGCTCGCTTGCCACCCCATCACCACCAGCGTCGCGATGGCGATGAGGAGGCTGAACATGGGCAGGCGCTTGTAGTGCGTGACACGGCCGATCACCTGTCCGCAGACGCCGGCCGAGGTGTTGAGCGTCACCATGATTACCATCAGGCTCAAGCCGGCGGAGGTTGCGGACATGCCGAGCACGCTCTGGAGGTACATCGGCATGAAGATGTTGAGCCCGACGATGGGCGCCCAGCCGAACGTGTTCGCCGTGAGCGCGCAGCGCGCCACCGGATCGGACAGGATCGAGATCGGAATCAGCGGCTCCGATGCGGTGCGCAGGCGAATGACGAAGAGAGTCCCGAGCGCAGCGGCTCCGCCGGCGAGGCCGAGGACCTGCGCGGAGAGCCAGGGATAGCGGGCGCCGCCGAGGGTGAGGGCGAGCATGAAGGTGATGCTCGCCGCCACGATGAGAAGGGCGCCGGCGACATCGAGGCGGTGCTGCCGCTCATGTCGCGGCAGCAGGCGCAGCCGCGACGAGGTCAGCGCCAGCGCGATCAGCCCGAGCGGGATGTTGAGCCAGAAGATCGCGGACCAGTGCACATAGTCCGAGATGAATCCGCCGAGCGCGGGGCCGCAGGCGCCGGCGGTGGTGTAGGTCGCGGAGAAATAGGCATAGTAGCGGCCGCGGTCCTTCGGCGCCGCGAGGTCGCCGAGCACGGCCATGCCCATCGAGGTCAGGCCGCCACCGCCGAGCCCGTGGACGACGCGCCCGAAGATCAGCACCAGCAGGTTGGGCGAGAGCGCGCAGATCAGCGATCCCGTCATGTGGATCATGAGCGCCGTCATGACGGTCACGCGGCGGCCGTGGATGTCGCTGATCTTGCCGTACAGCGGCGTCACCGCCGTCGACGCGATGAGGTACGCCGTGATCAGCCAGGGAAGCAGATGCACGTCGCCGAGGTCGCGTCCGATGGTCGGCAGCGCGCTCGCGAGGATGGTCGAATCGAGCGAGCCCATGAACACCGGCAGCAGGATGCCCCACACGATCCGCTGGGATTGCCTGTGGGTCAGCGGGGCCGGATTGGGACTGGCGGCATCCATCGATCATCACTTCGTATGGCACGGCCGGGACCGGCGGATCGGGCCTGGAAAAGGGGGCAGGCCATGCCTATGTGACCACCGCCTTCGGGCACGGGATTGATTCGAGCCTTTCGGGCGACGGGGCGGGGCAAGGCATATAGCAGCACCACGCAAGCCGATCCATTCGGCGGCGTCTTTCGACGCCAATCCGATGGTTTTCTTGCGGAATTCGAACCCGGCGGCAACGGCACAGGGAATATACACCACGTCGCATGAGCGGATTGGATCGATGGATCGAACACGATATTATCGCCCGGCAGCGACGCGTTCATCCGTGACGTGGAACCCGAACCGGAATTTGGTGTTTTCAGCCACATGCATGCGCGGGGGCGATTGGATCGCACCGCCCGACATCGCAAACGGATGCCCATGACACGCGCGCAGCCGACAGCCTCGAACGCCGCGAATGTCTGCATCGGTCCGGTCGGTCCGTGGCCGGACCGCCGTGCCGGCAACCCGGCCGGCGCCTGGGCGCACGCCTATCGCAGCGTGCGCGAGGAAACCGAGCGGCGCGCCGCCCGCCTTTCGGCGGAGGATCAGGTGGTCCAGTCGATGCCCGATGCCAGCCCGATAAAGTGGCATCGCGCGCACACCACGTGGTTCTTCGAGCAGTTCGTGCTGGCGCCGCACGCTGCGGATTATCGCAGCTTCGACGAACGTTTTTCCTATCTCTTCAACTCCTATTATGTCGCTGCCGGCGCGCGCCATGCCCGGCCGAAACGCGGGTTGGTGACGCGGCCCGATTGCGAAGAGGTGGCGCGCTATCGCGCCCATGTCGATGCAGCCATGCAAAATCTGCTCTACGCGTCGTCCGGCGACACGCTAGATGCCGTGGCCGCTCTGGTCGAAATAGGGCTTCATCACGAACAGCAACACCAGGAACTGATGCTGACCGATATTCTTCACGCGTTCTCGGAAAACCCGACCGCGCCGGCCTATGACCCGTCGTTTCGCTGGCCGCCGCGCGCCGACGGCCCAGGCGGGATTTGCGAACTGGCCGAAGGCATCCATACCGTCGGGCACCAGGCGCACGACTTCTGCTTCGACAACGAGACCCCCGCGCACCGCACGCTGGTCGGCCCGGTGCGCCTCGCCCGCGCGCTCGTGCGCAACGGCGAATGGCTCGCCTTCATGCGCGACGGCGGCTATGCCCGGCCGGAACTGTGGCTGTCGGACGGCTGGGCCACGGTTTGCGCGGAAGGCTGGAGCGCGCCCGGTCATTGGCGCGAGATCGACGGCGCCTGGCACAACTTCACGCTGGGCGGACTGCGTGCGATCGAGGAAGACCTGCCGGTCTGCCATGTCAGCTATTACGAGGCCGACGCCTTTGCCCGCTGGTCCGGCAAGCACCTGCCGAGCGAGGCCGAGTGGGAAGTCGCGGCGCGGGCCGGCGAACTCGAAGACGCATTCGGCGTCGTCTGGCAATGGACGCGCAGCGCCTATTCTCCCTATCCCGGCTATCGGCCGGTCGCAGGCGCGCTGGGCGAATACAACGGAAAGTTCATGGTCAACCAGATGGTGCTGCGCGGCTCCTCGCTCGCGACGCCCCCCGGGCATGCCCGGGTCAGCTATCGCAACTTTTTCCCTCCCGCGGCGCGCTGGCAGTTCAGCGGCTTGCGGCTCGCTGATTTTCCGGCCTGAGCGCCGCACACCCCTTCGGAGAGAGACAAAGATCATGAACGTCGCATTGAAGCCGCGCCTGCGGCCCGCAGATGACGCCGCCAGGACATTCGCCGAGGACGTGATGGCTGGGCTCACCGCGGACCCGAAACGCCTGCCGCCGAAATATTTCTACGACCAGCGCGGCTCGCGCCTGTTCGAAGAGATCACGCAGCTTCCCGAGTATTATCCGACCCGCACCGAGACCGCGATTCTCCAGGCCAACGCGCCGCTGATCGCCAGGCTCATCCCGGCCGATGCGGCAATGGTCGAGTTCGGCGCCGGCTCCTCCGCCAAGACGCGCATCCTGCTGCGCGCGGCGCCGCAGGTGTCGGCCTATGTTCCCGTCGACATTTCCGGCGAGTTCCTGTCGACCGAGGCGGCACGGTTGCGCGAAGATCTGCCGAACCTGCGCGTGCTGCCGGTGGCTGCGGATTTCACCAAGCCGTTCGACCTCCCCGCCGGCCTCGGCGCGAAGCCGCGGGTCGGTTTCTTCCCGGGATCGACCATCGGCAATTTCGAGCCGCACGAGGCGCACGCCTTCCTGCGCCATGCGGCGGCGCTGCTCGGGCGTGGTGCGCTGCTGATCATCGGCGTCGATCTCGTCAAGGATCCCGCAATTCTCAATGCCGCCTATAACGACGCCGCCGGAGTTACCGCAGCGTTCAACCTCAACCTGCTGGAGCGGATCAATCGCGAGCTCGACGGCGGGTTCAAGCTGGAGAAGTTCTGCCACCGCGCCTTCTACAATCGCGAGAAACAGCGAGTGGAGATGCATCTGGTGAGCCTCGCGCGCCAGAAGGTCCGGGTCATGGGCAAGCTCGTCGACTTCCGCCGCGGCGAAACCATCCACACCGAGAACAGTTACAAATACACCGTGGACCTGTTTCGCAGCCATGCGAGGAGCGCCGGCTGGACGCCCGCCGCGTCCTGGCTCGACGAGCAGAACTATTTTTCGGTTCACGCGCTCGTGGCCGCGGCGCCGGTCAAGGCGGTGCGCAGCGATGGTGGCGCGGCTATTTGACATTCGCAGCGGCGCGTTGAAATAGTCCGCGAGATCGAATGTTGCCCCAGGTGCCCACATGAACGACGGCTCCGACGCCGTGGCGCGCGACGCGCGGATAACGCGGCTTGGATCGGATTTCCGGTGGCCTGGCGGGCGGCACGTCGCCGTCGTCTTTAACGTCGCGTTCGAGGCGTGGTCGGACGGCAAGGCGCCCGGCGTCGGCCCCATGGGCAATCCGCTGCCCGGCGGAACCTTCGACACCAACGCCCTGTCGTGGGGACATTACGGCACGGTGCGCGGCATCGAGCGGCTGCTGCGCACGCTCGACCGCGTCAAGCTGCGGGGCAGCGTGATGGTGAGCGGCGTGCTCGCCGAGCGCGCGCCGGCGACCGTCAAGGCCATCGCCGCGGCGGGCCACGAGATCGTCGCTCACGCCTATGCGCAGGACATCGTGCCGGCCGCGCTGACGCCGGATGAGGACCGCGCCGACATCGCCAGAACGACGCAGCTTCTCGAGGCTGCCGCCGGCGCGCGGCCGAAAGGCTGGATCAGCCCGCGCGGCACGCCGGGTCGCGACAGCGCGCGCCATCTGGTCGAGGCCGGTTATGAATGGCAGGGCGACGTGTTCGACGACGACCGGCCCTATCTGCAGTCCTTCGAGGCCGGCCGGATCGTCGCCATACCCCTGACCATGGAGATCAACGATCTCCCCCACGCCATGCGCTTTGGCCGCTCGCCGCGGCAGTTCGTCGAAGGCTTCGACGAACTGCTCGCCCGTGTCATGAGCGGCGAGACCGACGCGATGATGATCGACGTCACCGCCCACACTCATGTCTATGGCCGGCCCTCTGGCGCCTGGGCCTATGAGGCGGTCGCGCGCAAGGTGATGTGGCGCGACGACATCTGGATCGCGACGCGCGGCGAGATCGCCGCTCACGTGCTCAAGGCGATCGGAAATTGAAACCTGTACGGACCTCATCCTGAGGAGCGCCTGAAAGGCGCGTCTCGAAGGATGGTCAGGGTCACAGCGTGTGTGGCCATCCTTCGAGACGCCGTGCGCAGCGCGGCTCCTCAGGATGAGGTCCCAAGTGGCTTTACCGCCTCTCAGGATGAAGTAGTGGGAGTGGCGGGCTTGCCCAGTCCGGCAAAATAGTCGAGTAAGACCCGCATTCGACAACGCATAAACGCTCAAGGAAACGCCTATGAAAATCGTCGGGTTCACAACGGATGCGGGGCTGCGGCTCGGCGTCATCGAGGGCGAAGAGGTCGTCGATCTCCAGGCGGTCGATCCGTCGCTCCCCAATGATCTCGCCGTCGTGCTGGCGCGCAACAACGGCGACCTCAAGCCGCTGGCCGACATCGCCAAGCGGGCGCCGGCCTCCGCCAAGCGGCCGCTCGCCGGCTTGAAGTTCGCGCTGCCGGTGGCGCGGCCCGGCAAGGTCATCTGCCTCGGCCTCAACTACCTCGAACACGTCAAGGAGGGCCCCAACGCCGCGAACGTGCCGAAATTCCCGACCCTGTTCATGCGCGGGCTCAACTCCTTCGTGCCGCATCTGCAGCCGCTGATGCGTCCGCGGGTCTCGGAGACCTTCGACTACGAGGCCGAGCTCGTCGCCGTCATCGGCAAGCGGGCGAAGCACATGACGCTGGAAAACGCGGTCTCCTGCGTCGCCGGGTGGACCTGCTGCAACGAAGGCTCGATCCGCGAGTTCCAGCGCCACACCACCCAGTGGCACATGGGCAAGAATTTCGACCGCAGCGGCAGCATTGGCCCGTGGTTCGTGAGCGCCGACGAGCTGCCCGCCGGCGGCAAGGGCCTCAAGATCGAAAGCCGGGTCAACGGCAAGGTGATGCAGTCGGACAATACGTCGAACATGATGTTCCCGGTCGCAGAAACCATCGTGTACGCGACCCAAGGCATCACGCTGGAGCCCGGCGACCTCCTCGTCACGGGAACACCATCTGGCGTCGCCCACGCCCGCAAGCCGCCGGCCTGGATGCGCCACGGCGACGTCTGCGAGATCGAGATCGAAGGGATCGGGATTTTGCGTAACCCGATCGAGGACGAGAAGTAATAATTTCCCTCCCCGACTTCGGGGAGGGTGGCCGAGCGAAGCGAGGTCGGGTGGGGGCGGCGGTGCAGTTGAGCGAAAGAAGGAAGAGCCCCACCCCGGCCCTCCCCGAAGTCGGGGAGGGAGAAGAAGCGGCTACTTCCCCGTCACCTTGCGGATCAGCTTTTCGAAGCCGGCGAGCTGCTGCTTGATCAGGTCGATGGTGGCCTGGTCCTTCAGCTCCAGCTTGTCGTCGAATTTCTGTCCTGCGAAGGTCACGATCACCTCGGGCCGGCCGAACAGGACGACGTCGATCGACGTCAGTGATTGGCGCAAATGATACTGCATGCGTGAGCCGCCGAGGAGACCGGTTGCGGCCGACTGCAGCGCCACCGGCTTCATGTTGAATGGCTGGTCCTTCATGCGCGAGACCCAATCGATCGCGTTCTTCAGCACGCCGGGTATCGACCAGTTGTATTCGGGCGAGCAGATCAGCACGCCGTCGGCGGCGCGGATCGCGGCGGCGAGATCGTTGGCCGGGCCGGGAAAGCCGGCGCTGTCCTGGACGTCGTGATTGTAGAGCGGAAAGCTGTCGAGCGGCGGCGACGGTGCGATCGACATGCCGGCCGGCGCGAGCGTCGGCGCGAGCCGGGCCAGCGCGCCGTTGAAAGACTTCTTGCGGAGCGAGCCGCAGATGCAAACCACTTTGACCGGATCCGCCATGACCATCCTCACGCCGCGCAGAACATTCCCGCCCCCGTGCGGCCGGCCGGGCGGCGGGTTTTCCCCGCGCCCTTATAGCGGGAAACGCGCGACCGCAAAGGGTTGTGGCCGGCAGCGGGCGGCGACGGCCGCCGCTTCACTCCGGCTGCAGGCCGATGTCGCGGGTGAGCCGGCCCCACAGATCATGTTGGGCGCGGACATAGGCGCGGACCGCCGCCGGCGTGTCGGCGCCGGTGGTGAAGAAGCCGAGATCGGCGAGCTTGCCGGAGATCTGCGGATTCTTGAGGATGGCGTCCATCTCTCGATTGAGGCGCATCACGATGTCGTCGGGCGTGCCGGCGGGCGCCGCGAGGATGAACCAGCCGATGAATTCGACGCCGGCGAACGTCTCGGCGATGGTGGGCACCTGCGGGTAGTTCGAGAGCCGCTCGGCCGAGCTCGTCGCGAGCGGGCGCAGCGCGCCGCTGGCGATGTGCTGGGCGGCTGAGGGCACCGCCAGCACGATGAGCTGGACGCGGCCGGCCAGCGTGTCCTGCACGCCTTGCGGCATGGTCGCATAGGGCACCTGCAGGATGGAGCTGCCGCCGAGCTTGTTGAGCCACGCGGCCAGTATGCCGGACAGGTTGCGCGGGCCGTCGGTGGCGAAGGCGAGCTTGGCGGGATTGGCCTTGTCGAACGCGAACAACTCGGCGAGGTTCTTCGCCGGCACGCTCGGATTGGCGAGGACGAAGAACGGCCCCTTGGCGATCATCGATATCGGGACGAAATCCTTGAGGGGATCATAGGGCAGCGTCTTGTAGGTGAAGGGGTTGGTGACCAGCGCCGCCGCCGTCGCAAAGAACAGGGTGTAGCCGTCGGGCGCCGCATGGGCCGCCAATTGCGCTCCCACGATATTGCCGCCGCCGGGGCGGTTCTCGATCACGACCTGCTGCCCGAGCGCGACCGAAAGCCGCTCCGCCAGGATACGGCAGATGATGTCGGGGGTTCCGCCCGCGGCCAGCGAGACGATGATCCGCACCGGCTTGGTCGGCCAAGTCTGCGCGCGGGCCGGTTGGAAGATTACGACGGCGACGAGCGCCAGCACCACGCCGATGAGCCTCATGGGTCTTCTCCTCCAGTTTCGTCATCTCCCCGCGTGCGGGGAGAGGCCGGCGCGCGCTTGCGCGCCGGGTGAGGGGGCACCTCCGCGAGTCTGAGCGGAATTCGGTGCTCAGAATCGCGGAGAGGCGCCCTCGCCCCGACCTCTCCCCGCACGCGGGGAGCGGGAGTGCGTTCACGCCGCAACCTTCACGCCGAACAGGCGGGCGGCGTTGGCCCCGATGATATTCTCTTTCTCCTGCGCCGACAGCGTGCAGGATTCCACGAATTCGATCGGCTTGGGCTCGCCGACGGGATAGTCGGAGCCGAGCACGACGCGGTCGGCGCCGACGCGCTTGACCAGCGCCTCCAGCACCTCGGTTTCGTAGACGCAACTGTCGAAATAGAGCATGCGCAGATATTCGGCCGGGCTCTTCGACATGTTGACCCGTGTCGCCGGCTTGTCGAGATAGTTACGCGCGATGCGTCCCATGTAATAGGGCATGTAGCCGCCGCCGTGGGAGATGCAGATCTTGAGTTTCGGATAGGCGTCGAGGATGCCTTCGTAAATCAGCGAAGCGGTCGCCATCGCCTCCTCGAAGGCCTGGCCGATGCTGTTCCACAGATACCACTTCTCGAACCGCGAACCGGTGTTGCCGGCGGGGTGGATGTAGACGACGGCGCCGTGCGCCTCGGCGGCTTCCCAGAACGGCCGCAGCCGGCGGTCGCCCAGCTCCATGTCGCGTGCGGTCGTCGAAATGCCGACGCCGGCGAGGCGAAGCTCGGTCATGCAGCGGGTGAGCTCCGCCACCGCGAGGTCGGGAGCGTGGAGCGGCACGCCGCCGAGGCCGATGAAGCGGCTCGGATTGGCGGCGACCACTTCCGCCATGCGTTCGTTGAGCATGCGCTCCATGCGCAGGCTCTCCTGCGGCTCCGCCCAATAGGTGCACTGCTGCACGAGGCTCGAGGAGAGCACCTGGATGTCGACGCCCATGGCGTCCATGCGCTTGATGCGCTCGGTGGTGTCCGACATGCGGAACTCGATGAAGGCATCGCGCTCGCGCACGACCTGCTTTGCCGCCTCGCTCATGTTCGGGTCGGTATTCGACTTCACGAACATGCTGTGCGGCCCGTTGATCCGATAGAGTTCCGGGAGCATCAGGTGGGCGTGGAAATCGATCGCGCATTTCCACCGGCGCGCATTGGCATGGATATTCATTCGGTCCTCCCGGCTTTGGCGGGATCGTCGGCCAAAGCGATGCGGCGTTGCAAGGGAAAGATTTGCAGGCCGAAGCGGTCGGCGAGCAGTCCCCATACCCCGCGCGGCGCGAACAGCATGATGGCGATCGCGACGGCGCCGAGCATGAGCAAATAGAGGCTGCCGAGATCGGAGAACATCTGGCGCAGCAGGAAGAAGATCGCGGTGCCGATGATCGGGCCCTCGATGCGCCCGACGCCGCCGATCACGGTGATGAAGATGACGAACGCCGTCCAGTCGTTGGTGCTGAAGGCCCCGTCCGGCGAGATCCGCAGCTTCTGCAAGTATATCACCGCGCCGACCATCGCCGTGCAGAACGCCGTCGTCACATAGACGACGAGCTTGACGCGGGTGACGCTGATGCCGCTCGACCGGGCGGCCACCTCGTTGTCGCGGATCGCGGTCAGCGCGAGGCCGTAGCGCGAACGCAGCAGCGCGACGATCAGAGCCAGCACCAGCACCGCGAGCCCCAGCGCGATCCAGTAGATCAGGAATTCGCGCTCCTGCCGGCTCGCCGCGATCGAGGTGACGATGCCGGCCGGCAGGCTGGTGCCGGAGCCGCCGCCGAGCACGGAAACTTGGGAGGCGAGCAGGCGGAACACCTCCGCCACCACCCAGGTGCCGATGGCGAAATAGTGCCCGCGCAGGCGGAACACCAGCGCCGCCACCGGTATCGAGACCGCGGCCGCGATGAGGCCGACCAGCGGGATCGACCACAGCGGCGGCACGCCCGCAAGCATGGTGAGCGCGAACAGGAGATAGCCGCCCAACCCCACATAGGCCTGCTGGCCGATGGAGACGAGGCCGGCATAGCCGGCGAGCAGGTTCCAGGCGCTCGCCAGCGCCACATAGGCGTAGATTTCCGCGAGCAGCCGCAGGTTCTGGCGGTCCGCCCAGTACGGCGCCAGCACCAGCGCCACCACCAGCACTGCGAACATGCCGCCGCTGATGCGGCTGGCGCGGTCCATGAAGAAGACCTTGAAGGCAGGCGCAGTCATCCCCGCACCTTCGGAAACAGCCCTTCCGGCCGCACCGCGAGCACGACCAGAAAGGCGAGGTGGCCCGCCAGCACCTGCCAACCGGGATCGAGCTGCGCGCCGATGCCCTGGGCGACGCCCAGCACGATGCCGCCGGCGAGCGTCCCCCACAGGCTGCCGAGGCCGCCGATGATGACGGCCTCGAAGCCGAAGATCAGCCGCGCCGGCCCGATCGACGGATCGAAATTGGTGCGGATCGCGAGCAGCACCCCGGCAATGGCGACGATGGCGAGCGACAGCGCCATGCCGAGCGCGAACACATGGCGGTTGTCGAGCCCCATGAGCTGGGCCACCGCGGGATCGTCCGAGGTGGCGCGGAAGGCACGTCCGAGCGCGGTGCGATAGAACAGCACCTGCATGCCGCCGATCACCGCCACCGCCGCCACGAACTGCAGCAGCGGCAGCACGCCGATGGAGATGCCGGGCACGATCGGGATGCTCGCGACCTCGATGGCGCCGGCCTGAAGCCTCACACTGTCCGCGGTGAACACTTCGAGCAGGGCGTTCTGGATGATCACCGAAAGGCCGAACGTGACCAGCAGAGGCGGCAAGAGGTCGTCGCCCAGGGTGCGATTGAGCAGCACGCGCTGGAGCACGTAGCCGATCGCGGCCATCAGCGGCACCACGATCACGAGCGAGACGATCGGGTTGAGCCCCAGCGACGACGACACCACCAAGGCGAGATAGGCCGCGAGCACGATAAGGTCGCCATGGGCGATGTTGACGAGCCGCATGATGCCGAAGATGAGCGAGAGCCCGGCGGCGAACATGGCGTAGAGCCCGCCGATGAGCACACCCTGAATGATGACATTGATCCATAGAGTCATGGGGGAGCGCATGCTTCTCCCTCCCCCGCTTGCGGGGGAGGGTTGGGGAGGGGGACGCTGCGGCGAGGGCTGATAGTGACCTTTGATGTTCGATCGGTCTGTATTCGAGTGGCGGCCGAGGCCCCCTCCCCAACCCTCCCCCGCAAGCGGGAGAGGGGGTTCGCAAGCGCAATGACGACAAGAGAAGCGCCGATCACGTCACACCCCGAAATACGCGGCCGAGATGGCGTCGCGCGTCAGCGTGCCGGCGGCGCCGGAGAGCGCGACGCGTCCCTCCTGCAGGCAGTAGACGTGATTGGAGGCGGCGAGGGCCTGCACGATGTCCTGCTCCACGATGACGACGGCGGCGCCTTCGGCGAGGATCGAGGGCAGCCGCGCATAGATGTCGCGCACCACGATGGGCGCGAGACCGAGGCTGATCTCGTCGCACAGGATGAGCCGGGGGTTCGACATCAGCGCGCGGCCGATGGCGACCATCTGCTGCTGGCCACCGGACAGCGCCGTGCTCGGAAGCCGCCGCCGCTCCGCCAGCACCGGAAACAGCTCGTAGACCTTCGCCAGGGTCCACGGGCCGGGGCGGCCGAGCTGGCCGCCGACGAGGAGGTTCTCCTCGACCGTGAGCGAGGAGAACAGCCGCCGCCCCTCCGGCACCAGCGCGATGCCGCGCGCGACCGTCCTGTAGGCGGGGCCGCCGCCGATCGGCGCACCGTCGAAGTGGATGGCGTCGGCGCGCGCGCCCATCAGCCCGGCGATGCTGGCGAGCAGCGTGCTCTTGCCGGCGCCGTTGGCGCCGATCACGGCGACGATCTCACCGGCCGCGACCTTCATCGAGACGGAGAACAGCGCCTGGAAGTCGCCGTAGTAGGCATCGAGCCGATCGACTTCGAGCAGGGGCTCAGGCATCGGCCGCGATCCCCAGATAGATTTCGCGCACCGCCGGGCTCCTGATCACCGCGTCGGGCTCGCCCGCGGCGATGATCGATCCGGCATGGAGGACGGCGAGGCGGTCGACCACGGCGGTGAGCGCGTGGACGACGTGCTCGATCCAGATGATCGACACGCCGGTGGCGTGAACCTCTTTGATCAACGTGACCAGGCTCGCGCATTCGTGCTCGGTGAGGCCGCCCGCGACTTCGTCAAGCAGCAGAACGCGCGGTGCCGTCGCGAGCGCACGGGCAAGCTCCAGCCGTTTGCGGTCGAGAAGCGTGAGCGTGCGCGCAAGCCGGTTCGCCTTGTCGGCGAGGCCGCAGCGGATGAGGATTTCGGCGCAGCCGGCATAGACGTCGTGCTCGCCACGACGCTGGCCGAATGCCGCGGCGACGACGAGGTTCTCGAACACCGTCATGCCGCCGAACGGCTGCGGGACCTGGAACGAACGCGCCATGCCGAGATGGCAGCGCCGCTGCGGCGGCAGCGCGGTGATGTCCTGCGCCGGCGAACAGCACGCGCCCGGCATCGGGCGGCACGGTGCCGGTGGCGATGCCGAACAGCGTCGTCTTGCCGGCGCCGTTCGGCCCGATGATGCCGAGCGCCTCGCCCTCGGCCAGCGCGAGATCGATCCCGTCGGCCACCACGACGGCGCCGAACCGTTTGGAGATTTTGTCCAGCGCGAGGATCGGCGGCATGGGAAGGGGCTCGACCTCTGATCCCTCCCCCGCTTGCGGGGGAGGGTAGGGAGGGGGCCGCTTTCACAAGCTCTGTGCCTGCGGCTTCCCCCTCCCCACCCTCCCCCGCAAGCGGGGGAGGGAGCCTTACTGCCCGGTTAAGCCGGGCGATGACGGTGATGACAGTGGAGTGTGTGTCGACCTGACGAAAACGCCTTCGGCTTCCGAAGTCCCCACCCCGGCCCTCCCCGAAGACGGGGAGGGAGAAGGCTTACAACAGCGCGAGCTTGCCGCCGACCGGGATTTCCGGCGCGGTCTTGTTGGTGGTGATGACGAGCTCGAAATTGTCGCCCTTGCGCTGCCACTGGCCCGCAACCAGCGGCGTCTTGGTGACGTTCTTCACCGGCATGCCGGTCCACTTCACCGGGCCGACGATGGAGCGATAGTCGGTGGCAACGATGGAATCGAGGATCGCCTTCGGCTCCAGGCTCTTGGAGCGCTTCATCACGTCGATCGCGACCTCGAACAGCGCGTGCTGGAAGCCGATCGGCTGGGTCCAGGGGCGCTTGGTCGCGCCGGTGTAGGCGTCGGTGAGCTGCTGCGCGCTCTGCCCGGTGAGGCCGGACTTGAATGGATGGTGCGGCGTCCACCACACTTCGCTGGTGAGGCCGTTGCCGCGCGCGCCCAGCGAATTGATCACCGAGGGGAACAGCAGCGCCTTGCCGATGGTGACGATCTTGGGCTTGAAGCCCTGCTGCGCCGCCTGCGACCAGAACGTCGCGAAATCCGGCGGGATCATGTTGCCGGTGACGATCTCCGCGCCGACCGCCTTGAACGCCGAGATCTGCGAGGTGAAGTCGTTGTTCATGAGCTGGTAGCGGCCGGGGTCGGTCAGCTTGTAGCCGGCCTTCGCGAGGGCCGGCGGCAGGCCGAGCTTGGTGTCGCCCCAGGCATTGCCGTCGGCGTCATTGGGGAACAGGCCGCCCACCACCTTGTTGGTCGGGGCAGAGTCCCACAGCGCCAGGAACGCGCCGATCACGTCCTCCAGGCCCCAGAAGAAATGATAGGTCCAGGTGAAGCCCTTCTTGGGGTCGCCGTTGCGGCCGAAGAAATAGGGCTGCCACGGACAATTGGTGGTGACACAGGGGACTTCGTTGACCTCGGCCTGGTCGGCCACGGGATTGGTGGTGTCGGGGGTCGCCGACGCCAGGATCAGGTCGACCTTGTCGCCCAGGATCAGTTCCGACGCGACCTCGGCGGCGCGGTTGCCGCTGGACTGGCTGTCCTTGCTGATGATCTGCACCGGATAGGTCTTGCCGCCGCTGACGAGGCCCTTTGCAAGAATGCCGTTCACCTGCTCGAGGATGAAGCCGTCGGCTTCGCCGAAGCCGGCGAGCGGCCCGGTCTTGGGGCTGACATGGCCGATCTTGATGACGCGGCTCTGGGCGTTGACGGGAATGACGTTGAGCACCGCCGGCGCGGCGACGGCGCCGAGCCCGGCCTTGACGAGGGTGCGGCGCGAGATGGCGGATGAGAGCAAATTGGCGGATGGATTGGCACGATCGTTGGTGCGGTCGGACGCGGACATGGTTTCCTCCCTGGCGTTGTGGAAACGACTATAGCAAGCGCTGCCCACTGTCGTCATGGGCGTCCCACGCACAACGTCGCACCACACGCCCGTCGATGCATAATAGTTGGGCAGCCGTAGCCCGCACGAGCGAAGCGACTGCGGGAATCGCGCGGTGCGGGTCCCCCGGCGGAACGCCCGTGGAAATGACAGAATCTGAAATTAACTCATGTGTTGCGCCATGTGCCTGGCGGCTGGTTTGCCCGCCCGGTTCCCGCGCTATTCGCTCCGCGACGCGCACCTTATCTGCACCAATGGTGGGGTCTTGCCCGTGCGGGGATTATGGCTAAGAATGGCGCCTCATGCCGTCGCAACAGTCGAGAATCTGCAAGGGGTGCTGGGGGCAGATGTATCTGCCGGTGCCGCTCCGCGGGGTGCTGTCGGTGCCATTTCGCGTGTTCGGCATTCGTCCGAGCCGGATGAACCCCAATACCTGCACAATCTGCGAGATGATGTTCACGACGGTGATGAGGGCCCGCAAGGTCACCATCGACGCGACGGTCCTGTTCGCCGACCTGAGAGGCTATACCAGACTGTCCCAGTCCCAATCACCGGATGCCATTTCGGGACTGCTCGACGCCTTCTACGATGAAAGCGCAAGCGCCATCTGGGAGTACGATGGACTTCTCAACAAGACCATTGGAGACGCCATCATGGCTGTCTTCAATTTTCCCATCAGGCGTGATGACCATATCAGACATGCAGTGTTTGCGGCGCGCGAGATTCAGCGGCGCTGGCGGGCCAAGCGCGAGACCCTGGTCGAAGCGTTCGGACTCACCGCCAGCGACCTTGGCGTAGGCATTGGAATTCATTCGGGAGAACTCAGTTTCGGAGAGTTCGGCCGGTCGCATCGCGATTTGACCGCCATCGGCACTGTCGTGAATACCGCCTCACGGGCGCAATCAGTCGCGGACGCCGACCAAATTCTCGTGACGCAGGCTGTCTTTCAACAGGTCCAATCCGAATTGGCGGACAGCCGGGCAAAGGCATACCGACTCAAGGGTTTCGAGGAATCAATTGAACTCTATTCGGCATAGTGTCCGCGCTCAATAAGGTTGCCGAAGCCGCCTCTTTGAGCGAACCATTGTTGCCAATTTCGCCACGACCGAATCAGGTGCAATAGCCGCGTCTCAGCCGTCGCTGGCGCGCGCGGCCTTGAGGTGCTTGAGCACGCGGGCGCGCAGCTCGGCCTGCTGCGCCGGGGTCCACTTTCGAAAACCTTCGCCGGATTTCATGCCGAGCTTGCCGTCGGCGACGAGCTTTTCCAGGTAGGGCGAAGGGCCCGGCCGCGAGTCGATCGCCGGCAGCACGATCTGGTGGATGGCGAGCGTCAGATCGGTGCCGACGAGATCGGCGTTCTCCAGGGGGCCGAGCACCGCGAGCCTGCGCCCGAACGCGGCCTTGATGACGGTATCGACGGTCTCGGCGTCGCAGATGCCGTTCTCCACCAGCGAGACCGCCTCGCGCCACAGCGCATGCTGGAGACGGTTGCCGACGAAGCCGGCGACGTCCTTCTTCACATGGACCGGCGTCTTGCCGATGTCCTTATGCAGCTTCATGGTGAAATCGATGGCCGCCGGCGACGTCCATTCGGTGCCGATCACCTCGACCAGCGGCACCAGATAGGGCGGATTCCACCAGTGGGTGCCGAGCGCGCGCTCACGGTGCGCGAGCCCCTGCATGATCGCGGTGATCGGGATCACCGAGGTGTTGCTGGCGAGGATCGCGTCGCGCCGCGCCACGCCTTCGATGTCGGCGAACAGCTTGCGCTTGACTTCGAGGTCTTCGCGCACAGCTTCGACGATGTAGTCGGCGTTGCGCACGCTGGCGGAGAGGTCAGGATTGGTGTGCACCCGCGCGAGCGCGGTCACGTCGTCGCCGAGATCGGTCAGGTTGGCGAGGATGCGATCCTTGGCGGTGGCGAGCGTCGGAGCGTGGGCATCGGTGAGCGTCACCTCGTGTCCGGCCAACGCGAACACCTGCGCGAGGCCGTGGCCCATGAGCCCGGCGCCGATGACCGCGATGCGTGCCACCTTTGCTCCCTCTCCCGCTTGCGGGGGAGGGCTGGGGAGGGGGCGCTGACCCTCCCCCGCGGGCGGGGGAGGGAAGATGGAATCCTTTGCCATCGATCACCCGGCGGTGTAGCCGCCGTCGGCATAGAGGATGTGGCCGGTGTAGAAGTCCGACGCGCGCGATGCCAGGAACAAGAGCGGCCCCGCGAGGTCGGCCGGCTCGCCGAGCCGGCCCTTGGGCACGCGGGCGAGAAAGCCCTTGCGCACGTCGCGGGCGCGGTCGGTGTCTTCGTACATCCAGGCGGTGAGGGGCGAGCGGAACACCGTCGGGCCCAGCGCATTGACGGTGATCCCGGTGTCGCCCCACTCGCAACCGAGCGCCTTGGTGATGCCGTCGACCGCCGATTTGGAGGCGCAATAGGCGGTGTAGCCGGCGGGGTGCCCGAGCAGCCCGCGCGCCGACGAAGTCAGGATCACCTTGCCGCCGCCGCCCTGCTTGAGCATCTGCCGGCCGGCGGAGCGCGCCATCAGCCAGGACTGGGTGACGTTCGCATCCATCACATCGAGGAAGTCCTCGGGCTTCTGGTCGACGATCTTCGCCACCTTGTTCAGTCCGGACGCGACCACGAGAATGTCGAGACGGCCGAATTTCGCCACCGCGGCGGCGACGATGGCGTCGCAGTCGGCCTCCGAACGCGGGCGCTTCGCGACGATCTCGGTCTTGCCGCCGAGCGCCTCGCATTCCGCCGCGACCTTCTTGAGCTCCTCCGCCCGGCTTGCCGCGAGCACGGTGTTGGCACCGGCCCCGGCCAGCACCTTCGAGGCCAGCGCCCCGAACGCCCCGGTGGCCCCGGTGATCACGGCCGTCTTGCCGCGGACATCGAACAGCGCGAGCGGGTTCTTCAGGAATTCTTCGGACATGGGCGGGTCTTTCTTCTCCCTCCCCGCCTTCGGGGAGGGCCGGGGTGGGGACTTTCTTGCGACACGGCGCGTGGTGAGGAAGACCCCACCCGGACCCTCCCCGAAGTCGGGGAGGGAAAGTCAGGTTACTTCGGCGGCGCGGAGATCGCGACCAGCATGGTCACCACGTCGTTGGTGCGGTTGATGACCTCGCGGGATTCGTTGGGCCCGATGAAGCAGCTGTCATTGGCCTTGAGCACGGTCTCCTTGCCGCCGACGATCACGGTGAGCTCGCCGGACAGGATGAAGTAGACCTTCTCGGTGGGCGAGGCGTCCGGGCCGGCGCCGCCGCCGGGGAGGAAATGCGACAGCCCCATCACGAACTGCTTCGGCCCGCCCGCCTCGGCGCCGAACAGGCGCACCGAGGTATAGGCGCGGTGGTTGGGAACTTCGTAGGGTTTGGCGTCGGCAAAGCGCTTCACGTCCATCAGAACTTCTCCCCCTTTTCGATGCGGTATGAACCCTTGGGATCGATCATCGCCACCAGGCGGATGATGCAGCCGTCGCCGCGGTCCCAGTTCCACGGAAAGAACGCGAAGGTGCAGCGCCGCCCGGTGACCTTGTCGATGTCGCCGCCGACGTTCTCGATGCCGAGGATGCCGTTCTTGAAGAGAATGCGGTGCACCGGCTCCCATTCCGGAAAGTCGTCCTTCCAGTCACGGCCGCCGGACCATTTCTTGTATTCGTCGGCGAGATGGGGATGCAGCGGCCCGTTGCGCTGCGGGCCGATGGCGGTGGCGAGCGGATGGTCGTTGGCCTGGGTGTCGTGGCCGATCACCTTGACCTTCTTCTCGACGAACCATTCGCCGGCCGACGGCACGAAGCCGGGCGCGCGGCAGAAATAATCCTCGCTGTCGTCGTAGAACTTGTGCCAGCCGGTGTTGACGATGACGACGTCGTGCGGCCGCACCACCTTGCCCGCGGCCTTTTCGAGATCGTCATAGGTGATCGGCTCCCACTTCTTCTTCGGGATAGACACCACGATGCCGGAACCGAAGAAATGCGGCAGCGGCACCTCGTCGATGAACGGGGTCCCCTGGATCACATGGGCGGGGGCGTCGATATGGGTGGTGTTGTGCATGCTGGTGGTGATGCGCTGGGACAGCACGCCCGACTTCGCCATGTAGTGGATGCGCTCGATCTTGACGTCTTCGAAATACGGCCAGTTGGGCGACTGATAGCCGAAGCGGTGGGACAGGTTGTAGAACTCGAGCCCCATCGCGTTTTTGAGGTTTTCCTCGAACGTCACGCCACGAATCTTCTTCGCCAACTCGGCCTCCCTGAAAATCGTTCATTAAGCCGGCGCATCATGCGCCTTTGTCCGCCGACGGCGCCGGTGTATGAGGTTCGCCAAACCAATAGCCCCTAAGTTCATGGCCTCGCAAGGGTTAGAGCGTTCTTCGTTCAGGTGACACACTTCGCTGTCATCGCCCGGCTTGACCGGGCGATCCAGTAAACACCGACCATGAGTACTGGATTGCCCGGTCAAGCCGGGCAATGACCCTGAAAGGGTCAGCGTAATTGGAAAGCGCCTTGGCGCATCAGCACAGTGGAGACCGCATGGTCAAGAAGATCGCCCTCGAAGAGCATTTCCTGTCGCCCGGCTTCGAGGATTACTGGCAGACCACCGCGGGCGACATCACCGCCGACATGTACCGCCAGGCGGTGGCGCGGCTTTCCGACTTCGGCGACATGCGGCTCGAGGTGATGGACCGCGGCGGCATCGCCCGCTCGGTGCTCGGCATTTCCGGGCCGGGCGTCCAGATCGAGCGCGACACCGCGGCCGCAGTGCGCAAGGCGAAGGAGTCGAACGACTTCCTCGCCGGCGAAATCGCCAAACGGCCCACCCGCTATTCCGGCTTCGCCCACCTCGCCCTGCAGGACGCCGCCGCCGCCGCCGACGAGCTCGAACGCACCATGCGCGACCTCGGCTTCCTCGGCGCGATGATCAACGGCCATACGCTGGGGCAGTACCTCGACCATCCCTCGCTCTACCCGTTCTGGGAGCGGGCGGAGGCGCTCGGTGCCATGATCTACCTCCATCCGGCCGATCCCGTCGCGGCGATGCCGGTCCTGGAGGGCACCAAGGGGCTCAAGCGGGCCGGGTGGGAATGGGGCGTGGAGACCGGCTCGCACGCGCTGCGCCTCGTCTACTCCGGACATTTCGACCGCTTCCCCCGCGCCACCCTTGCGCTCGGCCATCTCGGCGAGACCTTGCCGTATCTGCTGTGGCGCCTCGACGGGCGGGCGAAGTTCTACGGCGTGAAGCTCGCCCGCCGGCCGTCGGATTACATCCGCGACAACATCGTTGTCACGATTTCCGGCATGTTCTCGGCCGAGCCGCTGATGTGCGCCATCAGCGCGCTCGGCCATGACCGCATCATGTTTTCCACCGACTACCCGTTCGAGCCCTTGGACGAGGCGAGCGAATTCATCGACCACGTGGAGTTGGCGCCAGACGTGCGCGCCGACATCTGCTTCAACAACGCCAAGCGGTTGCTGCGCCTGCCGGATTCGGCGGGGTGACGGGGCAGGGGGACTGGCATGGGCTTGCACCCTTTCTTCACCTTGGCCCCGCCATTATGGTGCCCGACTCGTTGAGGAGAAGGCTCCATATGGAAGTATCTAGGTGCCTCCAACTGGCCGCGCTTGCCGTGCTCACGGGGCTCGCCGCTTGCACCGGCGACCCGGCGCCGGAACAGCCGGCGTTCTACCGCAGCATGGCCAGTGCGGAGGCAGAGGTCGACGGCCCCACCGCGGCGTCGATGATCTCCGGCTACCGTCACAACAACGGCCTCGGGACGGTCGAGGTCGATCCCGACCTGATGCGGCTCGCGCTGGAACGCGCGCGCGGCATGGCGGCCCACGACAAGCTCGATCGCAACCCTGGCCGCGAGTTCAACAACCGCCTCGCCGGCGCCGGCTTCAGCTCGAAGAAATCGGTGGAGAACATCAGCGCCGGTTACCACACGCTGGCCGAGGCGTTTTCCGGCTGGCGGGATTCCCCGCCGCACCGTGCCAACATGCTCAACGCCGGTGCCAACCGGATGGGCATCGCCGCGGTGTTTGCGCCGCAATCGAAATACAAGGTGTACTGGGCGCTGATCATGGCCACCAAGGACAGCGGCTGATTGAAGATGATCCAACTCAAGGGGGCTTACATGCGATCGATTGGAGCGGCTTGTGTTTTGATGACTCTCGCGGCGTGGCCTGCGGCGGCCGCCGACATGCCGGCGCGCAAGCCGGGCCTGTGGGAAATCAAGATGAACTTCGCGAACCGCGCCCCCGGCCAGACCATGCAGCAGTGCATCGATGCCGCCACCGACGCAATCATGCAGTCGAGCGCGAGCAATATCGGCAGCCAGAATTGCTCCAAGCGCGACGTCGTGAAATCCGGAGACACCATGACGATCGATTCCGTGTGCACGGTCGCGGGAAAGAACGCGACCTCCCACGCCGTCGTCACCGGCTCGTTCGACAGCGCCTATACGATGACGGTGTCCTCCAAGAGCGACGTCGGCCCCGGCTTCGACATGACGCTCGCCGCCAAATGGCTCGGCCCCTGCCAGGCCGACCAGAAGCCCGGCGACATGATCCTGCCCGGCGGCCTGAAGATGAATCTCCGCGACATGGCGAACCGCATCGGCGTGCCGGGCGGCCCCGGCGGGGCGGGAGTGCCGGGCGCGCCCCCGCCTCCGCGGTAGCCCCGTCATTTCGGGGCGCGCACTTACTTGCGCGAACCCGGAATCCACGAAAACGAAGACATCGTAACTGTCATCGCCCGGCTTGACCGGGCGATCCAGTAACCACCGGCGCCGCAATTGTACGCAGCATTACGGGCTGGCAATCCCAGGAAAAAGATCGACCCAATTCGGATTCGTCTTCTCGATCAACTCGATCTTCCACGCGCGCGTCCATTTTTTCAGACGCTTCTCCCGTTGAATTGCAAATTCAATCTGATCGAATTGCTCATAATAGACCAGTCGGTGAACTGCGTATCTGCCGCTGAATCCATCGATTGCGTCAGTGCGATGTTCGTAGACCCGGCGCACGAGATCGTTGGTCACGCCGACGTAGAGCGTGCCGCCAATATCGCTTGCAAGGATGTAGACCCAGTAGACGCGGCCCATGTTCATTCGTCGAGCTTGGTGGTTACTGGATCGCCCGGTCAAGCCGGGCGATGACACCAAGAGGAACCAATCGTCAGAAGCCTCGTGCTACCCCCACTTCACCCCATGCTTCGCCAGCACTTCGCGGACCTTCGCGACGAGGTCGGCCTCGGGCACGGCGAACTGGGCGGCGGCCTGTTTCTGCAGGTAGTCGTCGCGCTCCTTGCTTAAGGTCGCGAGTTCGGCGCCGACGATGAGGTCCTTGATCTGCACCTCGCCCTTCGCCTTCTCGTCGGAGCCCTGGATGACGACGCAGGGGCTGCGGCGGCGGTCGGCGTATTTCATCTGCGGGCCGAATTTTCCGGAGCCGAGATAGAGCTCGGCGCGGATGCCGGCCTGGCGCAGCGTCGACGCCATGCGCTGGTAGTCGGCGACGCGGTCCTTGTCGAACACGGTGACGATCACCGGCCCGGGCTCGGGCTTGGTCTCGACCTTGCCGAGATGGGCGAGCGCGGCGAGGAGCCGCGACACGCCGATGGAGAAGCCGGTCGCCGGCACCGCCTCGCCGCGGAAGCGCGCGATGAGGCCGTCGTAGCGGCCGCCGCCGCCGACCGAGCCGAAGCGGACGGGCTTGCCGTCGTCGCCGCTGACGGGGAAGGTGAGTTCGACCTCGTAGACGGGGCCGGTGTAGTATTCGAGACCGCGGACGACGGAGTGATCGATACGAATTCGATCGTCGTCCATAACCCGCGACTTCGCACGATGAGTCGCTATCGATTTCGAGCAGTTCATCTAGCCGCTTCTCGGAAATGGATTGCTTCGAATCGTCGCATAGATTGTCCAATGCCGACAAATTGGCATCTGCTTGTAACTCAGTATGGCTGCTCGTCGAAGCCGATTTGCCGGTCGCGAAATGCTGCATCTGGAACGATGTCCGGATCGGCTCGCGACGAAGTCATAGCTAAGATCGTAATTTGCTTCGATCGATTAAGGCCAGCACCTTTTGTGAAGTCGCCGCTTTCATCTTTGCGACCTGTCGCCAGCAACATGCGCACGCCCATCAACGCCCAAGCCGATCCAACTTGTCGATCGCCCGCAAGCACCGTGAGCCGTCTTCCCGCATTCTCCTCGCCGCCGAGCTCGATCGCCTCCAGCACGCCATCCAGCACCTTGCGGTTATTCACCTTCACCACATAGCTGCCGCGCGGAATCCCCAGCGCCTCCATCGCATCCGCCGCCATCATGCAGATCTCGGCGTCCGCCGCCGTCGACGCGCTCCCCACCGTATCCGCGTCGAACTGCATGAACTGCCGGAACCGCCCCGGCCCCGGCTTCTCGTTGCGGTACACATAGCCCGCCCGGTAGCTGCGATAGGGCTTCGGCAGCTGGTCGAAATTCTCCGCCACATAGCGGGCCAGCGGCGCGGTGAGGTCGTAGCGCAGCGACAGCCATTGCTCGTCGTCGTCCTGGAACGAGAACACGCCCTCGTTGGGCCGGTCCTGGTCGGGCAGGAACTTGCCGAGCGCGTCGGTGTATTCGATCGCCGGCGTCTCCACCGGCTCGAAGCCGTAGAGCTCGTAGACCTTGCGGATGGTCTCGATCATGGCGCGCGTCGCCGCGATCTCCGCCGGCCCGCGATCGGCGAGCCCGCGCGGCAGCCGCGCCTTGGGCCGATTCGATTTGAGGTCGGCCTTGGGCTCGTTTTTGGAACTGCTCTTAGGATCGGCCATCGCCAGCTTCCATGGTTGAATCCGGGCGGGTGGTAGCACATCATCTCGCCGGAACAACAGCGAAGCGCATGGCGCGGGTCAGCGTAGCGTCATCCGCCATTGGCAGGCGGCGACCGGCGGGTTAGGCCTTCCGCTGACCCGCCTGCATCCGCCGGCCCTGTAGTGCAGGTCCGCGCCCCCGGAGGTACCCCGATGTCCCAGCCCCGCCGCGCCGCCGATGCCCGGCCCAACGATCTCGAAGCCTTCTGGATGCCGTTCACGCCGAACCGCGCCTTCAAGAAGGCGCCGCGGCTGATCACGCGGGCGAAGGACATGTACTACTACACCGACGACGGCCGCGCCGTGATCGACGCCACCGCCGGGCTGTGGTGCTGCAATGCCGGCCACAACCGCGATCCCATCGTGGCGGCGATCAAGCGCCAGGCGGCGGAGCTCGACTACGCGCCGGCGTTCCAGTTCGCCCATCCCCAGGCCTTCGAGCTGGCGAGCCGCATCGCGGCGCTGGCGCCCGGCGATCTCGATCATGTGTTCTTCTGCAATTCCGGCTCCGAGGCGGTCGACACCGCGCTCAAGATCGCGCTCGCCTACCACAACGTGCGCGGCGAGGGCGCGCGCACCCGCCTGATCGGCCGCGAGCGCGGCTATCACGGCGTCGGCTTCGGCGGCATCTCGGTCGGCGGCATCGTCAACAACCGCAAGTTCTTCGGCGCGCTGCTCACCGGCGTCGATCACCTGCCGCACACCTATAACCGCGACACCCAGGCCTTCACCAAGGGCGAGCCGGAATGGGGCGCGCACCTCGCCGACGATCTCGAACGCATCGCGGCGCTGCACGATCCCTCGACCATCGCCGCCGTGATCGTGGAGCCGATGGCGGGCTCCACCGGCGTGCTGCCGGCGCCCAAGGGCTACCTGCCGCGGCTGCGGGCGATCTGCGACAAGTACGGCATCCTGCTGATCTTCGACGAGGTCATCACCGGCTTCGGACGGCTCGGCTATGCCTTCGCGGCGGAACGCTACGGCGTCATGCCGGACATGATCACCTTCGCCAAGGGCGTCACCTCGGGAACCGTGCCCATGGCCGGGGTGATCGTGCGCGCCCCCATCTACGACGCCTTCATGAAGGGGCCGGAGCACATCGATCGAGCTGTTCCACGGCTACACCTATTCGGCCCATCCGCTCGCCTGCGCGGCGGGGCTCGCGACCCTCGATCTCTACCGCCAGGAACGGCTGTTCGAGCGGGCGCTGGCGCTGGAACCGAAATTCGCCGACGCCGCCATGAGCCTGCGCGGCCTTCCCGACGTGCTCGATATCAGCACGGTCGGCCTCGTCGCCGGCATCGACCTCGCCTCAAAGCCCGACGGCTTCGGCAAGCGCGCCTATGCCGCGATGGAAAAGGCGTTCGGGGACGAGGGCATCGTGATTCGCGTCACCGGCGACACCATCGCGCTCACCCCGCCACTGATCATGACCGAGAACGACATCGCCGAGATCTTCGGCAAGGTCGCCCGCGTCATCGAGGCGGTGAAGTAATATCTTCTCCCTCCCCGACTTCGGGGAGGGCCGGGGCGGGGTACTTGCTTCGCTAGACCAAACCTCAGTACCCCACCCGACCTCGCTTTCGCTCGGCCACCCTCCCCGAAAACGGGGAGGGATTCTGGAGCTACACCGGCTTGGCGCCGTAGCCGGCGGCTTCGATCGCGGCGGCGAGGACGGCGGCCGGCAGCGGCGTCCGCACGTCGACCTGGCCGGCGGCGAGGTCGACCGAGACCATGGCCTGCGGGTCCTGGGCCTTGATGATCCGTTCCACCGCGGTCGCGCAGCCGCTGCAGGTCATTCCGGTCACACGCAGACTGATCATGGCGTCACCGTGCTTTCGTCACCTTGGACCATCATTGGACCATCATCGCCGGGGCTTGTTCGGGGCCTTGCCCGGCTCGATATAATCACTGTAACACTTCGGCGCGAATCGCACCGGTTTTCCCCTTTCAGCCCGTACCCCCGCGGGCGAGCAGACACGTGACCGCCGCTCCATTCACCATTGCCGAACGCTTCCGCACCCTGGCGCCGCGCTACGATGTCGTGCTGTGCGACATCTGGGGCGTGGTGCATGACGGCGTCACCGCCTTCGCCGAGGCCTGCGACGCGCTGGCCCGGTTTCGCCGCGGCGGCGGTACCGTCATCCTCATCACCAATGCACCGCGGCCGTCGGAATGGGTGGCGCGCCAGCTCGACAAGCTCCGCGTTCCCGCCGACGCCTATGACGGCGTTGCGTCGTCCGGCGACGTCACCCGCGCCGAGGTCGCGGCGCGTGGGGGCGCCGTGTTCCACATCGGCCCGGAACGCGATCTCTCCATCTTCCACGGCCTCGACATGCGGTTTGTCACCGTCGATGTCGCCGACTACGTCGTCTGTTCCGGCCTGTTCGACGACGCGACGGAAACGCCTGAGGATTATCGCGCGGTGATCGAGATGATGCGTCGGCGCGAGCTGTTCATGCTCTGTGCCAATCCCGATCTTGTCGTCAAGCGCGGCGACACCTTGCTCTATTGCGCGGGATCGATCGCCGATCTCTACCGCGCAAGCGGCGGCGACGTGCTCTATGCCGGCAAGCCGCACCGGCCGATCTACGATGCCGCGCTCGCCGCGGCGGCCCAGGCGCGCGGCGTCCCGGCGCTGCCGCGGCGCACCCTCGCCATCGGCGATTCGCTGCGCACCGACATCACCGGCGCTGCTGCGATGGGAATCGATGGGGCGTTCGTCATCGCCGGCATCCATGCCGAGGAACTCGGCGCCGGCGCCCGAGGCGGTGCGCTCGCCGGCATGTTCGCCGCCGCGGGCATCACACCGAAGACGGTGATGGAACGCCTGGTGTGGTGAGGCGCCGCCGACGCCGGGCGCTTTCTGCTCCCTCTCCCGCTTGCGGGGGAGGGTCGGGGAGGGGGCGCGGGCGGCGCGTAGGGCGGGATCGCTTTATCCCGCCGACCCGGGCGGAAAGCGCGGCGTTTGTCGGGAGTCAGCGAGCCCCCTCCCCAACCCTCCCCCGCAAGCGGGAGAGGGGGCAGAGGCGCCGTGCGATATGACAGCGCGTAGCACGTAGGGTGGGATCGCTTTATCCCGCCATGCCGCCGACCCGTGGAAATGGTGCAATACGCTGCGTGATTGCACAACTACGGGCCATTGCACCATGCACTGCCAGCCCGCGAGTTGCACCGAGGGTGGCGAGTTGTTAAGTGCCTGCGCATTCGCCCCAGCACGGTCACCAATGTCTCAGCCGACCCAGCCACCTTTTGTCATCGTCAAGGACGCGCTCGACCTGCCCGCGCATCCCGGCGCGCTCAAGGGTGCGGTGGTCGCCATGGGTAATTTCGAGGGCGTGCATCGCGGCCATCGCGCGGTGATCGGCGCCGCGGTGGCGCGTGCCCGCGGCCTCGGCCGGCCGGCGGCGGCGCTGACCTTCGAGCCGCATCCGCGCGCCTTCTTCAATCCGGACCAGCCGCTGTTCCGCCTGACCGACGCGACCGCAAAGCTGCGCCTGCTGGCGACGAGCGGGCTCGACGGCGCCATCCTGATGAAGTTCGATGGAGCGCTCGCAGCGCTCGACCCCGCCGCCTTCGTCGCCCGGGTGCTGGTCGAGCGCTATGCGGTTGCCGGCGCGGTGGTCGGCTACGATTTCCATTTCGGCAAGGCGCGGGCGGGCTCGCCCGCCTATCTGAAGGAAGAGGGCGCGCGGCTCGGCTTTGCCGTCGACGTGGTGCCGGAATTGAGCGACGACGGCCGCCGCGTCTCGTCGGGCGCGATCCGCGAGGCCCTCGCGGCGGGGCACGTCGCGGAGGCCGCGGAGCTCCTCGGCTATCCCTGGTTCGTGACCGGCGAGGTCGTCCATGGCGACCGGCGGGGGCGGGAGCTGGGCTTTCCCACCGCAAACCTGCGGCTCGATCCCGGCTGCGGCCTGCGCCACGGCGTCTATGCGGTGCGGGTCGAGGTCGACGGCAAGCGTTATGACGGGGTCGCGAATTTCGGCCGCCGGCCCATGTTCGACACCGGGATCGTGCTGCTGGAGGTGTTCCTGTTCGACTTTTCCGGTGATCTCTACGGCCGCACCCTCGACGTCGCCATCATCGCCTGGATCAGGCCGGAGATGAATTTCGACACCGTCGCGGACCTGATCCGCCGCATGGGCGACGATTGCAGCGTCGCCCGCAACGCGCTGCGGAAGGCGGGCGACGTGTTTCCGCCGCTTGGGCCGCTTTCGCTCTGAGGACGTATGAACTCATTCGGACCTCATCCTGAGGAGCGCGCACCGAAGTCAGGCTTGCCTGACTTCGGCAACCAATGGTGTCGAAATCGGCAACAGCCGATTTCGATGCGCGCGTCTCGAAGGACGGTCACCGGCCGCAGCGTGTGTGGCCGTCCTTCGAGACGCCGTGCTGCGCACGGCTCCTCAGGATGAGGTTCCTAAAGATTTGCAAACTCGGACAAGGTCTTTCCGCCGCGAGGTCGATATGTTAGGAGCCTTGCCATGATGGCGTGCGATTCATTCGCTTTCGTGCTCGGGTCGGCCTCGCGGCAAATTATCGGCCCGGCTTCCGTTTGACCTCTGGGTCGGCGGAAGACCGGGATTGCCGAACCCTTTTTCGCCATCCTAATTCCAGGTCAAGCCGCCATGTCCGATGAAGTCCGCGATTACAGCGAGACTTCTGTTTCTGCCCAAGACCGATTTTCCCATGCGCGCCGGGCTGCCCCAGAAGGAGCCCGAGATCCTGGCGCAGTGGGAGAAGACCGGTCTCTATCGTCGCCTGCGCCAGGTGAGTGCGGGGCGCCCGAAATTCGTGCTCCATGACGGGCCGCCCTATGCCAACGGCAATATCCATATCGGCCACGCGCTCAACAAGGTCCTCAAGGACGTGGTGACGCGCTCCCAGCAGATGCTCGGCTTCGATTCCCCCTACGTGCCGGGTTGGGACTGCCACGGCCTGCCGATCGAGTGGAAGATCGAGGAGGAGAACTACCGCGCCAAGGGCAAGGCCAAGCCCGATTTCGCCGATCCCGCCGCCATGATTGCGTTCCGCAAGGAGTGCCGGGCCTATGCGGAGCACTGGCTCTCCGTGCAGCGCGGCGAGTTCAAGCGGCTTGGCGTGGTCGGCGACTGGGAGCATCCCTACACCACCATGGACTTCGCCGCTGAGGCGCAGATCGCCCGCGAACTGATGAAGTTCCGCGACAACGGGCTGCTCTATCGGGGATCGAAGCCGGTGATGTGGTCGGTGGTGGAGAAGACCGCGCTCGCCGAGGCCGAGGTGGAGTACGAGGATTTCACCAGCGACACGGTGTGGGTGAAGTTTCCGGTCGCGGGCTCAGGCTGGGGCGATCGCGTTTTCGATGCGGGTGATGCGAAGACCGGCGATCTCATTCATCTCCTCCACGGTGCGTCCGTCGTGATCTGGACCACGACGCCGTGGACGCTGCCGGGCAACCGCGCCATCAGCTTCTCCGCGAAGATCAAGTATGCGCTCTACAAGGTCACCGACGCCGCGCCGGACAATTGGGCGAAATTCGGCGACCTCTTCGTCCTGTCCGAGAACCTCGCCGGCGAGGTGTTCAAGCAGGCGCGCGTCACCGGCTACGAGAAGGTCATCGACCTTCCCGCAGCGCTCCTCGAAACGCTCGTCTGCGATCATCCGCTCAAGGCGCGCGGCGGCTACGACTTCCCGGTGCCTCTCTTGGAAGGCGAGCATGTCACCGACGACACCGGCACCGGTTTCGTCCACACCGCGCCCGGGCACGGCCGCGAGGACTTCGATATCTGGATGGCGAACAAGCCGCAGCTCGATGCGGCTGGTTTCAACACCGCCATTCCCTACACCGTCGACGCCGACGGCCGCTTCACCGAGGCAGCGCCCGGCTTCGTCGGCAAGCGAGTCCTCACCGAGAAGGGCGACAAGGGCGATGCCAACGACGCCGTGATCAAGGCGTTGATCGAGGCCGGCAACCTGATCGCGCGCGGACGGCTCAAGCACCAGTATCCGCATTCCTGGCGCTCCAAGAAGCCGGTGATCTTCCGCAACACGCCGCAGTGGTTCATCGCCATGGACAAGCCGATCGCAGATGCGAGCGGCCACGAGGAGCCCGGCGATACCTTGCGCCACCGGTCGCTCGACGCCATCAAGATCACGCGCTGGGTGCCGCCCCAGGGCGAGAACCGCATCACCGGCATGATCGAGTCGAAGCCCGACTGGGTGATCTCGCGCCAGCGCGCCTGGGGCGTTCCCATCACCGTGTTCGTGCGGGAAAAGGGCGACGGCGCGGTCGATATCCTCAACGACGAATTCGTCGATGCGCGTATCGTCGAGGCGTTCGCCAACGAGGGCGCCGATGCCTGGTACGCGGTCGGCGCGCGCAAGCGCTTCCTCGGCGAACGCGCCAAAGAGGACTGGCAGAAGGTCGACGATATTCTCGACGTCTGGTTCGATTCGGGCTCCACCCACGCGTTCACGCTGGAAGACCCCCAGAACTTTCCGAGCCTTGCCGGCATCCGCCGCAAGAAGGACGGCGGCCTCGATACCGTGATGTATCTCGAAGGCTCCGACCAGCACCGCGGCTGGTTTCATTCCTCGCTGGTGGAGAGCAGCGGGACGCGCCGCGCCGCGCCGTTCGACGTCGTGCTCACCCACGGCTTCGTGCTCGACGAGAACGGCCGCAAGATGTCGAAATCGCTCGGCAATACGGTGGCGCCGCAGGACGTGATCAAGTCCTCCGGCGCCGACATCTTGCGCATGTGGGTATGCGCCTCCGACTATGCCGACGACCTGCGGATCGGGCCGGAAATCCTCAAGACCACGGTGGAGACCTATCGCAAGCTGCGCAACACCATCCGCTGGCTGCTCGGCAATCTCGTCCATTTCCACGAGGGCGACACCGTTCCTTACGAGGACATGCCGGGGCTCGAAAAATACCTGCTGCACCGGCTGGCCGAGGTCGACGCAGGCGTGCGCAAGAGCTACGCCGAGTTCGACTACAAGCGCATCTTCGCGGCGCTGAATCAGTTCATGACCGTCGACCTGTCGGCGTTCTATTTCGACATCCGCAAGGATGCGCTGTACTGCGACCCGATCTCCTCGGTGACCCGCAAGGCCTGCCTGACGGTGCTCGACCATGTCTTCCGCGCGGTGGTGACCTGGCTCGCGCCGATGCTCTGCTTCACCGCGGAGGAAGCCTGGCAGTCACGGTTTCCTGGCGCCGGCTCGGTCCATCTCGAACCGTTCCCGGCGATCCCGCAAACCTGGCGCAACGAGGCGCTGGCGCAGGTATGGAACGAGATCAGGCGGGTCCGCCGCGTCGTGACCGGGGCGCTCGAGATCGAGCGGGCCAACAAGCGGATCGGATCGAGCCTGGAGGCGGCGCCGGTCGTGCATGTCGCCGACCCCGCGCTGCTGCGTCTCGTCGCCGCCGAGCTTGCCGGGGAGCATGGCGAGACCGGACTGGCCGAGGTCGCCATCACCTCGCAGCTCACGGTCGTGTCGGGGCACGGGCCGACCGACGCGTTCCGCCTCGAAGACGTTCCGGGCGTGGCGGTGGAATTCCGCCCGGCCCAGGGCACCAAATGCGCGCGGTCGTGGAAAATCCTTCCCTCGGTCGGAACCGATCCCGAATACCCCGATGTCACCCCGCGCGACGCCCAGGCGTTGCGCGAATGGACCGCGGCGCGCGCCGCGGCCCATTGAAATGGCGGGCGCGCTCCCCGGGCGCGGCGCGACCTTTCGCCTCGGCGTCGCGGTCGCGCTCCTCACCGCCGCCGCCGACCAGGCGGCGAAGCTGTGGCTGCTCCACGGCTTCGATCTGCCCGGCCGCGGACGGGTCGCGCTCACGCCGTTCCTCGACCTCGTGCTGGCCTGGAACACCGGCATCAGCTACGGCCTGTTCCAGCAGACCGGGCCGCTGGGGCAATGGGCCCTGTTCGCGCTCAAGCTCGTTGCGGTGGTGCTGCTGGCGGTCTGGCTCGCCCGAACCGGATCGCGGCTGTCGGCTGTCGCGCTCGGCCTGATCATCGGGGGGGCGGTCGGCAATGCGATCGATCGCCTCGTTCACGGAGCGGTAATGGATTTCGTGCTTTTTCATATCACCGCCGCTACCTGGAGCTTTCAGTGGTACGTCTTCAACCTCGCCGACGTAGCCATCGTTGCCGGAGTTGTTGGACTGCTGTATGAATCCCTGTTCGCAGGGGATGCCGCAAAAGCGCCCTGATAGGGCTCTAGGGGGGAGCGGCGGGGTAAAAAAACGTGCATCCACCGTCACTTGAGCCGCCGTCTGGGCGGCGAGCTTTATGGGGAAAAGCCATGCCTCGAGACATTTGGCACATCAAGCTGACCCGCACCGTGTTGGGGACGGTGCTGGGAGTACTCATCATCGCCGGAAGCGCTGGCGCCGCCTTTGCTGCCGATGACGACAACGAAGGATGGTACGATCAGCGCTTCATCCGCGGCTTCCTGCGCGGGCTCGGCCTCCAGAACGGCCGCGAGGGCTCGATCGAGTACAAGGAACGGCCGCCGCTGGTGGTGCCGCCGACCCGCAATCTGCCGCCGCCGGAGACGACCGGCGCCATCGGCGAGCGCGATCCGGCTTGGCCGGCCGATCCGGATGACGCAAAACGCAGGGCAGCCAAGAAGGCGAGGGCCGAACGCAAGGCGATCGACGTGACGACTTGGGGCGACACGCTCAAGCCGAACGAGCTGAACGTCGGCAAGACCAGCGCTGCGCCGAACGAAGGCGGCATCAAACCGGGCCAAACGGTCGAAACCTCGACGCAGCTTCGCCCGGACGAACTGGGCTACAAGGGCGGGCTGTGGTCCGATTTCACGAGTTTGGGCAGCACCTTCTCCAAGGAGAAGCCGGCCGAGGGAGCGAAATTCCTTCGCGAGCCGGGCCGTGCGTCGCTGACCGATCCGCCGAACGGCTACCGCACGCCGTCGCCCGACCAGCCCTATGGCCTCAACTACCGTTCCGAAAAGGCGAAGGCGCAGACCCAGGAAGAGCGCCAGACCGTAGGAAGCGATGGGAGATGATGGGTTCCGGTTCGCCGTGCCGTAGCATCCAGCCGGCGAACCCGCTATTTTGGCGGCCTTCGGGGTTTGCTGCCTGACCGGTCCTGCGACCGGCTAACGCGCGACATCTTTGAAGCAGCCTTACGGCCTCAGTTCATGCAAAGAAAGGTCGAAGGCCTAAAACCTTGGAAGAACGCCAGACGGGAGGAGTGTAAGGAAAATGATGGGTCTCGGTTCGCCGCGCCGTAGCGGCCGCAGCCCGAATCGGGCTCGCCCGTCCGGCCAGCGAACCAGCGCTCTTCGCAGCTTCAGCCGTCCCTGTTTCAGCCGTTCCAGTCTCGGGCTCGCCGCCGGCCGTCTCCGCCCGGCGGCGCTTCGCTTTCTGGGCGCCGTCGCGGTTGCGTCGACGGTCATGGCGTTTGCCCCGGCCAGGGCCGAGGGGCCGCAGATTTCCCATTTCAAACTGGACAACGGGCTCGAAGTCGTGGTGATCCCCGATCACCGCACGCCCGTGGTGACCCATATGATCTGGTACAGGGTCGGCTCCGCGGATGAGCAGGCCGGCAGATCCGGCCTTGCCCATTTTCTCGAACACCTCATGTTCAAGGGCACCGACAAGAACCCGCAGGGCCGTTTCTCGCAGACGCTTGCCACCATCGGCGGCCAGGAGAACGCTTTCACCACGGCCGACTACACCGGCTATTTCCAGCGCATCGCACGCGAATACCTGCCGACAGTGATGGAGTTCGAGGCTGATCGCATGACCGGCCTGGTGCTGACCGACGCCAATGTGCTGCCCGAGCGCGATGTGGTCCTGGAAGAGTACAACATGCGGGTCGCCAACAGTCCCGAAGCCCGGCTCGGCGAGCAGGTCACCGCGGCGCTGTTTCTGAATCATCCCTATGGCCGGCCCGTGATCGGCTGGCGTCCGGAGCTCGAGAAGCTCAACCGAGAGGATGCGCTCGCATTTTACCGGAAGTTCTACACGCCCAACAATGCGGTGGTGGTGATCGCCGGCGACGTGACCGGCGCCGAGGTCAGGCCGCTCGCCGAGAAGACCTATGGCAAGATCGCCCCCCGCTCCGAGATCGGTCCGCGCATGCGGCCTCAGGAGCCGCCGCCGGTGGCGGTCCGCCAAGTCACCCTGGCCGACCCCCGGGTGGCTCAGCCGAGCCTCCAGCGCAGCTATCTCGTGCCTTCCGGGACGACGGCAAAGCCAGGGGAATCCGAGGCGCTCGAAGTGCTCGCCCATGTGCTCGGCAGCGGCGAGACCAGCAGGCTCTACCGCGCGCTCGTGATCGAGCAGCATCTCGCCACCAATGCCGGCGGCTGGTATCAGGGCACCGCGCTGGATGAGACCCGATTCGGCGTCTACGCCAGCCCGCTGCCGGGCGTCGCGTTTGCCACCATCGAGGCCGCGATCGATGCGGTGATCGCCGAGATCGCCGAGCACGGGATCGCCGCCGAAGAGCTGGAGCGCGCGAAGACCCGGCTGATCGCGGACGCGGTCTACGCCCAGGACAATCAGGCCACCATGGCGCGCTGGTACGGCGCCGCGCTCACCACCGGCGCGACCGTGGAGCAGGTGGCCTCGTGGCCCAAGCGCGTCCATGTCGTGACGGCGGATGCGGTCCGCGACGCCGCTCGCACTTGGCTCGACAAGCGACGTTCGGTGACCGGCTATCTCGTCAAGGAACTTCCTTCCACGGAGAAGCGCTCGTGATCGCATGTCCTCGCAGCGGATCTCAGCCGCGCAGTCTGAGTTTCTCGGCCATCCTGTCCGTTGCGGCGGTGCTGATGATGCCGCTCGCCGCCGAGGCGACCACCATCCAACGGATCGTGAGCCCGGGCGGCATCGAGGCCTGGCTGGTGCAGGAGCCGTCGGTGCCTCTGGTTGCGCTCGATTTCGCATTCCGCGGCGGCGCCAACCAGGATCCCGTCGACAAGCCGGGCGTGGCCATCATGGCGACGGCGCTGCTCGACGAAGGAGCAGGGGAGTTCGATTCCAGGGGCTTCCACGAGCGGGTCGAGGCCAGGGCGATCGAGATCAACTTCAATGCAAACCGCGACCAGACCACCGGTGGGCTGCGCACGCTGTCGGCCAATCTGGACGAAGCCGTAGAGCTGCTGCGACTGGCGCTCACCGAGGCGCATTTCGATAAGGCCGACATTGAGCGCATCCGCGACCAGATGCTGTCGGGGCTGCGCCGGGAGACCACGAGCCCCAACGAGATGGCGAGCCACCGCTGGTGGTCGACCGCGTTCCCCGGCCATCCCTATGGCCGGCCGGTGCGCGGCACCACCGAATCGGTTTCGGCCATCACCGTGAGCGATCTCAAGGAATACATGCGGCGGGTGTTCGCCCGCGACACGCTCAAGATCGCCATCGTCGGCAATATCGACGCTGCAGGCGCCGGCAAGGTCATAGACAAGGTGTTCGGCGGCCTTCCGGCAAAGGGCAGTCTCGTTGCGGTCCCGGTGGTCGCACCGCAGGGGCTCGGACAGAAGATCTCGATCGACCTGGATGTCCCGCAATCCGTGCTGATGCTGGGCGGGGTCGGCATTCCTCGCAACGATCCGGATTTCATGGCCGCGTTCGTGGTCAATCACGTGCTCGGCGGCGGCTCGTTTTCGTCGCGGCTCTATCGTGAGGTGCGCGAGGTGCGCGGCCTCGCCTATTCGGTGTACAGCGCCTTGATTCCGCTCGACAGCGCCGCGTTGTTCATGACGGGCACGGCGACCCGCGCCGATCGCGCCGTGCAGACGCTGGAAGTGCTCGAATCCGAGATCCGACGTCTTGCCGAGACCGGCCCGACCGAAGAGGAGCTCGCCAAGTCGAAGTCGTTCCTCACGGGGTCCTACGGGCTGCGCTTCGACACCTCCAGCAAGATCGCCGCGCAGCTCGTGCAGATTCAGCTCGATGATCTCGGCATCGATTATATCGACAAGCGCAACAGCCTGGTGCAGGCCGTGACCATGGCCGACGTGAAGCGGGTCGCCAAGCGGCTGCTCGACGGCGGCATGCTGATCACGGTCGTCGGCCGCCCGCCGGTCACGCCGGCCAAAGGCGGTTGACGGGAGTCCGGCTTCACGGTCGGCCCCTTCTATGGCCATCTTGCAATCCATCGATGATGCCCGCGAGGAGCGCATCGGCCGCGACGGCGTTGCGGCGGCGTCCTATGCCGATGCCCTGGCGCGCAGCGCGGATGCGCTCGTCCGGATCAGGGCACGCCACGCGGACGGCAAGCTGCCGCTGCTGCGGCTCCCCGAAAAAACCGACGATATCACCGGCATAAAAGGCGCTGCGGAGCGGCTGGTGGCCGGCGCCGGCGACATCGTCTTTCTCGGTACCGGCGGGTCGAGCCTCGGCGGCCAGACGGTGGCGCAGCTCGCCGGCTGCGGGGTGCCGGGGCTCGGCGCATTGCGCGACGGCCCGCGCCTGCACTTCATGGACAATCTCGATCCAGACACCTATGCGGCGCCTGCTGGCGCGCCTGCCGCTCGCCGCGACGCGCTTCGTGGCCATATCGAAATCGGGCGGCACCGGCGAGACGCTGATGCAGGTGATCGCCGCGCTCGCGGCGGTCCGCGCGGCCGGTCTCGCCGCAAAGACGCCCGAACTGTTTTTCGGCATCACGGAGCCTGCGGTCGCGGGCCGGCGCAACGGCCTGCGCGATCTCCTGCGCGGTCACGGCATCGCGATGCTCGATCACGATCCCGATGTCGGCGGCCGCTTCTCGGTGCTGACCAATGTAGGCCTGCTGCCCGCGGCGGTGGCCGGCCTCGACATTGCTGCGCTGCGCCGCGGCGCCGGGGCGGCGCTGGCGCCGGTGCTGGCCGGCAAGGCACCCGGCGAGGTCCCGGCCGCCGTCGGCGCGGCGCTCAATGTCGCGCTCGCCACCGCTGGGGGCAAGCCGATCGCGGTGCTGATGGCCTATGCGGACCGGCTCGAACGCTTCACCCGCTGGTACGTCCAGCTATGGGCGGAAAGCCTCGGCAAGGACGGCAAGGGCACGACGCCCATCGCGGCGCTCGGTCCGGTCGACCAGCACAGCCAGCTCCAGCTGTTCATCGCCGGCCCGCGCGACAAGCTGTTCACGGTGATTACGGTCGCCGTGGCCGGACGCGGTCCACGGCTCGACGCCGGCCTGTCAGCCGAGGCCGGCGAGCCCGGCTTCGCCGGCAAAACCATCGGCGATCTCGTCGCCGCCCAGGGCCGCGCCACCGCCGAGACGCTGGCCAAGAACGGCTGCCCGGTCCGCACCTTCAAGCTCGATCGCCTGGACGAGGCGAGCCTCGGCGAACTGCTGATGCATTTCATGCTGGAGACGATCATCGCCGCGCACCTTCTCGGCGTCGACCCGTTCGACCAGCCGGCGGTCGAGGAGGGCAAAGTGCTGGCGAAGCGTTATCTCACCGGCACGGCGTGAACCAATCCGGCGCGAGATCGTTGCGGTAGCGCTGCGGCGGATTTCGCGTAACTTGTTTCCTGCACTGCCAATTCTCGAAAATGCATCCAGGAGGCCATAACAATGCTGACCATTGCCCACGTCCAGCCGATCGTGGCGTTGATCGCGGGAGTCCTGATCCTCATCATGCCGCAGTTGCTCAACTACATCGTCGCGATCTACCTGATCGTGGTGGGTATCACCGGACTGGGCCTGATCCATTGACGACTGCCTCCTAAAGGCAGGGTTGCGGCGCGGGTGTCACCGTGCTTTGTGCCGGCTGAAAATCTCCGAGCCCGATCATGGTGAAATCGATCAAATCGTCCCGATCCCGGCGTCCCGCCAAGGCTGCTCCCGCCAAGGCTTCTCCTGCCAAGGCTGCACGAAGCCGCGCCAAAGCTGCGGCGCCCAAACGCAAACCGGCTGCAAGGCCGGCTCCAAAACAGAAGCCGGCAGCCCGGCCCGCCAAGCCCGTGGCGCCCGTGTCGGGCAAGTGGGTCTATTCGTTCGGCGATGGCAAGGCGGAGGGTAAGTCGCGCCTGCGCGACCTGCTCGGCGGCAAGGGCGCCAATCTCGCCGAGATGGCCAATCTTGGCCTGCCGGTGCCGCCGGGCTTCACCATCACGACGCAGGTCTGCACCTACTTCTACGGCCACGGCAAAGCCTATCCGAAGGAGCTCAAAGGCCAGGTCGAGGCCGCGCTTGCACAAGTCGGCAAGATCGCGGGGCGGCGGTTCGGCGACCGCGACAACCCGCTGCTGGTCTCGGTGCGTTCGGGCGCGCGCGCGTCGATGCCCGGCATGATGGACACCGTGCTCAATCTCGGCCTCAACGACATGACCGTCGAGGCGCTGGCCGTATCCTCCGGCGACCGCCGCTTCGCCTACAATTCCTACCGGCGCTTCATCACCATGTATTCCAACGTGGTGCTCAGCCTCGACCATCATCTGTTCGAGGAGATGCTCGACGAGCACAAGGACCAGCATGGTTACATGCTGGACACCGAGCTCGATGCCGACGACTGGGCCGCGCTGGTCGTCCGCTACAAGGCGCTGGTCGAGGAAGAGCACGGCGCGCCGTTCCCGCAGGACCCGTACGACCAGCTGTGGGGCGCCATCGGCGCCGTGTTCGGCTCCTGGATGAACCAGCGCGCCATCACCTATCGCCGTCTCCACGCGATCCCGGAAAGCTGGGGCACGGCGGTCAATGTCCAGGCGATGGTGTTCGGCAACATGGGCGAGACATCCGCGACCGGCGTCGCCTTCACCCGCAATCCCTCGACCGGCGAGCGGCGGCTCTACGGCGAATTCCTCATCAACGCCCAGGGCGAGGACGTCGTCGCCGGCATCCGCACGCCGCAGGAAATCACCGAGATCGCGCGCCACGAGTCGGGCTCCGACAAGCCCTCGCTCGAGCATGCCATGCCGGCGGCCTACGCCGAGCTCACCCGCATCTACGGCCTGCTGGAAAAGCACTACCGCGACATGCAGGACCTCGAATTCACGGTGGAGCAGGGCAAGTTGTGGATGCTGCAGACCCGCTCCGGCAAGCGCACCGCCAAGGCGGCGCTGCGCATCGCGGTCGAGCTTGCCAACGAGGGATTGATCACGAAACAGGAGGCGGTGACGCGGGTCGACCCCGGCGCGCTCGACCAGCTGCTGCATCCCACCATCGATCCCAGCGCCGAGCGCAAGGTCATCGCCACCGGCCTGCCGGCCTCGCCGGGCGCGGCCTCGGGCGAGATCGTGTTCTCCTCCGACGAAGCCGAGCTGCTCAAATCCCAGGGGCGCAAGGTCATCCTGGTGCGGGTCGAGACCAGCCCGGAAGACATCCACGGCATGCACGCCGCGGAAGGCATTCTCACCACCCGCGGCGGCATGACCTCCCATGCAGCGGTGGTGGCGCGCGGCATGGGCAAGCCCTGCGTCTCCGGCGCCGGCGCGATCCGCGTCGATTACGCCGCCCACGCCTTCAGCGCCGGCGGCGTCACGCTGCGCAAGGGCGACATCATCACCATCGACGGCTCGACCGGCCAGGTGCTGGCCGGCAAGGTGCCGATGCAGGAGCCGGCGCTGTCGGGCGAATTCGCGACCCTGATGGGCTGGGCCGACCAGGTCCGCAAGCTCAGGGTTCGCGCCAATGCCGACACGCCCAACGACGCCCGCGTCGCCATAAGGTTCGGGGCGGAAGGCATCGGCCTGTGCCGCACCGAGCACATGTTCTTCGAGGAGGCCCGCATCCGCGCCGTGCGCGAGATGATCCTCGCCGACGACGAAAAGAGCCGCCGCACCGCGCTCGCCAAGCTGCTGCCGATGCAGCGCGACGACTTCATCGAGCTGTTCGAGATCATGGGCGGGCTCCCGGTGACGATCCGCCTGCTCGATCCGCCGCTGCACGAATTCCTGCCGCATACCGAGGAGGAGATCGCCGAGGTCGCCGCGGCGATGAATGCCGATCCGCGCAAGCTCGCGGACCGCGCCCGCGAGCTCGCCGAATTCAACCCGATGCTCGGGTTCCGCGGCTGTCGCCTCGCCATCGCCTATCCGGAGATCGCGGAGATGCAGGCCCGCGCCATCTTCGAGGCGGCGGTGGAAGCGGGCAGGCGCACCGGCAAGCCGGTGGTGCCGGAGGTGATGGTGCCGCTGATCGCCACGCGGATGGAGTTCGACCTCGTCAAGGCGCGGATCGACGACACCGCCAAGGCGGTCGCGAAGGAACAGCGGCACCGAGATCGACTATCAGGTCGGCACCATGATCGAGCTGCCGCGCGCCGCGCTCATGGCCGGCGAGATCGCCGAGACCGCGGAGTTCTTCTCCTACGGCACCAACGACCTCACCCAGACCACGTTCGGCATCAGCCGCGACGATGCCGCGAGCTTCCTCGGCATCTACACCGCCAAGGGCATCCTCGCGGTCGACCCGTTCGTGTCGATCGATCGGGACGGCGTCGGCGAGCTGGTGAAGATCGCGACCGCGCGCGGCCGCAAGGTGCGGCCCGATCTCAAGCTCGGCATCTGCGGCGAGCACGGCGGCGACCCCGCCTCGGTCGCGTTCTGCCACGAGATCGGCCTGGACTACGTGTCCTGCTCGCCGTTCCGCGTCCCCATCGCCCGCCTCGCCGCCGCCCAGGCGGCGCTGGGCAAGAGCGCGGCGAGCACGGCGTGATCAGGGATCAGTAATCAGGGATCAGTAATCAGGGATCAGTGATCAGGGATCAGAAATTTGCAGCCTGCGACTACTGATCCCTGATCCCTGATTACTGATCCCCGGTTCCCGTGCTAATCTGCGCCCAAGCCGCGGTTCTGCGGCGCTGGTCGAGGGGACGATGGCCGAGGATGCGACGCCGGCGCCGGACGCTGGGACGGGGGTTATTTCCGAAGAACAATTGCGCAAGGCCGAGGCCTATGTGGAGTCCGAGGAGGGCGTTGCCAACCGCCTCGCGGGCTGGGCAGGCACCATCGTCACCACGATCGCGGTCGTCTCCTCGCTGTTCCACCTCTACGCCGCCTACGACATCGTTCCCACCCAGCCGCTGCGCTACATCCATGTCGCCTTCGTCATGGTGCTGAGCTTCCTCTTGTTTCCGATCGCGTCGCGGTTCCGCAACCAGATTCAGCTCTGGGACGTGGCCTTCGCCATCGCGACCGTCGTCATTCTCGGCTACGCGCTTTACGGCGGCGAGGACTTCACCGACCGCGCCACCTCGCCGGACCGCGCTCGATGTCGTGTTCGGCGTCGTCTTCACCCTCCTACTGCTCGAGGCGACGCGCCGCGCCAGTGGCCCGATCATGCCGGTCGTCGCGGTGCTGTTCATCGTCTATGCCATGACCGGGCCCTATCTGCCGGCGCCCTGGACCCATCGCGGCTATGACATATCGCGCCTGGTCGGCCATCTCTTCATCACGCTGGAAGGCATTTTCGGCGTCGCTGTCGACGTCTCCTCCACCCTGATCATCATGTTCACCATCTACGGCGCCTTCCTGCAGCAGTCCGGCGCCGGGAAATTCTTCATCGACTTCTCGATGTCGCTGATGGGCGGCAAGCCGAACAGCGCCGGGCGGACGGTGGTGCTGGCCTCGTTCCTGCTCGGCGGGCCGTCGGGCTCGGGCGTCGCGACGACCGTCACCATCGGCGCGGTCGCCTACCCGATGATGGCGCGCGCCGGCTTCGAGAAGAACGCGGCCGGCGGCCTGCTCGCCGCGGGCGGCCTCGGCGCCATCCTGTCGCCGCCGGTGCTCGGCGCCGCCGCCTTCCTGATCGCCGAGTTCCTCAAGATCAGCTACCTCGAAGTGATCTGGATGGCGACCATCCCGACCTGCCTCTACTACATGTCGCTGTTGTTCATGGTGGAGCTCGACGCCAAGCGCTTCGGCGCCACCGTCGTGCCCTACGACCAGTCGCTGACGCTGTGGCAGATGACCAAGCGCTACGGCTTCCACTTCACTTCGCTGATCGCGGTCATCGTGTTCATGATCGCCGGCTATTCGCCGATGCTGTCGGTGTTCTGGTCGACGCTGATGTGCTTCGCGCTGAGCTTCCTGCGGCCGGACACCGCGCTCTATCCCAAGAAGCTGGTGCGTGCGCTCGCCGACGGCACCATCGGCGTGCTCAATGCCGCGACCACCTGCGCGTCCGCGGGCATCATCGTCGGCGTCGTCACCCTGACCGGGCTGGGGCTGAAATTTTCCTCGATCGTGCTCGACTATGCCGGCGGCAGCCTGCTGCTCACCGCGATCTACACCGCGCTGATCGTGTGGATCGTCGGCCTCGCGGTGCCGGTCACGGCGTCCTACATCATCTGCGCGGTGATCGCGGCGCCGGCGCTGACCAAGCTCGGCGTGCCCGACTTCGCCGCGCATATGTTCATCTTTTATTACGCCGTGCTCTCGGAGGTGTCGCCGCCGACCGCGCTGTCGCCGTTCGCCGCCGCCGCGATCACCGGCGGCGACCCCTACAAGACGACCCTGCAGGCGTGGAAATACACCTTGCCGGCCTTTCTGGTCCCGTTCGTGTTCGTGCTCGACCCGATCGGCGTCGGCCTGCTGATGAAGATCCCCAAGGACGGCTCGGTAGTGGACATCTTCGTCATCACGCTCAAGACCGCCGCCGGCCTCGCCGCGCTCGCCGCGGCCGCGCAGAACTGGGCGCTGCGGCGCAACACGGCGGCGGAGCGGGTCCTGTGGGTCATCGCCGGCCTGCTGCTGGTGTTCCCGAGCCTGATCGAAGCGATCGCCGAAGAGCTCTCCGGCCTCGACGTGCCGCACCCGGCGCCGTTCGGTCTGGCGATCATGGCGTACTTGTTGGTAAAACAATCCAGGACCAGGGCCGCGGCAGTACAGGCCTGACAATGGAGGCGAACATGGCGAGGATTTTCCGGGTGGCGGTCGCCGCGGTCGGCATGGCGCTGATTGCCGGCGCCGCGGTGGCGCAGCTGAAGACCATGGCGATCGCGACCGGCGGCACCGGCGGCGTCTACTATCCGCTCGGCGGCGGGCTCGCCAACATCCTGACGAAGACCATTCCCGGCCTTGCCGCTTCCGCCGAAGTGACCGGCGGCTCGGTGGACAATCTAAAACTGATCGGCACCGGCCAGGCCGAGCTCGCCTTCACCCAGGCCGACGCGGTGGCGGATGCGATCAACGGCGTGGACAAGTTCAAGAGCGGCAAGGTGGCGCTGCGGACCCTGATGGTGCTCTACCCCAACCAGATGCATGTGGTGACGATCGAGGGCACGGGAATCGAGAAGATCGCCGACCTCAAGGGCAAGCGCGTCTCCACCGGCTCTCCCGGCAGCGCCACCGAGGTGATGGGGTTCCGCCTCATCGAGGCGGCGGGCCTCGACAAGGACAAGGACATGCGGCGCGAACGGCTCGGCGCCGCCGAGTCCGTCAACGCCATCAAGGACCGCAAGATCGACGCGTTCTTCTGGGTGGGCGGCCTGCCGACCTCGGCGGTGACCGATCTGGCCGCGACCCCCGGCGTCAAGCTCAAGCTGATCGATCATGCCGATCTGCTCGCCAAGCTGAATGCCAAGTACGGCAATCTCTATGCGACGAGCGTGATCAAGGCCGGCACCTATCCGGGCCAGGACAAGGACAACCAGAACTCCGTGGTGTGGAACCTGCTCGTCACCGGCGACAAGATGAGCGACGAGATGGCCTACACCATCGTCAAGACGATCTTCGACAAGCAGCCCGACCTGATCGCCGTGCATCGGGAGGCGGAAAATTTCGGCCTCAAGGGCCAGCTCAAGTCCAACAGCCCGTCGCCGTGGCATCCCGGTGCACTGAAATACTTCGCCGAGCGCGGCGTCGCCATGTGAGGCGGGCTTCGCGCTGCCAGCCAAGAATAACCCGTTAAGGAAACAGGTGCGCAATTGACAGAACCGACCGACCCGACGCCGGCTTCCACCGCTCCGCGCGACCCGCCCTGGTCACCGGCTGTGTTGGCGCGCGCGCTGTCCTTGTGGCTGGGGTTGATGGCGCTGGGCGGCATGGTGTTCGGGATGTACGGCGCGCAGCGCCCGTTCGGCGACGGTCTCATCACCCATCCGTTGACCGTATTCTGCGGGCTGGGGTTGGCCGGGCTGCTCATCCTGCGCTTTGCGGGCGAGCGTCCCCTGGTCTCCGACCGTTTCCTCGTCGCGGGCCTCGTCGTCGGGATAGCCAGCTATTTCCTCGGTTCCTGGTTTGGCACGGAGCTGTTGGTGATCCGCTGAACGCGGGCCGGAATTCCCGCGGACATATTTTCTGATCTGACCCGTCATCCGGAGGTGCTCGCGCTCTCCGCACGACCCTCGAAGGATGACGGGTCACAGGCCGAGCCTGCGCGCACGGGTGAATTCGGATATCATCGGCGAGCCACGGCCACGGAGCAGGGGATTCGATCTTGGAAGCATGGATCACGATCCTCGTGCTGGCCGCGGTGATCGTCCCCATTGCCAGCATTGTCGGCGCCGTGCTGGGCATCGGCTTGAGCCGGCGGGTGCGCCTGCTGGAGGCGCGCATCGATGAACGCGAGTCGGCCCATGGCGACGCCATGGCCGAACGTTTTCGCCGGCTCGAAGCACGCGTGCTCATGCTGGAAGTACCTCGCAAGAGCGGCGCGCCGTCGGTGGCCGCAGCAGTGCCGCCCCCGTTGCCGCCGCCGCCTCCCGTCGCTTCGCACCCACCGCCCGTCGAAACGCCGGGGGAAGTCGCACCGCCACGTTTGCAGCCTCCGCCTCTGCCTCTGCCTCCGCCGCCTCCCATAACGGCACCGCCGACATCCCTGCCGGAGGGGCCAAGTCTTGAGGAGCGGTTCGGCACAAGGTGGGTGGTGTGGGTCGGCGGACTGGCCTTGGCGCTCGGCGGCGTCTTCATGGTGCGCTACTCGATCGAACAAGGCTGGATCGGGCCCGGCGTGCGCGTCGCGCTCGGCGCGCTGCTTGCGGCCGCACTGGTTGCCGCCGGCGAATGGTTGCGGCGGACTGAGCGCCGGTTGGATATTTACGGGATCTACGCCGCCAATATTCCGAGCATTCTCACCGCGGCGGGCACGACGGTCGCCTATGCGACGGTGTGGGCCGCCTATGCGCTCTACGGCTTTCTCAATCCGCCGGCCGCCTTCACCCTGCTCGGCATCGTCGCGCTCGTCACGCTCGCCGCCGCGCTGCTGCACGGGCCGGCGCTGGCGGCGCTCGGCCTCGTCGGCGCCGAGGTCACGCCGCTGCTCGTCGCCAGCGACAAGCCGGATTATTGGGCGCTCTACATCTACTTGGCGATCGTGACCGCGGCGGCCTTTGCATTGGCAAACCTGCGGCTGTGGCGCTGGCTCGCCATCACCGCGCTGGGGTTCGGCCTGTTCTGGATCTTCCCCGGCGTCGACGATGCCGGCACGATGGCGCCGCACCTCCTGCACGCGGTGAGCGGCTTCGTGCTGGTCGCGCTCCTGATCGTCGCCGGCCTCTACTACGGACCCGCTGCCACGCCCGGCCGCATCGATGGCGTTTCGTCTGGCGCGATCCTGGTGTACCTCGCGGCGGCGGCGTTCGTCGTGCTGGCGCAGGATCACGATCCCGCCGCGACGATCGCTTTCGCGCTGCTGACGGCCGCGACGGTCGCCATCGCCTGGCGCAGCGACGCCGCAGCCGGCGCGGTGCCGGTCGCCGCCGCGCTGGCGGCGCTCGTCATCATTGCCTGGGCCGTCGATCCCGTGACGTCCCACCTCGTTGCTTCCGGTCCCGGCAGCGGTCTCGCGCCGGAGCCCTCGCAGACGAGCATTGCCTGGCATTTCGTGCTCGGCATGTTGTTCGGCGTTCTGTTCGGAGCATCGGGCTTTCTCGTCCAAGGCCGGCATGAGCGCGCGGCCGTACCGCTCATCTGGGCGGCGACGGGCGTGCTGGCGCCGTTCGCGATCCTGATCGCGCTTTACTGCCGCATCGCCGGTCTCGAACGCTCGATCCCCTTTGCCGGCCTCGCGCTGCTGCTCGCCGCATGGCTGGCGGTGGCGGCCGAGCAATTGACCCGGCGCCCGGCCCGCCCGGGCGTCGCGTCGGCGGCGGCGCTGCATGCCGCCGGATCGGCGGCGGCGCTGGCGCTCACGCTGACCTTTGCGCTGGAAAAGGGCTGGCTGACGGTGGGCCTCGCCCTCATGGCGCCCGGCATCGCCTGGGTGGCCGAAAAGCGTCCGCTGCCGATGCTGCGCTGGGTCACGGCGATCGCCGCTGCGCTGGTGCTGGCGCGCATCGTCTGGGAGCCGCGGATCGTCGGGGCCGATGTCGGCACGACGCCGATCTTCAACTGGCTGCTCTACGGCTACGGCGTTCCCGCATTGTCGTTCTGGATCGCCGGCCATCTGTTGCGCCGGCGCGGCGACGACGCGCCCGCGCGCATCGTTGAAGCGGCCGCGATCCTGTTCACCGTGCTTCTGGTGTTCCTCGAAATTCGCCACGCCATGAATGGCGGCGACATCTACGCGACCCATAGCGGTCTTGCGGAGATTGCGCTGCAGGTCTCGGCCGGGCTCGCCATCGCCATCGGGCTCGAATGGCTGCGCGCGCGCACCGGCAACATCGTCTACGATGTCGGTGCGCTCGTCGTCGCTGGGACTACGCTTGCCGCGATCATCATCGGCCTGGGAATTGCCGAAAACCCGCTCGAGACCGGCGAGCCGGTCGGCGGGCCCTTCCTCAATCTGATCCTGCTCGGTTATGGGCTGCCCGCCGTGCTCTCGATCGTGCTTGCCCTGGTCGCGCGCCGTACCCGTCCGATGCCCTACCGGGTGGTTTCAGCGGCGGTCTCGGTGGCGCTGGCGCTCGGTTATCTGACGCTGCAGGTGGTGAGGTTCTATCACGGGCCGGTCTTGACCGACGGCGATGTGACCGATCCCGAGCAATACACGTTCTCCGCGGCATGGCTCGGCTTCGGCGTGGTGCTGCTGCTGGCCGGTCTGCTGCTCGACTCCAAGCCGGCGCGGCTGGCGTCGGGCGCCGTGATCACGCTAACCATCGCCAAGGTGTTCCTGGTCGACATGTCCGGCCTGGCCGGGATCTGGCGCGCGATGTCCTTCATCGGGCTCGGGCTGGTGCTGGTCGGTATCGGCTACCTCTACCAGCGCCTGCTGTTTCCGCCGCGGGCGACCGTGCAAGCGCCGGTGCTCGGTGCCGGGGCGCCCGATGTCGGTTCCTGACCGGTTGCGCGCAACCTCAAGAGATCGGGAGCGCGATCCGATTGGGCGGATCGCACCCCGGAGCGATCCTGCAAAATTGGATTGAAGTCAGCCTATTCGGTGATCGAGGTGCGCATCGTCCCGGAGTCCAGGACCCGCGTCGACGGTTCCGTCACTGGCCGCGGCTGCGTCGGCGATTCCGCGAGATCAATTCGCGGGGTCCGCCGCACGAAATCGCAATAGGCGAAGCCGAGCCCGGAGATCGCGCCGCGGAAGCTGCGCGAATCGATCTGGTTGACGGTAAAGCAAGGGCTGAACATCATGCCGCGCGCCGAGGCGCAGATCGAGTCCGGCTGGACCTTGACCGTCCCGGCGGGCAGCGAAACGAGGCGGACGGCGCCGGTGCCGCGAATCTGGACGCTGCCTTGGACCGAGCCGTCGGCGAAGATGCGGCCCATGCCCTTGGTGCCTTCAAAGCAGGTATAGCTGAACAGCTTGCCGGCCACGAAGCGTTTCGCCTCCTCCGGCCTGAGTTCGCCGGCCTGAGCCGGCAGTGCGCCAAGGACCCCAGCAATGACCAGCAGACTACGCGCAAACATGACGACCCCACCCCCAAAAATGCGTCGATCTATGGCGTGAAGCCTACCATGGAGATCGAAGCAAATTATGCTCGAATTTCGTCGACAAATCCTGAACAAATTTACCCAATTTTGACCACGTGTCGACCGCGTATGCCACCCTCAACGATTTTTTTTCCAGTCTCGATCACGTCGTCCAATGCAATTTCCACTGTCATTTGGGCTAATTTTTGCAGGTCGATGTCGTTTTCAAGCCGGACCCAGGCTTCTTTTCGGACCACGGGAGGGGCATAAACGGATTCGATTCCCAATAACGAGACGCCGCGCAGGATGAAGGGCGCCACGGTGGACGGCAGGTCGATGCCGCCCGCCAACCCGCAGGCGGCGACCGCGCCGCCATAGCGAATCATCGAGAGCAGGTTGGCGAGGGTCGTCGAGCCGACGGTATCGATGCCGCCGGCCCAGCGCTCCTTGGCGAGCGGGCGTATCGGCCCGGTCAGCTCGGTGCGGGCGATCACCTCCGACGCGCCGAGCCCCTTGAGGTAGCCTTCTTCCTCGGGCCGACCGGTGGAGGCAGTGACCTGATAGCCGAGCTTGGCGAGGAGCGCGACCGCGGTCGAGCCCACACCGCCGGCAGCACCGGTGACGATCACGGGGCCGCGGCCCGGTGTGATTCCCGCACGCTCCAGCGCCATGATGGCGAGCATCGCGGTATAGCCGGGGGTGCCGATCGCCATCGCGTCCCGGGTGGAGAAGCGCGGCGGCAGGGCGACCAGCCACTCGCCCTTGACCCGCGCCATCTGCGCATAGAGGCCGAGATGGGTCTCGCCGCAGCCCCAGCCGTTCAGGATGACCTTGTCGCCGGGCTTCCAATCCGGATGCGAGGAGGACTCCACGGTCCCGGCCGCATCGATGCCGGCGATCATCGGAAACCGCCGCACCACCGGTGATTTGGCGGTGACCGCCAGCCCATCCTTGTAATTCACCGTCGACCATTCCGGCCGCAGGATCACGTTGCCTTCCATCAAATCGTTTTCGTCGAAATCGGTCAGCGCGACGGTCTGGCCGGTCGCGGTCCGGTTGATCACGATCGCCTTGAATGTCGCCACGAAGGATATCTCCCCTGAAGCGGCGGGCGTGCCGCCGCATGCCCTTTTAAGCGCGGCGGCGACGCCCGGACAAGCGGCGCCCTGTCACCGCCAGGACGCCGGCGGACCGGTCAGGCCGGCGAGGGCGGCGCCGCCCGACATGGCGCGGCGATAGCGCCGGACCTCGCGATGGTCGCGGATGAGACGCACGGGGTCGGCGCCGATCAGGCCGGCGGCGCGCAGGTCGCGCAGGTCGCGCCGGAATGCGCCCCACAGGCCCATCCGCAGGTCGGCGACCAGCACCTTGGTGGCGAGATAGCTGCCGACCTTGCGGAAGCGCCCGGCAAATTCGGGGCGCTCGCGCACATAGGCGGCGAGCCCCTGTCCGGCCTTTGCCCAGTCGTTGGAGAGGTTGTCGTCGCCGGAGAACTTCTCCCACAGCAATCCCGGCAGCAACTGGCCCCCGCCGAGCCGTGCCAGCCGGATCAGGAATTCGCGGTCTTCGGTGAGGCGCAGGCTTTCGCAGAAGCCGCCGGCCGCGAGCGCCGCCTGGCGGCGCACCGTGATGCTCGTCGCCTCGACCGGCACGAGATCGCAGATCAGCGCCCATTCGAAGGCGGGCGCGGCGAGTTTCACGGCCGGGATGAGAGCGTCGCGGGCGCCGCTGCGATCATGCTTGACCGCCGAGCTCAAGGTGGCGACGAGGCTGGAATCCGCTGCAAAGGCCGCAAGCGGAGCGGCGAGGCGGCCAGGCCGGTAGGCGTCGTCGGAATCGAGAAACGCGACAATCTCCGCGCGCGCCGCGGCGAGACCGCGGTTGCGCGCCGCGCTGGGGCCGCGGTTGTGGTCGCAAGTGATCACCCGGATGCGCGGGTCTTCAAGCGTTGCGAGGTAGGCGGCGGTGTCGTCGCGCGAGGCGTCGTCGACGATGATGAGCTCGAAATGCGCGCCCTCCTGCCCCTGCACGCTCGCGATCGCCCGCGGCAGGCTGTGCCGGCGATTATAGGTGGCGAGCACGACGGAGATCTCGGGGGCGCCGTTCGCGGAGGGGGCAGACATGGTGCGGCTCTACCAGCCCGGAGGCCGCATTTCCAGACCGGGGCCGCAGCCGGTTTCGCTCCGCGGTATGATCGGCTAAGCATCTCGGCCATGATCGAAACGCTCTATCCCGATGCTTTCCTGTCGCCGCTCGTCATCGACGAGGCCGTCACCCGTGCGCTGGCGGAGGACCTCGGCCGCGCCGGCGACGTCACCTCGACCGCCGACCGTCCCGGCCGGCACCCCGGGGCGCGCGATCGTCGCGGCGCGCCAGGCCGGGGTGATCTGCGGCCTGCCGCTGGTCGAGGCCGCCATGCGAAAGCTCGATCCCGCCGTCAGCCTCACCGCCCATGCGCGCGACGGCGATGCGGTCGCAGCCGGGACGACGCTTCTCGGCATCTCCGGCGATGCGCGTGCGCTGCTCGGCGCCGAGCGCGTCGCGCTCAACTACCTCGGCCATCTCTCCGGCGTCGCCACCGCGACCGCGGCATTCGTGCGCCTGCTGGCCGGCACCAGGGCGCGGGTGTGCTGCACCCGCAAGACGACGCCCGGCCTGCGCGCCCTGCAGAAATATGCCGTGCGTTGCGGTGGCGGCTTCAATCACCGGTTCGGGCTCGACGACGCGATCCTCATCAAGGACAATCACATCGCGGTCGCCGGCGGCATCCGCGCGGTGCTTACCCGGGCGCGGGCGGTGGCCGGCCATCTCGTCAAGATCGAGATCGAGGTCGACACTCTCGACCAGTTGCGCGAGGTGCTCGACACCGGCCTCGCCGATGTCGTGCTGCTCGACAACATGGATATCGCGACGCTGAAGGCGGCGGTCGCCATGGTGGCCGGGCGCCTCGTCACCGAAGCCTCCGGCGGCATCACCCATGCGAGCGCCGCCGCGATCGCGGCGACCGGGGTCGATTATCTGTCGTCGGGGGCGATCACCCATTCCGCGCCCAATCTCGATGTCGGGCTCGACATCGAGATGTGACGGCGGCGTGCGGTGTCTGTCAGCGCGGTCTAAAGCTTGTTCATCGCTTCGCTGGTAGCGGTTGCATCGCCCCAGACCGGCTGGTCGGCGCCGTCGCCCCAATTGCGCGGGCGATAGAATGTGTGCACGCCGATCCTGTCGAGCTTTTGCATTTCGCGCACCCAGCGGGGGTGCACCCAGCGGGCGTGGTAGTGGGTCGCCTTGCCGACATCGGTGAGCCAGTACTTGCCGTCCAGCGTGTCGCGCGAGATCTGCTTGGCGCGCTCCCAGGCCTCCGGCTCGGTGATGCGGTCGGGGATGCCGTCGCAGGCGAAGCTGAACTGGCAGGCCATGTGGCGATTGGCGTTCTGGTAGACGACGCCGCAGACATTGTTGGGATACTTGCCCGAGAACACCCGGTTCATGATCACCTGGGCGACGGCGATCTGGCCGCGCACGGGCTCGCCCCGGGCTTCGAAATAGATCGCCTCGGTGAGGCATTTCTCGTGCTTGACGCGCTCCTCGCCGTCGACAAGACCGAGTCGTTCGGCGGGGCTCACCAGCGCATGAGCGTCGACGTTCACCTGGCCCTTGCGGGCGATCGTCTCGTTGGGGGGTGTTTCGCCCAGCGCAGCGACGGCGACAGGCTCGTCGTCAGTCTCGAACACCGGTTTCTCGTCGGGCCCCCACGGCTCGATGGCGGCGAGCGTTCCGCCCATGGGGTCGGCGCCGAAATAAATGCGCGCGGCGCGAATCGCCGGGGCTTCGTCCTCGAGCGGCACGGCGCGAGGCTCGGACGGATCGATAGCGGCGACGTCCATATCCTCATGCCGGTCGGCCTGCTTCGGAGAGGCTTGTTCCAGGGCAGCGGTCTTCTGTTCCTGAGCAGCCTGCGCGGTCTGCGGCTGGCCGTCCAAAGTGCCCCGCGCGACCGGCACCGAATTGGCCGGCCCTTCGGGCGCGTACTCGGGCGGATTGAAGTCCGGCTGGATTCGCGGCACCAGCCGGGCGCCCTTCAGGGAACGGTTGACCTCGGGATAACCCTGCTTAGGGAAAACCCTGATGTCCGGGTCCATACGGTCGATCAGGGCGCGCGGCGAGATCGATCCGGTGATGTCGGCATTGGGATCGAAATTCACCAGCTGGACGGCCCCGCCGGTTGGTATCCTGGTACCGATTGGCTGCGGCAGGCTGAAAGTTGCGGCATGGATGGTGCCGAATGGCGACGCGATCAGATGCCTGCGCAAATGGTCCCCGATGCCGGGCTGGCGGGCAACAAACGCGGCAAAATCCTGGGAGCCGATCGGCGCCGGCAGCGACGCCATGACGAAGCAGAAGACGCCAATGGCGGCCATAGCCGGCCTCGGCGCGCGCAAATCCCGATCGCTACGTGCAGAAAGCGCCACAATCCCCCCGCCCCAGCGGTATCCCCAAGGTCATCATCAACGAGAGCACGGCAGGAATGAGGCCATTCCCAGCCCAGCCGAAAATTTGTGACCTATTAAGCTTGAGACCGGGTTAATGGCCGTGGAGGTCAAGCCGGAACGGGGCTGCCTCCGCGAGCACGCCCTGGCCGATGGCCGTGATCGCATCGACCATGCGGCCGCTGCGGCCGAGCATGTCGTCGGCCAGCGCCACGATTCGGATGTTGGGAGTCGCGGTGGGCGAGGCCCGGCGCAGCGCCTTCGCGATCGCGGCTTCGTTGCGGTCGGGATTGAGCGTGCACACCGCAACGAAGGCCGCGGCGGTCGAACGGCTGACCCCGGCATAGCAATGGATCACCAGGGGGCTCGCGCGTTCCCAGCGCTCCACGAATCCGATGAGCCGCTCCACGTGCCCGCTCGCCGGATGGACGTGGCCGTCGCGCGGCTCGCTGATGTCATGGAGCTGCAGCCACAGATGGTTGCCGGGCGTGATTCCGAGCGGGCGCATCAGATTGTCCTCGCTCCCGAGCAGCGAGACGACGTGGCGGGCGCCGGTCGCGGCGACGGTGTCGTGAAGGCGCGTCAGCGAGCACACGTGAATCATCGAATCATCCAACCCTTGATCGCGCATGTGTGTCGCAGAGTTACGCCTCGGCGAGCGCGGCGAAGCGCTCGAGGAAGCGGCGCTTCGCGGTCTCGGCCGGCCACGGAGTGAGATAATCCTTCTCCACCGCCGCGGGCAAGGCCGGCCGCGGGCCGAAGAAGCGGCGTGCTTCGGCAACGCTGAAGCCGGCGAGAACCGTCGCCTCCAGGAACGCGGAGCCGTGATCGGCCGCCTTGATGATGGCGTGGATTTCGGCCGGAAGCGCCGGCGGCAGACCGAATCGAACGTGGATGGCGGTGAGGAGGCGCTGCTCCACTGCCTTGTAGGAGCCGCCGATGATGACCTTGAACGGAGAGATCATGTCGCCGATCACGTATTCCGGCGCATCATGGAGCAGCAGGGCGAGACCGAGCCGGCGATCGACGGCGCCGTTTTGACGGCGCGCGATTTCGCCAACCAGGAGCGTGTGCTGCGCCACCGAAAAGATGTGATCGCCCATGGTCTGGCCGTTCCAGCGCGCGACCCGCGCGAGGCCGTGGGCGATGTCCTCGATTTCGATGTCGAGCGGCGAGGGGTCGAGAAGGTCGAGCCGGCGTCCCGACAGCATCCGCTGCCATGCCCGCGGCATCGCCGCCGCCCGGCCGCCGGTCCTGCCCTGCGATCGGGAAGCCGTCATGCCGCGGCGCCCGGCACCGCGGCGACGGGGCTGCCGGCCGCCGGGCGCGTCACGTCTTTCCAGTCGAACGGCCGAGCAGGCTCGCCATTTCCTCCTCGATGCTCGTAAACGCCGGGGCGGGCCGCGCACTCATGTCAGCCGGAACGACCTTCAACTCCGGCGGCGGCTCCTTGGGAAATGCCGGCGCGACGGGCTCGCGGGCGGTGGCGGGCGGCGCCGGAGGAGGGGCGAACTCGCGCGGCGGCCGGGGAGGCATTTCGAGCGGGGCCGGTTCGGAAGTAAAGCGGGGCCCAGGGGGTGGCGGCGAGGGCACCGGCTCGACCGGCTTGATCGGGCGCCGCAAGGCGGCTTCCAGCCGCTGTGCCATTTCGGCGAGATTTGATTCCTCGCTCTGGGCCGGCCGGGGCGGCAGCGGCGGGGCCGCCGGTATGCGCTTCGGTTCCGGCGCTGGCGGAATCTGGAACACCGGTTCGTAGGGCGGCGGCGCCGGCGGGGGCTGGAACGCCGGTTCAGGCTCCGGTGGTGGGGTCGGAGTCAGGGGCGGAGCACCGGCATCCTCGATGAGGCTTTCGAGTCGCTGGCGCTCCATCGGCGCGGGCGGCGGGCGGACGAAGGTTTCGCGGGCGGCGCGCGGCGACGGCGATGGCTCCACATAGGCCGGCTCGGCCGGCGGCCAGCCCGATCCCTCCAGGGGCAGGCTCTGGCGGGGCAGCGATTCCAGCACCGGGCTCGTCTTGGCGTCCCGCAGCGGCGACGCAGCCGAAACGGCGGCCGCCGCGGTGCGGCCAATGTTCGGCTCGACCACGATATCGGTCGGCCCGCCGATCAGCAGCAGATGCTCCACATTGTCGCGCCGGACCAGGACCAGGCGCCGGCGGCCGTCGACGCTGGAGGCCTCGATCACGCTTAATCGCGGCTGCCGCCCGCGCGGGCCAGAGGTGATCAGAGCTCCGCCGCTGAACCGCCGCATCAGGTACCCGGCCGCACCGAGGACCGCGAGTACGACAATGAAGGCGAGCAGGAACTTCGCCGGAACGGACATGTCGTTGAAGAAGGCTTCCATCGAAGGCTCCCTTTCCCCCCAAGTGGTGCAACCCGGACAGATGATCCCCCAACTGTCTGGGCAAGTCGCCCCACTAATTCAATAAGTGAGTGGACTGACTTGTCGCGACATCTGGGAACCAGATGTCGGAGCCAGGCCACTTGCCCGTCGGGCGTGTCGAATCGGTTCGTTGCGCCGGCACAATTGTGCCATTTTCCACCGGAAAACCGTTACCGCGGTTCATCGATCGTGCCACGAATTGCCTGAAAAACCAACGGTTTCTCCCGAACCCAGGTTTCATGGCTAAATGATGGCACGAAGGCCCCTCGGCGGCAATCATAGCCGGATTTTGTGCGCGGCGCAGCGTGGCGTCGCGGCACTGCGCGCGAGCGACGAACAGATGGCAAAACCTCCCCTGGGTATCCCGCGCTGACGGGCCTTTCTTCGGGAAAACACCGGCTCCGTCGGCATTCCGGCGCAGCATCCCCTTGCGAAGCGCGGCCTGCTGGGGCAGTGAGGAGTCCAGTGGGGTGGCGAGAGGGGTGGATACAGTTCGTCATGGCAACGCCGGGCCTGAGCACGACGATGATCCCGCGGAGCGAACGCCGCGGCAGCATCGCGCTGGTCCTGCTGGTTGCGGTTCTCCTCGTCGTCGCCGCTGCCGGCCTCATGATGGTCGGCCGCAACGCGGCCGGGCCCTATGTGACGATCTTTCTCGCTTTGCTGGCCGTGATCGGGGTGTTTGCGGTGTTCGCCCTCGCCGCCGGCGTGTTGCGGGTCTCGGCCCGGGATGCCGGAAGCCCGATGCTCAAGAACGTCATCGACAATGCCTATGACGGCGTCGTCGTCACCGACGCCGCCGGGCGGGTGCTGTTCGCCAATGCCGCCTACCGGGTGTTCGCCGATGCCGTCGGGCTGGAGGAGGTGCGTCCCGTCGAGCGCGTATTCGTCGGCGACCCCGACGTGTCGGAGGCGGTCTACCGCCTGCGCAAGGCGGCCCAGGAGGGGCGGCGGCTGCAGGAGGAGGTGCGGATGGCCGGGCCGCGCGGCGAGCCCGCGCGATGGCTGCGGCTGCGGGTGCGACCGCTCGGCGAGCCGCATGAAGCCGGGACGGCGGTGTGGACCGTCGCCGACGTCACCCGCGATCGCGAGCGCCAGGAGAACGTGTTCCAGGAGCTTCAGCACGCAATCGATTATCTCGATCATGCGCCCGCCGGTTTCTTCTCGGTCGACGGCAATGGCGACATCGTCTATCTCAACGCCACGCTGGCCGGCTGGCTCGATTACGATCTCGCCCAGGTCGGGTCGGGCGGCCTGCGGCTCTCCGACATCCTGCCCGGAGACAGCGCGGCGCTGTTGACCACGCTGTCCGCCCATCCCGGCGAGGTCAAGACCGAGGTTCTCGATCTCGACCTGCGCCGCCGCGACGGCCGTACCCTGCCGGTGCGCCTCCATCACAAGGTCGCGTTCGCGGCCGACGCCACGCCGGGCGCGTCCCGCACGCTCGTCCTCAATCGCGCCAACGACGACGGCACCGACCCGCAACGCAACGCGGAAGTGCGCTTCATGCGCTTCTTCCACAACACGCCGATGGCGATCGCCACCGTCAACAGGAGCGGGATCATCGCCCGCAGCAATGCGCCGTTCGCCCATCTGGTTCAGAGCATTCTCAAGGGGGAGGCGGGTGCTCCCAAGGGCCGCTCCATCCTCGGCGTCGTCGCCGCGCGCGACCGCACCGTGATCGAGGAAGCCCTGGCAAAAGCGGCGGCCGGCCTCGGCGACCTCGCGCCGGTCGATGCCGCGCTCGCCGGCAACGGGGAACGCTGGGCGCGGTTCTACGTCACCCCGGTCGAGGACGCGGAGACGGATTCCGAGGCGGCCATCGTCTATGCCATCGAAACCACCGACCAGCGGGTGCTGCAGAGCCAGTTCGACCAGTCCCAGAAGATGGAATCGGTCGGCAAGCTCGCCGGCGGCATCGCCCACGATTTCAACAACGTGCTCTCCGCCATCATGATGGCCACCGATTTCCTGCTCAATGCGCACAAGCCGACCGACCCCTCGTTCCAGGACATCATGCAGATCAAGCAGAACGCCAACCGGGCGGCCGCGCTGGTGCGGCACCTGCTCGCGTTCTCGCGCCGCCAGACCCTGCGGCCGCAGGTGCTCGATCTCGAGAGAACCCTGAACGATCTGTCGTTGCTGCTGAGCCGGCTGATCGGCGAGCGGGTGAAGCTCGATGTCGTTCACGGCCGCGACCTGTGGCCGGTCAAGGCGGACCTCGCGCAGTTCGAGCAGGTCGTCATCAATCTCGCGGTCAATGCCCGCGACGCCATGCCGGACGGCGGCAAGCTCTCGCTGCGAACCGCCAACGTCTCCGCCGCGGAGTCAGAGCGTCTCGCCCTCAAGGGCATGCCGAGAGGCGAGTACGTCCGTGTCGACGTCGCCGACACCGGGACCGGCATTCCCCCGGACATCATCGATCGCATCTTCGAGCCTTTCTTCACCACCAAGGAGGTCAACAAGGGCACCGGTCTCGGCCTGTCCACGGTCTACGGCATCATCAAGCAGACCGGCGGGTTCATCTATGCGGAATCGGAGGTCGGGCGGGGCACGACTTTTCGCATTTTTCTGCCTCGCCACGTTCCCACCGTGGATGAGGCGGCCTCGGCGGCGGCCGCGGCGAAGGAGGCCAAGGGTGCCGCGAGGTCGGTGTCGGCCGATGACACCGGCCATGGCACGATCCTGCTGGTGGAGGACGAGGACGGGCTGCGCGGCCTCAACGCCCGCGGGCTCACCTCGCGCGGCTACACGGTGCTGCAGGCGGCCAACGGCGTCGAGGCCATCGAGGCGATCGATCGCCACTCCGGCAAGATCGATCTCGTGGTGTCGGACGTGGTCATGCCGGAGATGGACGGACCGACGCTGCTCAGGGAACTGCGCAGTCGCGATCCCGGCGTGAAGATCATCTTCGTGTCCGGCTACGCCGAGGAGGCCTTTGAAAAGAACCTGCCGGACGAGAAGTTCTTATTTCTCGCCAAGCCCTTCACGCTCAAGCAACTGGTGGAGAAGGTGAAGGAAACCATCGGCAAATAAGCCGACTGCACGGGTTTCACCGAAATGAACGACCAACGCCCCCGCGACGACGACGCGCCGGAAACCGACAGCGAGCGTCGCACCACCAACCTCATTCTGCTGGCGATCGTCGTCGCCGTCGTCGGCAGCGCCGTGTGGCTCGGCAATGCGATGCTCGATGCGCGCCGGGCCGACGAATGCATGGGTCGCCGCAACTGCAATACGATTTCAATACCGACGCCACCGCCGCGTTGAGCGGCGCCGCAGCGAAGGTCAATACCTGCCGTACAACATTGCCTTGCGCGGATCGTATTCGCGCGGGAAGTAGCAGCGGAATCCGACATACTCGCCGTAACGGCGGTGGATGCTGGAGATCACCGCGATCTTGTTGAAGCGCGCGCAATGGTAGAAGGCGAGGTCGCGAAAAACGGAGTTGACTTCCGGCGTCCATTGGATGATGCCGCCAGCGTCGTTGCCGGTCAGGCCGGGGTGCACCGTATCTGCCTGCGCCGCGAGCGCAAACGGAACAATGGCGGCTGCGAGCACCCAGCGCATCGGAACAAACTCCCTTTTTGGCCGGAAAGGCGGGCCGGGCGACACCCTCCGATATCGGAACGCGCAATTCAAGTGTGCGAGAGCCGCCTTTGATTTGGGGAGGGTGTTTCCTGGAATTGTGCAACTTTTCGGCACCACGTTCGCGCAGGCGCCCCGAACATGTCCGCCGCACGCCCTCCATGTGCCAAAACGGCGTGGCAACAAAAATCTCCGGCCGCGTGAACCTGCGGGGGCCCTCAGTCAACAAACATTCATCGACCTCGCGGAGGATCGCGATTGCGCGCGTGGCGTGATCATCGTAATCCGAGCGGCTCGGAACACCACGGGGGCATTCAGTGACAGATCCAAATCCCTGCGACGCCATGCACACTTGGCCCGGCCCGTGGCGACCGCTAAATCGCCGGGATTGCAGCGAATGCTCGCCGTGATCCGGTCCGGCAGAGAGTTCCCATCCCTTGCGACCTTCCGGTTTCGGGCCGACCCAGCGAGAACATTCATGACATCAGGCAATTCTTCGCGTGCGGCGTGGTCGCGGCGTTCCATCCTCACCGGACTGGCGGCGGTCGCGGTCGCCCCGGTGCTGCCGGCCCATGCCGCCGGCGATACGTCGGCCAAGGCGTTCCTGCAGCAGATCTATCAGAACTACGTGGGCAGCTCGGCCGGCCCGGCCAAAGGCGTGCCGCTCGCCGGCGCGAAAGAGGTGCGCGGCTATTTCACCGTCGGGCTCGCCACGCTCATTCTCGAAGACCGGGCGAGCGCGGCCAAGCGCGGCGTTCCGCCGGCGCTGGACGGCGATCCGTTCGTGGGGCACCAGGACTGGGATATTTCGAGCCTCGCCGTCGAGGTGAAGGACACCGGCGCGGCCAAGGCGATCGGGACCGTCACCTTCACCAATTCCGGCAAGCCGGAGAAGATCGTGATCGAGCTGCTCCGCTCCGGCAAGGAATGGCGCATCGCCGATATCCAGTGGGATATCTCGAGCCTGCGCGCCCTCTACCGCAAGAAAGCTTCCGCGGACGACGGCTATCCCGTGCGCTGACGGGCGCCGACGGCTCCGCCGGCAGCTTGACCCCGCCTGCAATTCCGCGAATCCTGTCGGCAGCAGATAATCGCGCGGCAATAGGCCGATTGCTGACCGGGAGGAACACATGGCGACGGGCGCTGGGCGAGGCCGGCTTTTCACCGCGTGTGCATGCTGCAATTCGCTGGCCGGTGCCGGCGTCAGCCGCCGCAACTTCGTCGCCGGCGGCATCGCCGCGCTGGGGCTCGGTGCAGCGGCCGGGACCGGAGCAGCGACGAAGGTGGCGGCTCAGGCAAAGCCCCAGCGCATCGACATTCACCATCACGTATCGCCGCCGGCCTGGGTCGAGGCGCTCAAGAAGGCGAAGCTCGACACGCCGCCGGTCACCAACTGGACGGTACAGCGCTCGCTCGACGACATGGACAAGGCGGGCGTCGCCACCGCGATCGCCTCGCTGCAGACGCCGGCGATCGACTTTCTCGGGGCCCAGGAGGCCGCCGCGGTCGCGCGCGCCTCCAACGAGTACATGAAGAAGCTCGCGGCGGACCATCCCGGCCGCTTCGGCGTGTTCGCGGTGCTGCCGATGCCGCACACCCAGGAGACGCTTCGCGAGATCGAATACGCCCTCGATACGCTTCATGTCGACGGCGTCGGCTTCATGACGAGCTACGGCACCAGGTATCTCGGCGACCCCGCCTTCGCGCCTGTCATGGATGAATTGAACCGCCGCAAGGCGGTTGCCTATACCCATCCGAACAACGTGGCCTGCTGCAACGATCTCGCCGGCCTGCCGCAGCCGATCGTCGAGTTCGGCACCGACACCACCCGCACCATTGCGAGCCTGATCTTCTCCGGCACCGCCGCGCGCTGCCCGGACGTCAACTTCATCTTCTCCCATGCCGGCGGCACCGTCACCGCGCTGACCGACCGGTTCACGGTGCAGATCCTCGCCAATCCGAAGTTCAAGTCCTTCACCGCCGACGGCGTGATGGGAGAGCTGCGGCGGTTCTACTACGACACCGCCCAGGCCTCGAACCCGGTCGCCATGGCCGCGCTCACGAAGATGGTCGCGGTGTCGCAGATCCTGTTCGGCACCGACTATCCCTACCGCACCTCCGAGGAGCACGTCCGGGGTCTTGCCGGCATATTCGGGCCGGATGATCTCAAGAAGATCGAGCGCGAGAACGCGATGCGGCTGCTGCCGCACTGGCGGGCGTGATGCTGGCGGCGAGTTCGCGCGTTATTCCTGCGCCCACTGGTGTCACGGCTCATCCAAACTCGGTGTCATGCTCCGCGAAAGCGGGGCATCCAGTAACCCCTGTGCCATCAATGAAACTCACGCTGTGGCCAAATTCGCAGTCCCGTGGTTACTGGATCGCCCGGTCAAGCCGGGCGATGACAACAGTCAGATGCTAGCGTCGGAGAGATAATCTATCGCCGCCGCGTCTCGCTCCACAGCAGGAACATGCCCGAGCCCACCACGATGGCGGAGCCGATGAGCAGCATCGGCGAGGGGATGTCGCCCCACACCAGGAAGCCGAGGCAGATCGCCCACACCAGCGAGAAGTAGTTGAACGGCACCACCGCCGAGGTGGGGGCGAGATGCAGCGCCCGGGTCCACCAGAACTGGCCAAGCGCATTGCCGAGGCCGTTGAGGATCATCGCGCCGAGGTCGCCCCAGGTCGGGACGACGAAGCCGAACGGCAATGCCATGGCAAAGATCGCGGTGAGAACCACCATCTGGTACATGGTCAGCGTCTCGGCCGATTCCGTCGCGGTCATGCCGCGCACCCCGACGGTGACGGTGCCGAACAGCACGGCGTTGCAGAGCGCGAAGATCGAGCCGGACTGGAACGTATCGGCGCCAGGGCCGGCGACCAGCAGCACGCCGGTGAAACCGACGATCAGGGCGCCCCATCGCACCGCGCCCACGGGCTCCTTCAGGAAAATGACCGCGGCGACCGTCGCAAACAGCGGCGCGGAGAAATTGATCGCCACCGCGCTCGCCAGCGGCATCAGGCTGAACGCGATCAGCAGGAATGCCTGCGAGCTCCCTTGCGATATGCCGCGCATGAGGTGGGCGCCCAGGCGCCGCGTCCGAAACACCGCGAAGCCCGCATAGGGCAGGATGGCGAGGCTGGCGCCGACCAGCGAAGTCGCCGAGCGCGAGAACAGCACTTCGCCGACCGGGTAGGTCGCCACCAGCCATTTGGACGTTGCGCTCGAGCCGGCGAACAGGATGGTCGCGGCGAGCATGTAGGCGATGCCGAGCGGAATCCGCTCCACACGAACCGGTGCTTTTTGCGCCACATCCTGCTTCACGCGATCTCGTCCGCTCCTCATAGCATGTGCATTCTCACAACGACCTCGTCCTGAGGAGCGCGCCATTAGCGCGCGTCTCGAAGGACGGCAGCGGGCACCGGATGCGCAACGCCGTGCGACGGATGCGCCTGTGGCCATCCTTCGAGACGCCGGCTGCGCCGGCTCCTCAGGATGAGGTCGTAATATGATTCACAGCCTCTCTCACACCCGCGAAATCTACAATGTCCGGACGGGTCGCGGGCATGCGTTAACGTCGGCGGCCGGCATGGGAGCATTGCGGCGGTCGGCTATGGCGAGGCTTGACGGCACAGCGGTCCTGTCACACGCTTGTCGCAAAACTGGCCATTCTGTCGGACTTTCATTTCCTGCGAGGGTCGCCATGCGCGCCAATTTTCTGATTGCCGGCTTGTTGATCGCGGCCGCTTCCGCGTCGGCGCAAACCGCCGCTGCCCAGACCGCTCCCCATAACGTGGTGATCTTCATCGCCGACGGGCTACGCGCGCGATCCGTCAACGACGCCACCGCGCCCAACATGGCGGCGCTAGCGCGCGAGGGCGTCGCCCTCGTCAACGGCCATTCGCTGTTCCCGACCTTCACCACCGCCAACGCATCGGCGATGGCGACCGGCCACTTTCTCGGCGACACCGGCGACTTCAGCAACACGATCTACACTGCTTGGCCGGTGGCAAGCGCCGGCGGCACTGTCACGCCATTTCTGGAAAACGACGCGGTCCTCGGCGAGGTCGATCAACACTTCGGCGGCAACTACATGGACGAAGTCACCGTGCTCAGGCTCGCCCATGAAAAGGGCTACAGCACCGCGGCGATCGGCAAGCTCGGACCCATCCTGATATTCGACCACACCGAGCGCACCGGCGGCGAGACGGTCATCATCGACGATGCCACCGGCACCGAGCACGGCATCCCGCTCGCGGCGGAGATCGCCGAGCGGATGAAGGCCGCAGGCCTGCCGCCGATCACGCCGGGCCGTGGCGCCAATGGCGTCGTCGGAAACGCCACCACCCCCGGCACCAGGGTCGCCAATACGGTGCAGCAGGATTTCATGGTGGCCGCGACGACGCGCGTGGTGCTGCCGCTGTTCGCTGCGCGCAACAAGCCGTTCCTGCTGGTGTTCTGGTCACGTGATCCGGACGGCACCCAGCACAATCAGGGCGACAGCTTCCTCACCGTGACCCCCGGCATCAACGGGCCGGCCTCGCTGGCGGCCATCCGCAACGTCGATGACGACCTCGGCCGCATCCGCGCTGCGCTCGGCGAACTCGGCCTCGCCCAGGACACCGATATCATCGTCACCGCCGACCATGGCTTCTCGACCATCTCCAAGCAGAGCGACACCAGTCCTGCCGCCAAACAGCGCTACAGCGACGTTCCGCCCGGCTTCCTGCCGCCTGGCTTTCTCGCGCTCGATCTCGCGGGCGCGCTCGGCTTGCCTTTGATCGACCCCAACAACGGCTATAAGCCCGTCACCGACGGCGCCCATTCGCGCGGCGGCAACGGCTTGATCGGCGGCGACCAGGATCACCCCAAGGTGGTGGTCGCGGCCAATGGCGGCTCGGACCTCGTCTACATTCCCGACGGCGACAGGGAGACGGCGGTCAAGGTGGTCGATGCGCTCCTCAAGCAGGACTATGTCAGCGGCCTGTTCGTCCACAGCCGGTTCGGCAAGATCTCCGGCACGTTGGCGCTGTCGGACATCGCGCTGGAAGGGGCGTCGGTGACGCCCGCGCCCGCGATCGTCGTGAACTTCCGTTCGTTCGACACGGTGTGCGGTGAGCCCGTGCGCTGCGCCGTCACGGTTTCCGATACCGGGCTGCAGCAGGGGCAGGGCATGCACGGCTCGTTCAGCCGCGCCGACACCTGGAACTTCATGGCGCTCGCCGGCCCCGATTTCCGGTCGGGTTTCATCGACCCTGCACCGGCCAGCAATGCCGATGTCGGCCGCACCGCCGCGGCCATCATGCGCCTCGATCTCAGGGACAAGGGCAAGCTCGCCGGCCGCGTGCTCACCGAGGCCATGCCGGGCGGCGCGCTGCCGGAGGTCAAGAGCTTCACGGTGGTTTCCGATCCGGCCGCGAACGGCCTGCGCACCGTGCTCGACATGCAATCGGTCGGCGATGTCCGCTATTTCGATGCCGCCGGATTCCCAGGCCGCACCGTCGGGCTTTCGCAGGACCCTGGGCTGCCGGGGAGGTAGTTCCGCGGACTGACCGCGCGCGGTCAGTCCCCGCCGCCTCCGCCGCCGTCCCCGCCACCGCCGTCACCTCCGCCGCCGTCGCCGACCGAGGCGTCGAAGCCGGCATCGAAGGACGCCATTCCGGCATCGAGCGCGTCGAATGCGCCGGCGTCGAACGCACTGAGATCGAGATTGCCGAAGCTCGCGGCGTCGAGATTTTGAACGGCATCGTGTGGGGGCACGGTGCCGGAATGCCCGGCACTTGGCTCCGAGGAATTCCAGAACGGCGGCGATGCATCGCCGCCGCTCGAATCCGAGGAGCCATCCACGCTGGGCGGCGGGCGCATCACTTCGGAGATCTGGCGGTAGAACGGACGGAGTTCATTCACCAGCAGGATGGTGCCGCCGACGGCGAGCACGATCGCGGCGGCCTCCGCGGGATTGCTGTGGAGCAGTTCAGGAATGGTGCGCGCCCGGGCGATGTCGGCTGCGATGCGGCTCTCCTCGGCGTCTCCCGCGGGCGTGCGCTTGTAGCGCCGCAGGAACACGAAGCTGCAATCCTCGATGAGGCCGCGCGACATCAGGCGCGGAACGATGAAATCGCGATTGAAGCCGTTGAGGCTCGATCCATAGGCCTGCCGTGCCCGTTTCACCAGGTCAGGCATCGAGCCGGTGTCGGCCTGCGCCGCGCGCACCTGGTCGAGCAGCGAGGCGGCGTGGGCGGGCAGACCCGGCCCCCCGGCGTCGGTCGGCCGCACATAGATGGTCTTCCGGGTGCCGATGAAGCGCTTGGCGACCTTCTCTTCGACTCGCACCAAGCCCAGCGCCAGAAGCGACAGCAGCGTCACCTTCACCGTCTCGCGCGCCGGCGTGCGGTTCGGCTTGAGCAGGAACAAAGATTCCGCCGGACTGAGTGCCGCCATCGAACGCCCCCGCACGCCGCCACGAGAGGGCGGACCGCGCGGGACGCTACACAGAAATCGATCGGCAGGCCACCCGAGCCCCGGGCGGCCTCCTCAGCGCAAACCGGTGCACCGTCAGTCGTAGTCGCCCTGGAATTGGAAGTTGTCCGAAGGACCGGTGTGGCCCCACGGGCCGCCGTATGATCGCCCATAGAAGCCGCCGGCGCCGAGATAGGGGAGACGGCCCAGATAGGGGATCGCCCCGATATATGGCACGGAACCGAAAGCGCCGTAGACGTGGCGGTGGCCGTGCCGCGCAACGGTGCGCGCGTCGGCGCTCGATGTGACCGCAAGGCTGCCCGCGGCGATCGCCGCCGCGGCGGCAAACATGGATAATGATTTCATAACCACACTCCCGAATGAGTCGCGTCTTCCGCAACGCGGCGGGAGCGAATCGGTTCCCGAAACGAAGGCGCCGCCGGCTGTCTCGGCCGGCGGCGCATCTCGGGTGGTCCGTGCGGTCTATTTCACCTCGACGATGCCGACCTGGTTGGCGAGGCTGTTGGCGAGGATCGGGTTGCCATCGCGGCCGACATCCATGTTTCGCACGATGTCGCCGCCGCCGGGGATCGGCCAGCTCTGGAACTTCTCGGTCATGGGATCGAACCGCACGATGGTGTTCGGCTTGGCGGCGGATTCGCAGTACCAGATGCCGCCCTTGGCGGCCGCGATCCCGTAAGGCAGCGACTTCGGCCCGCTCGGCGACGCCCATTCCTTGACCTCGCCGGTGGCGGGATCGAGCCGACCTAGATAGCCGCGGGAGAAGTCGGTGTACCAGACCTTGTCGTCCGGCGTGATCGCGATGCGCCGCGGCCGCGAGCCCGGATCGAGCAGCTGATACTCGACGATGTGCATGTCGTTGTCGATGGTGGCGATCTTGGGCGCGCCGAATTCGACGAAATAGACGACGTTCTTCGAATTCACCGCCATGCCATATGGCCGCGCCTTCGGCGTCGGCGGGGTCGCCAGCTTGAACTCGCCGGTCTTGGGGTCGAGCCGCCCGACCACGTTGCCGTTCTGCACGGTGAACCACACGATGCCGGCATGGTCGATGACGAGGGTGTGTGGGTCCTTCGCCTTGGGATCGGGAATCTTGTATTCCGTGATCTCGCCGGACTTGGTGTCGAGCTTGCCGATGAAGCCGCGGAAGTTGCCGGTGAACCAGACATTGCCGTCCTTGTCCTCGACGAGGCCGTGCGGCGCCGACATCGGATTGACCGGATATTCCTTGAACTGCTCGGTCTTGGGATCGAGCCGGCCGAGCTTGTTGGCGAGCTGGCCCGACCACCAGATCGCGCCGTCATGGGCGGCCATCGGGTCGTGCGGGCGCGAGCCCGGGGTCGGCAGGTCGAACTCCTTGATGCTCGCCTGCACCGGGCCGGGAATGATCACCGCCGGCGGCCGCGGCTTTTCCGGGAAGCTCTTGATGAGATAGGCGGTGACCGCCTCCCAGTCCTTGTCCTGTATCGGGGCGCCGAAGTTACGCATCATGCGGGTGACGGTGCGCCAGCCTTCCGGCGTGTATCCGGCGGTCAGGCGGTTGATGTCGTGGCAGCCGCCGCACACCGGGGTGACGAGTTCCTTGCCGGCGCCTTCCGGGAAGTTCTGCCCGGGCTGCTGGGCGGCGGACGAGAACACCGAGCCGAGCAGGGCGGCGGCGACGAGCGGTAAGAGCGATCTTGATGGCATAGGGGTCTCCAGGAGGGGCTGCACGCGGAAATCTAGGGCTACATTGGCTGCGATGGCACCGTTGCGTCAAGCGGGCAGCGTCCCAATAGGCAAAGGAGCCATCGCGGACTACGTCGAAGCCTGAGCGGACAAGTCACCGGCACTCCCCCGCGGCAGGCAAACGTCCTATATCAGGCCGGTCGCCGGCTCACCGAACCAGGACCGCTGCCTATGAACGCTCCCGTCGTCATCCCCTCCTACAAGCACGCCCCGCTGTTTCCCGCCGGCAAGGATTCAACGCCCTACCGCAAGCTCAGCGCCGGCGGCGTGCGGGTGGAGAAGGTCATGGGCAAGGACGTCGTGGTGGTTTCGCGCGAGGCGCTACGCGCGCTTGCGGAGGCGGCATTCATCGACATCAACCACCTGCTGCGCCCGGCTCATCTCAAGCAGCTCCGCACGATCCTCGACGACCCCCAGGCGTCCGACAACGACAAGTTCGTCGCCTTCGATTTCTTGAAGAACGCCAACATCGCCGCCGGCGGCGTGCTTCCCATGTGCCAGGACACCGGCACCGCCATCATCATGGGCAAGAAGGGCCGGCTGATCTGGACCGACGGCGACGACGAGGCGGCGCTCGCCGAGGGCGCCCGCGACGCCTACCTGAAAAAGAACCTGCGCTACTCCCAGCTCGCGCCGCTCTCCATGTACGAGGAGAAGAACACCAGCAACAATATGCCGGCCCAGGTCGAGATCTATGCGGACGGGGAGGATGCCTACAAGCTCCTGTTCATCGCCAAGGGCGGCGGCTCCGCCAACAAGTCGTTCCTGTTTCAGGCGACGCCCTCGATCCTCACCCACGACCGCATGCTCGCCTTCCTGAAGGAGAAGGTGCTGACGCTCGGCACCGCGGCATGCCCGCCCTACCATCTCGCCATCGTCATCGGCGGCACCTCGGCGGAGCTCACCATGAAGACGGTGAAGCTCGCCTCGACCAAGTATCTCGACACCCTGCCGACCGCGGGCTCGGAGGACGGCCACGCCTTCCGCGATCTCGACATGGAGCAGGAGATCCTCAAGATGACCCAGTCGCTCGGGGTCGGCGCGCAGTTCGGCGGCAAATATTTCTGCCACGACGTGCGGGTGATAAGGCTGCCGCGCCACGGCGCCTCGCTGCCGATCGGGCTCGGCGTGTCGTGCTCGGCCGACCGCCAGGCGATGGGCAAGATCACCCGCGACGGCGTCTTCCTCGAGGAGCTCGAGCACAATCCGGCGCAATATCTTCCCGAGGTCGACGAAGCGCGGCTCGGCGGCGACGTGGTCGCGATCGACCTCAATCGTCCGATGCCGGAGATTCTCGCGGCGCTTTCCAAGTATCCCATCAAGACGCGGCTGTCGCTCTCCGGCCCGATGATCGTGGCGCGCGACATCGCCCATGCCAAGCTGCGCGCGCGGCTGGAGAACGGCGAGGCGCTGCCGGACTATTTCAAGAACCATCCCGTCTACTACGCCGGCCCGGCGAAGACCCCGGAAGGCTATGCCTCCGGCGCGTTCGGCCCGACCACCGCCGGACGGATGGATTCCTTCGTCGACGATTTCCAGGCGGCCGGCGGCTCCATGATCTCGGTCGCCAAGGGCAACCGCTCGCGTGAGGTGCGCGAGGCCTGCAAGAAGCACGGCGGCTTCTACCTCGCCTCCATCGGCGGCGCCGCGGCGAACCTCGCCGAACACTGCATCAAGAAGGTGGAGGTCGTCGAATATCCCGAGCTCGGCATGGAGGCGATCTGGCGGATCGAGGTGGAGAATTTCCCCGCCTTCATCGTCATCGACGACAAGGGCAACGACTTCTTCAAGGAGCTCAACCTGGGATGACGGCGCGCAACGGCGCGGGCGTTCAACAAAGGGAGGAACCATCCATGCGCGTATCGAAGCGAACCCTGACGCAATGTGCACTGGGCCTCTTCGCGCTCGGCGGCGCATTTGGCCTCGGCACGGTTCTCGCGCAGCAGCCTGCAGGCCAGATGCCGCCGAACAAGGTCACCACGCTGATGAAGCAGGCGATCGCCGAGTTTCCGGGTCACGAGGTGATGATGATCACCCTGGACATTCCGCCCGGCGGCGGCTCGCCGGCCCATCGCCACCCCGGACATCACACCTTCGGCTATGTGCTGGAAGGCGCCTACAAGATCAAAGTCGAGGACGGCCCGGAGAAGGTCCTGCACAGAGGCGAGAGCTTCTACGAGGCGCCGGGCCAGCTTCATGCGGTGTCGCGCAATGCCAGCGACACCGAGCCGGCCAAGGTGCTGGTGCTGATGCTTGCCGAGAGCGGCAAGCCGGTGACCGTGCCGGAAAAGTAGCGACCGCGCTTCAGGTGCCGGCGAAATTTTTTTGCGACCTCATCCTGACAGCGTGTGAAGCTATTCTCATTCTGACCTCATCCTGAGGAGCCGTGCCCAGCACGGCGTCTCGAAGGATGGCCACAGGCCGCAGCGTGCGTGGCCATCCTTCGAGACGCGCCAATCGAAATCGGCTGTTGCCGATTTCGACACCATTGATTGCCGAAGTCGGGCAGGCCCGACTTCGGTGCGCGCTCCTCTGGATGAGGTCACAAACCAGCTTCACGGCAGTCCAGTCTCAAGTGCCGAGCTTCTCCGCGAGATCCTCGAAGCTTTTCGCTGCGATATCGACGGGGACCTTGGGCTGCGGACTCGCCGGGCTTGACCGGGCCGTATTCGCCGGGACGCGCCACGTGGGCGGTGCGCAGGCCCTGCTTCGCCGCGGCCGCGAGGTCGGCGCTGTGCGCTGCCACCATCATGCAGTTGCCCGGCTTGAGGTTGAGCGCCTCGACGGAGTCGAGGTAGACCCGCGGCTTGGGCTTGAAGTCGCGCGCGATTTCCGAGCCCAGGATCGCGTGCCAGCGGAAGTCGTTGCGGCGTCCGATGTCCGCCATGATGGCGATGTTGCCGTTGGAGCAGGGGCACAGCATCATCCGGGTTCGCAGCCGGGCGAAGCCGGGCCCGGCATCCTTCCACCCGTCGAGACGGTGCCAGGCGAGATTGAGCTCGGCCTGGGTCGGCTCGTCGAGCTTTTCGAGCCCGAAGCGCGGCTTGATCCTGTCGAGCATGCGCCGGTGGATGATGTCGAGCTTGACGAAGGCCGCGCCGCCGTATCGCACTTCGTCCATGGCCGGCTGATATTGGGCGCGCCAGGCATCGGCAAAGGCGGGCCAGTCGAGCGAATAGCCCAGCGGCTTGAGAGTCTTTTCCGCCTCGCGGGCAACGCCGCCGCGCCAGTCCACCACGGTGCCGAATACGTCGAAGAACAGGGCCTGGACTTCGGGCATCGGCTTCGCGGCCGCCTGCGCCCATGTCCTCGACGGTGCGAGAAATCCTGCACCGGAAACCGCGAGCGCCGCGCCGCCCTGCAGCAATGTGCGTCGATCGAATTTCTTCATCGTTTCCGCCCTCACGCTTTTTGGCTCACCTTTGGATGATGCAGCGCATCATATCACGGCGCGCGACGTGAGCGTAAGGCGCGCCGTGACATCAGCGCTGTCGCGCCAGTTCCGGATCGAGACAACGGGCCGACAAGGTTGTAAACTCGCCCGACAAGCGGAGGGTCGCATGGAAGACGAACGCATCAATGGAGACGGGATGAGCCGCCGAACCGTGATCGGAGCCGCCGCAGCGAGCCTTGCCGCCGGCGCGGCTTCCGCCGAGCAAGCCCAATCGCCGCAGGCCCAGCCGCACGTCAAGGGTCCGCGCGTCTGGCTCGATTTCGACCAGAAGGAGCTCGACGACGCCTACGACCAGTCGAAATACGCGCCCAACCGCGACCAGATGAATCGCCGCCGCGCCTCGATCAGCGCTGAGGTGCGCGCCCGCCTCGGCAACCCGCGGCGCATCGCCTACGGCTCCGCACCCATCGAAGGCGTCGACATCTACCCCGCGCGCAAGTCCGACGGGAACACGGCCGCGCCCATCGCGATCTTCGTGCATGGCGGCGCCTGGCGTAACGGCAGCGCTGGGAACAGCGCCTATGGCGCGGAGACCTTCGTGCGCGCCGGCGCCCATTTCGCGGTGCTCGATTTCGTCAACGTGACCGAATCCGACGGCGACCTGATGGCGATGATCTCCGGCGTTCGCCGCGGCATCGCCGCCGTCGCGAAGAACGCCGCGAGCTTCGGCGGCGACCCCAACCGGATCTACCTCACCGGACATTCCTCCGGCGCCCATCTCGGCGGCTGCGCGCTCATCACCGACTGGGAGAAGGACCACGGCCTGCCCAAGGATGTGATCAAGGGCGCGACGCTGTGCTCGGGCATGTACGACCTCAAGCCGGCGCGGCTGTCGGCGCGCTCGAACTATGTGAAGTTCACCGACGCCACGGAAGACGCGCTCAGCACGCAGCGCCATCTCGATCGCATCAACTGCCCGGTGACGGTGCTCCACGGCACCCTGGAGACGCCGGAATTCCAGCGCCAGACGCGGGATTTCGCCGCCGCCATGAAGGCGGCGGGCAAGCCGGTCAAGCTCATCGTCGCCAGCGACTACAACCACTTCGAGATCGGGGAAACGCTCAACAATCCCTATGGGCCGTTCGGCCACGCCGCGCTCGAAATGATGCGGCTGGGCGTCGGGTAGGCAGCCGGACCCGCGCTCGCTGTGGGGCCCCGCTATTTCCGCAGGAACACGTAATCCGCCGCATAAGGTGCGGCATGGGTCGCGCCGGCGGCGTCGCAAGCGCCCTCGAATTGTCCGCCCCTGGTGTTGATGCGCTGGATGGTGGCGATGCCGGCGAGCACGCCGGGGCCGTGCGGCTCAATTGCTTCGAGCTTGAGCCAGGGAATGTCCGCGGCCGTGGCGCCCGGCGCGCGGCCGGCCGGCTTGCCCTGGACGCGGCTGCCGTCCACATGCTCCCAGGTCGGCCCGACATAATGGCGTCCGACGGTCTTGCCGTCCGCCATCAGCGTGGCGACCGGCTCGCGGAACTGCCAGACGAGCTTGCCGCTCGGGTCCGCCTTGCATTCATAGACCTGGGCGCCCTCGGCATGAACCGTGAGCACCACCAACTCGCCCTTGGCGGCGATGGCATCGGGCGTCTGTGCAACGGCATGGGTCGCCATGCCGAGCAAGGCTGAGGTTGCGATAGCAATCGGGAGCGTCCTCATGGTCGTCTCCTCCACGGCTTTTCTTTCCCTCCCCGTTTTCGGGGAGGGCAGGGTGGGGTTCTTTCTTACTTAGGACCGCGGTGCCCGCGGCGCCCCACCCGACCTCGGTTTGCTCGGCCACCCTCCCCGAAAACGGGGAGGGACAGAAGAGCTACATCCCCATCGTCGTGCGCAGGTTCTCCGACACCTTGTCGAGGAAGGCGGTGGTGGAGAGCCACTTCTGGTCGGCGCCGATCAGCAAAGCGAGGTCCTTGGTCATGTAACCGGACTCGACGGTGTCGACGCAGACCTTCTCCAGCGTCTGCGCGAACTTGGCGAGCTCGGCGTTGTTGTCGAGCTTGGCGCGGTGGGCAAGTCCGCGCGTCCAGGCGAAGATCGAGGCGACCGAATTGGTCGAGGTCTCGCGGCCCTTCTGGTGCTCGCGATAGTGGCGCGTCACCGTGCCATGGGCGGCTTCCGCCTCGACCACCTTGCCGTCCGGCGTCATCAGCACCGAGGTCATGAGGCCGAGCGAGCCATACCCTTGAGCGACCGTGTCGGACTGCACGTCGCCGTCGTAGTTCTTGCACGCCCAGACATAGCCGCCGGACCATTTGAGCGCCGCCGCCACCATGTCGTCGATCAGGCGATGCTCGTAGGTGATCTTGTGCTTCTCGAACTCGGCCTTGAACTCGGCGTCGTACACCTCCTGGAAGATGTCCTTGAAGCGCCCGTCATAGACCTTGAGGATGGTGTTCTTGGTGGAGAGATAGACCGGATAGTTCCGCGCCAGCCCGAAGTTGAGCGACGCCCGCGCGAAATCGCGGATGGAATCGTCGAGATTGTACATGGCGAGCGCGATGCCGGAACTCGGGGCATCGAACACCTCGCGCTCGATCACCTTGCCGTCCGTGCTGACGAATTTCATCGTCAGCTTGCCCGGGCCGGGAAAGCGGAAATCGGTGGCGCGGTACTGGTCGGCATAGGCGTGGCGGCCGATGATGATCGGCTTGGTCCAGCCCGGCACCAGCCGCGGCACGTTCTTGCAGATGATCGGCTCGCGGAAGATCACGCCGCCGAGGATGTTGCGGATGGTGCCGTTGGGCGAGCGGTACATCGCCTTGAGATTGAATTCCTTCACCCGCGCCTCGTCGGGCGTGATGGTCGCGCATTTCACGCCGACGCCGACCTTCTTGATCATTTCCGCCGCATCGACGGTGACCTGGTCGTTGGTCTTGTCGCGGTATTCGACGCCGAGATCGTAATAGAGGAGCTCTATGTCGAGATAGGGATGGATCAGCTTGTCCTTGATGTACTTCCAGATGATCCGGGTCATCTCGTCGCCGTCGAGTTCGACGACCGGGTTTGCAACTTTGATCTTGGCCATTGATTCCGCGACCTTTTTCGAGCGCTGGAGAATTACTTCGGGGACGAGACCGGCCAGCGCGCGCTCGGCTTTGACGCCGTGCCCCCGATCCGGCGGCCGTGGCTATAGCATCGCTCTCGCGCCGGAGAAAGCAGTGCTCCCTCCCCTTGAAAAGGGGAGGGTTGGGGAGGGGATCGCGGGCGGCATGCGCAGCGCACGAGGCACCTCAGCGGCCCCCCTCCCCAGCCCTCCCCCTGAAGCAGGGGGAGGGAGCAGACCGATCGCGCTTGCGCGAAAGCGGACACAGGGAGAAGCACATATCATGCCGCATATCGCGCCTCGACGGCGGCGCGGATGTCGGGGAAGCGGTCATACTGGTGGCAGATCGGATAGAGGCGGCCGTCGGGCCCGTGGATGCGGGCGGCCGCGTCGACCACATAGGATTCGCGGGGCTCCAGCGCCATGGTGGCGATGTGGCCGTTGTTCTCCTCCACGATCCCGTCGATCTCCGGATCGAGGTAGACGAGATAGTTGTGGATCGCCTGGTCGTAGCCGTGACCGATGGTGCGGTAGATGCGCAGCGGCATGGCGTCGATCTTCGCCACCATGTGTTCGAGATAGGCGATGATCTCCGTGGTGCCGCCGATGGTGATGCCGCTGCAGCTGATGCGGTGGTGGGCGAGCGCGTCGGCCTCCGCTGCCGGGAAGCACCCGCGCACCCAGCGCAGATTGGTGGCGTCCTCGGCGATGGTGCGCGGAGCCTCCAGATAGAAATGGCATTTCGGGCTGTCGATGCCGGCAAACGGGTTGCGCTGGAACACGACGTCACGCACGTCCGACATCATCACCTGGTCGTAGTGCCCGGCGCGTGCGCGGAGATAATCGAGATAGATCGCATAGCGCTTCGCGTGCACCGAGCGGGAAAACGAGCGGGTCTGGAAGACACGGATGACGTCGACGCCGCGGCTCTTGAGATAGCGCCCGACCCGCAGGCCGGGCCACCGGATCAGCATCATCACGTCGCCGCCATAGCCGCTGGCACGCAGCGACTCCACGAACACGCGGACCTGCTCGACATCGAAGCCTATTGCCGCGCCGAGCACGAGGCGGCGCGCGTCGGCGGACGTGGCGGACTGTGGCAACGAACCCCCTGGTCTGGTGTGGCTGCGGCGGGCGGGCAAATGGCGAATTCCGGCTCAACTATCCCCCTTGGCGCCGGATTGCAATCGCGGGCGGCTCAACTCCCTCTCCCGCTTGCGGGGGAGGGTCGGGGAGGGGGCGCGTGCCGCTCGCGCTGCGCCAAGGGAAAGTCCGCTCTGGCGAGCTCGGAAAGAGCCCCCTCCCTAACCCTCCCCCGCAAGCGGGAGAGGGGACACGCACAGCGAGAGGTGCTGAGCGTTGGCGATGTAACTCGCGCTGAAAACTGCGCTATACAGCGCGCGATGCCCGGATCCGGAACCGACCATACCAAGGAATGGACCGCCCTTGCGGGGCCGATCGTCGTCCTGGTGGAGCCGCAGCTCGGCGAGAACATCGGCACCGCGGCCCGCGCCATGGCGAATTTCGGCCTGACCCGGCTGCGGCTGGTCCGGCCCCGCGACGCCTGGCCCAACGTCCACGCGCGCCGCGCGGCGTCGGGCGCCGACATGGTGCTGGATGGGGCGGAGCTGTTCGACACCCTCGAAGCCGCCATCGCCGATTGCAGCTTCGTGCTGGCGACGACGGCGCGCGCCCATGACCAGGCCAAGCCCGTCATCGGCCCGGCCGAGGCGGCCGCGCAGATGGCGCCGCGGCTGGCCTCCCGGGAAACCGTGGCGGTGATGTTCGGGCGCGAGCGCTGGGGGCTCGAAAACGACGAGGTCGGGCTCGCCGACCGCATCGTCACTTTCCCCGTCAATCCCGCCTTCGCCTCGCTCAACCTCGCCCAGGCGGTGCTGATCATCGCCTATGAATGGTTCAAGCACGCCGGCGGCGACGCCTTGCCGTTCCGCATGCCGCAGCGCTCGGCGCCGGCCGGCAAGGAGCAGCTGTTCGCCTTCTTCGCGACGCTGGAGCGGGAACTGGAGAAGGTCGAGTTCTTCCGCCCGCCGGAAAAGCGCGACACCATGACCATCAACCTGCGCAACATCTTCGCGCGCATGGAGCCTTCGCAGCAGGACGTCCAGACCCTGCACGGCGTCATCATGGCGCTCGTTGAAGGCCGCAAGGGCCCCGCCCGGGGCGGCGTGCTCGACGGCGAGCAGGCGGGCCTGCTGCGCGCGCTTCTCGCCGAGCACGCCGGCGGCATCGTGCCCGGCGAGCGCGGCCCGGTGCGCGGCCTGTCGCGGCTCCTGCGCCGCAATCCCACCGACGCCGAGCGGACCTTGTGGGAGGCGCTGACCCGGGACCGCCGCTTTGCCGGCCGCGGCTTCAAGCGGCAGGTGCCGATCGGACCGCACATCGTCGATCTCGTGTCGTTCCCGCTCCGCGCCGTCATCGAGCTGATGCCCGGCGCGGAGAGCGTGGAGGCCGCGAGGGCGCGCGAGGAGCGCCGCGCATGGCTCGCCGCGCGCGACTATCGCGTACACGCGGTCGGCATGGACGCCGTCGAAGCCGATGTCGCCGCCGTGCTCGACCACCTCGCCGCCTTCCTCGACCTCGGTGCGTCGGGTGCCCCAGCGGCGTGGCTGCGGCCCCATGCAAAGTAGAATCTTGCCTCGTCGACGGTATCATCGTAGCCCGCATAGGAGCGCAGCGAACATGCGGGACGCGCGATCGCCTGATCGACGAGCCGTGAGGCTGTGCGACAGATCGGATGATTTACGTGGCGGGAAAGGTCTTGCGGCGCGGCCGTGCGGCAGCGCAATTTGCGCCATGCGGCGCGGCAGGCGGGCGCTTTCAGAGGTCGCGGTGCTCTTGCGGCTCGGCCATCGGCAGGATCGTGCGGATCAGCGTGGTGCCGCATTGCACGCAGCCGTGGGTGACGTCTTCAAGTTCGGTATTTTCGCCTTCGACGGCCACCTCGGCCGCGAACATCGTGGGCGTCACCGAGGTGACGGCCATGCGGTGACCACAGAACGGACACGGCAGGAGAAAGGTCGGCAATCGTGACGGCGCGACTTTGTGGTAGCTCATAAAGCTCTCCCTTCACGCCTTTGCATTTCCAGACCGATTTAAGAAAGAGTCAAGAAAAATTTGTGCGCCGCACATAATTTTGTCGCATCGCGAGACGATTCGCTGCCTGCCCGCGGCAGCCAGGCACCGGCACGGGCCTGCGCGGCCATTCCGCCCGCGCCGATTTTTCCCTCTCGCAGGTCGCCTGCCGGCCGGTGAAAGCGCCCAATTTTGAACCGTCTTCTTCCCAGATTAGCGTCGAGTTGAGCGACGCCGGCTCAAGTTAAATCAAGCTATCCCTGCGATCCTGTGCGCATGAGGATGTTCTGGCTCATGTTCGGCCTGCTGTTGGCCTATTGCGCCGACACCCTTTTCTTTGGCGGTTTCTATAGTGAGACCGTGCTGACCATTACGCGCCATGTCGCCCACGGCGTCTTGATGGGGCTGATCCGCTACACCTGAGTGCGTGATCGGGCGTGCCGGTGTGCGCTGATCGCTGCGGCGCACAGGGCGTCCCACCATTGCCTTTGGCGAAAGCGAAATCGAGGTTGGCCAAAAAGAAGCCCGGCACTTGGCCGGGCCGTAATTTGCGGGTTGCGAACGAAAGTTACTTCTGCTGCTCGTTCGGCTTGCCATCGGCAGGCTTCTGGGTCTGCTGTTGGGGAGTTGCCGGAGCCGAAGCCGGAGTCTTCGGGGTTTCGTTCGGGCTCTGTTGAGAATTGGACATAGAAAATTCCTTTTATGAAAGATTTTCAGTGGTCTTGGTACGCAGCTTATCTGTAGGTCACGAAATAATAATCAAGTGTGATACGTGATTTTATTTTAGAAATACTTTTAATCCTCTACCAATTCAGAGTATTGTCCCATAGTCAGGCCCATGAAATTAGGATCTGGCGCCCAACAGCCGATGATTAAGCATGGTTCGAAGTCAGGTCGCTTCTTTAAGCTGGGCGCCAAAAGAACATATTGCGAACTTAGAACAAAGCATGTACATTGCATCGGACTTCATTCCGGCAGAGCGGCGCGCAGGGCGTGTTTGCCGGTCCGGCGAATCCCGGTCATAAGGAGGGGAACATGGCCCAGAACACGTTGCGAGTGGTCGAAGGGGGCGCAGTGGACAAGACGAAGGCGCTCGATGCCGCGCTGTCGCAGATCGAACGGGCCTTCGGCAAGGGCTCGATCATGCGGCTCGGCAAGGGCGGCAAGCCGGTCGAGATCGAGACCATTTCGAGCGGCTCGCTCGGGCTCGACATCGCGCTCGGGATCGGCGGCCTGCCGCGCGGCCGGGTGGTCGAGATCTACGGGCCGGAATCCTCGGGCAAGACGACGCTGGCGCTGCATTGCGTCGCCGAGGCCCAGAAGCGCGGCGGCATCTGCGCCTTCGTCGATGCCGAGCACGCGCTCGATCCGACCTATGCGCGCAAGCTCGGCGTCAATATCGACGACCTCCTGATCTCCCAGCCCGACACCGGCGAGCAGGCGCTGGAGATCGCCGACACGCTGGTGCGCTCCGGCGCGGTCGAGGTGCTGGTGATCGATTCGGTCGCCGCGCTGGTGCCGCGCGCCGAGCTCGAAGGCGAGATGGGCGACGCCCAGCCCGGCATGCAGGCGCGCCTGATGAGCCAGGCGCTGCGCAAGCTCACGGCCTCGATCAGCCGCTCCAACACCATGGTCATCTTCATCAACCAGATCCGCATGAAGATCGGCGTGATGTATGGCAGCCCGGAGACCACGACCGGCGGCAATGCGCTGAAATTCTACGCCTCGGTGCGCCTCGACATCCGCCGCATCGGCGTCATCAAGGACCGCGACGAGGTGGTCGGCAACCAGACCCGCGTCAAGGTGGTGAAGAACAAGCTGGCGCCGCCGTTCAAGCAGGTCGAGTTCGACATCATGTACGGCGAAGGCGTCTCCAAGATGGGCGAGATCATCGATCTCGGCGTCAAGGCCGGCATCGTCGAGAAGTCGGGCTCCTGGTTCTCCTATGACAGCCAGCGCATCGGCCAGGGCCGCGAGAACGCCAAGACCTTCCTGCGCAACAATCCCGACATCGCCGCCAAGATCGAAGCCGCGATCCGGCAGAATTCCGGGCTGATCGCCGAGCAGATCCTCGCCGGCGAAAGCGAACCCGGCGACGAGGCGGAGGAGTAGGCGTTCCGGGGCGTGCTGCTTGCGCGAACCCGGAATCCAGGCCGTGCCGAAATGCGCCACGCAGGAGAGCGCGCTCTTCTCCCCTCCCGCTTGCGAGGAGGATCAGGGAGGGGGAATCGCTGGCCACAGCCGCAGCGCTTGTGGAGCGGCCTCAGGGCCCCGCTCCCCAGCCCTCCCCCGCAAGCGGGAGAGGGAGCCAGCGCTCTCCCTTGATGACGAGTGAATCGCGCGGGACTTGCCCCCCACGACTTGCCCCAAGTCGTCCCGCGCCTGCCGGCGCCATGCCGGCCCGACCGCGGCGTCCAAAGCGCCGCGGTCGCTTTGCGCGTCACGCGCCGGCGCCCCGAAATGCGCATCACGGCACCGGGGCGCCGAGGTCGAGCGCGCCGGCGAGGCCGTCGAGCACCGCGCCGACATCGGCGTCGACTCGCATCGACGGTCACGCTCAGCACGCGATAGTCGCGCGCCGCGAGCCATGAGCGCCGCTCTGCGCGCGCGCCTGCGCGGCCTCGGCGCTTTCGTCGCCCGGCATCAGCTCGATGACGGCGCGCAGCGGAAACGACACCATGTCGACGATGTGCCGGCCGATCGGCACCTGGCGCTTGAAGCCGCGGCCGGCAAAGCGGCGGTCCCTGGTCAGCGCCTCCCACAAGGTCCGTTCGGCAGTCGGTCGGATTGCGGCGCAGCAGCCGCGACAGGCCGCGCACCGGGCCGCGCTCGTTCGGCACGCTGCCGCCGCCGTGCTCGGCGAGCAGCGCGCGCAGCAGGCCGGCCTCCTCGGCCGTCGAGAATGCCGCCCTTGGCCGGGCCCTTGCGGCCTTCGACGATCGCCATGACGACGCCGTGCAGGGTCTGGATGTCCTGCTGCGACGGCTCCATGCGGGTGAAGATGTTGCGCAGGTTGATGGTCATGGTGTCGCGCTTCTCCGGCGGGCGGAAGAATTCGACCTTCTCCAGCTCGCGCTCGAGCGTGGCGAAGAAGGCGAACAGCTGCTCCTTGCCGGCCGGCGCGCGAGCGCTGCGGCATCCGGAACGGCAGCGCCGCGTCGCTCGCGCGCTTGAACCACTCATAGGCGACGATCAGCACCGCCTGGGCGAGGTTGAGCGAGGCGAAGGCCGGATTGACCGGGAAGCGTGACGATGCGGTCGGCGAGCCCGACCTCGTCGTTCTCGAGCCCCCAGCGCTCGCGGCCGAACAGCACCGCCACGGTCTCGCCGCCGGCGAGCCGCGGCGCCATCTCGCGCCGCGGCCTCGGCCGGGCCGATCACGGGCTTGGCCTGGTCATGGGCGCGCGCCGTCGTCGCCAGCACGAAGCTGCAATCGGCGATCGCGGCCTCCAGGGTGTCGAACAGCTCGGCGCCGTCCAGCACCGCGTCGGCGCCCGACGCGGCGCGGCGGGCATGGATGTTGGGCCAGGCGTCGCGCGGCCGCACCAGCCGCAGCCGGGTCAGCCCGAAATTCGCCATGGCGCGCGCCGCGGTGCCGATGTTCTCGCCGAGCTGCGGCTCGACCAGGACGACGATCGGCCCCGCAAGGGCGCTCCATGGCTTGGTGTGGTCGGTTCCGGATCCGGGCATCGGCGCTGTATACAGCAGTTTTCACGCTCACCCACGCGGCGATCGGATTCGGGCCCGCTATAGCACCACGCCAGCGGCACGCCCCCTCCCGCGGCCGTCCCCGCAAGCGGGACGAGGGAGCAGAGGTGCCGAGATTGCATTCCGCCGCCAAGCGGGATAGTTGACCGGCATCCGCCGCCCGCCCGTCGCCCATTGCCCATCGTCCGCCGTGCCAGCCGAGAGGGTCCGTTGCCAGCCACCGTGTCCATGGCATCCGCCGACGCGCGCCGCCTCGTGCTCGGCGCCGCCATCGGCTTCGACGTGGAGCAGGTCCGCGTCTTCGTGAAGTCGCTGCGCGGGAGCGGCTATGGCGGCGACGTGCTGATGCTGATCGCTGGCCCGGCCTGCGGGTCGGCCGCTACCTCAAGAGCCGCGGCGTCGACGTCATCCGCGTGTTCCAGACCCGCTCGTTCAGCCGCTCGGTGCATGCAAGGCGCTATGCGATCTATCTCGATTATCTGCGCGCGCGGACCGGGCACTACGACCAGGTGATGATGGCGGACGTGCGCGACGTGGTGTTCCAGGGCAATCCGTTCGCCGGCATCGACGACCCGAAATGCCATTTCTATCTGGAGGCGCCGCGCACCATCGGCGAGGACGCCACCAATCTGCGCTGGGTGCGCGGCTGTTTCCCGGCGGCGGAGGCCGAGGCGCTGGCACACCACCGCATCAGCTGCAGCGGCATCACCATCGGCGGCACCGCGGAGATCATCGTCTATCTCGAGCACATGGTGGCCAAGATCGCCGCCATGCCGCTGCGCATCTACCGCACCATCGGCCACGGCTACGACCAGGCGATCCACAATTATCTCGTCTATCTCGACCCCGGCATCGACGGCATCGTGGAGGAGAACAACGGCCACATCGCCACCATGGCGCTGGAGCCGCGCGAATTCTATCGGCTCGACGAAGCCGCGCGCATCAGCGGGCCCGACGGCCGCCTGTTTCCGATCTGCCACCAGTATGACCGCTTTGCCGACATCCGCGCCGCCGTCGAGGCGCGGTATGCGACGTGAGCGCCGCGGCATGAAACGTGCTTGCTGCCGGCATTCGCGTGTCAGCGTCCATGCGCTTTCGCCGGTGCGACGGCGATGCTATAGCGACGCCCCCGGGTCAGGGGCACGGCGCCTGTCGCGAGCGCGCGCCGGCCGGTGGTCCCTGGGATAATTCTCGAACGCTCGAAAAGGTCGCGGAATCAATGGCGAAGATCAAGGTTGCAAACCCGGTCGTCGAACTCGACGGCGACGAGATGACCCGGATCATCTGGAAGTACATCAAGGACAAGCTGATCCATCCCTATCTCGACATCGAGCTGCTCTATTACGATCTCGGCGTCGAATACCGCGACAAGACCAACGACCAGGTCACCGTCGACGCGGCGGAAATGATCAAGAAGGTCGGCGTCGGCGTGAAATGCGCGACCATCACGCCCGACGAAGCGCGGGTGAAGGAATTCAACCTCAAGGCGATGTACCGTTCGCCCAACGGCACCATCCGCAACATCCTCGGCGGCGTGATCTTCCGCGAGCCGATCATCTGCCGGAACGTGCCGCGCCTGGTGCCGGGCTGGACCAAGCCGATCATCATCGGCCGCCACGCCTATGCCGACCAGTACCGTGCCACCGATTTCCGTTTCCCCGGCCGCGGCAAGCTGACGATGAAATTCACCGGCGAGGACGGCAAGGTGATCGAGCGCGAGGTGTTCGACGCTCCGAGCTCGGGCGTCGCGCTGGCGATGTACAATCTCGACGATTCCATCCGCGATTTCGCCCGCGCGTCGCTGAACTTCGGGCTGGCGCGGAACTATCCCGTCTATCTCTCTACCAAGAACACCATCCTCAAGGTCTATGACGGACGCTTCAAGGACATCTTCCAGGAGGTGTTCGACACCGAGTTCAAGGCCGAGTTCGAAAAGCACAAGATCACCTACGAGCATCGCCTGATCGACGACATGGTGGCCGCAGCGCTCAAATGGTCCGGCGGCTATGTGTGGGCGTGCAAGAACTACGACGGCGACGTGCAGTCCGACACCGTCGCGCAGGGCTACGGCTCGCTCGGCCTGATGACCTCGGTGCTGATGACGCCGGACGGCAAGGTGGTCGAGGCCGAAGCCGCCCACGGCACGGTGACGCGCCACTATCGCGAGCACCAGAAGGGCCGCGAGACCTCGACCAATTCGATCGCGTCGATCTTCGCCTGGACCCGCGGCCTCGCCCACCGCGCCAAGCTCGACAACAATCCCGCGCTCGCCACGTTCGCCCAGACCCTGGAGAAGGTCTGCGTCGACACCGTCGAGGCCGGCTACATGACCAAGGATCTCGCCCTGCTGATCGGCGCGGACCAGAAGTGGCTCTCCACCACCGCTTTCCTCGACAAGGTGTCGGAGAACCTGCGCACGACCATGGCGATGTAGCGCTTCTTCGACGAGCGGGCAGCCCGCATTCCCTCCCCTTTCCAAGGGGAGGTTTCAGTGCGCAAGATCACTTCCGACACGGTCGCGCGACAGCACGCCCCGGAGTGAGGTCGTGGAGCGATATGATCCGGCGCCGCCAGATCAGAGGGCGGCCGCTTTTGCTTCGATCCTTGCCGCGCCGGTACGAAGGTCGAGACCCTCCATTCCGGTCGCTCCCGCCTCGCGCCCTTCGAGTGCGCGAAGCAACGTCGGGATGTCCTTGGTAGGCCGGGGCCAACTGAATAGATAGCCCTGAACGTGTGTGCATCCCTCCGTCCGCAGTATGTCGAGCTGCTCCTCGGTCTCGACGCCTTCGGCGGTCGTCGTCATGCCGAGGCTGCCGGCCAGGCCGGTGACGGCGCGAATGATCGCGACGCTGTCGCCCACCGCATCGAGCCCTCCGACGAACGAGCGATCTATCTTGATTTTATCGAAGGGAAAGCTGCGCAAGTAGCTGAGAGACGAATAGCCGGTGCCAAAATCATCCATGGCGATGCGGACGCCGAGCTGACGAATCTGATGAAGCGCCTGCAGGACCGCCTCGGTATTTTGCAGCAGCACGGTTTCGGTGATCTCCAATTCCAGCCGGGTTGCCGCCAGGTGCGATTCCTTCAATGCGGCGACCACGGAAAAAACGAACGTGCGGCTTCGCAACTGAGCCGGCGAGAGGTTGACTGCGACGCTGAGGTTGTCGGGCCAGGTCGCCGCTTCCAGACATGCATTTTTGAGCACCCATTCGCCGAGTGGGGCGATCAGGCCGATCTCCTCCGCGAGGGGGATGAATTCATCGGGAGGAACCAGCCCCCGCTCGGGATGGTTCCAACGCACGAGAGCCTCGAAGCCGCTGACCTTGTTCGTCACCAGATCGACGAAAGGCTGATAATAAAGCTCGAATTGGCCGGCCACGAAGGCCTTGCGAAGGTCGAGCTCGAGAATGCGCCGCGCCTGCATTTGCGCGTCCATTTCGGGCTGGAAGAAATGATACGTCCCTCGCCCGGTGGATTTGGCGCGGTAAAGCGCCATGTCGGCATTCTTCAAGAGTTGGTCCGGCTCGGTGCCGTCGTTCGGCGCGACCGCGATCCCGATGCTGGCTCCGATCACGACCTGATGTCCCTCGACATCGAAGAGCTCTTCGATCGCCTCGATCACGCGTGTCGCGAGGATCGTCGCGCCGGTCGGCTGAGGCGCGCCGATTTGAAGGATGGCGAACTCGTCCCCTCCGAGGCGGGCGACCGTATCGGTCCCGCGCACGACCGCCCGGAGGCGCTCGGTGACCTTGCGGAGCAAGACGTCCCCGATCGGGTGACCCAGCGTGTCGTTGACACCCTTGAAGCGGTCCAGGTCCAGGTACAAGACGGCCACGCCTTCGCCGCGGTCGACCCGGGTCAGCGCCTGCTCCATCTGCTCGCGGAACAGGATCCGGTTGGGCAGGTTGGTGAGCGCGTCATGCCCGGCCATGTGTATGATCTTCGCCTCGGCGCGGCGGCGATCGGTGACATCCTCGTGGGTCGCCACCCAGCCGCCGTCGGACGTGGGCCGGTGGGTGCTCGCGACGACGCGCTCGCCATGCAATTCCTGGAATCTCGTGCCGGTCGCATGGCGGGCGACGAAATCCGTGTGTTCCAACAGCAAATCGGACGCGGTCCTGCCGGGGTGATTTCCGGCGGCCACGCTCAATTCGAGTATCTCGCGGAATGTGATCCCCGGCTGCACCCGCTCCGGCGGCAGCCCGAATATCTCGCAAAACCGATCGTTTACGACCTGCAGCCTGTCGTCGGAATCGTAGAGACAAAGTCCCTGCAACATGTTGTCGAGCGCTGCATCGAGGCGCAGGTTGGTTCCCTTGAGTGTCGCCTCTTGCTCCTTCATCACGCTGATGTCGCTGCATACGACGATAAATCCGCCCTCTTGCGTCGTGTTCCGGCTGACCCGCAGCCAACGACCGTCCGGAAGACGGACCTCGCCGGTCGCGAGCAGGTCGTCGCCGAGGAGCGAGCGCGCCGTCCCGGGGTCCACCGGTTCCGCGAGGGCCGGGGCGAACCCGCTCACCCCGGGCTGATCGGGCGAGCGGCCGAGAAAATCCATCGCCTGCCGATTGGCCAGCGCGACATGCCCCTGATTGTCCACGACCACGATGCCCTCGCTCGAGCTTTCGAGCGCATCGGCAAGCCGGGCCTGTGCCGAACGGCGCTGCGCGACCTCGTTCTGCATCATGGTCTTGATGTTTTCACGCATGACCCGCATGGCTGCGAGCAAGGCACCCAATTCATCCGCGCTTCCCTGCGGAATCTCGCCGTCCAACTGACCATCGGCAATTCGGCCGGCCACCGCCGATGCGGCCGCCACCGCGCCGATGATGCGGTGGGCAAGCAACCAGGCCACGAGGCCCGAGAGGAGCACGGCAAGCGCCGTGCCGGCGATATTGAGTCGGGTGTCCGCCGCGACCGCCGCGCGCGCCCGCTGGCGGTACAGGAAGGCATCCCCAGCGGTATAATTGACCAGCAAATCGATCTGCTGATCGACGATCGCCGCATAGCGATCGAGCTCGTCCCATTCGACGTCGTTCGCGGCGCCCTGGAGCATGCGACGATACAAATCCGTCCACGCTTGGGCCGCCTTCTGCACCTTCGCCGCCGCATTCGCGGCGCGGCTCGACTGCGAACGCGCTCCCGCGATCTCCAGGTCGTCGGCCAGAGATTGTTCGAGGGTTTCTATGTTCTGGTCGGCTTCGCGCGCATCGGCACGGGAGGCCGTCATGCGGCGCGCGAACGCCGCCTGCATGGCGGCGAAATCGGCGGCAGCCGCCCGAGCGTAGTTGATCGACATCAGGGATTCGTCGAAAGTCTTGTCGACCAGGACGCCGGCGCGCCGGATCCCCATCGTCGCGTACCCGCCCAGTATGCCGGTGATCACGCTCATGATCAGAAAAGCAATGAGAATGCGACCGCAAATCGTCCTGAACCACGAGGTTGCCCGTGCAACCGCGCGCCAGCATCTACCGACCGCGGCGGTCACGCCTGACGGAGGTTCGACATGGGGCATCAAAGCTCCTCGTTCGCACTGCAAGTTGTTCGCACTGCAAGCCCTCTGAATAGGAGTCGTCGGTTTACGCAGCGTTATCCCTCCGCCTATGCCGCAAAGCTCGCTTAACGCCCCGTTAATCCGTCCTCGCGATGCTTCGTCGGCACGGGCGCAGCCAAACGCGTCATACGTTTCGCGCGCCCGGCGCGCGTTCCCCGGACAGCAAACGCGAGCGATGTGATGCAGATTTCGATGCGGCAAGCCGAACTCGGCGCCTGTGCGGCGGCAGGAATGTTGGGGCTGTTGGTCGGCGCCGCATGGGCGGTCTCGAGCCCTTACCATGTGTCGCAAAAGGGACGGGCTTTCCAGCCGGGCGAATTGTCCATCCTGCGCGGCGAGACCGTCGAGATCGTCAATGACGATGGCGACCTGCTGCACCATGCCTATCTCGGAATCGAACCGGTTCAGCTTCGACTTCGGCGACCAGGAACCGGGCAGCAAGACCGACGTCGTTTTTCCGGTTTCCGGCACATTCACCATCCTTTGCGGTATTCACCCTAAAATGAAACTTCTGGTTCGTGTGAAATAACCTCCCTCAGTTTACCAGATATACTTTAAACTGCCGCTTCCGGTTTGTGCCGAAAAACTATTTGCGAATGATTCCGCTTGGTTTCGATTCATGGGCGTGGGTGCCTGCACGCAACCATTGCGCGGTCGTCGAAGCCTCGCTACCGAATACCGAACCGATCCACGCATGCGCCGGCAATTAGAGAATCCTGGTCCCGAACAGCGCGGCGTGCACACCGTAATAAATTCCCAGGAAAAGCGTCAGCGCCACACCATAGGTGATCGGTACCAGCAGGTAGTGTTGCAACTTCGTGGCGTGGTCCTGCTCGGCATCGTCCCCGACGACGCCGAGCAGGACCACCACGATGAGCGCATGGCCGACCACGTCGAGTTTGCCGAATTGGAGCGCCGCACTCGTGAACATCGCGATCAAGATGATCGCAGCACAGCGCCGGACCAAAGGCGTCCAAGTCAGCGCAAGGGCCAATGTGAACTCGACCACACCCGCTGCGCGCATGTAGTATTCCGGGTCGTAGCCGAAGCTCAGGGTGGGATGCTCGATCAACAGGGGAAACGACCACTGCGGATAGGCCCACTTCTCGACCGATGCCCACATCAACGTGATCGCCGCACACCAGCGCACGACATCGATGGGCCGTATGCCGAACAGGTCGAGTTGCAGTCCCCGCAGTGCCAAATAGGCAGCAAAACCGAGGAAGATGGGGTAGTCCGCGAGGTGGAACGCGCCGTACTGAGCTACCGCAACCGCGAACAGCGCGACGATGCCGAGCGCCGACAAGGGCATGGTCCGGCGCGAGACGAGGCCGGCGGCAATGGCGAGTTGCAACCACGCGATCGCAGGGGAACTCGTCTTCAGTTCGGGAGTGAGGATGAAGTCGCCGACGGTCCACAAAGCGACGAAGAAAAACCCGCCGAACACGCGGAACAGCAGCTCGGTACTGTTGCGCAGCCCGCTCGTCACCCGATTGATGGCGCGCAGGACAGCCGCGCCCAAAGGCGTTCCCTCGATGACGAAGCCGGTGAAAAAGGCGATGATCGCGAAGGCGGTCAGAAGCCAGGAATCGTGATCAGCACTTCATCCAGGCCCCTGGGTTGCGCGGCCACATCATAGCCGCAGAACCACTTGACGTGTGCGTTTGCCGCTCCTGAACATAATATGTTCGAAAATGCGAATAGCGCACACCCCGCCGAAAGCGGGAGCCGCTTAAGCCCCTGCGCCACGATTTGCCCCCTCACGCCGTACTATTTTACCGACAAACCAGTCACGCCGCCGCATGCCGCGCCAAATATGTTTAATCTTTTACTAAGTTTTATAAAACTTGACGTTTCAGCGAAGTTAAAACTTGGTTAATCGCCACGCATGAAACCTGGACAAAGTCGGTGGGATGATGCGTGATGGCCAAACGACGTCGTTCCGGCAGGCTTGCCCCTGTTTCAAGGCACGGATCGCGCCGCGCCCCCGCACGCTCGCCCTCACGAGTTTCATCGACGAACGATCGCCGCATCTGCGGCCGCCCCGGCGCAGCCGGGGTGGCCGGAATGGTGCACGAATTGCGACCAAAACCGTTTGATTTCGAAGAAGCAGGAAAGCTCACTTGATACTGTTTTGATGTATATCCGCGGCATATCGCTGTTGCGCGGGAGAGATCGATGGTGAGTGCCGTCAGCCTGACAAGTCTTCTGCTTGGTGCAGCGCTTGCTTACACCGCCAGCCGCGTCCCCGCTCATGTCGAAGTGCTGGAAACCATCAGCGGGGCCCTGCTGGTCGGCGGACTTGCACTCCTGGGGCTCGGCTCTGCCCGTCGTTTCCTGAGCCATCCGCGAGGATGTTCGCTGCCCACGCGTGCCCATGCGCAGGGGCGCTGCAAGGAGGTGGAAATGAATTGGAGAACTTGCAGCTTCCTCGGCGCGACGCTGTTGCTGCTGGGGGCTGCGCCTGCGGTCGCCGGCGAGGTGGCGCCGGAGCGTGCCGTATCCCGCGAGGACTATCGTCGCCCTGCCGAAATTCCCTTCCCCGAGGAGAATCCATACTCCGAAGCGAAGGCCGAGCTCGGCCGCAAGCTGTTTTTCGATCCCATCCTCTCCGGTTCGCGCGGACGTTCTTGCGCGACTTGCCATAACCCCGGCCTCTCGTGGGGAGACGGACTGCCGCGAGCGCTCGGAGAAGGCCAAGCGGTCCTGGCGTTGCGCGCGCCGACGCTGATCGACATCGCCTCGATCCCCCGTCTCGGCTGGGACGGCAAATTTCGCCGACCTGAAATCGGTCGCGTTCGGGCCTATCACGTCGCCGGCCAACATGAACTTGCCGGAAATTCGCCCTGATTGCGCGACTGAGCTCCATATCGGGGTGATGTCGACGGCTTCACGGCCGCATTTGGCGAGGGTCCGATCACGCGGGACAATATCGAGCTTGCCCTGGCGACATTCGAGCGTTCGATCGTTTCCGAAGCAACGCCGTTCGACCGCTGGATCGGCGGCGACGAGGCGGCGATCGACACCGCGGCCGAGAAGCGGGGTTTCGACATCTTCAACGGCGAAGGGGCATGGTGCGGAGTGCCACAGCAAATTTTCATTCACCGACGGCTCCTTTCACGACATCGGGACGGCCCGCAATGGTGATGTGGGACGCGGCAGGCTTTTTCCGAATTCGGTGAAGTTGCAATACGCATTCAAGACTCCGACGCTGCGGAACGTGACGCGCCGTGCACCCTATATGCACGACGGCTCGGTCGCGACATTGGAAGCGGTGATAGACCTGTACGATCGCGGCGGCATAGACCGCCCCAGCCGGTCGCCGTTGATTGCCCCGCTCGATCTCAGCAAGGACGAAAAGGCGAGCCTCATCGCCTTTCTCAACACGCTGACCAGCCCGCCTGTCGCGGTGCCGGTTCCGATCCTGCCGCGCTGACACGGCGCATGGGGCCCGTCATCTCACGCCCGGCGGCGGCTGCGTTCGGCTTCGCTCAGGGTGTAGTGGCCATGGGCCTGGGACGACAGCCGGCCGGCATGCACCATGCGGTGCAGGCGCACCACCAGCGTCTTGCGCTTGATCTCGAGCTGGGCCTCGTCGAGATTGTCGACGATGTCCTGGACCGACAGGCCCAGGGAATTCTCGGCGAGCACATCGAGGATGAAGTCTTCGATGTCGTCGGCGCCGCCGCCCCGCGCGGCAATGACGACCGGCGACGCGGCGCGGACGCGCGCGCGCTCTTCCATCGCGGCGGCGGGCTCGCCCGCCACCGCGCGTCCGAGCCGCGAGGAGATTTCGGCGAGGACCTCCGCCGCGCGCTCGGGCAACGCCGATGCGAGACCCTTGAGGCCCATGGCGAGCATATCGGCCTTCTGCAACAGCTCCTGCTCGATAGGCCCGGACCGCGTCCGGCAACATCGTCATTTCACGCTCTCCGCGGATTACGCCACGGTTCGCCGCTCAGGGTTAGGACTCGTCCGCCAAAAATCGATTCAGTTTTCGTCCCCTCCCCCACCTGCGGGGGAGTTCGGGAGGGGGCAATTTCTACGGCACAGGCTCGCTGCAAGGGCCCCCTCCCCCAACCCTCCCCCGCGAGCGGGAGAGGGAGCGAGAAAGCCGTTCGATCACGCCCGTAGGGCATGATATCTAAAGTTACATCCCGCGCAAGAGTTCGGCTGCTTTTCGCGAATCGCAGTTAGCGTCGTAAACATGGTTAATATTGCGATACAATGTTTGACAGCATTATCCCGATATGTAATTATTGATTACAAGGGGACTGCGGGAGGGGATGCGGGGTGCGGCGGCGAACAGGCGGCCATGGTGAGGCCGCCTGTTTCCAGCCCGACCCGGATCGCATCGCTTTGAAGCTCCGCCCCGATGGCCGGTCCGATCGACCGCCTCCAGGTTCTTGGTTCCGAGTCACCCGATCGTGTGCGGAGTAGCCCATGCCCTTCGATGTCACGCTGCCGATCTACGCAGTTTCGGCCCTCGCTCTCGGTCGCGGCGCTGACCTGGGGCGAGACGGCTCGTCCCGGTGCCGCGCATCCAGGTGCGGGCGCAGAACGAAAAGCATGGCGCGTTGCGCGTCATGAGCTGGCGCGGCGCTGTCGCCGGCCGGCTGTACCGGCAGGCGGCCCCGGTGCAGGCCCGCGGCACCGAGTTCGTGGTCTACATCACGCTAAAGACCTGTAATCCATAGCTGCAGCCGGCGGCGCCGCCGACACCAAGTTGCTCGCACCCGCATGCGCTCATTCATCGGGCGTGCTGATCTCCTCGGTCACCATGTCGCCCCGCGGCGTGACGATCTCGCGGCCGATGCGATACGCACGACGATATGGACGCGCTCGGCGATCCGCGGCTCCTCCTCCATCAGGGCGTGGAAATCCGAGGCGTCGAGCACCAGCAGGTTGGTCCGCGTCGTCGCCCGCACGGTGGCCGAGCGGCGCGCCCGGCGCGAGCACCGCGATCTCGCCGAAGAAATGGCCGACGCCGAGCGCGACGCGTTTGCCGTCGAGTTCGACGCCGACTTCGCCATTGGCGATGAATACATGGAATGGGCGGCGTCGCCGCGGCGCACGATGACGTCCCGGGCATTCGCCGCTGCGCCCGCACCAGGCGCATGATCTGGGCGATCGCGGAGGCGTCGAGCCCGTTGAACAGCGGGACCCGCGCCACCATGCCCCAGGTCACCACGAAATCCCGGCGGTCGATCTGGTTCGAGAAGGCGTTGGCGATGATGCCGACCGGCAACGCGCATGACGAGACCGCACAGGATGGTCACCGCGGCCACGGCCTTGCCGAGCGGCGTGACCGGCACGGCGTCGCCAACCCGATGGTGCCGAGCGTGACGATCGCCCACCACATGGCGTCGGGAATGGTGCCGAACTTGTCGGGCTGCGCCTCGCGCTCGGCGAGATGGATGCCGGAACGACGCCGTGATCAGCGTCGCCCCGAACAGGATGACGACACACCCGAACAGGGCGCGGCGTTCGGCATAGAGCGCTTCGAGCAGCGAGCGCATGGCCGGCGAATAGCGGGCGAGCTTGAGGAAGCGCACGACGCGCAGCAGCAGGATGACGCGGAACTCGAAAGGCACCACGAAGGCGAGCCAGAACGGCAGGACCGAAGAGATCGATCAGCCCGTCGGTGGAGAGCATGTAGCGCAACCGCGCCTGCGTCGCCGTAATCTGGAGGTAGGGCGCATGCTCCGCAGCGGCCCAGATGCGCAGCCCATACTCCAGCGTGAAGACGATGATCGAAACGATCTCGATGCACGTGAAGACGCCCTCATAGGCGGCCTCGTAGCGCGGGACGGTATCGAGCACCACCGCGGCCACATTGACGAGGACCAGCAGGATCAGCAGCCGCTCGTGATCCGCATGGAACGGTCGCCCACCGGACCTTGCTCCAGGATCTCATAGGCGCGGTGGCGCCACCTCATCATGGGCTTCTGCATTTTTTGCGAGCTCATCCCTGCGCCCTCATCTCGAGCCTCGGAACGGGGTGCAAGGAACACGGGCGCCCGAATCGACCGTCTGACCGGGCATGACCGTGAAGAGTTTGCAGACTTTTCGGACAGGATCATGCGCAAAGTCAAGACTCCGAGGTCGAAGAGCCCCCTCCCCGACCCCTGCGGCATGGACACGTCTCGGTCGGCACTCTGCATTATGGCACGGCGCTCTGCTTCTCGCCCCGTTGCGGGGAGAGGGTCGGGGTGAGGGCCTATCCACGATTCTGTGCATAGATATCGACCGCTC